>NZ_JAFJSY010000117.1 GCF_019857225.1 Streptomyces plumbidurans
CCGCTGACGACCACCCACTGCCACCCCACCACCCACTCACAGGGGGCGATGGTCGGGGTGTGTTCGTTGCGGGCGGAGGAGAGCCAGGGTCTGCCGTGTACGACCGATCCGGATGAGCTGGTGGCCTGGGTGTCTGGGCTGGAGACGGTGACCGCCTTCGCCACGTACGCCTCGGTCGGTCTCGGGATCCTGCAGCGGGCGCATGCCGCTGGCCTCGAGGTTTGGAGCCTGATGGTCGTGGACGAAGCCCATAGGACGAGTGGCGATGGCATGAAGCCATGGGCGGCCGTACACGACCAGACGCAGCTGCCCGCGGAGCGGCGGCTGTACATGACTGCGACGGCGCGGGTGTGGGAAGCGAAGGGTGAGCGGCCTCGTCTGGTGGCGTCGATGGAGGACGGCTCGCCCGTCTTCGGCCCGGTGGCCTACAAGCTGACGTTGTCGGAGGCGATCCGGCGGGGCATCGTGGCCCCGTACCAGGTGCTGTGCTTGGACATCCGTGACCCGGACTTGTATGCGGCGCTGTCCAGTGAGGCGCCGGGCTCGGATGCGGCGCGTGGAGCGCGGTTGGCGGCGATGCAGGCGGGTTTGATGTATGCGGCCCAACAGGAGCGTTTTCGGCGGGTGTTGTCGTTTCACAGCCGGGTGGGTGAGGCGGAGGCGATGGCGGCCGCGGTGCCGGTGACGGCGGGCCGGCTCGCCGAGGACGACCCTGACACCTTCCCGCCGGCGGAGCGGGTGTGGGCGGAGTGGCTGTATGGCGAGCACGCCGCCGGGCACCGCCGTGCCGTGTTGGATGAATTCGCGTCAGATTTTCTCGGTGGCCCGAGTTTCGAGGGCCGGGATGTGTGTGCAGAATTGCGTGTGCTGAGCTCTGTGCGGGTGCTCGGAGAGGGCGTCGATACTGCTGAGTGTGATGCGGTTCTTTTCGCGGATGCGCGCGGTTCGATGGTGGACATCGTGCAGATGGTCGGGCGGGCTCTGCGGCTGAGGCCGGAGCGGGGAAAACTCGCGACTTTGGTCGTTCCGGTCTTCCTTGGGCCGGGCGAGGACGCGAATGAATTGCTCACCTCGGATGCTTACAGCACCCTCAGCAAGATCCTTGGAGCCCTCCGAGCGCACGACACGGAGACGATCGAAGCTCTCGCCGACCCTCGTTTGCGCAACGCCCGTTCGGGCGCGGCTGAGGACGGTGAGGAGGGCGCGGGAGACGGTGAGGAGCAGGGTCTGGAGGACGTCGACGACGGGCAGGCGTTGGTGTCGGCTCGGGCGGCGGAAGTGCTGCGGTTCAGTGAGGAGCGTGACCCGGCGGCGTTGGCGCAGTTCGTGCAGCTGCGGGTGATCGATCCGGAGGGCGTGTACTGGCGGCGTGGGATCGAGGCCGCCACCCGGTGGCGGCGCGAAACTCGCTCGGCGGAGCTGCGGGTGCCGTACACGTACGTCACCCCGGAGGACTGGGGCGCGATCGGAAACCATCCCCTCGGGGTCTTCATCGCGGATCAGCGACGTTATTACGCCGTGGGGAGTCTGGAGGCCTCGCGGGTTGAGGAGTTGGAGCGGCTGGGCATGGTCTGGTCTGTCCACGCCTCCGCGTGGGACGCCGGACTGGCGGTGGCCCGCTCCTATGCGGACGCACATGGTCATTTTCTGCCGCCGGCATCCGCGGTCTGGGAGGACACAGCGATTGGGGTCTGGGCCAAGAACATGCGTGCCGCGGCGCGGAAGAGCGTTGAGAATACCGCGCGGCGGGAGGCTGGGGAAACGGGCGTCTCGAGCGCTGGGGAGCTCTCTCCCAGGCGTATGGAGGCGTTGGAGGAGATCGATCCCGGGTGGTGCCCGGCGGGGTGGGACGTCTCCTGGCAGCGCAACTACCGGTTGGCGCTCGCCCACGTGAAGGCCGGCGGCACGCTGCCTGTCGGGCCGCGTGAGGTGGTCGTGCAGGGCGAGGACCTCGGAGCGTGGATCGCCGGGCAGAAGGCCGCGTGAGATGAGCTCCACCCTGCGCAGGTCTGGCTTCTGGAGACGTTGGGCGTCGATCCCGACGACACGACGGGTGCGCGGCCAGTCCCGCGCTCACAACGTGACCGGTGGGCCACCAACCTCGCCGCCGCCCGCCAGTTCTACGCCCGCGAAGGCCACCTCCGCCCCGCCCGCAAGCACATCGAACTCGTGAACGGCGAGGAGATCAAGCTGGGCGCATTCCTCGACAACACCCGGCGCAGGGCCGCCCGGTTGAGCGCGGAACGTCGTGCTGACCTGGATGCCCTCGGCATGCGCTGGTGAGTGTGGTGTACGCACGGTGAGTTCCGTGAGGCGATTCACGAAGCTCGGCGTCAATGCAAGTGGCGGTCCACCCCCGCGTTTGCGGGGAGTGGACCGCCACTTCAACGAGTCGTCTGGCCTTCTAGCGTGAAGACCTCACTGAGGTGCTCTGGTCTATAGGGCCTCTCCAAAGCGGACTGGGCGCAGGGCGCGGTGTCGGGTCAGCATCGCGGGCCGCCGGTGGTGGGGTCTAGGCGTCCCAGGAAGTCTTCGATCTCGCGGATCAGGGCCTGTGCTTTGCCGTCAGGCAGGTCGAGCCCGGCTTCGGCCAAAGCTGATTCAACTCTGCCTGCTGCTTTGCGAGAGCATGCGAAATCACTGTCACCCATGAGTGAAGTGACGGTGCCGACGAAGTATCCCTTTCCTTGTTCTTCCTGGCATGTCAATAGCTCGTTTTTTTGTTCAGCATCGAGGACTTCAAGATAGTCTTGAGCATCCTCGTCGCCCTTGTCGGCAGCCTTTTGCCACCACGTCCGCGCTTCAGTATCCCACTCCATTAGTTCTAGGATTTCTGCTACGCGGCGTGTTTCTTGGGGCCTTGCGCAGTCATTGAGTTCCTTCTTGAGGAGGATGCGGAGTTCGTTGAGTGCTCCGACTCGATGATTGCCGTCGATGCTGTAGGGCAGGCAGATGGCGGGGGCCGGGGGCCGGCCCGTGGGCTGGCCCCCCTCCGCCTGGACAGAGTCCTCGCCGATACGGGGACTCTTGGATACTGCCTGCTCAGAACCATCGAGCAGGACCCACAGGGCGAGGAGCCGAATGGTTGCGTACTCCTTGGGCTGGTGGGGCCAAGTCGGCAGGTAGTTCATGCGGTTACCTCCTCGCTGGATTCGTTGATGGACTTTTTCAGGTTGTTGGCGGCCGCTTTGATGTAGCGCTTCACCGACTCCTCCTTGATCTGGAGGCGCTGTGCAACCACTGCGGGGCTGAGGTCCTGCAAAACGCACAGGGTGATAACCTCGCGCTGCCGTTCAGGAAGGCGCGCGACGAGTTCGTCGATGCCTTCCTTAACCATTTCGTATGCGGCTTCGGGGACTCCGATGCCGGATTGAGTGTCAGGCATTTCCTGCACCGGCATCGGTACTGTGGCCAGCCGCCTGTTACGGCGGAACTGGTCGATGACCGCGTGGGCTACGGCGGTACGGCCGTAGGCGGTGAGAGATCCCTGCCGTGCTGAGATCTTCTCCCACTGCCGGTACATGTTCAGGTAGGCGTCCTGCACAGCGTCTTCGGCGCTGTGCAGGTCGCCCGCCTTGGCCCGGGCCAGTCGGGAGAACGCCTCGATGGTGTCGAGGACGAAGGACTCGAAGTCCGCTCCCGGTGCGCCCTCGCTCACGCAGCCTCCCGCGTGGTGATGGCGCGGTGGTCGGCGGGGTCGGCGGCGTCCTTGCGGAACAGCCAGGCCGGCTGTCCCTGCTCGAAGCGGGCGGCGGCGCCGCCGTCGGGCAGGGACTGCGCCATCGCGACCATGGTGGCACGCTGCTCGCGCTCCACCCGGGTCACCAGATGCGCCTTCAGTAGCATCTCCACGATGCTCCGGGTGCGGCGCATCGCGTGGAACAGCAGGACCAGCAGGGGAAGTGAGACCCCGCCCGCTCCTGCCCAGTACGACCAAGTCATCGGACCAGGCCTCCCAGTAGTGACGAACTCGTTGGTGAAGGCCGGGGCCTTCACCCCCTTACACGCCACTGGGGGCCGGATCCGGATGCCGGAGGCGAAGTTTTTTCCTCAACTTCCTCCCCTCGCCCACCTATCGCACCGTTTCCGCAGGTCACGTCGGTGGGTGAGAACGAAATCGGTTCTGCTGCGCCTGCTTGCCGAGGCGGACGTGCTTAGGGGGCGTCCCCTCTCTGGGGCAGATCCGTGCGGCATACGCGAAACGGCTGAAAAGTGCAGCGTTAGTTCACGGGTGGACGGAAAGGATGTCCCGGTCATCGCGAAGGGAGGGCGCGTGGCACGACGGGACATCGAGAAGATCATCGGTGAGCTCGGCGAGATCCGCCGGATGCTCGCCGACCCCCATACCGGGATCACTGCGCTGCACCAGGTGCAGGAGAGCCGGCACAGCAAGGTCCTGGAGCACGTCACCTACAGCACGACCGGGGTGCGGGAGGAGAACCGCGAACTGCGCCGCCGGCAGGAACGGATGCTCAGCGACCTCGGCCAAGTCCGCACCACGGTCGACGATCTGCGCCGGGAGATCGCCCAGGCCTGGGCCCACACCCTGGGCCTGCCCCACATCCCCAGTACTGCGGAGCTGGCCGAGGACGTTCTTCCCGTCCGGCAGGCGCCGGCAGCCTTGGAAGTCGGGGAAGGCCTCGACGACGAGCGGAAGGACGACACCCCTGTGCCCGATGAGCACGTACCGGATGCTGCCGACACCCCGCCCACCGACACCGACGAGCGCATCTTCCGCGATCCGCCCGAGCCGACTGACCAGACCGGGCGGATGGACGGGCATACCGCGCAGCGCGCACCGAGCGGCATCGACGGCATGTCGTCCGCCCCCGCCGCTCCCGCCGAAGTGGCAAGCGGTGCGGGGGACTTGGCGTCCGTGCCGGCTGACCGAGAAGAGGATCCGAAGCCTGCCGTGTTGGGCCCCGACCCGGCCGCGGTGCCGCCTCCAGCAGTTACCGAACCTGTCGGCACGCCGAGCAGCGGTACCGCTGGCGCCCGTGAGCAGCAGGCGGAGTACCGGCGCGGGTTGCTGGCAGCGGCGGCCGTCTCTTCTGCCCGGCTGATCTGCCACAAGGACACCTGGGCGTTCCTGGTGGAGAAGTCCCTGCCGCACGCCCACTTCCGGTTACCGGACCTGATCGGTGACACCGACGACGGACAGATCGACACCCGTCTTTCGGGCCGTTCCCTGCTCGCCGTGCTGGTCACCACCCAGCACATCCTCGACCAGCCCGCCGAGGACGACCTGGCCGCCTGGGCCCTCGCCCACGCCATCCACTCTCGCACCCACCAGGCCGTCACCGCCGCCACCAGCACCGAGAGCCCCCAGCAGAACGGCGAGGTGACCACCATTGTCCTCGACGACCGGCCCCCGCCTGTCGACTGACCAGCTCACAGCCCCTTCTCGGCGCGCCTCACCAGCAGTCACCCCTACGGTGAGGCGCCCGGGCGGCTCAGGACCCCAAGCCCAGCGCCTCCCGGCCGATCCCGGAGATGCCGGCGCGGGTCCGGGTGATCGGCGGGGCTCCAGCGGAAGAAGTTGCCGTACGCGGTTGTCGGCGACGGGGATGTCGTCGGCACGGCATCCCCGTCGCCGCGCCGGGGTACGGGTAAATCCCTGTAGCCGCTTCCCGGATGGCATACGCTCAGTGCACCGACGCGGGGTGGAGCAGCTCGGTAGCTCGCTGGGCTCATAGCCCAGAGGTCGCAGGTTCAAATGCCGCCCCCGCTACCACATCCGGCTCCCTCCTCCGGCATTCCGCCGCCAGGGAGGGGCCGGAGCCGTATCGGTCGCGGCGCCCGCTGCCGGCGCGGCGAGCCCTCAGTCATACAGGTATCTGATGTCTTGCGACGTCACCATCACTAGCCAGGCGGTAGGTGAACTCTTTTCCGCCCCGCTCAGGCCCTGCGCCGCGTTCTCGGTACAGGGCCCCGGCTTCGACGAGCTTCTTGAGTCGGTTGTTGGCGTTGGGAAGGGAGATGGTGAGCTCGTTAGATCCACCTCTACGACGGCGCCAAATTCCTGCAGCACAACGTCTTCCGCTCCCCCGGCGCGGCTACCCGCGAGGACCTCACGGAAGCCCCGCCCAAGGCGGAGTACTTCGCGTCCGTCTACGCACAGATGCGCGCCGGTGTCGTGGCCCATCCCATCTACGTGGACGACAACATGGCCCGCCGGCTGATCGTCGAGAAGCTCGAGCAGTACCAGGTGCCGTTCATCGATGTCGGCATGGGCGTGTACGAGGCGGACGGGCACCTTTCCGGGCTGCTGCGGGTCACCACCACGCCGCCGGCACGTGCACGAGCACCAGCGCATTCCCATGGCTGCCAGGGAAGCCCCCAACGACTACGGCAGCAACATCCAAATCGCCGAACTCAACGCCTGCCTGGCCGTGATCAAGTGGAAGAAGCTCTACAGCTTCTACCTCGATCTGGAGGAGGAGATGCACAGCGTCTACCAGATCGACGGCAACGTGCTGACGGGCGAGGACACGCCGTGAAACAGGCGCGGCTCGATCACCGCTTCGTCGAGTACATCCCCGAACAGCTGCAGCCCGGTGTGCTCTACGTGTCGCTGACGTTCACGACCGTGGCCCACCTGTGCTGCTGCGGCTGCGGCAGCAAGATCGTCACCCCGCTCAGCCCGGACGACTGGCGCCTGATCTTCAACGGCGCCACCATCAGCCTCGCCCCTTCCATCGGGAACTGGAGCTGTCCCTGCCGCTCCCACTACTGGATCTACGAGGGCACCGTCCGCTGGGCCCGCCAGTGGGCACCCGCCCAAGTCCAAGCCGCTCGCGCCCGCGGGAGCAAGCACCAGCCAGACCACTCCAGCCAACATCACCCCACCAGCGCGGGGCACCTGCAGCGACGGCTGCGACACCGCCGGGCACCAAAGGCCTGAGGCCGCCAAGCAAAGAGCACCTGCTCCTTGCGTCAGGCCACGACCACGCACACGACGAAGAGGCAGAGCCCATACAGAGCTATGGCCAGGTGCAGGACCACCCACAAGCGATGAAGCCGGATGCGGTACAGCCGGGTGGCTTTGTTCACGAGTTGCGTCGTCAGTTGTTCACGGGTTTGGGAGGCACCCAGATCCACGGGCGGGTGATGTTCACGAGTTTTGACGGCACTTGGGTCCTTGCCACGGGAGCATCGGGGTGTTCCTGGTGAAAGGCCCTGGTCATGCCGCAGATGTCGAAGGTCGAGCTATATGCCGCGATCCGGCGCGACCACCGCGGCGGCATGACGATGCGGGAGATCGAGCGCAAGTACAACGTGTCGTGGAGGACGGTCCGCAGGGCCGTGGACTCGGTCTGGCCAGAGCCTCGGAAGAAGCTGCCGCCACGCCCGACCGCGCTGGATCCGTACAAGCCGGTGATCGACGAGATCCTGCGGGCGGACCTGGATGCGCCGCGCAAGCAGCGGCACACGGTCACGCGGCTCTTCCACCGCCTGGTCGAAGAGCACGGCGCCGACGTCTCCTACCAGATGGTGCGGCGCTACGTCGCGGACCGAAAGCCTCGGATCCTGGTGGAGTCGGGCAAGGCCCCGCTGGAAGCGTTCGTGCCGCAGACCCACCAGCCGGGCATGGAGGCCGAGGTCGACTTCGGCGACGTGAGCGTGCGCCTCGCCGGCGAACTGGTCACCTGCTACCTGTTCTCCTTCCGCCTGTCGTACTCGGGCAAGGCCGTCCACCGCGTCTTCGCCTCCTGCGGCCAGGAAGCCTTCTTCGAAGGGCACGTGCACGCCCTGCGGACGCTGGGCGGTGTCCCACGGAGCAAGGTCCGCTACGACAACCTGAAGGCCGCCGTCGCACGCGTGCTGGGGCTGAGCCGGGCGAGGGTGGAGACGGACCGGTGGATCGCCTTCAAATCGCACTTCGGGATCGAGAGCTTCTACTGCCGGCCCGGCATCGACGGCGCTCACGAGAAGGGCGGGGTCGAGGGGCAGATCGGCTATTTCCGGCGCAACCACTTCACCCCAGTGCCCGAGGTCGCCTCATTGTCGGAGCTGAACGAGCTGGTCGAGCAGTGGGACCAGCACGACGGCCGGCGCCGGATCGGATCCCGGCCGCGAACGATCGACGAATACTTCGAGGTCGAGAGGCCGCTGCTGATGCCGCTGCCCGAGGAGCCGTTCGAGACCGGGCGGGTGTTCACGCCTCGCGTCGACCGCTACAGCCAGATCGCGGTCCGCACCAACCGCTACTCAGTGCCGGTGAGATTGATCGGCAAACGGGTCAGGGTGATGTTGCACGCCTCTCACCTGGTGGTTCATGACAAGAATGTGGAAGTGGCCCGTCATGAGCGGCTGATCGCCAAAGGCAGCTGCCGCCTGGAACTGGACCACTACCTCGAAGCCCTGATCCGCAAGCCAGGCGCCTTCCCCGGCGCGACCGCACTCGAGCAGGCCCGCTCCGCAGGCAAGTTCACCCCTGTCCACGACGCCTGGTGGGCCGCAGCGGTCAAGGCACACGGCGACACCGAGGGCACCCGGGCCTTGATCGAGGTGCTCCTGATGGCCCGGCATATCCCGCACGAGCACCTGGTCGCCGGTCTGGCGACCGCGTTGCGGGCCGGAGCGCTGACCGCGGACGCGGTCGCCCTGGAGGCCCGCAAAGCCGCCCAGACCGAGGACGAAACCGCTCCAGTCACCTCGTCTGCGCTGGCCACCGGGCAGCCGTCGGCGACCGTGACGTTTCTGCACGAGTGGAAGCTGAACCACCTGCCGCCGGACACCAGGCCGCTGCCTTCGGTGACGCCCTATGACCAGTTGCTCCGACATCGTCGCGCCAGCGGCGGTGACCGCCGAGAGGGAGAAGCACAGTGACCCTGCCCCGCCAGCGAGGATTGACCGAGCAAGCCGCCACCACCGCCATCGACACCGCCTGCCGTCTGCTGCGGCTGCCGTCGATCCGCAACGAGTTCGCCGACATCGCCGACCGGGCCGCCAAGGACCAGATGACTTACCGCGGCTTCCTCGCCGAGCTGCTGATGGCGGAGTGCGACGACCGGGCCCGCCGACGCTCGGAACGGCGGATCAAGGCAGCCGGGTTCCCAAGGGAGAAGTCACTGCGGACCTTCGACTTCGATGCCAACCCCAACATCGACGCGGCCACCATCAACACCCTCGCCAGCTGCGAGTGGATCAAGAAGAGCCAGCCGCTCTGCCTGATCGGCGACTCCGGCACCGGCAAGTCGCACATGCTCATCGCTCTGGGCACCGAGGCCGCCATGAAGGGCTACCGCGTCCGCTACACCCTCGCCACCAAACTGGTGAACGAGCTGGTCGAGGCCGCTGACGAGAAGCAGCTGAACAAGACCATCGCCCGCTACGGCCGCGTCGATCTTTTGTGCATCGATGAGCTCGGATACATGGAACTAGACCGGCACGGCGCCGAGCTGCTGTTCCAGGTTCTGACCGAGCGGGAGGAGAAGAACAGTGTCGCCATCGCCTCAAACGAGTCGTTCGGCGGCTGGACGAAGACCTTCACCGACCCCCGTCTCTGCGCAGCCATCGTCGACCGGCTCACCTTCAATGGCACCATCATCGAGACCGGAACCGACTCCTACCGCCTCGCCAGCACCCGAGCCCGTGCCGAACACGCAGAAGCGGGCTGATCAACCGCTCCACCGCCTGGCCGGCAACCGCTGAAGGCCGGCCAAGCCGACGTCATCCGAGCGGGACAGGCCCTGCAACCCGGGGACCAGCGTTCAGATGAGCTGCGATGCGCGTAATCGTCCGGGCGTTGTCCTCGAACAGATGCGCCTGCATGCCCGCCGCCTGGGCAGCCTCAACATTGACTGGGAAATCGTCGATGAACAGACAGCTCTCCGGCCGCACCTCCAGGCTGGCACATACGGCCTCGAAGGCACGCGGGTCAGGCTTCTCGATGCCGATCTCGTGCGAGTACACGATCTGCTCGACCAGTTCGTCGAAGTGGTACAGCGCCGTCTCCCGCTCCCGGGCGCCAACGAAGCTGTTGCTCAGGATGCCCAGTCTGCAGCTTCCTCGCAGCCCTTGCACATAAGCGATGAGTTCCTCGTTCGGCTTTCCCAGGTATTCCGCCCAGAGATCAGCCATGAAGCCTTCAACCTGGGGCGCGTCGAGCCCCAGGCGTGCTGCCACCTGCTCGTGAACCTCTCGTTCACTGATGCTCCCGACGCTCCCGGCTTGCCACACGTCGCGCAGCCGCTCATGCACAGTTCCGAGCGGCAACTCCAGCCGCTCTTCCCATCGCTGCACGCACCCCGTTTCCGGCGTGATCTCCAGCACGCCACCGATATCGAGAATGACGCAGGTCGCCGTCACTCGAACTCCCCCTCTTCGTCCTGCCCTGCTGGCGAGCGCACACCGCTCGCCCGTGTGATCTACGGAGACACTGTCGCCCTTCCCTCTGGGGCAAGGTCAAGCGATCTTGAAACCTTGTGGCAGCCCTGTTGCGAGCCGCCGACACGACTCGGCTGCATCGGCAGGTGCCTTCAAAACTCGTGACGAACCGCAGAGTCCTCGACCGGACGATGACGTCAGAACTCGTCAACAAACGCTGCCGCAAGAAGTGATCGAAGCCACACCCCGCAGAGGGTGGTGAACGCCGGCTCCGGCGGGCCTGTTGAGTACCTGATTGTGCCGCGAAGCGCAGCCGTAGGATCTGGAACCCGTTCCGAGGGCGGCTGACATGTCTGCGGGCCCATGTCGGCGGTCAGCAGCCAGGTGATGCTTGCTGCCCGCCTCTGGAGCACTGAAGGAGAGCGGATTTCTGCCGGAGATTCCGCCGACGCCAGCAGCAGCGGCGGTTCTCCCGCCCAACCGGTCTCGATGTTCTTCCCGTTTCTGTTCTTCAGGGCCGGTGACCCGGCACCGCCGGTGTCAGGACCAGGCGATCTCGCCATGGCGGTCGATGAAGCGTCCGGTGCCGGCACCGGGCCCCTCGGTGGCGAGGGCGACGATCGCGTCCGTGCCCTCGGTGACGGTCTGGGAGCCGCTGTGACCGTTTATGTCGGTCGCGGTGTAGCCGGGGTCGGCGGCGTTGACGCGAATGTCCTTGAGCCCCTTGGCGTACTGCGTGGTCAACATCGTCAGCGCCGCCTTCGAGGAGGCGTACAGCGGCAGGGCGACGAGCGACTCGGACCGGCCGGGGTCATGGGTGAAGGCGAGAGAGCCCATGCCGCTGCTGACGTTGATGATCACTGGGTCGTCCGAGCGGCGCAGCAGCGGCAGGAACGCTGTCGTGGTGCGGACCACGCCGATGACGTTGACGTCGAGGACGGCGCGGGCGTCCGCGGCGGTGAGGTCGCCGGGATCACCGAAGGGTCCCTGTACCCCCGCGTTGTTGATCAGGACGTCGATCCTGCCCTCATGCTCGGCGATGTCCGCGGCGGCGGCGGCCACGGACGCGTCGTCAGTCACGTCGATGGGGACGAAGCGTGCGCCCAGCGCGGCGGCGGCCTCCTCACCCCGCTCACGGTCGCGGGCTCCCAGGAGAACGGTGTGACCGCACGCGATGAGGCGGCGGGCTGTCTCGCGGCCGATGCCCTTGTTGGCTCCGGTGATGAAAGTGATCGTCATGCCTTCGATAGTTGCCTTGCCGAGGGAGCCGGACCAGGGACGCTTCGACGGTGGGAAGACCAGTACCACCCTCGCGCCCCCGCATGTGATCGGGGACGCGGGAGGATGGAGAGCATGACGACGACACCCCCCGGGGCCGGACTGGGCGCGATGATCCGCACGTGGCGGAACCGGCTGCCACCGTCAGCCGCCGGGCTGCCGGTCGTCCGCAAGCGCCGGGCTGTCGGGCTGCGGCGCGAGGAACTGGCCGACCTGGCCGGAGTGTCAGTCGACTACGTCGTGCGCCTGGAGCAGGGGCGGGCCACGACACCCTCGGCGTCGGTGGTGGCGTCCCTGGCGCGCGCTCTCCAGTTGTCCACCGCCGAGCGGGACCACCTCTACCGGCTGGCCCAGATCGTGCCGCCGGCGGACGGCACGATCTGCGACCATCTCCCGCCCGGCATGCAACGAGTGCTCGCCCGCCTCGGAGACGTACCGGTGGCCGTGTTCGCGGCGGACTGGCAACTGGTGTGGTGGAACCACGGGTGGGCCGCCCTGCTGGGAGACCCCTCGGCCTTGCCGCCGCGGATGCGCAACTTCGCCCGCGACAGGTTCCCGGTGGACGTCGATCACACCCCCCTCGCGCTGTGGCCGGTCACCGAGACGGACCCCGACACCGCCGACGCCGCCCTCGTCTCCGATCTGCGCCGCGCCACCGGCCGCTTCCCCCAAGACAGCCGCCTGGCCGCCCTGGTCCGGGACCTGAATGCAGGCAACGAGAGGTTCGCCGAGCTGTGGGCGACGGGAGAGGTGACCGCGAACCGCGAGGTTCACAAGAGGGTCGATCACCCGTCGGTGGGCCCGGTCACGGTGGACTGCGATGTCCTGACCGACGGCGACACCGAGCTCAAGATTGTCATCATGACCGCCGCGCCGGGCAGTGAGGACGAGACCAAACTCCAGCTCACCACCGTCGTCGGCCCACCGGCCGGCACACGCAACTGATCCGCCCCGCCCATCGGCCGACCGACGGCTCACGGTTCCTCGTCAATCGCTTCGCGTCGTGGGGAACCTTTCAAGCGGCCAACTCCCCGGAGGGGTCGGCAGTGGGACTCGGCGCGACGAGACGCCCTTGGCCAATCGCCGGACCCGTCGAACACGGCCTGAACCTCGTCAGCTCGCCGCTCCGCCCGCTGCGGCTGGGCGCCCTTCTACGATCCGGTGCACGGATCCCGAACTACTGGAACGGATCACCGCGCGGCGCGCGGAACGGGACGAACGCGAAGAACAGCTGGCCAAGCAGCCAGCGGAGGTATAGGCCGAGCGGAATGAACTCGCCGCCGCCGAACGCGTTCTTGAACGGGTGAGCGAATAGCTTGCCGAAGAACGGGCCTCGGTTGACGCCGCCCCTGGCCTCCTCGCGACGATGGAGCCCCGCAACGCCCTGCCGGACTGGATAGGCCGCTTCATCGACCACGCGACCGCCAAATCGGCATGGCCGAAGCCCTGCGCGCCGTCGTCGAATCCGGCGTCAACCCCTACGCCCACAGCCGCGAGATGATGCTCGAAGCGCTCGCCTCGCTCATGGCCGCCATCACGGCCCGCACCATCCGCACCGACATCAGCGCGACCGACATGTATGCCATCCTCAGCGGCATCGCCCTCACCTCCGGCAAGCCCGACCAGCGCGAACAGGCCGAATCGACCTCACCCTCGACGGACTCAGCACCCACCCCCACTGACGGGTGTGTCGTGCGGGTGCGGCGGCTTTGTCAGTGATGCGTAACGGGCTTGGGCAAGGGCCACCAGTGGGCGACGGGGCGGTAGGTAGACGGGGCCTGAGTCGCCGGGCCACGTCCACATCACGGGTTCGGGATCTTCGTGCGCGGGTTCTCTCGGCGTTTCGGCCTCCGGCTCGTTGGGTTCTCCGGGGCCGTACCCGTGAGTCGGCTGATGGCAGGCAGCCGGACCCGGAACCCGCACGGCGACCTCCGCTGACCAGGCGTCCGTGTACGGGTTCCGGGCACCTTCGGTCCAGGGTTCCGTGAACCCGCGCGCTTCCGACCGCGCGATGTCCAAGGTCCGCAACGGCGAGCACGGCCGCGGTGGTGTCGAGCGGCACCTGGTGGCCCTCGGCGCTCGCCCTCGTAACGAGGGCGAGCCCGGCCGGGAGTGGCTGGAGGAGGCCCTGCAGGCTGTCGGCGCGCGGGTCGTAGCGCACGGGGACAACCACAAGTACGCGGCCTACACAGGGCCGCGCACCACCGCAGTCGGTTGTGACGTCCTTCGGGTGCCGGCGAGGTTGACAGCCACCCACCAAGAGCGTCATATTGATTACGCGAAACAAGCGGCAAAAGCGTGGGCGGCGGAAGGCACCCTCTCACGAGGGTGTCGGCCCAGGGCGGCAACCCCGACCGAACGTCCCGCCGACCACCTTCACCAACTCGACTCGCCCGCCGGCGCGTGAACGCCGAAGGACCAAGAGGAGCAGGCCCTCAGTATAGGGCCGCGATCCGAACCGGAGAGTGCAATGCCCAAGGCCCTGAACCCGCAGCGTCGCGTCGTCGGCGACCGTGCCGTGGTCAACCGCGACTGGATCCGCGAGTTCACCGGCGCCAGCGTCGGCACCGCGGCCCGCTGGTACAAGATCCGGCTCGACCAGCCGGAGGAACACCGCCACCCGGAGAAGGAACGCATCGACGGGACCGACTTCTACGACGAGCAGCAGTTCCGCGACTTCTACATTTGGTTCCAGCAGGAGAAGGCGAACAAGGTCCTCAAGGCCGACCCCGAGCTGTACCAGGCCGACCCGGAGGACATCGTCTCCATCAACACGGCCGCCCAGTGGCTGGGTTTCAGCGGAGCCTCGGCCATCCGCAAATACCTCAAGGACAACCCCGACTACTTCCCGAAGCCCCACGCCGAGCCGGTCGAGGGTCCGACGGGCCGCATGATCCCCGCCTTCCGGGTCGGCGACCTGCAGGATTTCGACAAGAAGCGCACCGGGGACAAGCTCGGCAAGGCCGGCCGCCGTCCCGGGCCCCAGACCGACGCGGCCGTCGGCCGGCCCTCCGCCCTCGAGGAGGCTCTCGCGGCCGAGCTGAGCGCCCGCACCGGTGGTGAGCCTCTCACGGCCACGCAGCTGGCCGAGCAGTACGCCGCCGAGGTGATCGACCGCGACGGCTACCACCCGGGGCTGGCCGCGGAGCTCAGCGTGCAGTACGGGGGGCCGCAGCGGTCCTGGGAGTACGTCGTGCGCACTGCCCTCGAGCGCCGCCCCGCGGCCGCGCCGGCCCGCTCGGAAGCCGACCGGCGCGTGGCCGTCGCCCTGGCCGCCCTGCGCGAGCGCGGCGACGTCCGGGGGCTTGCCGCCTCCCTCGCCCGCGAGCACGGAGGCAGCCCCGACGTCTGGTCACGCGCCGTGAACGCGGCACGCGGGATCGCCGACTCGGCACCTGCTCACCCCACACCGAAGGACGAGCCCCGATGACCAGCTACCAGCTCCGCGACACCACCACCCGCCAGCTCCTCTCACGCGACCTGGCCGACTACGCCGCGGCCGAGGCCGCGGCGGACCGCCTTGACGACGCACTGGAACATGCCCTTGCGGCCAACGGCGAAAGCGCCGGCCGCATCCGGCTGCGCCTGGACATCGAGCGGGTCACGGGCGGCGTCACCGAGACCGTCGGGCACCACGTCCTGCTCCTCGGTGTGGACGACGTGTCCGACCTGCTGCCCGCCGTGTGATCGCCGCGCGCGAAACGCATACCGCCGACCGCCGACTACTGCACTTGGAGTGCAGCTGTGACCCCCGGCCTACCGGGGGCCACAGCTGTCCAACCCATCAACTTCCCGCTCACCGTCGACTTCGTCTTCATCAAGGCGAGCGAGGGACCATCAAGGCCAAGCAGCGCTCCCAGGCCGCCTACATCGCCGCGCAAGCCCGGTACTTCGTGGGCCTGTGCGACTCCGTCCCCGGCGGCCTGCTCGACTGCGACTGGGAGACCACCAGCGCGCACACGCTTGCGAGCAACGCGGACCAGGACACCTTCGTCCGAGAGGTCACGACGCTCAAGCCGGACCATAAGACGGGCCTGTACTGCAACGTCTACGACTGGACGCACCACGACTCCACGTCGTACGTGGGCGACTTCCTGTGGATCGCCGACCCCAACCACGCGGCCGGCCACCCCGGCGTCCGGCACGCCTGGACCTTCCAGCAGTACTCCAGCCACGGCGACCTGGACCGCAGCGTCGCCGCCTTCACCTCCCAAGACGCCCTGCGCGCCCGGGCCGAGTCCCTCCTGGAGGACCCCGTGGCTCTCTCCGACACCGAAATCCAGAAGGTCGTGGACAGCCTCTACGACAAGCTCATGAAGACCCAGTTCACCTTGGTTTCCGCCGAGTTGGACAAGGACGGTCACTGGACGTTGCCGACCCTGCTGGGCTACCTCGTCGCCCAGATGCGAGCGAACGGCTCCACGGCTTCCGCTGTGCAGGCCGCGCTCGCCTGCCTCGACCCGACCGCCGTCGAATAGGCCATCGTCGACAAGGTAAAGGAACTCAAGCTCGGCGTCGTCGACTGAGTCGGCCTGTAGGCTGGCGCAAAGCACCCCCACCCCTCGTAGGCGGGGGTTTTTCGCGTTCTCAGACGCCCGATGGGCTCGCGTACATGGCTGACTACTTGCAGGTGTCCACGGCAACCCCCACCCGCGACCAAGCCGTAGCCCTCGCCCGCTCTGTCGTCGCCGAGCGGCTCGCGGCAGGCGCACAGATCATCGGCCCCGTCACTTCCGCGTTCTGGCACGACGGCGAGTTCGGTACCGGCGAGGAATGGCAGCTGCTGCTGAAGACCACCGCTGCCCGGTACCCAGACCTGGAAACTCACATCCTCAAGCATCACCCCTGGCCAAATCCCGAGCTTGCGGCCGTGCCCATCGAGGCCGGCTCCGAGGGCTGCCTGTCCTGGATCAGTGCCAACACCACACCGGCCGGATAGGAGATCAAGAGGCTTTGGCCTTCTCCAACACGTCGGCGACTGCGGGCAACGCGTGATGTCCGCGCAACTGGTCGATGAGGGGATCGAGGCGCTGCCTGGGGCGGGCGGAAGCGACCTCGGCGGAGAGGTCGAGCGCACGGCTTGCGACTGTGGCCGCCTGTTCGACCTCACCGGCGTGCAGATATGAGGCAGCCAGCCACGACAGGTAGAGGCTCTTGTCGCGTGCGTGTCGTCGTAGCGGCTCAGCGCCGCCTCCAGGACGGGAACTGCCCGAAGAGGTCGGCGCAGTTCTGTCCAGCAGCGGCCTGTCATGATCTGAAGCTCGGTGTCGTCGACCCATGCCACCCAATCGGGCTGTGGCGTGTCGTGGACCTCCGCGAGTGCTGTCTGAGCGGCTTCCAGGGCGCGTTCTGTGTCGGTGCCACGTCCGCTGAGGGCGTAGGCCCAGGCGAGACGTTCGTTAAGGAGCGCGCGAACCCCGCACGGAGCGTCCGGACCGGCTTCCTCGACGGAGCGGGCTGCGGTTTCCGCCCCGGCCTCGCGGCTGCCCGTGCTGGACGACGTCGCCGACATCATGCGCGGCTCCGCCACCGACGGCGCCGCCGTCTGCAAGGCGCTGCGGGCCCGCACCGCCGCCCTCAATGCCGAACTGCTGGCCGGCCAGGCCGCCGAGGCGAACACGGCCAGCGAAAAGATGACCGCCCCCGGAGCCCTCCTGGCGGTGCTGGTGATGCTGCTGATGGCCTTCCCTGCCGTGATCCGCATGCTCACCGTCTGAGATCACCCCGACTCGATCAACTTTTCCGAGAGGCACACGAAGATGAAGCACACCGCAGCCCGCATCCGCCGTGCCGCACTCCGGGCGACCACGCCCCCGCAGAGCGGGACCTTGACTGCATTTCGCGGACCCGGGCCTCACCACGAAGGCGCATCGGCCGGGGCGCGCGCCCACCGGGCGGGCGTCCGCCTGGCCACACGCGTGCGGGAAGTCCTTGAGGAGACTGCCCGCCGGCCGGACCGCGGCGACATCTCCATCACCACGGTGATCATCTGGGTGGCCGCCGTCGTCGGCGCCCTCCTGATCGCCGGAGCCATCGCCGTCGTGATCTCCAAATACAACGTCAAGCTCGGCGGCATCTGATGGCGGCTCCGGCGCAGCTCAACGCATGGTGGCGGGGCCGAGGATGGCGCGAGGACCGCGGAGACACGTCCATCCAGATAGCGATCGTCTTCCCGTTCGTACTCCTCGCCACCCTTGCCGTCATCCAGGCCTCGATGTGGTACTACGCCCGCCAGATCGCCCTGACCGCGGCCCGGGAGGGCGCCACCGCGGCCCGCGCCTACCAGGCCAGCCCCGCCGACGGTGCGGCCCGAGCACGCAACGTGCTGGGCCGCACCGCAGGTGACAGCCTGCGCGCATACAGCGTTTCGGCCAGCAGCACCGGAGCGCGGGTGCAAGTTGAGGTGACGGGCAGCGCCCAGTCGATGATCCCCGGTGTGTCGGGCCTGCACATCAAGCAGCGGGCGTCCGGACCGGTAGAGAGATGGACCGTCCCGGGAGCGTGAACCAGGTGCGAAACACCATCCGGTGGGCGCGCTGGCGCCGCAGCGACGAGGGCAGCGCCGCGATCGTCCTCCCCGCGCTGATCATGTTCCTCTGCCTGGCCCTCGCCGGCGGACGCATCGTCACCTCCGGCGCGAAGATCGACGCGGCAGCCGAGGACGCGGCACGGGAGGCCTCCATTCACCGCACGGCAGCCTCCGCCCAGAGCACCGGGCAGGCGGCGGCCGCCCAGTCCCTGAACGACCAGGGCATTACATGCGCGTCTACCACCGTCCACATCAACACGGGCGGTCTCAGCGTGCCGGTGGGCCAGGTAGGGACGGTCACCGCGACCGTGACCTGCACCGTCGACCTCTCCGACCTGCTGCTACCGGGGGTGCCGGGGGCCAAGACCCTCACCTCGACCGCCACCTCGGTAGTGGATCAGTACCGGCAGCGGGGGCAGTCATGATCTTGCGTCGAATTTTGCGCGCCCGCGGCAACGACCGGGGAGGCGTCACGGTGTTCGTCGCCGTGTGCACCGTCGCGCTGATCGGCATCATCGGCCTCGCCGTCGACGGCGGCAGCAAGATACGGGCGACGGAACGCGCCGACTCCATCGCCGGCGAAGCCGCCCGGGCCGGCGGGCAGGCCATCGACCCCGCCAAGGCCATCAACGGGACAGCCATCACCGTCAATCCGCAGGACGCACAGGCCGCAGCCCGGGCCTACCTGCGCTCCGCCGGGGCCACCGGCACGGTCAGCGTGTCCGGCGACGGCACGATGCTCACCGTCACGGTCACCAGCACGTATGACACGAAGTTTCTGTCGGTGGCGGGGATCGGCTCGCTGCCGGTGACCGGCCACGGCCAGGCCACCCTCCTGCACGGTGTCACGGCCCCCGAAGGGGACTCATGAGCACCGCCTCAACCGCCGCAGCCCGGCGCGCCCTGGGGCGGCTCTTCACAGCAGTGCTGAGCCTGCTGGTCCTGGCCGCCACCATCGCCGGGCTGCCGCTGCTGCTGGCCTGGGCCGGCCCGGCCATCTGGGCTGCCAGCCACGACGACCTCGCCCATCTGCTCGACCGGCAGGACACGGGGGCCGTGTTCGTGCTGCTGCTCGTCGCGGTCGGGTGGATCGGCTGGGCCCAGTTCGCGTTCTGCACGGTGCGCGAGCTGATCGCGCAGCTGCGGGGCCGGACCTGGCACGCCCCGCCAGGGATGGGTGCCTCGCAGCGCGCCGCGGCTCTCCTGATCGGCAGCATCCTCGTGCTGCTGCCCGCCAGTTCGGCCCTGGCCTTAGACGCCCAGGCCGCCCCGGCGGCCACCGCGGCCCACATCCCGGGCCACCCCCAGGCCCCGACGCCGGCCAAAACCGAGCAGGCCGCCCTGGCCTCGGCGAGCACCACGGCCTCCCATGCCTCGTACACGGTCCGCGAGATGCGGCCCGCGGAGAGCCTGTGGGGCATCGCCGAGAAGGAGTTGGGCGACGGGGAACGCTGGCGGGAGATCGCCGACCTCAACGAGGGCCGCACCATGGCCGACGGCACGACGTTTCGTGCCAACAGCTTTCTGCAGCCCGGCTGGCAGCTGAAGATGCCCGGCACATCAACGGAAAGAGGAGGCCCCCGCACGCAGTGGGGTGAGGCCGCGGCTGTCCAGGTACTCGTGTGAGTGCACCACCGAGTACGAAGTT
>NZ_JAFJSY010000118.1 GCF_019857225.1 Streptomyces plumbidurans
CGTCGCGCAGGTTCTGGAAGTTGACACCCTTGACGACCCGGCCGTTGTCCACGTCCAGGCAGGGGATGACTCGTACGGCCAGGGTCATGCTGCGGTGTCTCCTCGGTACGCCTCCACCTCGACCTCGACGACCAGGCTGGGGTCCACGAAACCGGAGACGATGATCATCGATGCGGCCGGGCGCACGGCGTCGAACAGCTCCTTGTGGGCCCGCCCGACCTCCTCCACATCCCGGGCGTGGGTGATGTACATGCGCGTACGCACGACGTCCTCGCGGCCAAGGCCCACCTGCTTCAGCGCCGCCAGCGCGACGTTGAAGGCGTTGACCGCCTGCTCGTAGGGACCGCCCCCGGCGATCTCCCCGTCCACGATGGACGTGCAGCCGGAGACCAGCACCAGGCCGTTCGGCAGCTCGACCGCGCGGGAGTAGCCGAACGCGTCCTCCCAGGGCGCACCGGTCGCCAACCGTCGTAGATCACTCACCGGGCTACCGCCTCCAAGGCCTCTTCCAGGGTGAACGCCTTCGCGTACAGGGCCTTCCCGACGATGGCGCCCTCGACACCGAGGGGTACCAGTTCGGCGATGGCGCGCAGGTCGTCCAGGGACGACACGCCGCCGGAGGCCACCACCGGGCGGTCGGTCGCCGCGCAGACGTTGCGCAACAGCTCCAGGTTGGGGCCCTGCAGGGTGCCGTCCTTGGCGATGTCGGTGACGACGTAGCGCGCGCAGCCCTCCTTGTCGAGGCGCTCCAGCGTCTCGTAGAGGTCGCCGCCGTCCCGGGTCCAGCCGCGGCCGCGCAGCGTGGTGCCCCGTACGTCGAGGCCGACCGCGATTTTGTCGCCGTGCTCGGCGATGATCTTCGCGACCCATTCCGGGGTCTCCAGCGCGGCCGTGCCCAGGTTCACCCGGGTGCAACCGGTGGCCAGGGCCGCCGCCAGCGAGGCGTCGTCGCGGATGCCGCCGGACAGCTCCACCTTGATGTCCATCGCCTTAGCGACCTCGGCGATCAGAGCGCGGTTGTCACCCGTGCCGAACGCGGCGTCCAGGTCGACCAGGTGCAGCCACTCGGCCCCTGAGCGCTGCCAGGCGAGGGCGGCCTCCAGCGGGGAGCCGTACGAGGTCTCCGTGCCGGACTCGCCGTGCACGAGACGGACGGCCTGTCCGTCGCGGACGTCGACGGCGGGGAGGAGTTCGAGCTTGGCCATGGTCTACAGGGTTCCGATCCAGTTGGTGAGCAGCTGCGCTCCGGCGTCGCCGGACTTCTCGGGGTGGAACTGCGTGGCCCACAGGACGCCGTTCTCGACGGCCGCCACGAAGGGCTTGCCGTGCGTCGACCAGGTCACCTTGGGCGCCTTCATCGTCGTGTTGTGCGTCTCCAGTGACCAGTCGTGGACGGCGTAGGAGTGCACGAAGTAGAAGCGCGCGTCCGCGTCCAGGCCGGCGAACAGCTCGGAGTCCGCCGGCGCCTCGACGGTGTTCCAGCCCATGTGGGGCACGATCTCGGCCTGCAGCGGCTCGACCGCTCCGGGCCACTCGCCCAGGCCCTCGGTCTCCACGCCGTGCTCGATGCCGCGCGCGAAGAGGATCTGCATGCCGACGCAGATGCCCATGACCGGGCGGCCGCCGGACAGCCTGCGGTCCACGATCCAGTCGCCGCGCGCCTCCTTCAGGCCCCGCATGCAGGAGGCGAAGGCGCCGACGCCCGGCACCAGCAGACCGTCCGCGTTCATGGCGGTGTCGAAGTCACGGGTGATCTCGACGTCCGCGCCCGTGCGGGCGACGGCACGCTCGGCGGACCTCACGTTCCCGAAGCCGTAGTCGAAGACGACGACCTTTTTGGGCGCGCTCAATTCCACACCTCCAGCCTCATCACACCGGCGACCAGGCACATCGCGGCGCCGATCGACAGCAGCACGATCAGCTGCTTCGGCATCTGCTGCTTGGCGAAGGAGATGATGCCGCCGACCAGGAAGAGGCCGACGACGATCAGCAGGGTCGACAGGCCGTTCACAGCGCGCCCTTCGTGGAGGGGAGGATGCCGGCCGCGCGCGGGTCGCGCTCGCTGGCGTACCGCAGGGCCCGCGCGAGCGCCTTGAACTGGCACTCCACGATGTGGTGGGCGTTGCGTCCGTACGGCACGTGCACGTGCAGGGCGATCCGGGCCTGGGCGACGAACGACTCCAGGATGTGCCGGGTCATCGTCGTGTCGTACTCGCCGATCATCGGCGCCATGTTCTCGGGCTCGGTGTGCACGAGGTACGGGCGGCCGCTCAGGTCCACCGTCACCTGGGCGAGGGACTCGTCCAGCGGGACCGTGCAGTTGCCGAAGCGGTAGATCCCGACCTTGTCCCCGAGCGCCTGCTTGAAGGCGGCGCCGAGCGCGAGGGCGGTGTCCTCGATGGTGTGGTGGGAGTCGATGTGCAGGTCGCCCTCGGTCTTCACGGTGAGGTCGAACAGACCGTGCCGGCCGAGCTGGTCGAGCATGTGGTCGTAGAAGCCGACGCCTGTCGACACGTCGACCTTTCCGCTGCCGTCGAGATCGATCTCGACGAGCACCGAGGTCTCCTTGGTGACCCGTTCCACGCGTCCTACGCGGCTCATGAACTCTGCTCCTTCTTCAACTCACGTACCGCGTCGAGGAACGCGTCGTTCTCCTCCGGGGTACCGGCGGACACCCGCAGCCACCCCGGGATGCCGTTGTCCCGGACCAGGACGCCCCGGTCGAGGATCTTCTGCCAGGCCGCGTGCGAGCCGCCCTCGCCGTCGAACCTGCCGAACTGCACGAAGTTCGCGTCGGACTCGACGACCTCGTAGCCGGCCGCGCGCAGCTCGGCGACCAGCCGGTCCCGCTCCGACTTCAGCTGCTCGACGTAACCGAGCAGCGTGCCGGTGTGTTCCAGGGCGGCCAGCGCGGTCGCCTGGGTGACCGCGGAGAGGTGGTACGGCAGCCGTACGAGCTGGACGGCGTCGACGACGGCCGGGTGCGCGGCGAGATAACCGAGGCGCAGACCGGCCGCGCCGAAGGCCTTCGACATCGTCCGGGAGACGACGAGATGCGGCCGTCCCTCGATCAGCGGCAGCAGTGAGTCGCCGTGGCTGAACTCGATGTAGGCCTCGTCCACGATCACCATCGACGGCCCCGCCGCCTGCGCGGCCTCGTACAGCGCGAGGACGGTCTCGCGCGGAACCGCGTTGCCCGTGGGGTTGTTGGGGGTGGTGACGAAGACGACGTCCGGCTTGTTCTCGGCGATCCAGCGCTCGGCCGCCGGGAGATCGATCGTGAAGTCCTCGGCGCGCGGGCCGGAGATCCAGCCCGTGCCGGTGCCGCGCGCGATCAGCGCGTGCATCGAGTACGACGGCTCGAAGCCGATCGCCGTGCGGCCCGGTCCGCCGAAGGTCTGCAGCAGCTGCTGGATGACCTCGTTGGAGCCGTTGGCGGCCCAGACATTGGCGAGACCGACCTCGTGTCCTGAGGTGTCCGTCAGGTACTTGGCGAGCCGGGTGCGCAGCTCGACCGCGTCCCGGTCCGGGTAGCGGTTGAGGTCGCGGGCCGCCTCGCGCACGCGCTCGGCGATCCGCTCCACCAGCGGCTCGGGCAGCGGGTAGGGGTTCTCGTTCGTGTTCAGCCGTACGGGCACGTCCAACTGGGGCGCGCCGTAAGGGGACTTGCCGCGCAGCTCGGCGCGGATGGGGAGCTCGTCCCAACGGGACACAGGGGGGTTGCCTGTCACTTGCCTTCCGGAACCTTCCACCCGAACCGTGCCTTGATCGCCGCGCCGTGCGCGGGCAGGTCCTCCGCCTCCGCCAGCGTGACCACGTGATGCGCGACCTCGGCCAGCGCGTCCTTGCCGTAGTCGACGATGTGGATGCCGCGCAGGAAGGACTGCACGGACAGGCCCGAGGAGTGGCAGGCGCAGCCGCCGGTCGGGAGCACGTGGTTGGAGCCGGCCGCGTAGTCGCCGAGGGAGACCGGCGCCCAGGGGCCGACGAAGATCGCGCCCGCGTTCTTCACGCGGTCCGCGACGGCGGTGGCGTCGGCGGTCTGGATCTCCAGGTGCTCGGCGCCGTAGGCGTCGACGACCCTGAGACCCTCGTCGACGCCGTCGACCAGGACGATCGCGGACTGGCGGCCCGCGAGCGCGGGGCGGATCCGGTCCTCGATGTGTTTGGTGGCCGCGACCTGCGGCTCCAGCTCCTTCTCGACCGCGTCCGCGAGCGCGACGGAGTCGGTGACCAGGACGGCGGCGGCGAGCGGGTCGTGCTCGGCCTGGCTGATCAGGTCGGAGGCGACGTGCACCGGGTCGGCCGTGTCGTCCGCGAGGATCGCGATCTCGGTCGGGCCGGCCTCGGCGTCGATGCCGATCCGGCCGGTGAAGTAGCGCTTGGCGGCAGCGACCCAGATGTTGCCGGGGCCGGTGACCATGTTGGCGGGCGGGCAGGACTCGGTGCCGTGCGCGAACATCGCGACGGCGGTGGCGCCCCCGGCCGCGTACACCTCGTCGACGCCGAGCAGCGCGCAGGCGGCGAGGATCGTCGGGTGCGGGAGCCCTCCGAACTCGGCCTGCGCCGGGGACGCGAGCGCGATCGACTCGACGCCGGCCTCCTGCGCGGGCACGACGTTCATGATCACGGAGGACGGGTAGACCGACCGGCCGCCCGGCGCGTACAGCCCGACCCGCTCCACCGGCACCCACTTCTCGGTGACGGAGCCGCCGGGCACGACCTGGGTCGTGCGGTTCGTACGACGCTGCTCGCGGTGGACGAGACGGGCGCGCCGGATGGACTCCTCCAGGGCCGCGCGCACGGCCGGGTCGAGCTCGTCGAGGGCCTTCGTCAGCACCTCGGCGTCCACCCTGACCTGGTCGAGCCGGACTCCGTCGAACTTCTCGGCGAAGTCGATCAGCGCCGCGTCGCCCCGATGATGCACGGCCTCGCAGATCGGACGCACCTTCTCCAGGGCGGCCGCAACGTCGAAGTCGGCTCGGGGCAGCAGGTCGCGCAGGGCGGGGCCCTCGGGAAGGGCGTCGCCGCGCAGATCGATTCGGGAGATCACGTACCCAATTCTCTCAGACCCGCGTCAGGCGTCGTTCGCGCGTATCAATGGCTGATACAGAACGCGCCGGGAACCCGGAAGATCGGCTTCACGTCCTGTGCTTCGGATGTTACTCAGCGGGCATCACCGGTTGTGCGAGCACAGCACAGGAGGAGCAAGTGACCGAGGGGGCCGGCCTTCGCGCCGGAGACCTGCCGGACGATCTGACCGCCGCCGAGGCCGGCATGTGGCAGGCCTTCCGCAACGGCACCGTGTACGACCTCAGCAGCGGGGACCCGGCCGAGGACGATCCGCACGGCGGGCACCCCTGGGGGCCCGGGCGGACGGTGCGGGCCCGGATCGTGTGCTGGCTGCTGCTCGACGGGCCGCCCGCGCTGGCCGGCCGGGTGTCCTCGCTGAAGCTGCGCGGGGTGCAGATCAGCGGCAGCCTGGACCTGGCCGGCGGCACGGTGGTGCCATACGTCGAGCTGCGCGGCTGCCGCTTCGAGCGGGACGTGCTGCTGCCGGAGGCCCACTTCACCACCCTGCGCATGGTGGACTGCTCGGTGCCCCGGCTGGAGGCGGCCCGCGTGCACACCGAGGGTGATCTGCATCTGCCGCGCTGCCGCTTCCTGGGCGGCATCCGGCTGACCGACGCGCACATCGGCACGGACCTGATGCTCAACCAGGCGATCGTGCACCGCGACCGCAGCGGCCGCTCGATCGCCGGCGACGGCATGACCGTGGGCCAGGATCTGCAGGCCGAACTGCTGGAGTCGCACGGCGAGCTGAGCCTGCGCAGCGCGAACATCGGCGTCACGCTGAGCCTGCGCGGCGCCCGGCTGGACAACCCGTACTCGCGGCTCGCGCTGAACGCGCCCCAGCTGACGGTCGAGCGCACCCTGTACCTGACCCCGGCGGGCGTCGGCGCCGCCATGAGCAGCGGTGCGACGCCCGCGCGCGGGACGCGCATCCAGCGGTTCGAGTGCCGGGGCGGGGTGCGCCTGGACGACGGCCGGTTCGGGGACGCGGTCGACCTGGAGCGGGCCCGGTTCGCCTTCACCGACGACCAGGAGCTGTCGCTGCGCCGGGTGCAGACGCCCGAGCTGCGCTTTCTCGGCGAGCGGCCGCAGCGCGGCAAGGTCGTCCTGTCCGGCGCGCGGATCGTCAACCTGATCGACCGGGCGAGCGCCTGGCCGGGCCCGGGCAATCTGCACATGGGCGGCTTCACCTACGAGAACCTGGTGCCGCAGGGCCCCTTCCCGCTGACCGAGCGGCTGGAGTGGGTGGCCGCGGCGACCGCCGAGTACAACCCGGAGCCGTACGAGCGCCTGGCCTCCGTGCTGCGGGCCGGCGGTGAGGACGAGGACGCGCGCGAGGTGCTGCTGGCCAAGCAGCGCCGGCGCCGCGAGAGCCTGCCGCTGGCCGGCAAGTTCTGGGGGTACGTGCAGGACTGGACGGTGGCGTACGGGTACCGGCCGGGCCGGGCCGCGGTGTGGATGGCGGTGCTGTGGGCGGCGGGCTCGCTGGCCTTCGCGCACGCGAGCCATCCGCCGGTGCAGCCGTCGCAGCACCCGCCCTGGAACCCGGCCCTGTTCGCCCTGGACCTGCTGCTGCCGGTCATCGACCTGGGCCAGGCCTCGGCCTGGCGGCTGAACGGCGGCTGGCAGTGGCTGGCCGCGGCGCTGATCCTGCTGGGCTGGGTCCTGGCCACGACGGTGGCGGCGGGGGCCACGCGACTGCTGCGACGGAATTGATCCACCGTGTCCCGTGGGGTCACAGTTGCGGGACAGTGGTTGAACGGTGGACCTTTACTCGCTCTTGACCGATTGGCGTACAACTTTCCGCAGATTGTGTGGAGCCGCTGGCGCCGGTGTGACCTGCGGTCTTTCAATGGTCGACACCATGGCTCTGCTGCACCCCTTCAGCCGCGCGGCCCGCACCCCACGGACCACGCCACCTCCCGTCGGTGCCCCGCTGCCCGCCGACGACGAGGTGCTGCTCGACGCGCCCGACGACGGCCTCGGCTCCGCGCTGGTCGCCGCCGCGCGCGGCGACCACGGCCCCGCCGCCGCCCTGCTGGCCGCCACCCGCCGGTCCGCCGACTGGGAGATCCGCGACCGCAGCGCGATACGGCTCGCGACGTTCGCGTCCGCCCGCCCCGAATGGCTGGAGAGCTGGACCGCCGCCGACCCGCACGACCCGGACCTGCTCCTGGTCCGGGCGCAGCTCGCGGTGGACCAGGCCTGGCGCTCCCCCGACCGGGCGGAGCTGCTGCGCGGGGTGAGCCCCCTGATCACGGCGGCCGCGCGCGGCGACGACCGCGACCCGGTGCCGTGGCGGCTCGCGCTGGACCACGCGCGCGGCGCCCGCGCCGGCCACAAGTACTTCAGCGAGCTGTGGGAGGCGGCGCTGCGCCGCGCCCCGCACCACTACGGCTGCCATGTGGCGGCCCTGCGCTATCTGGCCACGTCCTGGCAGGGCTCGTACCGCGAGTGCTTCGACTTCGCCGAGCTGGCCGCACAGGACGCGCTGCCCGACTCCCTGATCCAGGCTCTGCCGTCGCGGGCGGCCCTGGCCTGTCTCACCGGGGGCACCGGCACCGAGGTGCCGCGCGAGCGGCTGGACGCGGCGGCCGACCGGGCGGTCGCGCTGTCCGCCCGCTTCCCGGCGGCCGACCCCTGGCTCGCCGAGATCCGCAACAAGCTGCTGTACGTCCTCATGCGCCTGGATCGCTGGGAGGAGGCGCTGACCGAGGTCCACCGGATCGGCCCGTACGCCACGTCCGTCCCCTGGGACCGGGTCTCGGACGACCCGCTGGCGCAGTTTCTCCGGGTGCGCGGCGAGATCCGGGCCCGGGTGGCAGGGCTCGTGGCCCCCTCGGGGCCTCCACGCGGTGACCGTGCCGGACGCACCGGCTCCGGCGACCATTAGGCTTTTGCGTCGTGACCACCGTCCGTCTCCCGCTCTTCCCCCTGAACTCGGTGCTGTTCCCGGGGTTGGTGCTTCCGCTGAACGTCTTCGAGGAGCGCTATCGCGCCATGATGCGCGAGCTGCTCAAGACACCCGAGGACGAACCGCGCCGGTTCGCCGTCGTGGCGATCCGTGACGGCCACGAGGTGGCACCGAGCGAGCCCGGCATGCCGGATCCCACGGCGCTGCCCGACCGCGGCCCCGCGGCCGGCTTCGGGTCCGACCCGGCGAAGTCGTTGCACACGACGGGCTGTGTGGCGGACGCGGCGACGATCCGCGAACGCGCGGACGGCACCTTCGAGGTCCTGGCGACGGGCACGAACCGGGTCCGCCTGGTCTCCGTGGACACGTCGGGCCCTTTCCTGACGGCCGACTTCGAGGAGCTGACGGAGGACCCGGGCGACGAGGCGGGCGCGCTGGCCGAGGGCGTGCTGCGTGCCTTCCGCCAGTACCAGAAGCGCCTGGCGGGCGCGCGCGAGCGCTCGCTGTCGACCGGCGCCGAGCTCCCGGACGAGCCGTCCGTGGTCTCCTACCTGGTGGCCGCGGCGATGATGCTGGACACCCCCACCAAGCAGCGTCTGCTCCAGGCCCCGGACACCGCGTCCCGGCTGCGCGACGAGCTGAAACTCCTTCGCTCCGAGACGGCCATCATCCGTAATCTGCCGTCACTGCCGGCGTCGGACCTCACGCGCGGCACGACGAGCCTCAACTAGGACCTCAAGAAGAAAACGGCCGGGATGGCGAAGAAGCCGAAGAAGCAGCAGTCCGGCGGCACCCCCGCGACGGTGGCCCTGACCGCCGCGGGCGTCGCGTACGCGCTCCACTCCTACGACCACGACCCCTCCCACCCCTCCTACGGCGAGGAGGCGGCGGAGGCCATGGGTGTTTCGCCGGAGCGGGTGTTCAAGACCCTCGTGGCGGACGTCGACGGCACCCTGACGGTGGCCGTGGTCCCGGTGGCGGGCCAGCTGGACCTCAAGGCCCTGGCCTCGGCGGTCGGCGGCAAGCGCGCCGCGATGGCGGACCCCGCCCTCGCCGAGCGCACCACGGGTTACGTCCGCGGCGGCATCTCCCCGCTGGGCCAGCGCAAGCGGCTGCCCACGGTCCTGGACGCCTCGGCCTCGGCCCACGCCACGATCTGCATCTCGGCGGGCCGCCGCGGCCTGGAGGTGGAGCTCTCCCCGGCCGACCTCGCCTCCCTGACGGAAGCGGTCGTGGCGCCCATCGGCCGTGCGTGACCGGTCCCGGCCGGTCGTACGTGACCGGTCGTACGTGACCGGTCCTGCGCGACCCCTCGACGGCTGCCCTCGGTTCGGTTAAGTACGAGGGACATGTCGAAGAAAACCAGGAAACGCAAGTGGCGCGTCAAGAAGCGCCGCTGCAACCACGGCCGTCGCCCCGCGTAGCGGCTACCGCAGCGGTGCCCCGTAGGGATCGTTCGGAGCCGCGCCCTGCTCCGGGTACGGCTCCGGGTCCCGCGGCCCGAACAGGGCCATCAGCCCCAGGTGCACCACCAGAGCGGCGAGCGACCAGGCGAGCAGCGCGCCCTTCGCCCCGAGCTTGAGCGGCGCGTCGAACACGACGCCCTTGCCCACGGACTTCGCGTGGGCGACGACGTCCTGCGCCGGGCCGAGCGACACACCGATCCGCCAGGCCAGCAGCGAGCCGAGCAGCCCGCCGACGCCGAGGGCCACCACCAGGGGCACTCCCCCGCGCCGTCGCAGCAGAAAGACGAGCAGCGCGCTGACCACGCCGAAGCCGAGCGCGAGCAGGGTGAACGTTCCGTCCACGCCGATCGCCTGCTCCCCCTCGCTGTCGGAGAGATAGACGATCCAGCGCTTGTCGACGATGTCCGCGACCAGCGGCACATGCGGAGCCAGCCACCACCACAGCACCCCGAGCAGCACCCCGGCGAGCGCCACCCCCACCGTGATCACGGCAGCCTCGCGCAGTTCGGTCTTCATTCCGGGCCCGTCCTGTCCGTACGTGCCGTCCCAGACGGCGTCATGGGACGCGGGAGCCGCTTGCCCGGCAGCCGGCGGCTGCCACGCGTTCTGCGAGGACTGTTCATGCGGCGGAGGAGGCGGAGTCAACGGTGCGGTCACCCTGACATCGTGCCAGGCCCGCCTGTGCGGCGCGTCACCGGACGGCCGCCCGACGGTACGCCCAGGTCGCGACGGCCAGCGAGACGACGCCCACCCCGGCGCACACGGCGAGGTCACCGGCCACGAAGGCCCAGACCGGATCCGCCCCGAAGGTCCGGGCGAAGGCCTCCACGCCGTACGTCGACGGCAGCAGATCCCGCGCGAGCCGCACCACCTCGGGCATCCGGTCGGCCGGCAGCACCCCGAGCAACAGGGCCGCGGACATGCCCAACTGGCCGAGCAGGGTCGCCAGTTCCGGTCGCGGCGCGAGCAGTCCCAGGGCCGCTCCGAGGCCCGACAGCGCGGCTCCGGCCAGCGGGATCACCGCGACGAGCACCCACAGATGCGTCAGCGGCAGCCCGAACAGCACACAGCCGAACACCGCCGTGACCACGGTCCCGGGCACGGTGAACGACGCATAGGCACCGGCGGCCCCGAGCACCACGGCCGCGGGCGGCACCGGCAGGGTCGCGTAGTGGTCGAGTCCGCCGTTCGCCCGCAGCTGACCGAAGTACTGGGCGAGCAGGTTCAGCGCGACGAACGCCACCACGAGCACCGAGGAACCGGCCACCACCGACTCGGCCTCGCCGCCGCCGTCCACGACCCCGCGCATCAGGATCATGATCCCGATCGACTGGAAGGTCGCCACGAACAGCAGCGGGATCCTCGCGACCCGCGCACGGGACAGCTGGGCCCGGTACACGGCCCCGAGGGCCGGCCACATCCGCGCCCGCGGGCCGAGCTCGGCCGCACCGTCCGCGGCGTCCTCCACGGCCAGGGCACCGCCCGGCAGGACATCGGCGGGTAGGACACTCACGTCGCGCTGCTCCCCTTCCGGACGGTACGCACTCGGCCGGTCGCTCTCCTGCCGGACCATACGGACCTCACGGCCCGCGCGCTCACCCCGTGGCTCATGCCTTCACCAACCCCTGCTGTGCGGCGCCGCCCAGCGCCAGGTACACGTCCTCCAGAGAGGGCGTGGCGAGCGTGAAGTCGTCGAGCGCGGCGAAGGCGCTGCCGCCGGTGACGGTGGCCACGACCGCGCGGGCTTCCTCCGGGGCGAGCCTGAGCGTCCAGCGGCGCCCGGACTCCACGGCCCGCTCGCGCAGCGCCGCGACCTCGGGCACCTGCAGCGGCGCCGTCTCCCGCCACACCAGCTCGACCCGGACCTCCCCGGCGACCTGCTCCTTCAGCCCGGCCGGGGTGTCGCAGGCGATCACCCGGCCCCGCTCGAGCACGGCGACCCGGTCGAGCACGGTCTCGGCCTCGATGACGTTGTGCGTGACCAGCAGCACGGTCGTGCCGCGCTCGGCCCGCCGCCGGTCCACGGCCGCCCACACGGCGCGCCGGGCGACCGGGTCCATCCCGCTGGTCGGCTCGTCGAGCACCAGCAGCGGCCGTTCGCCGATCAGCGCGGCGGCGAAGCAGGCGAGCCGCCGCTGCCCGCCGGACAGCTTCTTCAGCGGGCGCCCGGCGATGGCCGTGAGCCCGAGTTCGTCGAGTACGGCGTCCCGCTCGGCCCGCGCGTCCCGCGCCTGAAGGCCGCGCAGCCGCCCGGTCGTCTCGGCGGCCAGCGACACGGTGAGCTCGTCCAGCGCGGTCGACTCCTGGCCCAGATAGGCGAGGATCCGCGCGGCCCGCTCCGGGTGGCGCACGATGTCGTGCCCGAGGATCTCCACGCGCCCGGCGTCGGGCCGCATGAGCCCGGTCAGCTGCCGTACGAGGGTGGACTTGCCGGCGCCGTTGGGCCCGAGGAGGCCGAAGATCTCACCGCGGCGGATGTCCAGGTGGACGTCGTCGGTGGCCCGTACGGCGGGAGTGCCCGGGGTGCCCCGTCGCCCTCGTACCGCCGGATAGGTCTTGGTCAGTCCGCGCACCGCGCACACGACATCCCCGCCGTGCCGAAGTGCCTGTGCCGCGCGCGTACCCACAAAGCACGAGGGTACGGGGTCCGGAACGACCGTCCGCCCCCGGGTTGGTCGATAACGCGAAATCCCCAGGCAAAGAACTACTCGGCCGCGGGCGCGTGCTCCGCGGCCGTGCGTACGTCGATCTCCCGCCAGAAACCGGCCCGGATCGCGTACCGGTCGTGTTCGTCGATCTGGTCGTCCTTGTGGGCGAGCAGTCCGAAGCGGGCGGCGTAGCGCAGCAGTTCGCCGTCGATGCGGTGCGGGACTCTCGGGTACATCACGGACAGCTTCTGCAGCTGGGCCTGGTCGCCGAGGCGTTGGATCCAGCGGCGCGCGAAGACCTGCCCGACCTCGTAGGGGTCGCCGCCGACCGTGGTGATGTCCTCCTCGCGGTCGGCCCAGCGCTGCTCCGCGGAGGTCAGCTGCGCGAGCGTCGGCATCGAGGCGGCGTCGGCGGGCTCCGTGGGGGGCCGGTCGACCCAGCCCTTGTCGGAGGACCAGCGCAGGGTCGCGGTCGGCGGGTGCGGAGCGGGCTGGACCCCGGGAGCGCGCAGCGCGGCCAGGTCCTTGGGGGTGGGCACGCCCTTGGTCGTGGGCACGCGCTCCTGGGTGCCGTTCCCGGTGGCGGCGGCCGGGCCGTGCTCGCCCTCCTCGGCGGACCGCTCGGGTGCGGGGGCGAGCCCGGAGTCCGGCAGCGGCGCGGAGAGGATCGCGGCGATCTCCGGGCGGGGCACGGGCGGCGGTGCGCAGATGCCGCCGGTCTCCTTGGCGCGTACGGCCTTGGTGATCCAGGTGCGGTCCAGCACGCGCCGTTCGTCCGCCTCGGCGACCAGGTCCTCGGACTGGTTGTAGTCCCCGTCGGCGGCCTGCACGGCCCACAGGTGCACGGCGACGCCGTGCTCCTTGGCGGCCATCATGCCCGGCAGCAGATCGCCGTCGCCGGTGACGAGGACGATGTCGGAGCAGGCGCGGTTGCGGGCCAGCTCGGTGAGCTCGGCGTGCATGGCGGCGTCGACGCCCTTCTGGGCCCAGCGTCCGTCGCTGCGGGTCAGGGCACCGAGCCGGACGGTGACCCGGGGCATCACGCGCAGCCTGCGGTGTTCGGGCTGGGGGACGCGGTCGGGGGCGCCGTCGAACCAGTAGATGCGCAGCAGCGGCCGTTCGGTCTCGGACTCGGCGCGCTCGCGCAGCGCCTGGATGAGGGCGGTGTGATCGACGGTGATACGGGAACGCGACGGCTCCCCGGCGAGGAGACTTGCGGCGGCCCCCAGCAGATAACCGGCGTCCACCAGGACGATGCAGCGGTCCACGCGGTCCACCCTCTTTCCGGTTTCCGGGAGGTTTGCTTCGGGCTTGCTTCGAGTCTGCCCGACTGCGCGGGGGTTAACGGCCCGAACTCGATCTTCGGCGTGGCGTTTCGGGTCGCTCGCTGCGCCCTCGCGCTCCGACATGCCCTGTCACAGACGGTAATTATCCGAAATGCGCTTGTTGTCAGCCTATGTGAATCTGGTCCCGGCCCTGGCCCCTAGATCCCCCACAGGAGGCAGATCACCATGGCCAAGAACAAGAAGCAGAGCCGCAAGCAGCCGCAGTCCGAGCGCGGGCAGCAGCAGGACCACCAGTCCTCGATGGAGGCACAGTCCGAGCAGCGCACCGTGCAGCAGGTCACCCCGGGTGACATGCCCCGCAAGGGCCGGCAGAAGAGCTTCGGTCACAACTGACATCTGCGTAAGGGGTTGTTGAGACCCAGGCACGGCCGAGGGGCGCACCCCCGTGAAAGGGTGCGCCCCTCGCGCGTGCGGCGCCGCCCGGCCGTCGTACCGCTCAACCCGCCAGGCAGGAGGGGCCGAGCAGCACCTTGAGGTCGCCGAAGAGCGCCGGGTCGGGCTTGACCCGGTGGCGGTCAAGACGCAGCACGGTCGTCCTGGTCGGGCCCTGCAGCTTGATGCGGACCTCGCTGTCGCCCTTGTGATGGGTGAGGATCTCGCCGAGGCGGCTGACCATGGGCGGCGTGACGCGGGTGGCCGGGATGGTGAGGACCACGGGCGCGTTGGTGCCGGCGTGGGACAGGTCCGGGACCTGGAGTTCCATCGCCACCAGCCGCGGCACGTCCTCGCGCTTGTCGAGCCGGCCCTTGACGAACACCACCGCGTCCTCGACGAGTTGGGTCGACACGAGCTGGTAGGTCGCGGGGAAGAACATGCACTCGATGGAGCCCGCGAGGTCCTCGACCGTGGCGATCGCCCAGGCGTTGCCCTGCTTGGTCATCTTGCGCTGCAGGCCCGAGATGATGCCGCCGATGGTGACGACCGCGCCGTCCGCGTGCTCACCTCCGGTGAGCTGGGCGATGCCCGCGTCGGCCTTGTCCGACAGCACGTGCTCCAGGCCGAAGAGCGGGTGGTCGGAGACGTAGAGACCGAGCATCTCCCGCTCCTGGGCGAGCAGATAGGTCTTGTCCCACTCCTCCTCGGTGAACTGCACGTCGAGGCCGAAGCCGGGCTCGCTGGACTCCTCCTCGCCCATGCCGCCGAAGAGGTCGAACTGCCCCTCGGCCTCCTTGCGCTTGACCGCCACCACGTTGTCGATCATCGGCTCGTACTGCGCGGTAAGGCCCTTGCGGGTGTGCCCCAGGGTGTCGAACGCGCCCGCCTTGATCAGCGATTCGGTGGTGCGCTTGTTGCAGGCGACTGCCTCGACCTTGTCGAGGTAGTCGGGGAACGAGAGGTACTTGCCCTTGGCCTTGCGGCTCCTGATGATCGACTCGACGACGTTGGTGCCGACGTTGCGGACGGCTTCGAGGCCGAAGAGGATCACGTCGTCGCCCTGGGCGGCGAAGTTGTGCACCGACTCGTTGACGTTCGGCGGCAGCACCTTGATGCCCATGCGGCGGCACTCGTTGAGATAGACGGCCGACTTGTCCTTGTCGTCCTTGACCGAGGTGAGCAGCCCGGCCATGTACTCGGCGGGGTGGTTGGCCTTCAGATAGGCCGTCCAGTACGACACCAATCCGTACGCGGCGGAGTGCGCCTTGTTGAACGCGTAGCCGGCGAAGGGGACCAGCACGTCCCACAGGGCCTGGATGGCCTCGTCGCTGTAGCCCTTGTCGCGGGCGCCCTTCTGGAACAGGACGAAGTTCTTGGCCAGTTCCTCGGGCTTCTTCTTGCCCATCACGCGGCGCAGGATGTCGGCCTCGCCGAGCGAGTAACCGGCGATGATCTGGGCGGCCTTCTGCACCTGCTCCTGGTAGACGATCAGGCCGTAGGTGACGTCCAGGACCTCCCTGAGGGGCTCCTCCAGCTCGGGGTGGATCGGGGTGATCTCCTGGAGCTTGTTCTTGCGCAGCGCGTAGTTGGTGTGCGAGTCCATGCCCATCGGGCCGGGCCGGTAGAGCGCGGAGACGGCGGAGATGTCCTCGAAGTTGTCGGGCTTCATCAGGCGCAGCAGGGAGCGCATGGGGCCGCCGTCGAACTGGAACACGCCCAGGGTGTCGCCGCGCTGGAGCAGTTCGAAGGTCTTGGGGTCGTCCAGCGGCAGGGAGAGCAGGTCGAGGTCGATGCCCTTGTTGGACTTCACCATCTTGACGGCGTCGTCCATGATCGTGAGGTTGCGCAGGCCCAGGAAGTCCATCTTCAGCAGGCCGAGCGACTCGCACTGCGGGTAGTCCCACTGCGTGATGGTCACGCCGTCGGTGTGCCGCACCCACACGGGGGCGTGGTCGACGATGGGCTCGCTGGACATGATCACGCCGGCGGCGTGCACACCCATCTGCCGGACCAGACCCTCGACGCCCTTGGCGGTGTCGATGACCTTCTTCACGTCCGGCTCGTTCTCGTACATCGAGCGGATCTCGCCCGCCTCGCTGTAGCGCGGGTGCGAGGGGTTGGTGATGCCGTCCAGGTCGATGCCCTTGCCGAGGACGTCGGCGGGCATGGCCTTGGTGAGGCGGTCGCCCATCGCGTACGGGTAACCCAGCACGCGCGCGGAGTCCTTGATGGCGTTCTTGGCCTTGATCTTGCCGTAGGTGCCGATCATGGCAACCTTGTCGGCGCCGTACTTCTCCGTCACGTACCTGATCACCTCGACGCGCCTGCGCTCGTCGAAGTCGATGTCGACGTCGGGCATGGAGACGCGCTCGGGGTTGAGGAACCGCTCGAAGATCAGGCCGTGCGGGATCGGGTCGAGGTCGGTGATGCCCATGGCGTAGGCGACGATCGAGCCGGCCGCGGAGCCTCGGCCGGGGCCGACCGCGATGCCGTTGTTCTTGGCCCACATGATGAAATCGGCGACGACGAGGAAGTAGCCCGGGAACCCCATCTGGATGATGACGTCCATCTCGTACTCGGCCTGCTTCTGGCGGTCCTCGGGGATGCCGCCGGGGAAGCGGCGCTCCATGCCGCGGCGGACCTCCTCCTGGAACCAGGTGATCTCCGTGTACCCCTCGGGGATGTCGAACTTGGGCATGAGGTCGCGCTTTTCGAACATGCCCGAGGTGTCGATCTGCTCGGCCACCAGAAGCGTGTTGCGGCAGCCCTCCTGCCAGGCGTCCGAGGAGTCGATGGCGTACATCTCGTCCGTGGACTTCAGGTAGTAGCCGGTGCCGTCGAACTTGAAGCGGTCGGGGTCGGAGAGGTTCTTGCCGGTCTGGATGCACAGCAGGGCGTCGTGGGCGGTCGCCTCGTGCGCGTACGTGTAGTGCGAGTCGTTCGTCACCAGGGGCGGGATGCCGAGCTTTCTGCCGATTTCCAGCAGGCCGTCGCGGACCCGGTGCTCGATGTCGATGCCGTGGTCCATCAGCTCCAGGAAGTACCGGTCCTTGCCGAAGATGTCCTGGTAGTCGGCGGCGGCCTTGAGCGCCTCCTCCTCCTGGCCGAGCCGCAGCCGGGTCTGGACCTCGCCGGAGGGGCAGCCGGTGGAGGCGATCAGCCCCTCGGACCACTGGGAGATGGTCTCCTTGTCCATCCGGGGCCACTTCTGCAGCCAGCCCTCCGCGTAGGCGTCCGAGGAGAGCCGGAAGAGGTTGTGCAGACCCGTGGAGTTCGCCGCCCAGATCGTCTTGTGGGTGTAACCACCGGAACCCGAGACGTCGTCGCGCTTCTGGTGCGGCTGGCCCCACTGGATCTTGCGCTTGTTGCGCCGCGACTCGGGCGCGACATATGCCTCGATCCCGATGATCGGGGTGACTCCGGCCTTCTTCGCGGAATGGAAGAAGTCGTACGCCCCGTGGAGATTGCCGTGGTCGGACATCGCGATGTGGGTCATCCCCATCTCGTTGCACGCGTTGAACATGTCCTTGAGCCGCGCGGCACCGTCCAGCAGCGAGTACTGGGTGTGGACGTGCAGGTGCGTGAACGGCGGCTTCGACACGGTGCGGCCTCCAAGGGAAACGATCGGCAACGGGCTGGCGGACAGTCCTGGGGTCAGCGTCGAAGTCTATGCCTCGGGACTGACACCGAGAGGGCTCGTCCGCGTACCTTCACAGCGAGAGTTCCCGGGCACTTCCCGCGACCCTCGACCGTTGGAAACGACGCAACGCCGTCGTACACATCCCTGCACCAGGAGGCACCCAGCGATGTCGGTTCCCCAGCTCAACGACGAGCAGCGCGGCGAGGAGATCCTCGCCGTCTTCGACACCGCCTTCGGCGAGCTCCTGGCCGCCGACCCGGCCGCGTTCCGCGTGAAGTTCCGGAAGATGGCGGCCTCGGCGTTCGCGTTCTACCGGGGCACCGCGTGCCTCTTCTACCGCGATCTGGAGGCCGAGAAGCGAGGCGGCCCGTACCTGGACGAGCGCACCTCGCGCGTGTGGATCCACGGCGACCTGCACGCGGAGAACTTCGGCACGTACATGGACTCCAACGGCCGGCTGGTCTTCAACGTCAACGACTTCGACGAGGCCTACGTCGGCCCCTTCACCTGGGACCTGAAGCGCTTCGCCGCCTCGATCGCCCTGATCGGGTACGCCAAGGCGCTCAGCGACGAGCAGATCACCGAGCTGGTGCAGGTGTACGCGGGCGCGTACCGCGAGCGCATCCACGCCCTGGCCACCGGCGCGAAGAGCGACGAGGTGCCGCCGTTCACCCTGGACACCGCCCAGGGCCCGCTGCTGGACGCGCTGCGCGACGCCCGCTCCCTGACCCGCTTCGGGCTGCTCGACTCGATGACCGAGATCCGCGACTTCGAGCGCCGCTTCGCGCCCGGCGGCGGCTCGATCGAGCTGGACGCCGCCACCCGCTACAAGGTCCTCGCGGCCTTCGACGGGTATCTGGAGACGCTGCCGGACTCCTCCCTGGCCCACCCGGACTCGTACCGCGTGAAGGACGTCGTGGGCCGCCGCGGCATCGGCATCGGCTCGGCCGGTCTGCCGTCGTACAACATCCTTCTGGAGGGTCACAGCGACGCCCTGGAGAACGATGTGGTGATCTACATCAAGCAGGCCCAGACCCCGGCCGTCTCCCGGCACATCACGGACTCGGCGATCCGTGACTACTTCCAGCACGAGGGCCATCGCACGGTGATCTCGCAGCGCGCCCTGCAGGCGCACGCCGACCCGTGGCTGGGCTGGACCGAGCTGGACGGCACGGGCCAGCTGGTCGCCGAGGTCTCGCCGTACGCCGTCGACCTGGACTGGGGCGACATCGACGACCCGGAGGAGATCGCCTCCGTCGTCGCCGACCTCGGCCGGGCCACGGCCGCCATGCACGCGGCGGCGGACGACACCTCCGGCGAGTCCCTGGTGCCGTTCTCCACCGAGCGGGCCATCGACGCGGCGATCGCCGCCGACGAGGACGGCTTCGCGGGCCTGCTGACGGACTTCGCGCACAGCTACGGCGCACGCGCGCGTGCCGACCACCAGATCTTCGTCGACCTGTTCCGCAACGGCCGGATTCCGGGTCTCTAACGGTCCTGGCTCTCACAGGGACCTTTTAGGGGTCCCTTACCGGAGCCCATGACACACTCTCCTCGCTATGGACATGTCCGGGACCCGACTCAGAGCGCTTCGCGCGGCGCTGTTCACGGCGGTCGTCGTGACGCTCAGCACCGCGTCGCACGTGCTGCTGTCGCAGGTCCCGCTGCCGCTGAACACGGTGGCCGCGGTCGCGGTCACCGTGTTCGCGCTCGCCTACGCCCTGGCCGGCCGCGAGCGCGGCTTCGGGCCGATCGCCGCCCTGCTGATCCCGCTGGAGCTGGCCGCCGACACGGTCTTCACCACCGGCCAGCAGGTCTGCTACGGCAGGGCGGGCGGCCCGGTGACCGGCCCGCTGCGCTCCGTCGGCTGGGATCTGCTCTGCGGCAGCGACACCCGGGTCGGCACGCCGCTGACCCAGGTGACCGACACCGGCTCCGACCGGGTCGCGGCGCTGCTCGCCCACGCCGACCCGGCCACCGCCTGGCTGCTGCTCGGCGCGCACATCGGCGTCGGCCTGCTGGCCGCCGCCTGGCTTCGCCGCGGCGAGCGCGCCCTGGCCCAGCTGCTCCAGGCGGCCGCCGCGACGACGTTCCGGCCGCTGCTGCTCGCGGTCGCCGCGGTGGCCGTGCGGCCCGCC
>NZ_JAFJSY010000119.1 GCF_019857225.1 Streptomyces plumbidurans
GGGGCGGCGCCAGGCGGGCGGCGCCAGGCGGGCGGCGCCAGGCGGGCGCTGAGCCCCGGGCGACCCTGAGCTGGGCGGGCAGCGCACCGGGCAGGCATTGCGTCCGGCAGGCAAGCGCCGGGCAGGCATTGCGCCGAGCAGGTGCTGAACCATGCATGCAATGCACCGGGCGGGCGGCGCGAGGCGGGCGCTGGGCCGGCGCTGGGCTGGCATTGCACCGAGTGGGCGGCGTCAGGCCGGCGTAGCGCCAAGCGGACGCTGCAGCTGGGCGCGCGCTATGTCAGGCGGACGTTGCGCTGCGCGGGCGCTGGAGCTGGGCGCACGCCGAGCCAGGCGGGCGCTAAGCCGGGCGGGCGCTAAGCCAGGCGGGCGCTAAGCCAGGCGGGCGCTAAGCCAGGCGGGCGCTAAGCCAGGCGGGCGCTAAGCCAGGCGGGCGCTAAGCCAGGCGGGCGCTAAGCCAGGCGGGCGCTAAGCCAGGCGGGCGCTAAGCCAGGCGGGCGCTAAGCCAGGCGGGCGCTAAGCCAGGCGGGCGCTAAGCCAGGCGGGCGCTAAGCCAGGCGGGCGCTAAGCCAGGCGGGCGCTAAGCCAGGCGGGCGCTAAGCCAGGCGGGCGCTAAGCCAGGCGGGCGCTAAGCCAGGCGGGCGCTAAGCCAGGCGGGCGCTAAGCCAGGCGGGCGCTAAGCCAGGCGGGCGCTAAGCCAGGCGGGCGCTAAGCCAGGCGGGCGCTAAGCCAGGCGGGCGCTAAGCCAGGCGGGCGCTAAGCCAGGCGGGCGCTAAGCCAGGCGGGCGCTAAGCCAGGCGGGCGCTAAGCCAGGCGGGCGCTAAGCCAGGCGGGCGCTAAGCCAGGCGGGCGCTAAGCCAGGCGGGCGCTAAGCCAGGCGGGCGCTAAGCCAGGCGGGCGCTAAGCCAGGCGGGCGCTAAGCCAGGCGGGCGCTAAGCCAGGCGGGCGCTAAGCCAGGCGGGCGCTAAGCCAGGCGGGCGCTAAGCCAGGCGGGCGCTAAGCCAGGCGGGCGCTAAGCCAGGCGGGCGCTAAGCCAGGCGGGCGCTAAGCCAGGCGGGCGCTACCCCAGGCGGGCGGCACCAGGCGGACGCTGCGCTGAGCGGACGCTGAAGCTGGGCGTACGTCGAGCCAAGCGGGCGCTGAGCCAGGCGACCCTGAGCCGGGCGGGCAGCGCGCCGAGCGGGCGCTGAGCCAGGCAGGCGGCGCGCCGTGCAGGCGGCGCGAGGCGGGCGCTAGAGCTGGGCGGGCGCTAGAGCTGGGCGGGCGCTGAGCCCGGCGCGCATTGCACTGAGCGGGCGCTGAGCCAGGCAGGCATTGCACCGGGCGGGCACTGAGGCGGGGCACTGCACCAGGCGGGTCCTCAGCCTGGTGCAGTGCCCCAGGCAGGCGTCACCAGGGCACGGGCTTGCCGTCCCGGAAGAACCCTCCGGTCGGGCCGTCGTCGGGGAGCGTGGCCGCCCAGGTGATTCCGGCGGCCCCCTCGCTCACCGGGCGTCCGCCGCGGCCGCCCATGTCGGTGGCGACCCAGCCGGGGCAGATCGCGTTGACGAGGACGCCGTCGCTGCGCAGCTCGCCGGCGAGCAGCCGGGTCAGGGCGTTGAGCGCGGCCTTGGAGACGCTGTACGCGGGGGTGCCGCCGCTCATCGACGCCAGTGAACCGCCCTCGCTGCTCACCATCACCACCCGCGGGTGCAGGCTTCGCCGCAGCAGCGGAAGCAATGCCTGGGTGACCCGCCAGGCCCCGAACAGATTGGTGTCCAGGGCCCGTTGGACCTCCGCGAGTTCGGCAGAGCGGGCCCGGGCCCAGGTGTCGTAGAGGATCGCCGCGTTGTTGACGACCACGTCCGTACGCCCGAGTTCGCGGGTGACCCGTTCGGCCATGGCGGTCACGCTCGCCTCGTCGGCGACGTCGAGCTGTACGGCCGTGACCCGTTCCCCGCCCGGATCGATCCGCGCGGCGGCCGTGCACCCCTGGTCGAGGTCGCGGGCGCCGAGGACCACGCGGTGGCCGCGCTCGGCCAGCTGCCGTGCGACCTCGTACCCGATCCCGCGATTGGCGCCGGTCACCACGGCGACCGGCGGGGCGACGCCTGCGTCCGCCATCAGGAACACTCCCTCTGTAGGAACAGTCAGCCTCGCACAGGAAAACTCGCAGAGGAAAAGAGGACTCGACATGCCGGTCCGTACCGAGCGCCAGGGACACGTCACCACGGTCGTCCTCTCCCGCCCCGAGGCCCGCAACGCCGTGGACGGTCCTACGGCCGCCGAACTCGTGGCCGCCTTCCGGGAGTTCGAGGCGGACGAGGAGGCGCGCGCGGCGGTGCTGTGGGGCGAGGGCGGCACGTTCTGCGCGGGCGCCGACCTCAAGGCGATCGGCACCGCGCGTGGCAACCGGGTCGCGGAGGACGGTGACGGACCGATGGGGCCGACCCGGCTGCGGCTGTCCAAGCCGGTGATCGCCGCGGTCGCGGGGCATGCGGTGGCCGGTGGTCTCGAACTGGCCCTGTGGTGCGATCTGCGGGTGGCGGAGGAGGACGCGGTCTTCGGCGTGTTCTGCCGCCGCTGGGGCGTGCCGTTGATCGACGGCGGGACGGTACGGCTGCCCCGGCTGATCGGGCAGAGCCGCGCGATGGACATGATCCTCACCGGGCGGCCGGTGGCGGCGCGGGAGGCCCACGAGATGGGGCTCGCCAACCGCGTGGTCCCCGTCGGCACGGCCCGCGGGGAGGCGGAGGCGCTGGCTGCCGAGATCGCGGGCTTCCCGCAGGCCTGTCTGCGGAGCGACCGAGCGTCGGTCCTGGAGCAGGACGGGCTGGACGAGGTCGAAGCGATGCGCGGCGAACTCCGCCACGGCATGGGCGTGTTGGACGAAAGCCTGGAAGGCGCCGCACGGTTCGCCCGAGGGGCCGGGCGGCACGGGTCTTTCACGGACCGGTGAACCGCCACCCGCACCGCTCCCAAAACCGGACGCTTCAGCACGGCAACTCCGCTGTCTGAGCAGGACCAGCCGGACGACCCCGCGGCCATGCACGCGAACTCCGCCACCGCACGGGCCTGTTGCACGCGAGCATGGAGAGCGCCGCACGGTTCGCCCGAGGGACCGGGCGGCACGGGTCTTTCACGGACCGGTGAACCCCCACCCGCACCGTTCGACAACCGGGCGCGTCAGCACGGCAGCTGGTGTGGAGGGGGCGGGCGGCACAGGGCGTTTCACCGACCGGTGACCGCCACCCACACCGCCCGACAACCGGGCGCGTCACCACGGCAGCCGGTGTGGAGGGGGAGGGGCCGGGCGGCATACGGGGGTTCACGGACCGGTGACCGTCACCCGCACCGGGCCGCCCTGCCGATCGACCCGGTGCGTCCAGCTCGCCGGGAGGCGCACCGTGCGGTTCGGCACGGCGGTCCGCAGCCGGTGGCGGTACAACTCCCTCCCGTCCTGGGTGACTTCGAGAACGGGGCGCGTCAGCAGGGTGGTGGTGCGCAGGACGTACGGGAGGCGGTCGGTCGGGGTGACGCGGCCGGGGGCGATCCAGTGCAGGGGCGGCTGAACGGTCAGGGGGACTCCGGTCGGCCAGGCCTCCTCATCGGTGAACCATTTCTTGACCGCCCCTGCCGCGTGCGCGCCCTCGCGCATCGCCACGGACGCGCTCTCGACGGGGTGCAGCACGCTGCCGACGGCGAAGACGCCCGGACGCGAGGTGCGCAGGGCGCCGTCGACGGCGGGTCCGCGGGTGCCGGGGTCGAGGGCCACTCCCCCACGCCGGGCCAGCTCGTGGTCGGGTACGAAGTCGCCGGTGAAGACGACCGTGTCGCACAGCAGCGTGATCGTACGGCCGTCGCGGTGGCGGACGCTGACGCCCGACAGGCGTCCGTGGCCCAGGAGTTCGGTCACCGTGGTGTCGGTCAGCAGGGGGACACGGCCGCGCAGGCGGGCGTCGTGGGCGCGGGCCGGGGACGTCTGGGGGCGGGGCAGGTCCGTGACCATGGCGACTACGTCCGCGCCCGCGGTCCGGATGGTCCTGGCAGCCGTGTACGAGACGTCCTGCGCGCCGACGATCACCGCCCGGCTGCCGATGTGCTGCCCGTACAGGTGCACGGATTGCAGCAACTCGCCCGTGGTGAGGACGCCGGCGGGGCGGGTGCCGGGGACCAGGCGTGCGGCGCGGGAGCGTTCATGGGCGCCGGTGGCCAGGACGACGGCACGGGCAGTGAGGGTTTCGGGGCCCTCGGGGCCGGTGGTCGTCAGCGTGAGCGGGCCTGCCCAGTCGAGAGCGCTCACCCCGGTGCGTACGACCGCTCCGGCGGCGATCGCGGCATCGGTGAGCAGCCGGGCGTACGCGGGCCCGGTCAACGGACGGGACCAGGTGCCGAATCCGCCGTGGGCGCTGTACCGGGGCACTCCGCCGGCCTGCTGTTCCCGCTCCAGCACCTCGACACTGCCCGCTCCGGCGGCGGCCAGCCGGGCGGCGGCGGCCAGTCCGCCGGGGCCGCCGCCCACCACGAGGACGTCGACGTTCCTCACCCGCGGGCCTCCTCGAGCAGTGCCCGGACCGCCGCCCCGCAGTGGAAGCCCTGGCAGCGGCCCGCCCGGGCGCGGGTGCGGCGGCGCAGTCCGTCCAGGGTGCGCGGCGGGATCGTACTGCCGAGGGCGTCGCGGATCTCGCCGCGCGAGACGCGCTCGCAATGGCAGACGAGGGTGCCGTACTCCGGGTCGGCGGCGACGAGTTGTGGCTGCTCGCAGGGGCGCGGTGCGTTCTCGCCGAGGTGGGGCATGCGGACGGGCGGTGGTTCGCGCACCGGGCCGAGGTCGAGGCCGTTCGCGGCCAGCAGGCCGGTGACATGGTCGGCGATGGCGAGAGAGGCGGTCAGTCCGGTGGAGCGGATACCGCCGACGGTGACGTACGCCTGTGACGGGTGCGCGGTGATGCGGTAGTCGTCGTGTTCCGTCGCGGCACGCAGACCGGCGTAGACGGCGGTGATCTCCTCCTCGACCAGCTCCGGCAGGAGGCGGCGGCCCTTGTCGCGCAGCAGTGCGAGGCCGTCGGCCGTGGAGTCGGTGGCGCGTTTGTCGCGGAGGTCCTCGGCGGTGGGGCCGAGGAGGACGTTGCCGTGGACGGTGGGGGCGACCAGGACACCCTTGCCGAGGGCGGTCGGGACGGGCAGCAGGATGTGCTGGACCAGGGCGCGGGCGAAGCGGTCGTAGACGATGAGCTGGCCGCGGCGCGGGGTCACCGTGAAGTCGTGGTGGCCGAGCTGCCGGTCGAGGGTGTCGGCGTGGAGCCCGGCGGCGTTGACGAGGTGTCGGGCGCGCAGGGTGCCGCGGCGGGTGCGCAGGCGATGGCTGCTGCCGTCGTGACTGGCGTCCTGCACGGGCGAGTTGAGGTGCAGTTCGACGCCGCCGAGTACGGCCTGGGTGGCGTACGCCAGGGTGGTCGTCCAGGGGCAGATGACGGACTCGCCGGGCACGTGCAGGGCGCCGAGCGCGCCGGGGCCCAAGTGGGGTTCGCGCGCGTAGAGTTCGGCGGGATCCAGCAGTCGGGTCTCCCGGTACTCGTTGCGCTCGGCCTTCCGCGCGAGGCGGGGCAGGGCGGCCAGTTGCTCCTCGTCCCAGGCGACGAGCAGCGCACCGACCTTCTCGACGGGGATCCCCGACTCGGCGGCGTAGGCGGCGAGTTGACGGGACCCCTCGCGGACGAGCCGGGCTTCGAGGGAGCCGGGGACAGCGTCGAACCCGGTGTGCAGGATCGCGGTGTTCGCCTTGGAGGTGCCCTGACCGACGTCGTCCTGGGCCTCGACGAGGGCGACGCGGAGGCGCGGGTGGTGCGCGAGGGCGCGGGCGATCGCGCAGCCGACGACTCCGGCGCCGACGACGGCGACGTCGTAGGGCCGGTCGGGCAGGGGACCGTGCGTGGTGACCGTCGCGCGCGGGCTGTTCATGCGTTCGGCCTTCATGCGTCCGGCCTTCGTGCGTCCGGCCGTCATGCGTCGAGGAGGGCGGTGACGGCGGTGCGGAAGCCGGACAGGCGCGCGGCCGCCTCGTCGGCGGAGATGCGCGGCTCGTACACCGCGGACGGTTTCCCGTCCGGCAGCACCTCGGCGAGGGACAGGCCGGGGCGGGCGCCGAGCCGAGCCAGGGCGCCGACGCCCAACGCGGTCGCGTCGGGCAGGGCGGACACCTCGACGGGGCGTTGCAGCAGGTCGGCCTGGGTCTGCATGAGCAGCGAGGAGCGAGTGAGGCCGCCGTCGACCCGGAGCGCGGACAGCGGCTCGCCCAGGTCGGCCGCCGCGGCGTCGGCGAGGAGGACGACCTGGGCCGCGAGGCCCTCGCACAGGGCGCGCACCAGATGCCCGGGCCCGGTGTCGAGGCCGAGCCCGGTGAGGGAGCCGCGCAGATCGCCGCGCCACCAGGGGGCGGCCAGGCCGGCGAGTGCCGGCACGAAGGTGACGCCGCCGCTGTCGGGTACGGCGCCGCCGACGGCGTCCAGGTCGGCCGCGCCCTTGATGACGCCGAGGTCGGTGAGCCAGCGCACGGCGGAGGCGGCCGTGTAGACCTGGCCGTCCAGGCAGTAACTCGCCTGTCCGGCAAGGCGCCAGGCCACACAGCTGACCAGGCCCGAGGTGCCGCGTCGTGGGCGGTCGCCGGTGTGGGCGAGGAGGAACGCGCCGGTGCCGTAGGTGCACTTGGCGCCGCCGGGAACGGTGATGCGCTGCGCGAGCAGGGCGGCCTGCTGGTCGACGGCCAGTCCGGTGAGTGGGATCTCGGCACCGAACTCCCTTGTCGTACCCACGGGTTGGGCATTGTCCGTGACTTCGGGAAGCCGTTCGTCCGACAGCCCGTAGAGGTCGAGGGCGCGTGGTGACCACTGGGTGCGGTCGAGGTCGAGCAGCTGGGTGCGGCCTGCGGTCGCGGCATCCGTGACGAAGGCACCGGTGAGGCGGTGCACGAGCCAGGCGTCGCTGGTGGTGACGACGCCCTCGCGGGTGAGGTGCCGGCGGATCCAGGCCATCTTCGGCGCGGCGAAGTACGGGTCGACGGGCAGTCCGGTCAGAGCCCGCAACTCATCGGCGCACGGGGCGAGTTCGGCGCATACCGACTCGGCTCGGCGGTCCTGCCAGACCAGGGCGTCGGTGAGCGGGCGGCCGGTGTCCGGGTCCCAGGCGAGCACGGTCTCGCCCTGGTTGGCCAGGCCCAGCGCGACGACGGGTTCGCGCGCCTCGGCCAGGGCCCGGGCGCCCGCGTCGAGCACCGAGCGGTACAGCTCCTCGGGGTCGGCCTCCACCCGGCCGCCGGGCAGCGGGCGGGGGTGCACCTCGGCGAATCCGGTGCCGATGACGCCGCGTTCGGGGCAGACGACCAGCGCCTTGGTGCCGGACGTGCCCTGGTCGACCGCGAGCACCGGACCTGTCATTTCTGCCTCTCCTCGCGTCTCCCCGTGGCTCCCCGTGGCTATCCGTCGCAACCCTCGACGTCCGCGACGCCCGGGAGGCCCGGGACGTCCGTGACAGCCGTGACGCCCGTGACATGGGCGGTGCCCGGGACGATCACCGCGCGCCAGCCTGCCGCCGGGAGACACCGGCGTCAAGAAACCCCCCGCCGACCGGTACCCGCGTCAAGAAACCTCAGAAACCCCCGCCGCATGTGCGATGCCGTCAGGTGCCGGGCCACACTGCCGAGTACGGCAGGATGGACGGCCGTACATTCGAATTCGAGCAGGTGGATACGTGACGACACTTCACATCCGGCACTGTGCGGCGGGGGACGCCGCAGATCGTCTTCCCGGAGGTGAGCGGTGAACCGGGCACTCACCGTGGACGACCTGGTCATCGCCGGTATCGCGGTGGTGGCGGGCCTGTTGGCCGCGTTCTTGCTGCGCATGCTGCTGCGCTGGCTGGGCAAGCACGCCGACCGCACCCGCTGGAGCGGCGACGACGTCATCGTCGACGCGCTGCGCACGGTGGTGCCGTGGGCGGCGATCCTGGGCGGGGCGGCCTCGGCGGGCGCCGCGCTGCCGCTGACCAGAACGGTGCAGAATCACGTCAACCAGGTGCTGACCGTACTGTTCATCCTCGTCGTCACCGTGACGGCGGCCCGGGTGATCGCGGGCCTGGTGCGTACGGTGACCAGTTCCCGCTCGGGGGTCGCGGGGTCGGCCACGATCTTCGTCAACATCACCCGGGTGCTGGTCCTGGCGATCGGCTTCCTGGTGATGCTGCAGACCCTGGGCATCTCCATAGCGCCCCTGCTCACCGCCCTGGGCGTGGGCGGTCTCGCGGTCGCCCTGGCGCTGCAGGACACGCTCGCGAACCTCTTCGCGGGCATCCACATCCTCGCCTCCAAGACCGTGCAGCCGGGCGACTACATCCAGCTGAGCAGCGGCGAGGAGGGCTACGTCGAGGACATCAACTGGCGGCAGACGACGGTACGGGCGCTCTCCAACAACCTGGTCGTCATCCCCAACGGCGAGCTCGCCCGCTCGAACATGACCAACTACATGCGTCCCGAGCAGCGGATGACGATCCTGGTGCAGGTGGGTGTCGCCTACGACAGTGATCTCGACCATGTCGAGCGGGTGACCATGGACGTCATCGGCGAGGTGATGCGGGACGTCAGCGGCGCGGTCCCGGACCACGAGCCGGCGATCCGCTTCCACACCTTCGGCGACTCGCGCATCGGCTTCACGGTCATCCTGGGCGTGGGCGAGTTCAGCGACCAGTTCCGGATCAAGCACGAGTTCATCAAGGCCCTGCACAAGCGCTACCGCGAGGAGGGCATCCGCATCCCGGCCCCCGCGCGCACGGTGGCACTGCAGCAGGGCTCGGTGGTGATACCGCACCAGCGCGGGTCGGAGGAGACGGGGGCCGTCGAGGCAGGGGTCGTAGAGACGGGGGCCGAAGCGGGCGAGGGGTATCCGCAGCCGTCTCGCCCGACGCGCGACTGAGGGGTCGGGGGCGGGCGCGGAAGGGGTCGGCTCAGGCCGCCGGCGATCACATGCACGATCTTCGTCGGGGACCCGGCGGGGGCGCTTCGATCACCCGGATCGGGTCCCGGACCGTAGGACATGTGCCACACCCCTTTCGAGCCCGCCTCGATCACGAGATATCTTGATGTCGAGCAATGTTGCAGACGTGGAGCGGAGCACCCGGTGACTGACTCGACCATCTTCTATACGCACACTGACGAGGCCCCCGCCCTGGCGACGTATTCCTTCCTGCCGGTGGTTCAGGCGTACGCCTCGCAGGCGGGTGTCACCGTCGCGACGCGGGACATCTCGCTGGCCGGGCGCATCATCGCCGTGTTCCCGGAGTACCTCGCCGAGGACCAGCGGATTCCGGACGCCCTGCACGAGCTGGGTGAGCTGGCCAAGACGCCCGAGGCCAACATCATCAAGCTGCCGAACATCTCGGCGTCCATCCCGCAGCTGAAGGCCGCCATCGCCGAGCTGCAGAGCCAGGGCTACGCGCTGCCGAACTACCCGGACGACCCGAAGACCGACGAGGAGCGGGAGATCCAGGCCCGCTACGACAAGATCAAGGGCTCCGCGGTCAACCCGGTCCTGCGCGAGGGCAACTCCGACCGGCGCGCCCCCGCCTCGGTCAAGAACTACGCCAAGACCCACCCGCACCGCATGGGCGCCTGGAGCGCTGACTCCAAGACCAACGTCGCGACCATGAGCCAGGACGACTTCCGCTCCACGGAGAAGTCCGCGGTGATCTCCGAGGCCGGTTCCCTGCGGATCGAGCTGGTCGCCGAGGACGGCAGCACCACCGTGCTGCGCGAGTCCGTGCCCGTCCTCGAGGGCGAGGTCGTCGACGCATCCGTGATGCGCGCCGCCGCGCTGAACGAGTTCCTCGCCGCGCAGGTCGCCCGCGCCAAGCAGGAGGGCGTGCTGTTCTCCGTGCACCTCAAGGCCACGATGATGAAGGTCTCCGACCCGATCATCTTCGGTCACGTGGTACGCACGTTCTTCCCGAAGACCTTCGCGAAGTACGGCAGCACGCTCGCCGCCGCCGGTCTGAGCCCGAACGACGGCCTGGGCGGTATTTACAAGGGCCTGGAGGCCCTGCCCGAGGGCGCCGAGATCAAGGCCTCCTTCGACGCCGAGCTCGGGGAGGGCCCGGCCCTGGCCATGGTCGACTCCGACCGCGGCATCACCAACCTGCACGTGCCCTCCGACGTGATCGTGGACGCCTCGATGCCGGCCATGATCCGCACCTCCGGCCACATGTGGGGCCCGGACGGCGCGGAGGCCGACACCCTCGCGGTCCTGCCGGACTCCTCCTACGCGGGCGTCTACCAGGCCGTGATCGACGACTGCCGGGCCAACGGCGCCTACGACCCCTCGACCATGGGCTCGGTGCCGAACGTCGGCCTGATGGCGCAGAAGGCCGAGGAGTACGGCTCCCACGACAAGACCTTCGAGATCAAGACGGCCGGCACGGTCCGCCTGGTCGACCAGAACGGCAACGCCGTCCTCGAGCAGCCCGTCGCCGCCGGTGACATCTTCCGCACCTGCCAGACCAAGGACGCGCCGATCAAGGACTGGGTGAAGCTGGCCGTCACCCGCGCCCGCGCCACCGGCAACCCGGCCGTGTTCTGGCTGGACGAGACCCGCGCGCACGACGCGCAGCTGATCGCCAAGGTCAAGGCGTACCTGCCGGAGCACGACACCGAGGGCCTGGACATCCGTATCCTCGCCCCGGTCGAGGCCACCAAGCTGTCGGTGGAGCGCATCCGCCGCGGTGAGGACACCATCTCGGTGACCGGCAACGTGCTGCGCGACTACCTCACCGACCTCTTCCCCATCCTGGAGCTGGGCACCAGCGCCAAGATGCTGTCGGTGGTCCCGCTGATGGCGGGCGGCGGCCTGTTCGAGACGGGCGCCGGCGGCTCCGCGCCGAAGCACGTCCAGCAGCTGATCAAGGAGAACTACCTGCGCTGGGACTCCCTGGGTGAGTTCTTCGCCCTGGTCCCGGCCTTCGAGCAGTACGCCGCGACCACCGGCAACACCCGCGCCAAGGTCCTCGCCGACACGCTCGACCGCGCCACGGCGACCTTCCTGAACGAGGACAAGTCCCCGACCCGCCGCGTCGGCGGCATCGACAACCGCGGCAGCCACTTCTTCCTGTCCCTGTACTGGGCGCAGGAGCTGGCGGCGCAGACCGACGACGCGGACCTGGCCAAGGCCTTCGCCCCGCTCGCCGAGACGCTCGCCGCGAACGAGCAGAAGATCGTCGACGAGCTGCTCGCCGTCCAGGGCGAGCCGGCCGACATCGGCGGCTACTACCAGCCCGACCCGGCCAAGGCCGCCGCGGTCATGCGCCCGTCGGCCACCTGGAACGGAGCCCTGGCGTCCCTGAGCTGACCCAAGCAGCACCTTCTCGCCGCAGCCCCGACCGGGTGAACCCCCGGCCGGGGCTGCGGCGTTCCGAGCGCCGGGGAACGACGGCATTCTTGGGCAGCCGCGGTGCCACGCCCAGGCAGCCGTTCCACGATCCCGCCCGCAACACCCGCCCCAGGAGCCCCACATGCCCAGCGCCAGCCCCTCCCACACCCTCCTCCCCGGCGCCCCCGACTCCCCCGTGATCCTTCATGTGCCGCACTCCTCGCGGGAGATCCCGGAGGCGGTGCGAGAGGGGATCGTGCTCGATGACGCCGCTCTGGAGCGGGAGTTGGATCACATCACCGATGCGCACACCGCTGAACTCGCCGAGAGTGCCGCCAGGTTGTCGGGGCTTGCTCCTTGGCGGTTCGTCAATCGGCTGTCGCGGCTGGTGGTCGATCCCGAGCGGTTTCCGGACGAGCGGGAGGAGATGCTGGCGGTCGGGATGGGGGCGGTGTACACGCGGACCACGCACCGGGGTGTGCTGCGACCCGCTGATACAGACCCCGGGCCGCTGATCGAGCAGTATTTTCGGCCGTACGCGCGGGCCATGACCGAGGCGGTGGCCGGGCGATTGGCCGCGGTGGGGCGGGCTGTGATCATCGACGTGCACTCGTATCCGAGCGTCGCGCTGCCCTACGAGCTGCACGGTGCGGGCCCCCGGCCGCCGGTCTGTCTCGGGACCGGCTCCTTCCATACGCCGCCCGAGCTCACGGCCGCCGCGCGGGACGCGTTCGCGGACTGCGGGGGGACGGGGGTGGACAGCCCGTTCGGTGGGGCGTACGTACCGCTGGAGTTCTACGGCACGGACGCGCGGGTCGGCGCGCTGATGGTGGAGATCCGCCGGGACACGTACATGACCGAGCCGGGCGGTCCCGCGGGCCCCGGGCTGACCGGTCTGGCATCGGCGCTCGCCGCGCTCGTCGACGCCGTGACCGGCTGACCTCCGGCTGGAGCACTCCCGCGCGACACGCCCCGCCCACGGCCCCAGGGTGGATGGCATGACCGAGGAGACCAGCACGCTGACCGAGCAGGCGCCACCCCCGGTGCGGGACTGGCCCGCACTCGACCTCGACGGGACCGAGTTCGACCCCGTGCTCGCGGAGCTGATGCGCGAGGGGCCGCTGACCCGGATCCGGCTGCCGCACGGCGAGGGCTGGGCGTGGCTGGCGACCCGGTACGAGGACGTGAAGCTGATCACCAACGATCCCCGTTTCAGCCGTACGGAGGTCACCCACCGCCAGGTGACCCGGCTCGCCCCCAGCTTCGCGCCCCGGCCGGGCTCGCTCGCCTGGGCCGACCAGCCCGACCACAACCGGCTGCGCAAGCCGGTCGCGGGCGCGTTCACGGTGGCCGCGATGAAGCGGCTGCGGCCCCGCGCGCAGCGGATCCTGAACGAGCTGGTCGACGGGGTCGTACGCGACGGGCCGCCGGCCGATCTGGTCGAGCGGGTGCTGGAGCCGTTCCCGATCACCGTGGTCAGTGAGGTGATGGGGGTGCCCGTCGCGGACCGGGAGCGGGTGCACGCCTGGACGCGGCAGATCATCTCCACGTCGGGCGGGGCCGAGGCCGCCGACCGGGCCAAGCAGGGCCTGTACGGGTGGATCACCGAGACCGTCCGGGCCCGGGCGGGGAGCACCGGCGGGGACGTGTACTCACTGCTCGGGGCCGCCGTCGGCCGGGGCGAGATCAGTGAGGAGGAGGCGGTGGGCCTCGCCGGGCCGCTGCAGATCGGCGGCGAGGCGGTCACCCACAACTGCGGTCAGATGCTGTTCCTGATGCTCAGCCGCCCGGAGCTGGCGGCGCGGATGCGCGAGCAGCACGGGCGCGGCGCGGTCATCGACGAGCTGCTGCGTTTCATCCCGCACCGCACCTCGGTCGGTCTGGCCCGGATCGCCCTGGAGGACGTGGTGCTGCACGGCCACCGCATCAGCGCGGGCGACCCCGTCTACGTCTCCTACCTGGCCGCCAATCACGACCCGGACGTCTTCCCCGACCCGGGCCGCATCGACGCGGACCGTGCGCCGAGGCCCCATCTGGCGTTCGGCAACGGCCCGCACCACTGCACCGGGGCCGTGCTCGCCCGGCTGCAGACCGAACTGCTCGTCGACACCCTGCTGGACCGGCTGCCGGGCCTCGAACTCGCGGTCCCCGCCGACCAGGTGGTCTGGCGCCGCAGGACCATGATCCGAGGTCCGCGGAACCTGCCCGTCACGTGGTCCGCGGACCCTGCCGTCCCCCGGTGAGGGCAGGGCCCCCGGTCATGCCGTCAACCAGTCCGTGACGAGCACTCCCTCGCCGGTCCGCAGACGCAGCGCGAACGGGCCGGCGAGCGGCCGGTCGTAGGTGAAGCGCCCCAAGGCGTCGGTCTCCAGGGGCGAGCCCGAGACCGGGCCGCTGAGCACCTCGATCCCGGCCGTCCGCGGGCGGCAGCACCTGCCCGTCCCCCGGTGAGGGCAGGGCCCCCGGTCATGCCGTCAGCCAGTCCGTGACGAGCACTCCCTCGCCGGTCCGCAGACGCAGCGCGAACGGGCCGGCGAGCGGCCGGTCGTAGGTGAAGCGCCCCAAGGCGTCGGTCTCCAGGGGCGAGCCCGAGACCGGGCCGCTGAGCACCTCGATCCCGGCCGTCCGCGGGCGGCAGCACCTGCCCGTCCCCCGGTGAGGGCAGGGCCCCCGGTCATGCCGTCAGCCAGTCCGTGACGAGCACTCCCTCGCCGGTCCGCAGACGCAGCGCGAACGGGCCGGCGAGCGGCCGGTCGTAGGTGAAGCGCCCCAAGGCGTCGGTCTCCAGGGGCGAGCCCGAGACCGGGCCGCTGAGCACCTCGATCCCGGCCGTCTGCGGCGGCAGCACCTGCCCCATCAGCCCCTGCACGGTCAGTTCCACGTCGACGGTCACCCCGCCCGCGTGGAACGTGAGCATGCGCGGCACGTCCGTCGCACCCCGCACGGGGATCGCGTCCACCACCGAGTCGAAGGTCAGCTCGGCGATCTGAGCATCGAGGTCGTGCAGCGCGAAGGCCTCGACGGCGATCTGACGCAGCTCGGGCGGCACCGGGTCCAGGATGGTCGCGGCCCGGCGCAGTTCCTCCTCCAGCAGGTCGAGGTCCGGGTCCTCGCCCGCGAAGGCGTCCCCGCCCTCGAAAGTGCCCTCGCCGCCGATCCCGCTCATGTCGTCGTCCATGTCCCTCACACCGCTCCCCGTGCTTCCAGCCGTGCCCGCAACCGCCGCAGGCAGCGCTGCCGGAGCGGCCCGATGCTGCCCACGGCGATCCCCAGCGCCACGGACACCTCCTGATAGCTGGGCGGCGGCGAGGACATCAGGACGCGCAGCAACTGCCTGCAGCGGTCGCCGAGTTCCTCGAACTCCTGCCACACCCGGCGGATCCGCTCGGTCTCGGCGGCCGCCTCCTCCAGATCGAGGATCGACTGCTCGGGCGTACGGTCCTCACTGACCCGGTCGAGCAGCTGCGGATCGTCCGTCGGGGTCAGCCGCCTTAAGCTCTTGAGCACCTTCAGGCACTCGTGCCGTGCGGTGCTCGCCAGCCAGGACCCGGCCTTCTCCGGTTCCCGGATCCGCCCCAGGTGCTGGGCGAACCGGAACCACGCCGTCTGGTACACCTCGTGCGCATCGGCCTCGGAAAGCCGGTGCGAGCGCACGACGGACCACACCAGTGGGCTCAGCCCTTCCACGAGCGCTTTCCAGGCCGCCGCGTCGCCGTCGACGGCGGACTGGACCAGCGCGCCGACATCTGCTCGGTCCACGGCCCCACCCCTCGTGTACGGCATGACATCGTACGCCGTGGAGGGAGACGTTCCAGACCTCATGCCCCGGGAGCCAGCTGCACGACCGTACCCGGGCGCCAGCCTGCCGGGAGGAGCGCCGGCACATGGGCCCCGCGCACCTCGGCGAACTCGGTGTTCGCCGCGAGCAGTTGCTTGCCCGCGGCGCGCGGGTCGCTCTCCTTGTTGGCCGTCATGTAGGCGGCGACCAGACCGGCGGCGACGGGCGCGGAGAACGAGGTGCCGCTCCAGTGCGCGTAGCCCTCGAACATCACCTGGTCCGCCTTGGCGGCGGTGGGCGTGCCGGCCTCGCTCAGTACGCCGGTGTGGCGGGGGTACTGGCAGGTGCAGGCGTAGCCGAAGCCGAACCGGCAGGCGTCGTAGGTGGAGTGCTGGTAGACGTACGGCACCGGCGCGTCGAAGCCCGTCAGGGTGCTGGTCAGGCGCTCGCCCGGGGCGTAGGCGTTGACCCAGCCGCCGTGGTTGGTGAAGCAGGCGCCGAACTCGCCGTCGCCGCGCAGCGCGCCGACCGACAGCACCACGTCCGAGAAGTCGGGCAGGGAGGCGTAGGCGGCGGGCCAGAACGGCGTGGCGCTGGAGTTGTTGCCGGCCGCGGCGACCATCAGGGTGCGCTGTCCGCGCAGTTCCTGCATGAAGCCCTCGACGCCGAGCAGGCCGTCGGTGCGGCCGTTGGAGGTGCCGGCGGACAGGCTGATGATGTCCGGCCAGCCGTGCTCGTCGACCGCGTCGAACAGCCGCTGGCCGAACTGGTCCTCCAGGATGGCGCCCGCGTCGTTGAGGGTGCTGCGCACGGTGATGTTTGTGTTCGGTGCGACCGCCGCGAGCAGTCCGGCGATGAACGTGCCGTGGCCCACGTACTGCAGGAGGTTGCCCTGCTCGTCGGTCTCGGTGCCGTGCAGGTCGCCCTGGACGTGGGCGAGCAGCGGGACCATGCCGTAGTCGTGGGTGAGGCCGTTGTCGATGACCAGGACGCCGACCGCGGTGTCCGCGTCGTGGCCGCCCTCGGCCGGGGCCGGGTTGGTGCCCTGGGTGAGGGGTGCGGGCACCGGCTCGTCGCCGGGGCAGGAGTTGACCGCGATGGACACCACGTGGTTGCGGCTGACCAGCCTGCGCCCGGCGCGCCCCTCGTGGCCGCGCATGGACCGCAGGGCGTGGGCGACGGCCCGGTCGCCGTGCCGGTCCCCGTGCCCGGGGTCGCCGACCTGGATGCGAGTGATGCCCGAGCGGTTGGTCTCCGGGCTGACCCGGCGCACATGGTCGGCGGTCAGGCCGGTCGCCTCGGTGAAGTGGGTGCGCACGGTGTCCTCGACGAGCCGCGCCTCCTCGCCGTCCCGGGCGAGGACCACCCCCTTCTCGTAGATGAACTCCGCCGCGTCGTCGGGCCCCAGGGCCAGGGAGACGTCGGGCAACGAACGCTGGATCTGGTCGAACTGCTCGCGGAACCGCTGAGGTGCCATGGCGTTTCCCTCCCACTGAGGCGACAGTCGTCAGCAAGAGTCTCGGGGCAGTTGGTTGATACAGCACCAACCTGGTGTGGCCCGCCACCTGGGCCACTACCATCCATGGAGTGACAGCGGGAAGCGAACCGGTTCTCGAACTGCTGCCGATGGTGTTCGCCGACCCGGGCGAGGCCCGGGCCCGGGCGCAGGGCGTGCTCGACTCCGATCCGTCGGCCTGGCGCGCCTCGGTCGCTCACCAGGTGATCGGCATCTGGCAGCGGGACTGGGGCGACATCCGTATCGCGCTGCACCATCTGCGCCGGGCCCGTGACCTGGCGGCGCGCGCCCAGGCACCGGACCGGGAGGCGGACGTGCTGGCCGCGCTCGGCGTGGCACTGGTGCACGCGGGCCGCACCCGGCAGGGCCTCGAGGCGCTGGAGCGGGGCGTCACGGTCAGCAGCGGTCACACCCGCGCGCGGGTGCTGTTCCGGCGGGCCTACGCCTCCTGGGTGCTGGGTCGGCACCGTGAGGCGCTGGAGGACGTACGGCGGGCGATACCCGTGCTGCGGCAGGCGGACGACGTCATCTGGACGGCGCGGGCGGTGACCCTGCGGGCGACCGTGCATCTGGCGCTCGGCGCGGTGGACCGGGCGGACGCCGACTTCACCGCGGCGGAGGCGCTGTGGGACACCACCGGCCAGGACCACGACAAGGCGGACGTGGTGGAGAGCCGGGGGCTGGCCGCCTTCCGGCAGGGCGACATCCCGCTGGCGCTGCGGCTGATGGCCGAGGCCGAGGAGCGGTACGCCAAGCTCGGCACGCCCTCCTTCATGCTCTACATCCGGCGCTGCGAGGTCCTGATGGCCGCCGGGCTGGCCCCGGAGGCGCTGACCGAGGCGGACACGGCGATCGCGTCGCTCGACGGCATCGGCGGGCAGTCCACCCGCAAGGCGGAGCTGCTGCTGGTGGCGGCCCGCGCGGCCCGGCTGGCGGGCGACCCGCACACGGCGATCGCGCGCGCGGCGCTCGCCGTACGGCTGTTCGCCGGGCAGCGCCGCCCCTGGTGGGAGACGCATGCCCAACTCGTGCTGATCGAGGCGCGGGTGGCCACGGGGCGGCGTTCGGGGCGCCTGGTCGCGGACGCGGCGGCGGTGGCCGAACGGCTCGCGTCCTTCGGTGCGCCGGCCGCTCCGGAGGCCTCGCTGCTGGCGGGCCGGATCGCGCTCGCCCTGGGCTGGACGGCGGACGCCGAGCGGCATCTGGCCGTGGCCGCCCGCAGCCGGCACAGCGGGCC
>NZ_JAFJSY010000012.1 GCF_019857225.1 Streptomyces plumbidurans
ACAGCGCGGGGGCGGTCCTGCGCCGTACGCCCGAGCCGTGCCGTCGTACGACGGTGAGCTCGGTGTCCTCGGCGGGCAGCGGGCCGCTGCCGTCAATGTCCCCGGCGGGCAGCGGGCCGCCGTCGGGGTCCCAGAAGGCGATCCGGCCCTGTCTCGGCACGGGTGCGGGCAGGAAGACGGCCGCGAGCCGCACGGGGACGAACGACTTCGCCCCCTGCTCACGCTCGGCCACCGCAGCCGTGTCGCCCATACGACCTGTCACCTTCCGCCCGTACGTCGGATCAGACGTCTTCGACTCTACGGGCGGGGTCTGACAATCGGCTCCGGCGCAGGGGACCGGGCGTGCCTGGTCAGGGAACCGTGCGGGAGACGACGTAGAAGAACGGGTTGTTCTTGTTGCCGAAGCTGACCATGACGTCCTGGGTCGGCTTCGGGGCCTTCTGCTTGTGGACCAGGCCGTACCAGGGGCCCGGGCTGGTGAAGTCCCAGCCGGTGATCTTCTGGTCGCGGGCGTTGATGGTGATTTTGCCCTTTTTGAGGTCGGAGCGCTTGACGCCCATGTCGTTGAGGAAGACGTCGAGGTTGGCCTTGGGCGTCTGGAACTGGACGTAGAGCCGGCTGGTCTTCCAGTTGTTGGTCTCGTAGGACGCGACCTTGCCCGAGGGGTGCGGCATCGGCACCTGGTAGAGGCGGCGCTGCACCTTCGACGGCCAGCCCTTGGTCAGGCCGGTCGCCGCGTACTTGGCCTCCTTGTCCTTGCCGCTGTTACGGCTCTGGTTGGCGGAGATCACCAGGTAGCCGGCCGGGACGCCGATGAGCAGCACGATGATGATCAGGGTGAGCGCCCGGCGGCGGATCTTGTGGCGGCGGTCCTCGGGCGGCCGGGGCGGCTCCTGCGAGGACGGGGACTGGCGCGGCACCGTCATGCGCTGTCCCACTGGGAGCGGCGGGACTCGGTGTAGCGCGCGTAGCGCTCGTGCCGCTCGACCCGGCGCCGGTTGGCGCGGCGGAAGCGGCGGGCGACCAGCCGGGCCAGGTCGGCGGCGCCCACCATGCCGGCCTCGGGGCCGAGCTGGGCGCGGACGATACGGGCCTCGGGGCGGTAGCCGCGCCCGGTGAGCTGGCGCTTGAACGCGTCGCGCGCGGGAGCGATCAGCAGGTCGTCGGCCGCGGAGACGCCGCCGCCGATGACGAAGCAGGACGGGTCGAGGGCGGCGGCGAGGTTGGCGATGCCGACGCCGAGCCACTGGCCGATGTCCTGCAGCAGCTCGACGCACATCGCGTCGCCCTCGCGGGCCAGCTCGGTGATCATCGGGCCGGTGATGTCACCGATCTGCCCCTTGACGTGCTCGATGATGCCGTACGCCACCGGGGAGTCGGCGGCGGCCAGCTCCTTGGCCTCGCGCACCAGCGCGTTGCCGGAGCTGTACTGCTCCCAGCAGCCGCGGTTGCCGCACGGGCAGCGGTGCCCGCCCGGCACCACCTGCATATGGCCGAACTCGCCGGCGACGCCGTACTTGCCCCGCTTGACCTGTCCGTCCTCCAGGATCGCGCCGCCGATACCGGTGCCGAGCGTGATCATGACCAGGTGGTCCTCGCCGCGGCCCGCGCCGAAGCGCCACTCCGCCCAGGCGGCGGCGTTGGCGTCGTTGTCGACCAGGACGGGCACGGCGAGGCGGCCCGCCAGGCGGTCGCGCAGCGGCTCGTTGCGCCAGGACAGGTGGGGCGCGAACAGGACGCGGTTGCGGTCGGCGTCGACCCAGCCGGCCGCGCCGATGCCCACCGCGTGGACGTCGTGCCGGTCGGACAGGTCCAGGACCAGTTCGACGATGGTGTCCTCGACGACCTTGGGACTCTTGGACTTGTCCGGCGTCTCCGCGCGGAGCTTCTCCAGGATGTTGCCGTCGGCGTCGACGACGCCGGCCATCACCTTGGTGCCGCCGATGTCGATGCCGACCGTGGGCACGCGGGGCGCGGTCAGGTGCGAGCGGCGCTCCCGGGTGCCGACCGTCCGCAGTGCGGGGGCGCGCCGGGAGCCTATGGGGGCGGTGAAGTTGCCGTAGGTGCTCATCAAGGCCCGATTCTGCCGCACGCTCACACCGGGTGCCGAACGGGGCAGCGCAGGCCGCTTGCGGCGGCGCTCCCTGCCGGCCCCTGAGCACTGTTTCGACCGGGCTGTGCGGGACCGCCGAGGGACGCCCGATGCCGGATCGCATTGTCCGGACATTGCGACCAGTCGTCGGGGCGATCAGGGCCGTACGAGCAGCTGGAACTCGAACGAGTAGCGCGACGGCCGGTACGTGTGCGTGCCGTACTCGACCGCTCGGCCGGTGTCGTCGAAGGTGACGCGCTGCATGGTCAGCAGCGGGGCGCCCTCCGGCTCGGCGAGGCGCTCGGCCTCGGCGGCGGTGGCCGCGCGGGCCCCGATGGTCTGGCGGGCGCTGTGCAGGGTGATCCCGGCGGAGCGCATCATCCGGTACAGGCCGGTGGCCTCCAGTTGCTCGGTGTCCAGGTCGAGCAGGCCGGGCGGGATGAAGTTGCAGAGGTACGCCATCGGCTCGCCGTGCGCGAGCCGCAGCCGTTCGACGCGGTGCACGTCGCTGCCCTCGGCCACGTTCAGGGCGGCCGCGACCTCGGCGGTCGCGGCGACGACGGTGTTGACGAGCACCTTGGTGGCGGGGCGCTGACCGGCCGCCTCCAGGTCGTCGTAGAGGCTGGACAGCTCCAGGGGGCGTTTGACCTGGCTGTGCACGACCTGGGTGCCGACGCCGCGACGGCGCACCAGAAGGCCCTTGTCGACCAGTGACTGGATGGCCTGGCGGACGGTGGGCCGGGACAGGCCGAGCCGTGCGGCGAGCTCGATCTCGTTGCCCAGCAGGCTGCCGGGGGTGAGCGCTCCGTGCTCGATGGCGGCTTCGAGCTGCTGGGAGAGCTGGAAGTACAGCGGCACCGGCGAGCTCCGGTCCACGCTGAGTTCGAGCGACACGGTGGGGTCCACTTCTGGTTTCGGCACGCGCCGAGCGTAGCTCCAGGCTGTGTTGACGGGAAGTTGTGTAGTTCGATTGTCCGGACATATGCATTGACAGCGTACGCACGGAACCCTCACTTTGTTTCCATGCGCATCGGGGTCATCGGTACGGGGCGGATCGGCGCCATTCACGCGAACACCCTCAGCCGCAATCGCGAGGTGGGGTCGCTGATCCTCACCGACGTCGATCCGGCACGGGCGCAGGAGCTCGCCCGACGGCTCGGCGAGACGGCGGCGCCCGGGGTGGACGAGATCTTCAGGTGGGGCGTGGACGCCGTGGTGATCACCACGGCCACGTCGGCCCACGCCGAACTGATCGGTCGGGCAGCACGCTCGGGGCTGCCGGTCTTCTGCGAGAAGCCCATCGCGCTCGATCTGCCGGGAACGCTGAACGCGATCGCCGAGGTCGAGGCCGCCGGGACGATTCTGCAGATGGGGTTCCAGCGCCGCTTCGACACCGGCTACTCGGGCGCGCGAGACGCGGTCCTGTCGGGCCGGCTCGGACGGCTGCACACCGTACGCGCGCTCACCTCCGAGCAGGCGCCTCCCCGGCCCGGCTGGCTGCCGCTGTCGGGTGGACTGTACCGGGACACGCTGATCCACGACTTCGACATGCTGCGCTGGGTGACGGGCCGCGAGGTCGTCGACGTGTACGCCGCCGGGTCGGACGCGGGGCCCGAGATGTTCCGCGAGGCGGGCGACGTGGACACGGCCGCGGCGCTGCTCACGCTCGACGACAGCACCCTCGCGACGGCCACGGCGACACGGCTGAACGGCGCCGGCTACGACGTCCGCATGGAGCTGGCCGGTGAGCTCGACCAGATCGTCGTCGGCCTGGACGACCGGACCCCGATCGCGTCCACCGAGCCGACCGGGCCGCCCGCCGCGGACAAGCCGTGGACCGGTTTCCTGGAGCGCTTCGGGCCCGCCTACGAGGCTGAGTTGTCGGCGTTCGTCGAGGTCGTGCTCGGGCAGCGGGCCAACCCGTGCGACGGCCGTGAGGCCCTGCAGGCGCTGCGGATCGCCGAGGCGTGCGCGGTCTCCAGACGGGAGCGCAGACCGGTGGCCCTCGCGGAGATCCCGGGCCGGACCGAGACGGCGTTCACGTGAGCAGGCGTACGGCCGGTGTCGTCGCGTCCGTGGCCATGACCGACTCGCAGTGGGCGCAGCGCAGTTCGTGGGGCCGGACCAGGTTGGTCTGGACGCTGCCCGTGCCCCCCTCCTTGGCCTTGCGGCAGTAGTAACCGAGGTGCAGGCGCACCCAGGGGTGGCTGGTGGGCGCCTGGCCCGCCCTGCCGTCCCTCGTGTCCTCGAAGGGGGCCCACCAGAAGTCGACCAGGGCACGCAGACCCAGCCGGTCCTTGCCCGAGGTCGTGTCGTACGCGGCGATCCGGCCCGCCGTGTAGTGCCGCCCGAAGCCGCTGCGGCTGCCCGAGCACAGGGCGCGCTCGGCGCCGCGCTCGTAGACCGTGGTGCGTCCGGTCCGCTCGCAGACGAAGCAGTCCACGCTGAACTCCAGCTTGGAACGCCAGTGCAGGTTGTGGAAGTCGTCGCCGCTTCCGACGAGGCCGGTCAGCTCGGCGGTGATCTCCGCGGTGCGCAGCACGTGTGCCCCTCCCGGTGCATGGTCAACGCATGGCGGGCGCGGCTAGTGCCCGTTTTCCTCTGACTCCTCCAGCAGGCCCGCGTCGTACGCCAACAGGGCGATCTGCACACGGTTGTTGAGGTCGAGCTTGGCCAGGATGCGGGAGACGTGGGTCTTGACGGTGGCGACGCTCATGAAGAGCGTGCCGGCGATCTCGGCGTTGGACAGGCCGCGGCCGACCGCGACGGCGACCTCGCGTTCGCGGTCGTTGAGGACCTCCATGCGCACGCGCGCGTGCGCGTGCCGGGTGTCGACGCCGGTCCCGGCGGCGTGCTGCATCAACTGCCGTGTGACGACGGGCGACAGGACGGGGTCACCAACCGCGACCCGGCGCACGGCGTCGACGATCTCGGTCGGCGGGGTGTCCTTGAGGACGAACCCGGCGGCGCCCGCGCGCAGGGCGCGCAGCACCTGTTCGTCGGCGTGGAAGGTGGTGAGGACCACGACCTGGGGTGCGTCCGCCCGGCTCCGCAGCCGCTCCGTCGCGGTGAGGCCGTCCACGGACGGCATCCGGATGTCCATGAGGACCACGTCCGGGCGGGTGCGGTCGACCAGGGCCTCGACCTCGGCGCCGTCGGCCGCCTCGCCCACGATCTCGATGTCGTCGGCGCCGCCCATCATCAGGGACAGCCCGGCCCGCACCAGGGGATCGTCGTCCACGAGGAGCACTTTGATCGCAGTCATGGGCCTTACGTAATCACGCCGGTCGCGTCCGCCGCGCCCGGGTCGCGTCATCCCCACGGCAGCCGGTCATCCCCACGGCAGCCAGGCGCGGACCCGGAAACCCCCGTCCGCCACCGGCCCGTGCTCCAGCCGGCCACCGGCCAGTGTGGCCCGCTCAGTCAGCCCGATCAGGCCCTGCCCGGACCCGGGCACCAGAGGCACGTCGCCCTCGGGGGCGGGGTTGCGTACGTCCACCACCAGGCCGTCGCCCGGTGCACCCGTGACGGCGACGGTGACCTCCGTACCGGGGGCGTGCTTACGGGCGTTGGTCAAGGCCTCCTGCGCGATGCGGTAGGCGGTGCGGCCGACGGAGGAGGGGACGGCGGCGGGGTCGCTGACCCGGCTCGCGAGGGTGACCTTCATGCCGGCCTCGCGGGACTCGGCGACCAGTGCGTCCAGAGCGGCGAGCGTCGGCTGGGGGCGGCCCGCGTCGTCGGGCTCGCCCGCGCGCAGGACGCCGATGATCTCCCGCAGGTCCTGCAGTGCCTCGTGCGCGCTCTCGCGGATGACGCCGGCCGCCCGCGCGATCTCCTCCTGTGGCGCGTCCGGCCGGAACTCCAGGGCGCCCGCGTGCACGCTGAGCAGCGTCAGCCGGTGCGCGAGGACGTCGTGCATCTCGCGGGCGATGGCCTCGCGGGCCAGCCGCTGGGCCTGCTCGGCGCGCAGCTGGGCCTCCGTCTCGGCGCGCCGGGCACGGTCGCGCAGGCTCAGCATGAGCTGGCGCTTGGAGCGGACGAACATGCCCCAGGCGATGACGGTGAGGGTGGCCATCTCCGTGAACGCGACCGCGCCCGCGTACGGCAGGTCGGGGTCGGGGCGCAGCCAGTACTGCAGCGGCACCTGGACGAGTCCGATGCCGCCGATCCAGGCGACGTAACGGAAGGGCCGGTGCACGGCCAGGGTGAACAGGACGACCACGCCGGCCCCGCCCGCGGTGTTCGACAGCATGCCGACGGGGATCATCGCGATGGCGAGCCCGAGCGGCCAGCGGCGGCGCAGCCACACCGCGCCACAGGCGAGCGCGCCGAGCAGCTGGTCGACGACCGCGAGGGAGTGCGAGGTGTGGACGTCGTTGTTCAGGGTGTCCGCGGCCGCCAGGCCGAGCGCGACGGCCAGCAGGAAGCAGGTGAAGTCGACGGCCCAGTCGCGCGCGGTGCGCCGGGGCCGGCGTCCGCCGCGCCCGGAGTCGGGGTCCAGCTCGTGCAGCAGGGCGGACGGGAACAGCCATCTGCGCCCTATGACCCCTGCGGCGGCCGACGCCGCCTTGTCCTTGCTCACGGTCGACAAATCTACGCACGAACGGCCGCGGTCACCGCTTCGCGCGGGCGATCCCCGACCAAAGTCGCGCGGGTGAAGACTTTCGGCGTGCCCGCCTTGCGGCGAGGGGCACTTACGTCGGACACGGCTCGCCCCGCGGCCGATGTGCGTGGGGGGTCCGCGGGGCGAGGCTCAGGGCATGAAGCAGGTGCTGGAGGTGCTCGGTTTCCTTGCCCTGGTGCAGGGCGTGCTGGGCCTGTTGCACGAGTTCACCCACTGGCATGTGGGCCTCGTGCAGCGGCTCGGCTTCCTCGACGACTACGGGATCTACGCGAGCGTCGCCCTGGTGGTGCTGGCGTGCGCGCTGTTCGCCGCCGCGGAGAGCCGGAAGTCCGGATGAACGCGGACCGGACTTCCGGCTGGTCGCGCCGTTCCTCGTACCGAGCGGGGGAAGTCGCTCAGCAGCCGAAGTCGATCAGGTCGAACGTGACGTAGTGGTCGGAGGTGTAGTAGTCCTCCTGGGTCTGCTCACCGGTGACGATCCGGCGGGCGCCGCGCGTGGAGGAGCCGGGCGTCTTGACCGTGTACTCGTGGTAGTAGCCGGAGGACTGGCTGGGCAGGACGCCTTCCCGGTTCGAGAAGACGGTGCCGTCCTGCTCGTACGGGTACGGGCCGCCCTTCGCGATGAGGTCCAGGGTGTCGTACGCCTGGGAGGGCAGGTCGCCGTAGCAGATGCTGCCGACGGACGTGGGGGCGGCGTCGGCCGTGGTTGCGGTGACGGTGCCGCCCACGACGAGGGCGGACAGGAGGGCGGCTGCGGCGCCGATGCGAGTGATGTGTGGGGGGAATCTCATGGCTCCATGATGACGCGCGTAGACAGTGGCATGTCAATGTCAAGCCAGGAGATTTTCCTTTGACGTCCGATGAGTTCGCCCCGAGTTAACCTGCCTCGGGCGCTGTGCCTCAGCCCGAGTTGGTGGAGAACAGACCGCCCGTCGGGCCCTGCTTGTCGCCGCCCTGGGCCTTCTTCAGGGCGTTGGCGAGGCTCTCGATGGTGAGGGACTGCAGAATCACCCGGCCGTTGCCCTCCAGGGTCGCCAGCGACAGGCCCTCGCCGCCGAAGACGGCGTTCATCAGCCCCTGGCGGTTCAGGCCGCCGACGCGCTGGACGCCGTACTGGATGCCCTCCTCGAAGGCGACGACGCAGCCGGTGTCCACCTCGATACGGCCGCCGAAGTCGGCGGGGTTGAGGTCGATGAAATTGCCCGCGCCGGCGATGATCACCGTGCCGTGCCCGGTGAACTTCTCCAGGATGAAGCCCTCGCCTCCGCTCATGCCGGTGCGGCCGCCCTGGAAGGCGATGCCGAAGTCGACGGTGGACTCGGCCGCGACGAAGGCGTCCTTCTCCGCGAACCACGCGCGCGTGCCGTCGAGTTCGAGCGCGCGCATCTCGCCGGGGAGCACGCCCGCGAAGCCGACGGTGCCCTCTCCGCCCTGTGCGTTGAAGTACTGGAACGCCAGCGACTCGCCCGCCAGCATGCGCTGGCCGGCCTGCATGGCGGTGCCCATGGCCTGGCGCAGCATGCCGCCCATGCCGCCGGCTCCGCCTCCGCCGCCCTGCGCCTGTCCGCCGCCCCGCGGGCCCGACAGACGGGTCTCCATGGTGACGTTCACCGTCTTGAACAGGAACTTTCCTGCCTCGCAGTAGACGGTCTGGCCGGGCTGCAGGTTGACGACCGCCATCTGCATGGCGTTGCCGACGATCTCTTGCTGAAGTGTCACGTCGTGACAACGCCGAGGACGGGGGAAAGAGTTCCGGCCGGGGACCACGTATTTCGGCCACCCGACCTCGGCGTCCGTTCGCCGCCAGCACGCGCGCGTGGCGGCGGCTGGGATGGACCCATGACAATCACTCACGGAACTCTCCACGGCAAGGCGGCCCTGGTCACCGGGGGCAGCCGCGGTATCGGTGCGGCCACGGCGCTGCGGCTCGCCCGGGAGGGCGCGGACGTGGCACTCACATATGTGAACGGCAAGGAGGCGGCCGAGGAGGTCGTAGGGCGGATCGAGGCGCTGGGACGGCGCGCGGTGGCCCTGCGCGCGGATGCCGCGGACGCGGACGAGGCGGCGGGGGCGGTGGAGCGCGCCGCCGAGGCGCTGGGCGGTCTTGACGTGCTGGTGAACAACGCGGGCGTCGGGGTGCTCGGCCCGCTGGAGGGGCTGACGCTCGCCGATGTCGACCGGGTCCTCGCGGTGAACGTCCGCGGCGTGTTCCTCACTTCCCAAGCGGCGGCCGGACGGATGCGCTCCGGGGGCCGGATCATCACCATCGGTACCTGCATGAGCCAGCGGGTCCCGGGGCCCGGCGGAACGCTCTACGCGACCAGCAAATCGGCCCTGATCGGACTGACGAAGGCGCTGGCGAGGGAACTCGGCGGGCGCGGGATCACGGCCAACATCGTTCACCCGGGCCCGACGGACACCGACATGAATCCCGCGGACGGACCGTATGCGGAGGGCCAGGCGGCGATGACGGCCCTGGGCCGCTTCGGGACGGCGCAGGAGGTGGCGGAGACGGTCGCCCATCTCGCGGGCGCGGGCTACGTCACGGGAGCGGAGTTCGCGGTGGACGGCGGGCACGCGGCCTGACGCGGGCGTGGGGCGCACCGGACGGAAGCACTGGTGCGCCCCACGCGCGCGTGTCAGCCGCCCAGTTCCTGGTGGCGGGCCACGAGGGCGCTCGCGCCGGTCTCGGTGAGGGAGCCGTACAGCCGCAGGCGGGAGATGCCGCCGTCGGGGAAGATGTCCACGCGCGCGTGCGTGCCGACGGCCTCGGCCGGCAGGACGAAGCGGTGGTTGGTGTCGGGCTGCAGTCGGGTGCGCGGGAGGATCTCGTGCCACTCGCCGCTCTCGCCGTCCTTCACGGACACCGACGCCCAGCCGGCGCTGTTGCCCTTGAGGTAGGCCGTGTCGATCTCGATCGCGCGGATCCGGGACTGGGCCGCGAGGCGGTAGCGGATCCAGTCGTTGCCCCGGTCGCGCCGGCGACGGGTCTCCCAGCCGTCGTCCATCTTGCGGGAGCGGCCCGGCTGGATGGTGTTGGTGGCCGGTGAGTAGAAGAGGTTGGAGGCGTCCTCGACCCGGGCGCCGTTCTCGAGGGCGGCCACGTCGAAGGTGCCGAGGGTCGCCAGCCACGTCGGGTCCGGTACGACCTCGCCGTACACGCGCAGCCGTGCGATGCCCCCGTCGGGGTGCTGGTTGACGCGCAGGTGCGTGAAGCGCTGCTCGACCGAGACGGCGAAGCCGTTGGCCGCGTGGCCGCCGACCGGTGTGCGCGGGACGAGGGTCGTCCACTTCACGTCGTCGCCGAGCAGCTCCTCGGGCGACGGGGAGCCGGGCACGGACGTGGCCTCGACCGACACCGCCTGCGGGTAGTTGCCGCGGAAGTGGGCGGTGTCGACGACGATCCCGCGGATCACGCCGGGCGCGCCCAGGCGGACCAGCGCCCAGTCGTGGTCGTCGGCGGTCGGCCACGGGTGGTCGGCGCCGGCACCGCGGCGGCGGCGCGTCTCCCAGCCGTCCATGATCTTGCCCTTGTGCCCGAAGTGCTCGGGGTCGAACGCGGCCGGCTCGGGCACCAGCAGGTTCTCCCGCTGGGCGAAGAACTCGTCGTTGGCGGCGATGACCGAGGCACCGAGCTGCCGGTCCGCGAGGTTGGCGTACTGGGTGAAGGGGAAGTCGGCGGTGCGGTAGTCCGCGTAGGGGTCGCCTCCTCCGTAGGGGTTCGCGTCACCGGTGAAGCTCGGAATGGCCGTCACGTCTTTCCTCTCGTCCTCGTCGTTCTCGTCGTACGCGTTGTGCTCGTCGTTCGCGCCGCCGCGGTCGGTGCGGTCGGTGCGGGTGGATCAGGGGTTGCGGGTGAGCAGTCGGCCCCTCGGCTCGCCGAACTCGCCGTCCGCGGCGATGCGTTCGCCGCGCAGCCAGGTCGACCTGACGACGCCGTGGAGGGTCTTGCCGGCGTACGCCGTCACGCGGTTGCGGTGGTGCAGGGCCGCCGGGTCCACGGTGAAGGTCTCGTCGGGCGCGAGGACGGCGAAGTCGGCGTCGCGGCCCGCCGCGATGGCGCCCTTGCGGGCGTCCAGGCCCACCAGTGCGGCCGTCCGCGACGACATCCAGCGGACCACGTCCTCCAGGCCGTGGCCGCGCTTGCGGGCCTCGGTCCACACGGCGGCCAGGCTCAGCTGGAGGCCCGAGATACCGCCCCAGGCGGTCGCGAAGTCGTCCGTCTTGAGGTCGGCCGTGGACGGGGAGTGGTCGGTGACCACGCAGTCGACGGTGCCGTCCGCGAGCGCCCGCCACAGCAGGTCCTGGTTGGCGGCCTCGCGGATGGGCGGGCAGCACTTGAACTCGCTTGCGCCGTCCGGGACTTCCTCGGCGGTCAGGGTCAGGTAGTGGGGGCATGTCTCGACGGTGAGGCGGACGCCCTCGGCCTTCGCTTGGGCGATCAGCGGCAGCGCGTCGCTCGACGACAGATGCAGGATGTGCACGCGTGCGTCGAATCGTTTCGCCTGCGCGATGAGTTGGGCGATCGCGGTGTCCTCGGCGTCCCGCGGGCGGCTGGCCAGGAAGTCGGCGTACTTCGGGCCGCCGTGCTGCGGGGCGGCGGCCAGGTGGTGCGGGTCCTCGGCGTGCACGATCAGCAGTCCGCCGAAGGAGGAGATCTCGGCCAGGGAGCGGGCGAGCCGGTCCTGGTCGAGGTGCGGGAACTCGTCCACGCCGGACGGCGACAGGAACGCCTTGAAGCCGAAGACCCCGGCCTCGTGCAGCGGACGCAGGTCCTTGGTGTTGTCGGGCAGGGCGCCGCCCCAGAAGCCGACGTCGATGTGCGCCTTGTCGGCGGCGACCTCGTGTTTCGTACGGAGGTGGTCGACCGTCGTGGTGGGCGGCAGGGAGTTGAGCGGCATGTCGACGAGCGTGGTGATGCCGCCGGCCGCCGCCGCGCGCGTGGCGGTCCAGAAGCCCTCCCACTCGGTGCGGCCGGGGTCGTTGACGTGCACGTGCGTGTCGACCAGGCCGGGCAGCAGGACGTCGTCGCCGAGATCCTCCAGGCGGGCAGAGGCGGGCACGTCGGCCTCGTACGGCAGGACGGCCGCGATCGTGCCGCCGGCGACCGCGACCGACGCGGCGCGCGTCCCCTCGGGCGTGATGACGCGCGTCGAGCGCAGCACCAGTTCTACGTCGGACACCCGGACCCCTCTCAGCCGTCGCGAGCTGCTTCCACGTACCGGAATTCAACTTTCTGTTGAAGGAGTCTTCACTCCCGCCCTCATGCCGTCAAGGGCACACTTCTCCACAGTGCGCCTTGAGCACACACTCTGGACGTTTCCACAAAGCGGAATTAGACTTCCGTCAAGCAGAACGTAGCTATGCACCACCAGGGAGTCAACCGACTGCCGGGTAGGCTTCTGCAACTTCCCGCCAGTCCCGAAAGGAACGCGCCGTGCCGACGTCCAGCGCCAGCACCACCGACTCCGCCAGGTCCAACGGCGGCGGGGTCCAGTCACTCGAGCGCGCCTTCGATCTGCTGGAGCGGATGGCCGACGCGGGCGGTGAGGTCGGTCTGAGCGAGCTGTCCGCGAGCAGCGGGCTGCCGCTGCCCACCATTCACCGCCTGATGCGCACGCTCGTGGCCTGCGGATACGTCCGCCAGCAGGCCAACCGCCGCTATGCGCTCGGTCCGCGCCTGATCCGCCTCGGCGAGTCCGCGTCCCGGCTGCTCGGCACCTGGGCGCGGCCGTATCTGGCCCGTCTGGTCGAGGAGACCGGCGAGACGGCGAACATGGCGCTGCTGGACGGCGACGAGATCGTCTATGTCGCGCAGGTGCCGTCCAAGCACTCGATGCGCATGTTCACCGAGGTCGGCCGGCGCGTCCTGCCGCACTCCACGGGCGTGGGCAAGGCCCTGCTCGCCAACACCCCGGACGACGAGGTGCGCGCGCTGCTCTCGCGCACCGGTATGCCGGCCGCGACGGAGAAGACGATCGTCACCCCGGACGGCTTCCTGGCCGCCCTCGAGGACGTGCGCCGGGCCGGGTACGCGGTCGACGACAACGAACAGGAGATCGGCGTGCGCTGCCTCGCGGTCTCCGTGCCCAACTCCCCCACCGCCGCGGCCATTTCCATCTCGGGCCCCGCGGGCCGCGTCACCGACGACGCCAAGGACCGGATCGTCCCCATCCTGCAGCAGGTGGCCTCGGAACTGTCGGAGGCCCTGGCCAGCTCGGGCCCGGCGGCCTGACGCGGGCGACTTCACGGGCGGCAGCCTCACGCAGGCCGTGGCCTCACGGCCGCTCACAGGCGACGCCGCAAATAGATCGCCCCCACCCACGACAGCTGCCCCCGGAACCCTCGGAGACCCTCGAAAGCTCGGGCCCGGCGGCCTCAAGCAGGCAGTGGCCTCACGCGGGCCGTGGGCTCACCGGCCGGGTCACAGGCGCGCCCCGTACAAAAGCGTCCGTTCAGCCGCGCGGCGGTTCCCCGAACAGATCCACCGCGTCGCGCACCTCGGACAGCCCCCGGGCCAGGGCGCTGACCGAGCCGATCGCGCCGGCGATCAGGAGCAGGGAGCGGCGTAGGCGGCGGACCTCGGGGGTGCCGTCGGTGGTCATCGCGGCGAGGGCGGCGAGTTCGTCCTCGGCGATGCCGCGGTCGGGGAACTCGGCGGGATGGGCGGCGAGTTCGCGGCGCAACCGGGACACGGCCGTGCGCAGTCCGGCCACCCTCGGGTCCTCGTCGCTGCCGATCACTGACCTCTGCCCCAAGCTCCGCAACCCAGCCCTCCCCCTCGCACGCTCTCGTGCGCAGTCATACGTGATCTTGCCGAACGGCCCCGCGACGTTGGTCGGGCGCCCGGGGACGCGGGTCAGTAAACGCCACCCGATGCCGCACGCGCCACCGTGCGGACCGAAATTCAGCCCTCTGAAACCGGGCACTCGCCCGGATGTCAGGTATGCAGAAGACATGACGGACAACGAGGACCAGGTCGCCGGGCTGCTGCTGGCCGCGGGCGGCGGACGGCGGCTCGGCGGACGCCCCAAGGCACTGCTACGGCACCGCGGACTAACGCTCGTCGAACATGCGGCCGGTGTGTTGCGGACGGCAGGCTGCACCCGCGTCCATGTGGTGCTGGGGGCGCGCGCCGACGCCGTACGGGAACAGGCGGACCTGGAGGGGTGCGTACTCGTGGACAACCCGGAGTGGGAGCGGGGCATGGGCACTTCACTGCGGGCGGGGCTGGACTCGCTCGCCGGTACGGCGGCCGCGGCCGCCGTGGTGCTGCTCGTCGACCAGCCGGGGATCGGGGCACAGGCGGTCGGCCGGGTGCTGGCCGCGTACCGGGACGAGAACTCGCTGGCGTCGGCCGCCTACGACGGAGTGCGCGGTCATCCGGTGCTGTTCGGCCGCGCCCACTGGGCGGGCATCGCCGAGAGCGCCACCGGGGACCGCGGGGCCCGCGCCTACCTCAAAACGCACCAGCAAGACATCACGCTCGTCGAGTGCGCGGACGTGGCACGGCCGTACGACATCGACACGGCGGCCGATCTGGTCCACCTTGAGTGAGCAGGGTGGCACTGAGCGCCACCTTCCCTCGACCCGGAGAATCTCGATATCAACAAACCATTGAACTTCCACAATGAGGAAACTAGTATCCACTGTTCAGAAGCGCTCCGCCGCGTCCAAACGCTCCGAGGGCGTCTGAAGCCGTACCCGGTTCGACTGGCACCCGGTGCCACCGCTGAAGGAAGTGACAGCTCATGTCCGCACCAGCGCCGTCCCCGCTGGCCATCGTCGACGCCGAGCCCCTGCCCCGGCAGGCGGAGGTCCTCACCGAGGCGGCCCTCGCCTTCGTGGCCGAGCTGCACCGGCGGTTCACGCCGCGCCGTGACGAACTCCTCGCCCGCCGCGCGCAGCGCCGCACCGAGATCGCCCGCACCTCCACGCTCGACTTCCTCCCCGAGACGGCCGACGTCCGCGCGGACGACTCGTGGCGCGTGGCCCCCTGCCCCGAGGCCCTGAACGACCGCCGCGTCGAGATCACCGGCCCCACCGACCGCAAGATGACCATCAACGCCCTCAACTCGGGCGCCAAGGTGTGGCTCGCGGACTTCGAGGACGCCTCGGCGCCGACCTGGGAGAACGTCGTCACCGGTCAGGCCAACCTGATCGACGCGTACACCCGCTCCATCGACTTCACCGACCCGGCGAGCGGCAAGTCGTACGCCCTGCGGCCCGACGAGGAGCTGGCGACGGTCGTCACGCGCCCGCGCGGCTGGCATCTGAACGAGCGTCACCTCGTCGACGCGGACGGTGCCCAGGTCCCGGGCGCCCTGGTCGACTTCGGCCTCTACTTCTTCCACAACGCCAAGCGCCTGCTGGAGATGGGCAAGGGCCCGTACTTCTACCTCCCGAAGACGGAGTCGCACCTTGAGGCCCGCCTGTGGAACGAGGTGTTCGTCTTCGCGCAGGACTACGTCGGCATCCCGCAGGGCACGATCCGCGCCACCGTCCTGATCGAGACGATCACGGCCGCGTACGAGATGGAGGAGATCCTCTACGAACTGCGCGACCACGCCTCGGGGTTGAACGCCGGACGCTGGGACTACCTGTTCTCCATCGTCAAGAACTTCCGTGACGGCGGCGCCAAGTTCGTCCTGCCGGACCGCAACGCGGTGACGATGACGGCGCCGTTCATGCGGGCGTACACCGAACTCCTCGTCCGCACCTGCCACAAGCGCGGTGCGCACGCGATCGGCGGCATGGCGGCGTTCATCCCCTCACGCCGGGACGCCGAGGTCAACAAGGTGGCGTTCGAGAAGGTCCGCGCCGACAAGGACCGTGAGGCGAACGACGGGTTCGACGGCTCCTGGGTCGCCCACCCCGACCTCGTGCCGATCGCCATGGAGTCCTTCGACAAGGTCCTCGGCGACCGGCCGAACCAGAAGGACCGGCTGCGCGAGGACGTGCACGTCGAGGCCGCCGACCTCATCGCGATCGACTCGCTGGAGGCGAAGCCGACCTACGCCGGCCTGGTCAACGCCGTTCAGGTGGGCACCCGTTACATCGAGGCGTGGCTGCGCGGCATGGGCGCCGTCGCCATCTTCAACCTGATGGAGGACGCGGCCACCGCCGAGATCTCCCGCTCGCAGATCTGGCAGTGGATCAACGCCGGGGTCGAGTTCGAGAACGGCGAGAAGGCCACCCCGGCGCTGGCCCGCAAGGTCGCCGCCGAGGAACTGGCCAACATCCGCGCCGAGATCGGCGAGGAGGCCTTCGCGGCCGGCCACTGGCAGCAGGCCCACGACCTGCTGCTGACCGTCGCCCTCGACGAGGACTACGCGGACTTCCTGACACTGCCCGCGTACGAGCAGCTGCGCGGCTAGAGCGCGCGCGGCGACCGGCGGCCCTATGCGGCGCGGCTCACCCCAGGTGGGCCGTCCAGTCCGGCTGGGCCGCCGGTTTCCCGTGCAGATCGGGGACCTGCCGGAGCCAGGCGGGGCGGCCGCGCCGGCTGCGCGCCGCGCGGGCGGCGTTCTCCGCGGCGAGTTCGTCCGGAGCGGGGAAGTCGGTGGGCAGCCAGGCCGCGGAGGCCCGCACGCGCGCGTGCAGGTGGTCCACGTACGCCGCACGCACCTCGTCCGGTGTCGTGAAGCCCTCCTCGACCGCCAGCCAGGCCTCGGGCACCTCCGCGGTGATGTCGCGCAGCAGCTCACGCGTCACCTTCGGCGCCAGCTCGGCGTCGGCCGCGCGGACGTCGGGGGCGTAGTGGCCGAGGGCGTGGTGCCGGAAGTCGTAGGACTTGGCCGGGTCGGTGCCGTCCCAGCGGTGGTGGAAGACGAGCGCGGCGCCGTGGTCGATCAGCCACAGGCGCGGGGGCGCGACACCGAGTGTCGGCCAGATCATCAGGTTGGAGCTGTGGACGGTGCGGTCGACGTTCACGGTCAGGGCGTCGAACCAGACGATCCGGCCCGCCTCCAGGGGGTCCACGGGGAAGGCCGCGGCGACCTCGGGGGTGAAGTCCCGCGCGCCCGGCAGATAGTCCATGCCGAGGTTGGTTCCCCGGCTCGCGCTGTGGAGGTCGCGCACCTCCTGGTGGGGTTCGCCGGCGGCGACCGCCGGGTCGAAGTCGACGAGAACCAGCTCGGGGAAGCGCAGCCCCAGGGCGCGGGCCAGTTCGCCGACGATCACCTCGGCGACCAGCGCCTTGCGGCCCTGTGCGGAGCCGGTGAACTTCACGACGTAGGTGCCGAGGTCGTCGGCCTCGACGACCGCGGGTACGGAGCCGCCCGACCGCAGGGGGGTCACGTATCGAACAGCAGTCACGTCGCGCAGCACACCCGCCAGGGTATGTCAGTGCTCGTGCGCGGGCCGGGCCAGCGGGTTGGGCAGCGGCAGGTAGCGGGCGTCCGCGCCGTCGGCGCCGGTCCAGCGCAGCAGCAGGTTGGTCTTGCCGGGGAGGGTCGGCGCGGTGAGCAGGGCGGTGGTCTCGGGGAGGTCGTGGCGGGCGAACTCGCGGCGTGCGGCGGGCCAGGGGTCGAGGCCGGGGTGGTGTTCCGCGAGGGCGCCGGCGATCTCGACGAGGTGGTTGACGACCAGGGTGTAGACCAGCCGCTCCCAGCCGGCGGCCCGTGTCACGTCCGGCAGCAGCTTCACGCCCTCCGCGTCCCGGAAGAGCGCCTGCACGGGCAGCCCGTCGGCGTCGACGGCGACCAGGGTGTTCTGCAGATGGGCTTCGAGTACGACACCGTGACGGGCGAACGCGGCCAGCGCGGGCGGTACGACGGCCCGCAGATACGCCGCCCACCAGGCGCCCGGGTCGGTGGTCCGCTCCAGCGGGCTGCCGTCGAACCCCTCCACCAGGCCCGCGGCGAGCAACGGGGTGGCGCCGGGCAGCACATGGTCCCGCAGCCCGTCGCGGACGAGGACGGCGAGCTCCTCGAAGGCGAAGCCGGCCGTGCGGTATCCGCGGTCGCTCAGCCAGGCGGCGGGCCCGCCCGACGAGCCGCTCGCCGCCCTTGCCGCACTGTCGGTCCGGCGGAGTTTTCGCAGGTCGTGGCGCCACAGCCGGCGGATGTCGTTGGTGATGCGCACATCGAGGCTGAACTTCAGGAACAGGTCGTGCCCGGGGGCGTAGAGCGTGCGGACCGCGGCAGTGGGCCAGGCGTCGAAGGCGGTCGTGCCGAGGCGTACGAGCCGTCCGTCCGCGAAGGCGTCCGTGAGGTCGCGGCCGACGAGGTCCAGCTGCCAGGGGTGGGCGGGCAGCAGCCGGTAGCCGGGCGGGGCCTCGCCCAGGGCGTCCAGCGCCGAGGTGTCGCCCTCCTCGACGACCTGGTCCTCGCGCACGCCGAGCAGCGCCAGCGGGAACCGGCCGTGCGCCTCGGGGGCGTAGGGCAGCCAGGCGGCCACCGGGCCGCCGCCGCGTGCCTTGGGGGCCGGGTGGTACGGGTGGCCGGTGATGAGCGACTGCTCGGAGCGCAGATACGGGTCCTCCGGCGCCGTCGCGCGGGCGCGGGCGGCGAGCAGCGCGGCCACCGCGTCCCGGCTGTCGATCATCTCGGCGGGCAGTTCGTGGTTGGACAGGCCGGTGTGGCGGCGCAGTTCCTCGGCGACCAGTTTGACCAGCTCGGTGTGGCCGATGCGGTGCCAGCCGTCCGCCGCGTACACCTCGGGGTCGGTGGGCCGGCGCGTGGCGCGCACCCGCAGCAGACGGTCCGCTCCCGGCAGCCGGTAGGTGCGGTGGGCGCCGGACTCCGCGATCGGCTCCGCCACCTCGCGCAGGAGGCAGTTGAGCAGCGGCCCGGCCGCGTAGGCGTCGGCGCGGTCGGCGTCGTCACCGGGTGCAGGGGGGATGAGAACCACGCGATCCACTCGTTCCCTGAGGTCAATTCGGGCGGAGACGATCAGTATGGATGCCGTTGCACCCTGTTCGTGACGCCCTGCTCGTACCCGAGGAGCCCGCCTGTGCACCGTCCCCACCCCGCGGAGGCCGAGGTCGCCGACGAGCTGGCCGAGGTCCGCCCCGACCTGTTGTCACGGTACGCGACGGAGCTGCCGGGCGCCCGGGCGGCGGTGCTCACCCGGCTGTGGCGGGCGCTGGCGCACGAGCCGCTGCCGTGGATCACGGGCCGGGAGCGGGGCCGCGAGGGGCTCACGCTGCGGCTGCGCGACGGGCGCCGGTTGCACGGTCCGGCCGCGGACCCGTACGCCACCGACGCGTACGTCACCGTCGTGCACCTCGGTGAGACGGCCTACGACCATCCGGCGCGGCTGATGACGGATCTCGCCGTACCGCACGGAGACGACTTCGCGGCCGAACTCGCGCACAGTGTCGCGTCGTTGGCGCTGTCGCGGGCCGGGGCGGGATCTCCCTCGAAGGAGTGGACCCCGAAGGAGTGGACCTCGAAGGAGTGGCCGCTGTCCGACTGGGAGTGGGAGCAGCGGGTGGTCGACGGGCATCCGTACCACCCGGGCTGCCGTTCCCGGCCCGGCTTCTCCGTCGCCGAGCAGCTCGCGTACGGGCCCGAGCACCGGCCCGTGGTGCGGCTGCGCACGGTGCCGGTGCGGGCGGCGGAGTGCCTGGTGACCGGAGTGTGGCCGGACGAACTGCGCGACGGGGGGCGGCTGTTGCTGCCGGCGCACCCGTGGCAGGCGGCCCATGTGCTGAAGCGGAACGGTGACGAGGAGCGGGTGGGGGGCTCGGACGTTCGTGACGGAGGGATCGCGGCGCACCCCCTGATGTCCCTGCGCACGCTCGCAGTGCCCGGCGGGCCGCACGTCAAGACCGCGCTGAGCACCCGGCTGACGTCCTCGGTGCGGGACATCTCGGTCTACTCGGTGGGCCTTTCGGCCACGCTGTCGTCGTTCGCCGAGTCGCTCGCGGCGCGCGCGGACGGACTGCTGCACGTCACCCGGACGTTGGGCGCGGCCGCGGCCGGGACGCCCGACCTCGCGGCCGTGCTGCGGGAGTCGCCGCAGACGTACGCGGCGACCGGCAGGGGCGAGCGGGTCGTGCCGGTGGCCGCGCTCGCCACCACCGGACTGCCCGAATCCCCCTCCTGGCTCGCCGACTTCACGCGTCTCACCCTCACCATCGGCCTGCGCCTGCTGGAGCTGGGTGTGGCCCTGGAGGCGCACGGTCAGAACCTGCTCGTCGTCCTCTCCCGGACAGGTGCCCCGCTGCGTCTGGTCTACCGCGACCTCGCCGACATCCGCATCTCCCCGGCCCGCCTCGCTCGGCACGGCATCCCGGTCCCGGAGCTGACCGGACGGATCGTCACAAACGACGAACGGGCGCTGCGCCGCAAGCTGTTCGGCTCGCTGGTGGCGGGCGCCCTGGCGGCCACCGCGGGTTCGGCGCGGGCGCTGGGGACGGCGCTGGAGGCGGCCGTACGGGATCAGCCGAGCACCCCCGACCTGGCCGCGCTCGTCGACGAGCCGCTGCCCGCGAAGGCGCTGACGCTGATGCGGATGTCGCCGGGAACGCCCGGAGACCAGTGGGCGCGGCTGCCCAACCCCCTTGCTCCACGGCCCGTTTTGGAGCCCGGCGCATCTGATCAATAAGATCCGCCGATGATCAGAACACAACGGCTGGCGGCAGGAGTGTGCGCCCTGCTCGCCACCCTGGCGGCCGGACTGGCTTTCCCGGCCGCAGCGCGCGCCGGCGAGCCCACGGGCGGGGCCACGCCCAAGGTCGACCTCGTGCTCGACGTCAGCGGCTCGATGCGGGCCCGGGACATCGACGGCGGGTCGCGGATGGCGGCGGCGAAGCAGGCGTTCAACGAGGTGCTGGACGCGACGCCCGAGGACGTCCAGCTGGGCATACGCACGCTGGGCGCCAACTACCCGGGCGACGACCGCAGGACGGGCTGCAAGGACACCGCGCAGCTCTACCCGGTCAGCACGCTCGACCGCACCGACGCGAAGGCGGCGGTCGCGACGCTCTCGCCGACCGGCTGGACGCCGATCGGTCCGGCCCTGCTGAAGGCGGCGGACGACCTCGGCACCGGCGCGGGCTCCAAGCGGATCGTGCTGATCAGCGACGGCGAGGACACCTGCGCGCCGCTCGACCCGTGCGAGGTGGCCCGCGAGATCGCGGCCAAGGGCATCGGCATGACCATCGACACCCTCGGTCTGGTCCCGAACACCAAGCTGCGCAAGCAACTCAGCTGTATCGCCGAGGCGACCGGCGGCACCTACACCTCGGTCGAGCACACCGACGAACTCACGGACAGGGTCAACCAGTTGGTGGACCGTGCGGCCGACCCGGTGGTGACGCCGGTGGCCACCGAGGGCGCCGGGCAGTGCACGGACGCGCCCACGCTGAAGTCCGGTCTCTACACCGACCGCGAGGAGTTCGGGCAGCAGCGCTGGTACAAGGTGGACGTGCCGCCCGGTCAGGAGCTGCGCGCCTCGGTGAGTGTCGCCGCGGACCGGTCCGTGAACCCGGACTACGGGGTGCTACTGCGGGCGGTCACGGTCCACGGCCGCGAGATCGTGCGCGGCGAGGCCGCGGGCGACGGCCGTACGGACGTGGTCTCCACGGGCCTGCGCTACCCCAAGGCGGAGAGCGACGACGAGGACGCGCCCGCCGAGGTCGTGTGCCTGCAGGTCACCAACTCCTTCTCGGCGGCGTCCGGTGTGAAGACCACGCCGGGCCTGCCGGTCGAACTCACCGTCGACGTGGTCGGCGGCCCCTCGCAGGCGGACGACGTGGCCTCCTTCGGCCTGGGCCGCGGCTGGTGGCTGCTCGGCGTCGTGGTCCTGGCCGGGTTCCTCGCGGGTCTGGTCTGGGGCTGGGTGTCACGCTGGCGGGTTGCGGTCTGGAGGACCAACTGATGCGGATCACACAGGTGTTGGGCGCCGCGGCGCTGATGTTCGCGCTCGCGGTCTCACCGGCCGTCGCCGATTCCTCGCCGTCGCCGAGCGCGTCCGGTGACGACGCGCCGCCGACCGCGGCGGGTACGTCGTTCCGTACGGCGGCCGAGGTCGAGCAGGGGCAGCAGGCCACGGCGAGCGCCGCCACGGGCGACTACCTGTACTGGTCGTTTCCCGCGGACGCCGGTCAGCGCCCCACGGTGAAGGCGACGGTCAAGCTGCCGGACGCGCACGCCGCGCAGACCTGGCAGATCGACGTGTACGACGGCCTGCGCCGCCGCCAGGCCTGCCAGTACGGGGCGCAGACGCGCACCGTGGCCCAGGGCGCGACCTCGGTCGGCCTGTCCTGCACACTGCGTACCGTGCGCGCCTGGTCCGAGCAGTGGGCCAACGACCCGCTGCCCGGCACGTACTACGTCCGGCTCACCGCGCTGAACGTGGCGACGGCCGACCTTGGGCAGCCGATCAGTGCCTCGCTGCAGGTCGGCTCCAAGGACATCGGCGGTTCGGCGGCGGTCGACGGCTCGCTCGCGAAGCCGCTGGTGCCGGGGATCGCGGTGACGTCCAAGTCCGGTGCGGACGAGGGGGATTCGTCGAAGTCCGCGGTGCTGGCCGGCCTGGAGCCCGAGGACGGCTGGGCGTCCGGCTGGTGGTCCGACCGGTGGGTGTGGACCGCGGTGGGCGGGGTGCTGGCCGCGCTCGCGGGGGTCGGCGGGTACGCGCTGACGCGGGGGTCGGGGCGACCCGGACGGCCCGGTCGGGTCCCGCCGGGGGCCTGAGCACCTATCGCTGACGTAGCATCAGAAAGCCCGCGCCCAGCGGGCCTTCTGTCGTCTCACGCCTCGCGCAGGGCCTTCGCGAGGGTGCCGTCGCCGGTGACGGCGATCCGCCCGTGCCGTACCGCGTCGGTCACGCTCACGTCCCCCCGGCTGATGGCCGTACAGGTGTCGGCGTCCAGGACGAGGCGGGCGTCCGGCTCGCCGGGGGCCGGGCCGTCGCCGTACACGGGCCCGTCGCCGGCGCCGACGTACAGATGGAAGTCCCCTTCGTCCAGGCGGACTTCGACGAGTCCCTCGCCCTCCCCCTCCAGTGCGCGCAGCAGCGGCAGCGCGAACCAGTGCGCCCGTAGTGCGTCCGTCGGCCGCTTCTCGCCGAGTTCGCTCTCGCCCCACGCGCCGAGTGCCTGCAGAACGGGGAGCAACTGCCGTCCCCGTGCGGTCAGTTCGTAGACGTACGCCGCGCCGGGCGGCGGCAGCCTGCGCCGCGTCGACAGGCCGTCCCGTTCCATGTCCTTCAGCCGGGAGGCGAGTACGTCCGTGCTCACGCCGGGCAGGTCCGCGTGCAGGTCCGTGTAACGGCGGGGACCGGCCAGCAGCTCCCGGACGATCAGCAGCGTCCAGCGGTCACCGACGAGGTCCAGGGCACGGGCGGCGGAACAGTACTGGTCGTAGCTTCGGCGTCGTGACATGCGACGCAGTCTAGACAAGTTGTTGGACTTTCCAAGCGGCCACTTGGTAAAACCAAGCAACACAGGAAACCGGAGGGGCGAGCGCGCATGGAGTTCCGGCAGTCGAACAAGCTCAGCGAGGTGTGCTACGAGATCCGCGGGCCGGTGATCGAGCACGCCAACGCGCTGGAGGAGGCGGGCCACAGCGTGCTCCGCCTGAACACCGGCAATCCGGCCGTCTTCGGGTTCGAGGCGCCGGAGGAGATCCTCCAGGACATGATCCGGATGCTCCCTCAGGCACACGGCTACACGGACTCGCGCGGCATCCTGTCGGCCCGCCGTGCCGTCGCCCAGCGCTATCAGGCCCTGGGCCTGGAGGTCGACGTGGACGACGTCTTCCTCGGCAACGGCGTCTCCGAGCTGGTCTCCATGGCCGTACAGGCGCTGGTCGAGGACGGCGACGAAATCCTCGTGCCCGCCCCCGACTTCCCGCTGTGGACGGCCGTCACGACGCTGGCCGGCGGCAAGGCGGTGCACTACCTGTGCGACGAACAGGCCGACTGGTACCCGGACCTGGCGGACATGGCGTCGAAGATCACGGACCGCACCAAGGCCGTGGTCATCATCAACCCGAACAACCCCACCGGCGCGGTCTACCCGAAGGAGATCCTGGAGGGCATCCTCGATCTCGCCCGCCGCCACGGCCTGATGGTCTTCGCCGACGAGATCTACGACCAGATCCTGTACGACGACGCCGTGCACCACCCGGTCGCGACCCTCGCCCCCGACCTGGTCGTCCTCACCTTCTGCGGACTGTCGAAGACCTACCGGGTGGCCGGCTTCCGCTCGGGCTGGGTGGTGGTGACCGGTCCCAAGCAGCACGCGCGGGACTACCTGGAAGGCCTGACCATGCTGGCCTCCATGCGGCTGTGCGCCAACGCGCCCGCCCAGTACGCTATCCAGGCCGCGCTCGGCGGCCGGCAGTCCATCCACGAGCTGACCGCGCCCGGCGGACGGCTGCACGAACAGCGCAATGTCGCCTGGGAGAAGCTCAACGAGATCCCCGGGGTGTCCTGTGTGAAGCCGAAGGGCGCGCTGTACGCGTTCCCGCGCATCGACCCCGCGGTGCACAAGATCCACGACGACGAGAAGTTCGTCCTGGACCTGCTGCTGCGGGAGAAGATCCAGGTCGTCCAGGGCACCGGCTTCAACTGGCCGGCCCCGGACCACTTCCGCATCCTCACGCTCCCCCACGCGGACGACCTGGAGGCGGCGATCGGGCGGATCGGGCGGTTCCTCGGCGGGTACCGGCAGTAGGGGCGCCGGGCGGCCGGGGCGTGGGGCTCTTAGCCTGAAGGCATGGCTGATCTGTTCCTCGTCCGGCACGGCGAGACCGAGTGGTCGCGGTCCGGGCGGCACACCGGGCGGACCGACGTACCGCTGACCGAGCGCGGCCGCGAGGAGGCGCGGCGGCTGGTGCCGCTGATCCGCTCGCACCGCATCGGGGCGGCGTTCGTCAGCCCGCTGCAGCGGGCCCGCGAGACGGCGGAGCTGATCGGGCTGCACGACCTGCGGGTCGACCCCGACCTGCGTGAGTGGGACTACGGCGGCTACGAGGGCGTCACCACCGTAGAGATCCACCGCACCCGGCCCGACTGGTTCCTGTTCACCGACGGAGTGGTGCCCGGGCCGCCCGAGCATCCCGGGGAGAGCGTTGAGGAGGTCGGCGAGCGGGCGGACCGGGTGCTCGCCAGGGTGGACGCGGCGTTCGCCAACACCGAGGGCTGCGTGGTGCTCGTCGCGCACGGTCATTTCCTACGGGTGCTCACCGCCCGGCGGCTCGGGCTGCCGCCGTCGCGCGGGGCGCTGTTCCAGCTGGCGACGGGGACGGTGTGCCGACTGGGGACCGAGCATGGGCGGCCGGTGATCGCGGGGTGGAATGTCAGACCTCCGTCGTAGGCTTCGAATGGGTTGATCACCTGCAAGTTGCTTACCGCGGGTGCGAGCCACTTCGAGCAGGGGTCAGCACGAACGCGTGCCGGCACGAGCAGGGGTTGGCACGAGCAGGGGTCAGTACGAGCACAGGTCAGCACGAGCCTCGCGCGCCGGGGCGAGCGAGCCCGCCGGGAAGGAGCACGCCGTGACACGACCGCCGACGGCCGCCCAGCGGCGTGTCATCGACGCCGCCGATCCCGTCACCGGACGGCTGAGAGGCACGGATGCGCAGCTTGCGGCGCTGGTCGCGCGGGGGCTCGCCTTCCGGCATCCGCGCCCGCCGCACGACCACTTCCTGACCCCGGCCGGGCATCGGATACGGGAGAGTGCCGAGGGGCAGCCGCCGCCCGAGCCCGCGGCGCCTGCCGCGTCGGAGGCATCGGGGGCGTCGGGCGCGTTCGCCGCGCGCGTCGGAGGTGAGGAGCAGGCACGGGAGAGCGGGCCCGCCCGGGCGCGTGAGGTGCACAGTGCCTGGCAGGGGCTGCTGGAGCTGCGCCGGATGACCAATCCGGACGGCGCCACGGACCGGCCGTGCGCCTGGGAGCGGAGCCATCTGGTGCAGGCCGCCGCGCTCGCTCTGGAGGCGGCGGGCCATCGCCCGGCCGTGGCGGACCTGTCCGACGGGTACCGGGTGCGCGCGACCCCGCAGCCCGAGGCGGTCGCCGTGTACGAGGCGGCGGCCGAGGCACGGCGGGGCTGCGCGACGACCCTGGAGCGGGCCGGCTGGCAGGTGGGCGAGCACGCGGAGCCGCGCGGCGGGAACCGGTATCTGCTGGCCTCTCCGCGCCGGACATGATGAACATGTCAAGATCAGTGCTCATTGCAGCAGGCACGACAGTCGCTGCGAGAGTCCAGTGCGAGAAGGGAACGAAGTGAGCGAGCCGTTTTCCGTCCCGGTGACCGTCCGTGGATACGAGACCGACGTACAGGGCCACTTGAACCAGGCCGTGTACCTCAACTACGCCGAACACGCGCGCTGGTCGTTACTGCGAGCGGCCGGAATCGGTCAGGCGGAACTCGTGGCCAGAGGCGTCGGCCCGGTCGCCCTGGAGACCACCATCCGCTATCGCCGGGAGCTGCTCGCGGGCGACGAGGTCGAGGTCTCCTGCGCCTTCCTCTGGGGCGAGGGCAAGACCTTCCGCCTGGAACAGACGATCCGCAAGGCGGACGGCACGATCGCAGCCGAGATCACCGCGGTCGGCGGCCTCATGGACCTCAAGGAACGCCGCCTGCTCGCCGAACCCCAGCGCTACTTCAAGGAGTTGGCGACGAATCCGGAGTTGTTCGGGTTCTGACGGGTCGGGGAGGACCGCACGCCACCTGAGCAAACGCACGCCGACCCGCCGGACTACGCGCCGGCCGCTTCCCGCTCGACCAGGTGCTCCTCGTCGTACGCCGCCCGTGACTCCGCGATGTAGACCCGGTTGCGCTCGGCCCAGTCCGTCAGTCGCTGCAAGGTCTCGTGCAACTCGCGGGCTGCTGGGGTGAGTTCGTACTCCACCTTGGGTGGGACCGTGGGGTGGACGGTGCGGGTGACGAGGCCGTCGCGTTCCAGGTTGCGCAGGGTGAGGGTGAGCATGCGGCGGCTGATGCCCTCGATACTGCGCTCCAACTCCGTGAAGCGGATGGGCCCGTGGGCCGCCGCTACAAGGATCTGGACGCTCCATTTGCCGGAGACCCTGTCAAGAACTTCGCGGACCGGGCAGGCGTCCGCGTTCACGACCTGGACGGTTACACGGGTGTTCCTCTGAGACATCCGACTGCCTCCTTACGGCGCACCCTCATGGTCACTCACGATGGCCTCCGTTACAAGTCGTGCACCAAGGGCACGACCTGAGCCCGTAGAGAACACGGAGGCCGTGCAGCCATGTCCACCCCACGGACCGAGACAGCCGAGACAGCCGAGACAGCTGTGAGACGACCGGCACGTACGTACTCCCGGTGGGCCTCCCTCATCGTCCTGTGCGCGGGGGCGCTGATGACGATTCTGGACGGGTCCATCGTGACCGTGGCCATGCCGGCCATCCAGAACGACCTCGGCTTCAGCCGCGCGGGCCTCGCGTGGGTGGTGAACGCGTACCTGATCCCGTTCGGCGGGCTGCTCCTGCTGGTCGGGCGGCTGGGCGACCTGCTGGGCCGCAAGCGGATGTTCACCGCCGGGCTCGCGGTCTTCACGGCGGCGTCGGTGCTGTGCGGTACGGCGAACAGCCAGGCCCTCCTGATCGCCGCGCGGGCCGTACAGGGCGCCGGCGGTGCGATGGCCTCGGCGGTGGTGCTCGGCATGTTGGTGGCGCTCTTCCCCGAACCGCGCGAACAGGCCCGCGCCATCGCGGTGTTCAGCGCGGTCGGCTCGGTGGGCGCGACCCTGGGCACCTTCCTCGGCGGGGCGCTCACCCAACTGCTGAGCTGGCACTGGATCTTCCTGATCAATCTGCCGATCGGCGTCGTCGCCTGGCTGGCGGCACTCCGGGTCCTCGCCCCCGAGCGCGGCACCGGCCTCCGCGACGGCGCCGACTACCCGGGCGCGGCGCTGGTCACGGGCGCCCTGATGCTGACGGTCTACGTCATCGTCGGCTCCGGCGACCGCGGCACGCCCGCGACGCTGCTTCTCGCGGCGCTCGCCCTCACCCTCTTCGCGGCCTTCGCCCTCCGCCAGGCACGCACCGCCCGCCCGCTGCTGCGCCCGAGGCTCTTCCGCTCCCGGCTGCTCACCGGCGCGAACTGCGTGCAGATCCTGATGATCGCGACGATGTACGGGTTCCAGTTCATCGGCGCGCTCTATCTCCAACGCGTCCTCGGCTACGACGAGTTGACCACAGGCTTCGCCTTCCTCCCGGCGCCCGTGGCGATCGGCGTCCTCATGATGAGCCTGTCCGCGCGGGCGATCGGCCGCTTCGGGTCCTACTGGGTGCTGCTCGCCGGACTCGTGCTGATCACCGGCGGCATGGCCCTGCTGAGTCGGGCCCCCGCGCACGGTTCCTACGCCGGCGACGTGCTGCCCCCGATGCTGCTGCTGGCCGCCGGGTTCGCCGCCGCCATGCCCCCGCTGACCGGGCTCGCGATGTCGGGTGCACGCGAGGAGGACGCGGGGCTGGCGTCCGGGCTCTTCAACACCACTCAGGTGGTGGGCGGTTCACTGGGTCTGGCGGTCCTGAGCACGCTGGCGGCGAGCCGCACCGACGGGCTGCTCGCCCGGGGCGCGGAGCTGGTGCCGGCCACGGCGGACGGCTACCGGCTGGCGTTCCGGGTGGCGACGGTCGTGGCGGTGGCGGCGCTCGCCCTGGCGGCGACCGCACTGCGGTCCCGGGAGACCTGACGGTCCGACGCCGGGCTTTGAATCGTTGTCGTCCCTATTGACCTCACTTCGTATGCCGAATTACCGTTCCGGCATTCGTGGTGATTGAAACGATTCAACACCCGCTCGACCGTGACAACTTGGGGCTGAACCATGCGCAAAACCCACCCGTACCGTGGCGGCATGACACGGCGGTCGGTGCTCGCCGCCGGTCTGACGACCGGTGTTCTCGCGGCACTCGGGCCGGCGGCGGAGGCCGCCGCCTCCCCCGCCGCGGCCGCCTCGGCGGGAGCCGCCCCCACGGCGAGCTGGTTCGCCGCACCGGCGAGGGCGGTCCGGCCGAAGTTCCGCTGGTGGTGGCCGGACGGCCTGGTGGACCCGGCCGAGATCGCCCGGGAGATCGACCAGATGGCCGACGCGGGCTTCGGCGGCGCCGAGATCGCGGCCGTCCACCACAGCATCTCCGACACCTCGGTACTGGACACCGCGCACCACGGCTGGGGCAGCGCCCCCTGGCGCGACGGCGTGAAGGCCGCGCTGAGACAGGCGGCGAGACGCGGGCTGACCGTCGATCTCACCCTCGGCCCGAGCTGGCCGGTGGCCGTGCCGGGCGTCACCCCGGACGACGAGGCCGCGGTCAAGGAACTCGCCTACGGCAAGGCCACGTTGACCGGCGGGGCCGTCTTCGACGGCCCGGTGCCCGCCCCCGTCTATGCTCCCGCCTCCGGTGTCACCGTGCAGAAGCTGTTCGCGGTGCAGGCCGCCCGCGTCGACACCGCCTACTCCAGCGGCAAGGCGACCGGCCTGGACGCCGACACCGTCACCGACCTCACCGACCTCGTTTCCAGCGGCCGCCTGCACTGGACCCCGCCCGACTCGGGGACCTGGGTGGTCCTGTCGTACTGGCAGCGGGGCTCCGGGCAGCAGCCCGAGGCGGGACCGCACTCCTCCCCCGCCGCCTACGTGATCGACCACTTCAGCTCGGCCGGTACCGCCGCCGTCACCCGCTACTGGGACGGCACCATCCTCGACTCGACGCTGCGCAGGCTGCTCAAGGCCGCGGGCGGTGCGTTCTTCGAGGACTCCGTGGAACTGGAGAGCAAGGGCCTGCAGTGGACCCCCGGGCTGCCGGACGCCTTCCGTGCGCACACCGGACGCGACCTGCTGCCGTATCTGCCCGCCGTGATCCTCGACAACAGCAACCAGATCTTCGCCTTCGAGGCCCGGCTCACCCAGGAGATCCGGCACGACTTCTGGGAGACCGTCTCGAACCTGTTCAACGAGCACCACCTAGGGGCGCTGAAGACGTGGGCCCACGGGCACGGCATGAAGCTGCGCTCGCAGCCGTACGGGCTGCAGACCGACGCCATCGCCTCGGCGGCCCTGCTCGACATCCCCGAGGGCGAGTCCCTCGGCTTCAAGAACCTCGACGACTACCGCTGCCTGGCCGGCGGCCGGGACATGGCGGGCAGCCGCGTGCTGTCCTGCGAGTCGGGGGCGTACGCGGGCGGCGCCTACAACACCACCTGGGACAAGTTCCTGCGCACCATGGGCGGGGCGTACGCGGCGGGCGTCAACCAGACGGTGATCCACGGCTTCTCCTACGCCACCGCGCCCGGTGTCAGCTGGCCCGGGTTCGCCGCGTTCAGCCCGTACAGCGGGGCGCCGGGGTACGGCGAGTCGTGGGGGCCGAGGCAGCCGACCTGGCACCATGTGGCCGACGTCGCGGGCTACATCGGCCGGGTTCAGCAGGTGCTTCAGTCGGGCACCGTGCGCGCGGACGTCGCGGTCTTCCGGCAGACCGGCTACTCCGCGACCGGCATCGGCGCGTCCTGGCTGACGTCGACGGGCGTCCCGCTGGGCTGGACCCACCAGTTCCTCAGCGGCCCGCTGCTCGACCTGCCGAACGCCAAGGTCTCCGGCAAGCGGCTCGCCCCGGACGGCCCCGCCTACAAGGCCCTGTTCCTCGAAGGCGACTTCTTCTACGGCTCCACGCCCACCCTGGCCGTCGACGACGCCCGCAAGCTGCTGAAGTTCGCGCGCGCGGGCCTGCCCACCGTGCTGCTCGGCGCCTTCGACCAGGCCCTGACACCGGGCGTCCCCGACGACGGCGAGACCGACGAACTGCGGGCGCTGACCGCCGAGTTGCTGGCCCTGCCGAACGTCCGCAGGGTCACCGACAAGACCCTCGTCGGCGCTGCGTTCGCGGAGCTGGGGGTGACCTCCGACGTCACCCACTCGGTGTCCTCGACGCTTCTCAACGCCCACCGGGTCACCGACGACGCCGACTTCTACTACCTGTGCAACGGCAAGCACGCGGAGACCGTGAAACCGCCGGTCGCCGCCATCGACCACGACGTGACGCTGCGCAGCACCGTGCGCGAGGGTTCGGGCACGGTGCCGTATCTGCTGGACCCGTGGTCCGGGCGGGTCACCCGGCTCGCCCGCTACACCCGGGACGGGGACGCGTTCACGTTCCGGGTGACGCTGCAGCCGGGCGAGACGATGGTGGTGGCGCTCGGCCGCCCGGGGCTGTTCGGCGACCGCGACGGCAACCGTCCGCACGTCGTCGCGACCGACGCGGACGGCGCGCTGTTCACGGACGGCAGGTTGGCCGTGCGCGCCTCGGCCGCCGGTACCTTCACCACCACGCTGTCCACCGGGCGCAAGGTCACCACGAAGGTCGCCGAGGTACCGGCGGCCGTCACCCCGGACCGCTGGGCGCTCTCGGTCGACGACTGGCGGCCCGGCGCCGACGGTGCCGGCACCGAGGTGGTCCGGCACAGCCTCACCCTGGACACCCTGCTGCCCTGGTCGCAGATTCCGGAGCTCGCCGACGCCGGCGGCATCGGCACCTACCGGACCACGGTCACCCTGCCGAAGGGCTGGTCCTCGGAGACGGGCGCGCTGCTGCGGCTCGGCAGTGTCACCGACACCTGCCGGGTCACGGTCAACGGCGTCCGGCTGGGCCCCGTCGACCGCGTCAACCCTGTGGTGGACCTCGGTGGGCATCTGCGCAAGGGCGCCAACACCCTCGAGATCGAGGTCGCCACACCGCTGTTCAACCGGCTGCGCGTCAGCAACCCGGCGGTGTTCGGCACGTCGGCACGACAGGCGTACGGCCTGGTCGGGCCGGTGCAGCTGGTGCCTTACGTCCAGCGGACCGTGGCCTGAGCACCGGCGGCCGTGCGCACCCGGAACCTGTCCGGTGGCCGCACGGCCGCCTCTCGTCTCGGCCCCGCGCGACCTCCCCCTCAGCCCTGCGCGAACGCCGACGCGTGGTCCTCGGCCCACTGCCGGTAGGTCCGCGCGGGACGGCCCAGCACCTCCCGCACATCCCCGGTGACGACGTCGTTGCCGCCCTCCTGGATGAACCGGGCGGCGGCCATGAGGCCGTCCGCGTAGTGCTCGCTCAGCCCGGCGGCCCGCAACTGCTCAAGGCGCTCCTGCGGCGACAGGTCGTGCAGCGGCACCGGCCGGCCGAGGACGTCGGCCAGTACGGCGGCCTGCTCAGGGGCGCTGAGCGTCTCCGGTCCGGTCAGGGTGTACGTACGCCCCGCATGCCGTGGGTCGAGCAGCGCGGCCACCGCGACCTCGGCCACGTCGCGGGGGTCGACGACACCCTGCCGTCCCGCGCCCATCATGTTGGGCGCGGGCGTGCCCTCCCGCACGGCCGCGACCCAGCTGAGCGTGTTGGAGGCGAAGGAGGAGGGCCGCAGGAGCGTCCACTCCAGACCGCTGGCGCGCGCGGCCTCCTCGCCGTGCAGATGCCAGGTGCCGAACACGCCGAGGCGGGGGTCGCCGGTGCCGATCGCGGAGAGCTTCACGATCCGCCGTACGCCCGCGGTACGCGCCGCCTCGACCAGGCCGCGGTCGTGCTCGGCGTCGTCGGGCCCGAACACGCCCACCAGAAAGGCACTTTCGGCGCCCGCCATCGCCGCCTCGACGGACGCCCGGTCACGGTGGTGACCACGAGCGGCCTCCACACCCGCGGGCAGGTGCGCCTTCGCCGGGTCCCGGCTCAGGGCGCGGACCTTCTCGCCGCGCGCGGCGAGCTGTCGTACGACGTCACTTCCGATGGTGCCCGTGGCACCGGTCACAAGGATCATGTCCACCACGGTGGGCGGTGCGCGGCCCGGATCTCTTGGAGATTCCGGCACGGTTCGGCGGCCCGGACGGCCGTGCGGCGCGCTTACCGTGGAGGGGTGACGAACGCCCTGTTCCGAGATGTCCTGCCCACGCCCGAGGTGCTGCGCCCCTGGGTGTCCGGCATCGGGTCCGTGTCGGTCGGTGACCAGCCGGTGGAGCCGTTCGTGCATCTGCCGGAGGCCGCCACCCGGGTGGTGGTGCGCACCGGGGAGCACGGCGGCCGCTGCGCCCTGGTCGTCGGCCCGCGCGCCCGGGCCTCGTACCACCGGGGCAAGCGCCGGGTGTCCTGCACCGAGCTGCGGCTCGCCCCCGGCACCGTCCGCCCGCTGTTCGGCGTCCCGGCCGTCGACCTGGTCGGGCGTGCCGTGCCGCTGGGCGAGCTGCCGGGGCCTGGTATCCGCCAACTGGCCGACGCGCTGAGGTGGTTGACGCCCGAGGAGGCGATGGAGCACCTCGCGGACGTGCTGCCCGAGCGGCTCGCGGCCGCCGCGGACCGGTCCCGCACCGAGTTGCTGCGTGCGGGCGTCGAGGCGATGTCGGTCCGGGCCGGGCACGTTCCCGGCCAGGTGGGCGGTGTGGCGCGCGAACTGGCCGTCAGCGAGCGCCAGTTGCGCAATCTGTTCACCGAGGGCGTCGGCCTCTCCCCCAAGCACTACGCCCGCATCAACCGCGTACGCACGGTCCTGGACCACGCCGCCACCCGCTCCTGGGCCGAACTCGCCGCCGCCACCGGCTACTACGACCAGTCCCACATGACGTCCGACTTCCGCACCCTGATGGGGGTACCGCCCCGCTCGTACTTCACGGGCCGCCTTCCGCAGGCCACACCGTGCGGGTCGATCCGCCGGGCCTGAGCGCCTCGCGAGCCGGCTCCGGTCCAGGATCCGGGGCCCGATCCGGTGCGTGCGCCGGGTCCGGGTCAGTGGACGGCGGCGGCCATCTGCTCGCCGGCCTGTGCGGGATGGGCGACGTCCTGCTCGTCCCGGCTCCTGCCGAGGTGGTTGAAGACCAGGTTCAGCAGCACCGCCGCCACGCATCCGGTGGAGATGCCGGAGTCCAGGACGATCCGCGCGGTCTGGGGGAAGGCGTGGTAGAACCCCGGCGCCGTGATGGGGATGATGCCGACGGCGAGGGAGACGGCGACGATCAGGATGTTGTCGCCCTTCTCCAGTCCCGCCCGGACGAGGGTCTGGATACCGCTGGCGGCGACCGAGCCGAACAGCACCACGCCCGCGCCGCCGAGCACCGGGCGCGGTACGACGGCGATGAGCGAGGCGGCCATCGGGCACAGGCCCATCAGCACCAGGAAGCCGCCGCCGGTGGCGACGACGTAGCGGCTGCGGATCTTCGTCATGGCGACCAGGCCGATGTTCTGGGCGAAGGCGCTGCACATGAAGCCGTTGAAGAAGGGGCTGAGGGCGGAGCCGAGGGTGTCGGCGCGCAGTCCCGCCGCGATGGTCCGCTCGTCGGCCGGGCGCTCGACGATCTCGCCCAACGCCAGCATGTCCGCGGTGGATTCGGTCATCGAGACCACCATCACCACGCACAGGGAGATGATCGCGGCGAGCTGGAACTGCGGTGCCCCGAAGTGGAACGGGGTCGGGAAGCCGACCACGTCCGCGTCCGTTACCGGGCCGAAGTCCGTGACGCCGAAGGGGATCGCGATCAGCGTGCCGGCGACCATGCCCAGCAGGACCGCGATCTGCTTGACGAAGCCGCGGGTGAAGCGGCGCAGCAGCAGCACGATCACGAGCGTGGTGACCGCGAGACCCAGGTAGGTCGCCGAGCCGTAGTCGTGCGCGGCGGGGTCGGGTCCCTGCGCCCAGCCGAAGGCGACCGGCAGCAGGGACACGCCTATCAGCGTGATGACCGTGCCGGTGACGACCGGTGGGAAGAAGCGGACGGCCTTGCTGAAGAAGGGGGCGGCCAGGAAGCCCAGCAGACCGGCGACGATGACCGCGCCGAAGATGATGGGCAGCGCGTCCGACCTGTCCTTGGTGGAGGCGACGACCGCGGTCATGGGGGCGACACCGGCGAAGGTGACGCCGTTGACGAAGGGCAGTCGTGCGCCGATCTTCCAGATGCCGAGGGTCTGCAGGAAGGTGGCGAGGCCCGCGGTGAACAGACAGGCGCCGGTGAGGAAGGTGAGATCGGTGGCGGTCAGGCCGATGGCCGCGCCCACGATCAGGGGCGGGGCGACGACCCCCGCGTACATCGCGGCCACGTGCTGCAAGCCGGTCGTCGCCATTTTGAGTGCGGGAAGGCGTTCGTCAACGGGATGGGGGGCCACGGCGGTTCCTCCGGTTCGTTACGCGTCGGCTCTGACACGGGTGTCAAGGAGGTGGTGCGCTGGTCATGGGGGACGGAGACCGTTCCGGGGCGCGCGCGTGCACGCACGCCCCGGAGACGGCCACCATGGAACCGGTGGGTCCACGGCTACCGGTCGAGGGCCGTCCCCCTCGACCGGAGATCTTGGGCTGTTCAGCCCTGTCCGGCGATTCGCGCCAGGCGCCGCGCCTCGTGGCGCGTGGAGCGGGCGACGGCGTCCTCGTCGACGTGCAACAGGCGGCCGTCCTCGACGATCTGACGGCCATTCACGAACGACGCGGTGACCGGGGCCGCCGCACCGAGGACGAGTGCGGCCACCGGGTCGGCGATGGAGGCATGGGCGAGGGTGTCCAGCTTCCACAGCACCAGGTCGGCGAGCTTGCCCCGCTCCAACGAGCCGATCTCGGCGGCGCGGCCCAGGACTTGTGCGCCGCCGTAGGTGCCCAGGCGCAGCGCCTGCCGGGTGCTCAGGGCGTGCTCGCGGTGGGCGCCGAGGCGGTTGATCAGCAGGGCGTTGCGCAGTTCGGTGTGCAGTTCACCGGACTCGTTGGAGGCCGTGCCGTCGACTCCCAGGCCGACCGGGACGCCGGCCGCCAGCATGTCGGGGACGCGGGCGATGCCGGCCGCGAGGCGGGCGTTGGAGGACGGGCAGTGGGCGACGCCCGTTTTCGTACGGCCGAATGCGGCGATGTCGGCGTCGTTCATGTGGACGCAGTGCGCCATCCACACGTCCTCGCCGAGCCAGCCGGTGGACTCGAAGTAGTCGGTCGGGCCCATGCCGAACAGCTCCTTGCAGAACTGCTCCTCCTCGACGGTCTCCGAGCCGTGGGTGTGCAGCCGCACACCGAGCCGGCGGGCCAACTCGGCGCCCTCCCGCAGGAGTTCGGTGGACACGGAGAAGGGCGAGCAGGGCGCGACGGCCACCTGGGTCATGGCGCCGAAGGAGGCGTCGTGGTGCTCCTCGACGGTCCGCTCGGTCGCGGCGAGGGCGCCTTCGAGCGTCTCGACGGCGAAGTCCGGGGGCAGGCCGCCGTCCTTCTCGCTGCGGTCCATGGAGCCGCGGGCGAGGGTGAAGCGGACGCCCGTCTCACGGGCGGCGCGGATGATCGCGCCGGACAGGTCGCCGGAGTTCTCGGGGTAGACGTAGTGGTGGTCCATGGCGGTGGTGACGCCGCCGCGGGCCATCGTCGCCAGGGAGCCCTGGGCGGCGGCGTACACCATCGGCTCGTCGATGCGTGCCCAGGTCGGGTACAGCGCGGTGAGCCAGTCGAAGAGGTTGTGGTCGGTGGCCAGGCCCCGGGTGAGCCACTGGTAGTAGTGGTGATGGGTGTTGACCAGGCCGGGCGTCAGCAGATGCCCGGTGGCGTCGATACGGCGTACGACGTCCGCCAGGCCCTCGGGGGCCCTGCCCGCGCCGAGCGACTCGATGCGGTCGCCGTCGATGACGAGGTATCCGGTCGGGTACTCGGTGTCGTCGGCGTCGACGGTGGCGATCGAACAGTTCTCGATGACGGTGCGCCGGGCTGCTGCCATGGTCCGTCCTTGTCGCTCGGTGGAGTTGATGGGAGGGCACGGCAGGACCTGGGAGCCCTGGGTACCGCGGCCGGGAGGCGGGGCTCACCGGCCGCGGGTGCCGGGACCTCGAGGGCTCAGAGGTTGGTCATGTCGACCGGGATGAGCTGTTCGGCACCGTCCCGCAGGATGGTCGCCTCGATCAGGCCGTAGGGGCGGTCGGCGGCGTAGTACACAGCGCCGTCCTTGGCCTCGTTGTCGATCCCGAAGGGCGACAGGTCCGAGCGGAAGTGGTGCTTGTTGGGCATCGAGAAGCGGATCTCGTCCACCTCGTCACGAGAGTTCAGCACCCGTACGCCCATCTCGAAGAGGGTCTGCTGCAGCGAGTACGAGTAGGTCTCGGCGAACGCCTGCAGCGCGTGCTTGCGCACCCCGCTGTAGGAGCGGTCCCAGTCGGGGGCGTGCGAGTCGATGCCGTCCCAGTTGTGCCGCCACCAGGTGGAGACGGTGGTGGCGAGGATGCGGTCGTGGTCCTCGGGGAGGGTGGTGTACTTGTCCTTCAGGAAGCCGAAGAACTCGGAGTTGGTCGAGTTCAGCACGGTCAGGTCCTTGAAGCCGGACAGGACCTGGACGCCGTGGCCGTCGTAGGTGATCTGCGCGACGCGGGTCTCCTGGCCCTTGCGGACGAAGGAGTGGGCGATCTCGTCCGAGCCGACGAAGCGGGCGCCGGACTGCGAGGTCTCGATCCGCTCCCAGGAGTACTCCTCGATGCGGATGCGGGCCCGGTGGATGGGCGCGGTGTCGTCCACGAAGTGGCGGGCGAGCGCGATGCCGAAGGCCTCGGCGCTCTCGATCCCGTGCTCCTTGGCGAAGGCGAACACCGTGTTCTTGGTGGTGTCGGTCGGCAGGACGTTGGCGTTGGAACCGCTGCGGTGGACCTCCTCCATGTCGCCGGAGAGGGCGACGGAGACGTTCAGGTCCTTGATGTGGTGCGTGTCGCCGTCACGCGTGATCTTGACGACGCGGTTCTCGGCCTTGCCGTACTGGTTCTGTCCCAGGACGAAACGGGTCATGGTGTCGGTCAGCTCCCTCGGTAAACGGAGTAGCCGAACGGGTTGAGCAGCAGCGGAACGTGGTAGTGCTCGCCGCGCACCACCGCGAAGGCGATGGTGACCTCGGGGAAGAACACGGGCCGGCCGTTCTCGCTGTCCCGGAGCGCGGGGGCGTCCTGCTGGGCCGCGGCTTGTTTCTTGGCGAAGTACGTCTCGGTGTCGAAGTCGAGCCGTACGTGGGTGGTTCCCTCCGGCAGCGCCGGCAGGTCCTTGCACCGGCCGTCCGCGTCGGTCGCGGAGCCGCCGAGCGCCTGCCAGTCCGCCTCGCGCCCGGTGCGGGCGGCGAGGTGGACGGCGACGCCCGCGGCGGGGCGGCCGACGCTGGTGTCCAGGATGTGCGTGGACACGGAGGCGGTGGTGCTGGTGCTCATGGTGGTCAGGCTTCCTCTTCGACGAGCCGGGTGAGCCGGATGCGGTTGATCTTGCCCAGTTCGGTGCGGACGATCTCCCGCTCCTGCTCGGGCGAGTTGCCGATCCGCTCCTTGACCGCGTCGCGCATCTGCTCGCCGGTCCTGCCGGTGGCGCAGATGAGGAAGACATGGCCGAACTTCTCCTGGTAGGCCAGGTTCAGTTCCAGCAGCTCCGCCTTGAGCTCCGCGGAGGCGCCGGCCATGCCGCGCTGCTCCCGGGCCGAGGTGGGGTCCCCCGGCTTGGGGTGGCCGATCGGCGGGTGCCCGGCCATCGCCTCGTCCAGGTCCGCACCGGTCAGCTCGGCCGTGGCGGCGTCACTGGCGGTGAGGAGTTCCTCGGCGGTGGCGTACGGGCGGTCGGCCGTGAGCCGGCGCGCCCAGGTGGTGGAGGCGCACGCCTCGTGCAGGACGGCGAAGGCCGCGTGGTCCTGAAGTGCGTTGAGGCGGGCCAGGCCCGGGGGCGTGGAAGTCGACGTCACGGGTGCCTCCGTGGCCGCGTAGGGCCTTCGTGCTGAACGGGCGTGCCGATAGCTAACGCCCTCGGCAACGCGTCGTCAACACTTTGTTGAAAATTCACGGCGGCGGGATCGGGCGGCCCGTCTCCGGCGGGCCTGAGGGGTTCTCCGGCCGCCTCTCAGGAGTTTTTGTCCCGGTTCAGGTAGTTGTACACCGTGAACCGGCTCACCCCGAGTGCGCTCGCCACGGTCTCCACGCCGTGCCGTACGGAGAAGGCGCCACGCGCCTCGAGTATCCGTACGACCTCCTGCTTGGCCTTGCGGTCCAGCTCGGCCAGCGGCATACCCTGCTTGCGCTCCATCGCGGCGAGGATGTGGTCGAGGGAGTCGGCGAGCTGCGGCAGGCGCACGGCGACCGCGTCGACGCCCTCCCAGCTGAGCACGACGTCGTCGGGGCCGGCCTCGTCGGGCGGGAGCAGCTCGCCGCCCATGGCGTCGACCAGCGGCTTCACGGCCGTGATGAACGGCTCGTCCCCGGCGCCGGTCACTGCGCGCCCTCCCCGGCCGCGTCGACGACGTTCACCTGCAGCGAGACCCGGGTGGCACCGGCCTGCAGCGACTTGCGCAGCAGGGCGTTCACGGCGGTGAGCACGGCGTCCGCGCCGCCCTCCGCCGTGTTGCCGAACGGACCGACGTCCACCGCGTCCAGTTCGGCCGCCTCGATGACCTGACGGGCGACCACCGCGTGTGCGGGCGCCTCGTCGAGGTCGAAGGGCTCGGTCGTGAACTCCACTCTCAATCGCACGCGCACAACCTAACGCCATGACGGCCGCAGTAGGCCGGTCGTTTTGCACGGTCGCTCTTGACAGCTCTCCCCGGTCACAGGCAGTCTTCCATTAAGCAGAAACAAACTTCCGTAATACGGAATCACTACACGGGAGGGAGCGCCGACCCGATGCCGGGCTTCAGCTGGGACACAGCCGCAGAGCAGCGCTTCAACGTCAACCTGTCGATCCTCTTCACGGAGCTCCCGCTCCTGGAGCGCCCCGCGGCCGCCGCCGCGGCGGGCTTCACCGCGGTCGAGCTGTGGTGGCCCTGGGTCGACTCCCCCACCCCCGAGCGGTCCGAACTCGACGCGCTGAGGAAGGCGATCGAGGACGCGGGCGTACGGCTCACGGGCCTGAACTTCTACGCCGGCCGGCTGCCCGGACCCGACCGGGGCGCCCTGTCGATCCCCGGCGAGGAGTCGGACAGGTTCCGCGCCAACATCGACGTGGCGGCCGGCTTCGCCGAGTCCCTCGGCTGCGGGGCGCTCAACGCGCTGTACGGCAACCGCGTCGAGGGCGTCGACCCCGCCGAGCAGGACGCGCTGGCCCTGGAGAACCTGGTGCTCGCGGCCCGCGCGGCCGACCGCATCGGCGCGATCCTGCTGATCGAGACCCTCAACCAGCCGGAGTCGCCGCTCTATCCGCTCGTCAGCGCCCCGGCCGGGATCGGCGTCGTCGACAAGGTCAACGAGGCGACGGGCCTCGGCAACACGCGCTTCCTCATGGACCTGTACCACCTGTCCATGAACGGCGAGGACCTGCCGTCGGTGATCGAGCGGTACGCCGCGAAGACCGGCCATGTGCAGATCGCCGACAACCCGGGCCGCGGAGCGCCGGGTTCGGGCTCGCTCCCGCTCGAGGACCTCCTCGGCCGGCTGAAGAAGGCGGGCTATGAGGGCTGGGTCGGTCTCGAGTACAAGCCGGGCGACCGCCCGAGCGCCGAGGCCTTCGACTGGCTGCCCCGCGAAGCGCGCGCCGCCCGCTGAACTCCCTTACCGAAAGGCACACTTCATGAGCACCCTCGCTGGCTCCTCCCACCCGACCCGCCCTGCGGTTGCCTGGATCGGCCTCGGCATCATGGGCTCCCCCATGTCCGAGAACCTCATCAAGGCGGGCTACGACGTCACCGGCTTCACGCTGGAGCAGGACAAGTTGGACCGCCTGGCCGCCGCGGGCGGCACCGCGGCCGGTTCGATCGCCGAGGCCGTGCGGGACGCCGACGTGATCATCACGATGGTGCCCGCTTCCCCGCAGGTCGAGGCCATCTCCTACGGCCCCGACGGCATCCTGGAGAACGCGCGGTCCGGCGCCCTGCTGATCGACATGTCGTCGATCACCCCGCAGACCTCCGTCGACCTGGCGAAGGCCGCGCGGGACAAGGGCATCCGCGTGCTGGACGCACCCGTGTCCGGCGGTGAGGCCGGTGCGATCGAGGCCGTGCTGTCCATCATGGTCGGCGGCGAGCAGGCCGACTTCGACAGCGCGAAGCCGATCCTGGAGGCGCTCGGCAAGACCATCGTGCTGTGCGGCCCGCACGGCTCGGGCCAGACCGTGAAGGCCGCCAACCAGCTGATCGTCGCCGTGAACATCCAGGCGTGCGCCGAGGCCGTGGTCTTCCTGGAGAAGTCGGGCGTGGACCTCAAGGCCGCGCTGGACGTCCTCAACGGCGGCCTCGCCGGCTCGACCGTGCTGACGCGCAAGAAGGACAACTTCCTGCAGCGCGACTTCAAGCCGGGCTTCCGTATCGACCTGCACCACAAGGACATGGGCATCGTCACCGACGCCGCCCGCAATGTCGGCGCGGCCCTGCCCGTCGGCGCCGTGGTCGCCCAGCTCGTCGCCAGCCTGCGCGCGCAGGGCGACGGGGGCCTGGACCACTCGGCCCTGCTGCGTGCCGTGGAGCGCCTCTCCGGCGCCCAGCTCTGACGCAGCCCCAGACTTCCGGGCGGCGCCGGCGCCGACATCTGTCCTGTCGCGCCCAGGCACCGGCGCCGCCCGGAATCACACCTCAGCTCCCGCACGGAAGTGCCCTCGCACGGAAGTGCCCCCGCACGGAAGGTCCCCATGTCGCAGCGCGTGCTCACGACCGAGTCCGGCGCCCCGGTCGCCGACAACCAGAACTCCGCCTCCGCCGGCATCGGTGGTCCGCTCCTCCTCCAGGACCAGCACCTCCTGGAGAAGCTGGCGCGGTTCAACCGCGAGCGCATCCCGGAGCGCGTGGTGCACGCCCGCGGCTCGGGCGCCTACGGCCACTTCGAGGTGACCGACGACGTCACCGGCTTCACCCACGCCGACTTCCTGAGCGAGGTCGGCAGGCGCACCGAGGTGTTCGTGCGCTTCTCGACCGTGGCCGACTCGCTCGGCGGTGCGGACGCCGTCCGCGACCCGCGCGGCTTCGCGGTCAAGTTCTATACGCAGCAGGGCAATTACGACCTCGTCGGGAACAACACCCCGGTGTTCTTCATCAAGGACCCGCTCAAGTTCCCCGACTTCATCCACTCGCAGAAGCGCGACCCCTTCACGGGCCGTCAGGAGCCGGACAACGTCTGGGACTTCTGGGCGCACTCCCCCGAGGCCACGCACCAGGTGACCTGGCTGATGGGCGACCGCGGCATCCCGGCGTCGTACCGCCACATGAACGGCTACGGCTCGCACACCTACCAGTGGACGAACGCCGAGGGCGCGGCCTTCTACGTCAAATACCACTTCAAGACCGACCAGGGCATCCGCTGCCTGTCCGCCGAACAGGCGGCCGAGTTGGCGGGCAAGGACCCGAACTCGCACCAGACGGACCTGCTGCAGGCCATCGAGCGGGGCGTGAAGCCGTCCTGGACGCTGTACGTGCAGCTCATGCCGGCGGCCGAGGCGCCGGACTACCGCTTCAACCCGTTCGACCTGACCAAGGTGTGGCCGCACCAGGACCATCCGCTGCGGCGCGTGGGCCGGCTGGTCCTCGACCGCAACCCGGACGACGTCTTCGCCGAGGTCGAGCAGGCCGCGTTCTCCCCGAACAACTTCGTTCCCGGCATCGGTCCTTCGCCGGACAAGATGCTCCAGGGCCGCCTGTTCGCCTACGCGGACGCCCACCGCTACCGCCTCGGCGTCAACCACACGCTGCTGGCCGTCAACGCCCCGAAGGCGACCGCGGCGGACAACTACGGTCGCGACGGGCTGATGGCGGTCAACTCCCAGAGCCGGTACGCCAAGAACTACGAGCCGAACTCCTACGACGGCCCGGTGCAGACCGGCCGCCCGCTGTCGGCTCCGCTGCCCGTCACCGGCCACACGGGCACGCACGAGGCGCCCTTGCACACCAAGGACGACGACTTCGTCCAGGCGGGCGAGCTGTATCGCCTGATGTCCGCCGAGGAGAGGTCCCGGCTGATCGCCAACATCGCCGGCGGCCTCTCGCAGGTCACCCGTGACGACGTGGTCGACAAGAACCTGGCCCACTTCCACGCCGCCGACCCGGAGTACGGCAGGCGGGTGGAGGCGGCGGTCCGCGCCTTGCGCGCGGACTGACACAGACGGCCCGAGCACGGCCGGACGGTCCGGATGAGGGGTGGCCGGCCGGACGTGCCCGGGCGAGGCGAGGACCGCGGCGGCATGCGAGCCAGTGCGGTGGTGAAGGTCCCGGGCCCTCCTTCTTCGACCTGAGGGAAGGAGGGCCGCGGTTCTGTCGCATCCGCCGCGGTCCCAGCCATTTCCTGCACGACCCGAGACCCCGTCCGGCGGCGCGAATGTCCTGTCGCGCCCAGCCTCGCGCCGTCGGACGGCCACAATTGAACACCTCACCGACCGGCCGGCGCCGGATGCGGACGGTCCCGCATCCGGCGCCGGTCCGTCTGTTCCGGCTCGGTCCGTCCGGGGTGCGGAGGGATTGCTTCCGCAGGAGTCTGAAGGCATGGCACATCCAGAAGGCACGGCACATCCGGCGCGGCGACCGCACATCGTGGTGCACTCGCCCGCCCTGGACGGGTCCCGGCGGGTCACGGAAGGCGAGGAGACCCTGGGGGTCGCCACACACGTGGACGACGTGGCGGAGATCCTGCGGCTGGCCGACCTGTACGTCACCGACGTCGAGGGCAGCGACCTCATCGAGTGGCAGGGCGGCGGCCCCGACGACTGGCCCGGCCTGTCGGAACACCACGAGACACCGCAAACGGGCACTGCGGGAGACGTAGGACGTCTACGCAATCCTCAAATCAACCTCTGAACATGGTTCAACGGGCTTCAACCGCCCGCGTCCACGGGGATATTCATGTCACGCGAGGCCCGCCGACACGGGGGCGGCGGGCCTTGCGACGGGGGTGCGCGATGGCCGGTTCCACGACGATCCCGCGCGGGCCGTGCGGGCACCCTGCGCACCACGGGACCGGTCAGGGGGGTCGCACTCCCGCCGCTGACCGGCGCCGTGCACGCGGCGCTCTACCGGCCCGCGGGGCTCGGCCGGTTGCTGGAGCGCCAGGCGGTCCGTGCGGCGCTCGCGGAGCTGCGCGCCGGCCTCGTGACCGCCGGGTGGCTGCGCGCCTTCCCGCCCGGCCGCACCGGGGCCGCCCGCCGGTCCCTGAAGCAGCCGCGCGACCGGCATCCGCTGCCCGCGGACCGGGCCGGTCTGCCGGCCGAGGAGATCCTGCTCGCCGTCGCCCTGTACGGCGACCGGGCCCTGACGGCGCTCGCGCCCCGCTTCGCCCGGGACGCGGGGCTGACCGGCCGGGGCGGCAGCGCGGAGCGTGAGTCGCCCGGCCTCTCCTGCGGCAGCGGCAGCGGGATGAGCTGCGGGGTGGTGTGACGGGGCGGGTGCGCGCGAAGGGGCGGCCCGTCCCCCCGGACGGACCGCCCCTGGCGTGTGATCGGTGAAACTCGTGCGCGCCGCGCGGATCAGACCTTCAGGGCCTTGATCGAGGTCGGGGCGTGCCCCGGCTCGGTCGCGATCTCCTCGAACTCCACGACGTTGCTGATGTCGTTGGTGCCGCTCATGGAGATGTTGGTGACGCGCTCCAGGATCGCCTCGACGACCACCGGCACCTGGAACTCGGCCGCGAGCTTCTTCGCCTGCTCCAGGGCGGCGCCCAGTTCGGCGGGGTCGGTCACCCGGATCGCCTTGCAGCCCAGCCCTTCGGCGACCTTGACGTGATCGACCCCGTAGACGCCCAGCTCGGGCGAGTTGATGTTCTCGAACTCCAGGTTGACCTGGAAGTCGATCTCGAAGGCCCGCTGCGCCTGGCGGATCAGGCCCAGGTAGGAGTTGTTCACCAGGACATGGACGTAGGGGATCCTGTGCTGCGCGCCGACCGCCAGTTCCTCGATCATGAACTGGAAGTCGTAGTCGCCGGAGAGGGCGACGACCGGTGTCTCCGGGTCGGCCGTGGCGACGCCCAGCGCGGCCGGGACGGTCCAGCCGAGGGGGCCCGCCTGACCGCAGTTGATCCAGTGCCGCGGCTTGAACACGTGCAGCATCTGGGCGCCGGCGATCTGCGAGAGGCCGATGGTGGAGACGTACCGGGTCTCGGGTCCGAAGGCCTTGTTCATCTCCTCGTAGACGCGCTGCGGCTTGATCGGGATGTCGTCGAAGTGCGTACGGCGCTGGAGCGTCGCCCTCTTCTCCTGCGCGGCGGCGGCCCAGGCGGAGCGGTCGGGCAGCCGGCCGGCCGCCTTCAACTCCCTTGCCACCTCGACGAAGAGTTCCAGTGCGGCCCTCGCGTCGGAGGCGATGCCGTAGTCGGGGGCGAAGATCCGGCCGATCTGGGTGGGCTCGATGTCGACGTGGACGAAGGTGCGTCCGGCCGTGTAGACGTCCAGCTTGCCGGTGTGGCGGTTGGCCCAGCGGTTGCCGATGCCGAGGACGAAGTCGGACTCCAGGAACGTCGCGTTGCCGTAGCGGTGCGAGGTCTGCAGGCCGACCATGCCGGCGTTCAGCTCGTGGTCGTCGGGCAGGACGCCCCAGCCCATCAGGGTCGGGACGACCGGGGTGCCGGTCAACTCGGCGAACTCGACGAGCAGTTCGGCCGCGTCCGCGTTGATGACACCGCCGCCGGCGACGATCAGCGGGCGCTCGGACTCGTTGAGGAGCGCGATCGCCTTCTCGATCTGGGCGCGGCTCGCGACCGGCTTGTAGACCGGCAGCGGCTCGTACGTCTCCGGGTCGAACTCGATCTCGGTGAGCTGGACGTCGATCGGCAGGTCGATCAGGACCGGGCCGGGACGCCCGGAGCGCATCAGGTGGAAGGCCTGCTGGAAGACGCCGGGCACCTGCGCGGCCTCCAGCACCGTGGTCGCCGCCTTCGCGACCGGCTTCGCGATCGAGGCGATGTCGACGGCCTGGAAGTCCTCCTTGTGGATCACGGCGGTCGGGGCCTGGCCCGTGATGCACAGGATCGGGATGGAGTCGCCGGAGGCGGAGTACAGGCCGGTGATCATGTCGGTGCCGGCCGGGCCGGAGGTGCCGATGCAGACGCCGATGTTGCCCGGGTGCGTACGGGTGTAGCCCTCGGCCATGTGCGAGGCGCCCTCGACGTGGCGGGCGAGGGTGTGGTGGACGCCGCCGGAGGCCTTGAGCGCCGCGTAGAAGGGGTTGATCGCCGCGCCGGGCACACCGAACGCGTTGGTGACGCCCTCGCGCTTGAGGATCTCAACTGCCGCGCGGGCAGCGGTCATACGTGCCATCGAGTACTCCTGCTTCGGCTGTCGGACTAGCACTCCCGTCGCGCCCCGCGGTGAGCTCTTCCGTGTCGGCTTCTCTGTCCGTCCCGCCCTGTTGAACTTCCACATTGCGGAAACTGTTTTCTGCTATCTGAAAGCAATGTAAGTGGGTGAGGGAAGGCCGTCAAGACACGGACAAGCGGGGGCGGCCTGGAGGACGATGTGGGCCATGACCGAGAGCGTCCCGGTGCGCTGTCCGGCCTGCCGGCGCGAACACCTCTATGCGGCACCGTCGTTTCCGTGCGTCTGCGGAGCACCCGTCGCGCCCCCGCTCGACCGGAGGGGGACCGCGACGGCCGTCACCCATCACTCCTGGGCCGAGGACTGGATCACGCTGCGCTGCGGCTCCTGCGGCCGCCTGGACGAATGGCCGCACCCGGAGCTGGGCTGCCCGTGCGGGACGGTGCTGCGCATCGCCGTGGCGGAGCCGGCAGAAATCACAGAGGCCACGGACGCCACAGAGGCCATGGACGCCACAGAGGTCACAGAGGCCCGCAAGGGCACCGTCCCCCGCGCGGTCGCCGCCCGGGAGACCACCACCGCCCGGCCGAAGCCGCGCCGGCCCTTCCAGCCGGTCACCATCCGTACCGCCCGCGACGCGGTGACGGCCGCCGCGGTGTATCTGCGCTGGCTCGGCTACCGGGACATCCGCCGGGCCGACCAGCGGCCCCCGACCGGCATCGGGATCGCCGCCCGCGGTCTGGTGGCGCAGGTCGACCCGACCGTGCGCCCGGCCTCGCTGCGCGATGTGGAGTGCCTGTGGCTGACGGCCATGACGGAGTCGGCGGACTGCGCCTACTTCTCCCTGGCGGGCTACACCCCCGACGCGCGCACCCGCGCGGGCACCCTCGGCGTCCCCCTGTTCGTCCTCGACCTCACGGGCACCCCGCAGCCGGTCAACAGCCCGGCGGACGAACTGGACGGCACCGGGGCGTAGAGCGCGCTCCACACCCCGGTGCCGTCAACGACCGGCGCTCTGGGCCCCGTTCACTCCCCGGCGTAGGTCTCCCGCAGTTCGATCTTGCGCACCTTCCCCGACACCGTCATCGGGAAGGCGTCGAGGATCCGCAGCCGGCTCGGCACCTTGTAGTGGGCCAACTGCCCCTCGCAGAAGGCGCGTACGTCCTCAAGGGTCGGCGGGTCGGCGGGGTCGCGCGGGATGACGCAGGCGAGGACCTCCTCGCCGTAGCGCTCGTGGGGTACGCCGACGACCTGGACATCCTGGACCTTCGGGTGGCCGTAGAGGAACTCCTCGATCTCGCGCGGGTAGATGTTCTCGCCGCCGCGGATGATCATGTCCTTGATGCGTCCGACGATCTCGACGTAGCCGTCCTCGCGCATCATCGCCAGGTCGCCGGTGTGCATCCAGCGGCCGGTGTCGACGGCCTCGGCGGTCTTCTCCGGCTCGTTCCAGTAGCCGAGCATCACGCTGTAGCCGCGGGTGCACAACTCGCCTGCCGTGCCGCGCGGTTGGGTGACTCCGGTGGCCGGGTCGACGACCTTCACCTCGATGTGCGGCAGGACGCGGCCGACCGTTCCGGTGCGGTGCTCCAGGTCGTCGTCCGTGCGGGTCTGCAGCGAGACCGGGGACGTCTCGGTCATGCCGTAGCAGATGGCGACCTCCTCCATGTGCATCTCGGCGACCACCCGCTTCATCACCTCCACCGGGCAGGGCGAGCCCGCCATGATGCCGGTGCGCAGGGAGGTGAGGTCGTAGTCGGCGAAGTCGGCGAGGTTCAGCTCCGCGATGAACATCGTCGGGACGCCGTACAGGGAGGTGCAGCGCTCCTGCTGGACCGCCTCCAGCGTGGCCCTCGGATCGAAGGAGGGGGCCGGGATGACGATGCAGGCACCGTGCGAGGTGGCGGCGAGGTTGCACATCACCATGCCGAAGCAGTGGTAGAAGGGCACCGGGACGCAGATCCGGTCCTGCTCGCCGTAGGAGACCAACTCACCGACGAAGTAACCGTTGTTGAGGATGTTGTGGTGGGAGAGGGTGGCCCCCTTGGGGAAGCCCGTCGTGCCCGAGGTGTACTGGATGTTGATGGCGTCGTCGCAGGACAGGTCCTCGTACGGCATCCTGGTCGTCGCCCGCGCGAGCAGCGCGTCCCAGCTCGGGTCGCCGATGTACACGGTCTCGCGCAACTCGGGGCAGCCGCCCCGCACTTGGTCGACCATCGCGCGGTAGTCGCTCGTCTTGTGGCTCAGCGAGGCGACGAGCAGCGAGATGCCGGACTGCTTGAGGACGTACTCGACCTCGTGGACGCGGTAGGCCGGGTTGATGTTCACCATGATCGCCCCGATGCGGGCGGTGGCGTACTGCACCAGGACCCACTCCGGGCAGTTGATCGCCCAGATGCCCACCCGGTCGCCCTTGGCGATCCCGCTCGCCAGCAGCGCCTGCGCCAGCCGGTCGACGTCGGCGTCGAACTCGGCGTACGTCCAGCGCCGTCCCGACGGCACGTCGACGAGCACCTCGCGGTCGGGCCAGGCCGCGACGGCCCGGTCCAGGTTGGCCGCGATGGTGTCCCCGAGCAGCACGGTCGGGCTGGTGCCGTGCGCATACGACAGATCGGTCACCGGAAGTCCTCCTCGCGGTACTCCTGGTCCGAGCCCGCCGCGGTCGCCGCGCGCAGCTCGACCCGGCGGATCTTGCCGGAGACGGTCTTGGGCAACGCCCCGAACTCCAGCCGGCGGACACGTTTGTACGGGGCGAGGACCTCGCGGGAGTGCTCGAAGAGCACCTTCGCGGTGTCGGGCCCCGGCTGCCAGCCCTCGGCGAGGACGATGTACGCCTTCGGGACGGCCAGGCGCACCTCGTCCGGGGCGGGCACGACGGCCGCCTCGGCCACCGCCTCGTGCTCCAGCAGCGCGCTCTCCAGCTCGAAGGGGCTGATCTTGTAGTCGGAGGCCTTGAAGACGTCGTCGCTGCGGCCGACGTAGGTGATGTAGCCCTCGGCGTCGCGCGAACCGATGTCGCCGGTGCGGTAGTAGCCGCCGGCCATGGCCTCCGCCGTGCGGTCCGGGTCGCCGTGGTAGCCGGTCATCAGGCCGACGGGCCGTGTGGAGAGGTCGAGGGCGATCTCGCCCTCGGTGGCGCCGGGCGCGCCGGAGATCGGGTCCAGGAGCTCGACCTTGTACCCCGGACTGGGCCGGCCCATCGAGCCGGTCTTGAGCTGCTGTCCGGGGCTGTTGGCGACCTGCACGGCCGTCTCGGTCTGCCCGAAGCCGTCCCGGATGGTGACGCCCCAGGCGCGCCGGACCTGCTCGATGACCTCGGGGTTGAGCGGCTCCCCCGCGGCGACGGCCTCGCGCGGCTTGCCGCGCAGCTGGCTCAGGTCGGCCTGGATGAGCATGCGCCACACGGTCGGCGGGGCGCAGAAGGTGGTGACGCCCACGCGGTCCATCTCGGCCATCAGCCGGGCCGCGTCGAAGCGGGTGTAGTTGTACAGGAAGACGGTCGCCTCGGCGTTCCAGGGCGCGAAGAGATTGGACCAGGCGTGCTTGGCCCAGCCGGGCGAGGAGATGTTGAGGTGCACGTCGCCGGGCTGGAGGCCGATCCAGTACATGGTGGACAGGTGGCCGATCGGGTACGAGGTGTGGGTGTGCTCGACCAGCTTGGGCCGGGCGGTGGTGCCCGAGGTGAAGTACAGCATCAGCGGGTCGTCGGCCATCGTCGGCCCGTCGGGCAGGAACCCGGCGGGGGCGGCGTACGCGTCCTCGTACGGCTCCCAGCCCTCCTGGGGCAGGCCGCCGACGCAGACGCGGGTGTAGGCGCCGGGGACGTCGTCGAACTTGGCGGTGTCCTCGGCCCGTACGACGACGTGCTTGACGCGGCCCCGGTCGACGCGGTCGCGCAGATC
>NZ_JAFJSY010000120.1 GCF_019857225.1 Streptomyces plumbidurans
GCCGGCGGGTAGCCGTAACCGCCGCCGGGGCGGCCGGCGGCAGGTGCCGGCGGAGCGGCGGGCCCGGGGGCCTGCTGGTTGCTGCTGGAGGCGAGCGTGCGGCTGCGCACCCGGTACAGGCCGGTGTCGAGGTCGTCCGCCTTCTCCAGGTTGACCTTGATGGGGCCCATGAAGGTGTACCGCTGCTGCTTGGCGTAGTCGCGCACCATGCCCGCGAGCTCGTCGCCGAGCTGCCCGGAGTAGGGGCTGAGCCGCTCGTAGTCCGGCGTGCTCAGCTCCACGATGAAGTCGTTGGGGACGACGGTGCGGTCGCGGTTCCAGATGGTGGCGTTGTTGTCGCACTCGCGCTGGAGTGCACCGGCGATCTCCACGGGCTGGACCTCGGACTTGAACACCTTGGCAAAGGTGCCGTTGACCAGACCTTCGAGACGCTGCTCGAACTTCTTCAGGACTCCCATGAGGCACCTCCTCCGATGTCGCTGCCGTCCTGTTTCGCGCCCTGCGGGCGCTGCCTTACCTGGTACTGCTTACTGATCGTATCCACGCGCGGGTGAATCGGCTGGTTCCCCCTGTCGGCCTCGTCGACGGGTGTCGACGCCGGACGGAGTCCGCTTCGGAGGTTCCCTCCGAAGCCGCCCTTCGAACTCCTCCCACCCACTCCTTCTGCCCAGGATCGTAGAGGCGGCCGCAGACCAGTGTCCCGCACCCGACTGTGCACCCTGCCCGGCTCCTGGGGAGACGGGCAGGACCGGTACGAGGTTGATACGTGAACCGGCCTCCGTTGATACGGAGCGAAGACGCCTGATGATCGATTCCTCTCGGCACCGGATCGGGGAACCTTGCTGGTGGGCGGCTGCTCGGGCACAACTGATGTGAATCCACCCCTGCCACCGTGCTAATGTTCTGCGTGTCGGAAGGCGCCGGAGCCCAAGGGGCGAGGGGCCGAAGACACACCCAATGCGCGGGTGGCGGAATAGGCAGACGCGCTGGATTCAGGTTCCAGTGCCCGCAAGGGCGTGGGGGTTCAACTCCCCCCTCGCGCACCAGCCGAAGGCCCCCAGGTCCCAGACCTGGGGGCCTTCGCTTTGTCCGGGTCGGTGTGAGTCTCCTTACCTCGTGGGGGCCTCGTGAGGACAATCACACGTCCCGGGCCGCGCGGACCCCGTTCCGCCGCGTGATCGTGAGTGGCGTTCTCCACAGGTGTGGAGTTGTCCACATCCACGGACGAGGAGTTGTCCACAGGGTCTGACGCGTCTCGGCCACCGGCTGTACGGTCTGCACGAGTTGATGTTCGTGCGTGTGCGGGGGAGGCGGTCGGTGTGACCGGAATCGGTGAGGCACAAACGGCTGAGTCGGGGATACGGCGTCTGCCGCAGGTGCGCGGGTTCGCCGCGTGGCCCGTCGAGGGCTCGCCCAAGGAAGAGGGCAAGGCGCTGCGCAAGCAGGTGCCGCGCAGTGCGCACGCCGCGCTCGACCTCGACGGCTCCCGGCCGCACGCGGCCACCGCGGTCGAGGAGTCCCACCGCGGCCGGATCGCGGAACTCACCCCGATCAGGGCGGGCCGGATGGCCGCGACGCCATTCGCGTTCCTGCGCGGCTCGGCCGGACTCATGGGGTACGACCTCGCGCGTACGCCCATGACGCGCATCCGCGCGCAGATCTGCGGCGACGCCCACGCGGCGAACTTCGGCCTCTACGGCGACGCGCGCGGCGACCTGGTCATCGACCTGAACGACTTCGACGAGACCGTCAACGGCCCCTGGGAGTGGGACCTCAAGCGGCTCGCCGCCTCCCTCGTGCTGGCCGGACGGGAGGCGGGCGCCGACGAGGACCAGTGCCGCAAGGCGGCGTACGACGCGACGGGCGCCTACCGCCGCACCATGCGCCTGCTGGCCAAGCTGCCGGTGCTGGACGCGTGGAACGCCATCGCGGACGAGGAACTCGTCTCCCACACCGACGCCCATGATCTGCTCGGCACGCTGGAGCGGGTCTCGGAGAAGGCGCGCGCCAATACCAGCGGGCGCTTCGCGGCGAAGTCGACGGAGCAGCTGGAGGGCGGAGGGCGGCGCTTCGTCGAGTCCCTGCCGGTGCTGCGGGGGGTGCCGGACGCGGAGGCGACGGCGGTCGCGGCGGCCCTCGAGGAGTATGTGACGACGCTCTCGGAGGACCGGCTCCCGCTGCTGGCCCGGCACACGGTGCACGACGTCGCGTTCCGGGTCGTCGGCACGGGCAGCGTGGGCACGCGCTCCTACGTCGTGCTGCTGCTGGACCACCGGGAGGAGTCCCTGGTCCTGCAGGTGAAGGAGGCCCGGCCCTCGGCGCTGGTCCCGCACCTGGTGACCGCGGGCTTCGAGGCGCCCGCGGTCGAGCACGAGGGGCGCCGGGTCGTCCTCGGACAGAAGCGCATGCAGGTCGTCAGCGACATCCTGCTCGGCTGGACATCGGTGGAGGGGCGGCCCTTCCAGGTCCGGCAGTTCCGCAACCGCAAGGGCAGCGTCGACCCGGCCGCCCTGGCCGCCGACCAGATAGACGACTACGGCCGGATGACCGGCGCCCTGCTGGCCCGCGCCCACTCCCACAGCGCGGACCCCCGCCTTCTCGCCGGGTACTGCGGCAAGAACGAGGAACTGGACGAGGCGATCGCTCAGTTCGCCGTCGCCTACGCGGACCGCACGGAGGCCGACCACGCCGACCTTGTCGCGGCGGTCCGGTCGGGGAGGGTTGCGGCGGAGCTCGGGGTGTGAGCGGCGCCGTGGGGAAAGGGTTTTTCGGGCCCGGGAAGGGTGCTTTCGGGTTCGGGAGGGGTGCCGGGTTCGGGAAGGGCGTCTGGCTCCGAGGGGGCGTCGGGCTCGGGACGGGCGTGCTCGGGAAGGGCGTCGGGCTCGGAGGGGATGTCGGGTTCGGGACGAGTGCGCTCAAGAAGGGCGTCGGGCTCCGAGGGGGCGTCGCACTCGGGACGGGCGTGCTCAAGAAGGGCGTCCGGCTCGTAAGGGGCTTCGTGCTCGGGAGGGGCGTCGGGTGAAGTACGTCGACCTCGACGGGCGGGACGGTGACCTCACCGGGATCATCGACCCCCGCCCCTATCTGGCCAGGCTGCCGGTGCTGGCGGAGCAACTCCCGCCGGGAGCAAGGGCGTTCGCCACGGAACCGGGGCACTACGACCTCTCCGGGAAGCGGTGCGTGAAGGACCTCATGCCGCAGGGGGTGCGCAGGACCGGTGACGACGAGATCGAGATCCGGTTCGCCCACAACTGCTTCAAGCACGACGAGGACCTCCTCGTCCGGTACGCCGGAGTCTCCCGCTTCCAGGTGGGCGTCCTGGACGTCTGCGACGTGACCGGCCTGGGCGAGGTCATCCTCGACGAGCTCCTCCCGCACGCGGACGGCTGCACGCACGAGATCGCCTGCCGTCCGGGGACGCTGATGGTGGCGTGCCGGGATCTGGCGGCGCAGTGGGTGGACGCGGATTGCCCGGACGGGCGGTGACGGCGGCGGGGTGCGGCTGTTTTCCGCGCGGCCGGGGCCTCGGCGGGCGTCGTTGCTGGTCGGAGACGTCGGCGCCGGTGGGCCGGAGCGGCCGCGGGGCCGTGGCCTAGGCTGGTCGCGTGACGAGCCCGGAAGCTGAGCAGGGTGGTGCCGCCGGCGAGGCGCAGGCGACACCCGAGGACGGTGCGCCGCGCCCCGAGGAGCGCCTGGAGCGGGCCGTACGGGCCGCCGAGCAGGCATTGATCGAGTACGAGATCGCGGTGGAGACCTTCCGGGTGGAGGTCGAGAACTTCTCCCGGCTGCACCACCAGCGGCTCGGCCCGATGTACACCCGCCTCGACGAGCTGGACGCGGACATCGCGGAGGCGCGGGCCGCCCGCACCGGCGACCCCGAGGACCGTCGCAAGGCGGAGGAGGCGCGGGCCAGGGTGATGCCCATGCCCGGCGTCGAGGAGCTGTTCCACGGCTGGATGGACGGCGACGGGCTCTTCCCGGAAGCCGCCGCGATGCTTACGGAGCAGCCCGTGCGGCCCCCGCAGCGGGTGCGCCCCAGCGACGAGGCCCGCAAGCTCTACCGCGAGCTGGCCCGCAAGGCCCACCCCGACCTGGCCCAGGAGGACGCCGAGCGGTCCCGCCGTGAGGAGTTCATCACCCGGGTCAACGCCGCCTACGCCCGCGGCGACGAAGCTTTGCTTCGGGAGCTGGCCGAGGAGTGGGCGAAGGGACCGGAGCCCGCCGAGCGTCGTCCCAGCCCCAGCGAGGAGCTCTACGCCCGGCTCGAATGGCTCGCCCAGCGCAAGGAGATGCTGACGCTGGTGGCCAAGGAGCTGGAGGAGAGCGCGATCGGCGCGATGCTCCGGCTGGCACCGGACGACCCCGACCGGCTGCTGGAGGAGATCGCCGAGAAGCTGCTGGCCGATGTCTCCGAGCGGGAGGCGGAGCTGGCGGAACTGCTGGCTCAGTCCGGTCAGTAGGGCCGTAGCAGTCAGCCGTAGCAGTCAGGCCGTAACCCGTCAGGCCGTAGCCGTCGGCGTGTCCGGTGCGGTCGGTCTCCCGGGGTGCGGACGGCGTCGTGCCGCCCGCGTCGGGTAGCGTCTCAGGCATGCATTTCGGAGCTGGTGTGCCCACGGTCGAGGTCGGGGACCTCAAGGACGGCGACTTCCTGCTGGACGTCCGCGAGGACGACGAATGGCAGGCGGGCCATGCCGAGGGGGCGCTGCACATCCCCATCAGTGAGTTCGTGGCCCGCTACGGCGAGCTGACCGAGGCCGCCCCGCAGGACGGCCGCGTCAACGTCATCTGCCGCTCCGGCGGCCGCTCGGCGCAGGTCGCGATGTACCTCGTCCAGCAGGGCGTCGACGCCGTGAACGTCGACGGCGGCATGCAGGTGTGGGCCGCTTCGGGCCGACCGGTCGTGACGGACGAGGGCAAGACCGGGTTCGTCCTGTAGGACTCGTAAACCTGGTAGTACCTGTGGGAGCCCCGCGCGGGGCCCCTGGCGGTCAGCCGAGCGGGTGGGCCGCCAGCAGGTCGCCCAGGGCTTCCTCGTGCGCCGCTGCGGAGCCGAGCTGCAGTTCCAGGTGCTTGGCCCAGGCGTGGTAGCGGTGCAGGGGGTATTCGACGTCCGCGCCGAACCCGCCGTGCAGATGCTGTGCCGTCTGCACGACCCGTCGTACGCCCTCCGAGGCCCAGATCTTGGCGACGGCGACGTCACCGGAGGCCGGCAGTACGCCGGAGGCTCCTGACGCGATCCGCCACGCGGCCTGCCACAGGGTGGCCTCCATCGCGCGCAGGTCGATGTAGCGGTCGGCGGCCTGGACGGCGACGGCCTGGAAGGTGGCGACGGGGAAGCCGAACTGCTCCCGTTTGCCGGTGTATTCACTGGTCATCGCGAGGACCTGTTCACCGAGGCCGAGCGCCAGTGCGCATGTGCCGCAGGTCAGCAGTTCGCGCAGCCGCTCCCAGGCGCCCTCGGCGTCGATGACGTCACGGGCCGTGATCCGGGCCGACTGAAGACGCAGTTCGCCGAGCCGTTCGCCGGTGGTGGAGATCTGCTCGGCGAGGCCTACGCCCGGGTGGGTGCGGGGGATCACGGCGAGGAGGACCCGGTCGGTGGCCGTGTGGGCCGGTACGACGACGAGGTCCGCGGTGTGCGCCCACGGCACCGCCGTCTGCACCCCGTCCAGGATCCAGTCGTCGCCGTCCTGCCGTGCGGTCACCGCGCGTTCGGCCGAGTCGTGGCCGCTGCGGCCGTTCGCGGCAACGGTCAGCACCGTCTCGCCGCGGCCCGCCCGGGCCAGCACGGCGGACTTCAACTCCGGGCTGCCGTGGGCCTGTACGGCCGCTGTGGCCGCGGCGGTCTCCAGCAGCGGGACGCGTGCCAGCACTTTGGCCGACTCCCGCAGCACCAGGCAGAGCGCGATGGGGTCCAGGCCCGCCCCGCCGTACTCCGGGTCCAGCAGCAGGCTCAGCAGGTCCGCCTCGGCGAGCCTGGTCCACAGCGCGCGGTCGAAGTCGTCGGCGACGGTGCCCGCGACGAGTGAGGGACTGGGCACCGCGTCCGGCGCGACCCCGGCGAACACTCCTCGCGCCGCCTCGGCCGCCGCCTGCTGCTCCTCGGTGAAGGTGAAGTCCACGGTCCTGTCCCTCCGGAGGGTCCGTTGATCCGACGGGGATCGGATGGCGATCTGACAGGGATCGGATGGCGATCTGACGGACCGTCAAGATAGAACAGGTTCTAGAAGAAGGGAACGGGTCGCTCAGGGCCGGGCACCCATTGCTCCCGACCGATCGTTCGGTAAGTCGATTTCATGGTCGACCGGGGGCCGTAAGGTGTCAACCGCTGTGGATAACCTGCGGGCATGCCCTGTGGACAACGGGGCGGCTTCGCGCGTGCCGCGGTGAGGTCGGCCCGACGGGCTGTGCCGCACGGGCAGGTCTGAGTACCGTGCCGTGCGGCCGACAAGAGGACCGGGGATCGGGAGACGGGCGGAATGGACGCGTACGGCACAGACTCGGGCGCCCGGCGCGGACCGGACGACCCCGGGAGCGCGCCCGAACCGGAACCCCGTACCGGCGTCGCGGCGCTCTCGCCTCGCTATCAGATCGGCGCCGCCCTTGCGCTCGCGGTCGTCGCCGTTGCCGTCTGTGTGCATCTCGGCATGGTCTTTCTGCATGTCGCGCCGTCGAACACGGTGACCAAGGCGCATGGCAAGGCGATCGACGACTGGATCTATCCGGAGTTCGAGCAGAACTGGAAGCTGTTCGCGCCCAACCCCCTGCAGCAGAACATCGCGGTCCAGGCGCGCGCCGAGGTGCAGGCCAAGGGCGGGGAGATCCGCACCACCGGCTGGTACGACCTGTCCGCCGAGGACGGCCGGGCCATCGACGGCAATCTGCTGCCCAGCCACACCCAGCAGAACGAGCTGCGCCGCGCCCTGGACTTCTTCGTCGCCACGCACGACAGCGACAACCACCCCTCGGGCCTGCGCGGCTCCCTGTCCGAGAGCTATCTGCGGCGGATCGTCGTGCTGCGCCTGGACCGGGAGGACGCGGCCGGCAAGGGCGGCGTCGTCGAGCAGGTCCAGGCGCGGATTCGTACCACCAACGTGCCCCCGCCGAAGTGGAGCACGGAGAAGATCTCCGACAAACCCATCTACCGCGTCCTGCCCTGGTGGACGGTCTCGGCCGCCGACACGAACGGAGGCGCCGAGTGAACCGCCTCGCCCTGTCGGTCTCCTCCGCCATCGCCCGGGTCACCGAGTCGGCGCTCGGCCCGTACCAGACCGCGGTGATCCGTCTCGGCTTCAGCGCGACCTGGCTGCTGTTCCTGCTGCGCGAGTTCCCCCACCGCGAGGAGCTCTACGGCCCCGGCGGCCCGTGGAGCTGGGACCTCGCCCAGCAGTTGATCGCGGTCAACCATGCCTTCACGGCCCTGATGTGGTCGGACAGCGGGGGCTGGTTCGAGTTCGTCTACGTGCTCTCGGTCCTCACCGGCGCCCTGCTGCTGCTCGGCTGGCGGACCCGCACCATGTCCGTGCTGTTCATGATCGGCGTGCTCTCGCTGCAGAACCGCAGTGTCTTCGTGGGCGACGGCGGCGACAACGTCCTGCACCTGATGTCCGTCTACCTGGTGTTCACGCGGTGCGGCCAGGTCTGGTCCCTGGACGCGCGGCGGGCGCGGCGCGAGGGCGCGGAACGCGCGCGTGGGGAGCGGGTAACGGACCGGGTGGGCGTCGTCCTGTGGGCGGTGTTCGGGGCCGCGCTGGTCGCGGTGACCGCCGGCGGCAGGTTCGACGGTACCGACGCGACCGTGCCCGTGATCGTGTGGCTGGTGTGGCTCGCGCTCGCGGTGTGGTGGGTCGTCGGGCGCCGGGCGAAGAGCGCGGAGCCCCGGATACTGCTGGACGTCGTCGGCAACATCGTGCACAACGGCGCCCTGTTCGTGATCATGGCCGAGGCGTGTCTGATCTATGCGACGGCGGGCTGGTACAAGATCCAGGGCAGCCGCTGGCAGGACGGCACCGCGGTCTACTACCCGCTGCACCTCGACTACTTCTCGCCCTGGCCCGGGCTCGCCGACCTGCTGTCGTCCAGCGGCACGATGGTGATGCTCGTGACGTACGGGACCGTCGTCGTGCAGGTGGCCTTTCCGTTCACGCTGTTCAACCGGCGGGTCAAGAACGTGCTGCTGGCGGCCATGATGACCGAGCACGCGGTGATCGCCGTGGTCCTCGGCCTGCCGTTCTTCTCGCTCGCGATGATCGCGGCGGACTCGGTCTTCCTTCCGACGTCGTTCCTGCACCGGCTCGGCGGCTGGGCGGCACGCGCGCGTGCCCGCGTCGTCGCCCGCGCCCGCCGTACGCCCCTGCCGGGCCCGCGCGCCCCGGAGAACCCCGAACCCACGCACGCCGACTCCCCGGCGTGAGCCGCACCGGATGCGCGGATGCGCGGTGCCTGGATGCCCGTATGCGCTGGTGAGCGGGCGCCGCACGCGCACGTAGGCTGCCCACCATGACCGACCCCACCGCCGATCCCACAGCCGACCCCGTGGCCGCCTGGCGCCGGCTGGCCGGCACCTGTGTGCTGCTCGACGGCTTCCACGCGCTCAAGCACGCCGTGCGCTTCGGGGCAGAGGTCCCGGTGGCGGTCACCGCCGACCGGCGGGCGGCGCTCGCCCTCGCCGACGAGCTGGCGCCCGACGTGCGGGGGACGCTGGACGGGTTGCTGACCGAGGTGCCGGAGGCGGTGTACCGCGGCGTGGTCCCGCGCCCGCACCCCACCGCCGTCGCGGCACTGGCCGTACGGCCCTCCCGGGCGGCGGGTCTCGCCAAGCTGGCGCACCTGCCCCGCACCGCGCCCGTCGTGGTCCTCGATGATCCGCGCAACCTCGGCAACGCGGGGGCGGTGATCCGGCTGGCCGCGGGCTTCGGTGCGACCGGCGTGGTCACCATCGGCACGCTCGACCCCTGGCACCCCACCGTGGTGCGCGGGGGCGCCGGGCTGCACTTCGCGACCACGGTGGAACGCCTGACCGCCGAGGAGCTGCCGCCGGGCCCGCTGTTCGCCCTCGACCCCGAGGGCGACGACATCCGGGGAGTGAAGCTCCCGGACGACGCCGTCCTCGCCTTCGGCTCCGAGCGCAGCGGCCTGTCCGCCGAACTGCGCGCCCGCACCGACCACTTGCTGTCCCTGCCGATGCGCCCCCAGGTCTCCAGCTACAACCTGGCGACCAGCGTGGCGATGACCCTGTACCACTGGAGCGCCACCGGCGTCGGCTCCTAAGCCTGGCCCTGGGCCTCCCGCCGCACCTCCACCACCCGGAAGCGGTTCGCCACGAACGCGCCGTCGCACAGCGCGGCGTTGGCCGCGGGGTTGCCGCCGGAGCCGTGGAAGTCGGAGAAGGCGGCCGTCTGGTTGACGTACACCCCGCCGGTGAGGTTCAGCGACAGCTGGGCCGACTCCTCCAGGCAGACCTCCTGGACGGCGTCCTCGATCTCGGCGTCGGTGGTGTACGCGCCGACCGTCATCGCGCCCTTCTCGCGGATCGTGCGCCGCAGCAGCTCCACGGCCTCGGCCGAGGAGTCGACCGCGACGGCGAAGGAGACCGGGCCGAAGCACTCGCTCATGTAGGCGGCCTCGTCGTCCGGCTTGGCGCCGTCGAGCTTGACGATGACCGGCGTGCGCACCACCGCGCCCGGGAACTCGGGGTTGCTGATCTCCCGTGAGGCCAGGGCGACTTCGCCGAGCCCGGCCGCGGCCTCCAGACGGGCCTTCACGTCGGGGTTGACGATCGCGCCGAGCAGCGCGTTGGCGCGCGCGTCGTCGCCGAGCAGGCCGTCGACCGCGCGGGCGAGGTCCGCGGTCACCTCGTCGAAGGTCTTCGGGCCCTCGTCCGTGCGGATGCCGTCGCGGGGGATCAGCAGGTTCTGCGGGGTCGTGCACATCTGGCCGCTGTACAGCGACAGCGAGAAGGCCAGGTTGGAGAGCATGCCCTTGTAGTTCGCGGCCGAGTCCACGAGCACCGTGTTGACGCCGGCCTTCTCGGTGTAGACCTGCGCCTGGCGGGCGTTGGTCTCCAGCCAGTCGCCGAACGCCGTCGAGCCGGTGTAGTCGATGATGCGGATCTCCGGGCGCGTGGCCAGGGTCTTCGCGATGCCCTCGCCGGGACGCTCGGCCGCCAGCGCCACCAGGTTCGGGTCGAAGCCCGCCTCGGCGAGCACCTGGCGCGCCACCTGCACGGTGAGCGCGAGCGGCAGCACCGCGCGCGGGTGGGGCTTGACCAGGACGGCGTTGCCGGTGGCCAGGGAGGCGAACAGGCCCGGGTAGCCGTTCCACGTCGGGAAGGTGTTGCAGCCGATCACCAGCGCGATGCCGCGCGGGACGGGCGTGAACCGCTTGGTGAGCGCGAGCGGGTCGCGCTTGCCCTGGGGCTTGGTCCACTCCGCGGTGTCGGGCGTGCGGACCTGCTCCACGTACGCGTACGCCACCGCTTCGAGGCCGCGGTCCTGTGCGTGCGGGCCGCCCGCCTGGAACGCCATCATGAACGCCTGGCCGGAGGTGTGCATGACCGCGTGCGCGAACTCGTGCGTCCGGTCGCTGATCCGCTTGAGGATCTCCAGGCACACCACCGCGCGCATCTCCGCGCCCGCGTCGCGCCACGCGCGCTGTCCGGCCTTCATGGCGGGCAGCAGCTCGTCGAGGTCCGCGTGCGGGTAGGTCACGCCCAGCTCGATGCCGTACGGCGACGTCTCGGCGCCCACCCAGTCGTCCGTGCCGGGCTGGCCGAGGTCGAGCCGGCTGCCCAGCAGGGCGTCGAAGGCGGCCTTGCCCGCCGCCATGTCCAGGCTGCCGTTCTCGCCGTAGGCCTTGGGGTGCTCGGGGTGCGGGGACCAGTACGCGCGCGTGCGGATCGCTTCCAGCGCCTGGTCGAGGGTGGGCCGGTGCTTGGCGATCAACTCGTGCGTGGTCAGTTCGGCGGCCATGCGGGACCAACTCCTCGTCTTGTGAACTCTTCGTCGAGCCCATGACCTGGGCAGAAATATGGGCAGGATCAGCCGGTCAGAGTTAGAGTAACCGAACGATCGGTCGGTACAAGGGGGTCCGCCGCATCTGTGGAAAACCCCGTGCGGGAGGATCGCGCACATGACAGCACTGGACCTCAGCAGCCCCGTGGCCGTCGTCGGCGCCGGCACCATGGGCCAGGGCATCGCCCAGGTCGCGCTGGTCGCGGGCCATCGGGTACGGCTGTACGACGCCGTGCCGGGACGCGCCCAAGAAGCGGCCGAAGCGATCGGCGCCCGCCTCGACCGGCTCGTCGCGAAGGACCGGCTCACCGCGGCCGAGCGGGACGCCGCGCGCGCCCGGCTGCTGCCCGCCGCGGAGCTGGCCGACCTGGCGGACTGCTCCCTGGTCGTCGAGGCCGTCCTGGAGCGGCTCGACGCCAAACAGGAGCTGTTCCGCGCACTGGAGCAGGTGGTCGGCGAGGACTGCCTGCTCGCCACCAACACCTCGTCCCTGTCCGTCACCGCCATCGGCGCCGCGCTGGCCAGTCCCGGCCGCTTCGTCGGCCTGCACTTCTTCAACCCCGCGCCGCTGCTGCCCCTGGTCGAGGTGGTCTCCGGGTTCGCCACCGACGTCTCGTCGGCCACGCGCGCGTACGAGATGGCGCGCGCCTGGGGCAAGACCCCGGTCGCATGCGCCGACACCCCCGGCTTCATCGTCAACCGCATCGCCCGCCCGTTCTACGCCGAGGCCTTCGCGGTGTACGAGGCCCAGGGCGCCGACCCGGCCACCATCGACGCGGTCCTGCGCGAGTCGGGCGGCTTCCGGATGGGCGCCTTCGAGTTGACCGACCTGATCGGGCAGGACGTCAACGAGTCGGTCACGCACTCCGTGTGGCAGAGCTTCTTCCAGGACGTGCGCTTCACCCCGTCGCTCGCGCAGCGGCGGCTGGTGGAGTCGGGCCGGCTCGGCCGCAAGAGCGGGCACGGCTGGTACGACTACGGGGACGACGCCGAGCCCGCCGAGCCGCACACCGCGGACGCGGCCCAACAGCCCGCGTACGTCGTCGCGGAGGGCGACCTGGGCCCCGCCGCCGAGGTGCTCGCGCTGATCCGTGAGGCGGGCATCCCGGTGCGCGAGGAGGAAGAGGACCACGGCACCCGCCTGGTGCTGCCGAGCGGCGGCCAGCTGGCGCTCGCCGACGGCCAGACCTCGGTGGAGTTCCGTGACGTCGTCTACTTCGACCTCGCCGTCGACTACCGCAGGGCCACCCGTATCGCCCTGTCCGCCTCCCAGGACACCTCGCCGCAGACCCTCTCCGAGGCCATCGGTCTCTTCCAGGCGCTCGGCAAGAAGGTCAGCGTCATCGGAGACGTCCCCGGCATGATCGTGGCCCGCACGGTCGCCCGGATCGTCGACCTCGCGCACGACGCCGTAGCCAAGGGTGTGGCCACCGAGGAGGACATCGACACGGCGATGCGCCTGGGCGTCAACTACCCGCTCGGACCGTTCGAGTGGAGCCGCAGGCTCGGCCGCAACTGGGCGTACGCCCTCCTCGACGACCTGCACCTGCGAGACCCCTCCGGGCGCTACGCGCCCTCCCTCGCGCTGTACCGCCACGCGTACGCCTCCGACAAGCGGGAGGGCAGCACTTCATGACCACCGCCAAGCGCGACACGTACACGCCGGAGACGCTGCTCTCCGTCGCCGTACAGGTCTTCATCGAGCGCGGCTACGACGGCACCTCCATGGAGCACCTCTCCAGGGCGGCCGGCATCTCCAAGTCGTCGATATACCACCATGTGGCCGGCAAGGAGGAGCTGCTGCGCAGGGCCGTGAGCCGGGCGCTGGACGGCCTGTTCGGGATCCTCGACGAGGAGCACGCGCGCGTGGGGCGGGCCGCCGAGCGGCTCGAGTACGTCGTGCGGCGCATGGTCGAGGTGCTGATCGGCGAGCTGCCGTACGTGACGCTGTTGCTGCGGGTGCGCGGCAACACCGGCACCGAGCGCTGGGCGCTGGAGCGGCGCCGCGACTTCGACCACCGGGTGGCCGAGCTGCTGAAGGCGGCGGCCGCCGACGGGGACGTGCGCGCGGACGTGGAGGTGCGGCTCGCGACCCGGCTGGTCTTCGGGATGATCAACTCGATCGTCGAGTGGTACCGGCCGGACGGACGCGGCATGGACGAGCGCGAAGTGGCCGACGCGGTCGTGCGGCTGGTCTTCGGAGGGCTGCGGAAAGAGGGCTGAGCGCGCGGGGTGAACGCCGGCGGGTTCAGCCCTGCGGCTCCAGGTCCTCCTCCTCGAACACCAGCAGCGTGCGCGTGCTGAGCACCTCGGGAATGGCCTGGAGCCGGGTGAGCACCAGCTCGCGCAGCGCCCGGTTGTCCGAGGTGTGCACCAGCAGCAGCACGTCGAAGTCACCGCCCACCAGGGCGATGTGCGAGGCCCCTGGCAGCTGGGTGAGCTGTTCGCGCACCGTGCGCCAGGAGTTCTGGACGATCTTCAGGGTGATGTACGCCGAGGTGCCCTGACCTGCGCGTTCATGGTCGACGCGGGCACCGAACCCGCGGATGACGCCGTCCTCGATGAGACGGTTGATGCGGGCGTAGGCGTTGGCCCGCGAGACATGCACCCGTTCGGCGACCGACCGTATCGAGGCCCGGCCGTCGGCCTGGAGCATCTGCAGGATGTCCAGGTCGATCGCGTCGAGGGGACGGGCGGGCGGCAGGGCGGTGGTGCCCTCCGGCCCCTCGGCCATTTGTTCAGGTGCCATGTCCCCCCGCCTCCCTGCCATGGACGTACTGCTTTCATTCCAGGCTGTGGAGAACCGTTTGTCCACAGCGTGAAGCCGCCTGTAGCCAAAATGTGTCGGCGACCGAACAATCGGTAGGTGAGGCGCACCACAATGCCGCGGTGCGCCGCAAGCCGCTCCCACGAGGAGGTGCCGTCATGACGGTCATGGAGCAGCGGGGGGCCTACCGGCCATCCCCGCCGCCCGCCTGGCAGCCCCGCACGGACCCCGCGCCGCTGCTGCCCGACGCCGAGCCCCACCGCGTCCTCGGCACCGAGGCGGCCGCGAAGGCCGACCCGGCCCTGCTGCGCCGGCTGTACGCGGAACTGGTCCGCGGCCGCAGGTTCAACACGCAGGCGACCGCCCTCACCAAGCAGGGCCGCCTGGCCGTCTACCCCTCCAGCACCGGCCAGGAGGCCGGCGAGGTCGCCGCCGCGCTGGCCCTGCGGGAGCAGGACTGGCTCTTCCCCAGCTACCGGGACACGCTGGCCGCCGTCGCCCGCGGCCTGGACCCCGTCCAGGCACTGACTCTGCTGCGCGGCGACTGGCACACCGGCTACGACCCGCGCGAGCACCGCGTGGCGCCCCTGAGCACCCCGCTCGCCACCCAGCTCCCGCACGCCGTGGGCCTCGCGCACGCCGCTCGCCTCAAGGGCGACGACGTGGTCGCGCTCGCCATGGTCGGCGACGGCGGCACCAGCGAGGGCGACTTCCACGAGGCGCTGAACTTCGCCGCCGTCTGGCAGGCCCCGGTCGTCTTCTTCGTCCAGAACAACGGCTTCGCCATCTCCGTCCCGCTTGCCAAGCAGACTGCGGCGCCGTCGCTGGCCCACAAGGCCGTCGGCTACGGCATGCCGGGACGCCTGGTCGACGGCAACGACGCGGCCGCCGTGCACGAGGTGGTCAGCGCCGCCGTGAGCCGCGCGCGGGAGGGCGGCGGTCCCACGCTGATCGAGGCGATCACGTACCGCATCGACGCCCACACCAACGCCGACGACGCGACGCGTTACCGCGGCGACAGCGAGGTCGAGGCCTGGCGGGCGCACGACCCGATCGCCCTCCTGGAGCACGAGCTGACCGAGCGCGGCCTGCTCGACGAGGACGGCATGAAGGCGGCCCGCGACGCCGCCGAGGCGATGGCCGCCGACCTGCGCGAGCACATGAACCAGGACCCGGTGCTCGACCCCATGGACCTCTTCGCGCACGTCTACGCGGAGCCCACCCCGCAACTGCGCGAACAGCAGGCCCAGTTGCAGGCCGAGCTGCACGCCGAGCAGGAAGGCGGGCACCGATGACCACCGTCGCCGTCAAGCCGGCCACCATGGCGCAGGCCCTCACGCGCGCGCTGCGCGACGCCATGGCCGCCGACCCCGCCGTCCACGTCATGGGCGAGGACGTCGGCACCCTCGGCGGTGTCTTCCGGGTCACCGACGGACTCGCCGAGGAGTTCGGCGAGGACCGCTGCACGGACACCCCGCTGGCCGAGGCGGGCATCCTCGGCACCGCCGTGGGCATGGCGATGTACGGCCTCAGGCCGGTCGTGGAGATGCAGTTCGACGCGTTCGCCTACCCCGCGTTCGAGCAGCTGGTCAGCCATGTCTCCCGCATGCGCAACCGCAGCCGCGGCGCCATGCCCCTGCCCCTCACCATCCGCATCCCCTACGGCGGCGGCATCGGCGGCGTCGAGCACCACAGCGACTCCTCCGAGGCGTACTACATGGCGACTCCGGGGCTCCATGTCGTCACGCCCGCCACGGTCGCCGACGCCTACGGCCTGCTGCGCGCCGCGATCGCCTCCGACGACCCGGTCGTCTTCCTGGAGCCCAAGCGGCTGTACTGGTCGAAGGACTCCTGGAACCCGGACCACCCGACGGACGTTGAACCCATAGGCCGCGCGGTGGTGCGGCGCTCCGGCCGGAGCGCCACGCTCATCACCTACGGCCCGTCGGTGCCCGTCTGCCTCGAAGCCGCCGAGGCGGCGGCAGCCGAGGGCTGGGACCTCGAAGTCGTCGACCTGCGCTCCCTGGTGCCCTTCGACGACGAGACGGTCTGCGCCTCGGTGCGGCGGACCGGACGCGCGGTCGTCGTGCACGAGTCGGGCGGGTTCGGCGGCCCGGGCGGGGAGATCGCGGCCAGGATCACGGAGCGCTGCTTCCACCACCTGGAGGCGCCGGTGCTGCGCGTGGCCGGATTCGACATCCCCTACCCGCCGCCGATGCTGGAGCGCCACCACCTGCCCGGCGTGGACCGGATCCTGGACGCCGTGGCGCGTCTGCAGTGGGAGGCCGAGAGCTGATGGCACGCACTTCTGACATGCACAGCCTGGAGTTCAAGCTCCCCGACCTCGGGGAGGGGCTCACCGAGGCGGAGATCGTGCGCTGGCTGGTCGAGGTCGGCGACCTCGTCTCCATCGACCAGCCGGTCGTCGAGGTCGAGACCGCCAAGGCGATGGTCGAGGTGCCCTGTCCCTACGGCGGGGTCGTCACCGCCCGCTTCGGCGAGGAGGGCGCCGAACTGCCCGTCGGGGCACCCTTGATCACCGTGGCCGTGGGCGCACCGGCCACCGACGGCGAGACCGACGCCGGCGCCGAGACCGAGGGCTCGGGCAACGTCCTGGTGGGGTACGGCACTTCGGAGGCGCCCGCGCGCCGCCGCAGGGTCAGGCCCGGAGAGCCGGCGCCCGCAGCGCCCCGCGAGGTGAACGGAGGCGCCGAAGCCCCGCGGACGGCGGACGGCCCCGTCCCCGTGATCTCCCCTCTGGTTCGCAGGCTCGCCCGGCAGAACGGCCTGGACCTCAGGGACATGACGGGCACCGGCCCGGACGGACTGATCCTGCGGGCGGACGTGGAGGACGCGCTGCGTGCCGCCCAGGCGCAGGGACGGACGGCCCAGCCGCAGGCACGGATGTCCGAACCCCCCGCCGAGGCCCCCACCCGTGTGACGTCCGCGCCCGCCCCCGCCACCGTCGCAGCGCCCACCGGCACCGGCCTGCGCGTCCCCCTCAAGGGCGTGCGCGGCGCCGTCGCCGACAAGCTCTCCCGCAGCCGCCGCGAGATACCGGACGCGACCTGCTGGGTGGACGCCGACGCGACCGAAATGATGCGTGCGCGCACCGCGATGAACGCGGCGGGCGGGCAGAAGATCTCCCTGCTCGCGCTGCTGGCCCGCATCTGCACCGCCGCCCTGGCCCGCTTCCCCGAGCTGAACTCCACGGTCGACATGGAGGCCAGGGAGATCGTCCGGCTCGATCACGTGCACCTCGGCTTCGCCGCACAGACCGAGCGAGGCCTCGTCGTCCCCGTCGTACGGGATGCGCACGCGCGCGACGCCGAGGCGCTGACCGCGGAGTTCGCCCGGCTGACCGAGGCGGCCCGCGCGGGAAGCCTCACCCCGGCCGACCTCACCGGCGGCACGTTCACGCTGAACAACTACGGCGTGTTCGGCGTCGACGGCTCCACGCCGATCATCAACCACCCCGAGGCCGCCATGCTCGGCGTCGGCCGCATCGTCCCCAAGCCATGGGTGCACGAGGGCGAACTGGCCGTCCGCCAGGTCGTCCAGCTCTCGCTCACCTTCGACCACCGGGTGTGCGACGGCGGCACGGCGGGCGGCTTCCTGCGCTACGTGGCGGACTGCGTGGAACAGCCGGCGGTCCTGCTGCGCACTCTTTGACGGCGGCGGCCCCGACACGTTCCCTGTGATCGCAGGGACACGCATACTCGTGGGATGACCTCGCACGAGTCCTCCGGGCACGAGTCCATCGGGCACGACTCCTCCGGCGATCGGGGCGCGGCTGCCGCGTACGACGCGGTCGTGCTCGCCGGGGGCGCCGGCCGCCGGCTCGGCGGCGCCGACAAGCCCGGCGTGCGGGTCGGCGGCCGGGCGCT
>NZ_JAFJSY010000121.1 GCF_019857225.1 Streptomyces plumbidurans
CCGGCCAGCGCCCGGGCACGGATCTCGTGCAGCTCGGCGACACGCCCGCGGGCGTCCGCCGGCTCACCCGTCGACTCACTCGGCGCCTCATCCAAAACGGTCATGTAGTGACCTTACGAAGCCGACAGGGGAATGCGAGCCGTCGACTCCTCACAGTCTCCGGCCCGTTTTCCTGGTACCCCTGAACAGAACCTGGACGGCATGCAGGCGTTCCGACTGCTCAGAGGGCATCCGGCTTGTGGAGGTCTCACAAAGCCGTCAGTGGAGAGACACCTCACACCGGTGCGTCGCACATGACACTCCTGGGGCAATCCGGAGGATCAGGCGGCGGCCGGTGGACAGGACTTCCACGGTGTCGTCGGCCCGCACCACCCCGCGGACCGGACGATCCCAGATGATCTCGAACGGTTCACCCGTTCGGGGTGGTTCGCTCACGCAGAGGGTAGCGGTCCGGCCGTGCCGACGCAGCAGCACGCTCGCGGCCGCCGAGACGGTCAGCGGGCCCGCCGTGCCGCTCTGCCAGAAGTTGGCGGCCGTCAGGCCCAGGGAAGGGACCTGGACCGCCTGACGGGCGTCGTCGTTGGCGAGGACCGACAGCCAGTGGCGGTCGGCGGCACGGGCCGCGACCGCTCGGCGGGAGGCGCCGGGCATGAGGACATAGACGTAGGCCGCCTCCTGGGGGTCGGTGCCGTGGTCGAGCCAGAGGGTCTGCCAGCGGCGGGTGGCCCGTTCCGTCGTGCTGGTGGTGTTGATGTCCGACCAGGCGCCGGTGCGGTCCTCGCGCAGGGTGTGCAGGCCGCCGCCGGGGACCAACCAGCCGCCGTGGTCCTCCAGATGGGCCCAGCCGTGGCCGCGTACGAACTCCTGGGTGCCGCCCTCGCCCAGATTGCGGTTGTCGACGATCGTCTCGACCGGGACGCCGTCGGTGCAGGTGATGCCCGCGCCGAGGCAGATCACCGCGTCCGCGGCGCAGAACCAGGACTTGCGGGCCCGCAGCGTCGAGCCGAGGCCCCGCAGATCCTGGCCGACGGCCGCGTAGGTGCCGTCCGTCGTGCCGCCGACCCAGCGGACGTCCGGCTTGGGCGCGCCCCACTCGCCGCCCGCCTTGTCCGGCAACCGCAGGGTGGAGACGGTGGTGCCGGGCAGGCGGTACCAGTCGACGGTGGGCCAGAACCAGTCGGTGTACTGGTCGGACCGGCCGGCGGGCCACCAGGAGAGCATCCCTGCGCCGGTGTGCCAGCCGCGCGGGTTCTCGCCGTTGCCGCACTCGTAGTACGTGATGCGGTCGCTGCACATCGCGATGCTCGCCGTGAAGCCGGTTCCGCGGTGCACGGCGCGGTCCATCGCCGGGAAGAGCCGGTGACCGAGGGGCTCGGGAGCGGCCGGGACCGGGGCGTCGGCGACCGCGTGCAGCCGGGCCAGGTCGGCGACGCCGAACTGCGGGGCCGTCAGGATCGGCGTCACCGTGTCCCGCTCGATCCAGCCCTTGACGTACGACTGCCAGCGCTCGCGTTCTGCGTCGCTCGCCCCGCCGGCCAGGAGCGCGATCGCGGCGATGATGCCCTGCCCGTGGAAGTGGTCGCTGCGCATGACGTGCAGGTCGTCGCTCTTGAGGTAACCCCGGCTTATGGCACGGCCGTTGACGCAGTCCATCACCAGGCCGTCGTGGATCAGCGGCGCGTAGGCGTGCTCGACGCTGTCCAGGACGATCTGCCGGTTCGGGTCGGTCACCTCCCAGTCGGAGCCGGCGAGGAGCGTGAAGAGGCGCCCGAGGCCGTCGAGCATGACCTGTCCGTACGTCCCCGAGTACGCGACCCAGGTGTGCTGCACGAACGAACCGTCCGCGTACAGCCCGTCGCCCTGGGTGACGTAGGGGAAGACCGGTGAGAGCGCGTCCCGGGCGAGCGCGATCTTCGCGTCCGCGCGGCCCAGGATGCCGCGCAGGGCGACCGAGCGGCACAGGTCGACGCGGTTGGCGCCGGTGGAGGTGCCGGAGTAGTCGGTGAGCATGGAGTCGGGGATGAAGTGGTCGACGGCGGCGCAGGCCGCGGCGGTCTGCTCGTCGCCGAGGTGGTCCCGGAGCGCGGCCACGATGTCCATCAGCAGGCGGGGGCTGCCGATCTGCCACTCCCACCAGTTGCCGTAGCGGGTGGTGGAGGGGTTGTAGACGGTGGCGGAGAGGTGGTCGAGGCCGCGCAGGACGTCCGCGAGGAGGGCCGGGTCGCCGGTGGAGCCGGTGCCCTGCTGGAGATAGGCCTGGGTCATCGTCCACAGGCGGCTGTAGCTCTGGGTGATGCCGGTGGGCGGGTCGTAGGGGTAGCCGGGCCACAGCGAGGTGGGGGTGGGGGCCATGGTCGCCTGCACCGCGCGGGCGAGTTCGCCGGTCTGGGCCAGGCGGGAGGCGTACGGCTCGGCCGTGGGGTCGTAGCCGGTGCCGAGGGCGAGGTCGAGCCAGCGGAGGCGGAGGGTCTCGTAGGGGTCGGTCCCGGCGGCGCGAGCGGCGGGAGCGGCCGCGGCGAGGAGAGCGGCGGCGAGGAGGACGGCCCTGCGCGTGGGTCTCATGGAGCCTCTGCGGTGTGGGTTCATGCCCTGTGCATCTACCACCACAGGAGCCTCCCGCCAACACACCGCGGATGATGTTGAAGGTTAAAGGGAATAGGTCTACGGTCGCTCCCGTTAGGTAGTACAACATTCAACTTCAACCCGAAGGAGTGCGTCATGGCGACCCCCGAGCTGGCTGCGCTGACCGGCGACTACACGATCGACACCGCTCACTCGACGATCGGTTTCACGGTCCGGCACGCCATGGTCACCAACGTCAAGGGCACGTTCGACGACTTCACCGGCTCGCTGCACCTGGACGGCAGCGACCCGTCCGCGTCCACCGCCACCATCGACGTCAAGATGGACAGCATCGACACGGGTTCCGCCGACCGCGACGGCCATCTCAAGAGCGCGGACTTCTTCAAGACCGACGAGTTCCCGACCATGACCTTCCGTTCCACCAAGGCGGAGTCCCTCGGCGGCGAGGACTACCGCATCACCGGTGACCTGGAGATCCTCGGCACGACCAAGCCGATCACCATCGACCTCGAGTTCAACGGCGCCGCGAAGGACCCCTTCGGCAACGAGCGCGTCGGCTTCGAGGGCAAGGCGGAGATCCTGCGCTCGGAGTGGGGCCTGACCTGGAACGCCGCACTGGAGACGGGCGGCGTGCTGGTCTCCGACAAGATCAAGCTGAACTTCGACATCTCGGCGATCAGGAACGCCTGATCCAGCCCGCCCGGGCGTTCGATGTTAGATCCGGCCCGCCCGCGATTTCACAGCACACGCACCCGCACACGCACTTGAGAGCGCCCGCTCCCCCGCATCAGGGGGGCGGGCGTTCGGTCGTGCATGCGTCGTGTTCCCCCTCCCGGTAGCTCCCCCGGCAGTGGACGCCCTCAGGCGTCCCGCAGTCTGAACGCCACTCCCCCGGCCAGCAGCAGGCCCGCGGCGTAGGCCGCCAGTACGCCGAGGCCGGGCCAGGGGGCGATCGGTAGGTGGTTCAGGTTGCGGGTGGCCTGGATGGAGAGGGCGGCCGGCATGGGAGTCCAGCGGTGCAGGCGGTGGCGCCAGAGCGGGGAGCCGAGGAGGTCGGCGAGCAGGGGCACCACGTAGAGGAGGCCCAGGCCGAGCGTGATGCCGGCCGCGGTGTCCCGCAGGAGGGTGGCGAGGGCCAGGCCCAGCAGGGCCACCAGCGTGAGGACGAGGACCGAGCCGATGGTCGCGCGCAACGTGGGTCCCCGTACCGGGAGGACGAGGCGGGCCGTCCACAGCGCGGCGGTGATCGCCACCGTTCCGGTCGCCGCGGTGAGCAGCGCGAGCGCCGCCGCCTTCGCGGCCAGCAGGCGCCAGCGCAGCGGCATCGCCGAGAGCGTCGTACGGACCGTGCCCGTGCCGTACTCCGAGCCCATCGACAGCACGCCCAGGACCAGACAGGTCGCCTGGCCCAGCCACACCCCCGTCAGGCTGAGTTTCACCGTGTCCTCGTGGCAGGCGTCGGGGGACGGGCAGACCCCGCTGGTGAGGGAGGAGGCCGCCGCGGCGCCCACGGCCACGGTCAGCAGCACGGTCGAGGCGAGCAGCCACCAAGTGCTCGGCAGGGTACGGAGCTTGGTCCACTCCGCGTGCAGCCACCTCATGCGTCCCTCCGGCGCAGTCGCCAGGCCGCGAGCAGCAGGGCGGCCACGGCGTAGGCGGCGAGGACGGCGAAGCCGTGCCACGGGGACAGCGGGTAACAGCCGCTCTCCGGCAAGCAGTTGTGGTCCACCTGCGGATAGCGCGTGACGCCCTGCTGGATCGCGAACGCCGCCGCCGGGGTGACCCGCAGCAGCCACTGGGCGGCGGGCAGCGGGAAGGCGAAGGAGAGGATCTGCGGCAGGATCACCAGCGCCACCACCACCGCGATGGTGCCCGCGCTGTTGCGCAGTACGGCCGCGACGCCGAGGGCGAGGACCGCCACCAGGGAGAGCAGGGCCGCGCTGCCCACCACCGCGCGCAGCGCCGGGTTCTGAAGCAGGGAGAGGTCGGGGAACTCCGGTGGGGTGAAGCCGTTGTGGCGCAGGACGCTTTGGGCGAGGCTGAAGCCGACGGCGGTGGCGAGGAGGCCGGCCGCGAAGGTCACGGCGGCGATCACGGTCGTCTTGGCGGCGAGCACCTTCAGCCGGGCCGGTGTCGCCGTGAACGTCGTACGGATCAGGCCCCGTTTGTATTCGCCGGTCACGAAGAGCGTGCCGAGCGCGACCATGAACAGGATGCCGACGAAGACTCCCTGGAAGCTCATCTGGACCATGTCGGGGCCGTCCTCGGCCGGTGCGATGTCGCCGCGGCCGGTGAGGGTGTAGGTGCCGGAGGGCGAGACGTTCGTGCGGCCGGGTTGCGCGTCCTGGGGTGTGGGGCCGTTGGGTACGGGGCCTCCGACGTCGGTGCTCTTCCATGCGGTGGCGGTGGAGGTGCCCTTCAGGGCGAGATGGTCGTAGGTGCCGGTCACCAGGCCGCCGCCGTAGGTCTCGCTGGTGCCGCCGAAGGCGCGGTGGACGTTGTTGTGGGCGGGGGTGCCGGCGAGGAGACCGACCTGCACGGTGCGCGGCAGGCCCGGCAGTCGTACGTCCTTGATCTTCGACCAGGTGCGGCCGTCGGCGGACTCGTAGCCGGTGAGGTGCTCTCCGCGCCGGGTCAGGCGCAGCCAGTGCGGGGCGGTCGCGACGTCGGACGCCGAGCCCGCCGTGTCGTGGGTGAAGTTCCACTGCATACGGATGCCGTGGGCCGGGGTGGCCATGACCGCCGCGTAGGCGGAGCCCTCCTGGAGGTTCTGCTTGACGATGATGCCGGCCTTGGCCCAGGGTTCGATGCTCCTGCTGTCGGCGCTCTTCAGTCCCGTGACGCGGACGGTGATGCTGCCGTCGCCGGTCAGCGGGCGGTGGGCGAAGCGGAAGAGGTCGACGACGCGTTCGCCGCCGGGGCCGAAGGTCTGGGGGCCGCCGCCGCTGGTGCTGGAGCCGCTCGCGCCGAGCCGGCAGATGAGGACGACCGCGACGACGGCGACGCCCAGGACGACCGGCCAGGCGCGGACGGTGCGGAACTTGGTCCACTCGGCGTGCAGGAGGCGGCCGAATCCGGCCCGCGCCGGATGCAGGCGGGAGCGGTACGGGGTGAGGGTCGGCGTCGTCATGAGGCCACCTCGTCCGTGCCCGCGGAGGCCGTGAACTCGACGGCGTCCCGGGTGAGTTCCATGTACGCCTCCTCCAGCGTCGCCCGGTGCGCGCCCACTTCGGTGAAGGGCACGTCGTCGGCGTTGAGCAGCTCCACGATCCGGCCCGCCCGCAACCCGGTGACGGTGAGGGTGTCGCGACCGGTGACGGCGACCGTGGCGCCCTGTGCGGTGAGCAGTTCCATGGCGCGCGCACGGGCGTCGGTGCGCAGCCGTACGCGGTCGCCGGAGGCGGCGGCCAGGAGGTCGGAGACGGCCGTGTCGGCGATCAGGCGGCCCCGCCCGATGACCACCAAGTGGTCGGCGGTGTCCTCCAGTTCGCTCATCAGATGGCTGGAGACGAGGACGGCACGGCCCTCGGCGGCGAGGGTGCGCAGCAGGGTGCGCATCCACTGGATGCCTTCGGGGTCGAGGCCGTTGACGGGTTCGTCCAGGAGCAGGACCGGGGGGTCGCCGAGGAGCGCGGCGGCCAGGCCGAGGCGCTGGCGCATGCCGAGGGAGTAGCCGCCGGCCCTGCGGCGGGCGGCCGTCTCCATGCCGACCTGTTCCAGGACCTCGTCGACCCGGCCGGCGGGCAGCCCGTGGGAGTGGGCGAGCCAGCGCAGGTGGTCCCGGCCGCGCCGGGCCGGGTGCAGGGCGGCGGCGTCCAGCAGGGCGCCTACCTCCAGGAGAGGGGTGCGCAGGGCGTGGTAGGGGCGGCCGCCGATGAGGGCGGCGCCCTCGTCGGGGGCGTCCAGGCCCAGCAGGGCCCGCATGGTGGTGGACTTGCCCGCGCCGTTCGGTCCGACGAAGCCGGTGACCGTGCCGGGCTCGACCCTGAAGGACAGGCCGTCGACCGCGAGGGTCCGGCCGTACCGCTTGCGCAGGTCCAGGACCTCGATCGTTGCGTCGCTCATGGGAAGGGAGGCTAGGGGCGGGGGCGTGCGGTGTCGTCACGCCCGGGAGGTCCCTCACGAGGGGGACGCCGGGCGGGGGTGGGCTGGGCACAATGGCCGGGTGGGCGAGGAGAGACGGGGTCCGGCCGCTTCGGCGCCGCCGGGTTTCGCGGCTGCGGCGGGGACGTGGGCGCGGGCGGTGCTGAGCGGTGCCCGTACGCCGCTGGGTGCCGCCGCGGGTCTCGCCGTGCTGTCCGTGGCCGAAGGGCTGGTCCGCAGCGGCAGTCCGCACAGCAGTCTCGCCGTGGTGCTGGTGCTCGCCCTCGCCACGACGCTGCCCCTCGCCTTCGTCCTCGGCGGCGGGCGGGGCGGCCGGGCCGGGGCGGCGATCGCCGTGAGCGCCGCCTGCGTGCTGGCCCTGGTGCCGTTCCAGGCGCTCACCGCTGGGGCCGCCGTCGCCCAGCTGATCTGCGTGTACGTGCCGGCGCGGGCGGGACGGCCGCTGCTGGGCGGGATCTTCGTCGTGCCGTACGTGCTGGTCGCGCTGTTCGCCGACCAGGACAGTGCGCGGGTCGTCGCCGTCCTGCTCACCACGCTCGCGTCGGCCGCTGCGGCGACCGGCATCACCCGGCATGTGCGCAGCACCGTCCTGGCGCACAGTGCGACCGAGCGGGCGTTCGCGGACAGCCGGCTGGAACATGCGGCCCGGGGTGAACGGGCGCGTATCGCACGGGAGTTGCACGATGTCGTGGCGCACCACATCTCGATGATCGCGGTGCAGGCGGAGAACGCGCGGCTGACCACGCCCGGTCTGCCGCCCGAGGGTGCGAGCCGGTTCCTGGCGATCGGGGACACGGCCCGTACCGCCCTGACGGAGATGCGCCGGCTGCTGGGGGTGCTGCGGGAGGACGCCGCCGAGGAGGACTCCGGTGTGCGGCGCAGGCCGCAGCCGGGGCTCGGTCAGCTGATGGAGCTTCTCGACGCGTCGCGGGAGGCGGCCGGGTCGACGACCCGGCTGATCGTCAGCGGACCGGTCACCGCGCTCGACCCCGGTGTCGAGGTCACCGCGTACCGGATCGTCCAGGAGGCGCTGACCAATGCGCGGCGGCATGCGCCGGGCGCGGCCGTGGACGTCGAACTGCGGTACGGCCCGGACGAGTTGGTGGTACGCATCCGCGACAACGGGCCCGGTGCCGTGGCGGCCGGTACCCCCGGGCACGGTCTGCTCGGCATGCGCGAACGGGCGGCGACGGTCGGCGGCACCCTGCGCACGGGTTCGGCGCACGGCGGCGGCTTCGTGATCGAAGCCCGGCTGCCCGTCCGTGCGGAGGTCCTCGCATGAGCATCCGCATCGTCGTCGCCGACGACCATGAGGTGGTCCGCGCCGGATACGCCGGACTCCTCGCCACCCAGGGCGACTTCACGGTGGTCGGCACCGCGCGGGACGGGGCCGAGGCGGTGCGGGTGTGCCGGGAGCGGACGCCGGACGTGGTCCTCATGGATGTGCGCATGCCGGTGATGGACGGCATCGAGGCGACCGCGAAGCTGCACAGCGGCCCTGACGCGCCGCGCGTGCTGGTGCTCACCACCTTCGACCTCGACGAGCACGTGTACGACGCGCTGACGGCCGGGGCCAGCGGGTTCCTGCTGAAGGACGTGACCGCGGAGCGGCTCTTCGACGCGGTACGGGTGGTCGCCGCCGGCGAGGCGCTGCTCGCCCCGGGGATCACCCGGCGGCTGATCGCCGAGTTCGCCCGGATGCGGCCGAGGACCCCGGCGGGCGGCACACTCGCGGCCCTGACCCCGCGCGAGACCGACGTACTGCGCCTGCTTGCCGAGGGCTTGTCCAACCCGGAACTCGCCGAACGCCTCCGCGTCGGCGAGGAGACCGTGAAGACCCATGTCAGCCGCATCCTGTCGAAGCTGGGCCTGCGCGACCGCACCCAGGCGGTCGTGATGGCGTACGAGACGGGCCTGGTCGTCCCGCGAACGGGCTGAACCGGCGCGCCCGTCGTGGGCGGCGGCGTTCCCGGACGAGGGCGCCGCCGTCATGCGGCCGTACGCCTCCGCGGCACCGGCAGCAGCCACCATGCGGACGCCACCGACAGGACGGCGCCGACCGCGATGCCCTCCAGGCGGGTGGGGAGGAGGTGCTGGGCGTCCTGGCCGAAGTAGCCGAGGAGGAGGGAGAGGGCACAGGTCATTCCGGCGGCCCAGTAGGCGTAGTTGAGGGGGCGCAGCCACAGGGCCACGGCGAGGACGGCGAACATCAGCGCCACCGCGGCATGTCCCGTGACCCCGGCCGCCGCGACACCCGTCGCCAGCAGCGTTCCGACGACGGCGCCGGCGAGGCGCTCGACTCCCTTGCGCAGTACGTCGGTCCGGCCCCGGTTGCCGCTCGCGGCGACGTACGCGGTCAGCACCACCCAGGGCCAGTGGTCGTCGAAGAACAGATGGCCGAGGGCGAAGGCGGCCGCGACACCGGCCGCCATCTGCAGGGCCATCCGGGTGCTGGGGCGGGGGTGGAGCCGGGAGCGGCGGCGCGGCCCCTCGGGGGCGGGTTCGGCGCGCCAGGGCCCGAACCGGTCCCCCAGCCCCTGCACCAGCCAGATCGAGCAGCACGCCACCGCGCCGACCAGCGCCGACCAGAACCAGGTCGTCAGCCCGCTCTGCGCCTCGGCCGGCAGAGCGGGGCCGGGGGTGACGAGGAGGGCGATCAGCGGGAGGGTGATCAGCGTGCCGGCCTTGGTGGCGGCGGGACCGTAGCGGCGGATCCAGATGGCCAGCGAGAGGCCGGCCGTGAAGACGGCGGCACCGGCCGCGTAGTGCGAGGCGATCAGCCGGCCGACGAGGATCGAGGCACCGGCCGCCGCGGGCAGCAGTACGAGCGCGGTGAGCCTGCGCCGGGTGTCGGCGGTGCGCTGGCTCCTGGCGAGGGTGAGGGCCAGGGCGACCGCGAGGACGAGCACATCGGTGTGCAGTCCTGCGGCGCCCTCCAGCGCCAGGGCGGCGCCCCAGGTGAGCAGCACGGCGGTCATCGTCAGCGCCGCTTCGTACGCATTGCGTATTAGTTTCACGGTCACTCGATCGATACTACGGCCATTTCCTCGCCTAATAAGGCGCGTGAGGTCTTCTGATAGTAAGTATTCGCGTACGATCTCCTCATGGACCGCCTCCCCGAAGCCGCCCACCTCCGCCGCAGTGTCGTCCGTCTCAACCGCCGGATGCGGCAGGAACGCGGTGACGGGAGTCTGAGTGCCAACCAGCTGTATGTGCTCGGGCATCTGCACCGGCACGGACCGGCGACACCCGGCGCGGTCGCCGCGGCCGAGCGGCAGCGTCCGCAGTCGCTGACCCGGGTCTTCGCCGAACTGGAGGCGACGGGGCTGATCGTGCGCGAGCCGGGCACGGCGGACCGGCGCCGGTCCGTGCTGTCGCTGACCGGTCAGGGTCTGCGGGCGCTGGAGCGGGACATGGCTCAGCGGGACGCCTGGCTCGCCGGTGCGCTGGAGTCGCTGAGCCCCACCGAGCGCGGCGTGCTGGAGCTGGCGGCCGCGGTGATGGAGCGGCTGGCGGAGGCGGACTGAACCGCCCCGGCGCCCGGCTCATTCAGAAACCAGTGCCCGGGTCCCTCACCACCCGGCGCCCGCGTCCCTCACCACCCCGCGCCCGGCTCCTTCAGAACCCGCCGCCGAAGTCCCCGCCGCCCCCGGCGTCCCCTCCCCCGCCGTCGCCGAAGCCGCCGCCGAAGTCCCCGGCATCGAAGTCCGCGCCGGAGACGTCACCGCCGTCGTAGCCACCGCCGTCGTAGCCGCTGCCGAAGTCGCCGTATCCGGAGCCGTAGTCGGCCGAGTAGGCAGGGGTGGCCATCATGTTTCCGAGCAGGGTGCCGACCAGGAGTCCGGGCAGCAGGCCGCCGCCGAAGTAGCCGCCCGCCCAGGGGCCGTAGGCCGGACCCGCGTCCCAGTAAGGGCGGCGGCCGTCGGCGGTGTCGACCTCGCGGACCGCGGGGTCGCGGCCGTCCGCGAGACGGGTGGCGTCGGCCGCGCAGACCGGGACCTCGCGCGGGGTGCCGCCCGGCGGCGTCCAGGCGGCGTCGGTGACCGAGGGGCCGTGGCGCGGGTCGAAGAAGCAGGGCGGGCGGCGCTCGGGCAGCGGGCGGCGCTCCCGGCGCGCGGCCAGCTGGGCGAGGCTGAAGCGGCCGTCCTCCAGGGCCTGGGTGACCGCGCGCACGTCCTCGGGTCTGCGCGCCTGGCCCATCAGGGACTTCGCCTGCTCGTAGGCGTCCAGCGCGCGTTCGTAGTCGGCGCGCATCGCGTCGTCGGCGCCCGCCTCGGCGGGGTGGAAGTCGAGGCGGTCCAGCTCCTCGCCGAAGGCGGTGATGTCCTCGTCGACGACGACGCGGAGCCGCTCCAGGGCCGCGTGCTGCTCCTCCTCGTGCCGGCGCCGGTTGCGGCGCACCAGGGCGTACGCGCCCGCGCCGGCGGCCACCAGCACGGCGGCCGTGGTGATCAGCGCGGTGGAGGAGACGCCGTTGCCGCTGGAGGAGGAACCCCAGGTGGCGGGGGCCTTGCCGCCGAGGTTGGCGAGCGCGCGGCCAGTGAAGTCGGTGAGCTGGGTGTCGGCGTTCTTCTCGCCGCGCACGCTGGTGACCAGGTTCCGTACGGCCGTGCGCGGCAGGACCGCGGAGTCGGCCTTGGCGTCGAAGCGGTCCCCGAGGCGGATGGCATACAGGCCGGTGATGCCGGTGGCGGTGCGCAGGTTCGGGAAGAGGTTGTCGGTCGGGTAGCCGGCCGGGAGGACCACGACGAACAGCGGTTTGTCCGCGTGCTTGATCTGCTTGGCCAGGGCGTCCGCGTCGGCGGACGACAGCTGGGCGGAGGCAGCCGGGTCGACGTAGACGGGGCCCTTGCGCAGGGCCTCGGCGATCGCCGAGACGTCGGTGGCCGCGGAGGCGGGCGCGGGTGCTGTCGTCAGTACGGTCAGCGCCGCGAGCAGCAGGGCCAGGAGCAGCCCCGGGAGGCTTCGGGTCCGTACGCCGTGCTTCATGGTCCGAAGCTACCCGAAGCCGTCCAAAACCGGTCAGGGATGACGCCGACATCCCGCCGAGAGGAGCAGGGCGATTCTTGGTATGGACCTCCCCCCGACTCTCTGGTTCACTCTGCCTCGAGCGGTTCACTCATGACTTAGATCACACCGTGAGTTAACTCGTGAGTCAACCAGGTCCCGCAGGCCCGTCAAGACGTCTCGTCAGGAAGGGATGCACCCCCCATGAGAAGATCCCCCCACGCGCTCCGGCTGCTGCTGGCCGGTGTGCTCTCGGCGGCCGGTTTCACCGCGGCCGTTCCCCCCGCACATGCCGCCGGTGAGCAGGTCACGGCCTATCTGACCACCACCGACGACTCCGGCGGACGCCATGTCACGCGCGGGCTCCAGGCGCAGGCGCCGTTCTCCTTCCAGTCCGGGACCGGTGGCGCGGGCGAGAACATCACCGTCGACGAGGGCACCCGGTACCAGACCTTCACCGGCGGCGGCGCCTCCTTCACGGACACCGCGGCCTGGCTGATGAACTCCAGCGGCGCGCTCTCGCAGTCCACGCGCGACGCGACCATGAGGAAGCTGTTCTCGCCGACGGACGGCATCGGGCTGTCGTTCCTGCGCAACCCGATGGGGGCCTCGGACCTGGCGCGGTTCGGCTACACCTACGACGACGTGCCCGCCGGGCAGACCGACCCGAACCTCAACAGCTTCTCCATCGCGCACGACCTCGCGGACGTCGCCCCGCTGACCAAGCAGGCGCTCCAGCTCAACCCCTCTCTGACTGTCATGGCCTCGCCATGGACGGCTCCGGCCTGGATGAAGGACAGCGGCTCGCTCAACGGCGGCTGGCTCAAGGCGGAGGACTACGGGGCGTACGCCAACTACTTCGTGAAGTACCTCCAGGCGTACAAGGACCAGGGCATCGACGTCTCCTACGTCACCCCGCAGAACGAGCCGACCTGCTGCAGCGGCTATCCCTCGATGAGCTGGAACGCGAGCGGCCTGGCGTACTTCATGAAGAACGAGCTGCTGCCGAAGCTGCAGTCCGCGGGCCTGTCGACCAAGGTCCTGGCGCACGACTGGAACTGGGACGTCTACGACTCCTACGCGGCCCAGAGCGTCGACGACCCCGCGATCCGCAACCACCCCAACTTCGGCGGCATCGCCTGGCACGGCTACAGCGACATCAGCGGCGTCGGCAAGCAGACCACGGTCCACAACCAGTACCCGGACCTGGACGCGTTCGGCACCGAGCACTCCGGCGGCACCTGGATCGCCAACCAGCAGCGCGAGGACATGAACAACATCATCGACTACACCCGCAACTGGGCGAAGTCGGTGACCAAGTGGTCCCTCGCGGTGGACCAGAACATGGGCCCGCACAACGGCGGTTGCGGCACCTGCACCGGGCTGATCACCGTGCACAACGGCGACGGGACGAGCGGGACCGTCGACTACACCGTCGAGTACTACACGATGGGCCACCTCACGAAGTTCGTACGGCCCGGCGCGCAGCGGATCGCCTCGACGGCGTCCACGGCGGTGCCGAACGTGGCATGGCGCAACCCCGACGGCTCCAAGGCGCTGATCGCCTACAACGACGCATCGAGCGCGAAGACGGTCACCATCAACTGGGGCTCGCAGCACGCCACTTACTCGCTGCCGGGCAAGACGTCGGCGACCTTCACCTGGAACGGCACCCAGTCCGGCACCGGCGCGCAGTCCGGTTCCTTCGTGGGCCTCGCGAACAAGTGCCTGGACGTGGCGGGCGCTTCGAGCGCCAACGGCACGGCGGTGCAGCTCTACGACTGCAACGGCTCCTCCGCCCAGCAGTGGACCGTGCAGAGCGACGGGTCGATCCGGTCGCTGGGCAAGTGCCTGGACGTCACGTCCGCCTCGGTGGCCGACGGCGCGAAGGTCCAGCTCTACGACTGCAACGGCACCGGTGCCCAGCAGTGGTCGTACAACGCGTCGACCGGTGACGTCGTGAACGTGGCCGCGAACAAGTGCCTGGACGTCACCGACAACTCCTCGGCCAACGGCGCCCGCGCACAGATCTGGAGCTGCACGGGCGCCGCCAACCAGAAGTGGCACTTGCAGTAGGGCACCCACCGGGGTGGGCGCCCGCGCGCGGCGACCACTGCTACTGCGCGGGCTCCACCCCGGCCCGCAGCAGGCCGTAGGTGTACGCGTCCTCGAGGGCCTGCCACGAGGCGGCGATGACGTTCTCGGCGACGCCCACCGTGGACCACTCGCCTGCGCCGTCCGAGGTGGAGATCAGGACGCGGGTGGTGGACTGGGTGCCGTGGACGCCTTCCAGGATGCGGACCTTGTAGTCCACCAACTCCAGCTTGGCGAGCTGCGGGTAGATCTTCTCCAGCGCGACGCGGAGGGTGCGGTCCAGGGCGTTGACCGGGCCGTTGCCCTCCGCGGTGGCGACGATGCGCTCGCCCTTGGCGTAGAGCTTGACGGTGGCCTCGTTGGCGTGGATGCCGTCGGGGCGGTCCTCGACGATGGCCCGCCAGGACTCGACCTCGAAGTAGCGCAGGGGGCCGCCCTGCACCTCGGCGCGGAGCAGGAGTTCGAAGCTCGCGTCCGCCGCCTCGTAGGTGTAGCCCCTGAGTTCGCGCTCCTTGACCCGCTCGACGACGCGGCCGACCAGCTCGCGGTCGCCGCCCAGGTCGACACCGAGCTCCTTGCCCTTGAGCTCGACGGAGGCGCGGCCCGCCATGTCGGAGACCAGCATCCGCATGGTGTTGCCGACCCGCTCCGGGTCGATGTGCTGGTACAGGTCCGGATCGACCTTGATGGCCGAGGCGTGCAGGCCGGCCTTGTGCGCGAAGGCCGAGACGCCGACGTAGGGCTGGTGCGTGGAGGGCGTGAGGTTCACGACCTCGGCGATGGCGTGCGAGATCCGGGTCATCTCGCGCAGCGCGCCCTCGGGCAGGACCTGCTTGCCGTACTTGAGCTCCAGGGCCGCGACGACCGGGAAGAGGTTGGCGTTGCCGACGCGCTCGCCGTAGCCGTTCGCCGTGCACTGCACGTGCGTGGCGCCCGCGTCGACGGCGGCGAGGGTGTTGGCGACCGCGCAGCCGGTGTCGTCCTGGGCGTGGATGCCGAGCCGGGCTCCGGTGTCGGCCAGCACGGTCGAGACGACCGCCTGGATCTGCGCCGGCAACATGCCGCCGTTGGTGTCGCAGAGGATCACAACGGAGGCGCCGGCCTCCGCGGCGGCCCGTACGACGGCCTTGGCGTACTCGGGGTTCGCGCGGTAGCCGTCGAAGAAGTGCTCGCAGTCGACGAACACCCGGCGGCCCTGCTCGCACAGGTAGGAGACGGTGTCCCGGACCATCTCCAGGTTCTCGTCGAGCGTGGTGCGCAGGGCGAGTTCGACATGCCGGTCGTGCGACTTGGCGACCAGGGTGATCACGTCGGCGCCCGCGTCCAGGAGCGCCTTGACCTGCGGGTCCTGCGAGGCCTTGCCGCCTGCCCTGCGGGTCGCGCCGAACGCGACGAGCTGGGCGTGCTTGAAGTCGATCTCCTGCCGGGCGCGGGCGAAGAACTCCGTGTCCCGCGGGTTGGCGCCGGGCCAGCCGCCCTCGATGAAGCCCACGCCGAACTCGTCCAGGTGCCGTGCGATGGCCAGCTTGTCCGCGACGGTGAGGTTGATGCCCTCGCGCTGCGCGCCGTCGCGCAGCGTGGTGTCGAAGACGTGGAACGAATCGTCGAGCTCGCTGGTTGCGGTCATGGTGTCAAGGCTCCTGCTGTTGGATCCCGTCGGATCACGGTCGTTACCGGAATGACCGGCTCCACCGTCCCCCAATGATCCCTCGCGCTGTGTTCCCGGCTGTAGGTGGGCCAGAAATGCGAAAAACCCCTCGCGGGTGCGAGAGGTCTGCGCGCGGGTCGAGGACGACGGTGTCCGCCCGTACCTGGTCGTACGTGGCGGTCACTGCGGACCGGCGCGCCTGCTGCCAATAATCATGGCGAACGAGAGCACGAAGGCAGTCTGGCACAAGTGGCCGTCGCGCTCACCGTCCGTCTCAGGATGCGAGCACTGCGCTGATCACGGGACGACTGATCACCGTGTGGTAGAGAAGCGCTCATGGCTACCGACATACCTGATCTCACCGAGTTGTGGCAGCGCTTCGACGGCTGGCTGGCCGAACACGCTCCTGGAGACCACGAGTCCTTGCGGCCGGGCTGCCCGGACGGCGAGATCAGGCGTCTGGAGGACGGCCTCGGCTTCTCGCTCCATGAGGACGTGCGGACAACCCTCGCACTGCACAACGGCGTCACCATGCGAGGGGCCAGTACGGAGCCGGGAGCGTTTCTCCTCGGCTACAGCCTCCTGGACGTCGACGGAATCCTGGAAGCTCATCGAGATCTCGTCGCGATGGTGGAGGACGCCCGCGAGGCGGGCGAGGAGGACCTGGTCGTCGGCCGCATCGCCGACAGACAGTGGGTGCCCTTCTCGGTGGAGAAAGGGGCTCCCTTGACCCCCGTTCCGCGCGTTCCCGCTCTGTACGAGGGGCGGATGCTGGAGTGGCACATCCGCCCGCACGACAGCTCTCGTCGAGCTTGATCGCCGTTACTGGACCGTCCCTGCGGTCTCGCCGTTCCCCCTGCGGACCCGGGTCAGCTGTCCGCGAGGAGCGACTGGTCCAGGAACTCCCTTACGTGGCCGAGAACTTGCGCTCGGTCCGTGCCGCGCAGCCCGATGGCGACATGGATGGAGAGACCGTCCAACAGCGCGCGCAGCCGGGACGCGAAGCGGTCGGGGTCGACCCGCCGGAACTCCCCCCTCGACATCCCCTCCGCGATCAGCGCCACCAGGTCGCGGTGCCAGGCGCCCTCGATCGCGGCCTGCCGGTCGCGGGCGTCGGAGTCGACGGCGGCGCTCTGCGAGCGGTTCCAGACCTCCAGCCAGAGGATCCAGTGCGGGTCACGGTGGCCGTCGGGGACGTACAGGTCGACGTAGGCGTCCAGCCGCTCGCGGGCCGTGCCCGTGCGTCCGAGCAGGCGGCCGCGCTCGGCGCCGAGGCGGCCCTCGCTCCACTCCAGGGTCTGCAGCAGCAGTTCGTCCTTGGAGCGGAAGTAGTAGAGCAGATGCCCGCTGCTCATCCCGACCTCGCGGCCGAGCGCCGCCATGGTGAGCTTCTCCAGACCGCGCTCGGCGATCATGTCCATGGCGGCGGCGAGGACGTCCTCGCGCGGCGGGGCGTTCCTGCGCACCCGTGCCGCACCGGCCATCCTCGGCTCCTTGAGAACATCGTTCAGATCTTCGGCTGCTGCTGCGTGATGCAGTGCACGCCGCCTCCA
>NZ_JAFJSY010000122.1 GCF_019857225.1 Streptomyces plumbidurans
GCCGCCGCCTCGACCGCGGCCCGCCCGGTGGCGGCGTCGGGCCGGGCGGAGAAGGCCCCGCCGCGGCCCAGGTCGAACACGCACGCCGCCGGCACCACCGGCACGACGTGCGCCGGGTCCGCCCCGACCCGCACGCCCCGCCGCTGCTCCTCCAGCCAGGCCATCACCCCGGACGCCGCATCCAGCCCGTAGGCGCTGCCGCCGGTCAGCACGATCGCCTCGACCTTGCGGACGAGGTTGCGCGGGTCGAGGGCGTCGGTCTCCTTGGTGCCGGGCCCGCCACCCCGCACGTCCACGGCGGCGACCGCCCCGCCCTCCGGGGCCAGTACGACCGTGGTGCCGGTGAGCCAACCGTCGCCGATGCGCGTCGCGTGGCCCACCCGCAACCCCGCGACATCCGTCAGAGCGTCAACTGTCATGCACCCAGTCTCGCCCGGCCGTCACCGAACCGAGGTCGCCTCCCTGCCACGTCGGAGCCAGGCCGGTATCACGCCACCGGTGCCGTCGCACGCTCCCCGCTCGACCCGCTCGCCCCGCGCTCCCGGGCGGCCATGCGGGCCGTCAGCGTCACCCCGACCGCCACCGCCAGTGCGCACACCAGCCCCGACGCGAGCACCGCCCAGGAGCCCAGGAAGGTGCAGAGGATCACCAGCAGCGACGCGGTCGGCAGCACCAACTGCTGGGCGATGCCCACCTTGTAGAAGCGCGAGTGCAGCGCCCAGACGGTGAGCAGGAACAGGGCCGTCGGCAGGGTCACCGAGGCCGACGCGGACAGGGCCGAGATGTGCGCCTCGCCGACCGCCTGCTCCACCGCCACCTCCAGGCCCGCGCCGATCGCGGCGCCCGACGCGAAGATCAGGTAGTGGCCGTAACCCCACAGGAAGGACTCCCGGTTGGAGCGCAGGTGCCCGTGGATGGGGACCACGAAGTAGATCCACCAGGCGGCGAAGATGATCAGCAGTCCGCCCGCGGCGATCGGGAGCAGCTCGCCCAGGGCGTCGTGCTCGTCCAGGCTCGACTTCACGGCGACGGTGGCCGCCGCGATGGTCTCGCCGAGCACGATGATCGTGAACAGGCCGTACCGCTCGGCGATGTGGTGCGGGTGCCAGGACGTGGGGTGGGCCCTCTCCGCGTACAGCGGCACCAGCATCTCCAGCGGCGCGATCACCAGGAACACCCACGGCCGGGCGTGCTCCGGCAGGACCAGCAGCCCCAGCCAGCCGATCTGGCACAGCAGCACGCCGACCGCGTACCGCAGCGCCATCGTCCGCTCGGCGCCCCTGTTCGAGCGGGCCACCCGCAGCCACTGCGCCGTCATGGCGAGCCGCATGATCACGTAGCCCAGCCAGACGAGCAGGAACTCGTGCCGGTCGAACGCCCGCGAGACCCCTGCGGCCAGGACCAGCACGCCGGCGATCTGGATCAGCGTGACGACGCGGTAGAGCACGTCGTCGTTGTCGTACGCCGAGGCGAACCACGTGAAGTTCATCCACGCCCACCAGATGGCGAAGAAGATCATCGCGTAGTTGAGGATTCCTTCGCCGGCGTGCCCCTCGGCCAGGGCGTGCACCAGCTGGACCCCGGCCTGGGCGATGGCCACGACGAAGCACAGGTCGAAGAAGAGCTCGAGCGAGGAGGCGACACGATGTGCCTCGTCGCGGCCGCGTGCCGTGAGTCTGCGCAGTGGTCTGTGACCCGCCGGAGGGCCGGAGGGCGCCGGCGGGGTGGGGCTGCTCGTCATGCGTTCCAGCACACCAGATAGCCGGCGGAAAGTCCTGTGAAGGGATCACGGGTGCCCGGCGCGCGGATGAAGGAATCACAGGTTCCCGGCGCCCGCAGGGCTCGGGGGGCCCGGGGGCGAGACGGGGTCGCAGGCCGTACATCGCGGGGACCGGCAGGGGCCGCTCCCGCGCGCCGTACCCTGGAGGCATGACCTCCGCCCCCGACCCCGAGCCGCGCGCCCCGAAGCCCGAGCTGATCTTCGACGACCCGCTGGACCAGCAGTCCTCGGACGACACGGACCACGGCTGGGGCGAGCGACCCGCCTCGACCGGCGACGCCACCGCCGACCTGAAGCGCTTCCTCGACGAGAAGCCGCCCCACCACCTCTGAGCCACGGTTGCGGAGAGTCCACCCCACCACCTCTGAGCCACGGTTGCGGAGAGTCCACCCCACCACCTCTGAAACGCGGAGGCAGCGGCGCGGGCTGTCTGCGTCA
>NZ_JAFJSY010000123.1 GCF_019857225.1 Streptomyces plumbidurans
AACGCGGAGGCAGCGGCGCGGGCTGTCTGCGTCAGCGAGCGTCGTGGCCGTTGCCGCGCTGGGCGATCAGCGCGTCGCGGATCTCCTTGAGGACCTCCAGCTCGGTCACCTCGATGACTTCCTGGGTGCTCTCCTTGGCCTTCTTGCGGGCCTCGTGCCGGGCCAGGTACCTCGACATCGGCAGCACCATCAGGAAGTAGACGACGGCCGCCGTGATCACGAAGGTGAGCGTGGCCCCGAGCACCGAGCCCCACAGGATCCGGATGCCCTGGTCGCCCTGGCACGTCCCGCTCAGGCACGAGCTGTAGTTGTCCAGGTTCTTGGTGCCGATCGCACCGACCAGCGGGTTGATGATCCCCTTCACCACCGCGTTCACGATGTTGGTGAAGGCGGCACCGATGACCACCGCGACTGCCAGGTCGACGACGTTCCCGCGCATCAGGAAGGCCTTGAAGCCCTGCCAGACGCTCGGTTCCTTCTTCTCGCTCAACGCGGGGCCTCTCATCGCATACGCAGATTGTGAAACAAGCAGTTCCGCAACTTACGTCAACGAACTGTCGCGCTGTCCAATTGGGTACCTGGAACGAGGGACTTGACAGAATCAACACACGATCACCGCCAAACGTGCCGTCGCGGAAGCCGCGGCAAGATGTGCCGCGGTGGAGCGAGGCACCGAGAGCACGAGCAGCGCCCCGCTGCCTGACGCGTCCCTCACGGGCTCCGGCACCTTCGTCACCCGCGCCCCGCGCGCGACCACCCGGGCGTCCCCTCCTGCCGCCGTCTCCTGCGCGGCGACGACATCCACCCGGTCACCGGGCCGCAGCAGCCGTACCGTCTCCGCGTCGAAGATCCGCACCGGCGCGGCCACCATCCGCACGGCCCGGTGGCCTCGTACCGGATCCACCACCGGATGGCCGCGCGCCGCCGGGCCGGCGCCCCGCGGTCCCGCCGCCACCAACGCGACCGCGGTCACGGCGAGCGCGACGGCCGCCGCCCGCCTCGGGTGCCGTACGAGCCGCCGCACCCGGAACCGCCCGCCACGCACCCGCACGGGAGCGAAGTGCGGGATCTCGCAGGGGGCGGGGGCGTCGATGCCCGGCGGGTCCGGCACCTCGGGGGAGGAGGCGAGGGCCGAAGAAGGGAAGGTCGGGGAAGGAAGGGACATGCGGGGTCACCACCTCGGTCGGGGAATCGGCTTGCAGACCCACGATGAGGCCTCTCGCCGATCTCCGCCGAGACCGGTGGATCACCGACGGCTTGTGGACAACTCCCTCACCCGAACGGGAAGTTCCGCCGCCCCACCCCACCCCGCCCGCCCCCGCCCCAGGGCCTCACCCCTTCCCCGCCCCTCACCTCACGGCAGCTCGAACCCCGGATCCATCCCGCCCAGGGCCGTCGTGCACAGGCAGTCCCGGTCCTCGTTGGACGGCAGGGCGGCCACCGCGTCGAACAGCACGCCCCGCAGCCGGTCCACGTTCGCCGAGAACACCCGCAGCACCTCGTCGTGCGAGACGCCCTCGCCGGTCTCGGCGCCCGCGTCGAGGTCGGTGACCAGGGTCATCGACGTGTAGCAGAGCTCCAGTTCACGGGCGAGCGCCGCCTCGGGGTGGCCGGTCATGCCCACCACCGACCAGCCCTGCGCCTGGTGCCACAGCGACTCCGCGCGGGTCGAGAAGCGCGGCCCCTCGACCACGACCAGCGTGCCCCCGTCCACGGGCTCCCAGTCCCGCCCGCGGGCGGCCTTGAGGGCGGCGGCTCGGCCGACGGGGCAGTAGGGGTCGGCCAGCGACACATGCACCACGTTCGGCACCTTGCCGTCCGGCAGCGGGAGGCCGTCGAAGTACGAGTTCGCCCGGGACTTCGTACGGTCGACCAGCTGGTCCGGCACGAGCAGCGTGCCCGGTCCGTACTCGGGACGCAGACCGCCCACCGCGCACGGGCCGAGCACCTGGCGCACGCCCACCGAGCGCAACGCCCACAGATTGGCGCGGTAGTTGATGCGGTGCGGCGGCAGATGGTGGCCGCGGCCGTGGCGGGGCAGGAACGCGACCCGCCGTCCGGCGACCTCGCCGAGGAAGAGGGAGTCGCTGGGCGGTCCGTAAGGGGTCTCGACCTGCACCTCGGTCACGTCGTCGAGGAAGGAGTAGAAGCCCGAGCCGCCGATTACACCGATGTCTGCGTTCGCCATGGCCAGCACAGTATCCGGCCCCTCGGGGCGGGCGGAGAGGGACCTCGTCCCGGGATCCCGGGTGGCGCCGAACGGAACGCCGGATCGCGGATCGCCGGATCGCCGGAACACCGAAGACCCCGCCGTCGTACGACGGCAGGGTCCCGTGAGGCGAGTGCGGCAGGTCCTAGGCGGCGCTGCTGCCGGACGAGGCGCCGGTGCTCGACGGCTTCGACGACGGCTTCGCGTCCGAGGAGGACGAGCCCGACGAAGAGTTCGACGAGGAGCCGGACGCGGACGACGACTCGGTGGACGTCGACGGCTTGGACGACGCCGGCGAGCTGCTCGACGAGGAGCCACGGCTGTCGTTGCGGTAGAAGCCGGAGCCCTTGAAGACGATGCCGACGGCCGAGAACACCTTCTTCAGGCGGCCACCGCAGTCGGGGCACTCGGTGAGGGCGTCGTCGGTGAACTTCTGCACCGCCTCGAGGCCCTCGCCGCACTCGGTGCACTGGTACTGGTAGGTCGGCACTGTCTTCCTCCTGGCACTCTCACTCAATGAGTGCTAACGACGGTCCATAGTGACGTATTCCTGAGGATCAGTCCACTGCCACCGGCGAGCGGTGACCGACGCCACGTGCGACGGTCAGGCTGTGTGGCCGGGTGGTCAGCCGGGATCGCAGGGCCAGGAGGGTCACCAGGGCGAGCACCGTACCGCCCGCGGGCACCAGGAATCCGGCGCCCGCCCGGAAGCGGTCCTCCAGCTGTCCGGCGACCGTGACGGCCACCGCCTGCCCGAGTGCCACCGCGCCGGTCAGCCAGGTGAAGGCCTCGGTGCGGGCGCCGGCCGGGACCAGGCCCTCGACCAGCGTGTAGCCGGTGATCAGGGCGGGCGCGATGCACATGCCGACGAGCAGGCCGAGGCCGGCCAGCAGGACCACCGAGTGCGCGGCCCACAGGCCCGAGGCCATCAGGGCGAGGGCGGCGTAGCCCACGGCGAGGCGCCGCTGCGGGGCCGTCCGCCAGGCGACGGCGCCGCAGACAATGCCGGAGAGCATGTTGCCCGCGGCGAAGACGCCGTACAGGACGCCGTTCAGACCGGGCTCGCCGATCGACTCGGTGAACGCGGCCAGCGAGACCTGCATGCCGCCGAAGACGGACCCGATCCCGAGGAAGGCCACGACCAGAACGCGCACACCGGGGATGCGCAGTGCGGACGTGTGCTCCACGCGCGCGTGCCCGCCGGCGGCGACCGCGGGCTGCGAGCCCTTCTGCGCCGCGAACAGCAGACCGCCGAGCAGGGTCAGGGACGCCTCCGCCACCAGGCCCGCGGCCGGGGCGACGGCGGTGCACAGGGCGGTGGCCAGCAGCGGTCCGAAGACGAACGTCAGCTCGTCCGTGACCGATTCGAACGCGGCGGCGGTGGTCATCAGCGGCGACTCCTGCAGCTGCACGCCCCAGCGGGCGCGCACCATGGGCCCGACCTGCGGCACCGAGGCGCCGGTCGGCACGGCCGCGGCGAACAGCGCCCACAGGGGTGCGTGGGCCAGGGCGAGCGCCGTCAGGGTGAGGCCGGACAGCGCGTGCAGCAGTACGCCGGGGATCAGCACGGCGCGCTGTCCGTAGCGGTCGGCGAGACGGCCGCCGTAGGGCGCGCAGAGGGCCATCGAGACGCCGGTGACGGCGGCCGCGGCGCCCGCGACCCCGTAGGAGCCGGTGGTGTGCTGCACGAGCAGCACGATCGAGATGGTGAGCATCGCGAACGGCTGGCGCGCCGCGAAGCCGGGGACCAGGAACGTCCAGGCGCCGCGGGTGCGCAGCAACTGTCCGTAGCCGGGTCGCTGGGTGACCGTGGATGCCACGGCCCGTGCCTTTCTGCCGCCTGGTGGCGCGCCCGTGCGGGGGCGCCGAGAGCTGTCCTCTTGTGCGGACTGCGGTAGATACCAAGGGCCGCCCGGAGGGTCGGGCGCCACGGCCGCCATACGGTCGCGTCAGCTCTGCGTCAGGCAGAGGTGGTTCGATCAGAGATGTGCCTTCATCGTAGAGGGATCAAGGCCCGCTACGCCTGTGAAAACGAGCACCACGCGCGCGTTCGCCTGCGATTCCCGCGTACGCAAACGCCGCGAAAAGGCACATTCAACGTTCCGCCTGTGCTTCGTCAACGTTCCGCCTGTGCTTCGTCAGCGTTCCGCCTGTGCTTCGTCCTCTCCGAGCCACCCCGCCAGCTTGCCGCCGTGGCCCACCGCGCGCAGCCGACGCTCGGCCGCGTCGCGTACCGGGTTCGTGGCCACGACCAGCAGCTCGTCCCCGCGCCGCAGCACCGTGGTGGGCAGCGGGACAAACGATTTTCCCTCGCGTACGACAAGGGTGACGGCGGCCCCGGCGGGCAGCCGCAGTTCGGCCACCTCGACGCCGTGCATCCGCGAGCCCTTCGGAATCGCGACCGACAGCAGATGCCCGCGCAGCCGCTCCAGCGGGGCGGACTCGATGCCGAGGTCGGCCGCCTCGCCGCTCCCGCCCAGACGCAGCTTGCGGGCGAGCCACGGCAGCGTGGGCCCCTGGATCAGGGTGTAGACGACGACCAGGACGAAGACGATGTTGAAGATGCGGCGGCTGGCGTCGACGCCCTGCACCATCGGGATCGTCGCCAGGATGATGGGGACCGCGCCGCGCAGCCCGGCCCAGGACATCAGGATCTGCTCCTGCCACGGCACCCGGAAGGGCGTCAGGCACAGCACCACGCTCAGCGGGCGCGCCACCATGGTCAGCACCAGGCCGATGAGGAGGGCGGGCACGATGTCGTCGCCGAGTTCGTGCGGGGTGACCAGCAGGCCGAGCAGGACGAACATGCCGATCTGAGCGATCCAGCCGAGCCCGTCGGCGAAGCCGCGGGTGGCGGGCCAATGCGGCAGTTTCGCGTGGCCCAGCACCATCGAGGCGAGGTAGACGCCGAGGAAGCCGCTGCCGTGCGCCAGCGCGCCGCCCGCGTACGCCGTGACGGCGATCGCCATGACGGCGATGGGGTAGAGGCCGGAGGCGGGCAGCGCCACGTGCCTGAGCCCCCAGGCGCCGAGCCAGCCCACCGCGAGCCCGATGGCGGCACCGATGGCCAGCTCCAGCGCTATCTCGCCCACCAGTACGTACCAGTGGTCGACCGGGCCCGCCGTGGAGAAGGCCACGACCAGGATGACGACCGGGGCGTCGTTGAAGCCGGACTCCGCCTCCAGAATGCCCGTCACGCGCGCGGGGAGGGGGATTTTGCGCAGCACCGAGAAGACGGCGGCCGCGTCCGTGGAGGAGACGACCGCCCCGATGATGAGTGCCTGCCGCCATTCCAGCCCGACCAGATAGTGCGCGCCCGTCGCGGTGACCCCGACGCTGACCGCGACGCCGGCCAGTGCCAGCGCGGAGGCGGTGGGCAGCGCCGGTTCGATGTCCTTCCACTTCGTGCCCAGTCCGCCCTCGGCGAGGATCACGACGAGGGCCGCGTATCCGATGACCTGGGTGAGTTCGGCGTTGTCGAAGCGGATGTCGCCGATGCCGTCCTGGCCCATGGCGATGCCGATGCCCAGGTACACGAGCAGGCTGGGGAGCCCGCTGCGCGAGGAGATCCGGACCGCTGCCACGGCGACGAGCAGGACGAGCGAGCAGACGAGCAGTAGCTGGTTGAGATGGTGGACTGTCAGCGGCCGTTCCCTTCGCCGGCTCGTACGCATCCCGCGTAGGAGCTCATGTGCATGCGACACGGAGCCCGGGGGCGCCGCATCCGCTTACTTCGTTACCTTACCTAACTCTTGACGATTTCTTGACGCTTCCGGCGGCTGGATCGAACGCGTGCCCGTCCTCGTTCCCGACACCGCGTCAAGGGCCACAGGGCCCTGCGCCTATGGTTGCTCCAGCGCTCATTCAAAAGGACAGCCCGCCTCGCCGCTCGCGTTAGGACAGCAAGGACAGCGATGCCCCCGAACACCACCGCCACAACGGGTGACAAGCCCGGCAAGTCCGGCAGGAAGAAGGGGCGCAAAGCCCGATTGGTCGTGCTGGTGCTGGTCCTGGCCCTCATCGCAGGCGTCGCCTACGGGGCTTACTGGTCCATCAGCACCGTTCGTGCGTCGTTCCCGCAGACGAAGGGTTCGATCACGCTGCAGGGCCTGTCGGGACCCGTCGACGTCAAACGCGACGGCAACGGCATCCCGCAGATATATGCCTCCTCGGACACGGACCTGTTCATGGCGCAGGGCTATGTCCAGGCGCAGGACCGGTTCTACGAGATGGATGTGCGCCGGCACATGACCTCGGGCCGGCTGTCGGAGATGTTCGGCAAGAGCCAGGTCAAGAACGACGAGTTCCTGCGCACGCTGGGCTGGGACCGGGTGGCCAAGCAGGAGTACGACACCAAGCTGTCGCCGTCCACCAAGAAGTACCTCCAGGCCTATTCCCAGGGCGTCAACGCCTATCTGAAGGGCAAGGACGGCAAGGACATCTCCCTGGAGTACGCGGCGCTCGGCTTCCGCAACAACTACAAGCCCGGGCAGTGGACCCCGGTCGACTCGGTCTCCTGGCTCAAGGCGATGGCCTGGGACCTGCGCGGCAACATGCAGGACGAGATCGACCGCGCCCTGATGACCAGCCGGCTCGACGCCAAGCAGATCGCGCAGCTCTACCCCGCCTACCCGTACGACCGCAACAAGGCGATCGTGCAGGAGGGTCAGTACAACGAGGTCACCAAGGCCTTCGAGCAGAGCGGCTCCTCGTCCGGCAGCGGCACGTCCACGAGCGGCACGACAGGCACGGGCACCGGAACAGGCACGGGCACCGGAACCGGGACCGGCACAGGTACCGGCACGTCCTCGGGCGGCACGGCTTTGGAGAGCCAGCTGGCGGGCCTCTACGACGTCCTGGACGACGTCCCCACGGCCGTCGGCGTGAACGGCCAGGGCATCGGCTCCAACTCCTGGGTGGTGGCCGGGAGTCACACCATCACCGGCCACCCGCTGCTCGCCAACGACCCGCATCTTTCGGCCTCGTTGCCGTCCGTCTGGTACCAGATGGGCCTGCACTGCCGCACCGTCTCCAGCAAGTGCCAGTACGACGTGACCGGTTACACCTTCGCGGGCATGCCCGGCGTGGTCATCGGCCACAACCAGGACATCGCCTGGGGCATGACCAACTCCGGCGTCGACGTCACCGACCTCTACCTGGAGAAGCTCAGCGGCGACGGCTACCTCTACGACGGTGACACGAAGGCCTTCAAGAGCCGCGAGGAGACCATCAAGGTCGCCGGCGGCAAGTCCAAGACGATCGTCGTGCGCCAGACCAGGGACGGGATGCCCCTGCTCTCCGACCGCGACGACGAACTGGTGAAGGTCGGCAAGAAGGCCACCGTCGACACCGCTGCGCCCGACCGCGGCGACGGCTACGGTGTTGCGCTGCGCTGGACCGCGCTCGACCCGGGCACCACCATGGACGCCGTCTTCGCCCTCGACAAGGCGTCCGACTGGAGCGAATTCCGTTCCGCCTCGGCCCTGTTCGACGTGCCCTCGCAGAACCTGATCTACGCCGACAAGAACAACATCGGCTACACGCTGCCCGGGAAGATCCCCACGCGCGCGCAGAAGGACGACGGCTCGATCCCCGCGCCCGGCTGGGACTCGGACTACAAGTGGACCGGCTACATCCCCAAGGACGCGCTGCCGTACGAGTACAACCCGAAGCGCGGCTACATCGTCACCGCCAACCAGGCCGTGATCGACCCGGACAAGTACCCCTACACGCTGACCACGGACTGGGGCTACGGCACCCGCAGCCAGCGCATCACCGACCTGATCGAGTCGAAGATCAAGGGCGGCGGCAAGGTCTCCACGGACGACATGCGCCAGATGCAGCTGGACAACAGCAGCGAGATCGCCAAGCTGCTCGTGCCCGCGCTGCTGAAGATCGACGTCGGCGACAAGGACGTCCGCAAGGCCCAGGAACTGCTGGAGGGCTGGGACTACACCCAGGACGCCGACTCGGCCGCGGCCGCCTACTTCAACGCGGTCTGGCGCAACGTCCTCAAGCTCGCCTTCGGCAACAAGCTGCCCAAGGAGCTGCGGGTCGAGGGCCAGTGCCTGTGGGTCGACCCGGCCGACACCACCGGGCCCGCGGACAACATGCAGAAGGTGCGCGAGTGCGGCCAGCGGGCCGCCGACCAGGCGCAGCCGGACGGCGGCGACCGCTGGTTCGAGGTCGTGCGCAAGCTCATGAACGACCCCAAGAGCGCCTGGTGGACCACGCCCAAGGCGGGCACCCGGCCCGCCGCGACACACAACCGCGACGACCTCTTCAAGCGCGCGATGATCGACGCCCGCTGGGAGCTGACCGCCAAGCTCGGCAAGGACATCGACACCTGGAGCTGGGGCCGGCTGCACCGTCTGTTCCTGAAGAACCAGACCCTCGGCACCGACGGCCCCGGCTTCCTGAAGTACATCCTCAACCGCGGCCCCTGGAAGCTCAGCGGCGGCGAGGCGACGGTCAACGCGAGCGGCTGGAACGCGGCGGGCGGCTACGGCGTCGTCTGGGTCCCCTCGATGCGCATGGTGGTCAACCTCGGCGACCTGGACAAGTCGAAGTGGATCAACCTCACCGGCGCCTCGGGGCACGCCTACAGCGCCCACTACGTCGACCAGACGAGCAAGTGGGCCAAGGGCGAACTGCTCGACTGGCACTTCTCCGACAAGGCCGTCGACAAGAGCACGAGCGACACCCTTGTCCTGAAGCCATAGGCGGCTGAGGCCGTGAGCATCTGAGCGAAATGGCCCTCCACGCGCGCGTGGAGGGCCATTTTCGTGCCGGCGGCCGGTCAGTGTCCGGTGCCGAAGCGGCGTACCCCCGACGGCGTCACCACCGCGTGCACCGGCCGGTCGTGCCCCTCCTCGGGCACGCGGCCGATGACCTCCGAGTCGTACAGCAGCACCACCAGCACGGGGTGTACGTGCGCGCGCTCCAGACGCGCGAGGACGCGGTCGTACGACCCCCCGCCGCGCCCCAGCCGCATCCCGCGCGCGTCCACCGCGAGGCCGGGCAGCAGCACGACGTCCGCGCCCGTCACGGCGTCCGGGCCGAGACGTTCGCCGGAGGGCTCGAAAAGGGCCATCTTTCCGCCGTGTTGGACCCGTGCGAGGGAGCCCTTGCCGTCGTAGGCGCCCCAGTCGAGGTCGTTGTCCGGCAGCAGGGCGGGCAGCAGAACACGCGCCCCACGCGCGTGGAGTGCGTCCAGCAGGGCGAGCGTTCCCGGTTCGGCCCCCACGGAGACGTAGGCGGCCACCGTGCGGGCCCGTGCCAGCTCCGGCAGTCGCAGGGCGCACTCGGCGAGCGCGGCCGCGGCCACCTCCACGTCATCCGCGGTCAACCTGCTTCTCACCGCGAGGAGCTGTTGCCGCAACGTTCGCTTGTCAGGCTCGGCCGTACGTCCGAGGTGACTCATAGGTCGCACCTGTACCCTTCTCAATGCGCTCATATGAGAGCCAATTAACCGGAGCCACAGATTCCCATCCAAGGCAACGGATAGGGTGCCGGTATGACCCAGTCGCACCCACGGATCAGCAAGGCTGTCATTCCCGCAGCAGGTCTCGGCACCCGGTTCCTGCCGGCCACCAAGGCCACTCCCAAGGAGATGCTGCCGGTCGTCGACAAGCCGGCGATCCAATACGTGGTCGAAGAGGCCGTGTCGGCGGGCCTCGACGACGTCCTCATGATCACGGGCCGCAACAAGCGCCCGCTCGAGGACCACTTCGACCGCAACTACGAGCTCGAGTCCGCCCTCCAGAAGAAGGGCGACGCGGGCCGGCTCGCCAAGGTCCAGGAGTCCAGCGACCTCGCGACCATGCACTACGTGCGCCAGGGTGACCCCAGAGGACTCGGCCACGCGGTGCTGTGCGCGGCGCCGCACGTCGGCCACGAGCCGTTCGCCGTCCTCCTCGGCGACGACCTGATCGACCCGCGCGACCCGCTGCTCAAGCGGATGGTCGAGGTGCAGGAGCAGCGCGGCGGCAGCGTCATCGCGCTCATGGAGGTCGAGCCCGAGCAGATCCACCTCTACGGATGCGCGGCCGTCGACCCCACCGAGGACGGTGACGTGGTCAAGGTCCACGACCTGGTCGAGAAGCCGGCCGCCGCGGACGCCCCGTCCAACTACGCGATCATCGGCCGCTACGTCCTCGACCCGGCCGTCTTCGACATACTGCGCAAGACCGAGCCGGGCCGCGGCGGCGAGATCCAGCTCACCGACGCCCTGCAGCAGCTCTCCCAGGACGAGAAGGCCGGCGGACCCGTGCACGGCGTCGTCTTCAAGGGCCGCCGCTATGACACCGGCGACCGCGGCGACTACCTGCGTGCCATTGTCAGACTCGCATGCGAACGTGAAGACCTGGGCCCGGACTTCCGGACCTGGCTTCGCAGTTACGTAGCCGAGGAGATGTAGCACGTTGAGCAGCTCGCCCCGCACCACCGGCCAGGACCGGCTCTGGTCGGTGGACGAACACCTGGAGGACATCCTCTCGGCCGTCCGCCCCCTGGAACCCATCGAGCTGCAACTCCTCGACGCCCAGGGCTGCGTCCTGGTCGACGACGTCACGGTGCCGGTGTCCCTGCCGCCGTTCGACAACAGCTCCATGGACGGGTATGCGGTCCGGGTCGCGGATGTCGCGGGCGCGAGCGAGGAGTTCCCCGCCGTCCTGGACGTCGTCGGGGACGTCGCGGCGGGCCAGGCCGACCTGGTCCGGGTGGGCCCCGGCCAGGCAGCCCGCATCATGACCGGAGCCCCCCTGCCGCCCGGCGCGGAGACCGTCGTCCCCGTCGAGTGGACCGACGGAGGCCTCGGCGAGGGCCCGGTGACCGGGATGCGGGCCCGGGCCCAGGCCCCCGAGGGCGCCGAGGGCCAGGTGCACGTCCACCGCCCGGCCGAGGCACGCGCGCACGTGCGCGCCAAGGGCAGCGACGTACGGGCGGGCGACCTCGCCCTCGAAGCCGGCACGGTCCTCGGGCCGCCGCAGATCGCCCTGCTCGCCGCGATCGGCCGCGGGACGGTCCGCGTGCGCCCGCGCCCGCGCGTGGTGGTCGTCTCCACCGGCAGCGAACTCGTCCAGCCCGGCGAGCAATTGGCCGACGGCCAGATCTACGACTCCAACAGCTTCGCCCTCACCGCGGCCGCCCGCGACGCCGGCGCCATCGCCTACCGCGTGGGCGCCGTCGCCGACGACGCGGACACCCTGCGCGCCACCATCGAGGACCAGCTGGTGCGCGCCGACATCATGGTCACCACGGGCGGCGTCAGCGTCGGGGCGTACGACGTCGTCAAGGAGGCCCTGTCGCACGTCGGCGACGAGGACGAGGCGGGCAGCGGTATCGAGTTCCGCAAGCTCGCCATGCAGCCCGGCAAGCCGCAGGGCTTCGGCTCCATCGGCCCCGACCACACCCCGCTGCTCGCCCTGCCCGGCAACCCCGTCTCCTCGTACGTCTCCTTCGAGCTGTTCGTCCGCCCGGCGATCCGCGCCCTGATGGGCCTGGCGGACGTCCACCGGCCGCGGACGACCGCCACACTGATCTCCGGCAAGGCGCTGACCTCGCCGAAGGGCCGCAGACAGTTCCTCAGGGGTACGTACGCCGACGGCGCGGTGACCCCGGTCGGCGGCGCCGGATCCCATCTGGTCGCGGCCCTCGCGCACGCCGACGCACTGATCGTCGTTCCCGAGGGCACCGAGTCCGTCGAGCCCGGCACCGAGGTCGAGGTGGTCCTGCTCGGCTGAGCGCTCCGGGTTGGCGGTAGCGTGTCGCGCACAACAGGTCCGTGCGCCGCACCGCGCCGGGCCCGGACGGGAGCGCCCACAGCATGACTGAGCCTTCCCGGGGGGAGACCCCCGGACCCCCTGCGCAGGACCGACTGACGCACATCGACGAGGCGGGCGCCGCCCGTATGGTCGACGTGTCCGGGAAGGACGTGACCGCGCGCACCGCCCGTGCCGCCGGCCGGGTCCTGGTCTCGCCTCGCGTGATCGAGCTGCTGCGCGGCGAGGGCGTACCCAAGGGCGACGCCCTGGCCACCGCGCGCATCGCGGGCATCATGGGCGCCAAGCGCACCCCGGATCTGATCCCGCTGTGCCACCCCTTGTCGCTGTCCGGTGTGAAACTGGATCTGTCGGTCGCGGACGACGCCGTGGAGATCCGGGCCACGGTCAAGACCACGGACCGCACGGGCGTCGAGATGGAGGCGCTCACCGCGGTCTCCGTCGCCGCGCTCACCGTGATCGACATGGTCAAGGCGGTCGACAAGGGAGCGGTCATCACGGACGTACGGGTGGAGGAGAAGACGGGCGGCAAGTCGGGCGACTGGAGCCGGGCATGACTGACGACCCGTCGACCGGCGGTGCCCTCCTCGCGCCGTACAGCGCCCTGGTGATCACCGCCTCGAACCGCGCCGCCGCCGGCGTCTACGAGGACAAGGGCGGCCCCGCGATCGTCGCCGGCCTCGAAGGCCTCGGCTTCGCCGTCGACGGGCCGCGGGTCGTCCCCGACGGCGACCCGGTCGAGGCCGCGCTGCGGGCCGGCGCCGAGGCCGGCTACGACGTCATCGTGACGACGGGCGGCACCGGCATCTCGCCCACCGACCGCACCCCCGAGGCGACCCGCAGGGTGATCGACTACGAGGTGCCGGGCATCGCGGAGGCCATCCGGGCGTTCGGACGGGAGAAGGTACCGACCGCCGCGCTCTCGCGGGGCCTGGCGGGAGTGGCGAAGGGGACGCTGATCGTCAATCTGCCGGGCTCCACCGGCGGGGTCAGGGACGGACTGGCCGTCCTGGAGCCCCTGTTGACGCATGCCGTCGACCAGATCCGCGGCGGCGACCACCCCAGACCCGGGGCCGGCAGTGGGGGTGCGAGCTGAACAGCCCATCCTGGCCCGCCGTGCTGGCGGACGGCGACATCGTCCTCCGGCCGATAAAGCTGCGCGACCAGCGCGCCTGGCGCGACGTCAACCGGCGCAACCGGGACTGGCTGCGCCCCTGGGAGGCGACGATTCCGCCGCCCACGCCGAGCGGACCGATCGTGCACCGGCCGACCTACCGTCAGATGGTCCGGCACTTGCGCTCCGAGGCGAACTCCGGCCGGATGCTTCCGTTCGTCATCGAGTACCAAGGCCGTCTGGTGGGGCAGTTGACGGTGGCCGGAATCACTTGGGGCTCCATGTGTTCGGGGCATATCGGCTACTGGGTGGACGAGGCGGTGGCCGGCCGAGGCGTGATGCCGACCTCCGTGGCACTGGTCGTGGACCACTGTTTCCGCACCGTCGGTCTGCACCGCATCGAGGTCTGCATTCGCCCCGAGAACGGGCCCAGCCGCCGGGTCGTGGAGAAACTCGGATTCCGCGAGGAGGGCCTGAGGCCGCGTTATCTCCACATCGACGGCGCCTGGCGCGACCACCTCGTCTTCGCGCTCACCGCGGAAGAGGTGCCCGACGGGTTGCTCAACCGCTGGCGGCGGGCACGTACTCAGGGGAATCCCGCATAGACCGGGAAATTGAATAGATGTTCGAAATTGATCGAGCCGCGACCGCCTCAAGGCATTAAATTCACGCCCTCAGTGGGGTGCTGATCGCATCGGTCACAAAAAAAGTTCGAAATATCAGCCAGATCGTGCGACACACCGGCGCAATTGGCAGATGGCCTCACGCAAACCCCTCTACCGTGTGAGGCGTGAGCAGCAGCGGCCTCATCTACGCAGTCATTGTCGGGGCCTGGGCCGCCTACTTGGTGCCTATGTGGCTCCGTAGGCAGGACGAGCTGAACGAAGCCCGTCCGACGGAACGCTTCAGCACCGCCATCCGGCTGCTGTCCGGACGGGCGGGCATGGAGCGCCGGTACGCCAAGGACCTGCGGGGGCGCTCCACCGAGGCGGGGGAGCCCAGCGCCGACGACCCGGGCACGGTCACCGATTCGGTGGACGTCCGGGCCTTCGCCATGCCTCCGAACCGTCCGACGGCACGCGCCGAGGCACCGGAGCCCGCGCCCGCGCAGGCATCCCCGTCGCCCTCCGCGCAGGCGCCCGCACCGGCCCCGGCCCGCAAACGCGTGCCCGCGCCCCGCCGCACG
>NZ_JAFJSY010000124.1 GCF_019857225.1 Streptomyces plumbidurans
TCGACGGCGCCGACCTGCACGAGGCCACCCGCGACCTGGACGCGGCGGAGACGCTGTTCATCATCGCCTCCAAGACCTTCACCACCATCGAGACGATCACCAACGCGACCTCCGCGCGTGAGTGGCTGCTCGCCGAGCTGAAGGCCGGTCAGGAGGCGGTCGCCCGGCACTTCGTGGCGCTGTCGACGAACGCCGGGAAGGTCACCGAGTTCGGTATCGACCCGGACAACATGTTCGAGTTCTGGGACTGGGTCGGCGGCCGCTACTCCTACGACTCGGCGATCGGCCTGTCGCTGATGATCGCCATCGGCCCGGACCGCTTCCGGGAGATGCTCGACGGGTTCCACCTGGTCGACGAGCACTTCAGGACCGCGCCCGCCGAGTCCAACGTGCCGCTGCTGCTGGGCCTGCTGGGCATCTGGTACGGCAACTTCCACGACGCCCAGTCGCATGCGGTGCTGCCGTACAGCCACTATCTGTCGAAGTTCACCGCCTATCTGCAGCAGCTGGACATGGAGTCCAACGGCAAGTACGTCGGCCGGGACGGGCAGCAGGTGGACTGGCAGACCGGACCGGTGGTGTGGGGCACGCCGGGCACCAACGGACAGCACGCGTACTACCAACTCATCCACCAGGGGACGAAGTTGATCCCGGCCGACTTCATCGGCTTCGCCGAGCCGGTGGCCGAGCTGAGCGGGACGCTGAAGGCGCAGCACGACCTGCTGATGGCCAACTTCTTCGCGCAGACACAGGCGTTGGCCTTCGGCAAGACGCCGGACGAGGTGCGGGCCGAGGGGGTGGCGGAGGACCTGGTGCCGCACAAGACGTTCAAGGGCAACCACCCGACGACGACGATCCTGGCGCGTGAGCTGACCCCGTCGGTCCTCGGGCAGCTGATCGCGCTGTACGAGCACAAGGTGTTCGTGCAGGGCGCCGTGTGGAACATCGACTCCTTCGACCAGTGGGGCGTGGAGCTCGGCAAGGTGCTCGCCAAGCGGGTCGAGCCCGCGCTGACCGAGGGGGCCCGGGTGCCGGGTCTGGACGAGTCGAGCGCGGCGCTGGTCGCCAAGTACCGGGAGCTGCGCGGCCGGGCGTGAGGTCGGCGACGCGACACGGGAAGCGGGCGGCCCAGGGGCGTGGGCGTCCCGTAGAATCCCCCGAGCGATCATGGACGCGACCGCTCGGGGGAGCGCAACGTGAGTAGTCCACAAGGGAGTTGGCTCAGCGAGAGGTTGACCGCGCGGGCCTTTCTGAAGCCTCATCGGGTGGCGCGGGCGGTGTTCCATCCGGCGTGGATCCCGGACGCGGTCGACCCGTCGGTGGAGCGGCTCAAGCGGGTGCGGATCATCGCCGGGGCGGTCGCGGCGCTTGGCGTCTACACCTTCGTCGAGGGCGGGTTCGCCTTCGACGAGATGCTGGACAACGCCGCCACCGCCTCCGCCGTCCTGTTCTTCATCACCCCGCTGACGGTCGGTGTGATGCTCTTCGTCTGGCGGCGCGGCGGCTCGGTGCGGCAGCTGAAGAACCCGCTCGTCAGCGCGCTCAAGTTACTGCTGCTCTTCATCGCCTCGGTGCTCGGGACGGTGCTGGTCTTCCGGCTGGGCGACGCGTTCGGAATCCTCGCGAAACTCGTGCTGAGCCTCGTCGGGCTGTGGATGGCGGTCTTCGTGATAGCGGGCGCGGTCAAGCTGACCGGGAACTTCTTCGGCACCGCCGTGGTGCACCGCGGTCTGCCCCCGCTGCTCGCCACGGTCACGACCTGGCTGATGGCCCTCCCGGACCTGATCACCGGCGATCTGCACGGCCTGAGCCTGACAATGGGCATCTTCTTCATCCTGGGCGCCCCCGTGACGGTCACGGCGATCGCGCTCCTGGAGCTGAGCAGGCTCAGGCAGCGCCACGGCGTCCGTCTGGCGGCACACCCGGCGGTGCTGCCGCGGCTCGCTCCGCCGCCTCCGCCGTACGCACCGCAGGGGGCCGGGGGGTTCGTACCGCCGCAGGGGAGCCCATACGGTCCGTCACAGAACAACCCATACGGCCATCCGTACAACCCGCGTAGTCCGTACGGGACTTGAGCGGGGTCAGGCCGCCGGATCGCGCTGCTGGATCTGCGTCGGCTCAGGCAGCCGGTACGGCGTCCGATTGGCGGCGCACCCGGCGATGCTGCCGCGCCTCGCCCCGCCGTCTCCGCCGTATGCGCCCCGGGTGAGCCCCTACGGCGGTCATCGGAACGGCAATCCGTACAACCCGCGCAGTCCGTACGGCACTTGACCGGGTCAGGCCACCGCGCTGAGGGTGTCCGCGAGGCGGTGGCGTGCTGCGCGGGCTGCGGGCAGGGCGGCGAGGGCTGCCGCGCCCAGTACTGCCGCCGCACCGAAGAGCGACAGCAGGAGCGGCGACGGGCTCTGGGCGATGCCCGCGCCGATTCCGCTCGATCTGCCCTGGGCGTCGATCAGCCAGTGCGCGAGAGGAGTGCCGATGGCCGTGCCGGCCACGACGGCGGCCAGGGCGGTGCAGCCGGTGGCCGTGACGGTGATCGCGGTGATCTGGCGCGGGGACAGGCCGATGGCCTTGAGGGCGAGCAGATCGCGTTCGCCCTCGCGGACGGTGCCGCCGATCGCGGTGAGCAGTTCGACGAGCCCGATCAGCGCGAGTACGACGATCAGCCCTGCGACGACCGAGCGCAGGGGAGAGAGCCCGTCGGCCGGGTTGGTCACGGCGTGCACGTCCAGATGCCCGTGCCCGGCGGCGGTCAGCCGCCTCGCGACCGTGTGCGGGTCGGCCCCGGGGCGCAGCCGGAGCTGGTAGAGCGTCGGGGCGAGGTGCGGGTCGTTGCCGCGGAGGGTGTCGAGAGAGGTGGAGATGACCCGGCCGGCGTTCTCCGGTTCGATGCTGCGGCCCACGATGTGCAGGATCTGCGGCTGGTCGCCGACCGTCATCCGCACCCAGTCGCCGACCTTGGCGTCCAGCAGTTCGAGCAGGCCCTGCCCGGCCACCGCCTCGTCGTCGGCGCGCGCGGGGCGGCCCTCGGCCAGTGCGTACGGGTAGGGGTGGTGCCGTGTGCCAAGACCGCGCAGCGCGATGGTGGCCGTCTGCCCGGGGACCAGGGCGGCCATCTCGACGCCGGGGTAGGCGGCGGCGACCTGCGGGTCGCGGTCCAGCACCGCGCGGGTGCCGCGGTCGCTCAGGCCGGCGTCGGTGTGGACGGTGAGCGCGGCCGGCAGACCGATCTGCTCGGGCCTGCTGTGGAAGCGGTCGATGGTGGTCCAGGCGCTCATCGCCACGACGATCAGCAGCAGGGGCAGCGCGAGCCGGGCCACGGTGGCCAGGGACCGCACCCGGCGGACGAAGGTCGTGTGCCAGCCCAGTACCAGCGCGGGCGGCACCCCCAACGCGAGCGCCCGCCGCGCCATCCCGGAGAGCTGCCCGGTCGAGGGCCCGGAGGACAGCGGACCCTCAAGACCGTGGACCACCTCGGCCCCTCGCTCACCGGCCGGAGCCGTGCGCCGAAAACCGATCGTCCGGCGCACCGGCACCGGCACCTGCACCGGCCCACTGATGGGCGCACCGTAGTCCTGCGCGGCCGAAGGCCGGGGCGCAAGCGCCCGTTGGCCCGTCCCACTACCGCCCCTCGCCCTACCGCCCCTCGCCGCGAACCGCCCCCCGCCCGCGCGCCCGCCCCCGAGCGATCCCCGTGGCACCGGTACCGGCGGCACCCGCCCCGCCCGCCACGCCGCGAGGCCCGTGGTCGCGCCGATGAAGAGCACCGCGCCGATGGGGACGGCGAACAGGGTGAGCGTGTGGCCGGGCAGGCCCTGCCAGACACCGAGGGCGTCGCCGAGGCGGCCCGGGAAGCGGCTGCCCAGGGCCCCGGTGAGCGTGGCGGCGCCGACCGCGCCCAGGACGGCGTAGGCGATGTGCTGGAAGAGGAAGACGCGCACGACCTGGGCCGGGGTGAAGCCGATCGCCTTCAGGACGGAGATGTCCCGGAGATGGCCGCGGATGCGGGTGGAGATCGCGCCGTGCACCGCGAGCCCGGCCGCGAGCAGCGCGCCCACGCCGAACAGGCCCAGCACCTGACCGAGCAGCCGGTTGTCGCCCTGTGCCTCGGCGCGGGCCTGCTGCCAGGTGGAGACCTCGCCGATGGCACCGGAGCCGAGGACCGTGACGGCGCGCTGGACGGCGTAGCCGGTGTCGTCGGGGTCGGTCAGGCGCAGGCCGATGACCTGGCTGGTCGGGTCCGGCACGGCGGAGGGGAGCGCCCAGACGAGCCCCGGCTGCTCGCCGGGGCGGTAGCGGGGCTCTGCGCTGTCGGCCACGCCGAGGACGGTCACCGTCCGCTTCGTGCCCGGCAGGGTGAGCGTGTCGCCGGGTTCGGCGAGCAGGGCGCGGGCGAGGCGGCTCTCCAGCACCACGCCGTCGGGTGTGGCGGGGTCCAGCCAGTGGCCCGCGGTCAGGAGCGGACGGCCCACAGTGGGGCGTTCGGGCGTGGCGCGCAGCTCCACCGAGGCGCGGGTGCCGCGTGAGGCGAGGGTGGTGGAGGCGGCGGGGTAGGGACCGGCGACGGACTGGACGCCGTCCAGGTCCGCCAACTTCCCCACCTGGGCGGACTCGGCCGTGTGGATCCACACGTGCGCACCGCGCTCCTGGGTGAAGATCCGCTGCCAGGGGTTGGTGGCGTAGCCGAACAGGGCCGTCGCCAGCAGCAGCGACACCACGATCCCGGCCGTCGCCAGCACCAGGAACAGTGCCTCGCCGCGGTGCGTGCGCAGATCGGAGTGCGCCCAGCGCAGGGTCGCTCGCACGGCGGCTCAGCTCCTCGGTCCGCGGGGCGCGCCGCAACGGTCGTACACCCGCATGTCAGTCCTTGAGTTCCAGAACTCCGGATATCCCGGTCCCGCGGGTCGGCCTGCCGTCCAGTACCGCGTCGTCGGCTATGCGCCCGTCGAAGAAGCTGATCACCCGGTCCGCGGCGCTCGCCAGCCGGGCGTCATGGGTGACCAGCACGATCGTCTGGCCACGCCGGTGGAAGCGGGACAGCAGCCGCATCACCTCACGGGTGCCCTTGCTGTCCAGGCTGCCCGCGGGCTCGTCCGCCAGCAGCAGCGGAGGATGGTTGACCAGGGCCCGGGCCAGCGCGACCCGCTGCTGCTCACCGCCGGACAGCTCACCCGGCATGCTCCGCTCCTTGCCCGCGAGGCCCAGCTCGGCCAGCAGCTCCTCGCGCCCGGCGCGCGCCTGCCGGGGCGGCACCCCGGCGAGCAGCGCGGGCAGCTCCACGTTGTCGGCGACCGACAGGTTCGAGACCAGGTTGAAGAACTGGAAGACGATGCCGATCCGCTTCCTGCGCTCCACCGCCCAGCGCGCCTCGCTCCAGCTGTCGGTGGGCACGCCGTCCAGCCGGATGCTGCCGCCGTCCGGACGCTGCAGTCCGCCCAGCAGATGCAGCAGCGTCGACTTGCCGGCGCCGGAGGGACCGGTGACGGCCACGAACTCGCCCCGCCGGACACAGAGATCGACTCCGCGCACGGCGTGTGCGGGTGCGCCCTCGCCGTAGTGCGTCTTGAGCAGGCCCACGGCGTGCAGCACGGGAGCGGGACTGTCGCTCACTCCAGCTCCTCCAGCTCTTCCTGGCACCGTTCCAGCCAGTCGAGGTCGGCCTGCAGGTGCAGCATCGCGCCCTCGATCAGCAACTGCGCGACACGGTTGTCCCGGTTCTCGGCGGCGGCCAGCTTCGACAGGTTGCGCATGGTGTTGAGGTACTGGCGCCGTTGCTTGTTGATCAGGGCGATCTGGTCGGCGAGACCGGTCTGCGGAGCGAGCGCCAGCTTCATGAAGAACTCGTCCCGCACCCGCGGCTCGTCCTCGGGCTCCTCGAACCAGGCGCGCAGCGCCTCCCGCCCGGTTTCGGTGAGGTGGTAGACCTTTTTGTTGGGCCGGTTCGACTGCTGGACGTCCTCGCCCTCGATCAGTCCCTGCTTCTCGAGGCGGCCGAGGGTCACATAGATCTGGCCGACGTTCGGCTGAGGGTACGCGGAGCCCAGCAGTTGCTCAAGGTCCTGCTTGAGCTCGTAGCCGTGGGCCGGACCGCGCGCCAGCAGGGCCAGGAGAGGCAGCCGCACTCGTGCTCTCCTCCCCGCATCCCGAGTAATGTGCCGCGGGCCCTAGTATCGCGCATACCTAACAGGTATACATGGCCACTGTCCCGGGCGATGCTGCCCGTGGTGCCGGTGTACAGGGAGGAACCTATGCGGTGGATACACGCCGCCGGTAGGGGCCTTCTCGTTCTCGTCGTGGTCATGACCGGCTACGTCACCTCCGGCGCCCACGCCGACGAGGGCACCGCAGGGGGCCGCGGGCCCCTCACGCTCGCCACCGCGGGGGACCTCACCGGCTATCTCGGCCCGCTGTTGGAAGGCTGGAACCGCACCCATCCCGGCGAGAAGGTGACCCTCGTCGAGTTGCCGGACTCCGCCGACGAGACCCACGCCCAGATGGTCACCGACCTGCGCGGCGGGGACCGCAGCCGGTTCGACGTCCTCAACATCGACGTCAACTGGACCTCCGAGTTCGCGGCGGCGGGCTGGATCCGCCCCCTGCCCCGCGACCGCTTCCCGCTCGATACGTTCCTGAACCCGGTGGTCGACACGGCGACCTACGACGGACACCTGTACGCCGTCCCCTACGTCACCAACGCCGGGCTGCTCCTCTACCGCAAGGACGTCCTGGAGAAGGAGGGCGTCCCGCCGCCGCGCACCTGGGCCGAGCTGGAGCGGGACGCGAAGACCATCGCGCCGAAGTACCGACTCGACGGCTACGCAGGGCAGTTCCTCCCGTACGAGGGCCTCACCGTCAACGCCGCCGAGGCGGTCTACTCGGCGGGCGGCAGCATCCTCGGCGACGAGGGCGCGACCGTGACCGTGAACTCCGCGGCCGCCCGCGAGGGCATCGGGTTCCTGGCCCGCGGCGTCCGCGAGGGCTGGATCCCGAAGAAGGCGCTGACGTACAAGGAGGAGGAGTCCAAGCAGGCCTTCCAGGACGGCAAACTGCTCTTCCTGCGCAACTGGCCCTACGCCTATGTCGTCGCCTCCGCCAAGGGTTCACCGGTCGCCGGGAAGGTCGGCGCGGTGCCGCTGCCGGGTCCCGACGGGCCCGGGACGAGCGTTCTCGGCGGCTCCAACCTCGCCGTCAACACCCATGCGCGCCATCCCGATTCGGCCGCGCGCCTGATCGCCTACCTCACCAGCGAGCCCGTACAGCGCCAGGTCCTCACGCGCGGCGCGCTGCCGCCCGTGCGCGCCGCGCTCTACGAAGACCCCGCGCTGGTACGGAAGTTCCCCTATCTGCCCACCCTGCGCGAGAGCGTGCTCAACGCCGCCCCGCGCCCCAAGAGCCCGCGCTACGACCAGGTCAGCCTGGTGGTGCAGGCGGTGGTGCAGGACGCGATGACCGGGCACGAGAGCCCCGCGGCGGCCGTGCGCCGGCTGGCACGGGAGCTGGCCGCGATCCCCGGCCGATAAGTTCTGTACTTACCTGTTAGGTAACGCGGACATCTCATCTGGCGTATAGCTGCCCGGGTAAGTCCGTATTTATATCCCCGACCCGCCAGTAGCATGCGTTCTTTTCATTGACACCCCCAAGACACGCCTACCTAACATGCATGCATGTTGAGTAAGTGCCGCTGGTGGCGCGACGCAGTGATCTACCAGGTGTACGTCCGCAGCTTCCTGGACAGCACCGGCGACGGCATCGGCGATCTGGCCGGGGTTCGCGCCGGGCTGCCGTATCTGAAGAAGCTGGGCGTGGACGGGATCTGGCTGAGCCCCTTCTACCCCTCGCCCCAGCACGACCACGGCTACGACGTCGCCGACTACTGCGGCGTCGACCCGCTCTTCGGCGACCTCGCCGAGTTCGACCTGCTGATGGCGGCCGCCCGGCGGCTCGGCGTCAAGGTGCTGCTGGACATCGTGCCCAACCACTGCTCCAGCGAGCACCCGTGGTTCCAGGAGGCGCTCGCCTCCGCGCCCGGCAGCGCGGCCCGCGCCCGCTTCCACTTCGCCGACGGGCGCGGCCCCGACGGCGCCGAGCCGCCCAACAACTGGCACTCCATGTTCGGCGGACCGGCCTGGAGCCGGGTGACCGAGGCGGACGGCCGACCGGGCCAGTGGTACCTGCACATGTTCGCCCCCGAGCAGCCCGACTGGAACTGGCGCAACCAGGAGGTCGGCGCCGAGTTCGACCGGGTGCTGCGCTTCTGGCTGGACCGCGGGATCGACGGTTTCCGCATCGACGTTGCGGCAGGACTCTTCAAGCACCCCCAACTGCCCGACTCCGACGACCCCGAGGCCGACGCCCGCACCCGTGACTCGGTCAACCCGCTCGCCTGGAACCAGCCCGAGGTGCACGACGTGTGGCGGCACTGGCGGACGGTGTGCGAGCAGTACACGGCACGCGACGGCCGCGAACGGCTGCTGGTCGGCGAGGTGTCCGTGCCCAGCGCCCGCGAACACGCGAAGTACGTACGGCCGGACGAACTGCACCAGGCCTTCTTCTTCGACCTGCTCAGCGCCCCGTGGGACGCCGACGCCTTCCGCAAGGTCATCACCGAGGCCATGCAGGACATCGCCGGCACCGGCTCCACGGTCACCTGGGTGCTCAACAACCACGACCAGGTGCGCACCGTCACCCGCTACGGCGAACCCGCCACCGGGTGCAGCGGCCTGGGCGCCGCCCGCGCCCGCGCCGCCGCGCTGCTGATGCTGGCGCTGCCCGGAGCCGCGTACATCTACCAGGGCGAGGAGCTGGGCCTGCCCGAGGTCGTCGACCTGCCCGACGACGTGCTCACCGACCCCATCTTCCGCCGCACCGGCAGCCGGGCCCGCATCCGCGACGGCTGCCGGGTGCCGCTGCCGTGGTCCGGACAGGCCTCGCCGTTCGGCTTCACCTCCGGCGCCGAGAGCGCGCGGCCCTGGCTGCCGCAGCCGTCGTACTTCGCCGAGTACGCCACCGACCGCGCCCTCGCCGACACCCGCTCCTTCTGGCACCTGTACCGCGACGGGCTCCAACTGCGCGCCGCCCTGCCCCAGTTGGGGGAGGGCACGCTCGACTGGCTGGACGCCCCGCCCGGCGTCCTCGGCTTCGTCCGCGGCGACGGCCTGGTCTGCGCCGTCAACTTCGGGACGGCGCCCACGCCCGCGCCGGTCCCCGGCACCCCGCTGCTGTCCAGCGGCCCGTGCCCGGCCGGGGTGCTGCCCGGCTCGACGGCGGCCTGGTGGATGAGCGACCTCTGAGCGCCCCCACCTCTTCTGATTTCTCGTCAGTTACCCATCCCTGGAAGGGACATCAACGATGACGCGACGACGCACGACCCTGCTCACCGGCTGCACCGCGCTCGCCCTGGCGCTCGGCGCCACCGCCTGCGGAGGCGGCGGACCGGTCTCCGCGGGCGGCGGGGACAAGGCACTCAGCGGCCAGACGGTCTCCGTGGCCGGGGTCTGGTCCGGCAGCGAGCAGAAGAACTTCCAGAAGGTGCTGGACGCCTTCACCGCGAAGACCGGCGCCAAGACGCAGTTCACCTCCACCGGCGACAACGTCTCCACCGTCGTCGGCAGCAAGATCGAGGGCGGCAACGCCCCCGACGTGGTGATGGTCCCGCAGGTCGGCGTGCTCCAGCAGTTCGCCAAGAAGGGCTGGCTCAAGCCGCTGTCGGCCACCACCGAGAAGTCGGTGGACGCCGGCTACGCACCCGTCTGGAAGAAGTACGGCAGCGTCGACGGCACCCTCTACGGCGTCTACTTCAAGGCCGCCCACAAGTCGACGGTCTGGTACAGCCCCGACGCCCTCGACCAGGCCGGCGTCAAGCCGCCGACGACGTACGACGCGATGCTGAAGGCCGGGCACACCGTCTCCGACTCCGGCCTGTCCGCCTTCTCGGTCGCCGGACAGGACGGCTGGACCCTCACCGACTGGTTCGAGAACATCTACCTCTCGCAGGCCGGACCGGAAAAGTACGACGCCCTCGCCGCCCACAAGCTGAAGTGGACCGACGCCTCGGTGGTCAAGGCCCTCGGCACGCTCGGCAAGCTCTTCAAGGACAAGCAGCTCGTCGCCGGCGGCCAGAAGGAGGCCCTCAACACCGACTTCCCGGGCTCGGTGGAGAAGGTGTTCGGACCCAAGCCCGAGGCCGGCATGGTCTACGAGGGCGACTTCGTCGCCGGGGTCGCCAAGGACCAGTTCGGCAAGGCGATCGGCAAGGACGCGAACTTCTTCCCCTTCCCCGCGGTCGACGGGGGCAAGGCGCCCGTGGTCAGCGGCGGTGACGCGGCCGTCGTCCTCAAGGACGGCAAGAACGCCAAGGCCGGCATGAAGCTCCTGGAGTACCTGGCCACCCCCGAGGCGGCCGCCGTCTGGGCGAAGGCCGGCGGCTTCCTGTCGCCGAACAAGCAGCTCGACTTCGGCGAGTACGGCGACGACGTCAGCCGCGCGACCGCCAAGTCCCTTGTCGGGGCCGGGGATTCGGTCCGCTTCGACATGTCCGACCAGGCGCCCGCGGCGTTCGGCGGGACCAAGGGCGCGGGCGAGTGGAAGCTGCTCCAGGACTTCCTGCGCGACCCGTCCGACCCGGCGAAGACCGCGGCGCGGCTGGAGTCCGCGGCCGCCAAGGCGTACAAGGGCTGACGTCCCATGACCGCGACTCTGGTGAAAGAGACAAGTCCGCCCGCTCAGGGCGCCGTTGAACGGGCCCGGCGCTCGCGCCGGCGAGCCCGGACCATCGCCGTGCTGTTCGCCTTCCCGGCGCTGCTCCTGCTGGGCGCGCTCGTCGTGTACCCGGTGCTGTTCTCGATCGGCCGCAGCTTCTTCGACGCGTCCGGCACGCGCTTCGTGGGCGGCGAGAACTACACCGAGATGTTCCGCGACCCGGCGACCCTCAAGGCCGTACGCAACACGGCCATCTGGGTCGTGGTGGCACCGGCGCTGCTGACCGGCCTCGGCCTGATCCTCGCCGTCCTGGTGGAGAAGGTCCGCTGGGCCACGGCCTTCAAGCTGCTGCTGTTCATGCCGATGGCGGTGTCCTTCCTCGCGGCCGGCATCATCTTCCGGCTCGCCTACGACGAGGACCCGAACAAGGGCGTCCTGAACGCGGCCGCGGTCTCGGTGCACGACGCCTTCAAGGGCACGTCGCAGTACCCGACGGCGCGGGCCCGCGAAGGGTTCGGGATGGCCAAGGGCACCGACGGCTCGTACCGCACGAACAAGGCCGTGGCGCCGGGGAGTTCGGTGGCGCTCGGCCTGGTCGGCGTGGCGCCCAAGGACCTGCCGGGCGGTGCCGAGCCGGCCTATGCGGCAGCCTCCCGCAAGGCGGCGGCCGACGAGGTGCGCGGGGTCGTCTACCTGGACTTCACCCCCGGCGGAGGCGGCAAGCAGGGCACGGTCGACCGGCGCGAGCGCGGGCTGCCGCAGATGAAGGTCGAGGCGGTCGGCGACGACGGAAAGACGGCCGCCACCACGACGACGTCCTCCGACGGCTCCTTCGCCTTCAAGGGCCTGCACTCCGGTTCGTACACGGTGAAGCTCCCGGCCTCGAACTTCGCGCAGCCCTACGACGGTGTCTCCTGGCTCGGGCCCGCCCTCGTCACGCCGGCGATCATCGGGGCGTATCTGTGGATCTGGACCGGCTTCGCGATGGTCCTGATCGGAGCCGGACTCGCGACGCTGCCGCGTGACGCGCTGGAGGCGGCCCGGATGGACGGCGCCAACGAGTGGCAGATCTTCCGCCGGATCACCGTGCCCCTGCTCGCGCCCGTGCTGACGGTGGTCTTCGTGACCCTCGTGATCAACGTGATGAAGGTCTTCGACCTCGTCTACATCATCGCGCCAGGACCCGTGCAGGAGGACGCGACCGTGCTCGCCACACAGATGTGGCTGGTGTCGTTCGGCGGCGGCAACAACCAGGGCCTGGGCAGCGCGCTCGGTGTGCTGCTCCTGCTGCTGGTGGTCCCCGCCATGGTCTTCAACGTCCGTCGTTTCCGAAGGAGTCAGCGATGAACGCGGTGCGGCGCGCGCTGGGCAGCGGCCTGGTGCAGGCCTTCCTCGTCCTGATCGGCCTGGTGTGGCTCACTCCGCTGGCGGGGCTGTTCCTGTCCTCGCTGCGGTCCTCGCAGGACTCGGCGAGCAGCGGCTGGTGGACGGCGTTCACCAGTCCAGGGCAGTTGTCCTTCGACAACTACTCGGCGCTGCTGAAGAACGCCGGTATGACCCAGGCCTTCTGGAACACGGTGCTCATCTCGGTGCCGGCGACCGTCCTGGTCGTGGTGCTCGCGGCGCTGGCCGGATACGCCTTCGCCTGGCTGGACTTCCCCGGACGGGAGACCGTCTTCCTCGTCGTGGTCGCCCTGTTGGTGGTGCCGGTCCAGATCGGCCTGCTGCCGGTGGCCAAACTCTTCGGCGAGCTGGGGCTGTTCGGGACGATCCCGGGCGTGGTCCTCTTCCATGTGGCGTACGGGCTGCCCTTCGCGGTGTTCCTGCTGCGCAACTACTTCGCCGAGATGCCGAAGGAGATGCTGGAGGCCGCCCGGATGGACGGCGGCAGCGAATGGCGCATCTTCACCCGGCTCGTCCTGCCGGTGGGGCGGCCCGCGATCGCCTCCCTGGCCATCTTCCAGTTCCTGTGGGTCTGGAACGACATGCTGGTCGCGCTGCTGTTCGCGGACAGCTCCTCGCAGCCGCTGACCGTTCAACTCCAGTCGCAGATACGGCAGTTCGGCAGCAACATCGATGTGCTCGCACCGGGCGCGTTCGTGTCCCTGATCGTGCCGGTGGTCGTGTTCTTCGCGTTCCAGCGGCACTTCGTGCAGGGAGTCATGGCCGGGTCGGTGAAGTGAGGTCGGTGAAGTGAGAAGGCGGCGAGGGGAGAACCCCTCGCCGCCTTCCCCTGCGTACACGAACCTCAGGGCGACGCCGGCGGATACAGCGACCGCGGCAGCTGCGAGGCCGCCGCGGCGTCCAGCAGCCACAGGGTGCGCGAGCGCCCGCGGGCGCCCGCGGCCGGGGCCTGGATCTCGCCCGCGCCCGACAGGGCGATCGCCGCGGCCTCGGCCTTGTCCTCGCCGGCGGCCAGCAGCCAGACCTCGCGGGCCGCGCGGATCGCCGGCAGCGTCAGACTCACCCGCGTCGGCGGCGGCTTCGGCGCCCCGTGGACACCCACCACCGTGCGCTCCGTCTCCCGCACCGCGGGCAACTCCGGGAAGAGCGACGCCACATGCGTGTCCGGACCGACGCCCAGCATCAGGACGTCGAAGGTGGGCACCGCACCGTGGTTCTCGGGACCGGCGGCCCGCGCCAGTTCCTGCGCGTACCCTTCGGCCGCCGCCTCGACGTCCGTGCCGTGCGGCCCGTCCGAGGCGGGCATGGCGTGCACCCGCTTGGGGTCCAGCGGGACGGAGTCCAGCAGGGCCTCGCGGGCCTGCGTGACATTGCGCTCCGGATCGCCCTCCGGCAGGAAGCGCTCGTCCCCCCACCACAGGTCAAGCCGGCCCCAGTCGATCGCGTCCCGTGCCGGCGCCGCGGCCAGCGCCGCCAGCAGGCCGTTGCCGTTGCGGCCGCCCGTGAGGACCACGGACGCATAGCCCCGGGAGGCCTGCGCGTCCACGATCTTCGTGATCAGACGGGCCGCGGCGGCCTGCGCCATCAGTTCCTTGTCGCGGTGCACGACCAGCTGCGGAGTGCTCACTTCGCCGTCGCCTTCTTCTCGGCGCCGCTCACCGGTGCCTCCGCCTCCGCTTCCGGCGCGGAAGCTTCAGCAGCGGCTTCGACCGGTTCTCCTTTGGGCGAGGACTCGCCGCTTCCGGCTGACGGCTCGTCGCTTTTGGACGGCGGCTCCAGGACGGCGTCCGCCGCCTCGTCGAACGAGACCACCCCGTCCAGCGTCTCGTTCAGCCGCTCCACCCCGAACCGCAGCGCCGACGCGTAGGTGTCGTCCGGGTCCAGCCGCCGCAGTTCCTCCGCGATCAGCTCGGCCGTCTCACGCCGCTTCAGCGCCACCGCACGGTCCGGCTGACCCTGGATCGACAGCGTCGCCAGGGAGCCGTCGGCCCGGTCCAGGACGATCCGGCCGGTGTCCGTGGCCATGCGCACCGCGGTCAGTCCCGGGCCGTTGGACAGCGACCGCTTCACCGGCACGTCCAGCCGGTCCGCCAGCCACATCGCCAGCAGCTCACAGCTCGGGTTGAACTCCTCGCCCTCCACCTCGACGGCCGCCACCTCGCAGGTGACCTGGTCGAGCGCGGCGGCCAGCATCGAGCGCCAGGGCGTGATGCGGGTCCAGGACAGGTCGGTGTCGCCGGGGGTGTAGGTGTCGGCGCGGGCGGACAGCTCCCGCACCGGCTGCTCGGCGGCGTAGGTGTCGGTGACTCGGCGCTGGGCGAGGGCGCCCAGCGGGTCGTTCGCCGGGTCGAGCGGCGCGTTCACCGGCCACCAGGCCACCACCGGGGCGTCCGGCAGCAGCAGCGGCAGGACGACGGACTGCGCGTGGTCGATGACCTCGCCGTACAGCCGCAGGACGACCGTCTCGCCGGTGCCCGCCTCCGCACCCACCCGGACCTCGGCGTCCAGGCGGGACTGCGTACGGTCGCGGGGGGTGCGCGAGAAGCGCTTGATGACCACGAGCGTGCGCGAGGGGTGCTCGCGCGAGGCGTCGTTCGCCGCCTTGAGGGCGTCGTACGCGTTCTCCTCGTCCGTCACGATGACCAGCGTGAGCACCATGCCGACGGCCGGCGTGCCGATGGCCCGGCGGCCCTGCACCAGCGCCTTGTTGATCTTGCTGGCCGTGGTGTCCGTGAGGTCTATCTTCATGGCCGGCGCCAGCTCCGTCCCTCTCGTGCGAGCATGTCGTCCGCCTCGACGGGGCCCCAGGTGCCGGACGCGTACTGGGCGGGCTTGCCGTTCTGGTCCCAGTACTGCTCGATCGGGTCGAGGATCTTCCAGGACAGCTCGACCTCCTCGGTGCGCGGGAAGAGGTTCGAGTCGCCGAGCAGCACGTCGAGGATCAGACGCTCGTACGCCTCCGGGGAGGACTCGGTGAAGGACTCGCCGTAGGCGAAGTCCATCGACACGTCCCGGATCTCCATCGAGGTGCCCGGCACCTTCGAGCCGAAGCGGACCGTCACGCCCTCGTCCGGCTGGACGCGGATGACGATCGCGTTCTTGCCGAGCTCCTCCGTCGCCGTGTGGTCGAAGGGGGAGTGCGGCGCCCGCTGGAAGACGACCGCGATCTCGGTGACCCGGCGGCCCAGGCGCTTGCCGGTGCGCAGATAGAACGGCACACCCGCCCACCGCCGGTTGTCGATCTCGACCTTGATGGCCGCGTAGGTGTCGGTCTTCGAATTGGGGTCGA
>NZ_JAFJSY010000125.1 GCF_019857225.1 Streptomyces plumbidurans
CACCGCCGCACGGCCCGCGCAGGCCGCGGCGCAGTGCACGGCGAACGCGAAGCCCAGCACGGTCAGCGGGAGCGGCCGCAGCGGTGTGAGGGCCGCAACTCCCGCCCAGCCCACGGCGATCCGCCCGCACAGGGCGGGCAGTTCGTCGAGCACACCGCGCTCGACGGCGGTGTCGTAGAGACGGGCGCGCCGGTTGAGCGCGAGCACGCCGAGGGCCAGCAGGACGATGACGAGGGGCTGTCCGAGCGCCCCGGGCACGACCAGCGCGGCCACCAGGGCGGCGGCGCCGTCGAAGAGGGCCAGCGGCAACCAGGAGGCCCGGCGCGGACGGTGGCCCCTGCGCCCGGCGGGCAGCCGCCGTCCGGCCACCGGACGGCGACGAGGGGCGAGGACGGAGACGGCGCGCTCTGCGGCCCGCGGCTGCTGCCCCGCAGGAGGGGGAACGGTACTTTCCGCAGTCATCTGGTGATGCACTTCCTGCTCTAGTTGGATACGGCGACCGGCGTGACGACGACGGCGAGCAATTCGCGGTACACGTCGATCACGGCGTCCGCCGCGTGTCGTGGATCGTGAGCGGCGAGCACGTGCTCGCGGCCCCGAGCGCCCAGCTCGGCGCGCAGCCGCTCGTCCCGCAACAGCGCCGTCAGCGCCCGGGCCAGCGCGCCGGGGTCCTCCGGCGGCACCAGACAGTGCGGCAGCTGCTCCGGCGCGAGGCTCTCCCGCGCGCCGTCCACATCGGTGACGACGACCGGCCGGGCGCAGGCCATGGCCTCCAGCGGGGCCAGGGCCATGCCCTCCCAGCGGGACGGCAGGACGACGACATCGGCGGACCGGTACCAGGGCGCGGCGTCGGCCGCGGCACCGGCGAACGTCACCGAACCGGGCGCGGCAGCGCGCAGCCGGCGTGCGTCCGGACCGTCGCCGACCAGCACCAGCCGCGCGCGCGGCACCCGCCGCACCACCTCGGGCCAGGCCTCGAGAAGCACGTCCTGGCCCTTCTGCCGGCACAGCCGCCCCACGCACACGACGAGCGGCCCGGCCCCGAACCCGGCGTCGTCGCCCTCCGGACAGAACCTGAGCGTGTCGACGCCGTTGGGGACCACACGCCACTCGGCGCCGATCCCGCACCGCTGCCCGGTCCGCCGCTCGGCCTCGCTCACGCACAGGACCCGCGACGCCCACCTCGCTCCCCACCGCTCCCAGCCCAGGGCGAGCCGGCCGACGACACCGCCGGCAGCCTCGAACGACCAGGCGTGCGGCTGGAAGACGGTGGGGATACGGCCGCGTACGGCGATCCGGGCCGCGAGTCCCGCCTTGGCGCTGTGCGCGTGCACGAGATGCGGCCGCGCCTCGGCCAGGATCCGCGTCAACTGCCGTACCTCACCGGGCAGCCGGGGCCCCGGCGAGCGGGTCGCGTCCCAGCAAAGGACCGTGCAGCCCAGGGCGCGCAGCGCGTCCGGCAGTGTGCCGCCCCGCGGGCAGGCCACGGTCACCCGGAGCCCCGCGGTGAGCTGAGCCGCCGCCAGGTCCGTCACGACCCGCGCGACCCCGCCCTCGACGGGCTGGGCCACATGCAGGACGTGCGGGACGCGTGGGGAATTACTCATGAGCGACGCTGCCCTTCCGAACAAAAGAGTCCGAGCCGGGGGCCAGGACGTGCGGCTCGAGTTCTTGCTATAAAATCCCGCACCCGTTCGAGAGCGTGAGGTTCGTAGTTAAATCGGCATCGCTGAAAACACGAGGTGAGCCACTCTAACCGCTCAGCCCTATTTATCTGCGGACCGGCCAACTGTGTCGGAATGGTGGCGTTTCCATGGGCTATTTGTCACCTTCGGCAACCCGTTTGGAGCAGTCACCTCCAGGGGTCCGTTCGTATGAGTTCCTCGAACTGCAGGCGGCAGGGTTTCCAGGGCGCCCGGCCCTCGTTAGGCCGGGGGAGAGAGGCTCACGAAAGAAAGGCACACGATGAAGACTCTGAAGGCTGCCGCCGTCGTAGCGGGCTCGCTCGCGATCGCCGGTGTCACCGTGCCCGCGAGCGCGCTGGACATGCCGGGCCAGGGCCTGGTGGACAGCGGTAAGTCGGTCGCGAGCGGCGTCCCCACGGCAGCCAAGGTGTCGACGAGCTACGTGGGCAACAACGTCGAGCAGATGGCTTCGCACGTGAAGGACGGCGTGCAGGGCAGCGTGAAGGGCGCGGGAGTGAAGACCCCGCTGGTCGGTGGCGCCCTGCCCCAGCCCGCTCTGCCGGGACCCGTCGACGGTCAGCTGCTCGGCGGCCTTCCGGTCGGCAAGTAGCAGCCGGGGCGGCGAATTCGCGCCCACAGGTTCGACGTCAAGGGCCGGCCCCGCACTGCGGGAGCCGGCCCTTCGGCATTTCCCGGGGGAGGGCCTTGGTGGTGCGCTGGGCCAAACGAAGGAATTCCGGTGACCATTCGTGGGACGGTGCCGTTGTTCCGGTTGGAAACAGCCCGGCGCCGACCGCTTTGCGGAGCGCCGGCGGGAATGCCGTAAGCAAAGGGCGCCTTTTCCTCCTTGTCGGCCGCCCTCGCCGATCGCCTCCCGTGCCGCGGGGCCTGTCAGCACCGGACACACCGGACGCCGACGGGCCCCGCGGTCTTTTGCCGAACTCGCCCTGAAGCGGCCGAAGTACACACCACTCGGCGACAAAAAGCCGATGGCGGCCCGCCGGAATTCCGGCGGACCGCCATCGGGCGAAGTACAGCTCAGAGGATCAGGCCACCGATGTACGGGGCGTTCTGCGACTGGTCGACCTTGTCCGTGTTGCACGCGGCGTAGTGCGAGTTCGGGGCCAGGATGACGCCCAGGACAGCACCGTTGGACCACGGGGCGATGCAGCGGCCGTCGACGACCGTGCCGTTGACGACGGCCAGACCCTGCTGAGGGGCGTTGACGACAACCGGGGACGACGAGAAGCCGCCACCGCCGTTCACGGTGGTGTTGTTGTCGTCGGCCGCGGCGGCGCCGCCGGCCGCGAGGACAATGCCCGCGGCGAGGGCGGAAATGGCCGTAACCTTGTTACGCATAAGATGCGCCTTTCGGTGGGGCGGTTGGGGATTTCCGTGCTCCGAATTGCTCGGAGCAGGTCAGAGGAGCAGACCGCCCTTGTAGGCGGCGTTCTGCGACTGGTCGATGTCCGCCGTGTTGCACGCGGCGTAGTGCGAGTTCGTGGCCAGGACGCCGCCGAGGACGGCTCCGTTGGACCACGGCGCGACGCAACGGAGGTCGGCGACCGTGCCGTTTACGACGACGGCACCCTGCTGGGGGGCGTTCACGACGACCGGCGACGACGAGAAGCCGTTGCCACCCTTGACGGTGGTGCAGTTGTCGGCCGCAGCGGTGCCTGCCGCCGCGAGGACGACGCCGGCGGCGAGGGCGGAAATGGCCGTAACCTTGTTACGCATGAGTTGCGCCTTTCAGGGCTGAATGTGGGTGATGCACCTGCTCCGATGACTTGCTCGGGACAGGATCAGAGGAGCAGGCCGCCCTTGTAGGCAGCGTTCTGCGTCTGGTCGATCTCGTCCGTGTTGCACGCCGCGTAGTGCGAGTTCGGGGCGAGAACGCCGGCGAGAACGGCTCCGTTGGACCACGGAGCGATGCAGCGGCCGTCGACGACCGTGCCGTTGACGACGAGGACACCCTGCTGGGGGGCGTTCACGACGACCGGGGACGACGAGAAACCGCCACCACCCTTGACTTCGGTGTTGTTGTCGTGGGCCGAGGCAACTCCGACGCTGCTGACCACAGCGCCGAGGGTGAGGGCAGTGATGACCGCGAACTTCCTGGGCAACTCAGTTCCTTCCTCAATTCACGGTTGCGCACGCTTGCATACCAGGAAACCTTGATATGCGGGCATAAGTCACGGGAAGAGCGGCTAAACAGGTCTGATTCCATCGGATGGCGCAATGTGATGCGTCCCTGAGGGCCTCACGGGGAATGCAGTCGGAATCCTCGCGGCCCAAATGAACGACAATCCGAAAGGCCAAGCACGGCGGCTGCCCGGAGAAATGCCGCGGTTCTTCGGGGCGGCATGGCCTGAACGGAACGGGCGCCGACGCGTCTCCGGCCCACCGGAGGACAGAAGGCCGGTGGGCCGGAGGGATGCTGCATGGGGCGCGGCGTTTTTCCTTTGCCGGTCCCGGTGCGGTGTCGGTCTTGGGCTCACGGCCGCGAGGGCGTCGTGAAGCCGTGAGGGCTTTCGCCGGTGCTGCCGACTCCTAAGGGGTGTGCCGCGTCACTTGCCGAGCAGGCTGCCGAGACCGGCTGCCGTCGGTGCCTGCAGCGGGTGTACCTGGACGGAGCCCCGGCCGGCCGGGTTGTTGACCGGAATCGTGGGCTTCTTGGCGGCGTTGGGGTCCATGCCGTCCAGGTAGACACCGGAGGCGCCGCCCGACGGCTTCTCGTCGAAGGCGCTCCCGTTGGCGATCTTGCCGTCACGGGCGATACGGGTGACGACGTCGGCGGCGGGAACCACCGCCGGAGTCACCTTCGTCGGGGACATCAGACCGAGCACACCGGCCGAGGGGGCCGGAGCCGCGGTGGCGGCGGAGGCCGCGACGGCGGAGCCGCCGACAAGGCCCGCACCGATGGCCAATGCAGCAGTGGTGAAAACTGCCTTCTTCATGATTCACCTCGGTTGAAAGTTACCTCTGATCCGACGGCTGGAGAACATAGCAGTCCATCCGCACTGCAAAAGCGACGCGTTACTCCATACGCATGAATTCAGCGGGAGCAGGCATAGGCGTGGGCGCGGTCACGGCAGCGGGATGCACATCTTCGGTGAATCGACTGATCGTATGGTTCACCCGGAATAGGCCGTACGGGTCATCGGGGCGCGGAATTCCCCGGAGTTACCGGCACTTCGGCCGAGGAGGCCGCCGGACGGCCCTACCCTCGCGGCCATGACCGCCGACAGCAGCAAGTTCCCGCCGATCGCGTCAAACCCCGCGGCCACCGGTACCACCTGGTCGGCCCTGGGCAAGTCCCTCGTCTGGGCGGAGGAGTTCGACGCCCCGATCGAGTGGGGCACCAAATGGGTCGGTGACCGGACGAGTGCCTATCGCTACGCCAACCACAACCCGGACGACAACAAGCTCGACTGGCTCGACCCGGGCTGTGTGACCGTCTCCGGCGGCGTGGCCACCTTCACTGCGACCCCGGCGGCCCACACCCTGGAAAACGGTCTCCAGGCCTGGCGCACCGGTCTGCTCACCACCGAGTACACCGACGAGGGCTTCCGGGTGCGGACCGGCGACTGCGCCGAGGTCCGGCTCAGACTGCCGTCCGGGAACGGCGCCTGGCCGGCGCTGTGGACCTGGAAGGACGGCGGCAACGAGGTCGACACCTTCGAGTACCACCCGGACAACCCGCACCTGCTGGAGCTGTGCAACCGCGTCAACGACGCCTGCACGTATTACACCGACGCCCACGCGGTCGCCCCGGGCCGGTGGGTGACCGTCGCCAGTCACTACGGCGAGCACAGCGTCGACTGGTACGTCGACGGCGAGCGGGTCTTCCGCGACGGCACGGGCGTGGGAGGCGACTGGTCGGCGTATCTGATCCTGAACCTGTCGCTGTGCGCGGGCGAGCACCATCCCGCGCCCAGCGCGCCGGGGCCGGTCACCTTCGCCGTCGGGCACCTTCGCGTCTACCGCTGAGCCATCCGCTCAGCACGCGTCCCCCTAAAGGAGCGCAGCGGTTGCAGGGGTGGACGGGCGAATTCACGGTGGGCTCAAGATCCGTCGCATCTCGAAAGGAACACCCATGCGTGGTCTGTCCGCACGGCGTATCGCGGCCACCGCCCTCAGCGCCACCCTTCTGGTCGGCATCACCGGTCCGGCCGCCGTCGCGGCCGACACGGCCCGGGATCACAGCCATGCCGCGTCCCGCGGCGCACCCGTGCCCGGCGCCGACGCGCTGCTGGCCCAGGTCAAGAGCCTCGGCGACCTCGGCAGCATCCTGACCCCGGTCTCCGCCCTGCTCAACGCGGTCCTCAAGGCGGACAACGGCCAACTCTCCGCCGACGAGGCGCAAAAGCTCGTCACCGCGGTGAAGGACGCCATCACCGCGATCACCGCACCCGCCGCGGCCACCCCCGGTGGTGTCGCCAAGCCGGTCCTGCCCGCCACCTCCACGGTGCTGCCCAAGCCGCACTCCGCGGCCAAGCAGGCCGCCCACGCCAAGACGCCCGCTCCCAAGGACCTCAAGGCCGACGCGCTCGCCGGGCTGCAGAAGGCGCTGGACACGCTGCTCGCGGCCGTCACCTCCGGGGACGCGAGCAAGGTCGTCCCCGCCGTCACCGGCGTGCTGACCGCGGTCGTCAACTTCCTCGCGGCGACGCTGCTCAACAGCGGCCTGCCCGCGCCCAACCTGCCGGGCCTGCCCGCCCTTCCGTCGCTGCCGCTGCCGGTGGGATGAGCCCCTGGTGAGCCCTCGGTGACGCCCTGACGGGCCGAAGTGGATTTCGTGCACTCCGCCGCCGGGCCGGTCCTCGTGACCGGTCCGGCGGCGGAGCTCTGTCCGGCCGCGTCACCGCGGGGATCTCATATGTCTTCCGGCCGCGGGGTTTCCGCCCCGGGCGGCGATCGTTGGGCGTGGCGTCAGCTGTCTTCGACGCGCTGCCCGCGACGGTGCCGGGCGCCGTGAAAGGAACGCCATGAAGTCCGTGAAGTCCGTGAACCCGGTGAACGAGGACGCGCGGTGACCTCCACCCCGAGCCAGACGCACCCCTTCGACATCGCCGAACTCGGCACGCTCGTACTGCTGCCCTGGAGCAGCGAGGCCCCCGACGGCGCCGACATGCCGTATCTGCTGGCCTACTCCCTCGGAGACGCCGAGGGCGGGCCGGAGATGACGTCCGCCGCCGTCGCGGGGCTGCTGGCGAGCCATGGGCTGATGGTCGGCGGGCAGCTCGTCGACGGCACCGCCGGGACCGGCCTGGCCATCACCCTGCACGTCGAGGACGGACAGGCCGTCGTCGGCATGCCGGAGCTGGGCGCCCGCTGCGCCGCTCCGCCGGCCTGGCTCACGGCGGTCGGCGAACGCGGCTACGCCTACCTGGTGTTCACCACCCGCCCCTGGCCCGAGGGTGGGCCCGGCCTGCCGATCGACCCCGCGACGCTGACGGCGTTCGTCGGTGCCGAGCAGACCCTGCGGGCCGCCGCGCACGTCATCCTGCCGGCCCAGGGTTCGCGCGGCTGAGCCGCGGGCAGGGCCGCGACGGTCCCGCTCCTCCGGCACGTGACGTCCGTCCGGGGTGCGCGGGCAGGGCCGTATGGCCGTATCGGTGTGACCGGACGGCCCGCGCTGTGGTTATCGCTGCGGACATCAGATCCGTCCGAGGGAGCGAACCATGGTGGTGGGAGCCGACGGGGCAGCGACGGGCGCGGAGCCGGGGGCCGAGGACCGGGCCGGAAGCGGGCCGGAGCGGCGGCCACCGTGGGTGATAAGGCGCGGGCTGCTCGCCTCCGCCGCGGCCCTGACACTCGCCCCCCTGGTCGGCGCCTCGCGCGCCTCCGGATCGGCGGACGCGTCCGAGGGCTCCGCCGAGACGCGGGAGCCTGCCTTCGACGAGGTCTACCGCGGCCGTCACATCCAGGGCAGGCCGCTCGCCGCTAGCGCCGGCGGCCCCGAGGACCGCGCGTGGCAGGTCACCGTGGACGGCCACCCGTTGCACCTGATGCGCCGGGCCGACGGCACCTGGCTGACCATGGTCGACCACTACAGCTCGTACCGGACCTCGCTCGCGGCGACCCGGGCGGCGGTCGACGAACTCGGCCCCGGACAGCGGCTGCGCGATCTGGCCCCGGGGCCGATGGGCGAGAGGTACGGGGACATGGGGGATCACCATGGCGTACGTGCGTAAGAACGTCACCAAGCTGACGCGCGAGGAGAAGCGGCGGTTCGTCAACGCGCTGCTGGAGCTCAAGTGGCGTGGTGAGTACGAGGAGTTCGTACGGCTGCACGTCGCCTACTACACCGCCGACGGCGAGACCGGTCTGCGCGCGGCCCACATGGGGCCCTCCTTCCTGCCCTGGCACCGGCGCTTCCTGCTGGACCTGGAGCAGGCGCTGCAGCGGATCGATCCGTCGGTGACGGTGCCGTACTGGGACTGGACGCGTGACCGCTCGGCGAAGTCCGCGCCCTGGACCGACGATCTGCTCGGCGGCAACGGGCGCCCCGGGGACCGCCAGGTCGTCAGCGGTCCGTTCGCCTACGCGCAGGGCCACTGGCCGATCCGGGAGGGCGTCACCGACGGCGTGTACCTCACCCGGGACCTGGGACGCGCTCACGCCCCCATGGCGCTGCCCACGAAGAAGGAACTGGAGTCGGCGCTCGCCGAGAAGGTCTACGACACCTCGCCCTGGGACTCCACCTGCACCCGGGGCTTCCGCAACAAGCTGGAGGGGTGGGGGACCGGCAGGGACGACGTCGCCTGGCGCAACCACAACCGCGTCCACCGCTGGGTCGGCGGCGTCATGCTCGGCGGCGCCTCCGTCAACGACCCCGCCTTCTGGCTGCACCACGCCTTCGTCGACCTGCAGTGGACCCGCTGGCAGCAGCGGCACAAGAACGCCGCGCGCTATCTGCCGGCCGATCCGCCCGGCCGCGACGACGAGCAGCACGGGCGCATCCTCGCCCGGCACGAGCACATGCCGCCGTGGGACGTGACGCCGGACGAGATGGAGGACGTGAGCGCGATCTACCGGTACGCCTGACGGTCGGTACATCCGGTGAATCCGGGACGTCCGACCGGCCGGTGCGTGCTCAGCCCAGGCGCCGTACGGGCGTTCCGTCGAGGAACGCCCGGATGTCCTCCACCGCCTCGCGGTAGTACGTCTCGTAGTTCGCCCGCGAGACATAGCCGAGGTGGGGTGTGGCGAGCAGCCGCGGAGCCGTGCGCATCGGGTGGTCGGCGGGCAGCGGCTCGATGTCGAAGACGTCTACGGCCGCTCCGGCGATCCGGCCCTCGTGCAGGGCCGCGAGCAGGGCGTCCTGGTCGACGATCGCGGCGCGCGAGGTGTTGATCAGGTGGGCGGTGGGCTTGAGGAGCGCGAGTTCGGCGGGGCCGAGCAGGCCGCGGGTGCGGTCGCCGAGGACCAGATGGACCGAGACGAAGTCGCTGCTCGACAGCAACTCCGCCAGGGAGGGGGCGAGTTCGACGCCCACCTCGTCGGCGTACTCCTTGGTGAGGTGCCGGCTCCAGGCGCTGACGTGCATGCCGAAGGCGAGGCCCACCTGTGCGACCCGGCTGCCGATCTTGCCGAGGCCGAGCAGTCCGAGCCGGCGGCCGTGCAGATCGGCGCCCACCGTCTGCTGCCAGGGTCCGCCGGAGCGAAGGGAGTTGTTCTCCTCGACGATGCCGCGGGCCAGGCCCAGCAGCAGGGCCCAGGTCAGTTCGACGGGTGGGGTCGAGGTGCTCGCCGTGCCGCACACGGTGACGCCGTGCGCCTCGGCGGCGGCGTAGTCGATGACGCTGTTGCGCATCCCGGAGGCGACGAGCAGCTTCAGCCGGGGCAGGCGGGCGAGCAGGGAGGCGGGGAAGGCGACGCGTTCGCGCAGGGTGACGACGATGTCGAAGTCGGCCAGGGCCGCGGCGAGTTCGTCCTCGGTGCCGAAGTGTTCGGCGAAGGTGACGGTCTCCACCCGGTCGGCCACCGGCGACCAGTCGGCCAGCTCGGTCGCCACCTGCTGGAAGTCGTCGAGCACGGCGCAGCGCAGCACGGGGGATCCCTTCGTCGGTGTGTCCGGCCAGGTCGGCAATGATCCCGCATGGCCCGGGTCGGGGGCGCGCTCAGTGGGCGAGTTGCTGGGCCCTGGCCCGGGCGTGGGCGGCGTAGCGGACGGTGAAGACCATCGGGACGACGAAGCCGGCGATCTGGATGAGGAGCGCTGTGGTCGAGTGGCCGTGGCCGGCGTGGGCCTCTGCGGCGAGCAGGGCCGCGGTGACGGCGAAGGCCGCGGTCCATACGGCGGTGATGACGACGTTGACGCGGATGAACGGCTTGAGCCCCCACACCTCCGGCGGGGTGCTGCGCTTGGCGATGCCCAGGGTGAACGGCCTGCGCACGGCCAGCGAGAGACCGGCGACGGCCGCGAGGGTTGCCGAGGACACCGCCGCCGAGTAGTCGTGCAGGCCCGAGTGCGGGTCGGCGAAGGCGACGACCGACAGAACGGCGAAGAAGGCCGCCGAACCCAGCTCGATGATCAGGGCGTCGAGTCCGGTGCCCGCCCTCACCTGCTGAGCGATCACGGCCAAGGAGACCACGAGGGCGGCGAGCGCACCCCACTGCCAGCTGCCCGAGGGCACGACGGCGAAGACGATCCAGGGGAGGAACGTGCGCAGGTAGGACATGGGGACTCCGTCCGGGTTCCGGGGGCTACGGGCCTTCGGGTTTCAGTTGCGACATGTCGAAACTAGAAGGTGGGCGAGTGACATGTCAAGAGTGGAAGGTCGTACGCTGACATGTCGATACTGGAAGGTCGGAGGTAGGGTGGATGCATGAGCCTTCGACATGCCCTGCTCGGACTGCTCTCCGAGCGCACCGCCAGCGGGTACGACCTGCTGAAACTGTTCGACACGTCGCTGGCCAACGTCTGGCCGGCCACGCAGAGCCAGATCTACACCGAGCTGACCAAGCTCGCGGGCTCCGGACTGATCACGGTCGCGGCGGAGGGGCCGCGCGGCCGCAAGGAGTACGCCATCACCGACGAGGGCATGGCGGAGCTGCGGCACTGGCTGACCGAGACCAAGCCGCAGCGGACCATCCGCAGCGACATCCTGCTGCGCGTCTTCTTCCTCGGCGTGCTCACGCCCGAGCAGGCGCGGGACTACCTGAACGAGTTGACCCGGATCTCCGAGGAGGGCGCCGAGAACCTGCGGCAGCTGTCGGAGTCCGTGGACTGGGGCGACGACAATCTCTCCGTCCACGGCCGGATCGCGCTGGAGTACGGGCTGCGCTTCAACACCATGCGCCGGGAGTGGGCCGAGTGGGCGGCCGCGCAGATCAAGTGAGCTGTCCGGGAGGCCCGTGACGGGGGCTCGGAAGGGGCTCAGAAGGGCACCTAGACTGAACCGGCGCGCTCGGCGCGCTGATCAGGGCGGGACGGGAGAAGGACTGTGGCGGCGGACAGCGGTGGCTACGAGGACCCCTCCGCCGAGGTGCTCGCGGAGGCGGCCGGCGCCTTCGGGCTGCTGGCGTCCTCGGCCCGGCTGCACATCGTGTGGGCGCTGGCGCAGGGCGAGAGCGACGTCACCCGGCTCGCGGACCGGGTCGGCGGGGCGCTCCCCGCGGTCAGCCAGCATCTGGCGAAGCTGAAGCTCGCCGGTCTGGTGCGTTCCCGCAGGGAGGGGCGGCGGCAGATCTACTTCGTCGACGACCCCGACGTCGTGACCGTGGTCAGGGTGATGGTGGGCCAGCTGGCGGCGCGTTCCGAGGGCGCGTCCGCCGCCGGACGCCATCTCCACCGGGCCGGTGGCTGACAGCAGCGCGGCCCCGGAGGAGGACCCCGGGGCACTCGAACCCGGGGAAGGACCGGCCGCGGTCGCCGGCTCCGGGCCCCGGGAGGCGACCGTGCTGCAGACCCTGCGGCACCTGGACAGCGGTCCCCGTGGCCTGACGGAGGCGCAGGCCGCCGAGCGGCAGGCCCGCCTCGGACCCCACACCCTGCCGTCGCAGCGGGAGACCTCCTGGCCCACGGCGCTGCTGCGCGGTCTGCGCGACCCGTTCACCGCCGTACTGCTCTGTCTCGGCCTGGTCTCCGCGACCGTCGCCTCCTGGGGCACCGCCTGCGTGATCCTCCTGCTGGTCGCGGTCAGCTGCGGGCTGCGCGCCTCCGGGGAGTACCGGGCCGACCGCTCCATGGCCGCACTGCGGGGGCTGGTCGCCACCACGGCCACCGTGCTGCGCAGGGATACGGAGCAACTGCCGCCGCACGTACGGGAGATCCCCGTGGACGAGCTGGTGCCCGGCGACGTGATCCGCCTCGGCCCGGGGGATCTGGTCCCCGCCGACGTACGACTGCTGCGTGCGCAGGGGCTGACGGTTCATCAGGCCGCGCTCACGGGCGAGTCGGCGCCGGTGAGCAAGGATGCGGACGACCTGGCGGGGGAGGGGGCGAGGACGGGAGCGGGAGACGGCGGCGGGGAGGCGGGGTCCGTCGGTCGTGCCGGGCCGGGGGCGGGGCTCGGGGAGTTCGACCGGCCTCAGCTCTGCTTCCAGGGGAGCAGCGTCGCGTCCGGGAGCGCCACCGCGGTCGTCGTGGCGACCGGTGCGCGCACCAGGTTCGCCGCCGATCACGGCCGTACCCGCGCACGGCGGGAGGCCAGTGCCTTCGACCGGTCCGTGCACGGCATCTCCTGGATCCTCATCCGGTTCATGCTGCTGACCCCGCCGCTGGTCCTCGTGGCGGGCGCCGCACTGCGCGGCCGCGGGCAGGAGACGTTGCCGTTCGCCGTCGCGGTGGCGGTCGGGCTGACGCCGGAGATGCTGCCGGTCATCGTCACCCTGTGCCTCGCGCGAGGTGCCGCGCTGCTGGCCCGTGGCCACGGGGTGATCGTCACACGGCTGCCCGCGCTGCACGACCTCGGCGCCGTCGACGTGCTGTGCCTCGACAAGACCGGCACGCTCACCCAGGACCGGCCGGTCCTGCACCGCGCCCTCGGCGCCGACGGGCGGGACGACCCCGAGGTGCTGCGCTGGGCCGCGGTGAACGCCTGGTGGACCCTGCAACTGGCGGACCTGCCCGCTCCGGACGCCCTCGACGACGCGGTGCTGGAGGCGGCCGACGAGGACGACGTCATGGCGTACGACGGTGTGGCCGCGCTGCCGTTCGATCCGCTGCGGCGGCTGGCGACCGCAGTCGTCCGCAGGCCGGGCCGGCAGGGCCTGCACACCGTGGTCGTCAAGGGGGCCGCCGAGGCCGTACTGGAACGCTGTCTCCTGGCGGACGAGGAGCGCGCGCAGCTGCTCGCGCTGGCGGCGCGGCAGGCGGACGAAGGGCTGCGGGTGCTGGCCGTCGCGGTCGCCGACCGGCCGGTACGCCTCCGTCACCGCGGCTGCACGCCCGCCGACGAACGGGCCCTGGACTTCCGGGGTTTCGTCACGTTCCGGGACGCGCTCGCCCCCACCGCCGCCGAGGCGCTGCGGGTCCTCGCCGACCGGGGCGTCGCCGTCAGGATCCTCACCGGCGACCACCCGGGCACCGCCGTGCGCACCTGCCGCGACCTGGGGATCGCGGTGCCCGACGGCGCGGTCCTCACCGGTGGGCGCATCGGCGGCCTCACCGACGCCGAACTCGCCGACGCCGCCGCCCGCACCGTCGTCTTCGCCCGCTGCACCGCCGAGGACAAGGCTCGCGTGGCCGGTGCCCTGCGCGCGGGCGGGCACACCGTCGGCCACCTCGGCGACGGGGTCAACGACCTGCCGGCCCTGCGCGCCGCCGACGTCGGCATCGCGCCCCGGGACGCCGTGGACGTCGTACGCGAGAGCGCGGACGTGGTCCTCGCCGAGAAGGACCTCACGGCGATCGACCACGGCATCGCGGCGGGACGGTACGCGGGCGGCAACATCGCCACGTATCTGCGCATCACCCTCTCCTCCAACCTCGGCAACGTCGTCGCGATGCTCGCGGCGGGTCTGCTGCTGCCGTTCCTGCCGATGCTCCCGGTCCAGGTGCTGGTGCAGAACCTGTGCTTCGACGGCGCCCAACTCGCCTTCGCCCACGACCGGCCGCACCCCTCGGTGCTGCGCGGGCCGACCGTGCTGCGCCCGCGCGACCTGCTGCGCTTCATCACGGGCTTCGGCGTCCTCAACGCGGTGGCCGACCTGGCGACGTTCGGCGTACTGGGGCTCGCCCTGAGCGGATTCGAGGGGCTGGCCGACGCCTCGGCGTTCCACTCCGGCTGGTTCACCGAGAACCTGCTCACCCAGGCCCTGGTGATGGTGCTGCTGCGCGCCGGGCGCCGCGCGGCCGGGGGCGGGCCGGGGCCCATCGGCTGGGCGGCGGGCGCGCTGGCCGCCGCAGGACTGCTGCTGCCCGTGTCCCCGCTGGGCTCACTACTGGGACTGTCCCCACTGCCGCTCCTCTACTACCTGCTGCTGGCCGCCGTGCTTGCGCTGTACGCGGTGGGGTTGGTGGGGGTCAGGGGGTGGCGGGTGGAGCGGGGGGCTTGAGGGAGGGGGGACTGTTGGCGGGCGGGTGGAGCGGGGGCTCGGAGCAGGCGGGTCGAGCCGGAGGGCTTGAGGCCGGCGGGCCTGGGGAGGGAGCGTGCCGTGACGGCGTTGTCGCAGCGTGTGCGTGTGGTGTGGACCATCTGGCGGGCTCAGGAACACTTGCTATATTGCGCAATCATCCAATCCGTGGGGTGCCCCCCGACGTACGGGGCGGTGTCCTGCTCCCGGCCGTCGCGCCGGCGGTTGGCGTCGGCCACAGCGTAGGGAGTGGGAGTTGAGCGACCCCTGGGGTGAGACCCGTGGCCGTTCGGCCACACGTGATCGCTCGGCGGCACGCGATCGCCCGGCCGGGCACGGCCGTTCGGCCGGACACGGGGCCGGACACGGCCGTACGACCCAAGTACCGCAGCAGCGCGACACGGACGAGAGGGCGACGCGCGCCACGCACGGGAGCCGGGCGGCCGCCCGGCAGGCGGCGGCGCACGGCCGG
>NZ_JAFJSY010000126.1 GCF_019857225.1 Streptomyces plumbidurans
ACATCAAGATCTCGGTCAAGCACAACGACCCGGTCGTGATGATCGAGGCGTACAAGCAGTTGGCCGCGCAGTGCGAGTACCCGCTGCACCTCGGCGTGACCGAGGCGGGCCCCGCCTTCCAGGGCACGATCAAGTCGGCGGTCGCCTTCGGCGCGCTGCTGTCGCAGGGCATCGGCGACACCATCCGCGTCTCCCTGTCCGCGCCTCCCGTCGAGGAGGTCAAGGTCGGCATCCAGATCCTGGAGTCCCTGAACCTCAAGCAGCGCGGCCTGGAGATCGTCTCCTGCCCCTCCTGCGGCCGCGCCCAGGTCGACGTCTACAAGCTCGCCGAAGAGGTCACGGCCGGCCTCACCGGCATGGAGGTCCCGCTGCGCGTCGCCGTCATGGGCTGCGTCGTCAACGGCCCCGGCGAGGCACGCGAGGCCGACCTCGGTGTCGCCTCCGGCAACGGCAAGGGGCAGATCTTCGTCAAGGGCGAGGTCATCAAGACCGTCCCGGAGTCGAAGATCGTCGAGACCCTCATCGAAGAGGCGATGAAGATCGCCGAGCAGATGCAGGACGACGGAGTGTCCTCGGGCGAACCGTCGGTCTCGGTCACCGGCTGACCGGCACCCGCCCCGGGATCTTCCCGACTCTTCCGGCGCCAGCTACTTTCTCCCTCAGGACCGTCACGGGAAAGCGCTCCCTCGTGCGGTGTCGACGGCAGACCTGAGGGAGGGGCCGATGGCCATGGCGAAGCCCTCGCGGGCCCGGCGGATCACCATTGCCGACGTCGCCCGCGCCGCGGACGCCTCCGTGTCCACGGTCTCGCGGGTGCTCAACGGCATCGGCACCGTCGACCCCGCGCTCGCCGAACGAGTACGCCTGGCCATCGAGGAACTCGGCTACCGGCCCAGCGCCGCGGCCCAGGGGCTGGCCCGGGGCCGCTCCGGCACCATCGGCGTGCTCGTGCCCGACCTCGCCAACCCGCACTTCAGCGATCTGGTCAAGGTGTTCTCCGCGACCGTCCGCGACCTCGGCGCACGCGTCCTCGTCATGGACTCCGACGAGGACCCGGCCGTCGAGCGCGAGCTCGCCGAGGACCTCGTCCGGTACGCCGACGGGCTGCTGCTGTGCGCGCCGCGGATGCCCCGCGCCGACCTCGCCGCCCTGGTCGCACGGGGTCTGCCGCTGCTCGTGGCCAACCGCCAGGAACCCGGCCTCGCCCTGCACTCGGTCTGCATCGACGTCCACGCCGGACTGCTCGCCGTCTGCGGCCACCTCGCCCAGCTCGGCCACCGCAAGGTCGCCTACCTGGCCGGCCCCGAGGGGTCGTGGGCCAACCGCGAACGGCTGCGCGCCCTGTCCGGCGCCCAGGCCTTCGGCCTGGAGGTGACCGTGCTGGCCTGCGGCTCGCTCACCGACGACGGCTACGCCGCCGGACCCGCCGTCCTCGGCACCGACGCGACCGCCGTCATCGCCTACAACGACTTCGTCGCCCTCGGACTGCTCTCGCGGCTCGCCGAAGCAGGCGTGAGCGTCCCCGGCGACCTCTCGCTCACCGGCTTCGACGAGATCGACCTCGCCCGCTACTCCTCGCCCCCGCTGACGACGGTAGCGGTTCCCCGGTCCGAGCTCGGCCGGGCCGCGGGCGAGGCGCTGGCGCGGCTGATGGCCGGCGAGGACGACATGGAGTCCCGCACCCTGCCCGTTGAGCTGCGGGTTCGTGAATCCACGGGGACGGCCTGAGCGCAGGTCCTTGACAGCTCCGATGTATCGCAGGACCGTGTTCCCGCAAACGGACTGAGAAAGCGCTGTCTCACCGCCGGGGCCGCCCCGGCCGAAGCCTGCTGGAGCCGCCGTGTTCCGTACGCAGAACAGGTCCCGCCTCCTCCGACACCCCGCACCCCGGTTGGCCGTGGCGGCTCTCCTGGTTGTCGGTGCCGTAGCCGCCTGTGGGGCTCCCGACGACAAGTCATCCGATGACAAAACGGGACAGAAGATTCCCGCCAAACCCGCGAAACCCGTCGACCTGGACATCCTCGACGTCGCGGGCAACCTCCAGCTCACCCAGGGCATGATCGACGACTTCCGGCGGCAGCACCCGGACATCGTCGGCAAGGTCACCTACTCCAAGGCCCCGGCCCCCGACCTCGCCGGCAAGATCAAGGCGCAGCAGCAGGCGGGCCGCGTCCAGATCGACCTGGTGCTCACCGGCACCGACGGCCTGGCCGCCGGCCTCTCCCAGAACCTCTGGTCCGACCTGGCCGCCCACAAGAACCTCATCGGCACCCCCGACTACCTGCCGCCCGCCGCCGACATGGCGAAGCTCGCGCAGGGCAAGGGACAGGCGATCGTCTACTACCCGTCCGGGCCTCTCGTCGAGTACGACCCCGGGAAGGTCACGTCCCCGCCGAAGACGCCGCAGCAGCTGCTCACCTGGGCCAAGGCCCACCCCAAGCGCTTCCAGTACGCCGACCCCGCCAACTCCGGCCCGGGACGCACCTGGTTGATGGGCCTGCCGTATCTGCTCGGCGACAAGGACCCCACCGATCCGGAGCACGGCTGGGACAAGACCTGGGCGTATCTGAAGGAGCTGGACAAGTACGCGGCGCCGTACGCCTCCGGCACCACCGAGACCATGAAGAACCTCGCCTCCGGCCAGGTCGACATGATCATGAGCACCACCGGCTGGTACATCAACCCGCGCGCCCTCGGCACCGTCCCGAAGAAGATGGCGGTCGGCCACTTCGACGACATGACCTGGGTGACCGACGCGCAGTACGCCGTCGTCCCCAAGGGCGTCAGCGCCGACGTGATGTCCGCCGACCTCAACCTCATCAAGTGGATCCTGACGCCGAAGCAGCAGGCCAAGGCCTACGACGACGGCTACTTCTACCCGGGGCCCGCCGTCAAGGACGTACCGCTGTCGCTGGCGCCCGCCAAGTCGCAGAAGACGATCGAGACGTACGGGGACAAAGACTTCGACTCCTGGATCGACCAGTTCCCGAAGAAACCGTCGCTCCCGGCCGAGCAGCAGGTCACCGCGTTCGACCTGTGGAGCCGCAACGTGGCGGGCGGCTGAGGCATGGCACGGTTCGACACTCTGCGACTCGAACGCGTCTCGCGCAGCTACGGCCGGCACCGGGCCCTGCACGAACTGGAACTGGAGATATCCGGCGGGGAGTTCGTCGCCCTGCTCGGGCCCTCCGGCTGCGGCAAGTCCACCGCGCTCAACTGCCTGGCCGGGCTGCTGCCGCTGACCGGCGGCGCGATCCTGCTGGACGGTACGCGCATCGACCAACTCGCCCCCGAGCGGCGCGGCTTCGGCATGGTCTTCCAGAACTACGCCCTGTTCCCGCACATGAGTGTGCGCGGCAACGTCGCCTTCGGGCTGAGGATGGCCCGGGTGCCGAAGACCGAGGCCGCCGAACGCACCGACCGCGCCCTGGAGTTGGTGCACCTGACCGAGCACGCCCACAAGCGCCCCGGACAGCTCTCCGGCGGACAGCAGCAGCGCGTCGCCATCGCACGGGCCGTCGTACTCGAACCGCGGCTGGTGCTCATGGACGAACCGCTGTCCAACCTGGACGCGGCCCTGCGCCTGGAGATGCGCGCGGAGATCAAGCGCTTGCACCGGCAGCTCGGACTGACCACGGTCTACGTCACCCACGACCAGGAGGAGGCGCTGTCGCTGGCCGACCGGCTGGTGGTGCTGCGCGACGGCCGCACCCAGCAGATCGGCACCCCCGAGGAGGTCTACGGGCGACCCGCCAACCGCTATGTCGCGGGGTTCATGGGCTACCGCACGATGCTCGACGCCCGCGTCGTCGCGACCGACTCCAGCCGGGCCCAACTGGAGATCGCGGGCACCCGGCTGACCGGCCTGGACCGCGACGGCACGCGCGCCGGGGCGGTGGTGGTGGCCGCCGTACGGCCCGAGGACATCGATGTGACGACCGGGCCCGACGGACTGGCCGCACGGGTGGAGGTGGTCGAGTACCACGGGCGTGAACTCGCGGTCCGGGCAGTCCTGCCCGACGGTCAGCTCGTGCACTTCCGCACCCGCGAGCGGCTGGCCCCCGACGACGCCGTCCGGCTGGCCGCCCCCGCCGACCGGGTGCTGGTGTTCACGGCCGACGAGGACCGTACGGCCGAGCCCGCCGACGACGAGCCCGCGGTGACCGCCCCATGAGCGCGCCCACCACCGGCGCCCGCCCCGCACTCCGCCACCGCCTGGCCGAACGCGGCGTGGACCGCACCCTGTTGCTGCTCGCGCCCGGCGTCGTCTTCCTGGTGCTGCTGTTCTGCTATCCGTTCCTCTACGGACTCCAGCTCTCCTTCCAGCCCAAGGACGGCGGCGGTCCGCTCGCCGACTACCGGCGCTTCTTCGAGGACGCGTATCTGCGCGGGACGATCTGGACCACCCTGAAGCTGGCCGTGCCCGCCGCGCTGATCAACTGCCTCGCCGCGGTCCCGGTCGCCTTCCGCACCCGCCGCCCCTTCCGCGGACGCCGGCTGCTCACCACGCTGCTCGTCATGCCGATCACCCTCGGCACGGTCCTCACCGCCGAGGGCCTGCTCGGCTACCTCGGCCCGAACGGCTGGCTGAACAAGAGCCTGCACGCCCTCGGCCTGGTGGACCAGCCCCTCCAACTGGTCCACAACTACTGGGGAGTTCTGGCCTCCCTGCTCATCACCGGCTTCCCCTTCGCCTATCTGCTCACCCTGTCGTACCTGACCGGCATCGACCCCAGCCTGGAGCAGGCGGCGGCCACCCTCGGCGCGGGCCGCCTGCACCGCTTCCGGTACATCACGCTGCCGCTGCTCGCGCCGGGCCTCGCGATCACGTTCTGCCTCTCCTTCGTGCTGGCCTTCGCGGTGTTCCCGTCGGCGCAGCTGGTCGGCGACCCGCGCGGCGCCACCCACGTGATCTCCATCGAGGCCTACCAGGCGGCCTTCCAGAAGTTCGACTACCCGCTCGGCTCGGCGATCGCGATGGTCATGGCCGCCGTGATGCTCGCGGTCGTGGTACTGGTGCTGGCCTGGCGGTCGCTGCTGTACCGCGGTTCGACGGGAGGCAAGGGCTGATGGCGGCGGACGTACTCACCAAGTCCCCCGAGGAGCAGGGGACTTCGGGACCCAACCGGCGCAGCCCGCTGCGCAAGCCCGCTACCTGGGTCGCCGTCGTCGTCTTCGGCTTCTTCTTCCTCAACCTCGCCGGAGTGGTCGGCGTCCCCGTCGCCGACTCCTTCGGCACCCGCTGGTTCACCAGCTGGCTGCCCGAGGGCTGGACGACCCGGTGGTACGGCGAGGCCTGGCACGAGTTCGGCCTCGGGCAGGTCTTCTGGACGACCGCCCTGGTGTCCCTGCTCGTCGTGGCGATCTCGGTGGTGCTCGGCGTACCCGCCGCCTACGCGCTCGCCCGCCGCGACTTCCCCGGCCACCGGCTTGTGCTGCTGCTGTTCCTGCTGCCCATCCTGGTGCCGCCGCTGACGTACGGCATCCCGCTCGCGACCGTCCTGTACAAGTTCCACCTGGCGGGCACGCTGAGTGGTGTGGTGCTGGCCAACCTGGTGCCGTCCGTGCCGTTCGTCGTGCTGACGATGACGCCGTTCATCGAGCAGATCGACCCGCGCATCGAGGCGGCCGCGCGGATGTGCGGGGCCCGCACCTGGTCCGTGCTGCTGCGGGTGCTGGCGCCGCTGTTGGTGCCCGGCATCCTCGCCGCCTCCGTGCTGGTCCTCGTCCGCACGGTCGGCATGTTCGAGCTGACCTTCCTCACCGCAGGACCCGACAGCCAGACCCTCGTCGTCGCTCTCTACTACGCCGTCTTCTCGGCCGGTATCCGTACCCAGCAGTCCATCGACGCGATGGCCGTGATGTACACCCTGTCGATGCTCGTCCTGCTGGTGATCGCCCTGCGCTTCGTCAATCCGACCCAGCTCGTCACGCGGGTCAGGGAGGAGCGTGGCCGCGACTGAACCGCCGCGGGACGGCCCGCGCCGGCCGCCCCCCGAGCCACGGCCGGCGCCCCTGCCCCACCGTGCCGGCCCACAGGGCGGCGCGCCGCAAATTCGGCAGGTACAGTGCGGAGATCAGCAGAACCCGCAGCGTGAGGCCCCCGCGTGTTGACCCAGACCACCTCCCGGGTGCTCGAACCGAGCGACCTGGACGCCGCGCTCGCCGTCCTCGACCGCGAGCCGGTCGCGAACGCCTTCGTGACGTCGCGGGTCCAGGTCGCGGGCCTCGACCCCTGGCGGCTCGGCGGCGAGATGTGGGGCTTCTACGAGGAGGGCATGCTGACCTCCCTGTGCTACGCGGGCGCCAACCTCGTCCCGATCTGCGCCACCCCGCGCGCGGTGCGCGCCTTCGCCGACCGCGCCCGCAGGGCCGGCCGCCGCTGCTCGTCGATCGTCGGTCCCAGCGAGTCCACCACCCGGCTGTGGCAGCTGCTCGAACCCAGCTGGGGCCCCGCCCGCGAGGTCCGCTCCCACCAGCCGCTCATGGTCACCGACCGGATGCCCGACCACATCGCCCCGGACCCCTATGTCCGCCGCATCCGCAAGGACGAGCTGGAGGCGATCATGCCGGCGTGCGTGGCGATGTTCACCGAGGAGGTCGGCGTCTCACCGCTCGCCGGTGACGGCGGCCTGCTCTACCAGGCCCGGGTCGCCGAACTCGTCGGCTCCGGCCGCTCGTTCGCCCGTCTCGACGAGCACGGCAAGGTCGTCTTCAAGGCCGAGATCGGCGCCGCCACCACCCAGGCCTGCCAGATCCAGGGCGTCTGGGTGGCCCCCGAGTACCGCGGCCAGGGGTACGCGGCACCCGGCATGGCGGCCGTGCTCCGCTACGCACTGGCCGACGTGGCCCCGATCGTCAGCCTCTACGTCAACGACTTCAACACCCCGGCCCGCAGGGCGTACCTCAAGGTGGGCTTCAAAGAAGTCGGCGCCTTCACGAGCGTCCTGTTCTAGCCGCACCTCACAGTGCTGTTCTGACGCCCGTACAAGCCCTGTAGTCTCCCCGGCATGCTGCGTTTTCCCGGTCACGGACACCGCCGGCCCGACGACGTCGTGATCGGCCCCCTCGACCTGTCCGCCCGGATCGACGAGGCGCTCGCCGTGCAGGCCCTGGCCTTCGGACTCGGCTCCGACGAGGTCGCCGTACGCCGCCAGATCGTCCTGCGGCACATGACCTACCCCGGAGCCCGCGCCCTCGGCGCCACCAGCAAGGGCCGCCTGCTCGGCTTCGTCTACGGCATGCCGAACGACCGCGCGCACTGGTGGTCCACCGTCGTGGAGCCCTATGTGCGCGCGCAGGGGCACGAGGACTGGCTCGACAACTCCTTCGTGATCACCGAGCTGCACGTCCACCCCGACCACCAGAACCGCGGTCTGGGCCGCGCCCTGATCACCGACATCACCGACACCGCCGCCGAGCCCCGCTCGATCCTCTCGGCGATCGACGTCGACAGCCCGGCCCGCGGCCTCTACCACTCCCTCGGCTACCAGGACCTGGCCCGCCAGGTCCTCTTCCCGAGCGCCCCGAAGCCGTACGCCGTGATGGGCGCCCCGCTCCCGCTGCGGCGCCGATAACCAATTTCCGCCGGAACCGGCCCCCCGGCTAACCTCCTGCCATCATCCTCCCCCACTCTCGGCTTCGCTCGAGCGGGGGGACCCCCAGCAGCAGGAGTACGAGAACCATGGCGAACGCACCGGTCCAGCGCATGTCCCAGTTGATGGCGAAGACGCTGCGTGACGACCCGGCGGACGCCGAGGTCCTCAGCCACAAGCTGCTCGTCCGCGCCGGTTACGTGCGCCGCACCGCGGCCGGCATCTGGAGCTGGCTGCCGCTCGGCAAGAAGGTCCTCGGCAACATCGAGCGGATCGTCCGCGAGGAGATGGACGCGATCGGTGCCCAGGAGGTGCTGCTCCCCGCCCTGCTGCCGCGGGAGCCCTACGACGCGACCGGCCGCTGGGACGAGTACGGCCCCGAGCTGTTCCGCCTCAAGGACCGCAAGGGCGGCGACTACCTCCTCGGCCCCACCCACGAGGAGATCTTCACCCTGCTCGTGAAGGACCAGGCGTCCTCCTACAAGGACCTGCCGGTCATCCTGTACCAGATCCAGCACAAGTACCGCGACGAGGCCCGCCCGCGGGCCGGCATCCTGCGCGGCCGCGAGTTCCTGATGAAGGACTCGTACTCCTTCGACACCGAGGACGAGGGCCTGGCGGAGTCCTACGCCCTGCACCGCCAGGCCTACCAGCGCATCTTCGAGCGCCTCGGCCTCGACTACCGCATCTGCGCCGCGACCGCGGGCGCGATGGGCGGCTCCAAGTCGGAGGAGTTCCTGGCCCCCGCCGAGGCCGGCGAGGACACCTTCGCGGACTGCCCGAACTGCGACTTCGCCGCCAACACCGAAGCGATCTCCTACGAGTTGCAGCCGGTGGACGGCTCCGGCGCCGGGCCCGTCGAGGAGCTCGACACCCCGGACACCCCCACCATCGAGAGCCTCGCCACGCTCCTCGGCGTCCAGGCCTCCGAGACCCTCAAGAACCTCCTCGTGAAGGTCGACGGCGAGATCGTCGCCATCGGGGTCCCCGGCGACCGCGAGGTCGACCTGGGCAAGGTCGAGGCGCACTTCGCGCCGGGCACCGTCGAGATGGTCACCGAGGCCGACTTCGCGGGCCGCCCCGACCTGGTCCGCGGCTACGTCGGCCCGCAGGGCCTGGGCGAGAAGGTCAAATACATCGCCGACCCGCGCGTGGCCCCCGGCACCACCTGGATCACCGGCGCCAACAAGCCGGGCGTCCACGCCAAGAACGTCCAGGCCGGGCGCGACTTCGAGGTCGCGGAGTACGTCGACGTCGTGGTCGTCCAGGACGGCGACCCCTGCCCGAAGTGCGGCACCGGGCTCAAGCTGGACCGCGCCATCGAGATCGGCCACATCTTCCAGCTCGGCCGCAAGTACGCCGACGCCCTCAAGCTCGACGTCCTCGGCCAGAACGGCAAGCCGGTCCGCGTCACCATGGGCTCCTACGGCATCGGCGTCTCCCGCGCGGTCGCGGCCCTGGCCGAGCAGACCTCCGACGAGCAGGGCCTGTGCTGGCCCGCCGAGGTCGCCCCGGCCGACGTGCACGTCGTCGCCGCGGGCAAGGCCCTGCAGACCGAGCTGGCGCTCGACGTCTCGGAGAAGCTGCGCTCCGCGGGGCTGCGCGTCCTGGTCGACGACCGGGCCGGGGTCTCCCCGGGCGTGAAGTTCACCGACTCCGAGCTGATCGGCGTACCGAAGATCCTGGTCGCCGGCCGCCGCGCCGCCGACGGCGTACTGGAACTGAAGGACCGCAGGACCGGTGAGCGCGAGGAGCTGACGGTGGACGAGGCGATCGCCCGCCTGACGGCGTAGTCCATGGTCCCTCCCGCGGCGACTCGGCGTTGCCGCGGGAGGGCGAGCGCCCCGCCAGGGGCGCGGGGAACTGCGCGACCAACCACGACGAACCCGCACCCGACGCACCACCCTGCCCGCCTGACGGCGTGGGCCGCAGCCCTCCTGCGACGACCAGGCGAGCGCCCCGATAGGGGCGCGGGGAACTGCGCGACCGGCCACGACGAGCCCGCGCCGGACGCACTACCCGTCCCGCCTGACGGCGTGGGCCGCAGCCCTCCTGCGACGACCAGGCGAGCGCCCCGATAGGGGCGCGGGGAACTGCGCGACCGGCCACGACGAGCCCGCGCCGGACGCACTACCCGTCCCGCCTGACGGCGTGGGCCGCAGCCCTCCTGCGACGACCAGGCGAGCGCCCCGATAGGGGCGCGGGGAACTGCGCGACCGGCCACGACGAGCCCGCGCCGGACGCACTACCCGTCCCGCCTGACGGCGTGGGCCGCAGCCCTCCTGCGACGACCAGGCGAGCGCCCCGATAGGGGCGCGGGGAACTGCGCGACCGGCCACGACGAGCCCGCGCCGGACGCACTACCCGTCCCGCCTGACGGCGTGGGCCGCAGCCCTCCTGCGACGACCAGGCGAGCGCCACCGATAGGGGCGCGGGGAACTGCGCGACCGGCCACGACGAGCCCGCGCCGGACGCACTACCCGTCCCGCCTGACGGCGTGGGCCGCAGCCCTCCTGCGACGACCAGGCGAGCGCCACCGATAGGGGCGCGGG
>NZ_JAFJSY010000127.1 GCF_019857225.1 Streptomyces plumbidurans
CCCGCGCCCGACGCACCACTTCAGAGCCAGGCGGCAAACTCCAGCAAAAGCTCCGCGTCCTTCGAGCGCCCCACCCGCAGCGCCCGCACCCCCGACTCCACGGCCCGGAACAACGTCCACCCCCGCAGCCGCTCCTGATCCACGTACAGCGACTCCGCCAGCCGCTTGACCCGCCGCCGCGTCGTCGCCGCCCCCGACGGCGTGGCGATCAGATCCTCCACCCGGTCGCGCACCAGCCGCGCCAGGTCGAAGGCGCACTCACCGACCACCGGATCGGGCCCGACCGCCAGCCACGGCGTCCGCTCCCCGGCCAGCACCTTGCTCTGCCGGAACGTCCCGTGCAGCAGCCGCTCCTCGGGCGGCGCCGCCAGCAGCGAACCGCGTGCCTCCACCGCCGCGTCGACCAACGACGCGACCTCACCGAACTCCGGCACCGTCGCCCGCATCGCCTCGGCCTGCCGCCCGGTCCGCTCGGCCACCGTCTCGAAGGGGTGCCCGGCCGGGGGCTCGACCCACAGCCGCCGCAGCGTGCCCGCCGCCTCCAGCAGCGCCTTGGCCTCCGGCAGCGACCGCACCGACACCTCCGGATGCAGCCGCTCCAGCAGCAGCACCCCCTCCGTGGTGCGGGGCTCCAACAGCCGTACGGCACCCAGACCGTCCCAGTGCGCGAGCGCGGCCCGCTCGCTCTCCGGGCGGGCCCGCGGCGGGGCGAGCTTCAGTACGGCGGGGGTGCCGTCCGGCCGGCGCACCAGCACGACCAGGCTGCTGCGTCCGCCGGGCACCTGCACGCGCTCCACGGTCAACTCGCGTAGCGCGACGGCCTGCTGCGCCGTTTCGGGCAGCTTCTCCAGCCAGTCGTCGCCCTGGGGTGCCGTCTCGCCGAGCGCCCTGACCAGACGCTGCGGCGGTTCGAAAGCCATACGCGAGTCGTTCCCTTCAGTACGGGTCACGCCGTGGGCGTCGGCGAGGCGGAGGCCGTGGCCGCCCGCTCGGCGAGCCCAGGGAAGGCTACGCTCTCGCCGTTCCAGCGCACCGCCCGCACCGCCGCCTCCCGCAGCGCCTCGGCGGCCGAGCGCCGCTGCTCGCCCCCGGTGGCCCGCACCAGGTCGGAGTAGACCCCGGCCACCCGGTCCTCCAACTCGGCCGCCAACCGCACGGCGTCGTCCGAGTCCGACACCGCGAACGGCAACGCGTACCCGGCCGCCGCCGCCACCGGCACCGCCCCCAGATCCCGGATCTCCCGAGTCAGCGCATCCCGCCGGGCCCGGTGCGCGTCGTAGGCCGCGCGCGCCTGAGCCCGCCGCCCCTCGCTGATCCGCCCGCCGACGACGCCGTACCCGTAGACGGCGGCGTGCTCGGCGGCGAGCGCCGCTTGCAGGGCCGTCAGCCGCTGCTTGTCCGTCTTGTCGCTCACCGTGCGTCCTCCGTCAGCAGATACGCGTGTGCCGCGCCGGCTGCCGCCACCGAGGCCAGCAGTCGTGCCAGTTCGGGCGGCAGGTCCGCGAGGGCCGTCAGGCGGCGGTCGGACAGGGTCCGTTCGGCGGCGGCGAGTTCGGACAGTGCGGCCTTCTCGGTCGTCGGCGTGGGCGGGGCGCCGGACGGCGACGGCGCTGCCGGCGTCCCGGTGGCGCCCTTCGTGACCGTCCCGCCGAACGCCTCCGCATGGCGCACCACCTCGGCCCGCAGCGGCCCCAGTCGCCCGGCCACCGCCGGATGCGCGGCGATCACGGCGTCGTAGCGCCCGAGCAGCCCCACGCTGTCCCGCGCCGCGAGCGCCCGCGCCTTCCGGGTGACCGACTGGCTGCCGGAGGTGCTCTCCTCGGAGCCCCCGGACCCGTCGGAGCAGCCCGCCAGCAGGGCGCCACCGGCGACCGAGGCGAGCAGGGACCTTCTGCGTGGCCCCGAGGGGACCGAAGAGCGTAGGGGGTACGACACGGCTGACGTCCTCGGGGGGTGCGTACGAACACATGGGCGGTAACCGCCGTTGATCACGGTACCCGCGAAGTGGCCCACTTGACGTCACCGGATCGACCGGCGTCCCCGCCTCCGGAGGCGGACGCAACACCCTCCGCGACCGGATACCCTTTGACCAGACACGCGACCTTCCCACAACAGCACACGCGGCCGAGGAGTCACCCGGATGAGCACCACCCAGAGCGAAAGGCTGCGAGAGCTCCTGGAACCGCTCGTCACCGCCCAGGGGCTGGATCTCGAAGAGATCGCAGTGGACTCCGTAGGGCGCAAGCGCGTGCTGAGCGTCGTCGTCGACTCCGACTCCGGTGCCGACCTGGACCAGATCGCCGATGTGAGCCGTGCGCTCTCGGCGAAGCTCGACGACACGGACGCGATGGGCGAGGGCGAGTACACCCTCGAGGTCGGAACCCCGGGCGCGGAGCGCCCCCTCAAGGAACACCGGCACTATGTGCGCGCGGTGGGCCGCCTGGTGAAGTTCCAGCTGAGCCCCGGCGGGGAACTGGTGGCCAGGATCCTGCAGGTCGACGACGAGGGCCTCGACCTCGAGGTGCCCGGCGTCAAGGGCCGCAGGCCCACCAGCCGCAGAATCGCCTTCTCCGAGGTCGACAGGGCGCGCGTGCAGGTCGAGTTCAACCGCAAGGACAACGAGCCCAATCAGAAGGAAGAGGAGGCGTAGCCGTGGACATCGACATGAGTGCCCTGCGGGGCTTGGTACGGGAGAAGGAGATCTCCTTCGACCTGCTGGTCGAGGCGATCGAGTCGGCCCTCCTCATCGCCTACCACCGCACCGAGGGAAGCCGCCGCCACGCGCGCGTGGAGCTCAACCGGGAGAGCGGCCATGTGACCGTGTGGGCGAAGGAGGACCCCGACGACCTCGACGAGGGCCAGGAGGCCCGCGAGTTCGACGACACCCCGTCCGGCTTCGGCCGTATCGCCGCCACCACCGCAAAGCAGGTCATCCTGCAGCGGCTGCGCGACGCCGAGGACGACGCGACGCTCGGCGAGTACGCCGGCCGCGAGGGCGACATCGTCACCGGAGTGGTCCAGCAGGGCCGCGACCCGAAGAACGTGCTCGTGGACATCGGCCGGCTCGAGGCCATCCTGCCGGTGCAGGAGCAGGTGCCGGGCGAGACGTATCCGCACGGACTGCGACTGCGCTCGTACGTCGTACGAGTGGCCAAGGGCGTCCGCGGCCCCTCCGTCACCCTTTCGCGCACCCACCCCAATCTGGTGAAGAAGCTCTTCGCCCTGGAGGTGCCGGAGATCGCCGACGGCTCGGTGGAGATCGCCGCGATCGCCCGCGAGGCGGGCCACCGCACCAAGATCGCCGTCCGTTCCACCCGTTCGGGCCTGAACGCCAAGGGCGCCTGCATCGGCCCCATGGGCGGCCGGGTGCGCAATGTGATGGGCGAGCTGAACGGCGAGAAGATCGACATCGTCGACTGGTCGGACGACCCGGCCGAGATGGTGGCGAACGCGCTGTCGCCGGCGCGGGTCTCCAAAGTCGAGGTCGTCGACCTCGCCGCCCGCTCCGCGCGCGTGACGGTGCCGGACTACCAGCTGTCGCTGGCGATCGGCAAGGAAGGGCAGAATGCCCGGCTCGCGGCCCGGCTGACCGGCTGGCGGATCGACATCCGCCCGGACACCGAGCAGGCCCCGGAGCAGCGCGGGGAATAGATCCGAGCCGTCCGTGGCTGAGATCACGACAGTTGTGTGCGCGGAGCTGTTCGATTTTTGCCCCGAAGGGGTGAGGTCGCTACGGGGAGGTAGACTTAGGAGTGTCTGGCCGGACGCGAGCCCGCGCATGCCCTGAGCGCACCTGTGTGGGGTGCAGGCAGCGAGCGGCCAAGAAGGACCTGCTGCGCATCGTGGCGATCGAGGGTGAATGCGTCCCCGATCATCGCGGTACGCTGCCCGGCCGGGGTGCGTATGTGCATCCCGCCCTGGTCTGTCTCGACCTGGCGGTACGCCGCCGGGCGTTCACGCGGGCGCTGCGCGCCCCGGGAGCGCTCGACACAAAGGCGTTGCGCCTCTATGTCGAGCAGGCAACACCGTAAGACGCGTCGTACGGAACCCCCGTGCGGCCCTGGTACCCCGCGAGTTGGAAGTAGGTCGAGATTGCGATGAGCACTCGATGAGCACGCGATGAGTACGCCCATGAAGTAGCGACGGTCCGGACGCACCCGGACCTAAAAGGAGCGAAGTGGCTAAGGTCCGGGTATACGAACTCGCCAAGGAGTTCGGGGTTGAGAGCAAGGTCGTCATGGCCAAGCTCCAGGAACTCGGTGAATTCGTCCGTTCGGCGTCTTCGACCATCGAAGCGCCCGTTGTCCGCAAGTTGACGGACGCCCTCCAGCAGGGCAACGGAGGCGGCAAGCCCGCCCCCGCACGCAAGGCTGCCCCGGCCAGGCCGGCGGCACCCTCTCCCGCGCAGGCCGCCCGTCCGGCTGCCCCGCGCCCGCCGGCCCCCAAGCCGGCCGCCGCCGAGA
>NZ_JAFJSY010000128.1 GCF_019857225.1 Streptomyces plumbidurans
CGCCGCGGGCCCGCCGGGCCGCCGCCCGCGGCCTCGCCTCGCTCGGCCTGGCCTCGCTGACCGTCAACACCGTATGCAAGCACTCGGTGCGCCGGTCGCGGCCCGGGCTGGGTCCCGTGCCGCTCGTGCGGCGGCTGAAGCGGCAGCCGGTCACCACCTCGTTCCCGTCCGGTCACGCCGCGTCGGCGGCCGCCTTCGCCACCGGCGTCGCGCTGGAGTCCCCGGCCTGGGGCGCGGTGGTGGCCCCGCTCGCCTGGTCGGTGGCGGCCTCCCGCGTCTACACCGGGGTGCACTTCCCGGGCGACGTGCTCGCCGGCGCGCTGCTGGGCGCGGGCACCGCCGTGGCCGTACGCGGTCTGGTGCCGCCCCACACGATGGGTCTGATGCACCGTCAGTCCACATGACAAAACGCGGGTCTCATCATTCGACATACGGGCGTACCGTGAGGCGCACCGACAGGACGTCGCGCAGAGGAGTTCAGCCATGCCGAAGCCGCAGGAGACCGCCGTATACACGCACGGGCACCACGAGTCGGTGCTGCGCTCCCACACCTGGCGGACCGCCGCCAACTCCGCGGCCTATCTGCTCGACTCGCTCAAGCCCCACATGCAGATCCTGGACATCGGCTGCGGCCCCGGCACCATCACGGCGGACCTGGCGGCGCTGGTCCCCGACGGACACGTCACCGGCGTCGACCACGCGCCGGAGATCCTGGACCGGGCCCGCACCACGGCCGCCGAACGGGGCCTGACGAACGTCGAGTTCGCGGTCGCGGACGTGCACGCCCTGGACTACCCGGACGACACCTTCTGCGTGGTGCACGCGCACCAGGTGCTGCAGCACGTCGGCGATCCGGTGCAGGCGCTGCGCGAGATGAAGCGGGTGACGAGGCCGAACGGGTTCATCGCGGTGCGCGACTCCGACTACGCGGCCATGACCTGGTATCCGGCGTCCCAGGGGATGGACGACTGGCTGGACCTGTACCGCCGGGTGGCCCGCGCCAACGGCGGTGAGCCGGACGCCGGACGCCGGCTGAAGTCCTGGGCGCTGCGGGCCGGCCTGACCGAGATCACGGCCACCACCAGCACCTGGACCTTCTCCACCCCGGACGAGCGGGCATGGTGGAGCGGACTGTGGGCGGAGCGCACGCTGGCCTCGGCCTACGCCCGACGCGCCACCGAGGGAGGCCACGCAACCCCGGAGCAACTGCAGGCCGTGTCGGACGCCTGGCGAACCTGGGGCGCCCAGGAGGACGGCTGGTTCAGCGTCCTGCACAGCGAACTCCTGTGCCGCAAGCGGGCCTGAGCGGACGGAGCCGGCACGCTTGGAGTTATTGCCTGGGCAGCAGCGGACCCAGCGGTCCGAGGTCCAGATTCAGGTCCTCGGGGCGCAGGCCGTAGCGGTCGCGCAGTTCGGCCATGCGGTCCTCCAGGAGCATCAGGGTGAGGCCGATGCGTTCCTCCTGGTCCTCGGTGAGGTCCCCCGTGTCGAAGCGGCGCAGCGCCTGGCGTTCCATCAGCTGGCGCAGCAACTCGACGACGGTCAGGACGAGTTTGATCAGGTCGCGTTCGACGGTGTCGGGTTCCAGGTCGAGCCTGTTGTCACGGCGTTCGCTCACGTCAGCTCCCCCAGGGTGACGGCACCTGCTCGTTGACCGAGCTGATCAGTGCGTTGAGGTCGATCCGGACCAGGTCGACGTCCGCGATGCGCAGAGTGATGTCCCCCTTGATGACGACCCCGCCGGCCAGCAGCCGGTCCAGCAGGTCCACGAGAGCGATCTCCCGGCGTTCGACCACGGTCACGGCTGTCCCCCCGCGGACTCTTGCGCGGACTGCTCCCCCGCGAAGGAGTAGGCGGCCCAGGGGCCGGTGAGTTCGACCCTCATCCCGGACCCGTCCGTCTTCGTCTCGTCCTTCGTGCGGTCCACCAGCTCCACGAACTCCTCGGAGGAGTCGCGGGGCACGAGATAGGCGGCGTTGAGCAGATTCCGGCCGGAGTGCCGGGACAGGGCAGGGTTCTGCGGGGCGTGCAGCCGGGAGTCCTCCGCGTACGAGGAGAGCGAGGCGTGCAGCCGGGTCGCGAACTCCTCCGCCCGCTGCCACATGTCCTCGTCCGTGCGCATCCGCGAGCGCCGTTGCCGCAGGTAGTCCCGGCCCGACGCCGGCTTCGGCGCGGCCGCGGGCGCCTCCTGCGGCTCCGCCTCCGCGTACACCTTGACGCCCCACTCCACGCGTCCCGCCAGCCGCTCCAGGGTGCGCCGGAAGTCGTCCTCGCGGGCCTCCATCATGACGCGGACCCCGCTGTCGTCCCGGAAGACGGTCGCCATCCGCAGCGGCAGCGGGGTGGTCACGACGGTGAGTGCGTCGATCACGCTCTGGTGCGCCCGCGCCGTCTCGGTCAGCCAGTCCAGGTCCTCCAGACGCCTGTGGAGCGGTTCTTCCGCGAAGTCCCGCTCCGGCACGTGGCTCACCACGGCGATCAGGCCGTGGTGCGACAGCAGTCTGGGCGGATCGCCCGCCACACCCGTCAACTGGGCCTGCAGGGGCGCGTCGAAGGGGTGGCAGACGGCGTAGACGTAACGCAGTCCGGTCATGACTCCTCCTCGCTCTCCTCGCGTGCCTCGAGCTCGTGGTCGGGGTCTAGGCGGGCCAGGCGCTCGCGCAACTCGGCGTTCTCCCGGGCGAGTTCGTCGCGGCGGGCGCGGGACGACAGGGCCGGGTCGGTCTCCCACCAGTCGATGCCCATCTCCTTGGCCTTGTCCACGGAGGCGACGATCAACCGGAGTTTGATCGTGAGCAGTTCGATGTCGAGGAGGTTGATCCGGATGTCACCGGCGATCACGATGCCCTTGTCGAGCACGCGCTCGAGGATGTCGGCGAGGTTGGCGCCCGAACCCTGTCCGTAGGGTTCGGGCATCCGGCCGGCCATGCTCATCGACGGCTCCCGCCGTCGGCGTACTCGTACTCTTCCTCAGGCGCTTCCTCGGGCTCTTCCTCGTCCTCGTACTCGTACTCACCCTCGGCGCCCTCCTCGGCCTCCTCGGGCTCGTCCTCGTACTCTTCCTCCCCACCCTCTTCCTCTTCTTCCTCTTCCTCGCCCTTGGGCTCGTCCTCGTCCTCGTACTCGGCGCTCTCCTCGTCGCCCTCGGCCGCCTCGTCCTCGTCGCGGGCTTCCTCCTCCTCGGCGACGGCGTCCTCGTGGCTGCGGACGACCTCGCTGTCGCGGATCTCGCCGCGCCAGCCGTCCTCCGCCTCGCCCTTGAGGGTGATGAAGCGGACGTAGTTCTTGAGGTCGAGACGGGCCCGGCGGCCCTGGGCGCGCCAGATGTTGCCGGTCTTCTCGAACAGGCCCTGGGGGTAGTACTCGATGACCAGCAGCACCCGGGTGAGGTTGTCGTCGAGCCGGTGGAAGGAGACGACGCCCTTCGTCGTGCCCTTGGCGCCCTCCGACGTCCACTGGATGCGGTCGTCGGGTATCTGCTCGGTGGTCTTCGCCTTCCAGCTGCGGTTGGACCAGAAGATCTTCATCTGCCAGTCGGACTCGGTGTCGTCGGAGCGGCTCGCGCTCTTGACGCCCTTGGCGAAGGTGCTGAAGTCCTGGTACTTGGTCCACTGGTCGTAGGCGGTACGCAGATCGACGCCGACGTCGACGGACTCGATGATGACGGTGGGCTTGTTGCCCCCGCCCTTGCCCTTGCCCTTCCCCTTGCCGCCGAGGTTCTTGAAAGCGCCCATGACCTTGTCCTTCGCGCCGGACGCGCCGACCTCGAGCGCCGAGCGGAGCGGGCCCTTGCCCTCGGCGACCTTGCGGCCGCCTTCGAGTGCCATCTTGGCGAAGCCGGGGCTGTTTCCCTCGGCGATGTCGGTCAGCTTGCCGGTGGTCTCGCCGAGTTTGTGGCCGAGGCCGGTGAGCAGCCGGGTCGCCTGTGCGGCGAAGTAGTCCTGCACCTCGGCCTTGAGCCGGTCGGCGGCCTCGCTGTGGGCCAGCTCCGACAGCGGGCCTGCCTTGTCCTTCGCGCCGCTCGCGGCGGAGGTCGCGGTCTCGCTCATCACTCACCGCCTCCCTTCGGCCGACGGGACCGGGCGGAACGGGTGCCGCCCCTGGGGGCGGCCGTCTTGCGGCCGGTCGTCTTCTTGGCGGCGGACTTCTTCGCCGGCGTCTGCTTGCTCGCGGTCTTCTTGGCCGGAGCCTTCTTCGCCGGCGCGCGCTTGGCCGCCGTCTTCTTGGCGGGAGCCTTCTTCGCGGCCTTCTTGGCGGTCCGGCGTGCCGGGGGCTCCTCCTCGGCCTCCGGCTCACCGCCGTCCCGCTCGTCGTCCTCGGGCTCCTCGTCCTCGTACTCCCGGTCCTCGGGCTCCTCGTCGTCCGGCTCCTCGTGCTCCGGCTCGTCGTGCTCGGGCTCCCGGTCCTCCGGTTCCTCGTCCTCGTACTCCTCGCGAGGCTCCTCTTCAGTGTCCTCCGGCTCCAGGCTCTCGTCCTGCTCGCCGTCGTCGTCCCGCCCGTCGAGTTCGAGGCCGGTCGCTTTGCCCGCGGCGCCCTTGGCCTTCTTGGCGGTTCCCCCGGCCTTGCCCGCGGTGCCCGAGAGCGTGTCGCGGACCTCGGCCGTGCGGCCGTGCAGGCGGTCGGCGAGGGCGCTGATCTGCCGCTCCACCATCGCGCCGGAGGCAGCCTTGCCGACGCCTCGCAGGTCCTCGCGCAGCTGGTCCCCGATCTCCTTGAACTGCGGATTGTTCTGCAGCTGCTGGGACACCAGGTCCGCCATCGCGCGCGGGCTCAGGTGCATACGCTTCCCGGCCACGAGCGTGCCCAGGGCGAACGCCATCTTCATCTTTTTCGTACGTCCGAGGACGTATCCGGCCCCTACCGCGAGGCCCAGTCCCACTCGGTTCATCGTGCCGTCCCGTCACCTGTGGCCCCGCCGCGGCGCAGACCGATCTCCAGCCGTTCCAGGAGTTCGTCCTCCTGCCGGTCGAACTCCTCCTCGTCGAGCTCGCCGGCCTCCAGCTGCTCCTCCAGCCGGGCCAGCTCGGCCCTGACGGTGGCGGGGTCGTAGTAGATCCGTTCCGCCTCCTGCAGCACCTGTCCGATCACCCAGCCGCTGCCGCGTACCGGCGCGAAGGGCAACAGGAACACTTCCTTGATCAGTCCCACGGGATCACTCCAGGGCTGTCTCCTGGCCGACGCCGCTCTCCGCGTGCTGGGAGGGGTCCGGCTCCACGAAGCTGTACGGCGGCAGCGGGCCGTTGACGCGCAGCTCGACATGCGGGTGGCTCCTGCGGGCCTCCTCGACCGCGGCGAGGAAGTCCTCGGCCGTCTTGCGGTCCACGAGGAACGAGACGTTGGTCAGCCACCCGGTGGACTCGGGGCCCACGCTCACGTCGGCGGCTGCCGGTTCCAGGATGCGCCGCAGCTCGGCCGCGTCCTCGCCCTCCTGTGCCTTCACGGCGCCCACGACCATCTCGCCGAGCCGCAGCTTGTCGTCGTAACTCCCGCCGCCCGACTGCCGGTTGGCCTCGGCCAGCGCGCGCAGCTCCGGGTTCTCGGACATCACGCGGTGCAGTACGGCCTCTTCGTCATGCGTGGCCTTGACGTTGTACTCGACCTTGCCCTCAAGGGCGCGCAGCCGCTCCTTGTAGTGGTCGGAGCGCTCGGCGAGCACACCCGTGACGGTGTCGTCGTCGGGGGCGACGCTGCCGAACCGCATGGGCAGCACGGCACCCGCGGCGCCCGCCTCGGCCAGCACGTTCTGGTGGGCGAGCAGGTGCTTGCGCTTGGGCTTGAGCCCCTCGGGGGCGTCGCTCACGACGGCCGCGAGGTCGCCCTCCTTGATGACGCGCACCGCGGCGGGCGGGTCCCCGACGCCCTCCATGCCCTCCGGCAGCCCGGTGTGGGAGCTGTCGGTGATGCCGTAGACGTACGTGCTCACTCCTGCTCCTCCTTCCGGCGCGAGGCGGTGGACTTGCGAGCGCGCGGCCGGGACTCCGTCTCCTTCTCGCGGCCCTCCTCACGTGACTGCTTGAACGCGTCCGAGATGGTCTCGGCGGCTCCCGAGAGCGCGCCCTTGGACTTGCCGCGAGCACCGGATTCGGTGACCTCGCCGACGATTTCGGGCAGGCCGGGGCTCTTGTTGGATCCGGACTCCAGGTCGAGGCGGTTGCACGCCTCGGCGAAGCGCAGATAGGTGTCGACGCTGGCGACGACGACACGCACATCGATCTTCAGGATCTCTATACCAACCAGTGAAACCCGTATGAAGGCGTCGATGACAAGACCCCTGTCGAGGACGAGCTCCAGTACGTCGTAGAGGCCACTGCTGCCACCTCCACCACCGGACTGTTGTGCCGGGACAACGGTCATTCCGATCGATCCTCCTTTTCTGTGTCCGTGTGAGTCGCGGAGGGGCGGCCTAGCGGCCGCCGGGCTTGTGTGCGTCGGCCCGTCCGCGTTCGTAGCGGCGGACGCGGCGGTAGCCGGTCAGTTCGCCGTCCGCGTCGAGTTGGACCTGATAGCTGCCCATCAGGCTCATCGTGTCGGGCACCCGCTCCAGCTCGAGCACCTCGACCTCGAGAGACCAGCCGTCCTCGGTTTGCTCGAAGGACGACACGGTCTCGGCCGTCATGCCGGTCAGCTCGGTGAGCTGGGCACGTGCCTGACGCAGGACCTCCATGGGGCCCGGGCGCTTGTCCACTACACCGCTTCCTCTGTCCGAATTCTGTGATTTATGCGAATCCTGAGATGCATGTGTATTTCTGGTGTCAGACATGGCCACCTCTTGTCTGCGGGTGGCCGGAATGCCGACGGCCAAACATCCACGCGAACGTTCACAGGAACCTTCAGGCCCCGCGCAGCGCGTCCAGCCTGCGCCGGGCCGGTCCCAGAGCGCGGCCGCGGCGCATGACGCCGTCCCACGGACCGGAGCCGGCCTGTTCCACGGCGTCGGCGATGGTCCAGCGCCGCGCGTGCAGGTCGGGGTCGTCCAGCTGGGACCAGGCGATCGGGGTCGCCACGGGTGCGCCGGGCAGGGCGCGCACGGTCAGCGGCGCGACCGCGGTCTGCGCGTAGGCGTTGCGCCCGATGTCGAGGTAGAGCCGGTCGCCGCGGTCCTTCTTGCGGGCGGCGGTGGTCAGCCGGTCCGGGTGGGCCTCGGCGAGGGTGTCGGCGACGTCATGGGCGAACGCGCGGACCTCGTCGAAGTCGTGCCGCCCGTCGAGCGGTACGACGAGGTGCAGTCCGCGCGAGCCGGTCGTCATCAGCCCTGAGGGCAGCCGGAGTTCGTCGAGGAGGCCGCCCAGCAGCCTGGCCGCCTCGCGCACCGCCTCGAAGTCGTCCCCCGCGGGGTCCAGGTCGAAGACCAGCCGGTCGGGCCGTTCGACGGCGTCGGTCCGGGACAGCCAGCGGTGCAGGGTGACGGCGGCCTGGTCGGCCAGGTACACGAGGGTGGCCGGGTCGTCGCACACGGTGTGGCAGACGGTGCCGCCCTCCTTCGGCACCTCGACGCGAGTGATCCACTCCGGGTAGTTCTCGGGGGTGTTCTTCTGCATGAAGCGCGGGCCGTCGAGGCCGTCGGGGTGCCGCTCCAGCATCAGCGGGCGCCCGCGCAGCTGCGGCAGCATGAGGCGGGCCGCGGACCGGTAGTAGTCGACCAGGTCCCCCTTGGTGTACTCCTTCACGTCGCCGTCGCCCGGGAAGAGCACCTTGGCGGGCCGGTGGACCCGCACCGTGCGGCGCCCGGCCCGCACGGTGCGTTCGCCGTCGTCGCTCACCGCACGACCGCCTCCTCCACCAGCAGCTTCCCGGCCGCGGCGATCGCCTCGGCGTCGATGCCCGCCGCGTGCAGCTGCTCCTCGGGGGACGCCGAGCCCGGCATCGTACGGACGGCCAGGCGCACCAGTCGTGGCACGGGCCGCCCGTCGAGGAAGGCGTCCAGGACGGCGTCGCCGATGCCGCCCTCCTCGTGGTGGTCCTCCACGGTGACCAGGCAGCCGGTCTCCTCGGCGGCCCGGCGCAGGGTGTCGCGGTCGACGGGCTTGACCGAGTAGAGGTCGATCACCCGGGCCCGGATTCCGTCCCGCTCCAGTGCCTCGGCGGCGGCCAGCGCCTCGGGCACGGTGACGCCCGCCGCGACGAGGGTGAGCCGGTCGTCCGGGGACGAGCGCAGCACCTTGCTGCCGCCGACGGCGAACTCCTCGTCGGGGCCGTAGATCACCTTGCTCTTGCCGCGCGAGGTGCGCAGATACCGGATGCCCTCGCAGTCGGCCATCGCCGCGACGAGCCGCGCGGTCTGGTTGGCGTCGCACGGGTAGAGCACGGTCGAGCCGTGCACCGAGCGCATCATCGCCAGGTCCTCCAGGCCCATCTGGGACGGCCCGTCCTGGCCGATGGCGACGCCCGCGTGCGAGCCGACGAGGTTGATGCCGGCGCCGCTGACGGCGGCCATGCGCACGAAGTCGTGGGCGCGGGTGAGGAACGCCGCGAACGTGGCGGCGTACGGCACCCAGCCGCGGGTCGCGAGCCCCACCGCCGTCGCGACCATCTGCTGCTCGGCGATGTAGCACTCGAAGTACCGCTCGGGGTGTTCCTTGGCGAAGAACTCGGAGCGGGTGGAGTCGCCCACCTCGCCGTCGAGGGCCACGACGTCGCCGCGTCCGGTGCCGAGCGCGGTCAGCGCCTGCCCGTACGCGTCGCGGGTCGCCACCTCCTCCCCCTCGTCCCAGCGCGGCAGTTCGAGATGACCGGAGCGGACGGCGTGCAACATGCGGGCGGCGGACGGCTCGTGGACCTGGACGCGCAGGTCGCGGCGGCCGCCGAGTTCGGCGATCGCCTCGTCGGCCTCCGGCAGGGGCTTGCCGTGCAGCCCCTCGCGGTCCTGGACGGCCGCGACGCCCTTGCCCTTGAGCGTGCGGGCGATGATCACGGTCGGCTGTCCGGTGGTGGAGATGGCCTCGCCGTACGCGCGGTCGACGGCGTCGACGTCATGCCCGTCGACCTCGACGGTGTGCCAGCCGAACGCCTGGAAGCGGCGGGCGTAGGCGTCGAGGTCGTGGCCGTGCCGGGTCGGGCCGCGCTGGCCGAGCCGGTTGACGTCGAGGATGGCGGTGAGGTTGTCCAGGTTCTCGTACGCCGCGTGCTCGGCGGCCTCCCAGACGGACCCCTCGGCCAGCTCGCTGTCCCCGCACAGCACCCAGACGCGGTAGCCGTTGTGGTCGAGGCGCTTGCCGGCCAGCGCGATGCCGACGCCGACGGGCAGGCCCTGGCCGAGCGAGCCGGTGGCCGTCTCCACCCACGGCAGCCGGCGCGGGGTCGGGTGGCCCTCCAGGCGGCTGTCCTGCTTGCGGAAGGTGAGCAGTTCCGCGTCGTCGATGGCACCGGCCGCCTTGTAGGCGGCGTAGAGCAGCGGCGAGGCATGGCCCTTGGACAGCACGAAGCGGTCGTTGCCGGGGTGGTCGGGGCGCTCGAAGTCGTAGCGGAAGTGGTTCGCCAGGAGCACGGCCAGCAGGTCCGCGGCGGACATCGAGGACGTCGGGTGCCCGGACCCCGCGGCATTCGACGCGCGCACGCTGTCCACGCGCAACTGCTGGGCCAGTTCGACCAGTTCGGCTGTGTTCATCAGTCTTCCTCCGCAGGGATGTCGGTGCGCGTGACGGGGCCGGGGGGTTCGCCCGGCGCGCCGCCGGACGCGTTCTTGGCGGGTTTCGCGGCGTTGTCCGGCACCCGTGGCAGTTCCGGTGAGGCGGTGTCCAGCGGGACCGACCAGGACCGTACGAGGCCCAACTGAACGGCCTGGCGCGGCAGTACGGCGTCCAGCAGCCAGTCGGCGGCGACCCGGACGCGGTTGCCGGGCATCGCCGCGAGGTGGTAGCCCCGGGTGACCGCGCCCGCGAGCGGGCCGGGCAGATGGACGCCGAGCGGGTTGGCGGCGGCCTGGACGCCGCCCAGGTCGACGACGAAGCCGAGGTCGCGATGGCGGTAGACGGTGCGCTCGCCGACGCCGAGCGAGGCGGCGACGTTGCGGGCCACGACGGCGCCGTGCCGCCAGGCGTGCTGCGCGGTCATCGGCGTGTAGCCGCCGGGGTTGTTCAGATCGGGTACCGCGGCGGCGTCCCCGCACGCGAACACCTCGGAGCGGCCCGGCACCTGGAGGTGCGGGTCGACGAGGAGCCGGCCGCGTTCCATGGGCTGGCCCACGCTCTCGACGAGGGGGTCGGGCCGTACCCCGACGCACCACACGAGGGTGCGGGTGTCGACGAACTCGCCGTCGGTCAGCAGGACTCCGTCGTGCGTGGCCTCCTTGACGGAGGTGCCCACGCGCACCTCGACGCCCCGCTCCCTGAGTACCCGGTCGGCGGTGCGCGAGAGCCGTTCGTCCAGCTCGGGCAGCAGCCGCGGCGCGACGTCGAGCAGCAGCCAGCGGGGCTTCACGCCGTTGCGCAGGGGCCGCTTGCCGACCTGCGCCTCGGTGTAGCGCTGTCCCTGCGCGGCGACCTCGGTGCCGGTGTAGCCGGCGCCGACCACCACGAAGGTGCACCGTGCGGCGCAGCTCTCCGGGCCGTCCGCGGCGGCGGCCAGCTCCATCTGCCGGGTGACGTGGTCGCGCAGGTACAGGGCCTCGGGCAGCCCCCGGAAGCCGTGCGCGTGCTCGGCGACCCCGGGGATCGGCAGCAGCTTGTTGACGCTGCCGACGGCGAGCACGAGGCGGTCGTAGGCGAGGGTGCCGCCGTCGCCCTCGGGGCCGGTGTAGTGCACGGTCCGTGCGTCGAGGTCGATGCCGTCGGCCTCGCCGAGCACCAGCCGGACGTGCGGCAGGGTCCCCGACAGGGAGACGGTCACCCGGCGCGGTTCCAGGAGCCCGGCCGCGACCTGGGGCAGCAGGGGCACGTAGAGAAAGTAGTCGGTCGGGTTGAGCAAGGTGATGTCGGCCTTGTGCCGCAGCAGCCGTGACAGGGTGCGGGCAGTGCGGTAGCCGGCGAAGCCGGCACCGACGATCACGATGCGGGGTCGACTCACGGTTCGCCTCCGGCGCTGTCGCGTACCTCGTAGGGAAGTCTTCCGCGTCCCCCCGGCCGGGGTACCCAAACGTGCGCGCGGTTTCCGCGCCGGGTGCCGGGTACCCGGGACGGCGACCAGCGTCGGACCGGAACCCACCGGAGGTACCCCCCATGCCCGAGTACGGCTACTTCCTCTCCTGCGAGGAGTTCGGTCCCGCAGACCTCGTCGAGCAGGCGAGGATGGCCGAGCAGGCCGGATTCCAGTCGCTGTGGATCTCCGACCACTACCATCCGTGGAACGGCGCGCAGGGCCAGAGCCCCTTCGTGTGGTCGGTGATCGGGGCGCTCTCGGAGGCGGTCTCGCTGCCGATCGAGACGGCGGTCACCTGCCCCACCGTGCGCATGCACCCGGCGGTGGTGGCGCAGGCCGCGGCGACGGCGGCCGTGATGACCGGCGGGCGCTTCCGGCTCGGTGTGGGCACGGGCGAGGCGCTCAACGAGCACATCCTCGGCGATGCCTGGCCGCGCGCGAGCGTCCGTATGGAGATGCTGGAGGAGGCCGTCCAGATCATGCGGCGGCTGTTCACCGGCGACGAGGTCAGCCACCACGGCACCCACTACAAAGTGGAGAACGCCCGGCTGTACACGGTCCCCGACGAGCCCGTCCCGATCGACATCTCCGGCTTCGGCCCGGCGGCCACGAACCTCGCGGCCCGCATCGGCGACGGCTACATCACGATGATGCCCGAGGAGCCGATGGTCGAGCAGTTCCGCAAGGGCGGCGGGGGCGCCAAGCCGGTCAGCGGCGGCATCAAGCTCTGCTACGGCGGCGACCGCGACGAGGCCGTGCGCACGGTCCGCAGGCTGTGGTCCAACCAGTTCCTGCCGGGCGAGATGGGCCAGATCCTGCCCACCCCGAGCCACTTCGAGCAGCTGGAGCCGCTGGTCACCGAGGACATGGTGGCCGACAAGGCCGTGTGCGGGGACGACGTCGAGGAGCACGTGGCCGCCCTGAGCGCCTTCGCCGACGCCGGCTTCGACCGGATCTACGTCAACCAGATCGGCCCCGACCAGCGCGGCTTCTTCGACTTCTACCGTACGAAGGTGCTGCCGCAGCTCCAGCAGACCTGAGGGAGCGGCCATGAAACTGCACCGTCCCGCCGTGTCCGTCTACACGGTGCCCACCGACGCGCCCGAGGCGGACGGCACGCTCGCCTGGGACTCCACGACGATGGTGATCGCGCAGGTGTCGGCGGGCGAGGCGACGGGCCTGGGCTGGACGTACGGGTCCGCCGCGGTGGCGGACTTCGTGCGCGGGCATCTCGCCCCGCTCGTCGAGGGCCGCGACGCCCTCGACATCCCCGCCACGCACGACGCGATGTGCCGCTCGGTCCGCAACGCCGGCCGGCCCGGCATCGCCGCCTGCGCCATCTCGGCCGTGGACATCGCCCTGTGGGACCTGAAGGCCCGGCTGCTCGGACTCCCGCTGGCCCGGCTCCTCGGCGTCTGCCGCGAGCGGGTCCCGGTGTACGGCAGCGGCGGCTTCACGTCGTACCACGACACGCACATGGCCGCGCAGCTGAACGGCTGGGTGCACGGGCAGCACATCCCGCGCGTCAAGATCAAGATCGGTGGGAACTGGGGCCGCGAGGTCACCCGCGACCTGTCCCGGGTGCACGCGGCCCGCCAAGTGATCGGTGCCGACGCCGAGTTGTACGTCGACGCGAACGGCGCCTACACCCGCAAGCAGGCGATACGGGTCGGTCATGCCCTCGCCGAGCAGGGTGTGGGTTGGTTCGAGGAGCCGGTCTCCTCCGACGACCTGACCGGGCTCCGGCTGGTCCGCGACGCGCTGGTGTGCGACGTGGCGGCGGGCGAGTACGGCTACGACCTGCCCTACTTCGCCCGCATGATCACGGCGGGCGCCGTGGACTGCCTCCAGGCCGACGCGACCCGCTGCGGCGGCCTGACGGAGTTCCTGCGCGCCGCCGCCCTCGCCCATGCGCACGGCCTGGAGATCTCCGCGCACTGCGCCCCGCACGTCCACGCGGCGGCGGCCGCCTCGATCCCCAACGTCCGCCACCTGGAGTGGTTCCACGACCATGTGCGCATCGAGGACATGTTCTTCGACGGGGCGCTCGACCCGACGGGCGGCATGGTGCAGCCCCTGACCGGGATCGGACACGGGCTGGAGCTGCGGACGGACGACGTGGCGAAGTACCGGGTGGCGTAGACAGGCCGACGGGGCGGCCCGCGGACCGGGTGGCGTAGACAGGCCGACGGGGCGGCCCCCGGAAGGGGCGGGCTAGCCGCGCACCCTGCGGGTCAGCCTCCCGGCCGCCACGACGCCCGCGCCGATCGCGAGGGCCGCCCCGGCGCGTGCGCGGTTGCGGGAGAGCCAGTCCTGGGCGCTGCGGGCGTGCGACTCCACGTCGAAGCGGCCGTGCGTGCCGAAGTCGCGCCCGTGCGGACCGTCCGCCGGGCTCCACAGGTTGCCCGCCTCACCGTGCTCGCCCTTGTCCTGCTGGGCCTCGAAGCCGGTGCGGGCGAGATAGCGGTCGAGCAGTCCGGGGACGGCCGCGTTGGCGAGCAGCGTGCCCACCGTGGAGCCGCCGACCCAGTACTCCCGCCGGCGCGCGTGGGACGCGGCGTGCACGATCGCGCGGGCCGCGACCTCGGGCTGGTACACGGGCGCAACCGGCCGCGCGCGCCCCGGCATCCGGCTGAGCACCCAGTCGAACTGCGGGGTGTTCATCGCCGGCAGCTGCACCATCGTCGTGCGGACACCGGTGCCGGAGTGCAGCAGTTCGCAGCGCAGCGACTCGTTGAACCCCTGGATGGCGTGCTTGGCCCCGCAGTACGCCGACTGCAGCGGGATCCCGCGGTAGGCGAGCGCGGAGCCGACCTGCACGATGGTGCCGCGGTCGCGCGGCAGCATGTGGTGCAGCGCGGCCCGGGTGCCGAACACATAGCCCAGGTACGCCACTTCGGTGACCCGGCGGAACTCGTCCGGGGTGACCTCGGTGAACGGCGCGAAGACCCCGGAGAAGGCGTCGTTGACCCATACGTCGATGTGCCCGAACGCGTCGGCGACCTGCTGGGCCGCGTCGTCCACGGCCTTGGCGTCGGCCACGTCCACCGGGACGACCAGGGCCTCGCCGCCGGCCTGCTGCACCTCGTCAGCGGCGGCGGCCAGGCCCTCGCGTCCCCGGGCCAGCAGGGCGACCCGGTCGCCACGGGCGGCGAAGGCCCGGGCCGCGGCCCGCCCCACGCCGCCGCTGGCTCCGGTCACCACGACCACCCTGCCGTGCTGCGGCTCCGATCCGTTCCGCTTCGCGAGCATCGCGCATCACGCCCGGTGGTGCGGCTGCTCGGGCTCGGCGCCCGTTTCGCCGGCTTCCGGTGCGCCTGCGCTCGGCGCGACCGGGGGGACGGGCGGGTACGGCATGCCCAGGCCGCTCGGGGGCGCGGCGGGCGCCCTGCCGCCGATGACGCGGTCGTTGTGGCCCGCACCCGCGGCGAGGTCGGCCTCGGACGGGCCCGCGGGCC
>NZ_JAFJSY010000129.1 GCF_019857225.1 Streptomyces plumbidurans
AGGCGCTCGCGGGCGTGCGGGGCGAGCGAGCGGGGCCCGGACGGCAGCGGCCCGGACGGCAGCAGCAGTCCGGGCACGGCGTCGACCGCTTCGAGCGGCCTGCCGTAGGCGGTCCATACGCCCATGGCGGCCGCGCCCATGACGAGCGCGGGCAGGCTCACCCCGGTCCACTCCCACGACGGCCGCAGCCGGCCGCCCGACGCGTACAGCGCGGCGGCGGTGCCGACGCCGAGGTAGCCGAGGACGACGCCTGCCCAGACCGCGCGGGCGGATCCGAGCGGCGCGTCCTCCTCGCCGCCCTCCACCGCGTCGCGCGCGGCCCGGTGCACCAACCACACCGGCAGCGCGAGCAGCAGCAGCGGTGTGACGCCCACCGGCGCGGGGACCCCGGAGAGCGTCTCGGTGCGGATCAGTTCGGTGCCGTGCGCCAGCAGCCACAGAGCCGCGGCGACATGGAGCGAGCCGCCCGGCCCGCTGTCGGGATACGGCGAACTGATCCACATCGCCACCACGAGCACGGCGAACGAGCCGAGCCCGAGCCCGGCGGCCACCACCCCGCCGACCAGGCCCGCGGCCAGTCCGGGCGAGCGGTCGCGCAGCCGGGCGGGCAGGGACGACAGCGGAGGTCGGCGAGCGGTCATCTGGATCACGACGGCCATGCTCCCAACGACACGCGCTTTCTCGTCGTAACGGGCAAACCTCCGTAGTGTCGCTCAATATACGTTTATGTTCTTTTTCGTTCGGAAGGGTGCATCGTGACGCAGGGTCAGGTCGACGAAGCCAAGGCCCTGACCCCCGCTCAGGCCTTCGACGCGCTCTACGCGTTCTGCGCTCCCGCCCTCGTACGGCAGGCCTATCTGCTCACCGGACGGCGCGAGCTGGCGCGCGAGTCGGTCGAGCGGGCCTTCCAACTGGCCTGGCAGCGCTGGCCCGAGGTGGCCCTCGACCGGGACCCGGCGGGCTGGGTGCGGGCGACGACGTACGAGTACGCGCTCTCCCCCTGGCACCGTTTCCGCCCGAGCCATCGCCACCCCGAGCCCCCGCCGTCCGACGCGGGCGGCCGCGCGCTGATGGACGTCCTGCTGGGGCTGCCGGCGCCGTACCGCAGGACACTGCTGCTGTACGACGGTGTGGGTCTCGATCTGCCGGAGACGGCGGCCGAGACGGAGGCGAGCACACCGGCCGCGGCGGGCCGGCTGCTGCACGCGCGCGAGGTGATCGCCGCGCGTCTGCCGGAGCTGGCGGATCCCCCCGTGCTGCACCGGCGGCTGACCGAAGTGGCCTCGGCGGAGCAGCTGCACGCGCGCAGGCCGCCGACGGTGCGCACGGACGGCGAGCGCAGATCGCGGTTCTGGGCGCGGGCCGCCATCGCGTTCACGGTGGCGCTCATCGGGACGACGACGTTCACCCTGCGCACGGCTCCGACGCACTACGAGCCCCCGGTCGCGCCCGGCGTGCAGGTGCAGGGGGTGCCGCCGCGGGTGGCGCTCGGGCCGCTGTCGGAGGCGGAGTCGCAGTTGCGGGCGAAGCTGCGCCGGAGCGCCGTGCACGGGCCCGAGCGGCTGGTGCCGCAGTTCAGGTGACGCGAACGGGCCCGCCCCCCGTGCGGGGAGCGGGCCCGTCAACACCCTTGCGGGAAGCGGCAGTTCAGCCGGCCAGGATGGCGCGCGCCAGCTTGGCGGTCTCGGTCGGCGTCTTGCCGACCTTGACGCCGGCGGCCTCGAGGGCCTCCTTCTTCGCCGCGGCCGTACCGGAGGAGCCGGAGACGATGGCGCCGGCGTGGCCCATGGTCTTGCCCTCGGGAGCGGTGAAGCCCGCGACGTAGCCGACGACCGGCTTGGTCACGTTCTCCTTGATGAAGGCCGCGGCACGCTCCTCGGCGTCGCCGCCGATCTCACCGATCATCACGATCAGGTCGGTGTCGGGGTCGGCCTCGAACGCGGCGAGCGCGTCGATGTGCGTGGTGCCGATGACCGGGTCGCCACCGATGCCGACGGCGGAGGAGAAGCCGATGTCCCGCAGCTCGTACATCATCTGGTACGTCAGCGTGCCCGACTTCGAGACCAGGCCGATACGGCCGGGCTTGGTGATGTCGCCCGGGATGATGCCGGCGTTCGACTGGCCCGGCGTGATCAGGCCGGGGCAGTTCGGGCCGATGATCCGGGTCTTGTTGCCCTTCTCCACGGCGTACGCGTAGAACGCGGCGGAGTCGTGCACCGCGATGCCCTCGGTGATGACGACCGCGAGCGGGATCTCGGCGTCGATGGCCTCGACCACGGCGGCCTTGGAGAAGGCCGGCGGGACGAAGAGGACGGATACGTTCGCGCCCGTCTTCTCCATCGCCTCGGCGACCGTGCCGAAGACCGGGATCTCGGTGCCGTCGAAGTCCACGGAGGTGCCCGCCTTGCGCGGGTTCACGCCACCGACGATGTTCGTGCCGTCGGCGAGCATGAGCTTGGTGTGCTTCATGCCCGTGGAGCCGGTCATGCCCTGGACGATGACCTTGGAGTCCTTGTTGAGGAAGATAGCCATGGCTGTGTTCCCTCGTCCTTACTTCGCAGCCGCGAGCTCGGCGGCCTTGTCGGCCGCGCCGTCCATGGTGTCGACGCGCTGCACCAGCGGGTGGTTCGCGTCGGTGAGGATCTTGCGACCCAGTTCGGCGTTGTTGCCGTCGAGGCGGACGACGAGCGGCTTGGTGACGTTCTCGCCACGGTCCTCGAGGAGCTTCAGCGCCTGGACGATGCCGTTGGCGACCTCGTCGCACGCGGTGATGCCACCGAAGACGTTGACGAAGACGGACTTGACGTCCTCGTCGCCCAGGATGATCTCCAGGCCGTTCGCCATGACCTGGGCGGAGGCGCCACCGCCGATGTCCAGGAAGTTGGCGGGCTTCACGCCGCCGTGCGCCTCACCGGCGTACGCGACGACGTCCAGGGTGCTCATGACGAGACCCGCGCCGTTGCCGATGATGCCGACCTCGCCGTCGAGCTTGACGTAGTTGAGGTTCTTCTCCTTGGCGGCGGCCTCCAGCGGGTTCGCGGAGTCCTTGTCCTGGAGGGCCTCGTGCTCCGGCTGGCGGAACTCGGCGTTCTCGTCCAGGGAGACCTTGCCGTCGAGGGCGATGACCTCGCCGGAGGCGACCTTGGCCAGCGGGTTGACCTCGACCAGGAGGGCGTCCTCCGCGACGAAGGTCTTCCAGAGCGTGACCAGGACGTTCGCGACCTTGTCCGCGACCTCGGCCGGGAACTTGGCGGCCTCGACGATCTGGCGGGCGACCTCGGGGGTCACACCGACGTTGGCGTCGATCGGCGTCTTGGCGACGGCCTCGGGGCGGGTCTCGGCCACCTCCTCGATCTCCATGCCGCCCTCGACGGACGCGATGGAGAGGAAGGTGCGGTTGGCCCGGTCGAGAAGGAAGGAGACGTAGTACTCCTCCACGATCTCGGGAGCCGTCTCGGCGATCATCACCTTGTGGACCGTGTGGCCCTTGATGTCCATGCCGAGGATGTTGGTCGCGTGCTCGACCGCCTCGTCGGCGGTGGCGGCGAGCTTCACGCCACCGGCCTTGCCACGGCCACCCACCTTCACCTGGGCCTTGACGACAGACTTGCCACCGAGGCGCTCGGTGGCTGCGCGGGCCGCCTCAGGCGTGTCGATGACTTCACCGGCCAGCACCGGTACATCGTGCTTGGCGAAGAGGTCCCTCGCCTGGTACTCGAACAGGTCCACGCGCTTCCGTCCCTATCAGTGATCTCGCGGTTCGTTGGATGCGTGGGCGTGCCGCGAAGGGCAACGTGACGTCCGCCGAGTGTCACAAGGGAGGCGCACACGGTGTCCGAGCGCGCGGCATGTCCGTCTCGCAGGTTATCGCTGCTTCCGAGGGGCCTCTAAATCGCGGGTCACACCTGAGCGGTGATACCTGTCACATGATGCCGCGCTCACTGGCACGGCGTGCCGCAGGTGAGGCGCACTGCGGGGTGCGGGGAGCAGTTCGGGGTGGGGTGGGAGCCGGCTGCGGGAGGGCTGTGGGAAGGGCCTCACCGGGCTGGGGTTGACCCGGTGAGGCCCATTGAGCCCCCCGGCGGGGCACGGCTTGCGCCGCCTGCGGGGCTCTGGGCGGGCGATCCCCACCCCAATGGGGACCGTCCCTCCCGTACCGCGGGGTATCGGCCGGACAGTCCGACGGCTTTCGGCCGTCCGGGTCCTGTGACCACGCGGAGTCTGTGGTTAGGCGCGCTCGGTGAAGACGTGGCGCGCCGCAAGAACGGGGGTGCCGGTCGGATACGTCGCGGCTGTTCGGGGGGGGCAGCGTCGGCATCCCGGTCGCGATTCGGTTCGGGGTGATCGACTTGCCTACGCCCACGACGGCAACGCCGACCGGGGGAAGGAGCTGCCTGTCCTAGCCGGGGAAGACGGGGATGTCCCGGTGCCTGTCCCGGGTGTCGACCGCGACCGCTCGAGCGGCGGCGCCGGGCAGCAGCCAGGCGGGCGCGCGGTGGCTCAGGGTGACGGCGTGCGCGTCACTGTGCCGGGAGGTGCCGTTGTCGACCGCCGCGTGACTCAACAGCTCGCCGGTCGGGTCACCGTCGGGCGCCTGCTGCACCGGGGCGTGCCCGGCGCCGGCGACCCGATGCGCGTGGCGCTGCGCAGGGGTGGCATCGGTGACATGCGACGCCGATCCCGGCCCGTACGCCGTTCCGCCCGCCCCACCGCCGGAACGTCTGTCGTCCACGGCCGCTTCCGCCGCGTGCCCGGCTGCGTCCGACTGCGGGGCCTGCGCGGCGGGGGCGGGGGCGGGAAGGGCGTGGCCCGGGGCTCCGGGGAGGCCGGGCAGCACTGACACCGCGCCGGACGCGGGCAGCTCCGGCAGGGCGGGCAGATCGGGGAGATTGGACAGAAGGGACAGTTCGGGCAGCGATGACAACGGCGGTATCTGCGCGGCCACCCTGCCCAGTCCGGTGGTGACCGTCTCCACCAGGCCGCCGACCGGTCGCAGGACACATTCACCCACGGCCTGGGCGAGGCCACCGGTCGACGGGCCGAAGACCTGATCGCCCGCGCCCGCGCCTGCGCCGAGGCCTGTTGTCGGTGGGTGGGCCGGGGGCTTGGTGAGCGGGTGGCTGTGGGCCGGGGACTTGGCGATCGGGTCGCTGTGGGCCGGGAGGTGCGGTGCGGGCCGGGGTGCGGTGCCGGGCTTCGCCCCGGGCTCGGGGTGCGGCTTGTCCGAAGTGCCCGGGACGTGCACGGGCTTCGGCCCGTTGGCGGGCGTCCCCGAGTGCGCTGCGGGTGCCGCGGGTGCCGTAGGTCCCGCGGATACGCGCGTCAGCGCGCCGACCGTGTCGATCACGTTGCCCGTCAAGGACCGGACCCCGTCCAGCGGGCCGGCCTGCACGCCCTCGGAGGAGACCGGCCGGGTCCGCTCCGCCGCGTGCGCCTGCTCCCCGGAGAGGAACCCGAGCACGAACAACCCACCCACCAACAGGGCCACTTGCAGCGCACGCCGCCCGACCGCCGTGCGCAGGACGCGCACAGCGGCAGCGGGCAGGGCTGCTGGCCAGGTCAAGGGGGGTGGATCCTCCCGTCCGGCGGAACGGAGTAGACACAACGAGCCGTGACGGCTACGGGGCGGTGCGTCGCGGTACGGACGAGTGGAACGCTGCGCACCGCTGACAGGACGTCGATCCTTGCACGGCCCTCCCGAGGTTGCGCAAGCCCCCTCTTACCGATGGGTAGTCATGTCCGTTTTGCTGGCCCAAGTCGGACGACGATGGATCGACAAATCGTTACCGAACGCCTCTGCACGGCCGGTGGGCTCCGGTGGACCCCAGCGTCGGTCCGAGGGTTGGCCCGCAGGCCGTTCCGCAGTAACGCCGTGTCCGGGTCCGCGGTCACGCCGTGTCCCGGTCCGCGGTCACGCCGTCTCCGGCATCGGCAGTGGCCGCTTCTCGATCGCCGCCGCCATCACCTCCGGGAAGAGGTCGGGCGTGCAGGCGAACGCCGGTGCCCCGAGCGCGCCGAGCGCGGCCGCGTGTTCCCGGTCGTAGGCGGGTGCCCCTTCGTCCGACAGCGCGAGCAGCGTCACGAACTGCACCCCCGACGCCTTCATCGCGGCGACCCGCTTGAGCATCTCGTTGCGTATCCCGCCCTCGTAGAGATCACTGATCAGCACGACCACCGTCTCCGCGGGCCGGGTGATCTGCGACTGGCAGTACGCGAGCGCACGGTTGATGTCCGTGCCGCCGCCGAGCTGGGTCCCGAACAGGACGTCCACCGGGTCGTCGAGCTGGTCGGTGAGGTCGACGACCGCCGTGTCGAAGACGACGAGTCGCGTGGAGATCGTCCGCATCGAGGCAAGCACCGCCCCGAACACCGATGCGTACACAACCGACGCCGCCATGGATCCCGACTGGTCGATACAGAGGATGACCTCCTTCTTCGTGGACTGGGACGCCCGCCCGTACCCGACGAGCCGCTCCGGCACGATCGTTCGGTACTCGGGCAGGTAGTGCTTGAGGTTGGCCGCGATGGTGCGGTTCCAGTCGATGTCGTGGTGGCGTGGCCGGCTGATCCGGGCGCTGCGGTCTAGCGCGCCGGAGAGGGTGGCCCGGGTCCGGGTGGCGAGCCGCTTCTCGAGGTCCTCGACGACCTTGCGCACGACGGCCCGTGCCGTCTCCTTCGTCGTCTCCGGCATCGCCTTGTTGAGGGAGAGCAGCGTGCCGACGAGGTGCACGTCCGCCTCCACCGCCTCCAGCATCTCCGGCTCCAGCAGCAGCGTGGACAGACCGAGCCGGTCGATGGCGTCGCGCTGCATGACCTGGACGACCGAGGAGGGGAAGTACGTCCGGATGTCCCCCAGCCAGCGCGCCACGGACGGCGCCGACGCCCCGAGACCCGCCGAACGGTCCCGCCCCGACTGCCCCGGCCTGTCCCCCTTCCCGTACAGCGCGGCCAACGCCCCGTCCATCGCCGAGTCCTGTCCCGACAGCGTGCATCCCGTGCCGTCGGCCGCGTCGCCCCCCAGCACCAGCCGCCAGCGCCGCAACCGCTCCTGAGCCCCCTCGCCCGCCTCGCCCACCCCGGCCGTCGTCACGGTCGTCTCCGTCGCCTCGATCGTCTCCGTTGTCTGCGCTGTATGAGTTGCCTGTGTTGTCTGCATCGTCATCCGTGCGCCCCCGTACGCAGCCGTTCCCACAGCGGAATCACCGGCACGGTCGTCGTGGGCGCTCGTCCGCCCTCTCGTGGTGTGGCGGCTACGCCCCTGACGGCGCCGCCCGCCCGATCCCGTTGCCCCGGCAGCCGATCTGTCTCGCCTGTCATCTCCCCACCTCCACAAGGTCGTTGTCGACGCCGCTGACGCCGCCGACGCCGCCGACGCCGACGCCGCCGCCGTCGGCGTCCTGCGGCCCTGCACCGAGCCCCAGCAGCATCCGGACCACCGGTAGCACGGCGTCCGCTCGCTCGGAGTCGAGGTCGGCGGCGAAACCGGGGATGCCGGATCCGGCAGCCGTCACGCTTGCCCGCCGGCCCGGTCCGCGCCGGACCAGTTCGCCGAGCGTCCTGCGCACCCCCGGCTCGTACGCCGAGAACGTCCGCCGCAGCAGGGGCAGTACGTCCGTGAACGCGTCCGCCGGCACTCCCGTCAGCCACGCGTCGACCAGTCCGAGCAGCCGCTCGTCGTGCACGAGGAGCATTCCGCCGCCGGATCCTCCGCCGACGAAGCCCTCGATCCACGCGGCCGCGTCCCCCGGCGGCGTGCCCGGCGAGAGCACGAGCCCCATGAGCCGCGCCGCCTCGTCCTGCCCCAACTCCCCGTCGTCCAGCAACAGCCGTACCGTCCGGCCCCGGATCACCCCCGGCACGATGTCCCGGACCGACAGCACCCGCAGGACCGAGTGCCACCGGCCGCGCAGATCGCGGTGCTGGGGCGCGGGCACGTCGGCGAGCAGGCCCACCGCCCCGTGCACCGCGTCCACATGACGCCGCATCTCCTCGGCCGCGTCCGCGTCCAGGGCCGCGCAGGCCGGCGGCAGGCCGACGAACACCCGCTCGGCGAGGCCCGTCGCGACCCCGGCCAGCGCCCCGGTGTCCGTGCCCCGGACATCGCCGTACCGCAGCGAGCGGACCAGGGCGGGCAGGGCCTGCGCGAGATGGCCCACGTCCGTGTCGAGCGCCGCGCGGTCGGCGAGGATCCGCATCACCACCGGCAGCGCGTCCGGCAGTTCGGCCAGCAGACAGCGCTCGGCGAGCCCGGTGACCTCGGCCAGGGCCTGCGCGCCGAGGGCGTCCGCCTCGGCCTTGGCCGTCGCGGCGGCGAACACCGTCGTGCCCCACACCCCGGCCTCCGCCACCCGCACGGACAGCTCCGGCTCCCAGCGCAGCCGCCAGGTCTCCCGGAAGGTGCCGGTGCTGCCCCGCGACACCGCCGGCTCGCCCCATCCGATGCCCAGCAGCCGCAGCCGGTGCAGCAGCCGGCTGCGCCCGGCGTCGGTCTCCTTGCGCAGATCGAGCTCCAACTGCCGCTCCAGCGCCTCCGGTTTGAGCCGTAGCCGACGCTGGAGCCGGTCCAGGTCCCGCTGCAACGGCACGGCGGGGGCCGCCTGCGGCACCTCCCCCAGCACGTCTCCGACGACCAGCCGATCGTGCACCAGCGCGAGCGGCACGTCCGAGCCCTCGCACATCACCGCACGCACGGCGTCGGTCGTCTCGCCGAGCCCCGGCAGCGGGCGACCGCGCATCGCGGCGAGCGTCTCGGCCAGCCGCACCGCCTCTATGACATGCGCCGAGGAGACGATCCGGTCCTCCTCGCGCAGCAGTCCGGCCACCTTGGTCATCCACCGCTCGATCGGCCGGTCGGGCGCGGCGAACAGATGCCCGTACCAACCGGGCGAGTCGATCCCCGCCCCGTACCCGCTGACCCGCGACAGCCGGCGGTGCGTCCAGGGCACCCAGGTCATGTCCGTCTTGACCTTCGGCAGGCCCTTCAGCAGAGCCCGGTCGGCGGCGACAGCCGTCTTCTGCCGCAGCGCGGGCACATGCCAGGCCCCGCAGACTACCGCGACCTCGTCCCCGAACTCCCGCCGCGCCGCCCGCACTTGGAGCCGCATATACGCCTCCCGCACGGGATCGCGGTCATGTCCCCCGCTGCCGTACGCCTCCCGCAACGCCCCCATGGCCTCTTCGAGCACGACGAACGGCGCGAAGGCGTCCGCTTCAGCGATCCCCCGGTGCTCGACGACGTCCTCCCACCACCGCTCGGGATCGTCATAACCGGCGGCGTCGGCCAGCACGGCGAGCGGGTCGACGCGCACGTCCGCGTCCGCAGCGGGCTCCACGACAGCCCCGGCATCGGAATCCGCCCCCTCGTCCTTCCCCCACGCCAGCGTGTGGGTGGCGGGCAAGTCGATGAAGCGCGCCGGTACTTCGTGCTCCACGGCCCACCGGATGGCGACCCACTCCGGGGAGAACTCGGCGAGCGGCCAGAAGGCCGAACGGCCGGGCTCGTCCACGGCGTGGGCGAGGAGGGCGACCGGCGGCCGCATGTCCTCCTCGGCGGCCAGCGGGATCAACGCGTCCGCCTCGGGCGGCCCTTCGATCAGCACGACCCGGGGCCGGGCGGCGTCCAGGGCCGCCCGTACCGCGCGCGCCGAGCCGGGCCCGTGATGCCGTACGCCCAGCAACAGCGGCCCGCCACCGGCCATCGCACTCCCGCCCCTCTCAGGCCCCGTCACACCGTCCCCCTCTCATCGCCACACCCGACCACCACCGGACGCCGCCCCGACGCCCCCGCCGCCGCACCCGGCGTGCACACCGCCCTCGCACGCCGCGCACACCGAACCGCCCGGCCCCTGGATCCCGCTCCGCCCCTGGACCCCGCTCCGCCCATGGAATCCGCTCCGCCCATGGAATCCGCCCCACCTCTGAAATCCGCCCGACCTCGTCGGCCGGCCGGAATCCGTGCTCCCGCCGGACCCCGTCCCCCCGCCGAAACCCTTGCTCCCGCCCAACCCCGTCGACCCGCCGGAACCCGTGCTCCCACCGGCCCCCTTGCCCCCGCCCGACTCCTTGCTCCCGCCCGAGCGCCCCCACCCCAGGTCGCTCACGCGCTCACCTCCCTGCAGGCCCGGTAGAAGTCCTTCCAGCCGTCGCGCTCGCGGACGACCGCCTCCAGGTACTCCTGCCAGATGACGCGGTCGGACGCCGGATCGCGGACGACGGCGCCGAGGATGCCCGCGGCGACGTCACCGGAGCGCAGCACGCCGTCGCCGAAGTGGGCGGCCAGGGCGAGCCCGCTGGTGACGACGGAGATGGCCTCGGCCGTCGACAGCGTGCCGCTCGGCGACTTGAGTTTCGTCCGGCCGTCGGAGGTGACCCCGTCGCGCAGCTCGCGGAAGACGGTGACGACGCGGCGGATCTCGTCGATGCCGTCGGGCGCGGCCGGCAGGTCGAGGGAGCGACCGATCTGGTCGACCCGGCGCGAGACGATGTCGACCTCGGCCTCGACGCTCTCCGGCAACGGCAGCACCACCGTGTTGAAGCGGCGGCGCAGGGCGCTGGAGAGGTCGTTCACCCCGCGGTCGCGATCGTTGGCCGTGGCGATCAGGTTGAAGCCGCGGACCGCCTGCACCTCCGACCCCAACTCCGGTATCGGCAAGGTCTTCTCGGACAGGATCGTGATCAAGGTGTCCTGCACGTCCGCCGGGATACGGGTCAGCTCCTCGACCCGCGCCGTCATCCCCTCCGCCATGGCCCGCATGACCGGGCTGGGCACCAGCGCGTTGCGGCTCGGGCCGTTGGCCAGCAGCTGCGCGTAGTTCCAGCCGTAGCGGATCGCCTCCTCCGGCGTCCCGGCCGTGCCCTGCACCAGCAGCGTCGAGTCGCCGCTGACGGCCGCGGCCAGGTGCTCGGACACCCAGGTCTTCGCGGTGCCGGGCACGCCGAGCAGGAGCAGGGCGCGGTCGGTGGCGAGCGTGGTGACGGCGACCTCGACGATGCGGCGCGGGCCCACGTACTTCGGCGTGATCACCGTGCCGTCCGGCAGCGTGCCGCCGAGCAGATACGTCGCCACCGCCCATGGCGACAGCTTCCAGCGGGCCGGGCACGGGCGGTCGTCCTGCGCCGCCAGCGCGGCGAGTTCGGCCGCGAAGGCGTCTTCGGCGTGCGGTCGCAACGCCTCGGCCGGCACCTTCGCGTGAACTCCGGCTGCTTCGACGATCGTTGGTTCCACGGACACAGACATGGCTGAAGCCCCCTCCAGCTCGGCCGGTTCGGATCTGTCACCAACCGTGCACCACGCCACTGACAATCCGTTCTGACCTGCGAAAACGCGCTCGCCAGGCCCATTGTCAGTGGGGGGATCTACCTTCGATGACATGACTCAGCAGGGGGTGCGCTGGAGCGCGGACCAGGTGCTGGCGCTGGCGCCTGACGCCGCGTCACGCAAAGCGGGAAGCAAACTCGGAGCGGCCGGGCCGTGGTCCGAGGCGGGGAGTTCCGACGAGGGGGCGGTGTGGGGACTGTGCAAGGGCAGCGGCAGCAAGCCGTATCAGACGGTGGTCGACCTCGCGGACGCGGCGGGTCCGGCGTACAAGTGCAGTTGTCCGAGCCGCAAGTTCCCGTGCAAGCACGCTCTCGGGCTGCTGCTGCTCTGGGCGGGGGAGGACGGTGCGGTGCCGCCGGGCGAGGCGCCGGGCTGGGCGGAGCAGTGGATGGAGGGGAGAAGGCAGCGCGCCGAGCAGAAGCGGGCGGAGCCTTCGGCCGGTTCCTCGTCCGGATCCGGTGATCCTGAGGCCGCGCGGCGCCGGGCGGAGCGCCGGGCCGAGCGGGTCACCGCGGGGGCGAGTGAGCTGGAGCAGCGCCTGGCCGACCTGCTGCGCGGCGGTCTGGCGGGCGCGGAGCAGGCGGGTTACGGGCTGTGGGAGGAGACAGCTGCTCGCATGGTCGACGCGCAGGCGCCCGGACTGTCCGCGCGGGTGCGGGAGTTGGGGGCGATCCCGTCGTCGGGACCAGGCTGGCCCGTGCGGCTGCTGGAGGAGTGCGCGCTGCTCCACCTCCTCGACCAGGGCTGGCTGCACCGCGAGCAGATGCCGGGCGACCTGGCGGCGGCGGTCCGTGCCCGCATCGGCCTGCCCGGCACGGCCGACGGCCCGCCGCTGCGGGACCGCTGGCTGGTCCTCGCCCAGTACGACACGGCGGACGCCCGCCTGACGACCCGTCGCGTCTGGCTGTACGGCACCGACTCGGACCGCACCGCGCTGCTGCTCTCCTACGGCGCCGCGGGCCGGGCCCCGGAGCTGGCGCTGCCCGTCGGACTGGCCCTGGACGCCGAGGTGTCCGCCTATCCCGGTGCCGGGCAGCAGCGTGCGGCCCTGGGTGAGCAGTTCGCACCGCCGGCCCCGGCCACGGCACGGCCGCCGGGAGTGACGACGACCCAGGCAGCCGCGCGCTACGGCGAGGCGCTGCGCGACGATCCCTGGCTGGATTCCGTCCCGGTGACCCTGGACCGGGTCATACCGACCCCGGACGGCGACTCCTGGCAGCTGGCGGACGCCGACGAGGACAGCGCGCTGCCCCTGACCCCGTCCGCCCGGTCCCGGCCCGGCCTGTGGCGTCTCGTAGCCCTGTCGGGCGGCGCCCCGGTCAAGGTCTTCGGCGAGTGCGGCCACCGCGGCTTCACCCCGCTGACGGCCTGGCCCGAGGGGACCGGAGAGGCGGTGCAGCTGTGCTGACCCGGCCCACCGGCCCCGCTCTCCCCTCACTCCCCTGCCTGCCCTCCGTCCTCGCCGTCTTCTCCCTCCCCCTCGGCACCCCACAGAAAGGAACCCCATGAACAGGACGTCCACACCCGTGGATGCCCCCGCGCCGGGCGTCTGGGAAGAGCTCGTCACGACGGCGCTGCTCGGCACGGAGCGCCGCACCCTGCCGGGTGGCGCTCCGGGGCGGGAGGCTCCCGTGGCGCTGCTGGACGCGGCGGCCGTGGAGACCGTACGGCGGCGGGCCGGGCTGCGACCCGCCAGAGCCGCGGCACGGCCGGAGCCGGTCGCCGAGGACAACCGCCCCGCGCTGCCCGCCGCGGC
>NZ_JAFJSY010000013.1 GCF_019857225.1 Streptomyces plumbidurans
GGGACGTCGTCGAACTTGGCGGTGTCCTCGGCCCGTACGACGACGTGCTTGACGCGGCCCCGGTCGACGCGGTCGCGCAGATCGGCGGGGCCGAGCAGCGGGGTGGCCGGGATGACGACGGCGCGCAGCTTCATCGCGGCGAGCGCGGTCTCCCACAGCTCGACCTGGTTGCCGAGCATGACCAGGACCCGGTCCTCGGGGCCGACGCCCAGGTCGCGCAGCCAGTTGGCCACCCGGGCGGAGCGCTCGGACATCTCCGCGAAGGAGACGCGGACCTCGCCGCCGTCCTCCTCGACGATGTGCAGGGCGGTGCGGTCATTGCCCTCGGCGATGACGTCGAACCAGTCGAGCGCCCAGTTGAAGTGTGCGGGCCGGGGCCAGCTGAACCCTTCGTACGCGTTCGCATAGTTCTCGCGGTGCTCCAGCAGGAAGTCCCGCGCGCTGCGGAAGAGCTCCGTCGCCGTCGTCATCTCTCCTCCTCGTGCCGGACCATTGCCGGGCGCCTGTCTGTCATCGTGTAATCCGTGATGCAGGTCTCACTACCCCCGAACGGGGGTGTGTGCTGCAAGGAAAGGGCAAGCAGGTGACAGCAGACGCGGCCGCGGGCATCGAGATTCGCAGTGCGCTGGCACGGCTGCGGCGCACGACCCGGCTTCCGGTCGCCTTCGGCGGTCTGGTGGAGCCGGGGCGGCAGCAGGTGCGCATCAGCGAACTGAGCGGCACGGCCACGCTCGCGCTGAGCGGGCTGCCGGTGAGTTCCGGCAACGGCCTGGGCGGCCGGGCGGTCGCGCTGGCCAGGCCGTGCGCCGTGACGGACTACTCCTCGTCGCGGCAGATCAGCCATGAGTACGACATCCCGGTCGCCACGGAGGGGCTGCGGTCGATCCTCGCGGTGCCGGTGGTGGTACGACGCCGGGTGCGGGGTGTGCTGTACGGCGCCCTGCGCACCGCCCAGCCGCTCGGCGACCGCACGCTGGACGCGGCGATGGAGGCCGCGCGGGACGTGGAGCAGGCGCTGGCCGTCGGGGACGAGGCGCGGAGCCTGGCGGCGGCCGCCCAGGCGGGACCGGCTCTCGCGTCGGGCGCCGCCTGGGAGCAGGTGCGGGAGGCGCATGCGGCGCTGCGGGCGCTGGCCCCGCGGATCGCGGACCCTGGGCTGCGGGCGGAGCTGCTCGACGCGTGCGAGCTGCTGACGCCGGACGCGCCCGGCGGGGCGGTGCGGCTGGCGCCCCGGGAGCTGGATGTGCTCGCCTGTGTGGCGGCCGGGGCCACCAACTCCGCGGCGTCGGAGCGGCTGGGTCTGCGGCCTGAGACGGTGAAGAGCTATCTGCGGTCGGCGATGCGCAAACTGGGCGCCCACACCCGGGGAGAGGCGGTCGCCACGGCGCGGCGCACCGGGCTGCTTCCGTAGCCCGCGGCAACCTGCTGCCCGGGTCGGTTTTTCATTCGGCCGGGCTTTGAATTGGCATATGCTGCACCATTGTTATATCCCTCACCGTACAGTCCGTCCGAATTTCAAAGAGACATTGCCTAGAATTTGGCCCGGACACGACACGTGGAGGGGAGCGGACCCGTGCGAGGGGACTTCAAGGAGCCTGCCGGTCGCCGCTCCGACCTGGTCATCGGCAGACAGGAGCTGCTCGGCGCGGCGCGTGAGCAGCTCGGCCGCGGCGGGAGTGTGCTGCTGCACGGCCCCGCCGGAATAGGAAAGTCGACCGCTCTGCGGGCATTGGCCTCCGAATACGGGACAGCCGGCCGCACCGTGTTGCGCTGTTCGGCCACCGAGTCCGAATCCCATCTCCCGTTCCTGGCCCTGGCGGACCTGTTCGGCCTGGTGGCGGACGAGGTGTCCGGACGGCTGCCCGCCGCCCAGCGCACCGCCCTGGAGTCGGCCCTCACCGGCCGGGGAGAATCGACCCTGCAGCGGGACGGACTGGCCCTGCGCCTGGCCGTGCTCTCCGTCCTGCGCGCGCTGGCCGCCGAGGGCCCCGTCCTGGTCGTCGCCGACGATCTGCAGTGGCTGGACTCCGCGAGCGCCGAACTCCTCGGCTTCGCCGCCCGCCGCCTGGGCGACACCCCGGTCCAACTGCTGTGCGCGGTACGGACGGATGGCCAGGAGTACGACCAGCACCTGAGCGCATCGCCCCCGGACACCCTGGCCGTACGGCTCGGCCCGCTCTCCCGCGCCCAGGTCTCCACCCTCCTCGACCACCGCGGCTACACCGGCCTGCCCCGCTCCACGGTCCGCGACATCCACCGCACCAGCGGCGGCAATCCGCTCTTCGCCCTCGAACTGGGCCGCGCCCTGGCCGAGAACCCCACCCCGCCGCGCCCCGGCGAACCGCTGCCCGTGCCCACCTCGCTGCGCGCCCTGGTGCTCAACCGGCTGGAGATGCTCTCCGCCGAGGCCCGCCGCACCCTCCTGGTGGCCAGCGCCGGCGCCCGCCCCACGCTGGCCCTGCTGCACGCGGCGGGCCGCGACAACGCCGAGGCGGAGACGGCCCGGGCGGCCGAACTGGGGCTGCTGGCAACGGAGTCGGAGGGCCCCGCCGTACGCTTCGCGCATCCGCTGGTCTCGGCCGCGCTGTACGCGGAGGCGCCCGTGCAGGACCGGCGTGCCGCGCACGCGGCGCTGTCCACGGCGGCCTCCGACCCGATCGAGCGCGCCCGGCATCTCGCCCTCGCGACCACCGGCACCGACCCGGAGGCCGCGGCCCGGCTCGCCGAGGCCGCCGCGCTCGCCCGGGACCGCGGGGCGCCCTCGGTCGCCGCGACGCTCGGGCTGCTCGCCGCCCGGCACACCCCGCCCGAGGGCGAAGTCGATCCCGACGAGCGCCGGTTGCAGGCCGCGGAGGACGCGATCACCGCCGGCGAGGTGGACCTGGCCCGAGACATCGCCCGGGACGTGCTGACCCGGGCCACCGCGCCCGCGGACCGGGTGCGGGCCTGGATGGTGGTCATCGAGGCGGCCGGGCAGGCCCTCGGCGACGTCGACACCGTCTACCCGCAGGCCCTCGCCGACGCCGGCGACGACCCGGCGCTGCTGGCCCAGGTCCACTACCAGCTGGCCTGGCGCGGACTGGTCGTGGAGGGCGACTTCGCGGAGGGCCGGGAGGAGGCCGCGCACGCGGCGGAGCTGGCCGCGCGGGCCGGAGACCGCCGTACCGAACTGCTCGCGCTCGCCTTCCAGGCGCAGACCGAGACCCTGATGGGCCACCCGGACGCCCCCGCGACCATCAAGCGCGCGCTGAAGGAGCCCCAGGACCCGCAGGTGGCCTGCCATCACAACGGCGCGGGCGCCACCCGCTACCGCTGGCTGATCATGAGCGACCAGCTGCCCGAGGCCCGCAGCACCGTCAACGCGCTGCTGCGCGAGGTGCGCAGGCGCGGCATGGTCGAGAGCGAGGTGCACTTCGTGCGGCTGCTCGCCGAGACCGAACTGCGCTCCGGGCACTGCGGACGCGCCCTGGACCTGGCGCACGAGAGCATGCGGCTGGCCCGCGACTCCGGGATCGGCGAGATACCGTCCGCCGTGCTCGACTCCCTCGCCGAGGCCTCGGGCGGCGACCCGGACCGGGCGCTCGCGCTCGCCCGGGAGGCGGTCGAGCAGGCCGAGCAGGTCGGCGACCAGATGTACGTCTCCCGGGGACTGACCGCGCTCGGGCACGCCCAACTCGTCGCCGGGGACGCCGAGGGCGCGGTGCGCTCGCTGCGCCGGGTGCGCGATCTGGAGCACGGGCTCGGCATCAACGACCCGGCACGCGGCCGCTGGCACGGCGACCTCGCCGAGGCCCTCGTGCGGATCGGCGAGATCGACGAGGCGCAGCAACTCCTCGACGGGGCGCGCGCCCACGCGCTGCGGCTCGGGCGCGAGAGCGTGCTGGGGGTGCTCGACCGGGCCGAGGCACTGGTACGGGCCGCGCGCGGCGAGCACGACGCCGCGCTCGCCCAGCTGACGTCGGCACAGGACCGGCTGGCCAAGCTCGGGTACGGCCTCGAGGAGGCGCGCGCCGCGTTCGCGATGGCCTCGCTGCGCCCCGGCCGCCCCGGCCCGACGTCGTACGACGAGGCGGCCCGGCTCTTCCGCCGCTGCCGGGCGCTGCCCTGGGTGCGTCAGGTGGAGGCGGCCGCCGCGGCGAGCCTGACGGAACCGATCGCCCCCACCGGTGCGTCGGAGGGTCTGGAAGGGCTGGCCGCGATGGAACGGCAGGTCGCCGCGCTCGTCATGGAGGGCGCGACCAACCGGGAGATCGCCGCGCGCCTGTTCATCAGCGTCAAGACGGTCGAGGCGACCCTGACCCGGGTCTACCGCAAGCTGGGGATCCGCTCGCGCGTGGACATCGTCCGTTTGGCGGCTGCACGGCGCGCGAAGTGACGACGCGCCAGGTTAACTGAGGCGGACCGAGGGTTTTCCCTCACCCAACCCCCTAGGGGGTTCCCTCATTGGGGGCCGGGGGCTGCGGGTCCTAGCGTGATGGGCGTGCCGCTCGCCCGGGCATACGGGGGTCGGTCCCGCGACCCCCGTGCTAAACCCCCACCCGCGCGACCCCCCACCGGCAACCCCCACTGAGGAGACTCATGTCCGGGTCCAACCGTGCCAGAAAGACCGCAGCGGTCGCTGCGGCGGCCGCGACGGCGGCCGTCACCGCACTGCTCTGCGCGCCTTCCGCGGCAGCCGCGCCCCAGCCCATCGTGGGCGGCACCACAACCACCACAACGGCCTACCCGTTCGTCATGCAGATCACCGACGCCTCGCAGAACCAGTTCTGCGGCGGCACCCTCGTCTCGGCCACCAAGGTGGTCACGGCCGCCCACTGCATGGCCGGCGAGAGCCCGAGCGGTGTGCGGGTCGTCGGCGGCCGCACCTATCTGAACGGCACGAACGGCACGGTCGGCAAGGTCAGCAACATCTGGGTGAACCCGGACTACACGGACGCCACCAACGGGGACGACGTGGCCGTCCTGACGCTGTCGTCGCCGATGCCCTACACGCCGGCGTCGTACGTCAGGTCGTCGGACACCTCCGTCTACGCGTCCGGCACCAGCGCCCGCATCCTCGGCTGGGGCACCACCTCGGAGAACGGCAGCTCCTCCAACCAGCTGCGGACCGCGACCGTGCCGATCGTGGCCGACTCCAGCTGCCAGAACTCCTACGGTTCGGACTTCGTCCAGTCCGACATGGTTTGCGCCGGATACTCCTCCGGCGGCGTAGACACCTGCCAGGGCGACAGCGGCGGTCCCCTGCTCATCGGGGGCGTCCTGGCAGGGATCACTTCCTGGGGCGAAGGGTGCGCGGAGGCGGGTTACCCGGGTGTCTACACCCGGCTGACCACCTTCTCGGATCTGGTGGCCGAGCAGATCGGCTCGTGATCCGCCAGACCTCCTGAGCACCCCTCAGGTGAGAGACAAGGGGGCGTTGCGGGCTTCCACGAGCAGCCCGCAGCGCCCCCTTTCCATGTGGTCCGCCCACCCGGGGAGCGCCACTACCAACGCCTTCGTCGACACGTATCGCATCTAGGCATGACTGAACTCCCCTGAGCGCGGAGCCCGTTCGGCTTCTTCCCGGTGCGACCAGTCCACCGCGCCGGACGTCCGCGACCAAGAGGCAGACCGCGACCGCAGCGATCAGTTCCCGTGATCGCGGCAGGCCAGCAGCAGGGTTCGCAGATGCGGCGGCGGGTCGGCGGTGGGCACGGCGAGGCCTGTCGGCAGGGCGAGGCCGGGGGCGGTGAACCGTACGAAGGCGACGCGGGGGCTGCGCAGCACGCGCGCGTGGGAGGCGTAGACGACGGTCCACAGCGGCCGGACGCCGATGGCGGCGAGGGTGTCCTGCAGGGAGCCGCTCACCGGTCCCGGCAGCGGCTCGAAGCCGGCCTCGCGGCAGGCGCCGACGACTAGGTCGACCAGGGGCGGGTTGTTGCGGCGCTCGGTCAGGCTCAGGGGCAGCCGGGCCAGTTCCGCCAGAGCGACCTCCTCGCGCGCGGCGAGCGGATGCCCGGCCGGGAGCGCCGCCACCAGGGGGTCGGGCCACAGCGGCAGTACCCGTACGCCCGGCACCGGGTCGACCGCCCGGACGAACGCGGCGTCCAGCTGACCGCCCGCGACCCGGGCCAGGCGCTCGCCGGCCGGCAGCGAGAACAGCTCGATCGGCACGTCCGGCGCACGGCGCGCGAACGCGGCGAGCACCCGGTCGAGATGCGTGCCGAGCCCCGTACTGGTGCCGATTCTCAGGCCCGGCGGCGGGGCGACGGCGGCCCGTGCCTCCTCGGCCGCGGCCAGCACCGCCCGCGCCTTGGGCAACAGCCGCTCCCCGGCCGCCGTGAGCCGTACCCGACGCGGGGTGCGGTCGAACAGCTCGGCCCCCAGCTCCCGTTCCAGGCGCTGTATCTGCATGCTCACCGCCGACTGCACGATGTGCAGCCGCTCGGCCGCCCGCCCGAAGTGCAGCTCCTCGGCCACCGCGACGAAGTAGCCGAGCTGCCTCAGTTCCATGGGTCCGACTCTAGAGGGGACGGGCCGGCGGCTGTTTCAATGAGCGGCCGATGGGAGTGATGAGCATGGTGTCCACGGACCGTTTCCTCGCCTTCGCCGCGATGTCCCTGCTGGTGATCGTGATCCCGGGGCCCAGCGTGCTCTTCGTCATCGGCCGGGCGCTCGCGCACGGCCGCCGCACCGCCGTGGCGACCGCGATCGGCAATGTCTTCGGCTCGTACCTGCTGGTGGTGGCGGTCGCGGTCGGCATCGGCTCGCTGGTGGAGCGCTCCGTGACGGTCTACCTGGCGGTGAAGCTGGCGGGCGCGGCCTATCTCGTGTACCTGGGCGTGCAGGCGTTCCGGCACCGCAAGGAGCTGAAGGCGTCGATGATCGCCACCCGCCCGGTCCGGCCCGCGCGCGGCGATCTGCGGACCGTCCTCGACGGGATTCTGGTGGGCCTCACCAACCCGAAGGGGGTCGTGTTCTTCGCCGCCGTGCTGCCCCAGTTCGTCGACCACCCGGCGGGCCATGTCCCGGTGCAGATGCTCCTGCTGGGTCTGATCCCCATCTCCATCGGCCTGGTCACGGACACCCTCTGGGGCCTGACGGCCTCGGCGGCCCGCGCCTGGTTCGCCCGCTCCGACCGCCGTCTGTCACTGATCGGCGGCGCGGGCGGCTTCACCATGATCGGGCTGGGGCTGACGGTGGCGGTGACGGGGCGCGCGGACTGAGAGGCAACCGCGGAGCGGGAGTCGCACGCGGACCGGGAGTCGCACGCGGACCGGGAGTCATGCGGACCGGGAGTCAGGTGATCACCGTCCCGAACCGGATGTCGTACGACGACTGCGGATGCATGGCCGTCAGCATCCGCTCGCCCTCCCGCACCAGCTCCTCCCGCACCAACTCCTCCCGCGCGCCCTTGCCGAGCGCGCCGAAGGGCTCGATGAGCAGGGCGTCGTCGGTCAGCCTCCACACCCCGGCCAGGAAGCCGTCGACGAGGAAGGTGCGGTGGACCGTGTTGCCCACCCAGCTGCGGCCCCGGTACTCGGCGGGCACGACGCGGGTGCGGTCGGCGTGGGAGAGGAGCAGGTTGTCGAACTCGGGCAGGAAGCGCGGCGGGGCCGGGGTGTCCGCATCAGGGCGGGGCGCGTCGGGCAGGTCGAAGAGCTCGGCGCCGTTCTCGTCGCGGAAGGTGACGAGTTCGGGGCGCAGCCGCTCGAAGGCCTCGCGCAGCCGGGTCAGTCCGGCCCAGGTCTGCATGTCCTTGACGGAGGCGGGGCCGAACGCGGCCAGATAGCGCAGCACGGTCGCGTCAAGGCTGGGTGCCGGCCGGGCCGCGCGGCCCAGCCAGTGCTCGGCGGTGGTCAGGGCGACCTGCCCGCTTCTGCCCCACAGCCCGCGCGGGGTGACCTGGACCAGCGGCAGCCGGCAGCGCGCGGCGATGCCGAGGGACTGCGGGTCGGCGTCCGGCCACTCGGCGAGCAGGGCCTCGCGCAGTTCCTTCATCGTGCGCGGCTCGGCCTCGACCAGCTCCCGCGCGAGCCGGGCGAGCCGGTCCAGGTCGACGCCCTCAAGTCCCTTGCGGAAGGCGCTCAGTTCACGGTCGCGGGCCGGCTGGACGAGCGGGCGCAGGGTGAGGCAGTCGTCGGCGGTGTGGGTGTGGATGGTCGAGCGCATGGTGACGATACGGACGACGTTCCGGTCCGCCATCAGCGTGGACAGATCCTCGGGCCGGAAGCCGTCGAGGCGGGCGGTGAGCGCGTAGTAGGGCGGTTTGACGTTCTGCGCCTGGAGCCCGAGCAGATGCCCGACGGCGGCCTCTGCGCCGAGCGGGGACCGGCGCAGCAGCAACTGCCGTGCGAGGGTGGCGCGGTTGAGCTCGCGCCTGCCGAGCACGGGGCTCGCCGCGCTCGTCGTCCTCTGCATGGTCCGCTTCGTCGTGCTCCGCTTCGTCATGCTCCGAAGCTAGCGGCGCTTGCGGACACCTGCTGTCCGCAACGCTCACCGCGCTCCGGAGCAGCGGCTCCTCCGGCCGTCATTCGCCCCGTATATCCTGCCCCCGATCACGCCAGCCCCAGGTACGACCCGGGAGGCGGCCGCACGCCGAGGCGATGCGCCCTCCCCCCTGAGCGGGAGGTGCCCCATGGCCGCCGACAACGCGCGCAAGTCCGTCTGGCGCCGCGCACTGACCCCGCCGCAGCCGCCCTCGCCGCCGACGACCGGGCAGCCGACCGATCCGGCACCCGCGGAGCCGACGGAGGTGGCCAGCGTCGTCCAGGCGGCGCTGTACCGCGACGGCGTGCGCGTCTCCTCCCCGGCCACCCTCGCCGACACCTTCCGCGAACTGCGCGAGGAGCCCTCGGGTATGGCGTGGATCGGCCTGGCCCGCCCCACCGAGGGTGAACTCCTCTCCCTGGCCGCGGAGTTCGATCTGCACCCGCTGGCGGTCGAGGACGCCATGGAGGCGCATCAGCGCCCGAAGCTGGAGCGCTACGGCGACACCCTGTTCGTCGTGCTGCGGGCGGCCCGCTACCTCGACGCCCTGGAGGAGGTCGACTTCGGCGAGCTGCATGTGTTCGTCGGGCCCGACTTCGTCATCACGGTCCGCCATGGAGCGGCCCCCGATCTCTCCGCGGTCCGCCACCGCATGGAGGAGTCCACGGAGTTGCTGAAACTGGGCCCGGAGGCGGTGCTGTACGCCATCCTCGACGCGGTCGTCGACGGGTACGCCCCGGTCGTCGCCGGCGTGCAGAACGACATCGACGAGATCGAGACCGAGGTCTTCCGCGGCGACCCCGAGGTCTCCCGCCGCATCTACGAACTCTCGCGCGAGATGGTCGAGTTCCAGCGCGCCACCCGCCCCCTGGTCGGCATGTTGCACGGTCTGATCGCCGGGTTCTCCAAGTACGGCACGGACGACGAACTCCAGCGCTATCTGCGGGACGTGGCCGACCATGTCACGCACACCAGCGAGCGCGTCGACGGCTTCCGGCAGGCCCTCACCGACATCCTCACGGTGAACGCGACCCTGGTCACCCAGCAGCAGAACGCGGAGATGCGGGCGCTGGCACAGGCGGGCTTCGAGCAGAACGAGGAGATCAAACGGATCTCGTCGTGGGCGGCCATTCTGTTCGCGCCGACGCTGGTGGGCACGATCTACGGGATGAACTTCCAGCACATGCCCGAGCTGAGCTGGACCTTCGGCTATCCCTTCGCCATCGGCCTGATGGGCGTGGTCTGCTTCAGCCTGTACCTGATCTTCAAACGGCGCGGCTGGCTGTGAGCGCCCGGTGCGGCGGGCGCCCAGGTGGCCGCCATCCGCGGTGACGCACGGCACGGTCCTCGTGAGGGTGCCGTAGCCGTCCTTTCTACGCAGTCTGGCGCGCGCCGCGCTGGTCCAAGTGCGTGACGCGCGACTGAACCCCCCTGTGAGCAGCTCGGATTACTTACGATCGTCTCGTGGTCAACTTCCTTCTCCAGCGCACGGCTCCGCTCCCCCTCGACGAGGCGTGGCGCCGTCTCACCGCATGGCCCCGCCACGGCGACGTGGTCCCGCTGACCCGGGTCAGGGTGGTCACGCCCGCGCCGACGGACGTGGGTACGGTCTTCGTCGCCCGGTCCGGGCTGTGGCCGCTCGTCTTCGAGGACCCGATGGAGGTCACGGTGTGGCGGCCGCCGACGGAGACCGAGGCGGGGCTGTGCCGGCTGGAGAAGCGGGGGCGGGTGATCGCGGGCTGGGCGGAGATCGAGGTCGGGCCGGGGCCGGGGGGCCGTAGCCGGGTGGTCTGGCGCGAGGAGCTGGACGTGCGCTTCCTTCCCGGCTTCCTCGACGCGCTCGTCGCACCCGTCGCCCGGTGGATGTTCGGACGGGCGGCCAACCGCCTGCTGAGAACGCCGTGAGGCCGGCCGGCCGGCCGGCCGGCGGGGTCACCGCCGGCCGGGCCGCGGTCAGTGCACGCCCATCCAGCTCTCGATCGGGTTGAGGGAGAAGTAGACCAGGAAGATCACCGTCAGGCCCCACATGAAGGCGCCGATCTCCCGCGCCTTGCTCTGGGCGATCTTGATGGCGACGTAGGAGACGACTCCGGCCGCGACGCCCGCGGTGATGGAGTAGGTGAACGGCATGATCACGACGGTGAGGAAGACCGGGATCGCGGTGGCGCGGTCGGCCCAGTCGACGTGGCGGGCGTTCATCATCATCATGGCGCCGATGACCACCAGGGCCGCGGCCGCGACCTCGCCGGGGACGATCGCCGTCAGCGGGGTGAAGAACAGACAGGCCGCGAAGAACAGGCCGGTGACCACCGAGGACAGGCCGGTGCGGGCGCCCTCTCCGACGCCGGTCGCGGACTCCACGAACACGGTCTGACCGGAGGCGCCCGCGACGCCGCCGATCGCGCCGCCCGCGCCGTCGATGAACAGCGCCTTGGACAGGCCCGGCATCCGGCCCTGCTCGTCGGCCAGCTTGGCCTCGGTGCCGACGCCGATGATGGTGGCCATGGCGTCGAAGAAGCCCGCCAGCACCAGCGTGAAGACGATCATGCCGACGGTCATCGCGCCGACGCTGCCCCAGCCCCCGAACTCCACCTTGCCGAAGAGCGAGAAGTCCGGCATGGAGACCGCGCTGCCGTGCAGTTCGGGAGCGCCGCTCGCCCACTGCTTCGGGTCGATGACACCGAGGGCGTTGAGGACGACGGCGGCGACGGTGCCGCCGACGATGCCGATCAGGATCGCGCCGGGGGTGCCGCGGGCCTGCAGCATGAAGATCGCGAGCAGGGTGAGGGCGAACAACAGCACGGGCCAGCCCGCGAGTTCACCGGTCGCCCCGAGGGTGACGGGGGTCGCCTTGCCCTGGTGCACGAACCCGGCTTTCACCAGGCCGATCAGCGCGATGAACAGCCCGATGCCCATGGTGATCGCGTGCTTGAGCGCGAGCGGGATCGCGTTCATGATCATCTCGCGCAGGCCGGTGACGACCAGCAGCATGATGACCACGCCGTACATCACGCACATGCCCATGGCCTGCGGCCAGGTCATCTGCGGGGCCACCTGCGAGGACAGCACGCCGGAGACGGACAGTCCGGCGGCGAGGGCGAGCGGCACCTTGCCGAAGAAGCCCATGAGCAGCGTGGTGAAGGCCGCTCCGAACGCCGTCGCGGTGATCAGGGCCTTCTGGCCGAGCGTGTCCCCCGCCGCGTCCTTGCCGGACAGGATCAGGGGGTTGAGCAGGAGGATGTACGCCATCGCCATGAAGGTGGTGACGCCACCGCGCACTTCGCGCGCGACGGAGGATCCGCGCTTGGTTATGTGGAAGTAACGGTCGAGCCAGGACCGGCCGGCCGGGACGCGGGTTCCTTCACCCGCGTCGGCGGCGGCGGTCGCCGGCTTCAGGGACTGCTGGGTCATGTGGGGCCTACTCCCAAGGTTCACAGGGGCACCCGTCAACGCCTGCGGCGTATGCGGGATTTGGGATGGTGCTGCGGCCGCACGACCCGGGGGACGGCCCGAGACGAACGAACTGGGGTTTCCGGGCGGCGCGGAGTGTGTGACGTTCCGTGCGCCGCCCGGAGGTCTTTCACACGGTTCCGGTGAGGTGCTCGGGCCGGACCGGGGTCCTGTTCAGTTCGAGCCCGGTCGCGTCGCGGATCGCCGCGAGCACGGCCGGGGTCGACGACAGGGTCGGTGCCTCGCCGACGCCGCGCAGCCCGTACGGCGCGTGGTCGTCGGCGAGTTCGAGCACGTCGACGGGGATGGTCGGCGTGTCGAGAATCGTGGGGATCAGATAGTCCGTGAAGGAGGGGTTGTTGACCTTCGCGGTCGCGGGGTCGACGACGATCTCCTCCATCACCGCCATGCCCAGGCCCTGGACGGTGCCGCCCTGGATCTGGCCGAGGACGGAGAGCGGGTTGAGCGCCTTGCCGACGTCCTGCGCGCAGGCCAGTTCGATGACCTTGACCAGGCCGAGCGCGGTGTCGACCTCGACGACGGCGCGGTGCGCGGCGAAGGAGTACTGGACGTGGCCGTTGCCCTGGCCGGTGCGCAGGTCGAAGGGCTCGGTCGGGCGGTGGCGCCACTCCTGCTCCACCTCGACGGCCTCGCCCTCCAGGACGTCCACCAGGTCGGCGAGGACCTCGCCGCCGTCGGTGACCACCTTGCCGCCCTCCAGGCGCAGTTCGGCGGTGGCCCAGGCCGGGTGGTAGCTGCCGAACTTGCGCCGGCCGATCTCCAGCACCCGCTCGCGCACCAGCTCGCAGGCGTTCTTCACGGCGCCACCGGTGACGTAGGTCTGCCGGGAGGCCGAGGTCGAACCGGCCGAGCCCACCTGGGTGTCGGCGGGGCGGATGGTCACCTGCGCGACGCCCAGTTCGGTGCGGGCGATCTGCGCGTGGACGGTGACACCGCCCTGGCCGACCTCCGCCATCGCCGTGTGCACGGTGGCGACGGGCTCGCCGCCGACGACCTCCATGCGCACCCTGGCGGTGGAGTAGTCGTCGAAGCCCTCGGAGAAGCCGACGTTCTTGATGCCGACGGCGTAGCCGACGCCGCGTACGACGTCCTCGCCGTGGGTGGTGTTGGACAGACCGCCGGGCAGCTGCCGTACGTCCGCGCCCTCGCTGGACTCCCACTGGCGCTCCGGCGGCATCGGCATCGCCTTGACGCGGCGCAGCAGTTCGGCGACCGGGGCCGGGGAGTCGACCGGCTGCCCGGTCGGCATGAGGGTGCCCTGCTCCATGGCGTTCAGCTGCCGGAACTCCACCGGGTCCAGGCCCAGTTCCCTGGCCAGTTTGTCCATCTGTGCCTCGTAGGCGAAGCACGCCTGGACCGCGCCGAAGCCGCGCATGGCGCCGCAGGGCGGGTTGTTGGTGTAGAGGGCGAGGGCCTCGATGTCGACGTCGTCGATCACGTACGGGCCTGCCGACAGGGAGGCGGCGTTGCCGACGACGGCCGGGGAGGCGGAGGCGTAGGCGCCGCCGTCCAGGACGATCCGGCACTTCATATGGGTCAACTTGCCGTCGCGCGTGGCCCCGTGCTCGTAGTGCAGCGTGGCCGGGTGGCGGTGGACGTGCCCGAAGAAGGACTCGAAGCGGTTGTAGACGATCTTGACGGGCCGGCCGGTGCGCAGGGCGAGCAGACAGGCGTGGATCTGCATCGACAGGTCCTCGCGCCCGCCGAACGCGCCGCCGACGCCGGACAGCGTCATGCGCACCTTGTCCTCGGGCAGGCCGAGCACGGGCGCCATCTGGCGCAGGTCGGAGTGGAGCCACTGGGTGGCGATGTAGAGGTGGACGCCGCCGTCCTCCTCCGGGACCGCGAGACCGGACTCGGGGCCGAGGAACGCCTGGTCCTGCATGCCGAAGGTGTAGTCGCCCGTGACGATCACGTCGGCGCGCCTGGCCGCTGCGGCCGCGTCGCCGCGGACGATGGGCTGGCGGTGGACGATGTTCGGGTGCGGGACGTGTCCGGCGTGGTGGTCGTGGCGGTTCTCGTGGACGAGGACGGCGTCGGGCGCGGTCGCGGAGGCCTCGTCGGTGATGAGGGGCAGTTCGCGGTACTCGACCCTGATTTTCGCGGCGGCGCGGCGCGCGGTCTCCGGGTGGTCGGCGGCGACGATCGCGACCGGTTCGCCGTGGTGGCGCACCTTGCCGTGCGCGAGGACCGGGGTGTCGCGGATCTCCAGGCCGTAGTGGCGCACCTCGGTCGGCAGGTCGTCGTAGGTCATGACGGCGTGGACGCCCGGGGTGGCCAGGGCCTCGCCGGTGTCGATGGAGACGATCTCGGCGTGCGCGACGGTGGAGCGCAGGATCTGGCCCCACAGCATGTCCTCGTGCCACATGTCGGACGAGTACGCGAACTCGCCGGTGACCTTCAGGGTGCCGTCCGGGCGGAGCGTGGACTCGCCGATGCCGCCCTCGGCCCGCGAGCCCTGGGTGATCGTGGTGGGAGCCTTGTCGGAGGGCATGCGGGTCACACCGCCTCCTGCTGCCGGGCGGCCGCGAGGCGCACCGCGTCCATGATCTTCTCGTAGCCCGTGCAGCGGCACAGATTGCCCGACAGGGCCTCGCGGATGTCCTCGTCGCTCGGGTTCGGGTTGCGCTCCAGCATCTCGTCGGCGGCGACCAGCAGACCGGGTGTGCAGAAGCCGCACTGGACGGCGCCGGCGTCGATGAACGCCTGCTGGACGGGGGCGAGTTCGCCGTCCTCGGTGCGCCGCCCGGCGAGCTGCGCGAGGCCCTCGACGGTGACGACCTCGCGGCCCTCGGCCTGGCCTGCCGCGACCAGGCAGGAACACACCGGCACCCCGTCGAGGCGGACCGTGCAGGAGCCGCACTCGCCCTGCTCGCAGGCGTTCTTGGAGCCGGGCAGGCCCAGGCGCTCGCGCAGGACGTAGAGCAGGCTCTCGCCCTCCCAGACGTCGTCGGCCTGCTGCGGGCGTCCGTTGACGGTGACGTTGACGCGCATCATGCGGCTCCCTCCGTGAGGCGGCGGGCGCCGCGGTACGACTCCCACGTCCAGGTGAGCGTGCGGCGGGCCATGACGCCGACCGCGTGGCGCCGGTAGGCCGCCGTGCCCCGGACGTCGTCGATCGGGTTGCAGGCGCCGGAGCAGAGCTGCGCGAACTGCTTCACGACCGACGGAGGGACAATCCGTCCGTTGTCCCAGAAGCCGCCCTCGTCGAGCGCCGCGTTCAGGAACTCCTCCGCGGCCCCGGCCCGCACGGGCGTGGGCGCGGCCGAGCCGATGCCGGTGCGGACGGTGCGGGTCGCCGGGTGCAGCGCGAGACCGAAGGCGCACACGGCGATCACCATGGCGTTGCGGGTGCCGACCTTGGAGAACTGCTGCGGCCCGTCGGCCTTCTCGATGTGCACCCACTTGATCAGCTCGTCCGCGGCGAGCGCGTTGCGCTTGACGCCGGTGAAGAACGCGTCGATCGGGATACGGCGGCTGCCGCGCACCGACTCGACCTCGACCTCGGCGCCGGCCGCCAGCAGGGCGGGGTGGGCGTCGCCGGCCGGGGAGGCGGTGCCGAGGTTGCCGCCGACGCCGCCGCGGTTGCGGATCTGCGGGGAGGCGACGGTGTGGGACGCGAGGGCGAGCCCCGGCAGCTCGGCGCGCAGGTTCTCCATGATCTTCGTGTACGGGACGGAGGCACCGAGCCGTACGCTCCGCTCGCCGACCTCCCATTCGTAGAGGTCGGCGATGCGGGTCAGATCGAGCAGGTGCTCGGGCCGGCGGTGGTCGAAGTTGATCTCGACCATCACGTCGGTGCCTCCGGCGATCGGCACAGCGGCGGGGTGCTCCGCCTTCGCGGCGAGCGCCTCCTGCCAGCTGGCGGGGCGAAGGAAGTCCATGGCCGGCTCTCTTCTGCGTCTCGTGGTCGTACGGATCGAGCCAGATCCTGTTCGGCGGGCGGTCCGGCTCGTTCACGTGCTGTTCACGCGGAACGCAGTCAGTACACAGCGCCGTGCTCCGCCCGGGTCAGTCACGGAAACCATGAAGGAGTTGGCTGGCCAGGCCGGGCATCTTGTAGATTCGTATGAACGGAGGTCCTCAGCTACCTCTTCGTTCTCCTGTAAAAACGCAGGAAACAACCAGGCGATCGAGGGATGCGCCGCGCGCAGCGGTCGCCGGGCTCCTTCCACCGCACCTCCTCACCATCATCGTAGATTTCGAGACAAAGAACGGCGGCGACGAGAATGCGGCTGCGCGCACTGCTGGACACCGACGCGCTGGGCCTGCGGCTGCTCGGCGGCGAGGACGAGCTGGACCGCACCGTGCGCGGGGTGATGACCACCGACCTGAGGGACCCCAGCCGGTATCTGTCGGGCGGCGAGCTGGTCCTGACGGGGCTGGCCTGGCGCCGCGACGCCGACGACTCCGAGCCGTTCGTACGGATCCTGGCGCAGGCCCAGGTGGCGGCCCTGGCCGCCGGTGAGGCGGAGCTCAGGGGCATCCCGGACGATCTCGTCGCGGCCTGCGTACGGCACCGGCTGCCGCTGTTCGCGGTGGACGAGTCGGTGGCGTTCGCGACGATCACCGAGCATGTGGTGCGGCAGGTGTCCGGGGAGCGCGCCGGGGACCTCGCGGCCGTCGTCGACCGGCACCGGCGGATGATGACCTCGGGTCCCGCGGGTGGCGGCCCGGACGTGGTCCTCGACCTGCTCGGCTCGGACCTGGACCTGCGGGCCTGGGTGCTCTCCCCCACCGGCCGCCTCATCGCGGGCCCCAAGGCCGCGGGGCCGGGGATGCCCGCCGACCGCTGCGCCAAGCTGGCCGCGGAGCACCTGGCCGCCGCCCGCACGGGCCGGCGCGGACCGCACCGGGTGACGCTCGGCCCGGCCACGTACAGCCTCTTCCCGATCCGCTCCAGCGGACGGTCCGCGCAGGCCTCGCGGGACGTGCGCGAGACGGTGCTGTCGGACTGGCTGCTGGCCGTCGAGGCGGACGCCGGGGACTGGCCCGCGGAGCGGCTCGACCTGCTGCAGGGCGTCACCCAGCTGATCTCGGTCGAGCGGGACCGCAGGGACGCGGCGCGCACGGTGCGCAGACGGCTGGCGCAGGAGGTCCTGGAGCTGGTGCAGACGGGCGCGGCGCCCGCCGAGATCGCCGCCCGGCTGCGGGTGGCCGCGCCCGTACTGCTGCCGGGTCTGGGGGCCGCCCCGCACTGGCAGGTGATCGTGGCCCGCGTGGACTGGGCGGACTCGGACATCGAGGCCGGGCCGGTCGCGCAGTCGCTGCTGGAGGAGATCCTCGTCGACCCGCAGGCGACGGGCCCCGAGCCCTCCGACCGGATCGCCGTGGCCCACACCGGCGACGAGGCCGTCGCCCTCGTACCGCTTCCGGCCGTCTCGGCGGAGCACGACGGCTCCGAGACCGGCATCCTCGCCGACGTGCTGCTGGAGACCGTACGGGACCCGCTGTCGGCGGGCCTGGACGACGACGGGCAGGTCACGCTCGGCGTCAGCGCGGCCGTGCACTCGGCGGAGGGGCTGCGCGGGGCGCTGGAGGAGGCACGGCACGCCCGGCGGGTGGCCGCGGCGCGGCCCGGACGGGTGTGCGCGGCGGGGCATCAGGAGCTGGCCTCGCACGTGCTGCTGCTGCCGTTCGTGCCGGACGACGTCCGCCGCGCCTTCACCGCCCGGCTGCTCGATCCGCTGCGCGACTACGACCGCCGTCACCGCGCCGAACTGATCCCGACGCTGGAGGCCTTCCTCGACTGCGACGGCTCCTGGACGCGCTGCGCGACCCGGCTCCACCTGCACGTCAACACGCTGCGCTACCGCGTAGGGCGAATCGAGCAGTTGACGAGCCGTGATCTCTCGCGGCTGGAGGACAAGCTCGATTTCTTCCTGGCACTGCGGATGAGCTGAGGTCACCGGCACGTGACGGAGGTGGCACCAAGTGCCGTCACCGTCCCACGACTTTGTGAAATCCTTCACCCACCCCCTTGGCCGGGCCCCGGAATTCGTGCTGAGATGCCGCCACCACTCATAGCTCGATGGCGTGCTCGGGGAGGGCAACGTGGCGCATACCGCCATGTCTGGTAACGGAACGACCGCTGGTGACGATCCCCTCCAGACCGCGGTATGGCGGCTGCGCTCACGCGCCTGCTGGGCCGACGCGGCCGCGCTGCTCCAACCCGGTACCGCGGATGCCGCGTTGCAGCGGGCCGCGCTGCTGGTCGAACGGTGTCTGTACACCGAGCAGGGCTGGGAGGAGGCCGAGGACGCGCTGCGCACGGCCGAGGCGCTGGCCCACACCGACGACGAGCGGGGCGCGGCCGCTTGTGAAAGAGGGCACCTTGCGTACGCGGCAACACTGCACGGAGTGCGCGACCGGGTGGACGAAGCGCGCTCGGCGCTGGGCCGGGCGGCGGCGCTGATCGCTCCGGGCGCGGCGGGCCGCGCGATGCTGGACTTCCGGCGGGGCCTGCTCGCGGAGAACCTCACGGGATCGCCGCAGGCCGCCCGGGCGGCGTTCCGGCGGGCCCACGCGGCCGCCACCGCGCACTCCGACCCGCTGCTGCTGTCGTTCACCTGGCGCCATCTCGCCGGACTCGCCCTGCGGGAGGGCGAACTGGCCGAGGCCCGCCACGGCTTCGCCGAATCCCTGCGCATCCGCGAGGAGTTGGGCTACCTGGTCGGCACGGCCCCGGCCCTGGTGTCCCTGGCCGACACCGAGGCGGAACCGGAGGCCTCACGCCTGCGCGAGGAGGCGCGACGGCTGTTCCGACTCCTCGGGGGCGTACCGACCTGGCTGGCCCGGCAGTTGGCCCCACCGACGCCGGGGGCGGCCACGGCCTGACCGGCCGGGCGGCGGGCTGAGCTGACCGGCAGCGAGCTCGAGTTGCCCGGCAGCGGCCTGACCGGCCGGGCGGCGGCCTGACCTGCCGGCGGCTAGCTTGAGTTGCCTGGCCACGGCCTGAGTTGCCCGGCGGCGGCCTGACCTGCCCAGCCACGGCCTGACTGCCCGGCGGCGGACCTGAGCTGCCCGGCGGCGACCTGACCTGGGGCAGCGGCCTGACCGGACCGGCGGCGGGCCTAAGCTGCCCCGCCACGGCCTGACTGCCCGGCGGCGACCTGAGCTGCCCGGCAGCGAGCTTGACTTGCCCGGCAGCGACCTGACCTGGGGCGGCGGCCTGAGCTGTCCGGCCACAGCCTGACCGACCCGGCGGCGGGCCTGAGCTGCCCAGCCACCGCCTGACCGGCCCGGCCACAGCCCGACCGGCCCGGCCGCGAGCTTGAGCTGCCCGGCCACAGCCTGACCTGCCCGGCAGCGGCCTGACCTGCCCGGCGGCGGACCTGAGCTGCCCAGCCACGGCCTGACCGGCCCGGCGGCGGGCCTGAGCTGCCCCGCCACAGCCTGACCGACCCGGCAGCGGCCTGACCTGCCCGGCGGCGGCTCGGCGGCCTTGGCGGCTGCGGGTCTTCACCAGCGGCTGCGAGCCTGCCGCAGCCGCTGCGCGACGGCCGGCCGGCGGCCACGGACCTGCCCCAGCTGCTGCGCGCCTGCCCCAGCGGTCGCGGACCTGCGGCGGCAGGTGCCTGGAGCTAGCCCAGCACCCAGTCGCGCACTGCGGTGTCGCGGGCGAGGACGACGACCACGACGACCAGCAGGAGGAACGGCACGAGGCCGCCGCCACGGCCCCGGTGCCCGGCGGGAACCGCCCCCGGCGCCGGCGACGGCCTGACCGGCCCCAGGTTCTGTACCCGCACCGGGGCTCCTCAACGGGCGCACCGAGCGGCCCGCCTGCCGCTGAGCGGCGGTCTCAGTCGGTCACAACGCCCCGGTGAAATGCTCCCCCACCAGTCCCCGCACCACGTCGAGATCGCGGGCGATCAGCGCGTCGAGCAGGGAGGTGTGTTCGGCCGCGTCCGCGACGAGGTCGGCGCGGCCGCGGGTGGCGGGGGCGCCGACCAGGGGCCACTGGGCGCGGCGGTGGAGGTCGTCGGCGATCCGGACGAGTTGTTCGTTGCCGCAGAAGGACAGCAGTGCGCGGTGGAAGGTGCGGTCGGACTCGGCGTAGGTGGCGCGGCAGCCGGAGGATGCGGCGCGGACCGTCGCGTCGGCCAGCGGCCGCAGCTCCACCCAGCGTTCGGCCGGGACCGTACGGGCCAGGCGCAGCACCACCGGGACCTCGATCAGCGCCCGGACCTCGGCCAGTTCGGCCAGTTCGCGGGTGCCGCGCTCGATCACCCGGAAGCCCCGGTTGGGGATCACCTCGACCGCCCCTTCGAGCGCGAGCTGCTGCATCGCCTCCCGGACGGGCGTCGCGGAGACCCCGAACCGCTCGCCCAGGACCGGCGCCGAGTACACCTCCCCCGGCGTCAGCTCGCCCGCGACCAGCGCGGTGCGCAGCGCGTCGAGGATCTGACCGCGCACCGAGGACCGCTGCACGGGGCGGGGGCGGGGGTAGGGCTGCTCGCTGTGGGTGTGCTCGCCGCGAGTGGCGGCGGCGACTTCCGCGCCCCGGTCGCGCCGGTCCCGGTCGCGCCTGTCCCGGTCACGCCGGTCCCGGTCACGCCGGTCCCGGTCGACGTCCGCCGCGGCGGGTTGCTGCGGCACCCTGGGCGCGGCGGCCGTCCAGCCGTCCGGAATCCCCGTCACCGCCGAGCCCGGCGTACTCCGCCTCACGGGTCCTCCTCCGGACGTGTCGGTACTTGGGGTCATTACGACGGGTTGTTACTCGTCCGTCAAGCACCATAAGCGCACGAGCCGTCAGTTCAAACCTCCACGATCTTGGGTAAGGTAAGGCTCACCTATGAACGACCTCGATCGGCGGTCCCGCATGCCCGTGCACCCACCCGTGCCCCGCTCGGCGCTCACGGACGCGTACACCCGGCTGACCGAGGCTTTTCCGGCCCTGGGGATCACGGAACTCGGAGCGGAGGACCCGACGCCGCGGTCCGGCGGCTGGATCACCACCGCCTCGCTCGCCGAGGGCGGCACGGCCCTCGACGCCTTCCTGGAATGGGACGACGCACAGGTACGGCGCGACTACGGAACGCGGGCGCGGCCGGACGTCGTGGCGAGCTTCGGACTGCACCGGTACGCCTGGCCGGCCTGCCTGCTGATCACCGTGCCGTGGTTCCTGCAGCGCCGGGTGCCGCGCCTGCCGGTGGCCCGAGTGTCCTACGACCGCACCGCGCCCGGCCTCCCCATGGGCCGCATGGCGGTGCGGCCGGCCGGCCTCGCCTGTCTGCCCGGCGACCCGGCCGCCGCGCTGCCCGGCGCGTACGTCGTCGCCGACGAGGAGGCGCTGCGCACGCAGGTGCGCTCCGCCGTGGCCGAGCACCTGGAACCCGTCCTCGCCGCGTTCGGACCGCGGATGCGCAGGCGCGGGCGGGCCCTGTGGGGCATGGCGACCGACGAAATCGTCGAGGGCCTGTGGTACGTCGCCCATCTGCTGGGCGAGGAGCGGCGGGCGATGCGCGAACTGGAGGCGCTGCTGCCGGGCGCCACCGAGCCGTACGCCGGCTCCGCCGCCTTCCGGGAGCTGACCGGACCGGACGGCGAGACTCCCCCGGTGCCGGACAAGGCATGGGGGGACCCCGGGCTCACCCGGGACCGCACGAGCTGCTGCATGTTCTACACGGTGCGCCCCGAGGACACCTGCGCCACCTGCCCGCGCACGTGCAACGTTAGCCGAGCCACCAAGTCGCTGGCCGCCGCCGCGAGTTGAGGCCCCCTCAGGCAGGTCCGGCGCCCGCCGTCCCGTAAGATCAACGACGCACGAGGCACCCTCCGGGTTACAGGTAATTCACAACTTCCTCACTTGCCGCAGGAACTTTCCGTGGAACCACCCGTACGGGTAGTCTTATTCGAACTCAACTCCCGCCCCTCAAGCGGCAGTTCGAGCAGAACGCTGCCATGGGCATCCCCTTGCACTTCCTTGGCGGCCTCTTGCCCCGAAACCCCCTGAGGGCCGGAGGGATTGGGCCACTATGGCGGGCGTTACGCCCTATCCCAATGCAAGGGACCCCAGATGAGACTGACCGACATATCGCTGAACTGGCTGCTTCCGGGCGCCGTCTTGCTCCTGGGCATGCTGGCGGCGGTGGCGGTGCTCGCGCGCAGCAAACGGTCGGGGGAGCACGCGAAGACGGACGACTCGTGGGAGCGCAGCGAGGAGCGCCGCAGGCGCAAGGAAGCCGTATACGGCACCGCCTCCTATGTCCTGCTGTTCTGCTGTGCGGCGGTCGCCGCGGCACTCTCCTTCCACGGTCTGGTCGGCTTCGGCCAGCAGAACCTCGGCCTCGCCAACGGCTGGGAGTACCTGGTGCCGTTCGGCCTGGACGGCGCGGCCATGTTCTGCTCCGTGCTCGCGGTGCGCGAGGCCAGCCACGGTGACGCCGCCCTCGGCTCCCGGATACTGGTGTGGACGTTCGCGGGCGCCGCGGCCTGGTTCAACTGGGTGCACGCACCCAGGGGCGTCGATCACGCGGGCGCCCCGCAGTTCTTCGCCGGCATGTCGCTCTCGGCGGCCGTGCTGTTCGACCGCGCGCTGAAGCAGACCCGCCGCGCCGCACTGCGCGAGCAGGGCCTGGTCCCGCGTCCGCTGCCGCAGATCCGTATCGTCCGCTGGCTGCGGGCCCCCCGCGAGACCTACAAGGCCTGGTCGCTGATGCTCCTGGAGGGCGTGCGCAGCCTGGACGAGGCGGTCGACGAGGTGCGCGAGGACCAGCGCCAGAAGGAGGCCAACCGGCTGCGCCGGCGCGAGCACGACCGTCTGGAGCGCGCCCAGCTGAAGGCGATCAGCCGGGGCCACCGCGGGCTCATCGGCCGCGGCGGCGGCCGCCAGGCCGAGCCCCAGGCGCTGGAGCGCGCCTCCGCCTCGGTCACCGCGGAGCCTGCCATATCGACCCCGGAACCGCTGCCCGTACGCTCTCGTCCGTCCCTGCAGCCGGTCCGCAAAGGAGCCGCTGAGCCGGTGACCGTCGACCTCACCGCGGAGGACGACACCCAGGCGCTGCCGCGCCTGGACTCCCTGGAGCGCAAGCTCAAGGACCTGGAGCAGCAGTTCGGCTAGGAACGGCCGACACGGGAAGGGGCGTGACCCGCGGGTCACGCCCCTTCCCGTTGCCCGGGGAGTCCACGCCCTTCCCGTTGCCCGGGGGTGTCAGGTGCCCCGGGCAACGGGACGTTCAGGCCGCTCAGGCCGCCCCGGCGTCCAGTTCGAACCACACGGCCTTGCCCACCCCGTGCGCCCGGACCCCCCATGCGTCCGCGAGGGACTGCACCAGCACCAGGCCTCTGCCGTGCGTGCCGTCGTCGGAGTTCGCCATGCGCAGCCTGGGTCTGCGGGCCACGAAGTCCCTTACCTCCACCCTGAGTCCACGGGGTGAGACCGTGGCCGTCAGGATCGCGTCGGTGTCGGTGTGGATGAGTGCGTTGGTGACGAGTTCGCTGGTGAGCAGCTCCGCCACGTCGGACCTGCCGGGCCTGCCCCACTGCCGCAGCAGGTGGCGCAGCGCCCTGCGCGCCTCCGGTACCGCCCTGAGGTCCGCCCGTTCGAGTCTCTGCCGCAGCTGGGCCGTTCGCGCCTGCCCCGTGCCGTCTGCCGTTTCCTCCGCCGTTTCCGCCGAGAAGGCCCCGATCGCCATGGGACCGCCCCCTCGCGCCTGCCTCTTCATGACCCCCGCCCGCGTGCCGATGTCGGTCCCCTCCGTGTCGAACACGTTCACGAGGATGCTTGCCCCTCTGAGCGCGCGGCAGTCATGTCGAACGCTGAACGACCAGGCGTTCGGCCACGGATGCGCCGATTCCGGCCGGGTGACCGACAGTGTGGGCACTCCTGTCCGAGCGTCGAGCGGGCCGCCGTACACGAAGGGACTGCCCTACGACGCCCCGGACGTGCCGTTGAAAGGCCTCTTCGGCTGCACCGCCGCCTTCCCGCAGCTCGCGAAACTGGCCGGAATCCGTTGGTGGAAGGGCAGCTGAGGCACCGTCATGGCCGGGGCATGTTGCGGATGTTGCTGCGGGCCATCTGCACCATGCGGCCCACGCCGCCGTCGAGGACGATCTTGGAGGCGGAGAGCGCGAAGCCGGTCACCATCTCGGCGCTGATCTTCGGCGGGATGGACAGGGCGTTGGGGTCGGTGACGATGTCGACGAGGGCCGGACCCTTGTGCTTGAAGGCGTCCTTGAGGGCGCCGGGCAGGTCCTTGGGCTTCTCCACCCGCACGCCGTGCGCCCCGCAGGCGCGGGCCACGGCCGCGAAGTCGGGGTTCTTGTTGGTGGTGCCGTAGGAGGGAAGACCGGCGACCAGCATCTCCAACTCGACCATGCCGAGGGAGGAGTTGTTGAAGAGGACGACCTTGACCGGGAGGTCGTACTGCACCAGGGTCAGGAAGTCACCCATCAGCATGGAGAATCCGCCGTCCCCGGACATCGACACGACCTGCCGCTCACGGTCGGTGAACTGGGCGCCGATCGCCATCGGCAGCGCGTTCGCCATCGAGCCGTGGGAGAAGGAACCGATGATGCGGCGGCTGCCGTTGGGCGAGATGTAGCGCGCGGCCCAGACATTGCACATGCCCGTGTCGACGGTGAACACCGCGTCGTCGTCGGCCAGTTCGTCCAGCACGGAGGCCACGTACTCGGGATGGATGGGCACGTGCTTGTCGACCTTGCGCGTGTACGCCTTCACCACCCCCTCCAGCGCGTCCGCGTGCTTCTTGAGCATCCGGTCGAGGAAGCGCCGGTTGCCCTTCGGCTTCACCCGCGGGATCAGACAGCGCAGCGTCTCCCGTACGTCTCCCCACACGGCCAGGTCGAGCTTGGAGCGGCGTCCCAGGTGCTCGGGCCTGACGTCGACCTGGGCGATCCTGACGTCGTCGGGGAGGAACGCGTTGTACGGGAAGTCGGTGCCGAGCAGGATCAACAGGTCGCATTCATGGGTGGCTTCGTATGCGGCGCCGTAGCCGAGCAGGCCGCTCATGCCGACGTCGTAGGGGTTGTCGTACTGGATCCACTCCTTGCCCCGCAGCGCGTGTCCCACCGGTGACTTGATCTTCCCGGCGAACTCCATCACCTCGGCGTGCGCACCCGCCGTGCCACTGCCGCAGAACAGAGTGACCTTCTGGGCCTCGTCGATCATCTCGACGAGGCGGTCGATCTCGCTGTCGCCGGGGCGCACGCTGGGCCGTGCGGTGACGAGCGCGGTCTCGGCGGACTTCTCGGGGGCGGGCCGGCCCGCGATGTCGCCGGGCAGGGACACCACGCTGACGCCGCCGAGCCCGACGGCGTTCTGGATGGCGGTGTTCAGCAGTCGCGGCATCTGCTGCGGGTTGGAGATGAGTTCGCTGTAGTGACTGCACTCCCGGAACAGCTGGTCGGGGTGGGTCTCCTGGAAGTAGCCGAGGCCGATCTCGCTGGACGGGATGTGCGAGGCCAGGGCGAGGACCGGCGCCATGGAGCGGTGGGCGTCGTAGAGGCCGTTGATGAGGTGGAGGTTGCCGGGGCCGCACGAGCCCGCGCAGGCGGCGAGCTTCCCGGTGATCTGGGCCTCCGCACCGGCAGCGAAGGCGGCGGTCTCCTCGTGGCGGACGTGCACCCAGTCGATGGCGGAGTTGCGGCGTACCGCGTCCACCACCGGGTTGAGGCTGTCGCCGACGACGCCGTAGAGTCGCTGGACTCCGGCGCGGGCGAGGATGTCGACGAACTGCTCGGCGACGTTCTGCTTGGCCATGGCTGTCTGTGCCCTTCGGTCTCCGCGGTCCGACTTTCGGATCCCTCCGGGTCCATCAATCCACAGCGCGGGCGCTCACGCCTCCCAAACGGCGGCAGCCGTACGGTCGTCCGAGTAACCCTTGACCCTGACTTGGGTGTCGGCGAGGAACGTGGCCAGTCCGGGCGGGGTGGGGCCGCACCACCGGGTCGCCAGGTGGCGGCACAGGTCGGGCTCGCCGCGCAGCGGCTCCGCGAGACCTCCGGTGCACATCAGCAGCACATCACCCGGGTGGGCCACGGAGGCACGGAACCGGAAGGGCTCGTGGGGCGGTTCGGGCGCGGGCTCGTAGGGGCTGGGCGGTGTCGGGATGCCCAGGTCCATGGTGAGACGGTCGCCCTCGGGCGTCTCGGGGGGCAGTGAGCCGAAGCCGACCACGGGGTCGCCGGTGGCCTCGGAGACCCGCGGCTCGATGTCCTGCCAGTCGCCGTCCCGCAGCCGGAACAGTCCGCCCGCGCCCACCCCGAAGAACACGCGGGTACGGCACTGCGGATCGGCGGGCAGCAGCAGGCAGCGCAGGGTGGCGGCGTACTCCTCCGGCTCGATGCCCTGCTCGGCGGCGCTGGCGCGCAGCTTGCCGAGGCTGCGGTCGGTCAGCCGGTGCAGACCCGACTTGAGGTCGCCGCGCCTGGCCGCCCCGATGTCCTCCGCGAGCCGCGCGTGACTGCGGCCGACGGCCCGGCCGATCCAGTGGCAGGCCTCGGCGGCGGCCCGGTGCGCGCCCGGTGTGGCGCGGGCGCCGGTGGCCATCGCGACGAGGATCAGCGCCTGGTCGCCGGTGCCGAAGCGGGCGGTGAGCAGGGAGTCGCGGCGTGGCTCGCCGCGGTAGCGCGCGGAGTCGCCGCGCACGGAGGCGGCGCGCACGGTGCAGGCGCCGTAGCGGGCGCCGTCGAGAACGGTGTCGGCGACCAGGTCGTCGAGGTCGTCCGGGTCGGCGGGCGGCAGCGCGGTGGGTTCGGCCTCGTAGGTGGGCGGGCCCGAGCCGACGTAGTCCACCGGGTCCGGCGGGAGGGCGGGCAGGTCGACGCGGGTGGCGGTACGGGGGGTGTGCGGTGCGGGGGCGGGGGCGTCGAGCAGGTCGTCCTCGGCGCGTTGTGTCGTCGGGGTGCCCGGGGCGGCGTCCGTCGTCGATGTGGCGGGCGGGGCCGTCGCGGCGGGGGTCTCCCTGGACGTGTGGCCGTCGGCCGGGGCGGCGAACGTCGTCGGGCCGGTGGGGGCGGCCGGTGCGGGCTCGTCCACGGTCATGGCCGGCGAGGGCTCCCACGGTGTGCGCTGCGGGACGATGCCGGCACGGGGCGGCGGCGAGGTCGCCTCGGCCCTGCCGTTGTCAGGCAGGTCGTAGTCATCCCCGCTGTTGTTGATCCCGCCGTTGTCCGCCCCGCCCACGGCTCCCGCCGCCGAGGCGAAGCGGTCGTCCAGGGTGTCGGGCACGGGTGTGGGGCCCGTGTCCTCGGTGGTCTCGTCGTACAACTGCCCCCACCAGTCGTCCTCGTGACCCGTGGGACTTCCCCCCTGCTGGCTCATGCCCCCAATTGTCCACCGCGCGGGCCGGATGAAAACGGGGCATCAGGAAAATCCAGGAGTGAGTGGTCGAACTGCGGTGCGTCAAGGCCGCCGGGCGGTTCCACCCCCCACGGGAGAACCGCCCGGCGACGCCGAGTGATCCGGGCCCGGATCCCCTTCGCGCCGACGGAGCGCGTCGGCACGTCTCGGGCCCGGATCACGTCCGGGGGTGACCGGATCGCGCCAAGAACGCGATCGATCCGGCTCCGAGCGTGACCGAAGTCCCTGGAGATCAGCTGTGCGTCGCCGTCCCGTCCCCCGTCGGACACAGACGCTGATCAACACAGGCGTGACCCCACCTTGGCAGAGTGCCGGGTGATACGGCGATGATGTGCCGAGGCGGGTTTGCGCCGTGGCTGTTTTCCGCCACGGCGGTGCACCGAGGACGTGGGAGGGCGGCGGCCGATGCTGGGCGTGCTGGGGCTGGACAAGACACACGAGTCGGCGTACCGGGCACTGGTGTCCGTGGGCGCGGCGGATCTGCCCGATCTCGCCCGGCGGCTGGCCCTCGGCGAACCGGACACCGAGCGCGCGCTGCGCCGCCTGGAGCGGCACGGCCTCGCCGCCCAGTCCTCGGCCCGGCCGGGACGCTGGGTCGCGGCCCCGCCCGGGGTGGCGCTCGGCGCACTTCTGACCCAGCAGCGGCACGAGCTGGAGAAGGCGGAGCTGGCGGCGGCCCTGCTCGCCGAGGAGTACCGGGCGGCGGCGGCCGAGCCCGCGGTGCACGACCTGGTCGAGGTGGTGACCGGCGCCGCCGCTGTCGGCCGGCGTTTTCTGCAGCTGCAGCTCGGGGCGAGCGAGGAGGTCTGCGCCCTGGTCACCGGCGCCCCGGCCGTCGTCACCGGGGCGGACAACGACGCGGAGGAGCAGGCGGCCGGGCGCGGGGTCCGCTACCGCGTGGTCGTCGAGCGCTCGGTGCTCGACCTGCCGGACGGCATCACCGAGCTGTCCGCCGCGCTCGGCCGGGACGAGCAGGTGCGCGTGGTGGACACGGTGCCGACCAAGCTGGTGGTGGCGGACCGGACGCTCGCCCTGGTGCCGCTCAGCACGCACACGGCGGAGCCCGCGGCGCTCGTCGTCCACGAGAGCGGGCTGCTGGAGCTGCTGTCCGGGCTGTTCGAGTCGGTGTGGCGGGACGCGCTGCCGCTGCGGATCGGCGCCACCGGTGTCACCGAGCAGGAGCCCGACGGCCCCGACGCCACGGATCTGGAGGTGCTGTCCCTGCTGCTGGCCGGGCTGACGGACGCGAGCGTGGCGAAACAGCTCGACCTGGGCCTGCGGACCGTGCAGCGCCGGGTGAAGCGGCTGATGGAGCTGACCGGGGTGACGACCCGGCTGCAGCTGGGCTGGCACGCGTACGAACGGGGGTGGGTGGCCCGCGACCGGGAGGCGTGAGTCACCGGGTGCGGCCTTGTTGAACTGCGGCTTCTCCCAGTCTCCTGCACCCTGGTCAGATGGGACTGTGGGACCTCCTCCTGGTCGGCCTGGTCCTCCTGCTCGGCCTGTGCGGAGTGCTGGTGCCCGGGTTGCCGGGGTCGTGGCTCGTGTGGGCCGCGGTGATGTGGTGGGCCCTGAAGGATCCGCAGCCGGTGGCGTGGTGGGTGCTGGTGGGGGCCACCGTCGCGCTGTTCGTCTCCCAGGTGGTGCGGTGGGCGCTGCCGCCCAGACGGCTGCGCGCGGGCGGTGCCACGCCCCGCATGGCGGTGTTCGCGGGGGTCGGGGCGTTTGCGGGGTTCTTCCTGATACCGGTCCTCGGCGCGATCCCGGGCTTCCTGGGCGGCATCTACCTGTGCGAACGCCTCCGCCTCGGCCGCCACGGCGAGGCCATGGCCGCGCTGCGGACCGCGATGCGCTCGGGCGGCTCCAGTGTGCTGGCGGAGCTGTTCACCTGCCTGCTCGTCGCCGGGGCGTGGCTGGGGGCGGTGATCTGGGGGTGACGTAGGGCAGTGTGTGACATAGGACTGTGCGTGGCGTGGGGCAGTGTGTGACGTAGGACAGAGGAACCATGGCGTGGGCCCGATGTGCTTGCGGGGCGGGCGTGTTTGGGTGGGGGCATGAGCGGATTCAGCGAGGCCGAGCGCGCGTATCTGAAGTCGCAGCGGCTGGGGCGGCTGGCCACCGTCGACCCGCACGGACAGCCGCAGGCCAACCCGGTCGGCTTCTTCCCGCAGGACGACGGCACCATCCTGATCGGCGGTGTGGCGATGGGCCGCACCAAGAAGTGGCGCAACCTGCGGCAGAACCCCAAGGTGGCCCTGGTCGTCGACGACATCGTCAGCCTGCGCCCCTGGAGGGTGCGCGGTATTGAGATCCGTGGTGAGGCCGAACTCCTCGTCGGGCCGCACGAGTTGGGCCCGCACTTCAGCGAGGAGGTGATCCGCGTCCACCCGCGGCGGATCCACAGCTGGGGCCTGGAGGACTGACCCCCCGGGGCGCCGGGGGGCGGGACCCCGGGCGCGGGCTTCAGAGCACGTCAGGCACGCCCTGGAGGCTCCCCTCCAGCGTCAGCAGCCGTACCTTCCGTTCGAGTCCGCCCGCGTAACCGGTCAGCGAGCCGTTCGCGCCGATCACCCGGTGGCACGGGCGGACGATCAGCAGCGGGTTGGCGCCGATCGCACCGCCGACCGCGCGTACGGCGGCCCGGGAGGCGCCGATACGGGCGGCGATCTCGCCGTACGTCGTGGTCGCCCCGTAGGGAACGGAGTCCAGGGCGGCCCAGACCTGCTCGCGGAACTCGCTGCCCGCGGTGCTGAACTCCAGCCGGAATTCCTTCAGTTCACCGGCGAAGTAGGCCGCCAGTTGTTGCTCGGCGGCGGCGAAGGGCGCGGGTTCTTGGCGCCAACCGTCCTGCACCGTACGGCCGTTCTTCTGTCCGGGCACGGAGACTGAGGTCAGGGCGCCGTCGGGGTCGGCGGTCAGGAGCAGGGGGCCGACGGGGCTGTCGACTCGGGTCCAGAGCGTGGTCGTCACAGGTCAGTCCAACTCTCCTGCTGCGCGCAGGTGTTGCAGGGCGTACGAGCGCCAGGGGCGCCAGCTGTCGGGTACGTCGAGGCCGGGCGGGGCGACGTCGGGGTCGGCTAGGGCACGGGCACGGATGACGGCGAGCGTCTCCGCGTCCATCCCGGGCAGTGCCGACAGCGCCGCCTGCGCGTCCTCGCGGTCGGCGCCCGGGTCGAGCCGCAGGGCGCCGTCGGCCAGGGCGGCGGTGAGGGCGCCGAGCACGCCGTGGGGTTCGGCGCCGGCGAGGACCGCCGGTTCCGGGAAGAGATGGGTGAGGCTGCCGGAGGGCGCGTCCAGCGCCTTGCCGTAGCGGGCCACCAGCCGCTGCGCCCCCGCCGTCCCCGTCATGGCCCGGACCGCCACCTCCTCGGCGTCGGCGGCGCCGGGCGAGCGCAGCCCGGGGCGGGCGGCGACCAGCGGGGCGAGCCGTTCGTCGGCGCCGAGCCGCTCGTCGACGGCGTACGGGTCGGCGTCGAGGTCGAAGAGGCGCCGCAGCCGGCCGACGGCGGTGGTCAGGTCGCGCGGGTCGGTGAGGTGCAGGCGGGCGTCCAGCCAGCCGCCGGGATGCGAGCCGGAGGCGGACTTCACGGTCCCGGCCCGCTCGTCGACGGCGACGATGCCGGTGCCGTGCGGCAGCCGGAGCGTACGGCGGTAGGTGCGGCGCCCCCGCTCGCCGCTGACCTCTTCGACGCCGGGCACCGCCTCGTCCGCCAGCAGGTCGAAGACCGTGCCGGACTGGTACGGCCCCCGGAAGGCGAGCCGCAGCGGGATCTCCGCGCTCGGGGCGGCGGCGCGCCGGCCGCCGCGCCCTCCGTTCGGTGCGGTGGCCCGCAGTTCGCTGGGCGTCGCCGCGTACACCTCGCGGATGGTGTCGTTGAACTGCCGCACGCTGGCGAACCCGGACGCGAACGCGATCTCGGTGATCGGCAGGTCGGTCGTCTGCACCAGCACGCGCGCGGTGTGCGCCCGCTGGGCCCGCGCGAGGGCGACGGGCCCGGCGCCGAGCTCGGCGGTGAGCTGGCGCTGCACCTGGCGGGCGCTGTAGCCGAGGCGGGCCGCGAGCCCGGCCACACCCTCTCGGTCGACGATTCCGTCCCCGATCAGCCGCATGGCCCGGCCCACGACATCCGCACGCACGTTCCAGTCGGCCGACCCGGGCACGGCATCCGGACGGCACCGCCGACAGGCCCGGAACCCCGAGCCCTGCGCAGCGGCGGCCGTCGCGAAGAACCGCACATTACGACGCTTCGGCGTCACCGCCGGACAACTGGGCCGACAGTAGATCCCGGTCGTCTCGACGGCAAAGAAAAACTCCCCGTCGAACCGACCATCCCGGCTCCGCACGGCTTCGTACCTGGCGTCTTCGTCCATCACACGTCCAGTCTCCGTCAGCCCGCCACCGCGAGCTGGCGGAAATCGGACACGACGGTGCGGGGGCACGGGACGTGGCCTTGCCGGGCGGGACGGCAGTCCTCCCCGGCCATAGCCCCGCAGGGATCCCCCCTGGGGGCCCGTCAGCGGCGCCCCCGTTTGGCTTCCATTGCCGCCCTGCCCTCCGCCCCCTTGCGCTTCCAGTCCCGTCGGAGTTCTGCGCGGGCGCGGGCGTCGGTCTTGGCGACGATCCACTGGTTCTCGCGCAGGAGTTTGCGGTAGCTCTCCAGGCGGCGGACAGGGAGCTCTCCCGAGTCGACCGCGGCGAGCACCGCGCAGCCCGGTTCCGCGCCGTGGGCGCAGTCGTGGAAGCGGCACTGGGCGGCGAGCTCCTCGATCTCGGCGAAGACCTGGCCGACGCCGGTCTCGGCGTCCCACAGGCCCACGCCCCTGAGCCCGGGGGTGTCGATGAGGACGCCGCCGCCCGGCAGGGCGAGCAGGTTGCGGGTGGTCGTCGTATGGCGGCCCTTGCCGTCGACGTCCCGAGTGGCCTGCACGTCCATCACGTCCTCGCCGAGCAGGGCGTTGGCGAGGGTGGACTTGCCCGCGCCGGACTGGCCGAGCAGCACGGACGTACCCGCGCAGACGAGCGCGGCGAGGGTGTCGAGCCCGTCGCCGTCGACGGCGCTGACCGACAGCACGCTCACCCCGGGCGCCGAAAGCTCCACGTCCCGCACCAGATGCGCGCACGTGACCGGGTCGGGCACCAAATCGGCCTTGGTGAGCACGACGAGCGGCTGCGCACCCGACTCCCAGGCCAGGGCGAGGAAGCGCTCGATACGGCCGAGGTCGAGCTCGGCGGCGAGGGACACGGCCACGATCGCGTGGTCGACGTTGGCGGCGAGGATCTGCCCCTCGGACCGCTTGGAGGAGGTGGAACGCACGAAGGCGGTACGGCGCGGCAGATACGTCCGTACGTAGCGGGGGTTGCCCGCGGGTTCGACGGCGACCCAGTCGCCGGTGCACACCACCCGCATCGGGTCGTGCGGGGTGACGAACGCGGTGTCGGCGCGTACGAGCCCGTCGGCGGTGACCACGTCGCACTGGCCGCGATCGACCCGGATCACCCGCCCCGGCAACAGGCCTTCGGCGCCGTAGGGGGCGAACTCGTCCGCCCACGCGTCGTCCCAGCCGTAGGGCACGAGCGCGGAGTAGGCGGAGAAAGCTGAAGTGGTGGAGCTGGAGCTGGAGTTGGAGCTGGAAGTCAAGACAGACCCTTCACAGGGGCGGCCCCGGCACAGCGGTCTACGGAGTCAGCCGGCGGCCACGGAGGTGGACTTGATGAACTGGATGCGGGCACTGCTCATCGCCATGACAGCCATCGGTCGACACCTCCTCGCGTCGTTGAGTTCCCGGTTCAATTCCGGTCGTCGAGCCGTCGCAACGGTATCCCGTCGCGACGGCAGCGCGTCAACCGGTTTTCGTGCAGGCGTGGCCGTTCAGCGTGAAGCCGTACGGCGGGGAGTTCTTGCTCTGCCAGGACGCCAGGAAGCCGAAGGTGAGGGTGCCGCCGGCGGAGACGGAGCTGTTGTAGTCGGCGGCGGTGGCGGTGACCCGGGAGCCGGTCTGGGCGACGGTCGCGTCCCACATCTGGCCGACCTGCTGGCCGTCCGGGAAGGACCACGCCACCCGCCAGGTGTCGAGGGCGTCGGTGGTGGTGACGGAGACGGTGGCCTGGAATCCGTCGGGCCACTGGCTGTCCAGCCGGTACGCGACCGTGCAGGCGGCCGGTTCGCTGCGGTCGGGGACCGGCTTGCCCGTGGCCGTCGAGGAAGTCGAGGAAGTGGTGCCCTGGGGTTCCGGGTCGGAGTTCCTCGCGCCCGAGGCGGTCTTCGGCTCGGCGCGCGTGGTGGACGGTGACGGGGTGACGGACGGCGACGCGGTGACGGAGGGCAGGGACGGCCGGGGAGCCGCCACAGGGGAGCTGTCGGCCGGCGAGTCCCCCGCCGCATCGTCGTCGCCGGAGCCGAACGGCATCAGCGACACGGCCAGCGCGAGCAGTGACACGGCGACGGCGGCGGCGAGCAGGCCGCCGCGCAGGACGCGCACTCGGTTCGTACCGTTCTTCGGCTCGCCGCCCTCGCCGTCGGCCGGTTCCGGGCGCCCGGCGCCGAGCCGCACCTCGGCCGCGCGGCGGCGGCGCTCCAGATAGGCGAGCGCGCCCCAGCCGATGACCCCGCCGGCGAGGGCGGCGGACAGTCCGCCGCCCTGCGGGCGCAGACCGGCGGCGGTCTCCGCGCAGTCCACGCAGGTGGCCAGGTGCCGCGAGAGGTCGGCCGGGACGTCGGCGGCGGGTGAGCGGGTGACCGCGTCGAGGAGCCGGGCGTAGCTGCGGCACTCCGTGTCCATCGGTGTGTCGCGCTGGGCGCGGCGACAGCGGTCGCGGAACAGGCCGCGCACCTGGGTGAGTTCGTCGGCCACGGAGGCGGGGTCGAGGCCGAGCCTGCGGGCCGCCACGGGCAGCGGCAGCGCCTCCACCTCGGCCAGCCACAGCAGCGCCGCGTCCGGTTCCTGCAGATCGCGCAGCGCGCGCAGGGCGAGCGGGCGGCGCAACGGGAGTCCGGTGTAGCGCGCGGGCTTGTCCGAGTTGAGCCACAGGCGCAGGTCGGGGTCGAGGTCGTGTCCTCGTCCGCCGGCCTCCCAGGCCGCCGCCGTGGTGCGTACGGCGGTCAGCAGCAGGGGTATCGCGGGCAGGCGGGGCGAGCGGCGGCCGCCGCTGCGGGCGCCGCTCGCCCCGGTGGCGCGGACCTCGCCGATGCCGAGCGCGAACGCCTCGGTGGCGAGTTGGGTGGCCGGGGCCGAGCCCGCGGTGCACAGGTCGGCGTAGGAAAGGACCGCGTCCCAGCACTCGGAGAACAGCGCGGCCTCGGCGGCGTCCTTCGGGGTCGGCAGGTCGGGCATGGGTCTCCTGCATTCACAAGCGAGGTCAACTCACCATGTCGGCAAAGGAGTTGGGGGGAACCTCGCGGCAGGCAGGAGCCTTGCACGTATCTCTCGCGACTGACAAGCGCTGTGTTCGGTTGTCCCGGCAGACACCTGCGCGGCCCGTGGCGCGGCCCAACTCCAGCCTCACGTACGCAAGGAGACCATGTTTTGACTCACCGTGCCCAGGGGTCGCTCAGACCTCCGCCGCCTTCGCCGACTCCACCTCGTCCCGGGCCGGAAGGCTGTCCATGAAGGAGCTGACGGAGAAGACGGCGCGGCCGGGTCCGGGCGGGCCGTAGCCGGGGGGCGAGGACAGGCCGAAGTCCTCCATGGTCTGGCGGTAGGCCTGCAGCAGCCGGATGTGGTACTCCAGCGGGGCGCCGTCGGGGTTGGTCTTGCCGAGCGGGGTGGTGGGCTCGGGGCACCAGGTGGTGAAGCGGGGCGTGATGCCGTGCGACATGAAGAACCGCAGTCCCTCGGTGGTGGAGGCGATGGCCTCGTCGACGGTCTTGAAGCCGAAGGGTTCGGCCATCTCCACGCCCGCGACGAAGTTGGGGATGACGTTGCGCGCGCCGAAGACGTCGGCGGAGTCGAGGATGCGCTTGTGCCACTCGTCCCGGCCGACGTACCGCTCCTTGCCGGGGCAGTACATCTTGAACAGATACTCGTCCCACACCTCGAAGTTGGGGTGGTAGATCTGCACACCGTAGTCCTTGAACCGCTGCACGTCGTCCTTGGGCAGCGCCTGTGCGACGACCTTGCCGATCCAGCGGCCCGGGAAGCGCTCCTCGATGGCCTTGGCGTAGTGCCCGTAGAAGTCGGCCTCGTCCCGTCCGGAGACGGTCTTGGTGATCGCGCCGCCGGTCAGCGTGTAGGCGGTGGACGCCTTGGCGGTGTCGTACCGGTCGATGATCTCCAGCGCCTCCAGGACCTCTTCCACGTCCTTGACGCCGGTGTACGGCCGCCCGGCCGCCTTGTGCTGGCGCCAGTTGTGGTTGATGTCGCAGTACTGGCACTCCTCCTTGGCGCCGAAGTACTGGCAGACGCGGAAGACGGTGAGGTAGATGAGGTAGCCCCACTGGATGGTGGGGGCCACCTCCATCACGGACTTCCCGTTGGAGAGGGTGTGCCGGTAGTACTCGGGCATGGGCGGCACGCCGACGTCCGAGATCCGCTTGCCGTCCAGGTAGAGGCCGAGCACGCCGTGCTCGTCGGCGGCGACGCGGTAGGGCGAGGCCGGGTTCACGCGCACGGAGACGACGGTACGGCGCAGGTCGTACGGTCCGCCGGTGAGGATGATCTCCTCCGGCGGGCGCCGCAGAGCGGCCTCGCCCAGCTCCGGCAGTGTCTGGTGGTCGAAGGAGAAGATGAAGTAGGACTTCGGCTTGACCTCGCCGGACTCGTTGTCGCTCAGCGCGGACGGGTCGAAGGCCACGCCTCCTCGCAGCAGGTCCTCCTTGAAGACGGCTTCCCGCGGTACATGCGGGAACCGCTCCATCAGATCCTCGACCAGTGCGGTACGGCTGCCCATCCCCACGCTCCTCCCGGTTCGGACGTACGACTCCTCACGGTATGCCCTCGCCCGTGCGTCAGCCGTGGCGGGGCCCCCGACGGTGCGCAACATGTCCCGGTACGGGAGGTTTGGCGGGAGCAGCGGGCCGGGCACGGGGGTGCCTCAGGCCCAGGTGAGTGGCAGGGCTCACGCCTCCCGCTCCAGCGCCTCCGGATTCACCGCGTACGCCAGCTCCTCGCCCCGCACGAAGCGTGCCGCCTCCTCGGCGACCACGCGGCCGAGGCGGGCGACCTCGTTGCCGAGGGAGCCGGCGAGGTGCGGGGTGACGAAGGCGTTCGGGAGGGTGTGGAGGGGGGAGTCGGCGGGGAGCGGCTCGGGGTCGGTGACGTCGAGGATCGCCGCGAGGCGGCCAATGCGCAGTTCCGCGGTGAGCGCCTCGTGGTCGACCAGGGCGCCGCGGGCCGTGTTGATCAGGACCGCGCCGTCGGGCATCAGGGCCAACTCGCGGCGGCCGATCATGTGCCGGGTCTCGGGGGTCGCGGGTGCGTGCAGCGTCACGATGTCCGAGGTGCGCAGGAGGTCGTCCAGGGCGAGCAGGGGGACGCCGAGGGCGGCGGCCCCGGCCTCGTCCACGTACGGGTCGGTCAGGCTCGGGCGCAGGTCGAAGGGGCGGAGCAGCTCCAGCAGGCGGCGGCCGACGCGGGAGGCGCCGACGACGCCCACCCGGCGGCCGTGGTTGCCGATGCCCCGCACGAGCTCCCAGCCGGGGTGGGCGCCCCCTGTCCGCAGCCGCTCCCGGGAGGCGAAGGCGTCCTTGCCCGCCAGCAGGATCATGGCGAGGGTGTACTCGGCGACCGGGACCGCGTTGGCGGCGGCCGCCGAGGAGACCGCGATGCCGCGCCGCCACACGTCGGGGGTCGTGAAGCCCTTGACCGAGCCGGCCGAGTGCAGGATGGCCCGCAGCTTCGGTGCCGCGTCGAGGACGGCGGTGTCCAGGCGGGGGCAGCCCCAGCCGGTGACCAGGATCTCGGTGCGGGCCAGGACCGCCCGGACGCTGGGGTCGCCGAAGTCGCGGACCACCGTGTCCGGGTCGATGTCCACGCTCTCCCGGAGCTGTGCGAGCACCTCCGGCGGGAAGACCTGCGGGACGTTCTCGGCGGTCATCGCGAACAGCGCCTGGGGACGCTCGGGCAACGGAGTGGCCTTCCCGCTGGGCGGCCCATGGACCACGGCACGTGAGCCATGGGGAAAACGCTCTCTAAAGTAGGCGGGTGCGCAGGGAACGGTCAACGCGCACATACTCCGCGGAGGGGCGGCAGGCATGACGGACACGGTCACCAACTGGGCGGGCAACATCACCTACCGGGCGAAGGAGCTGCAGCGCCCGCGCTCGCTCGACGCGCTGCGGGCCCTGGTGGGTGCGAGCGCGAAGGTGCGGGTGCTGGGCAGCGGGCACTCGTTCAACGAGATCGCCGAGCCCGGCCCCGAGGGTGTCCTGGTCTCGATCGCCGACCTGCCGCCGGTGACGGACGTGGACACCTCGGCCCGTACGGTACGGGTCAGTGGCGGGGTCCGGTACGCGGAACTGGCCCGCGCGGTGCACTCGCGCGGGCTCGCCCTGCCCAACATGGCGTCCCTGCCGCACATCTCCGTCGCCGGCTCGGTCGCGACCGGCACCCATGGCTCGGGGGTGCTCAACGGCTCCCTCGCGTCGGCCGTACGGGAGGTGGAGCTGATCGTGGCGGACGGCTCGACGGTACGGATCGCCCGGGGCGACGACCGCTTCGAGGGCGCCGTGACCTCGCTGGGTGCCCTGGGCGTGGTGACGGCCCTGACTCTCGACCTGGAGCCCGCCTACGAGGTCGAGCAGCATCTGTACACCGAACTCCCGCTGGACGGAATGGACTTCGGGACCTTCGAGACGATCATGGCGTCCGCGTACAGCGTGAGCCTGTTCACCGACTGGCGCGCGCCGGGTTTCCGGCAGGTGTGGCGCAAGCGGCGCAGCGACCAGCCCCTGCCCGACTTCCCGTGGGCCGCGCCCGCGACCGAGAAACTGCACCCGGTGCCAGGCATGCCGGCGGTCAACTGCACCGAGCAGTTCGGGGTGCCCGGGCCCTGGCACGAGCGACTGCCCCATTTCCGGGCCGAGTTCGTCCCGAGCAGCGGGGCGGAGCTCCAGTCGGAGTACCTCCTGCCCAGGCCCCTCGCCCTGGACGCGCTGCACGCACTCGACGCGATCAGCACGACGCTCGCGCCCGTGCTCCAGACCTGCGAGGTGCGCACCGTGACCGCCGACGCGCAGTGGCTCAGCCCCGCGTACGGACGGGACACCGTGGCGCTGCACTTCACCTGGATCGAGGACACCCGAGCCGTACTCCCGGTGGTGCAGCGACTGGAGCAGGCCCTGGACACCTTCGAAGCACGGCCGCACTGGGGAAAGGTGTTCACCGCCCCGGCACCCGCCCTGCGCGACCTCTACCCCCGGCTGGACGACTTCCGCACGCTCGCCCGGACGCTGGACCCGGCCGGGACGTTCACCAACGCATTCCTGCGGGACGTGCTGGAGGGCTGAACTCCGGTGATCCGGCGGTGATCTCGGGCGACTTCGCGCAGGCCGCGCTGTCCGGCGGCCGGGAAGCGGACTTCCTCGCACCCCTTTCGTAAACCCTTGTCGAAAGTCTCCCGCAGAACATAGCCTTGCGCAGCGCCGGAGGAGTGCCGGCGGGGAGGGGAGTTCGATGAGGCGCGGCACATCGCGTGACATCCGTACGGCGAACCGCTACGAGGTGCTGCGCCAGATCATCGCCCAGTCTCCCACCTCACGGCAGGAGTTGGCGGCCGCCACCGGGCTGAGCCTGGCCACGGTCGCCACGCTCGTCGGCGAGCTGCTCGACCTGCGGATGATCACCGAGGTGGGCTTCGAGGACTCGGCGGGCGGCCGCCCCCGCGGCCTGGTCGCCGTCAACGCCTCGGGGGGCGCGCTGATCGGCGTCGACATCGCGGAGACGTACGTCCATGTCGAGCTGTTCGACCTGGCGCTCAACGTCCTGGCCCGCGCCGACGAGGACGTACGCCCCGGCGAGAGCCTGCCCGAGCAGGTGGTCGGCCATGTCGCCGCCGCCGTCGGCTCGGTGGTGGCGCAGGCCGGGATCGAGGGCGCCCGGGTGCTCGGTGTCGGGGTGAGCGTTCCGGGGCAGGTCGACCGGGCGACGGGCATCTCGGAGTACGCGCCGAACTGGAACTGGCACGACGTGCCACTGCTGGAACTGCTCACCGAGCACATCGCCTACCCGCTGTATCTGGACAACCCGCTGCGCGCCTCCGCGGTGGCGGAGCTGTGGTTCGGCGCGGTGCGCGGGCGCGGGGACGCCGTGGTGGTCAACCTCGGCACCGGCGTGGGCGCCGGACTGGTTCTCGGCGGCGCGCTGCACCGGGGCGTCAGCAACAGTGCCGGCGAGTGGGGCCACACCACGATCGTGCTGGACGGCAGGCTGTGCCGCTGCGGCAAGAACGGCTGCGTGGAGGCGTACGTCGGCGCGTCCGGGATCATGCTGACGCTGCGGGAGCTGAGCCCCGACAGCCCCCTGCTGCACACCGAGGACCAGACGGCCACCATCGACGCGCTGGGGCGGGGGCTGCGCGCGAACGACCCGGTGGCGCTCAAGGTGGTCCGCGAGACCGTCAAGTACCTCGGTGCCGGCATCGCCGACCTGGTCAATCTGTTCAACCCCGAACTGGTGGTGCTCAGCAGCTGGGTCGCGAGCGCGCTCGGCGAACCCCTGGTCGCCGAGGTGCGCGAGGGCGTGGCCCGGCATGCGCTGCCGCGGCCGATGGCGGCCACCGAGATCGTCCTGTCCCCCATCCCCACCGACCCGGTGTGCCTGGGCGCCGCCACGTTCGCGCTGGAGGGCGCGCTGCAGTCCGTGGGGCAGCGCCCCGCGCCGCAGCGGGCACGGCCCGGCAGGAACCGCACCGTGGCGTCGTAGCACCCGCGAACCGAGGGCCGCCGTCCGCAACCGATCCGGCGGCCCTCAACCCCCTTGCGTCACTGCCGTGTTCGGCATCCCGAACCGCAGACAACGCTTCATGCAGCCTTCGTCCAACCCCTTGCCGAAGGATTGGCCGAAGGCTAACGTCCCGGCACCGCACAGCACGTCGCGCCCCATGGCGCCGTAGCGCTGAAGGCGTGGAGCCGCAGCAGCACTCGAGACAAGGACGTCAGCATGTCGGCAATGAGCAACAGCAACTTCTCCCGCCGATCCCTCTTCAGGGCCGCCGCGGGCATGGCGGCCGCCGGCACGCTGGCCGCGTGCGGCAGCAACAACGGGCGCGGGGGCGGATCGGGGTCGGGCAAGCAGCTGGTCCAGTACTTCCACGCCTACGGCGAGGCGGGCACGGAGCAGGCCATCAAGCGGTACGCGGCCGCGTACAAGGACGCCCACGTGCGCACCAGTTGGATCACCGGCAGCAACTTCGAGGCGAAGCTCTTCGCCGCCCTGCTCACCAAGCAGGCGCCCGACGTCTTCGAGTTCCACCCGCAGATCCAGCTCGTCAAGAGCGGGCAGGTGGCCGACCTCAGCGACCTCATCGACCCGGTCAAGTCCGACTTCAACCAGGCCGACATCACCTCGCACACCGTGGACGGGAAGATCTACGGCGTCCGCATGATCGACGACCCGCAGTTCTTCTTCTACCGCAAGTCGATGCTGGCCAAAGCGAAGGTCGAGGTGCCGACCACGCTCGACGAGCTGATCGAGGCGGCGGCCAAGCTCACCACGGACAAGGTCAAGGGCGTCTACCTCGGCAACGACCTCACCGCGGTCATCAATCCGCTCATCTGGTCGGCCGGCGCCGACACCCTGACCGCCGACAACAAGCCCGCCTTCCACACGGACGCGGTCGTCGCCGGCATGAAGCAGCTGCGCCAACTGTTCACCAGCGGCCACCTGCTGCTGGACGCCCCGGCCGACTACTGGGACCCGTCCGCGATCGACCAGGGCCTGTGCGCCATCCAGTTCAGCGGCATGTGGGCGATGCCCGCCATGCAGAAGGCGCTCGGCGACGACCTCGGCATCTTCCCGTTCCCCAAGGTGGGCAGCGCCGGCAAGCTCTCGGTCTACAACGGCGGTTGGTCGATGTTCGTCAACGCCAAGGGAAAGAACGTCGACGCGGCCAAGGAGTACGTCAAGTGGCTGTGGATCGAGCAGAAAAAGTACCAGGAGGATTGGGCGACTTCGTACGGCTTCCACATCCCGCCGCGCACCTCCATCGCCCAGTCCGCCACCAAGCTCCACTCGGGTCTGCCCGCTGAGGGCGTCAAACTCTTCAACACCTACGGGCACTTCGACAACATCGGCTGGACCCAGGCCATGATCACGGCGGTCCAGGACGCCTTCGCCAACAGCGTCCGCAAGAACGGCGATCCGGACGCCGCGCTGACCACCGCGGAGAAGAAGGTCGACGCCGAGCTCAAGAAGCTGTTCGGCTAGGCCGGCCCGGAGACGACGCCATGTCGACCACGACCACGCGCGGGGTCTCCCGCCCCGCCCCGGCCAAGGCCCAGCGGGCCCGGCCGCGGCGGGCCCTGCGGGGCAGCCCGACCTTCAACTTCTGGCTCTTCACCGGGCCGTTCCTCATTGGCCTGGTGATCTTCGTCTTCGTGCCGATCGGCTGGAGCATCTGGCTCAGCTTCTTCGACGCCCGCTTCACCGTCACGCCGAGCAAGTTCATCGGCTTCGACAACTACACGAGCATGCTGGAGAACTCCAACTTCACCGGTTCGCTGGTGACGTTCACGGTGTTCGCCGCGCTCATCGTGCCGCTCACCTGGGCGCTGTCGCTGGGGCTCGCGCTGCTGGTGCACCGGCTGCGGTTCATGCGGGCGTTCTTCCGGTCGGTGTTCTTCCTGCCCACCGCGGTCTCCTACGTCGCCGCCGCGCTGATCTGGAAGATGTCCGTCTTCACCGGCGTCCGCTTCGGTCTGATGAACACGGTGCTCGGCTGGTTCGGCGTCGACAACATCGCCTATCTGTCCGACCCGAACCCGCCCTGGTACTGGCTGGTCATCGTGACCGTACGCCTGTGGCTGCAGGCCGGGTTCTACATGATCCTGTTCCTCGCGGCCCTGCAGAACATCCCGCCGGAGCTGTACGAGGCGGCCGCGATCGACGGTGCCCGGCCCGGCTGGCAGACCTTCCGGTACATCACCCTGCCCCAGCTGCGCGCCACCTCGACCGCGGTGATCCTGCTGCTGCTCATCGCCGCCTACCAGGCGTTCGACGAGTTCTTCAACATCATCACGACCAGGGCGACCTGGGGTCAGACACCGCTCATGGTCCTGTACAAGACAGCCCTCGGCGAGAACCAGGACTACGGCGCCGGCAGCGCGGGCGCCGTCATCCTCACGCTGCTGATCTGCGTCGTCACGCTCTTCCAGGGCAAGATCATGGGCTTCGGAAGAGGGGAGGAGTCCCAGTGACCACCACCGCACCCCAGGCCGGGAAGCCGGGCCGCGCCAAGCGCGGCAACGTCATCGGCAACACCGGTCTGTATGTCGCCGTAGGCATCGCCGCACTGCTCTTCCTCGTCCCCTTCTATCTGATCCTGCGCAACGCCCTGTCCACGGACCCGGAGATCACGGGCGAGAACTGGAAGCTGCTCCCCTCGTTCCAGTGGGGCAACATCGGCGAGCTGTTCGACGACACCACCGTCGACTTCGGCAGGGCCATGTGGAACTCGACGGTGATCGCCGTCTCCATGACCGTCGGCACCCTGCTGATCTGCTCCCTGGCCGGCTACGGCCTCGCCCGCATCCCCTACAAGCACGCCAACAAGGTCTTCTACGCCGTCCTGGCCACCTTGATGGTCCCCACGGCCGTCACCTTCGTGCCGAGCTTCGTGCTGGTCTCCTCCCTCGGCTGGGTGGACACCTACCGCGGGCTGATCATTCCGGGCCTGTTCAGTGGTTTCACCTGCTTCCTGTTCCGGCAGTACTTCCTGGGATTCCCACGGGAGTTGGAGGAGGCGGCACGCGTGGACGGGCTCGGCTACTGGGGCGCGTACTGGCGGATCGTCGTACCCAACTCGCTGAACTTCTTCGCGGCGATCGCGACGATCACCTTCATCAGCGGCTGGAACGCCTTCCTGTGGCCGCTGGTCATCGGCCAGGACCCCGGCTCCTGGACGGTGCAGGTCGCGCTCTCCTCGTACATGACCAACCAGACCGTCAACTTCCATCTGATCTTCATGGCCACCGCCATTTCCATCCTGCCGCTGGTGTTCGTCTTCCTCTTCCTCCAGCGCTGGCTGGTCCAGGGGATCGCGCAGACCGGCATCAAGGGCTGACCGTCCCTTCACGACCTGGAGACCGATGACTGACCGCACGACTACGGCCGTCGACCACGTCGAGGACCTCTCGCCGGGCAGCGGGGCGCTGCCGCCCCGCGCCTGGTACCCGTCCTCCGACGCGAAATCCCTTTCGCTGAACGGTAGTTGGAGACTCCGGGTGTCGCCGACCGCCGACGCCGAGGACGACTCGTTCGCCGAGCCGGGATTCGACGCCGGCGACTGGGCCGAGGTCACGGTCCCGGGTCACTGGGTGCTGCAGGGCGACGGCGCCTTCGGCCTGCCGATCTACACCAACCACCTCTACCCCTTCCCGGTGGACCCGCCGCGCGTCCCGACGGAGAACCCGACCGGCGACCACCTCCGCGTCTTCGACCTGCCCCGGGACTGGCCGGGCGACGGCGGTGCGGTGCTCCGCTTCGACGGGGTCGAGTCCTGCGCCCGGGTGTGGCTGAACGGCACGGACATCGGCGAGTTCAGGGGCTCGCGGCTGCCGCACGAGTTCGCGGTCGGGCATCTGCTGAAGCCGGCCGGCAACGTCCTCGCCGTCCGGGTGCACCAGTGGTCGGCCGGCTCGTATCTGGAGGACCAGGACCAGTGGTGGCTGCCCGGCATCTTCCGTGATGTGACGCTGCTGCACCGGCCGGCGGGCTGCGTCCTCGACTTCTTCGTGCACGCCTCCTACGACCACCGCACGGGCGAGGGCACCCTGCGCGTCGACTCCGACGTCGACGGACGGGTGTTCGTGCCCGCCCTGGGCATCGACGTGGCGACCGGGGAGGCGGTGACGGTGCCGGTCCGGCCGTGGTCGGCGGAGGTGCCGACGCTGTACGACGGCGAACTGGTCACCGAGGGCGAGCGGGTGCCGCTGCGCATCGGCTTCCGCACGGTCGAACGGGACGACGGCCTGATCAAGGTCAACGGCAGGGCGATCCTCTTCAAGGGTGTCAACCGCCATGAGTGGCACCCGGACACGGGCCGCGCCCTCGATGCGGAGACCATGCTCGAGGACGTACTGCTGATGAAGCGGCACAACATCAACGCCGTGCGCACCTCGCACTACCCGCCGCACCCGGCCTTCCTCGACCTGTGCGACGAGTACGGCCTGTGGGTGATCGACGAGTGCGATCTGGAGACCCACGGCTTCACCGAACAGGCGTGGCGGGACAACCCTGTTGACGACGACCGCTGGACCCCGGCGCTGCTCGACCGGGCCGCGCGCATGGTCGAACGCGACAAGAACCACCCCTCGGTGGTCGTCTGGTCGCTGGGCAACGAGGCCGGCACCGGACGCGGCCTGACCGCCATGGCCGAGTGGATCCACGACCGCGACTCCTCGCGCCTGGTGCACTACGAGGGCGACATCGACTGCCGCGACACGGACATGTACTCGCGGATGTACGCCGATCACGCCGAGGTCGAGCGGATCGGCAGGGGCCTGGACGGGGGCACGCACCGGCGCCGCCAACTCCCCTTCATCCTCTGCGAGTACGGCCACGCCATGGGCAACGGTCCCGGTGGACTGGCCGACTACCAGCGGCTGTTCGAGGCGTACGACCGGCTGCAGGGTGGCTTCGTCTGGGAGTGGATCGACCACGGCATCACCCACCCCGAGCTGGGTTACGCCTACGGCGGCGACTTCGGCGAGGAGCTGCACGACGGCAACTTCGTCTGCGACGGGCTTGTCTTCCCCAACCGGCGGCCCTCCCCCGGCCTGGTCGAGTTCAAGAAGGTGATCGAGCCGGTCGGGATCGAGGGGGACGGCACCGGCAGCACCGACGGCACCGTGCGCATCACCAACAAGCGTGACGTGGCCGACCTGTCCGACCTGGTCTTCGAGTGGTCGTACCAGGTGGACGGCGAGACGGTCGAGACGGGCACCCTCTCCGTGCCCTCGCTCGCGCCCGGCGCGTCGGCCGAGGTGAAGCTGCCGCAGCCGGCCGAGGAGGTGCAGGGCTTCGAGAGCCACTGGACGGTACGGGCCCTGCTCGCGGCGGACACCTCCTGGGGGCCGCGCGGTCATGAGGTCGCCTGGGGCCAAGGCCCGCTCGCCGCACGGCGGTTGCCCTCCGTGGCCGCGAGCGACGCCCCGGTTCTCGGTGAGCGGGCGATCACGCTGGGCCGGGCCTCCTTCGACGTCCGCACCGGCGCGCTCAGGACCATCGGCGGGGTCGAGATGAGCGGGCTGCGCCTGGATGTGTGGCGGGCGCCCACCGACAACGACGAGGGCGCCCCGTGGCAGTCGGACACCCGCTGGGCGACGGTCTGGCGCACGCACGGCCTGCACCGCATGCGGCACCGCATCGACTCCGTGGAACCGGGCGACGACGCGCTGACCGTGCGGACCCGAGTCGCGCCTGCCGCGCGGGAGTTCGGCCTGCGCACGGTGTACCGCTGGACGTCGGACGGCACCCGGGTGAAGCTGACCGTGTCCGTGGCACCGGACGGCGACTGGACGATGCCGCTCCCCCGCCTCGGCATCCGCTTCGGCCTGCAGCGGGCCGACGCCGTGAAGTGGTACGGCGGAGGCCCGGGCGAGGGATATCCGGACACCAAGGCCGCCTCCCGAACCGGCCGTTGGGAGTCCACCGTGGACCGACTCCAGACCCCGTACGTACGCCCCCAGGAGAACGGCGCCCGCCCCGACGTCCGCTGGGCGGAGATCGGCGGCCTGCGCATCGAGGGCGACCCCAACTTCGTCTTCACCGCCCGCCGTTGGACAACCGAACACCTCGACGCAGCCACCCACCTGACCGACCTCACCCCCGGAAACACGGTCTGGGTCAACCTCGACCACGGACTGCACGGCATCGGCACGGGCTCCTGCGGCCCGGGGGTGCTGCCGCAGTATCAACTGAGGCCGGAACCGGCGGAGTTCTCGTTCATCTTCACGGAGTTGGGCTGAGTGATCCGGAGCCGGGGATCTCGCGGCGTATCGGTGTGAACAGGGCGGCGACCGCGATCAGTACGCAGCAGCCGCCCGCCACCAGGGCCACCGGTGCCGTGCCCCGGTGTTCGGCCGACCAGGTCAGGACGGCCGCACCGACTGGGGCGGCGGAGTACTGGAGGGTCCAGAAGGCGGAGGTGACGCGGCCCAGGAGGTGCTCGGGGGTGACCTCCTGGCGCAGCGACATGGAGCAGGTGCCGGCGACGCCGACACAGGCGAGGTACGCCGCGCTCAGGGTTGCCACGAGCGGTACGCCCTGAGCTCGCCCCAAGCCCGCGAAGGCCAGTCCGCACACCGCGACGGCGCCCGTCCAGGTACGTCCGAAGCCGAGCCGGCGGCGGACCCGCGCGACCAGCAGCGATCCGGCGATCGTGCCGAGCGCTCCGCAGGCCATGACGGTGCCGACCGTGCCGTCGTCGTGGCCGAGATCGTGCTTGAGGTGATAGATGACCAGGTCGGTCAGGCCGAGGGTGAGGAAGCTGAAGAAGCAGAGCAGGACGGTCAGGGCGCGCAGGACCGGGTGACCGCGGAGGAAGGAGATCCCGGCGCGCAGGTCCTCCCGCAGGCCGGTGCGCTGCGCTGCTCGGTCGTCGGCCGGGCGGGCGCGGAAGCGTACGAGGAGCATGCAGGCCGCCGACACCCCGAAGCTGGCGGCGTCCACGCCGACGGCGGCGGCCGGTCCGGTCCAGGCGGCGACGAGGCCGGCGCCCAGGGGGCCCAGCACCCCGGCAGCGGCGGCCGTCGCGTTCAGCCGGCCGTTGGCCTCCGTCAGCCGTTCACCGCCGACCAGGCTGCGTACGACGGTGACATAGCCGACCGCGAAGAGCATGCCGACGGCCTCGCACAGCGGCAGCACGACGTACAGCAGCCAGATCCGCGGCCCGAACAGCCACACCACCGGGATCACCCCGTACAGCACCATCCGTACGAGATCGCAGGCGACGAGGAGCCTGCGGCGGTCGGCACGGTCCACCAGCGCCCCCGCGAACACCGCCGCCACAACGGCCGCGACCGACCCCACCCCCGTCAGCAGCCCCATGCGCGCCACCGAGCCGGTCGCCTCGAGAACCAGCAGGGGCAGGGCGATCAGGGCGAAGGAGTCACCAAGGACCGACAAGGTCTGCGCAGCCCAGAAAATCCCGAAGTCCCGCTGCTGCCACAGCGATTGCCCCCGCCCAGCGGACAAGATCCGGAACCGCGAGCTACCGGGCTCGCGACCACTCGTACGAGCCCCGCGCGTCACACACTCCTCCGCTCCCCGTCGGCACCCGCCAGCCCACCGGCCACCTTACGCCCGCGCCCGACCTCCTCCTGGGCTGCTGCGGACGGCAGTTGATCCAGGGAACGCAGGCGGGGCACGGGCGAAGGCAGCAGCCACAACAGGGACAGCACGCCGCCGCCCGCGGCGACGACAAAGGTCGCCCTGAGGCCGACGGTCTCGGCGAGCGCGCCGCCCGCGAGGGCACCGAGAGGCCGTACGCCGTAGTTGACCGTGCTGTAGGCACCGGCGACACGGGCGCGTAGGCCGTCCGGGATCACCGCGGCCTTGAGGGAGTTGAGGCCGACGTCGAAAAGCATCACGCCGAGGCCCATCAGGAACTCGGCACCGCCGAGCACTCCGACGCGCACCCAGACGGGCCCGCCGGCCAGGGCCATGGCGGCGAAGGGCGCGGGAAAGAGCACCGCGCCCACCATCACGACGCGTCCCACACCGATGCTCCGGGCGAGCCGGGGTGCCGCCAGCGCGCCGACGAGGGATCCACTCGCGCCCACGCCCAGGGCCAGTCCGATGACGCCCGGGGACAGCCTCAGGTCGCGGTCCGCGAACAGCACGACCAGGCCGGTGCCCGTAAGGAAGGTGAAGAAGTTGAGGGTCGTCGCACAGCCGAGGCCGGCGCGCACCACCGGCTGACGGGCGACGAAGGCGAACCCCTCGCGCGCTCCGGGCAGCAACGAGCCCCGCACGGAGCCGCGTTGGCCGGTCGGCTTCGGCGCGTCCGCCGTGATGCGGCGGAGCAGCAGGGCGGACCCGAGGAAGGACAGGGCGTCGGCGGCGACCGCGACCGGTGCGGTCAGGGCCTGCACCAGCCCGCCGCCGAGCGCGGGCCCGGCGACGAACGAGAACGAACGGGCGGCGCTGAAGCGGCTGTTGGCGTCCACGTACGCCGCGCGCGGCACCAGATGAGCGAAGAAGGGCGCCCAGGCGCAGCTCGCCGGCACGCCCGCGAGACCGACCAGCAGAGTCACCGCGTATAACTGACCGAGCGTCAGAACGCCGCACCAATAGGTCACGGGCACCGTCAGCAGGACGCCCGCGCGAACGAGATCCGTGACGATCAGCAGCCGCCGCTTGCCCGGCAGGCCGTCGACCCAGACGCCGAGCACCGTCGCGAGGAGGTTCGGCGCCCAGGCGAGGGCGGTCAGCCACGAGACCTGGGCAGCCGAGGCGTGCAGCAGGCCCACGGCGATCAGCGGCACCGCCACCTCGGAGACCCGGTCGCCCATCTGCGAGACGGCGCTGCCCGCCCAGCAGCGGACGAACTGCGGATCACGCCACAGGGACGCCGGGGCAGGCCCTTTCGGCCGCCACCTCACGCGTCGGCGCCGGGCTCGTCGAACGCCTCCGGAAGCAGGTAGCGCAGCAGCCGTACACCCCGGGCGCCCGGCGGTCGCTGCGCCGGATCCCGGGTGACGTACGGAGCGAGCACCGCCTCCACCGCGTCCTCGATCGCGGCGAGTTCGTCGGCCGAGACCACGATCCGGGTATTGGCGAGCCCCGCCGTTCGTCGCCACGACGGGTCGAGTTCCGGTTCTGTCTCGGTCGCCCAGCGTTCCGGAAGCTCGGCGGCACGGGCGAACATCTCCCAGGACAGCGCCCGCGCGGCCGAGGCCCCGTCCTCGTCCTCCGGCGACCGGAACCGGAAGCCACGCGCAACCGCCTCCCACCGCCGCTCCCTGCGGTCCGTCCCGCCCTCGGCGTCACGGACCAGCCCGAAGCCCGCGAGATGACGCAGATGCCAGCTGGCGACGGACGGGGTGGCGCCGACATGAGGCGAGAGCTGGGTGGCGGTGGCGGGCCCGTACCGCTGCAGCCGCTCCAGGACAGCGAGCCGCACGGGGTGCGCGAGCGCCCGTATGGCCTTCGGATCGGTGATCTCCAGGTCGCCGAGACGGTTGCCGGAATCCATGGTGTGAGAGTGTCCTCTCACATTTTGTGAGAGTCAACTCTCATACCTGCCCTGGATAGTTGTACTCGCACGTGAGGAGCTTGCAGGATCTGCGGACTCGGATGGCGCTGCTTGCCGGGGGTGAGAGGATCGAGCGGATTGCCGTGGCTGTGGCCGGGGCGGTATGCCACGATGCAGACCCGTGCCGATCAGGCCCTCGTGGTCGACTCCCCGGTCATGCGCCGCACCGCCGAGATCACCTCTCGCTCGAGCACTGGCCTCGTGAGGAGACCGACCACGATGACTGACCTTCACTACGACGTGCGCGGCACCGGGCCCGTGCTTCTCGTCCTTCCCGGTGGTGCCGGGCATCCCATGGGGCTTGACGCAATGACCGACGTGCTCTGCGATCGGTTCACCGTCGTCACCTGCGACCCCCTCGGGCTCGACCACGGGCGGCTCGGTGAGCCCGTGGGCGATCAGCGGGTGGAGGACTGGAGCGACGGGGCGGACCGGGTGCTCGACGAGGTGCTGCCCGGGGGTGAGAGTGCGTACGTCCTCGGTGCGAGTTCCGGTGCCATCGCCGCTCTCGACCTGCTCGCCCGGCATCCCGAGCGGCTGCGCCACGTCGTGGCGCACGAGCCGCCGTGCGTGGGGGTGTTGCCGGACGGGGCGCAGCAGCAGGCCGCGTTCCGGGAGGTGTACGACGTCTATCGCGCGGCCGGGCCGCGGGCGGCCGGTGCGCGGCTGGGCGCCGTACTGACCGGGGCGGAGACCGTGGCGGAGTCGAGCGAGCCCCAACCCCTTTCCCGCGAGCAGGAGTTGGGCAGTCCGATGGCTCTCTTCCTCGCCCATGTGCTGCGGCCCTTCACCACCTACGTGCCCGACCTGACCGCGCTGACCGGCTCCTCCGCGCGTCTCACGCTCGCCGCCGGCGTCGATTCCCGTGCTCAACTCCTCCATCGCACCGCGCACTTCCTCTCCAGGCACACCGGAAGCAGTTTCGTCGAGTTCCCCGGCGGGCATGTCGGCGTGGCCGAACATCCCGCGGACTTCGCCGGGCTGCTCGCGGAGACACTCGTTCCGGTCGGCGACTCACCGGCCCCGTGGACCACTTAGACTGGAATCTTCGCGGAAGTCACGTGCCGCCCCGGGGGAGGGAGCACGCCTTGTCTCAACAGCAGCTGGGACGCCGTCCCTTGAGATCCGACCACCCGGCACCACCGGAACCCGGCGGGCCCGGCGAGACCGCACGCTTCGTCGGCTGGCTGGGCAGTCTCGGGTGCGCCGCTGCCGGGTACGGCGTGTTCCAGTTCCTGTTCGGAGTGCTGCCGCAGTCCCTGGGCGGGGAGGCCGCCCGGTATCTGATCTCCGGGGTCAGCGGGATCGGGACGGGAGTCGCCGCCTGGCTGGCGGCGGCCCTGGTCCGGGCCCGCGCGGCGGCCGGTCCGGACCGGCCCGGCATCCCCGCCCCCCGCGCCGCCGGCCGTGTCTCGCCCGGTCCGCTCCCCGATGTCTTCGCGTCCGCGTACACCACGCTCGTCGAGAAGTTGGCCGTCGTCGACGACCCGAACCGCGGCCGCCTCACCGGCTGGTCGCACTCGCTGAGCGAGTCCGGCCCCGTCCGGCCCACCTCGGTCGGCACCGCGTACGGCCTGCACATCGTGCTCGACCTCGGCATGCCGGACGGCCGGCTGCACGGCGGGGACCTGGTGGACACCCTGTGGCGGCTCAGGCTGCCGGAAGGGGGCTGGTCCGCGCGGTCGCAAGGGGCAGAGGCCCGGCCGGAGGTCACGGCACTCGTGCTGGGCGCGCTCGGCCGGGCCGGTGTGTCCCGCGAGCGGCTGGCGCAGGAGGTGGAGCGGTGCACGGCCGCTTTCACGCATGAACTCGACCGCGCCGGGCGGCAGTCGACCCATGTCGTGACGACCGTGCTGCGCGGGCTGCTGCGCGCCGCGCCCGACGCCGCCGTACTGCCCCAGCTGCGCGAGGCCCTCGCCGAGGGCTCGATCGGCGACGCCGGCCGTGAGCATCTGCGCTGCTGGGGCTACCGCCTCGACCCGCCGCGCGGCCTGCCGTCCTCCCTGCACACCGCGCAGGCCGTGGTGGCCCTGGACCGGGCCGCCCGGGTGCTGGGCGAGGACGAGTCGGTGCGCGCCCTGCGGGAGGACGCCGTCCGCTGGCTGCTGACCTGCCCGGACGGGTCTCATCACCAGTGCCGGGACCTGCGCAACCTGCACGAGGAGGTGCGCCGCCCGCGCACCGACGACCCCTCGCGCCACGAGGTGCTGAACGTACGGCACTTCACCGCCTCCTGGGTGGTCCGCGCCCTGATGACGCCCGGAGCCCGGGAGGTCGCCGCGCAGGACGGGCTGCAGGAGGCGTGGCGGGAGCGGCTGGACGGTGCGGCCACCGCGGTGTGGGCCGGGCAGACCGGCGGCATCTGGTCCTGGGGCGTTCCCGACGGCGGTGAGCTGCGGCAGCCCATCTGGATGACCTATCAAGGTCTTTCGGCGCTGCGGGCCCATGCCGTATGGATGTATGAGCCAGAAGACTGAACCAGGCCCCCGGTGACGGGGACCGGAAGTGGGAGCACGTGCATGGGCGGTCGTCAGGTTCTGGAGGCACGGCGGCTGCTGGCCAGGACGCTGGACGGTGATCCTCCCGAACACGAACTGGCCGCCGCGGCCCGCTCCGTCGTCGCCGAACTGGGTTCCCCCGAGCGGCTGTTGGAGCTGATCGACGAACTCGTCTCCGGCGAGGGCGATCCGGAGGGCTGCGCACGGCTGTCGTACCGCCATGTCCTCGGCTTCGACAAACTGCTGCTCGTCGACGCCGGACCACGCCATATGCTCCGCGCCCACCTGTGGCACCGGCGCTCCGGCGCGATCGGCGAGGAGGACATCCACAACCACCGCTCCGCTCTCGCCTCGTACATCGTCCGCGGGCGGATCGCGATGGAGTTGTACGAGGTCCGCGACGAGGGCGGGATCGGCACCGCCCGGTACCAGGAGTCGCTGGCACGGCAGTCGGCCGACTGGCTGCTGGAGCCGGCCGGTCCGGCCCGGCTGCGGATGACGCATGTGGGGCAGTACGCGGCCGGCAGCTCCTACGCCCTCCCGGCGCACACCCTGCATCGGGCCTGGTGCGACACGGACGCGCCGACGGTGACGCTGTTCCTGGAGACGGGGAGCGGGCGCCGTGCCCACACGGACGTGTTCACCCCGGCGGGCCCCCATCCGGGGGCGGTGGCGAAGGTGCCGCTGGACGTGGACGGCTATCTGGGTGCGCTGAGCGGGCTCGCCGAGCTGCTCAGGAACTCATGAAGGCGCCGAGCTGCTCAGGAACCCATAAAGGCGCCGAGCCGCTCAGGAGCTCATGAAGGCGCCGGACTGCTCAGAGGCTCGTGAAGGCCTGGTCGACGATGTCGAGGTTGTAGTCGTCGATGTCGACCGTGGTCAGCTCGGAGCGCGTCAGCCAGATGTGGGCCTGGTCGGGCAGGGGCAGCGTGATCTGCCGGGTCAGCGGCCTGACCAGGAAGTTCTCCTGCCAGTTCTTGACCTCGTGGCCGCCGTACTCACTGACGAAGGACGACTCGCCGACCTTGCGGACGATCTCGCCGAGGAGCCCGGTCTCCTCCTTCAGCTCGCGCAGGGCGCCGTCGGGGGCGCTCTCGTCCGGTTCGAGCTTGCCGCACGGCACGCCCCACACGCGGGGCAGGAACCTCTCCGTCTCACTGCGGCGCACGAGCAGCACCCTGCCCGCCTCGTCCATCACGACCGCGGCCGCCAGTCGCTTGTCGCCGGGGATGTCCATGTCCATGGTTCCTCGGTCCCTCGCCGGAGATGAGTCCAAAGGGTCTGATACCCACGAAAGCACCCACCGTACCAAGGACTCGTCACCCGGCGCTGTGAACCGCATCGCACCGCCGGGCGAACGCATCGACGTCCGCGTACGAGGGCGCCGCGCCCCGTGGGCTCCGGCCTGCGCGGATGTCGGCGAGCGTCTCCAGGGCCGCCCCGAGGGCCCGGCGGTACAGCAGCGAGCCGAGGCTCACCCGTCGTACGCCGAGGTCGGTGAGGTGGGGGACGGTGGGACCGGTGGGCGAGTAGAGGATGTTGAGGGGCGTGTCACCCAAGTGACGTACGAGCGCGGCGATTTCGGCGGGATCGGTCAGGCCGGGCACGAACACGCCGTCGGCGCCCGCCTCCCGGTAGGCGTCGAGACGGTGCAGCGTGCCCTCGCCGTCGCCCAGCCAGTGGGTGTCGGTACGGGCGTTGACGAAGAGGTCCGGTGCCGCGGCCTTCACGGCGGCGATCTTCGCGGCGTGCCGTCCCACGGGGCCGAGGCCGTCCTCCAGGTTGATGCCCACCGCTCCGGCGGCCGCGACCTCGCGCGCGAACTCCCCCACCTCGTCCGGGTCTTCACTGAAGCCGCCCTCCGCGTCGACGGACAGCAGGAACGGTGCCGTGCCCAGGGCGCGGGCCAGCCGCAGGGTCTCCTCACGGGTTGCCGAGTCGCCGTCGGGCAGACCGGCCGTCGCGGCGACACCGAGGCTGGTGGTCGCGACAGCGCGGAACCCCTCGGCGGACAGCGCCATGGCGGAGGCGTGGTCCCAGGCGTTGGGCAGGAGCAGCGGCTCGGCGGCGCGGTGCAGTTCGGCGAACCGCGTCATGACAGATCGCCCACCGAGTCCGCGTAGTACGTCGATCCCTTGAGGTGCAGGGCGAGTTCGCGGAAGGTCCAGCCCTCGCCCGGCGAGTGGTCGAGCTGTTCGGCGGTGAGGGCGTCGAGGCGGTTGGCCCAGATACGGGCGAGGCGGCTCAGACGGCTGCGGGCCTCGTCCAGGTCGGCCCGGGTGAAGGGCGCGAGATCGGCCTCGGTGGTCACCATGGACGCGTGCCAGTGGTCCGGCTGCGGCTCCTCGCCGGCCAGCCGGGCCTCCAGTTCGGCGAGGTGGTCGACGAGATGGTCGGCGACCCGGCGGATCGCCTTGTGCGGGGTGTAGACGCGGTCGTCGACATGGGCGAGCGTGCCGTCCCAGTTCAACCAGGTGGCGGCCAGTTCGAGAGTGTGATCCACCATGCCGGTGACGGCCTGGGCGGGGGTCTCCTGCGAGGTCTCGGTCTCGGTCATACCGGCACGCTAGAACCCTGTTGCTTCGGTCCCGGCCGAAGTGTCCCGTTCGGTCCCGGCCGAAGTGTCCCGTTCGGTCCCGGCCGAAGTTTCCCGGCCGACGTGTTCGAGCGACACACCGGAGTCCCCCCACCGGACCCGCACCTCGGGCCCCTCGCTCCAGCGCACGGTCAACTCCCGCTCTCCGTCGGCCCGTACACTCACCGTCTCCTCCAGCGGCACCGGGTCCGGCGCGCCGGTCAGCCGTGCCAGCGCGACGAACAGGGTGGCGCCGTCGCCGGTTTCGCCCTTGAGCGCGTCGGAAAGGCCCACGGCGGGCAGCAGTTCGGCCCGTAGGCCGTCCCGCGCCGCCCAGCCCGTCACTCGTACCGGCGTCCCCGGTTCGGCGCCCTCGACCAGATGCGCCCGCACCTCCGCGGCGCCCTGTGCGAGCACCACGCCGGTCACCCGCGCTCCCCCGCCCGCAGTGTGCCGGGAGGCCGCCCAGCCCTCGCCGACGCCCAGCGGTTCGATCCCCGTACGGCTCGGATCGCCGCCGACGATCACGCTGTTGTCGGGCACGCTGTTGTCGTACGACGAGACCGGCTGCGTGACCGTGGAGTAGGCGAGGCGTGTGTAGTAGGGGTCGTAGCGGACGTCCTCGCTGCCGTGGTTGTGGAGGCGGACCACGCCGTCCGAACTGGTTGACTGGAGCAGCCAGTTGGGGGCGGCGAGGGCCGTGAGCGCGTCGGAGCGCTCCGCCGGGCCCGCTTCCTCGGGCTCCGTCCACACCGGGTGGTCGTCGGGCAGGAGCAGGCCGAGGAAGCCCTTGCTCGCCCAGTACGGGGACGCGGGGCCCGAATAGCCTTGCAGGACCGCGGAGTCGGGGCCGTGCCAGCCGAGCGTGAGCAGGCCGCGGGAGTCCACCGCGCCGCGCTCCAGAAAGTACCTCAGCGCCCCGGAGGCCAGCCTGCGTGTCTGCCCCGGCGGCAGCGGGGTGTGCCCGGTCAGCGCTCCCAGCCACAGCGGGACCGTCGCCGCGAACCGGTAGGTCAACGAGCGGCCCTGGTGCATCGGGGCGCCGTCGGCGCCGAACAGGCGGGCGTAGTCCGCCAGATGGCGGGAGAGCCTGCCGCCGTAGAGGTCCAGCAGTTCCGCGTCGTCGGCGAGCCAGGCGTGCAGCACCGGGTAGAGATGCATCGCCCAGCCGTTGTAGTAGTCGAACTTGCGGCCGTCGCCGTCGGTGTACCAGCCCTCGCCGACGTACCACTCCTCGATCCGCCCCAGGCCGCGCTCGATCGCCTTGCGGGAGGCCTCCGGCTCGTACCCGACCTCCTGGAGGAAGCCGCCCACGGTGACGGGGAACAACTCCCAGTTGCACGGCCAGGCTTCGGCGGTGAGCGCGTCCGCGAGCCAAGCGGCCGCCCGCTGCCGCACGCCGTCGTCCAGTCGGTCCCAGAGCAGCGAGCGGGTCAGCCGCAGCGCCAGGGCGATCGACGCCGCCTCGACGAGGGGTTGGCTGCGGTCCTCGATGCGCGGCCAGACCCTGTCGACACCGGCCGCGAGTCCCTCGGCGTACCGCTCCAGCACGGTCTCGTCCCGGCGGAAGGCCGCGGCGAGCAGCGTACGGGCGTAGCCCTCCAGGCCGTCGGAGAGGCGGCCGGACCAGCTCGTCCGGTCGCCGGGGAGGTGGTAGAGCGCGCCGCCCTGCGCGGCGTACGGCTCGACCGCGGCGAGCAGAGCGTCCGCCGCGGCCTCCCAGTGGGCGCGGGTGTATCCGGTGCGCGGGCTGAGGGCGCGGTCGTCGGGCGGCAGCTGCATGGGCTCTCTTTCACGGCGTACGGCGGCCAACGAGCGGGCGGACCTGGGGCGCCCCGGTTCCGGTCGAGACGCCCCAGGGGTTCATCCCGGATGACAGCAGGATGGTCCACACCGCGGCCGTTGACCAGCGGGCCGGGGTCGTTGCTTCTCCGGATTCCCCGATGCATCGCCTCGAACCCGGGCCGCCGGGCCGGATCACCGCCGCCGGCGAGCGATGAACATGCCGCCGCCTGACGCCGCAGTTCTCCTGCTCGTGGCCGTGCGAGACAGCGCTTTCCATCGGCGCGGGCCGCGCGCCCGGCACCGGCTCGACTACCGTCGATCGCATGACCGGCACGAACACCCTCACCGCGGCCCTCGGCCGGGGGACCGTGGTCCTCGACGGCGGCCTGTCCAACCAGTTGGCGGCGGGCGGGCACGACCTGAGCGACCGGTTGTGGTCGGCGCGGCTGCTCGCCGACCGGCCCGAGGCGGTCGCCGAGGCGCACCTCGCCTACTTCGAGGCGGGCGCCGACATGGCAATCACCGCCAGCTACCAGGCCACCTTCGAGGGCTTCGCCGAGCGGGGCATCGGTCACGACCGGGCCGCCGAACTCCTCGCCCTCAGCGTGCGGTTGGCGCGCGAGGCGGCCGGGCGGGCGCATGCGAAGGGGGTCACGCGACCGCTGTGGGTGGCGGCGTCCGCCGGTCCGTACGGGGCGATGCTCGCGGACGGCTCCGAGTACCGGGGCCGGTACGGCCTGAGCGTGGCCGAACTCGAGCGTTTTCACCGGCCCCGCCTGGAGGTGTTGGCGGCGGCCGGGCCCGACGTGCTGGCTCTGGAGACGGTGCCCGACACCGACGAGGCCGCGGCACTGCTGCGGGCGGTGCGCGGGCTCGGTGTACCGGCCTGGCTGTCGTACTCCGTCGCGGGCGACCGCACCCGCGCCGGTCAGCCCCTGGACCAGGCCTTCGCGCTCGCCGCCGACGCGGACGAGATCATCGCGATCGGCGTCAACTGCTGCGCCCCGGAGGACGTCGACGCCGCCGTCGAAACGGCCGCACGGGTCACGGACAAGCCGGTCGTCGTCTACCCCAACAGCGGCGAAACCTGGGACGCCGACGCCCGCACATGGAACGGCCGCTCCACCTTCACCCCGCAACAGGTCACAGGCTGGCGGGAGTCGGGGGCACGACTGATCGGGGGGTGCTGCCGGGTGGGGCCGGACACGATTGCGGGGATTGCGGGGGCGCTGAAGGGGTGACGGGAGGGGCGGCCGGGGTACCGGAACTGGTCGCCGCGGCTACCGGAAGCACAACTCGGCGGCCGACTCGGCGAACTCCGCGGCGCGGGGGGCCCGACCGCAGCCCCGCCCGCCCAAAAACGCGCACCCCCAGCTCACTGCCTCCGCACCGACCCCGGCAGCCGCAACCGCCGTACGACCGAGCGCAGCTCCGTGGCGCGTGAGGACGGGCTGCGGGGCGGGACCATCGCGGGCACAGTCTGCAGCTCAGGGGGTGGGGCGGCGGTCCACAGGGCGAAGTCTGCGTCGCGGGGGCCGTAGGCGACGCGGGGTGGGTCCGCGTCGAAGATGCGTACGGGGTGTGTCTCGTCCCAGGGCTGCCAGCCCGGGTCGCCGTCGGTGGCGAAGCGGACCCAGGCCGAGTGCATCGCGTCGGCCAGGTGCTGGGGCCCGCCCTCGCCCGCCAGCTTGCGGGACTCCGGTACATCGCCGGTGTCGAACACGAAGCCGAGTTCCAGGGCGTGGCAGGCGCCGAGGCCGGGGAGGTTGGAGGGCCAGGCGAACTCGTAGACGTACGAGGTGCCGGGGTGCGCGTCGGCCAGCCGGTGCAGCGGGAGGCGCAGCAGGTGGTCGGTGACGATCTGCCCGACGATGTCGGCGGTGCCGGCCTCCGGGTGCAGGGTGCGGTAGCCGCGGGGCACCTCGGTGCCGCAGTGGCAGCGGGCCATGGCCCCCGCGAGGGCGACGGCACCGAGCCGGTCGACGCGTTCCAGGAGGCCCCCGGGGACCAGCCACAGGCGGTACTCCTCGCTGGTCCAGCCCATCATCAGGTCGACGCCTCGGGCCGCGTCGCCCGTGGTCAGGGCCTCCAGCGGGTCGCTGGGTACGAGGTCGCCGTCGACGACGATCCCGAAGGAGGGCCCGCCGAGCACGGGGCTGCTGAGGCGGCCCACGTCGCCCTGGACGCGCAGCAGCAGGTCGCGGTCGACCTCGGCGAAGGCGGCGGCGGTCGCGGGGATCTTCAGGCGGGTCGCCATGCGGCGCACCATCCGGCGCACCTTGTCCCGTTCGAACGCCTCGGGCGGCCCGCTCTGCAGGACCGCCCGGTGTATCAGCCCCTGCGCCTGCGGGGCGGCCAGCAGGGCGCCGATGCTGATCGCCCCCGCCGACTGGCCGAAAAGGGTGATCCGGTCCGGGTCGCCGCCGAAGGCCGCGATCGACTCGTGCACCCATTGCAGCGCGGCGAGCTGGTCGCGCAGACCCGCGTTGGCGGGGACGTCCGGGAAGAGCCCGTAGCCCTCGACGCCCAGCCGGTAGTTCACCGAGACCAGCACGACGCCGTCGCGGGCGAAGGTCGCTCCGTCGTACACCGGCACGGCGGAGGAACCCCTGGTCAGGGCGCCGCCGTGCAGCCAGACCATGACCGGGAGCCGGGCGGCGGGGCCGGGCTCCGGGGTCCACACGTTCAGGTTGAGGCAGTCGTCGCCGGGGACGACGGGGTCGGACAGGTACTTGTCGAAGGCCTCGGAATACGGCGGTTTCGGCGGTGTCGGCCCGAAGGAGCCCGCGTCGCGGACACCGTCCCAGGGCTCGGGCGGGACGGGCGGCCTGAACCGCCGGGGGCCGAAGGGGGGCGCCGCGTACGGGATGCCCCTGAACACCGCGATCCCGTGCTCGTACCGGCCGCGTACGGCTCCGTACGGCGTGCTCACCACGGGATCCGTCTGGACTGCTGCCGTCATACGACCATCAGCCTCCTCACCGCGCCATTGCACCGTGAACAACAGAGCACCACAGGCCGCGCCGGTATTCCGGCTCAGGGCGCGTTTCGGCCGCCGGCCGGGGGACCCCGCCCGCCGATGGCCGGCCTCGGTGGCCGGCCTCGGCGATCCGCCCGTGGGTGGACGGGAAACGGCTCCCGGCCGGTCGTGTCCGATTCCTTCAAGACCCGCCGCCGGGATGCTGCCTACGGTCGTCGCATGACTCCACGAATCGATGCCGTAGGGATGGTCGTCTCCGACATGGCGGCCTCCGTCGCGTTCTACCGCCGGCTCGGCCTGGCGTTCCCCGAGGGGGCCGAGGGCGAGCCGCACTGCGAGGCCGCGCTCCCGGGCGGGCTGCGTCTGCTGCTCGACACCGAGGCCACGGTCCGCTCCTTCCACGCCGGGTGGCAGCCACCCACTGGCGGCTACCGGTCCGCGCTCGCGTTCCGCTGCGACAGCCCGGCGGAGGTGGACTCGGTGTACGCGGAACTGGTCGAGGCGGGACACCACGGGGAGCTGAAGCCGTGGGACGCCTTCTGGGGCCAGCGCTACGCGGTCGTGCAGGACCCGGACGGCAACGGCGTCGACCTGTTCGCCCCGCTAGCGCAGTAGCTCGCGCAGCGGGACGCCCGCCAACTCCTTGACGTCCCGGGACAGATGGGCCTGATCGGCGAATCCGGTGCGGGCCGCGGTCTGCGCGAACGGCACCCCCTGCCGGGCCAGCCGCAGCGCCCGCTGCAGCCGCAGCACGCGGGCCAGCGTCTTGGGTCCGTAGCCGAAGGCGGCCAGCGAGCGGCGGTGCAACTGGCGGGCGCCGAGCCCGAGTTCGGCGGCGGCGGCCGCGACCGGGCGGCCCCGGTCGAGGGCGCCGACGAGGTGCCGCAGCAACGGGTCGGGCGGTCCGGTGCCGGCGGCCAGGCGCAGCGCCAACTCCTCCAGCGCGCCCGCCGGTTCGGCCGCGGCGCGCATCCGGTCGGTGAGGCGGCGGACCTCCGCGGCCGGCCGGAGTTCGGCGAGCGGGACGCGCCGGTCGCGCAGCTCGTGTGCGGGCACGCCGAGGAGTGCGGGAGCGGTTCCGGGAGCGAAGCGCACGCCGGTCCACACGCCGGGCGCGTTCTCGGTGACGTAGGCGCTTGTGTCGGGTCCCGCGACCAGCAGCCGGTCCTCGTGCCAGAGCAGGTCCATGCAGCCGTCGGGCAGCACCCGCCCCACGCCGGCCTCGGCCGGGGTGTTGCGCCACACGACCGCTCCGGTCAGCCGGGACGGCCTCTCCGCGTACACGTCGGCCAGCCTACGCGCGCGCCTCGGCCGCCCGCCCCCGGTGCTCCTGCGGGCTGACGCCGTAGACCCTCTTGAACGCGCCGGACAGGGCGAACGCGCTGCCGTAGCCGACGCGGCGGGCGATCGCCTCCAGGGTGTCGTCGGTGTCGCGGAGGGCGTCCGCGGCCAGTTCCAGACGCCGGCCGGTCAGATACGTCATCGGGGGCTCGCCCACCAGCTCGGTGAAGCGGCGGGCGAGTGCGGCCCGGGACACCCCTGCTTTGCCCGCGAGCGAGGCCACTGTCCAGGGGTGCGCGGGGTCGCCCTCGACCAGCCGCAGCACCCGGCCCACCACGGGGTCCGCGAGCGCCCGGTACCAGGCCGGTGCCTCCGCGTCGGGGCGGGAGAACCAGGTCCTGAGCGCGGCGATGACGAGCAGGTCGAGGAGCCGGTCGAGGACCACCTCCTGGCCCGGTTCGTCCCGCACGATCTCCGCCATGAGGAGTGGGGTCAGCGGGCAGTCCCACATCTCCGACGTGAGGGTCAGCAGGGGCGGCAGGGCGTCCAGCAGGCGTCCGCCGACCTCGCCCTGCCACAGATAGGTGCCGATCAGCAGCACGGCGGAGCCGTCGAGCCGGTGCCCCCAGCTGCGTACACCCAGGTCCATGGAGCCGTTCAGCGACCGCCCGTCGGGGTAGCTGCACTCGGCGCCGGGCAGGATCAGCGCCTGCGGCTCGGTGCCGGGGTCGTCGGCGCAGGTGTAGGGGTCCGGGCCGCGCGCGACGGCCAGGTCGCCCGCCCGCAGCCGCACCGGCTCCCCCGCGTCCGGTACGACCCATGCCTCGCCGCGGACCATCAGCATGACGGTGAGGGGCGCACGGTCCTCGATGCGCACGGACCACGGCGGTTCGAAACACGCACGGATCATGAAGGCGCCCCGCGCGCGGGGGCCTTCGAGGAGGCCTGCGAGAGCGTCCATGGGCTCAGCGTAGACGTCCGCGCATGGGAATGAGCCGTTCGGCCATGGGGGCTTGGGGCGTTGGGCCGTTGACTTCAGGCATGGCTGACAACACGGCGAAGACGCGGAACATGACGGTGGTGGTGACCGGTGCCTCGGGGCGTACCGGGAGCCGGGTGGCACAGGCGGCACGGGCGGCGGGCCTGACGGTGCGGGCCGCGTCCCGCGCCCGGGGCTTCGACTGGGAGAACGCGGCGACCTGGGCACGGACTCTGCGGGGCGCGGACGCGGCGTACCTCGTGCATCCGTCCGACGTCGGCGCCCCGGCGGCGACCGAGGCAGTCGGGGCTCTTGCGCGGGAGGCGGTCGGGCTCGGGGTGCGGCGGCTGGTGCTGCTGTCGGCGCGGGGCGAGGAGCAGGCGCGGCCGACCGAGGAGGCCCTGCGGGCCTCGGGCGCGGACTGGACGATCGTACGGTCCGCGTGGTTCGCGCAGAACTTCAGCGAGGGGCCGCTGCCGGCCGAGCTGCGCCGGGGCGGGCTGGTCTTCCCGGCCGGTGAGGTGCGCGAGCCGTTCGTCGACGTACGGGACATCGCGGATGTCGTGGTGACCGCGCTGACCTCCGGGGACCGCTTTGCGCGGCGGGCGGTGGAGCTCACCGGGCCGCGGCTGCTGTCCTTCCGGGAGGCGGTCGCGGAGATCTCCCGGGCGACCGGCACGGAGCTCACGTACACACCGGTCCCGGCGCGCGCCTACGGCGAGGCGCTGACCGGGTTCGGCGTGCCACCGGAGGAGGCGGAGTTCCTGGTGGAGGTGTTCGAGGGGCTGCTCGACGGCCGCAACGCCCGTCTGACGGACGGCGTACGGCAGGTGCTGGGCCGTGCGCCGCGCGACTTCACGGACTTCGTACGGGAGGCGGCCGCGGCGGGCACCTGGAAGGCGTGAGCCCTCAGGGGGTGTCCGGCTTGTGTCCCGTGTGCGGCGGGTGCGTGCTCTTCACATGGGTGCGCAGCCGGGAGGTGACGTCCTCCGGCGGCAGGAAGCGGGACCAGCGTTCGGGGAACTCGGAGGGCATGTCGGGGTCGTCGGGGTCGGGTTCGTGGCCCGCGGCGGCGCGGGCCACCTGCTCGGCCAGCTGTGCCTCGCGCAGGCGTTCGTTCGCGGCGCGGGCCGCGGCGGTCGCGGCGGCCGGCCAGACCCGGTCGATCGCGGCGTTGACGGCGGCCCCGACGAGCACGGCGAAGGCGGACACGCCGATCCACAGCAGCACGGCGACGGGCGCGGCGAGCGAGCCGTAGATGGAGGGGCCCTCGACCGTGCTGGTGAGGTAGATGCGCAGCAGGAAGCTGCCGAGCACCCACATCGCGAGGGCGACCAGGGCGCCGGGCACGTCCTCGATCCACGGGGAGCGGACGGGCACGGACACGTGGTACAGCGTGGTCAGGAAGACCACCGACAGCACGATGACCACGGGCCAGTACAGCACTTGTACGACCGTCGTCGACCAGGGCACGACGTTGACCACCGCGTCCGGCCCGGCCACCATCAGCGGCAGCGCGATCGAGCCGATCAGCAGCGCCACGACGAAGAGCAGGAAGGCCAGCAGGCGGGTCTTCACGACGCCCCGGGCGCCGTCGAGGCCGTACATCACGGTGATGGTGTCGATGAAGACGTTCACGGCGCGCGAGCCCGACCACAGGGCGAACACGAAGCCGATGGAGATGACGTCCGGTCTGCCGCCCTTCATCACGTCGTGCAGGATCGGCTGGGCGATCTCCGAGACGCCCTTGTCGGACAGGACGGTGCGGGACGCCTCCAGGATGTTGTTCTCCAGGCTGGCGATGGTGTCCGCGCCGGTCCAGTCGTCGACGTAGCCGAGCAGGCCGATCATGCTCAGCAGCAGCGGCGGCACGGACAGCAGCGTGAAGAACGCGGCCTCGGCCGCGAGGCCCAGGATGCGGTACTCCATGCAGGAGTTGAAGGTGTCCTTGAGCAGCAGCCAGGCGGTCCTTCGTTTCGAGACGTTCCGGTAGAGGGCACGCGCCCGGTGGAGACGCCCGGAAGGGCCCTGTGGGGATTCACTTGCTGGCTGCACGACCTAAAGGTATCCGCCGTGGCGGGGTGCACTCACCCCCTGGCCCCACGGCCTGTCGGGATGCCCGGGACGAAACGGGGCGGTAACGGCCCGGAGGCCGGTCGAGTGAATCCGACCCATTATTCTGTCATGTCCTCGATGGCCGGATTGTTCTGCCGTTCAACCGGAATCATTGCGCACACGTGTGCCAGCAATCCGGCGAGTGAGCCGGTCGCGCGCCGCGAGATCCCTCATCCGGGGCGCGCACAACGCACCGCGCACCGACTGGATCGCGCCAATGGCCGAAACGCCCTTGAACCGTTCATGCACTCTCCGAAAGAATTCGCATTGCATTCGTCGTGCATGCTGGGAACGACTCAGGCGCACACGACACGGGGGACTTCGAGGGCCCGCGACCAGGGCCCGATCCAGCCGCGTTACCCGTGATTCGCAGGGGACCCATGCGAATCGCGCCGTGCTGCCCTGCGCCATTTTTCACGCGGCCACTCCACACACTTACACACCATTCTGAACTCGAACACCAATCTCTCGGAATTCCGTCCCGGCGTGAACAGCCGACGGATTTCCGCCGTATTTGTCTCGGGGGAATTCTCATGCCAGCTGCGCACTCATCGACGCGTGCACCGTCGCCGGCACACCGGGCCGGCGCGGGCAGAGCACTCGCGCCCCGCACGGCGGCGGGCAGGCACCATGCCGCCCACCCCCCACATGCAGCTCACCCCCCACTGCGCGCTCGTCCCGCTCCATGCGACGGGCGCGCTCGGCAACTCCCCCGGCCTGCTCCAGGCCGCGCCGGTCGCCTTCGGTCGTGATGCAACAAGCCTGTCACCGACGGAACCGGACAAGCCGCAAAGCGCGTAAAGACTGCAAAACCCGTAAGGAGCAGACGTGGTGGGAAAAATCGACACCCTCACCGAAAATGTACTGGCCGAGGTCCTGGCCGGCGTCGTACGCCGGGACCACGTACCGCTCGACAGCCACTTCTTCGACGATCTCGGCGCCAACTCGCTGGTGATGGCCCATTTCTGTGCCCGGGTCCGCAAACGCCCCGACCTGCCGTCCGTGTCGATGAAGGACGTCTACGGCAACCCGACGATCCGCAGCCTGGCCGCCGCCCTCGACACGGTCCCGGCCCCCGCACCGGCCCCGGCGCCCGTGGCACCCGCGCCGCAGCCCGGCAGCACGCCGCGCTATCTCCTGTGCGGCCTGCTGCAGTTCCTGGTCTTCGCCGTGTACTGCGCGATCGCCGGGATCGTGATGGGCCGGGGCTACGACTGGATCTCGGCCGTGGACGGGGTCCTCGACATCTATCTGCGGTCGCTGGTCTTCGGCGCCTCGGTGTTCGCGGGCGCCTGCCTTCTCCCGATCGCCGCCAAGTGGCTGCTGGTGGGCAGGTGGAAGGAGACCGAGTTCCCCGTCTGGAGCCTCGCCTACTTCCGCTTCTGGACCGTCAAGGCGCTGCTGCACACCAACCCGCTGGTCCTGTTCACCGGCAGCCCGCTGTACGTGCTGTACCTGCGGGCGCTGGGCGCGAGGATCGGCAAGGGCGTCACGATCCTGACCCACACCGTGCCGGTCTGCACCGACCTGCTCACGGTCGGCGCCGGTTCGGTGATCCGCAAGGACTCCTTCATCCTGTGCTACCAGGCGCACGCGGGGCGCATCCGCACCGGCCGGGTGACGCTCGGCCGGGATGTGTACGTGGGTGAGAAGTCCGTCCTCGACATCGGTACGACGATGGGTGACGGCGCCCAGCTCGGCCACTCCTCCGCTCTCCACGCCGGGGCGTCCGTCCCGGCCGGCGAGCGCCGGCACGGCTCCCCCGCCGTACCCACGGACGTCGACTACGTCCGCATCCCCCCGGCCCGGGTCTCCACCCTGCGCCGGGCCGTGTACGGCCTCGGCGGGCTGCTGCAGATGCTGGTCGTCTACGTACCCGTCGGGGTCGGCGGAACCTATCTGCTGCTGACGGTGGTCCCCGCCCTCGACAAGCTGCTCGACCCGACCTCGAAGGACCTGGGCTCGGCCGCGTTCTACGGCGAGTCCCTGGGCTTCTCGCTGGCGGCCTACGCGGCCTTCCTGGTCCTCGGCTTCCTCGGCGTGTCCGTGCTGCCGCGCCTGCTGGGCCGGATGCTCCGCCCGGACCAGGTCTATCCGCTCTACGGCTTCCACTACTCGCTGCAGCGCGCGATCGCCCGCATGAGCAACATCAAGTTCTTCAAGTGGCTCTTCGGCGACAGCTCGTACATCGTCCACTACCTCAGGTCCATCGGGTACGACCTCTCGCACGTCGAGCAGACCGGCTCGAACTTCGGCACCGAGGTGCAGCACGAGACACCGCACCTGGTGACCGTGGGCAGCGGCACGATGGTCGCCGACGGGCTGTCCGTCGTGAACGCCGACTTCTCCGGCACGTCCTTCCGGGTCTCCCGCGTGACGATCGGCGCGCACAGCTTCCTCGGCAACAACATCGCCTACCCCAGCGGCGGCCGCACCGGCGAGAACGTCCTGCTGGCGACGAAGGTGATGGTCCCGCTGGACGGCGAGGTGCGCGAGGGCGTGGGCCTGCTGGGCTCGCCCGCCTTCGAGATCCCGCGCTCGGTGGAGCGCGACAGCCGCTTCGACCACTACCGCGAGGGCGACGAGCTGCGCCGCAGGCTGGCCCTGAAGAACCGCTACAACCTGCGCTCGATGGGCCTGTTCCTGTTCGTGCGCTGGCTGCACTGGTTCGCCCTCAGCGTGCTCGGCTTCGCCGCCTTCGACCTGTACGGCGCCGACGGCATCCTCGGCGGACTGGTGATCGGCGCGTCCCTGCTGGTGGGCCTGGTGTTCAGCACCGGTTACTACGTGCTGGTGGAGCGGCTGATCACCCGCTTCCGCCCGCTGGAGCCGCGGCTGGTCTCGATCTACGACCCGCACTTCTGGTGGGTGGAGCGCCTGTGGAAGGTGCCCGACAACCACCTCGTGGTGTTCAACGGGACGCCGTTCAAGACGTTCGTGTGGCGGCTGCTGGGCGTACGGATCGGGCGCCGGGTCTTCGACGACGGCTGCTACATCACCGACCGCACGCTCGCCGCGATCGGCGACGACTGCACCCTCGCCGCCCACACCAAGGTGCAGGCCCACTCGCAGGAGGACGGCACCTTCAAGTCCGACCACATCACCATCGGCGCCGGCTGCACGCTCGGCACCGGAGCACTCGTGCACTACGGCGTCTCCATGGGCGACGGCGCGGTCCTCGCCCCCGACTCCTTCCTGATGAAGGGCGAGGAGATGCCGGCGGGGGCGCACTGGGGCGGTAACCCGGCGGTCGCACCGAGGCACGCGTGAACACAACGCACGGAAACACAGGGGGGAACCACTGATGGAAACCATTCCGCACTGGACGCTCGACCCGGTCGTGGGCGTCGCGGAGTACGAGGTCCCGCTGCCGGACGGAGTGCCCTGCACGCCGGCCGAGCTGGCGGCCGCACACACCAGGGTGCTCGCCGCACTGTCCGGCGAGGACGAGGTGACGTCCGGGCCCGACGACGGCGCCCTGCACGTCACCGTCACCGGACGCACGCTGCGCCTGCGCTACCGCACCGACGTGCTCGACGCCGGTGCCGCCGCCCGCATCGCCGGCTACCACCTCACCGCGCTCGCCCACCCCGAGCGGACGAGCCTGCTGTCCGAGGAGGAGATCCGGTTCCAGCTTCTGGAGCTGGCGGGGCCCGAGCGGACGCTGCCCGACCGGCGCGTGCACGAGCTGTTCGAGGAGCGGGTGCTGCTGCACCCGGACGCGGTGGCCGCCGTCCAGGACGACCGGGAGTGGACGTACCGGGAGCTCAACTCCCGTGCGAACCGCATCGGCCGGGCGCTGCTGGCCCGCGGGCTGGGCAGCGAGGGCGTGGTCGCGGTCGTCATGGAGCGCAACCTCGACTGGCTGGCCGGCGTGCTCGGCGTCCTCAAGGCGGGCGGCGTCTACCTGCCGATCGAGCCGCACTTCCCGGCCGACCGCATCGCGACCACCCTCGGCCGGGCCGGCTGCGCGCTCGTGCTCACCGAGCACGGCAGCGCCGGTCATGTCGACGAAGGCACCCGCAGGCTGTTCGTGGACGACGCCTACGCGGAGGACCACGCCGACGACGACCTCGGCGTGCCCGTCGAGCCCGGCCAACTCGCCTACATCTACTTCACCTCCGGCTCCACCGGTGAGCCCAAGGGCGCGATGTGCGAGCACGCCGGTTTCCTCAACCACGTCCTCGCCAAGATCGACGACCTGGGCGTCGGGGCCGGGCGGACGGTCGCGCAGACCGCGCCGCAGTGCTTCGACATCTCCCTGTGGCAGCTGGTCTCCGCGCTGCTCGTCGGCGGGCGGACGCTGCTGGTGGGGCAGGAGACGATCCTGGACGTGCCCCGGTTCGTGGACACGATCGCGCGCGGCCGGGTCAACGTCCTGCAGATCGTGCCGTCCTATCTGGAGGCCGTGCTGGCCGAGCTGGAGCAGCGGCCGCGCGAACTGCCCGACCTGCGCTGTGTGTCGGTCACCGGTGAGGCGGTCAAGAAGGAGCTCGTGCAGCGCTGGTTCGACGCGATGCCCGGGATCCGGCTGGTCAACGCCTACGGCCTGACCGAGACCTCGGACGACACCAACCACGAGGTCATGGAGCGGGTCCCGGACCAGGACCGGGTACCGCTCGGGCGGCCGATCGCGAACGTACGGGTGTATGTCGTCGGCCAGGACCTGGCGCCCGTGCCGCTGGGCGCACCCGGCGAGATCGTCTTCTCCGGCGTCTGCGTGGGCCGTGGCTACGTCAACGACCCCGAGCGCACGAGGGCCGCCTTCGGCGAGGACCCGTACCGGCCCGGCGAGCGGCTGTACCGCAGCGGCGACCACGGGCGCTGGCTGCCCGACGGGAAGCTGGAGTTCCTCGGCCGCCGCGACAGCCAGATCAAGATCCGCGGCTTCCGCGTCGAGATCGGCGAGGTCGAGAACGCGCTGCTGCGGGTGCCCGGCGTGCGGGACGGCGCGGTCGTCGTCGTACGGGGCGAGCAGCTGGTGGCGTTCTGCACCGGCGACCAGCCGGTGGGCGCCGAAGAGGTGCAGAACAAGCTGGCCGCCTCGCTGCCCACGTACATGGTCCCCGCCGTCGTGCACTGGCGCGAGGCGCTGCCGCTGACCGCCAACGGCAAGATCGACCGCAAGACGCTGACCGCGCTGGCCGAACAGCTCGACTCCGCGGACTGCGAGGCGCCGGACACACCCGCGGAGCGGCGGATGGCCGCCGCCTGGGCCGAGGTGCTCGGCGTGAGCGCCGACCGGATCGGCCGCACGGACCACTTCTTCGACCGCGGCGGCACCTCGCTGTCCGCCGTGAAGCTGGCGATCGCCCTGGACCGGGCGATCAGCCTCAAGGACGTCACCCGCCACCCTGTCCTCGCCGATCTGGCGGGGCTGCTGGACCAGCGCCACTGAAAGGAACCAGTGCCATGTCGCACACGTCCCCTGCTGCTTTGTCCGACATCGAACTGGCCCCGGGCCGGCCGCCGATCCTGCACACCAAGTCCGACGGCGACACGGCCGGCTGGGCCGCGGAGCACCGCGGCGCGCTGCGTGCCGCCGTCGCCGAGCACGGCAGCCTGCTCGTGCGCGGCCTGGGCCTGGACGGGCCCGGCGTCACGCAGGAGGTGTTCCGGCAACTGTCGAGCGACCGCTTGATGGCCGACCGGGAGCCGTTCGCACCGCGCCGCGCCTACTCCCAGGGCGTGTACTCGTCCTCCAAGTGGCCCTCCAACCAGCCGATGTGCATGCACCACGAGCTGAGCTACGGGCTCGAGTTCCCGGGCCTTCTGCAATACGCCTGCCTGGTGGCGCCGGACGAGGGCGGCGCGACCGCGCTCGCCGACAGCCCGACGGTCCTCGACGCGCTGCCCGCCGATCTGGTCGAGCGGTTCGAGCGCGAGGGCTGGGTGCTGACGCGGACATACAACGACGAGATCGGGGCCTCGGTCGCCGAGGCCTTCGGCACCGACGACCGCACGGCCGTCGAGGACTACTGCCGGGCGAACGCCATCGAGTTCGACTGGCAGGACGACGGCTCGCTGCGCACCCGGCAGCACCGCAGCGCCGTGCTGCACCACCCGGTGACCGGCCGCCGCTGCTGGTTCAACCAGATCGCCTTCCTCAACGAGTGGACGATGGACCCCGAGGTGCGCGAGTACCTGGTCGACGTCTACGGCTCCGACGGGCTGCCCTTCAACACCCGTTTCGGCAACGGCGATCCGCTCGACGAGGGCGTCGTGAAGACCATCAACGAGGTCTACGAGGCCCACACCCTGCGCGAGCCGTGGCACTCCGGTGACCTGCTGCTCGTCGACAACATCCGCACCTCGCACAGCAGGGAGCCCTTCGAGGGGCCGCGTGAGGTGCTGGCCGCGCTCGGCGAGCCGGTCCGGCTGACGGACTGCGCGCCGACCATCGAAGTGAGGACCGCATGACCACCACTGACAGTGCCGCTCAAGGCGCCCTGGCCGCACCGCCGTTCGCGGTGATCTCCGGCGAGCAGGTGCAGCAGGTGCTGGCGGGCCACGAGCCGCAGATCGCCGAGCTCGTCGAGGCCGTGTACCGGCTGCACGGGGCGGGTGACGCGGTCAATCCGCCGTCGTTCTTCCTGCGCTTCCCGGACCGTCCCTCGTCGCGGATCATCGCGCTGCCGGCCTCGCTCGGCGGGAAGCTGCGGGTGGACGGGCTGAAGTGGATCTCCAGTTTCCCGGAGAACACGGATGCCGGGCTGCCGCGGGCGTCGGCCGTGCTGATCCTCAACGACCCGGAGACCGGCTATCCGTTCGCATGTCTGGAGAGCTCGGTCATCAGCGCGACGCGCACGGCGTCCTCGGCCGCGCTGGCCGCCGACCGGCTGAGCCGGACCCGGCAGCGGCCGCCGCGCGTCGGCTTCGTCGGGACCGGTCTGATCGCCCGCTACATCCACACCCATCTGACCGCGACGGGCTGGGAGTTCGAGGAGACGGGCGTGTACGACCTGTCGCCCGGCAGCGCGGCGGGCTTCCGCGGATACCTGGAACGCACGGGCGCCAAGGGGCGGTTCACGGTGCACGACAGCGCCGAGAGCCTGGTGCGCTCCAGCGATCTGCTGGTGTTCGCGACGGTCGCGGCAACCCCGCACATCCACGACGTGTCGTGGTTCGACCACCATCCGCTGGTGCTGCATGTGTCGTTGCGCGACCTGGACCCGCAGATCCTGCTGGCGTCGGCCAACTACGTCGACGACGTCGAGCACTGCCTGAAGGCGCAGACGTCGCCGCATCTGACCGAAACGCTCACGGGGAACCGGGAGTTCATCGACGGCACGCTGAACGACGTCCTGACCGGGCGGGTGTCCGTGCCGGGTGACCGCACGGTGGTGTTCTCGCCGTTCGGGCTGGGGGTGCTCGACCTGGCGGTCGGCAAGTTCGTTCACGACGAAGTGGCCCGCAGGGGTGGGCTGCACGTCGTCGACGGGTTCTTCCACGAGCTGCGAAGGCATGGCTGACCGGCCCGTGGCGCATGAGGAGGGGGGGCATCATGCCCGTCATTTCTGATCCTGTTCAGTTCAACGAGGAGGAGCTCTATGTCGACCTTCGGGCCGCACTGGGGCTGCCTCTGTACCTGAAGTGCGAGGGGTTCAACTTCGCCGGGTCCATCAAGCTCAAGGCGGCGACGGAGATGGTCGACGCGGCCGAGCGCGAGGGGCGGCTGCGACCGGGCGCGGTCCTGGTGGAGTCCTCGTCGGGGAACCTGGGGGTGGCGCTCAGCGTGATCGCGGCGAGCCGGGGCTACCGGTTTCTGTGCGTGACCGACGCGCGCTGCAACAAGCCGACGATCCGGCTGATGGAGTCGCTCGGCACCCAGGTGCACGTCATCGACGAGCCCGACACGCTCAGCGGGTTCCTGGGGGCGCGGATGGCGTACGTCAACGCCTTGTGCGCCTCCGACGACCGGTACGTGTGGCTCAACCAGTACCAGAACCAGGGCAATTGGCGGGCGCACTTCCGTACGACCGCGCCGGAGATCGCCCGCCGCTTCCCGGACCTGGACGTCCTGTTCGTCGGGGCCGGCACGACCGGCACCCTGATGGGCTGCGCCCGCTGGTTCTGGCAGCGGAGGCGCCGGGTGCGCATCGTCGCGATCGACACCGTCGGCTCGGTGAGCTTCGGCGGGGTGGCCGGGCGGCGCATGGTCCCGGGGCTCGGCATGAGCGTGCCCCCGGCCCTGCTCGACGAGTCCTACGTGGACGACCTGGTCCGCGTCGAGGAGAGCGACGCCATCCTCGCCTGCCGCCGCCTGGCCGCCCGCGGCTTCATGTTCGGCGGCTCCACGGGCACCGTCATCAGCGGCGCCGGCCAATGGCTCGCCGAACACGCCCACCAGGCCCTGACCGCAGTAGCCATCGCCCCAGACCTCGGCGAACGCTACCTGGACACGGTGTACCGAGAGGGCTGGCCGGCGGACGCGATGGAACCGGAGCCGGCTATGGCTAGGTTGGCTTGATCGGGCGGCGGCCGGCGTACGCCGTTGACCGAGTCGACCGCCGGGCGCACGCGGTTGGCCGGGCCGGGCTGGCGTGACGGGTTGGTCCGGCGCCGGGGCGTGGGTGTCCGGTCGGGGTCGGGCGTGCGTGTCCGCCCGCCCCCGGCGCCCGGGGACACTTGCAGGCGGGGGCTATAGCCAACGCGGCAGTCCCGGGGCGCCACCCCCGGGCCCGGGCACACATGCTCGTCCAGCAGCTGGCACCCGTGGTCAGCCGGGTCCGGCGTCCCGGGGCACCGCCCGTCCGGCGCCGTAGCGGGAGTCCCAGGCGCAGGCCCCCCGGACCGGGCTGCTGGGGGCGCCCGTGTCCTCGGTGGGGCTGAGGCGCGGGCCCTCGTGGGCGGACGGAACCAGGGCCGCGGTCGGGGCGGCGCCCGTCGGTCCATGTCCCCGGTGTGACGGCAGCCCCGTCCGGGGTACCTTCGCCGCATGGCGCGTCGTACTCACATCGTGAGCAATCAGCCCCCGCCCCTGGTCGGGTACGACGTTTTCGGGGCCGATCGGGTGTTGGGGGAGGCTGTTGAGCGGCATGTGGATGGCGGGCTGCTCGATGAGGTTCGTGGTGAGTTGGGCGCGCTCGGGGAGGCTTCGGGGTCGGCGCAGTTGCAGGAGTGGGCTGTGCAGGCGAACGAGAATGCGCCCCGGCTGCGTACGCATGACCGGCACGGGCGGCGGATCGACGAGGTCGACTTTCATCCCGCCTGGCACCGGCTGCTCGGCAAGGGTGTCTCGGCGGGCCTGACCGCGGCCTGGAACCGGCCCGGCGGTCATGTCCGCCGGGCCGCAGCGTTCGTGGTGTGGACGCAGGTCGACGCCGGGAACCTCTGCCCCCTGTCGATGACCCACGCCGCCGTACCCGCCCTGCGTACGGACCCGGAACTCGCCGCCGAGTGGGAGCCGCGACTGACGTCCGTGATCTACGACCGCGAGCTGCGCCCCGCCCCCCTCAAGCCCGGCGCCCTGTTCGGGATGGGCATGACGGAGAAGCAGGGCGGCAGCGACGTACGGGCCAACGCGACGACCGCACGGCCGCTCGCCGAGGACGGGACGTACGAGCTGACCGGCCACAAGTGGTTCTGCTCCGCCCCGATGTCCGACGGCTTCCTGGTGCTCGCGCAGGCGCCGGGCGGCCTCTCCTGTTTCCTCGTGCCGCGCGTGCTGGAGGACGGCACCCGCAACGTCTTCCTGCTCCAGCGGCTCAAGGACAAGCTCGGCAATCGCTCCAACGCCTCCGCCGAGGTCGAGTTCGACGGCACCTGGGCGCGCCGGGTCGGCGAGGAGGGGCGCGGGGTGCGGACCATCATCGGCATGGTGGCCGCGACCCGCCTCGACTGCGTGCTGGGCTCCGCCGGACTGATGCGGCAGGCGGTGGCGCAGGCCGTGCACCACTGCGGCCACCGGGAGGCGTTCGGCGCGAAACTCACCGACCAGCCGCTGATGCGCAACGTCCTGGCCGACCTGGCGCTGGAGTCCGAGGCGGCGACCACGCTGGCGCTGCGGCTGGCCGCCGCCTGGGACGACGGCGGCGAGCAGGAGCGGGCGCTGCTGCGGATCGCGGTGCCGGCCGCCAAGTACTGGGTGACCAAGCGCTGCCCCTCGGTCGTCGTCGAGGCCGCCGAATGCCTGGGCGGGAACGGGTACGTGGAGGAGTCGGGGCTGCCCCGGCTGGTGCGCGAGTCGCCGCTCAACTCGATCTGGGAGGGCGCCGGCAACGTCCAGGCACTGGATGTGCTGCGTGTGCTGCAGCGGGAGCCGCAGGCCCTGAACGCCTACCTCCAGGAGGTCGGCAAGGCCCGCGGCGCCGACCACCGGCTGGACGCCGCGATCAAGAACCTGCTGACCGAACTGGCCGATCTGGACGGCATCGAGACCCGCGCGCGGCGGCTGACGGAGCGGTTCGCGCTGGTGCTGCAGGGCTCACTGCTCGTCAGGTTCGCGCCACCGCAGGTCGCCGACGCCTTCTGCGGCTCGCGGCTGGGCGGCGACGGCGGCTCCGCGTTCGGCACCCTGCCGCACACCCTGGACCTGGCGTCGATCGTCGAGCGGGCCCGGCCGCCGGTCTGAGCTGTGCGGACGCGTTGCGGGGGTGATGCTGCGCCGACACGGCATCACCCCCGCCCAGCTGGCCCCTTACAAGGCCAAGAACGCCGCTCGGGACGGCGTTGCCCAATATTCAAACAGTCCGGGAGCGCTTCACCAGGGTTGCAAGGGGTTGCAACTTGCTGCTGTCTGTGGCTGGACTGTCTCCGTCAGTCAGCGCCGGACGGCACTATGAGACGGACAGTGCGGACGGCTTCGGGCTCCGTGGCCGAAAGGCGACGGAAACCGGTTGTCCCGAGCCCTTCTTGCGGGAGGACCAGTGGCGCATCCGCCGACGGACGTGACGCAGCTCGCCATGGTGGACACGGCCCAGGCGGCGCGCGTACTGAGCGAGGTCCGCACCGCCCGGCTCTCCGGGCAGCGCACCTCGGTCGCCCCCCGCCCGGTGATCGAGCAGTCCTGGGGGCGCATGCTGCGCAGCGGCATCGACCCCGAGCGCGGCCGCCGCTCCGGGCTGCTGCCCGCCGACGAGGTGCGGCGGCGCAGGGAGACCACGACACTGCGGCACGTCCTGCCGGTGCTGCGCGAGGGGTTGCTGTCGGTCGCGGACGTCGCCCACCACATCATGGTGGTCGCCGACGCGGACGGCCGGGTGCTGTGGCGGGAGGGCAGCCCGTCCGTTCTGCGCAAGGCGGACCACCTCGGTTTTGAGCTCGGCGCGGACTGGCGGGAGGACGTCGTCGGCACGAACGGCATCGGCACCCCCGCGGTGGTGCGCAGACCCGTACAGGTTTTCGCCTCCGAGCACTTCGTGCGTTCGCAGACCTCCTGGACGTGCACCGGCGCGCCGATCACGGATCCGCGGGACGGCCGGCTGCTGGGGATCGTGGACGTCAGCGGGCCGCTGGAAACGATGCATCCGGCGACCCTCGCCTGGGTCGACTCGGTGGCCAAGCTGGCCGAGGCGCGGCTGCGGGAACTGCATCTGGGCTCGCTGGAGCGGCTGCGCGCGGTGGCGGCGCCGGTGCTGGCCCGGGTGGGCGGCCGGGCAGTGGCGGTGGACCGGGACGGCTGGACGGCTGCGGTGACCGGGATGCCGTACACCGCTCGGATCACCCTGCCCAAGTCCCTTTCGGCGGGCCGCCGGCGGCTGCCGCCGCTCGGTCTGTGCGCGGTGGAGCCGCTCGGGGAGGGCTGGCTGCTCCGGGTCTCGGAGGAGCCGCTGCCGCGCGGCGCCACGCACATCCTGCTGGATCTGACGGTGCCGCGCCGCTGTTCGGTGACGGTGTCCGGGAGCGCCGGCTCGTGGACCCACGAACTGAGCCCCCGGCACGCCGAGTTGCTCTACCTGCTCGCGCTGCACCGCAGCGGGTGCAGCGCCGCCGACCTGGCCGAGGAGGTCTTCGGCGACCCGGCCCGCAGGGTGACGGTACGGGCGGAGATGTCCCGAGTGCGCCGCTATCTCGGGGGGTTGCTGGAGCACCGGCCCTACCGTTTCGCGGAGGACGCGGAGGTGGAGCTGCTGCTGCCGGCCGCTCCGGTCGATCTGCTGCCGCAGTCGACGGCACCGGCGGTGCTCAGGGTGCGCGAGCCGTTCGAGGCGCCTTGATCGTGACCGCCCAGTGACCGGGGCGTCCCCCTGAGTCACCCCATGGGCCCATCTTCCGCATAATTGCAGGGTCTTTGTCCCCGGACGGCCCCGACTGCCGTAGCATCCCTCTACGGGCCACCCCACCTGCTCCTTTGGTCAACGCTCGGACCAATAAACGCAGTTGGCCCGCCTCGGGAGGACGTATGACGCAACGTGGCCGACACCGCAGGCAGAAGCGGGGCCGTGCGCTGCGCGCCGCCCTGGCCGGGACCGCCCTCGCGCTCACCGCCGCCGCCACGATGATCAGCGCGTCGCAGGCCACGGTCGGTGACAAGCCGGGGGCCCTGAAGACCCTCGCCTCCTCCGACCGGGCGGCCGCGGGGCTGCGCCTCCAGGAGCGCGAGGTGCCGCAGAGCACGCTCGACCGACTCTCCTCCGCGATGGGCAGGCCCGTGGGTGTGAGCACGGTCCTCGCCGACGCCGACCACTCGCTGCTCGGCGCGGGCGACTGCGCGTCCACCGAGCGCGCGGCGCTGCCCCTCGCTCCGGCGGCCACGCGCGCGTACTGCTGGGACGCCGCCGACACCCGCGGCTGGCGGGCGGGCGCGGTCACCACGTCCGGGGACGCGGACGACGACGGTCACTGGGGCGAGCACCGGGTGATCCTCTCCGGCTGGAGCCGTGACACCGGCCGCTCGGCGAAGCCCGGCTCCGCCCGGCTCGCGGTCGTCGACGCGACCGACCCGGCCAGGCTCACCTACGCCTGGGCGTCGCTCGTCGTCCCGGTCGACGGCGGCCGCAACTACCGCGGGCTGTCCTCCCCCGTCTCGGGCATGGTCTGGTATCAGGGCAAGCTGCTGGTCACCGCCGCCGACGGGCTGTACGTGTACGACATGCACCGCATCCAGCGGACCACCGTGAACAGCGGCGCGGTCGGCCGGGTGAAGGGCGGCTGGGCTGCGCAGGGCTCGCGGTACGTGCTGCCCGCGATCGGCTCGTACCGCCCGACCGGTCATGGCGCGCGACCGGCGGCGATCTCCCTGGACCGCAGCACCGCGCCGGACAGCCTGGTGGCGAGCGAGCGGGTGCGGGCGGACAGTCGAGGAACCACCCTGCTGTGGCGCTACGCCTTCAGCAGCGACCCGGTCCGCGCCGGACTGCTGGCCACCGACGCCGCGGGGCGCGCGGTCCCGGACCGGGCGTACGAGACGAGGACGGACGGCGTCGGCGGTGTGCTGTCGTACCGCTCGCAGTGGTATCTGGCCCGCTCGGACGGTGACCCGGACGGCCACGGCACACTCTGGCGGCAGAACGCCCGCAAGGCGCAGGCCACCCGGTGCGGGTCGGACGAGTCCAACCACTGCTGGACCCCGCGGGCCGGGTCGCTCTCCTACGCCGAGGACAGCGGCGAGGTCTGGTCGCAGTCGGGACCGATGCTCTACGCGCTGCCGCTGGCCTCGATCGACAGATCTCTGGGGTAGATGATTTTCTGGCGGTCATGACCACCATCCCCGTGACCACCTGGTCCCTGGAGCAGACCGACCCCGCCGACCTGCTGCCGGCCGCCGCGCCGGAGGGGGACGTGCGGATCGTCCGCTCCGAGATCCCCTCCCCCGAGTTCAGCCGTTTCCTGTACGCGTCGGTCGGCGGCGACATCCGCTGGATCGACCGGCTGGGCTGGACGTACGCGCGGTGGCAGGAGCAGCTGGACCGGCCGGGCGCGGAGACCTGGGTCGCCTACGACCGGGGCACACCCGCCGGGTACATCGAGCTGGACCCGCAGGACGACGGGGTCGTGGAGATCGCCTACTTCGGGCTGATCCCCGCCTTCCGCGGCCGCCGCATCGGCGGGCACCTGCTCTCCTACGGCACCGCCCGCGCCTGGGACCTCGCCGAACGCTGGCCCGAGCGCCCGCGGACCAAGCGGGTCTGGGTGCACACCTGCAGCCTGGACGGCGAGCACGCCATGGACAATTATCGGCGCCGGGGCTTCACGCTCTTCGACACCAGGGTCGAGGAGCAGCCCGAGGTGCCCGCTCCCGGTCCGTGGGCCGGTGCATACCCGGCCTGACCTGCGCCGACAAGACCGGTCGCAGCCGATGTGATCGAGGACACGCCTGTCCCATAATTCGGGACAAGGATGTCCGCATCGTGGACGAAGCTGGACTGTGTCCAGACTGCCGTGCCACGCTTCCGTCATGTCTGGAACTGGAATTGCCTTGGTGAGTCGGCGGCACGTCGACCTCGGCCGCATGTCCAGCGCCATCTGTCCGGCGAGCTGATCTGCTCCACGGTGGCCTTCGGCCACCGGCGCAGCACGCCCGGCACCTTTTGACTCTCTCCCCCCGCGCAACGACGCGCACGTATGCCCATGCGCCCGCACGCGCAGGTCAGAGCCGCATTCACGCCTGTCCCGAAGGACGTATCAACCATGGCCGCCACCCCGCAGAAGCCTGCCGCCGCGACTCCACGCCGCAAGGTGAGCCGTCACCGCGGTGAGGGCCAGTGGGCCGCGGGGCACTTCACCCCGCTCAACGGCAACGAGCAGACCAAGAAGGACGACGACGGTCTCAATGTGCGGACACGCATTGAGACGATCTACTCCAAGCGCGGCTTCGACTCGATCGACGGCGGTGACCTGCGCGGACGGATGCGCTGGTGGGGTCTGTACACCCAGCGCAGGCCCGGCATCGACGGCGGCAAGACCGCGGTGCTGGAGCCGGAGGAGCTGGACGACGAGTACTTCATGATGCGCGTGCGCATCGACGGCGGAGCGCTGACCACCCAGCAGTTGCGGGTCATCGGGGAGATCTCGCAGGAGTTCGCGCGCGGCACCGCGGACATCACCGACCGGCAGAACGTCCAGTACCACTGGATCCGCATCGAGGACGTCCCGACGATCTGGGAGCGTCTGGAGGGCGTGGGCCTGTCGACGGTCACCGCCTGCGGCGACACCCCGCGTGTGATGATCGGCTCCCCGGTCGCGGGCATCGCCGAGGACGAGATCATCGACCCGACGCCGGCGCTGGAGGAGATGAAGCGCCGCGTTCTGAACAACAAGGCCTACTCCAACCTCCCCCGGAAGTTCAAGACGGCCATCTCGGGGTCGCCGCTGCTGGACGTGGTGCACGAGATCAACGACGTCTCCTTCGTCGGCGTACGCCACCCCGAGCACGGCCCCGGCTTCGACCTGTGGGTCGGCGGCGGCCTGTCCACCAACCCCAAGCTGGGCGTGCGGCTCGGCGCCTGGGTGCCGATCGACGAGGTCCCCGACGTCTACGAGGGCGTCATCTCGATCTTCCGCGACTACGGCTACCGCCGGCTGCGCACCCGCGCCCGGCTGAAGTTCCTGGTCGCCGACTGGGGCGCGGAGAAGTTCCGGCAGGTACTGGAGGACGAGTACCTGGGCGGACGCAAGCTGATCGACGGACCCGCCCCCGAGCAGCCGGTCCAGCAGTGGCGCGACCACATCGGCGTGCACCGGCAGCAGGACGGCCGGTTCTACGTCGGCTTCGCCCCGCGCGTGGGACGCGTCGACGGCGCCACGCTCACCAAGATCGCCGAGCTGGCGGAGGCGCACGGCTCGGGCCGGGTGCGCACCACCGTCGAGCAGAAGATGATCGTCCTCGACGTCGAGCAGGACCGCGTCGACTCGCTCGTGGAAGGGCTGGAGGCGCTGGACCTCACCGCCCGGCCGTCCACCTTCCGGCGCGGCACCATGGCCTGCACCGGCATCGAGTTCTGCAAGCTCGCCATCGTCGAGACCAAGCAGCGCGGCTCGCAGCTGATCGACGAACTGGAGCGCCGCCTGCCGGACTTCGACGAGCCGCTGACCATCAACCTCAACGGCTGCCCGAACGCCTGCGCCCGTATCCAGGTCGCGGACATCGGTCTCAAGGGCCAGTTGATGCTCGACGACCGGGGCGAGCAGGTCGAGGGCTACCAGGTGCACCTCGGCGGCGCGCTCGGCCTGGAGGCCGGGTTCGGCCGCAAGGTGCGTGGTCTGAAGGTCACTTCGCAGGAGCTGCCCGACTACATCGAGCGGGTCCTCAAGCGGTTCCTGGCCGAGCGCGAGGACGGCGAGCGGTTCGCCGCCTGGGCCGCGCGCGCCTCCGAGGAGGCCCTGTCATGAGCGAGCGCGCCGCCCCCTTCTACTGCCCCTACTGCGGCGACGAGGACCTGCGCCCGCACGAGGAGAGCCACGGCGCATGGGAATGCGCGGCGTGCAACCGGGCCTTTCAGCTGAAGTTCCTCGGGCTGCTCGCCCGGGGCCTTCAGCACTCCGACGCAGGGGGAGACACGACATGACCGCGGTGACGGAAGAGCAGACGACACAGGACCTGAAGGCGCTCGCCGAGCAGGCGGGCCGCGACTTGGAGGACGCCTCCGCGCTGGAGATCCTCCAATGGGCGGCCGACACCTTCGGCAAGCGCTTCTGCGTGACCTCGTCCATGGAGGACGCGGTGGTCGCCCACCTCGCCTCCCGGGCCATGCCCGGTGTGGACGTGGTGTTCCTCGACACCGGCTACCACTTCCCGGAGACCATCGGCACCCGCGACGCCGTCGAGGCCGTGATGGACGTCAACGTCATCACGCTGACCCCGCGTCAAACGGTCGCCGAGCAGGACGCCGAGTACGGGCCGAAGCTGCACGACCGCGACCCCGACCTGTGCTGCAGGCTGCGCAAGGTCCAGCCGCTGGAGCAGGGCCTGACCAATTACGTGGCCTGGGCGACCGGACTGCGCCGCGACGAGTCCCCGACCCGGGCCAACACCCCGGTCGTCGGCTGGGACGAGAAGCGGCAGAAGGTCAAGATCTCGCCGATCGCCCGCTGGACCCAGGACGACGTCGACGCCTACGTCGCCGAGCACGGCGTGCTGACCAACCCGCTGCTGATGGACGGTTACCCGTCCGTCGGCTGCGCCCCCTGCACCCGCCGGGTCCTGGAGGGCGAGGACGCGCGGGCCGGCCGCTGGGCCGGGCGGGCCAAGACCGAGTGCGGGCTGCACGGATGACGGCCGCCCCCGGTCCTCACACGACGCCCACAGGTCCGGCTGGTACTGCTGTGACCGAAGCGACCCCTGCGACTTTGGAGAACCACGTGACGAGCGGAGCCACCGTCTGGCTCACGGGTCTGCCGAGCGCCGGCAAGACCACCATCGCGTACGAGCTGGCAGGCCGGCTGAGCGAGGAGGGCCACCGCGTCGAGGTGCTCGACGGCGACGAGATCCGCGAGTTCATCTCGGCGGGCCTCGGCTTCTCCCGCGAGGACCGGCACACCAATGTGCAGCGCATCGGCTTCCTCGCCGAACTGCTCGCCCGCAACGGCGTCAAGGCGCTCGTCCCGGTGATCGCGCCCTACGCCGACAGCCGCGAGGCGGTCCGCAAGCGCCATCAGGACAGCGGGGCGCCGTATCTGGAGGTGCACGTCGCCACCCCGGTCGACGTGTGCTCCGTACGTGATGTGAAGGGTCTGTACGCCAAGCAGGCGGCGGGCGAACTCACCGGGCTGACCGGGGTCGACGACCCCTACGAGGCCCCCGACTCGCCCGACCTGCGGATCGAGTCGCAGCACCAGACCGTCCAGGAGTCCGCGGCCGCGGTTCACGCGCTGCTCACCGAAAGGGGACTGGCATGACGACCGTCGCCACAGCCGAGGAGGGCACGGACGCCCCGTACGCCCTCTCGCACCTGGACGCTCTGGAGTCCGAGGCGGTGCACATCTTCCGCGAGGTGGCGGGCGAGTTCGAACGGCCGGTGATCCTCTTCTCCGGCGGCAAGGACTCCATCCTCATGCTCCACCTGGCGCTGAAGGCCTTCGCCCCGGCGCCGGTCCCCTTCTCGCTGCTGCACGTGGACACCGGGCACAACTTCCCCGAGGTCCTCGCCTACCGCGACCGCGTGGTGGAGCAGCACGGACTGCGCCTGCATGTCGCCTCCGTGCAGGACTACATCGACCGCGGCGTCCTCAAGGAGCGCGCGGACGGCACCCGCAACCCGCTGCAGACGCTGCCGCTGACGGAGAAGATCCAGGCGGAGAAGTTCGACGCGGTCTTCGGCGGCGGGCGGCGCGACGAGGAGAAGGCCCGCGCCAAGGAGCGGGTGTTCTCGCTGCGGGACGAGTTCTCGCAGTGGGACCCGCGCCGCCAGCGGCCCGAGCTGTGGAACCTGTACAACGGCCGGCACGCCCCCGGCGAGCACGTCCGGGTCTTCCCGCTGTCCAACTGGACCGAGCTGGACGTCTGGCAGTACATCGCCCGCGAGAACATCGACCTGCCGCAGATCTACTTCGCGCACGAGCGCGAGGTGTTCAACCGCGGCGGGATGTGGCTGACGGCCGGCGAGTGGGGCGGGCCGAAGGACGGCGAGAGCGTGGAGAAGCGGCAGGTGCGCTACCGCACCGTCGGCGACATGTCCTGCACCGGCGCCGTCGACTCCGACGCCGACACCATCGACAAGGTGATCGTCGAGATCGCCGCCTCCCGGCTCACCGAGCGGGGCGCGACGCGCGCCGACGACAAGCTCTCCGAGGCCGCGATGGAAGACCGCAAGCGCGAGGGGTACTTCTAAGCATGAGCACGATCACGACCGAGGAGCTCTCGGCCACCACGCTGCTGCGGTTCGCCACCGCCGGCTCCGTCGACGACGGCAAGTCGACGCTCGTCGGCAGGCTGCTGCACGACTCCAAGTCGGTCCTCACCGACCAGCTGGAGGCCGTCGAGCACGCCTCCCGCAACCGCGGCCAGGAGGCCCCCGACCTCGCCCTGCTCACCGACGGCCTGCGCGCCGAGCGCGAACAGGGCATCACCATCGACGTGGCGTACCGCTACTTCGCCACGCCCAGGCGCCGGTTCATCCTCGCCGACACCCCCGGCCATGTGCAGTACACCCGCAACATGGTCACCGGCGCCTCCACCGCCGAACTGACGATCATCCTCGTCGACGCCCGCAACGGCGTCGTCGAACAGACCCGCAGGCACGCCGCGATCGCCGCCCTGCTGCGGGTGCCGCACGTGGTCCTGGCCGTCAACAAGATGGACCTGGTCGACTACAAGGAGCCCGTCTTCGCCGCGATCGCCGAGGAGTTCACGGCGTACGCGCTCGAACTGGGCGTCCCCGAGGTCACCGCCATCCCGATCTCCGCGCTCGTCGGCGACAACGTGGTGGAGCCGTCGGCCACCATGGACTGGTACGGCGGCCCGACCGTCCTGGAGCACCTGGAGACGGTCCCGGTCAGCCACGACCTGAGCCACTGCCACGCGCGGCTGCCCGTGCAGTACGTGATCCGGCCGCGGACCGCCGAGCACCCGGACTACCGGGGCTACGCCGGGCAGATCGCCGCCGGTTCGTTCCACGTCGGCGAGCCGGTCACGGTGCTGCCGTCCGGCCGTGCGTCGCGGATCTCCGGCATCGACCTGCTGGGCGAGCCGGTCGACGTCGCCTGGACCACCCAGTCGGTGACCCTCCTGCTGGAGGACGACATCGACATCTCGCGCGGCGACCTGATCGTGCCCAGCAAGGACGCCCCGGCGACCACGCAGGACATCGAGGCGACCGTCTGCCATGTCGCCGACGCGGCGCTGACCGTCGGCCACCGGGTGCTGCTCAAGCACGGCACCCGCACCGTGAAGGCGATCGTCAAGGACATCCCGTCCCGGCTCACGCTGTCCGACCTGTCCCTGCACCCGCACCCGGGGCAGCTCGTCGCCAACGACATCGGCCGGGTGAAGATCCGTACCGCCGAGCCGCTGCCGGTGGACTCCTACTCCGACTCGCGCCGCACCGGTTCCTTCATCCTCATCGATCCCAGCGACGGCACCACGCTGACCGCGGGCATGGTCGGTGAGTCGTTCGCCTCGCCCGAGCCCGTCAAGGACGACCCGGACGACGACGGTTGGGACTTCTGACATGAACCCCACCGACTACTACTCCACGTTCGCGAAGGAGGGCGGCCGCGTCGGCAGCGGCGACCTCGGCAGCGGGCAGGGCGGAGTGACGCGATGTGTGCGCTGACGTACGCGCACTGCTTGCGCGCCCTCACCCCCCACCGCCGTAGACGCAAACCTGCCGACCTCCCGGCCACGACCTGAAAGACCGTGACCGCCGGGCCAACGAGAGGAAAGCCTCCCGTGCCTGCCAACCGCTCGCGCAGCAAGTTCCTTCGCCGCGGCACAGCCGTGCTCGCAGCGCTTCCGCTTCTCGCCCTCGCCGCTTGCGGTTACGGGTCCCATTCCGACGACACCGACACCGCGAAGGTGGCCGCCGGGTCCAAGAAGATCGACGGGCTGGACTCCGTCAAGATCGGCTACTTCGGCAACCTCACCCACGCGACCGCGCTGGTCGGCCGTGAGCAGGACCTGTTCCAGAAGGAACTGGGCGCCACCAAGGCCGACTACGCGATCTTCAACGCCGGCCCCTCCGAGATCGAGGCCCTCAACTCGGGCTCCATCGACATCGGTTGGCTCGGCCCCTCCCCGGCGATCAACGGGTACACCAAGTCCAACGGCAAGAGCCTGAAGATCATCGGCGGTTCGGCCTCCGGCGGCGTCAAGCTCGTCGTGAACCCGAAGAAGATCAAGTCCCTGAAGGACGTCAAGGGCAAGAAGATAGCGACGCCCCAGCTGGGCAACACGCAGGACGTCGCGTTCCTCAACTGGGTCGCGGAACAGGGCTGGAAGGTCGACGCGCAGAGCGGCAAGGGCGATGTGACGGTCGTCCGCACCGACAACAAGATCACCCCGGACGCCTTCAAGGCCGGTTCCATCGACGGCGCCTGGGTGCCGGAGCCGACCGCGTCGAAGCTGGTCGCCGAGGGCGGCAGGACCATCCTCGACGAGTCCACGCTGTGGCCCGACAAGAAGTTCGTGATCACGAACATCATCGTCCGGCAGGCTTTCCTGAAGGAGCACCCGAAGGCCGTCGAGGCGGTCCTGAAGGCCTCCGTCGAGGCCAACAAGTGGATCAACGCCAACTCGGACAAGGCGAAGACGGCGGCGAACAAGCAGCTGGGGATCGACTCAGGCAAGGAGCTGCCGGCGAACGTCCTGGACCCGGCGTGGAAGTCCATCCGGTTCACCGACGACCCGCTGGCCGCCACCCTCAACACCGAGGCGGCGCACGCGGTCAAGGCCGGTCTGCTGCAGAAGCCGAACCTCAAGGGCATCTACGACCTCACCGTCCTCAACAAGATCCTCAAGGCCGCGGGCGAGGACCCCGTCGACGCCGCCGGTCTCGGCACCAGCTGACGCACGTCCCGACGAGTTCCCAGGAGGTGACGACCATGGCCACGACCACGACGCTCGCCAAGGCCGACGAGACGGTCGAGTACGCGGCACGCCTCGACCACGTGTCGAAGTCCTTCGCGACGCCCCGCGGGCAGCAGCTCGTCCTGGACGACATCAGCATCGATGTCGCGCCGGGCGAGTTCGTCACCCTTCTGGGGGCCTCGGGCTGCGGCAAGTCCACGCTGCTGAACCTGGTGGCGGGGCTCGACCGGCCCACCGCGGGCTCCATCGCGACCGACGGGCGCCCGGCCCTGATGTTCCAGGAGCACGCCCTGTTCCCGTGGCTGACCGCGGGCAAGAACATCGAACTCGCCCTGAAACTCCGGGGCGTGGCCAAGCAGGACCGGCGCGCGAAGGCCGAGTCGCTGCTGGAACTGGTCCGGCTGAAGGGCGCGTACGGCAAGCGCGTCCACGAGCTGTCGGGCGGTATGCGCCAGCGCGCGGCACTGGCCCGCGCGCTCGCGCAGGAGAGCAATCTGCTGCTGATGGACGAGCCGTTCTCGGCCCTGGACGCCATCACCCGGGACGTGCTCCACGACGAACTGACCCGCATCTGGCAGGAGACCGGGGTCTCCGTCCTGTTCGTCACGCACAACGTGCGCGAGGCGGTCCGGCTCGCCCAGCGGGTGATCCTGCTGTCCTCCCGTCCGGGCCGCATCGCCCGCGAGTGGACGGTCGGCATCCCGCAGCCGCGCCGTATCGAGGACGCGCCGGTCGCCGAACTGTCCCTTGAGATCACCGATGTACTGCGTGGGGAGATCCGCCGTCATGGCCAGCACTGAGACCACACCGGTCCAGGACTCCGGGAGTGTCGAGGCCGGCCTGGACGCGCTGGAGACCTCGGCCACCGGCCGTCCGACCCTGCGGCAGACCCTCGTCGGCAAGATCCTGCCGCCGATCGTCGCGATCGCGGTGGTCCTCGTGATCTGGACGCTGCTCTACCCGGTCGTCGACGACCCGACCAAACTGCCCTCGCCGGGAGCGGTGGGCAGCGCCTTCAAGGACGCCTGGCTCAAGGGCGATCTGCTCGGCTACATCTGGACCAGCGTCTCGCGCGGTCTGCTGGGATTCGTTTTCGCCCTGCTCATCGGCACCCCGCTCGGCCTGCTGGTGGCCCGGGTGAAGTTCGTGCGCGCGGCGATCGGCCCGATCCTGTCCGGCCTGCAGTCGCTGCCGTCGGTGGCGTGGGTGCCGCCCGCCGTGATCTGGCTGGGTCTGAACAACTCGATGATGTACGCCGTGATCCTGCTCGGCGCGGTCCCCTCCATCGCCAACGGCCTGGTGTCCGGCGTCGACCAGGTGCCGCCGCTGTTCCTGCGGGCGGGCCGCACGATGGGCGCGACGGGCATCAGGGGCGTCTGGCACGTCACCCTGCCCGCGGCGCTGCCCGGCTATGTGGCGGGTCTTAAGCAGGGCTGGGCCTTCTCCTGGCGCTCGCTGATGGCCGCGGAGATCATCGCGAGCTTCCCCGACCTGGGCGTGGGCCTCGGCCAGCTCCTGGAGAACGCCCGTACCGCCAGCGACATGGCCATGGTGTTCGAGGCCATCCTGCTGATCCTGTTCGTCGGCATCGCCATCGACCTGCTGATCTTCAGTCCGCTGGAGCGGTGGGTGCTGCGCAGCCGTGGCCTGCTGGTGAAGAGCTGATCCCATGCGTCCTGTGAAGCCGGTCCGCCCCGTCCTTGTGGTGATCGCCCACGGCAGCCGCGATCCGCGGCACGCCGCGACCGTGCACGCCCTCGTGCGGCGCGTACGGTCGCTGCGGCCGGGGCTGCGCGTGGAGACCGGCTTCCTGGACTTCAACATCCCTTCCGTGCACGGCGTGTTGGAGTCCCTGGCGGCGGAGGGCGTCCGGGACGTCGTGGCGCTCCCGCTGCTGCTGACGCGCGCCTTCCACGCGAAGTCCGACATCCCGGCGGTCCTGCGGGACGCGCCGCCGCGGCTGCGCATCCGCCAGGCGGACGTGCTCGGTCCGTCGCCGCTGCTGCTGTCCGCCCTCGAACGGCGGCTGTACGAGGCCGGGTTGAGCCCGGCCGACAAGTCCTCGACCGGGGTCGTGCTGGCCTCGGCGGGGTCCTCCGACCCGGAGGCGATCGCAGTGATCGCAGAAATCGCGCGGGAGTGGCGGCACACCGGTTGGTGCGCCGTGCGGCCTGCGTTCGCCTCCGCATCTCTTCCCCGCACCGAGGACGCGGTGCGGGAACTGCGCGCGCTGGGCTGCGCGCGCGTCGCCGTCGCCCCGTACGTGCTGGCGCCCGGCTTCCTGCCGGACCGCATCGCGCGGGGCGCGGCCGGGGCGGACGTACTGGCCGGTGTGCTCGGCCCGGCGCCGGAGGTGGCACGGGTGCTGCTGGAGCGGTACGACGGGGCGCGAGTGGCGGTGCCGGCGGCCTTGGGCGCGTAGCGGTCGGCCAGTCAGTTCCGTTCCCTTCACTTCAGTTCCAGTTCAGTCGAACCGCAGCGACCCCGTGCGGGTGCGCTTCAGTTCGAAGAGATCCGGGTCCGTCGCCAACACCCGGAAGCTGTCGAAGAGTTCGGCCGCGCGGGCGCCCCGGGGGATCGCCCGCAGCACCGGTCCGAACCACACGGTTCCGTCCACGTGCAGGGTGGGTGTGCCCACGTAGCCGCCCGAGTCGGGCTCGACGCCCGCCTCGTGGCTGCGGCGTACGGCGTCGTCGTACGCCGGGTCGTGCGCGGCGGCGGCGAGGTCGGCGGGCAGGCCCAGTTCGGCCAGGGAGTCGGCCACCACCGCGTCGAAGTCCTCGGCCTTCTGCTCGTGGATACGGGTGCCGAACGCGGTGTACAGATCGCGCAGGACCTTCTCCCCGTGCCGTTCGGCTGCGGCCACGGCGACCCGCACCGGGCCGATGGACTTGTCTACCAACTCCCGGTACCAGTCGGGGAGTTCGTTGCCGATGTTGTGCAGGTACAGGCTCATCGCATGGAAGCGGAGGTCGAGCGGGCGTTCGCGCTCGACCTCCAGCAGCCAGCGGGAGGTGATCCAGGCGAAGGGACAGGCGGGGTCGAACCAGAAGTCGACCCGGGTGGGCGAGGTGTTCGTCATGGTGTCGACGTTAACGGGGCAATGGTGCAATGTCCCGGCCCATTCGAGCGTCGTGTCACTGGCCCAATTGTCACCGCCCAATGGCACTGCCCAATTGTCACTGGCCCAATTTCGGATCCCGTCCGCTCGACGCGAGCGCGCGGTCGAAGACGGGTGCGTCGTCCGGCACGGGCACCGGGGCGGCGAAGCCGTCGTACTGGCGGTAGACGTCGCCGTGCTTGTCGACGACGTGCAGGACGAAGGCGGCGGTGTCGTCCGAGACGTGGAACTTCTGGCCGGTGGCGGTGGCGACGTCCCAGCCGTGCACGGCCATCTCCTTGATGACCATCGAGGCGATGTCGAGCGCGGGCATTTTCGCCGTGCCGAAGTCCACGTCGCCCTCCCACACCGCGGGGTCGGCCCAGGCCGCCACCGCGCGGTCGAGCTGCGTCGCGTAGGCGGCGGGCCAATCGGGGTCCGCGGTGAAGTCGCGGGCGGTGAGTTCCTCGGGGAGGTTCTTGCGCAGGGCGCGGTGCTCCAGGCCGTGGGAGGTGTAGAGCACCCAGTGGTTGACCAGGGCGCGGACGTCCCAGTCGGGGCAGTGGGTGGGGTCGCCGAGCCGGTCCGCCGGGACGCCGCGCGCGACACGCGCCGCCTCGGCGGCACACTCGGTCATGTACGGGTGCAGTTGCTTCGGGTCGTCGTACGTCATGCACCCCACGCTAGGAAGGGCCCGCTCAGGACTCTTGAACAAACGCGACAGCCTCGGCCGACTCGACAGCTTCGTCGGCCAGGCGGACGAGCTCGTCGATTCCCATCGAGCCCGGCTCACGGCGCTCGCGCGCGAAGGTGTTCGCCAGGTGCTGGAGCAGGTCGTTGAGCGGGGTCGGCACGCCGTGCAGCCGGCCCAGCAGGGCGATCTCGCCGTTGAGGTAGTCGGCCTCGATGGTGCCGGTGCCGCGGCTGAGCGACTGCCAGGAGGAGCCGCCGCCGCGCGGGGCGCCGTCGAGCGGCACCAGGTCGACCTTGTGGCCGCGCGTTGCCTGCTGCTCTTCTGCGCTCGCGTACGCGATCTTGGCGGCGTCCAGCACGCTCTCGCCCTCGGCGCGCACCCTCTCGTACAGCTCTCCCGCCTTGTCCCCGGCGATCGGCCCGGCGACGGCCTCCAGGGCGTTGCCCAGGTTGGACTGCAGCTTGGCGTACTGCCAGCGGGCCACGTCGGCCACGACCGGTGCCTCGAAGTGCGCCTCGGCCAGGTCGGCGGCGACCCGCCGGGCGGTCTCGTCGGTGCCGTGCGGGTGGCGGCCCAGGTGCAGGATGCCGGTGAGGGGGGTGCCCGCGGCGGAGACGGCACCCGGCTCGACGAAGGTCGCCGGCAGCCACACGCAGACGCCGTACACACGCCGGAAGACGCGCAGGGCGAGGCGCTGGCCCTCCACGCCGTTCTGGGCGCAGAACAGCGGCAGCCGCTCGGCCGCCGTGCCGCCGCCCGCGACCGGCGCGGGCCCCCAGGTCCGCAGCGCGCCCACGGTGTCCTGGGTCTTCACGGCGAGGACGAGTACGTCGTCGGTCCTCAACTCCCCCAGTTCGTCCGGCCCTTCGACGGCCGGCAGCCGGTGGGTGTACTCGCCGTCCGGCACCTTCAGCCGCAGCCCGCCGTCCCGCAGCGCGGCGAGATGCGCGCCCCGCGCGACCAGGACGACCTCGTGGTCCGCGCCCGCGAGACGCCCGCCGATGGCTCCGCCGACGGCCCCTGCTCCGATGATGATGTAGCGCATGTCCCGAGCCTCGCACACCCGTGCGCGGGGCCGATCCCTACCCCGTGCGCGGGGCCGGTCACGGTGCGGTGAGTTCGACCAGCTTCACGACGGTGTTCCAGTTGCGGCTGGTGGCGATCACGCCCTTGTTGATGCGCGGCTTCGCCAGGTACTCGGCGAGCTTGGAGCGGCCGAGCCCGTCAGGGGCGTAGAGGTACAGGGCGCGGTCCCCGAGCCGGAACTCCTCCGGCAGGTATTTCTCCCGGTCGATCTCCGCGAAGCGCGCCTCGTCGACAGGTGCGGAGAAGTAGGTGACGTGCAGCTGCCTGCCCTCCAGCTCGGCCGCCGGGAACGGACAGGCCTCCGCGACCGCCCTGAGGTAGGCGTGGTCGCGGACGATGACGTCGACCGGGAAGCCGTAGTGCTTCTCGATCGCCTCGGAGAGCCGGGCGGCCAGGGACTCCTCGTCGCCGTGCGCGGTGGTGAAGACGGCCTGTCCGCTCTGCAGATGCGTGCGTACGCCCTCATAGCCGAGGCCGGTCATCAGCTGCCGCAGCTCGGCCATCGGCAGCTTCCTGCTGCCGCCCACGTTGATCCCGCGCAGCAGCGCCGCATACGTCGTCGTCATGGCCCCAACCCTAGGACGGCCGTCGTGCCCCGTGGGGGTGGGCACGACGGCCGCGTCCGCGTGAGGCGGACTGCGCGAAACTCTGGCCGAACGACCCGGCCCGTAGCAACACCTACACGCAGCTGTGACTTGTTCAACAAGGTTCTGTAATCACAAAGAGGAGCGATGCCGACGGACCGGACACGCACCGGAGACGGGGCGGAGACGAGCCGAGGACGGGCCGGTCACCCTGATCACTACCTTCGGGTAGCCCGGATAGATGTAAGGGCCCGTGGTCCTCCCCAGCGGTGAGTCCGCCGGGTCCGAGGGGATGAGTTCTCGCCCCGGCACTTCACCGGGGAGCACGACGAGATGCGCTTACGCCGCCCATACCGTCGAAGCGGAAGGTGGCGGCACGGGGCCGTCACCGCGCAAGAGGGGGCAGGCCCGTCATGGGGAACGGAGATTCGCGGGTGCGGGGCATGGCCGCCCGGGCCGGCGGCTGGAGCGCCCGGCACCGCTGGGCCGCCGTCGGTATCTGGGTGCTGTTCGTCGTCCTGGCGATGGGGCTCGGCTCCGCGGCGGGCCGGGTCGACCTCAAGGACAGCGATCAGCTCAAGGGCGAGACGCACACCGCCGCAAAGATCATCGACGACGCGGGGATCAAGGAGCCGGCCGGCGAGACGGTCCTGATCCAGGCGAAGGGCGACGGGCTCAAGGCCACGGACGCCGACTTCAAGGCGGCCGTCGGCGCCGTCGTGAAGGCCGTCGACGCGACCGGCAAGGTCACGGACGTGAAGTCGCCGTACGTCACGCGGACGATCTCCAAGGACGGGCGCAGCGCGCTGGTGCAGTTCGACATGCGCGGCGACGCCGAGAGCGCGGGCGACCGCGTGGCGCCCGTACTGAAGGCCGTCGACGGGGTGCAGAAGGACCACGAGACGCTGCGGATCGAGGAGATCGGCAGCGCGAGCATGCAGAAGACGTTCGACGACGCGTTCGGGGACGACTTCCAGAAGGCCGAGCTCTCCGCGGTGCCGGTGGCCCTCGGCATCCTGCTCATCGCGTTCGGCGCCCTGGTGGCCGCGCTGCTGCCGGTCGCGCTGGCGATCACCGCGATCATGGCGACGATGGGCCTGATGGGCATCGTCAGCCACATCCAGCCGATGACCGACACCGCCAACTCCGTGATGCTGCTGGTCGGTCTGGCCGTGGGCGTCGACTACTGCCTGTTCTATCTGCGCCGCGAGCGCGAGGAGCGGGCCGCGGGCCGGGACGGGCAGACGGCGCTGCGGATCGCCGCCGCCACCAGTGGCCGCGCGATCATCGTCTCGGGCATCACGGTGTGCGTGGCGATGGCGGGCATGCTGTTCACCGGGCTCGCCACGTTCGAGGGGATGGGCCTGGCCTCGCTGATGGTCGTCGCGGTCGCCATGGTCGGCTCCGTGACCGTGCTGCCCGCGCTGCTGTCGCTGCTGGGCGAGCGGGTCGAGAAGGGGAAGGTCCCGTTCCTGGCCAAGGCCATGGAGCGGCGCGCCGCCCGCACGAACGGGGAGAGCCGGTTCTGGACCGCGGTCCTGCGCGGCGTGCTCAAGCGGCCGCTGGTGTCGGTGCTGGTCGCGGCCGGCGCGCTGCTCGCGATCGCGGCCCCGGCGGTCGGCATGAAGACCCAGAACCTCACGCTGGACCAGGAGTTCGGGAACTCGCTGCCGATCGTGCAGACGTACAACCGCGTCAACGACGCCTTCCCGGGCGGCTCCGAGCCGGCCGAGGTGGTCGTCAAGGCGAAGGACATCAACGCCCCCGAGGTGAAGTCCGCGCTCGCCGACTTCAAGGCGCGGGCGATCAGTTCGGGTGCCACCCGCGGCCCGGTCGAGATCAAGCTGCACGACGCGCAGAACGTCGCCTACGTCTACGTCCCGCTCGTCGGCGGCTCCGACCTCGACAAGGCGGGTGCCAGCCTGGACAAGCTGCGCGACGAGGTACGGCCCGCCACGCTGGGCACGGTGGACGGGGTGCAGGCACCGATCACCGGGCAGGTGGCCGGCTCGCACGACTTCAACGACCAGCTCGCCGGAGCCGTGATCCCGGTCTTCGCGTTCGTCGTGGTCTTCGCCTTCGCGCTGATGCTGCTGTCGTTCCGCTCGCTGACGGTCGCGATCACGTCGATCCTGCTCAACCTGCTGTCGGTGGGCGCCGCCTACGGCATCCTCGTCGCCGTCTTCCAGCACGGCTGGGGCGCGTCCCTGGTGGGCGCGGAGGGCGTCGGCGCGATCATCACCTGGCTGCCGCTGTTCCTGTTCGTGATCCTGTTCGGGCTGAGCATGGACTACCACGTGTTCGTGGTCTCGCGGATCCGTGAGGCGCGCATGCGGGGCCGTACGACGCGGGACGCGATCCAGCACGGTGTGGTCACCACGGCCGGTGTCGTCACCAGCGCCGCGATCATCATGGTCGCCGTGTTCGCGATCTTCGGCACGCTGTCGATGCAGTCCATGAAGCAGATGGGCGTGGGCCTCGCGGCCGCGGTGCTGATCGACGCGACGATCATCCGGGGCGTGCTGCTCCCCGCGGTGATGGCGCTGCTCGGCGAGCGCAACTGGTATCTGCCGAAGTGGCTGCACCGACTGCCGGACCTGACGCACGACGAGGCCGCGGAGGCCGTGGTCGCGCCCGCGGCGCGGGACGACGAGGGTGAGCCGCTGCGGGTGTGAACCCACCGAACCCGCCCTGGGTGAGGGCCCGTTGGCTGCCGGGGAGCCAACGGGCCCTTCCTCATGCCTGATGCTTGCGCAGTTCGGCCTCGACGAGGTCGGCCGCCCGCCGCGTGCCCCCCTCCCGGGTCATCTCGGCCCGGATGTCCCGCAGCCTGCGGGCGACTTCGGGATCGTCGACGAGCGCGAGGGCGGCTTCTCGCAGCGTCTCGGCGCTCGCCTCCTCGGTGTCGATACGGCGTGCGACGCCGAGACCCACCAGCATGTCCGCGTTGCCGAACTGGTCCACGGCCTGCGGTACGGCGATCATCGGCGTGGCCGTGCCCAGGCCCTCCTGGCTGCCGCCCGCACCCGCGTGCGTGACGAACAGGTCGGTCTGCCGAAGGATCGCCAACTGCGGTACCCAGGACCGCACTTCGACGTTGTCCGGCAGGTCACCCAGCTCCCCGGGGTCCACATGCGTGCCGACCTGGAGCACCAGGTGCCAGCCCGGCAGCTCGGCGAAGGCCTTCGCGCACTCGCGGTAGAACGCGGGCTGCTTGGTGAAGGCCGACCCGAGCGAGACGAGCACGACCTTCTCGGCACCCTCCGGACGCTGCCAGTCGCCCTCGGCACTGCGGTCGCCCTGACAGGCTCCGACGAACGTGTACACGCTCTCGTCGACCCGGCCGGCGTTCGGCTGCATCGCCCTCGGGATCAGGACGAGCGAGCGGTCGGGCCGGCCGACGAAGGGGTCCGGGTGCAGGGCGATGCCGTTCTCCTCCAGCCAGCCCTGGAAGCGGGCGTAGTACGCCTGTCCGCGCGGGGTGCGCTTCGGCTCCGCCCACATCGGCTCGGCGACCTCCTCCTCGTACCCCTCCCAGGCGACCAGGTTGGGTGACAGCGAGACGGCGGGCACGCCCCAGCGGTGGGCGAGGACGCGGGCCGGGTACGACGTGATGTCGTGCAGCACGAGATCCGGCTCGTCCCCCTCGTACGCCTCGGTCAGCTGCGGCAGCGCCTGGATCGCGTCGTCCAGGAACAGCTCGACGTGGTCGAGGAGTTCGCTGCCCCAGGCCTTCGGGTCGGCGTCGGGTCCGGGCAGGACGGAGTTCCACAGCTTGGGCTCGGCGCCGGTCGCGGCGACCTTCTCGGCGAACGCGGGCGGGATCGCGTACGTGACCCGGTGCCCCCGCGCGACGAGCTCGCGGATCACCTCCAGGCTGGGGTTCACATGCCCGTGGGCGGCGATGGAGAACATCGCGATGTGGGCGGGGCGGGTGGCGGGGGCTCGGCTTGTCATGTGATCGACGCTAGGCGAGACGATACGTCTCGTGCAACCGCAATACTTTCCGTACGTCACCGTCCTACCCGCCCAGTACGTCGTGCAGCCGCAGCCAGCGCTCCGGGGACACCTCTCCGACCAGGACCCCGGGGTCAAGCCCCGCCGCCCGGAACGCGGCGTCGACCCGGCGCCGCGGGTACGCCCGCCGCAGCGAGGCGTGCAGCGAGCCGCCGACGCCTGAGAAGCCGAGTTCGACCAGGTGCCGCCAGCCGGCGTAGGCGTCGCGGTCGAGCAGTGGGGTGGCGCGCCGTTCGATGCGTACGATCCCGGCGTCGACGCGCGGCACGGGCCGGAAGCGGCGTCGGGCGACCCGGCCGACCAGTCGCCACTCGTGGCACGGCCAGCTGAGGACCGTGACCAGGGTCCAGCTGCCGTAGTCGCCGGTGCGTTTGCGGGCGTATTCGAGCTGGGTGAGGAGGGTGGCCTCGGTGAGTGCGGGGGCCCGCAGGCACCAGTCGACGATCGCGCTGGTGCGGTGGAACGGCAGGTTCCCGGCGACGGAGAACGGCGTGTGCGGCGGGTCGGCGTGCAGGAAGTCGCCGCCGATGACGGTGACGTGGGGTGTGTCCGCGAAACGGAGGCGAAGTGCCGGGAGCAGTCGGCGGTCGATCTCGTACGCCCGCAGCTCTCGGCAGCGGGGTGCTAGTCGCTCGGTCAACGCGCCTTTTCCTGCGCCGACTTCGAGCAGGAGGGGGGTCTCGTGTCCGTGCGGGACGGCGAGGCGGGCCAGATGTTCTGCGGCGGCGCGGTCGGCGAGGAAGTTCTGCGAGAGCGTCTGGCGGAGCTGTCGCGGGTGCTTCTGGGGGAGCTTCTGCGAGCGCGCGCGGGAGGTCGGGCGGGGGCGGGCCATGGCCTGCGTCCTTGTCTTCCGTGAGAAGGGAGAGGGCAGCCGAGGCCCTGGCCGGAAGACAGGAAGCGAGCATGCACGGGGCGCGGGGCGTGCCGCCAAGGGGTCACGCGCCGCGAGAAGGGATCAGCGGGTGCGGCTCTCCGTACCGGTCAGGGCACCGGGGCCACGACGCCTCCGTACGGAGTGCGTGGTGCCCCGGCCGAGACCGGAGTCGGTGATCGCGTTGCAAGCTGCCACGGACGGAACGCTAGGGGGGTGGCCCCTCACGGGGCAACGGGTTTTCCAGCGGCGCTGCCGCCCCTCAGCGCTGATAGCGGGCCAGCACCAGGTTGCCGTCCTTCTCCAGGCGTCTGCGCAGCTCGCCGAGGCCGATGGCTCCGCTGTAGTACTCCTGGAGGGCGGGGGTCGCCACCTTGTCCTTCCACTCCGGGTAGCCGCGGACGGACTGTGCGGGTGCGGAGCGGAGGTGGGCGGCGAGGGCGGTGCCGGTCGCCCAGCCGTTCTCAGTCGTGTGCAGGGCCGGGTCGCCGAGGGCGCTGGTGCCGGTCGGCAGCATCCAGTCCCCCAGGGCCAGGCGGACCATGTTCCGCGGCCGGAGCAGGAAGTCGACGAACGCGGCCGCCTCCTTCTTGTGCGGGCTGTCCTCGGCGACGGACAGGGTCTGCGGGCTGACGCCCTGGGTGAGCCCGTCGGCGCCGGCAGGGGCGGGCAGCACCTGCCAGTGGAAGCCCTTGGGGGCCTGCTGCGCGATCTGCTGGCGGTAGGAGAAGCCGAGCGGGACCATCGCGTACTTCCCCGCGAAGAAGCCGGGCAGAGTGTCTGAGCCGCCGCTGCCCAGGGTGGTCGGCGAGGCGCTGTGATCGGTGTTCGCCTGGTCGTGGATCGTGCGCGGCACCACCTGGTCAGCCGCTCCGAAGCGGATCGTCACCTTGCCGTCCGCGCCCCGGTGGAACAACTCGCCGCCCGCCGACAGGGCGAGGTTGAGCGTGGCGGAGACGGGCTCCTTGAGCGGCCAGGCAACGCCGTACTTCCCCTTGCCGCTCAGCCGCTTCGTCACCTGCCTGAACTCCGGCCAGCTCCAGGGGCGTTGGGGCGTCGGGATGCGCACACCGGCCTTCTTCAGCCAGGTGGAGTTGGCGATGAGCACCCTCGGCTCCTGGAGGAAGGGCACGCCGTAGATGCCGTCGCCGAAGGTGGCCGTCTGCCAACTCCGTTGTGGGATGTCCGACTTGAGGCGGGCGGGCAGCAGGTCGGTCAGGTCGGCGAGATAGCCGCCGTAGGCGAAGTCCGCGAGGTCGTCGGAGGCGTCGTGGATGATGTCGGGTGCCTCACCGCCCTCGAAGGAGGTGAGCAGCTGGTCGTGGACGCTGTCCCAACTCCCCTGGACGTATTCGACCTTGACGTCCGGATGGCTCGCGTTCCACTCCTTGACCAGCTCCTTGTTGGCCTTGACGGAATCCTGCTGCCAGGCCAGGGACTGGAAGCGGAGGGTGATGTGGCCGTGCGCGCCACCGCTGCCGCCGCTGGTGCATCCGGCCAGCAGCAGGGTGAGGACGAGGAGGCAGATCATGCGGGCCCGCATCAGTGCTTCACCGCCCCGGTGAGCATGCCGCCGGTGATCCGGCGCTGGACGATCGCGAAGACGACGAGGGAGGGCAGCGTCGCGAGGAAGGCCGCAGCCGCGAGCGGGCCGAGGTCCGCGACCCCTTCGGCGCCGATGAAGTGGGTGAGGACCACCGGCAGGGTCTGTTTGTCCGGGGTCTTCAGCAGGACCAGCGCGAAGAAGAACTCGTTCCACGCGGTGACGAACGCGAACAGTCCCGTCGCCACGATCCCCGGCGCGAGCAGCGGCGCCACCACCGACACCAGCGTCCGCGCCCGCCCGGCCCCGTCGACGGCCGCCGCCTCCTCGACCTCGGTGGGCACGGCACGGACGTATCCGGCCAGCATCCACAGCGCGAACGGCAGCGCCCACACCACGTAGACCAGCGTCAGCCCGAACAGCGAGTCGATCAGGCGCAGGTTCTTCAGCACGAGGAACAGCGGGATGATCACCAGTACCAGCGGGAACGCCTGGCTGACCACCACCCAGCCGGTGGCGGCCCGGGTCAGCGCGGTGCGGCGGCGCGCCATGACGTAGGCGAGCGGGGTCGCGATCACGACGGCGATGACGGCCGCACCGGCCGCGGCGAGCAGGGAGTTGAGCGCGGCGTGCAGCAGGGGCTGCTCGTCGAAGGCCTGCCGGAAGTTGTCGAGCGTGGGGTTCCGCGGGATCCAGGTGGGGTGCAGACTGCCCAGCTCGCGGGGCGACTTGAAGGCGGTGGACAGCAGCCACAGCAACGGGAAGGCGAGGAAGACGAGATAGGCGAGCAGGGCGATGTACTGCCCTGCGCGGGTCCCGGCTCTGGCCCTCATGCCTCGTCACCTCCGCTGAGCCGTCCCACCAGGAAGAGGGCGAGCAGGACGGAGACGACGGCGACCATCACGCATCCCATCGCCGCCGCGTACCCGAACTGCCCGTAGCGGAAGGCCTCTTCGTAGGCGAACAGCATGGGCAGCCGGGTACGGCCGCCGGGGCCGCCGTTGGTCAGGACGTAGACCAGGGCGAAGGAGTTGAAGTTCCAGATCAGGTTGAGCGCGGTGATGGCGAGGGCGACCGGGCGCAGGGCGGGCCAGGTGACCGTGCGGAAACGGCGCCAGGCGCCCGCTCCGTCGACGGCGGCCGCCTCGTGCAGTTCGCGCGGGGTGTTCTGCAGTCCGGCGAGCAGGGCGACCGTGGTCTGCGGCATACCGGCCCAGACGCCGACGACCACAACTGCGGGCAGCGCGGTCGCGAGACCCGCCAGCCAGTCGTGGCCCCCGCCGAGGCCGAGGTCGCGCAGGGTCTCGTTGAGCACGCCCGCGTCCGGGTTGTAGACCAGCCGCCACATGACACCCACGACGACCTCGGGCATGGCCCACGGGATGATCGCCAGGGCGCGGGCCAGCCAGCGCAGCTTCAGGTCCTCGTTGAGCAGCAGGGCGAGGCCGAGCGCCAGCAGGAACTGCGGCACGGTCACCCCGACCGCCCACACCAGCCCGATGCGGAACGACTCCCAGAACAGGGTGTCGTGCAGCAGGTCCTGGAAGTTGAGGCCGCTGATCCACTGCGTGGCCTGCGTCCGGCCCGACTGGGCGTCGGTGAACGCCAGCAGGATGCCGTAGAGCAGCGGTGCCACGCTCAGCACGAGGATGGGGATCAGCGCGGGGAGGACCAGGAACCAGGCGCCGCGGTCGGTGGCGCGCCGCACCGGTCTTTCCGCCTGGGCCACTGACGCCACGAGTTCTCCCTTTCTGGTACGACTCCACCGTCCTGACCGTACTGACCGTCCTGATCGTGCTGATCATCCGGACCGTCCTGTACGGCATGGCCGGGCCCGGTCATGGTCGTGAAGGCACTGTGCCCCGTCAAGAGCCCGCGCACCCCTCGCGACCTGTGTGAATGCGAGACTGATCGCAGCGGATCGTGCGGATGGCGTGATGGTGACGCCGACGGCGGCAGGGGCACGACGACACGGAGGCGGACGATGGACGAGGCACGGGCGCGGGACGTACTGGCCGCTGCGGACATACTGTCCGGCCCGGCGCGGCTGCTTTCCCTGGGCGAGAACGCGGTGTTCGCCGCCGGTGACCTGGTGGTCAAGGTGGGCCGCGACCCGGAGCTGCTGGAGCGGGCACGCCGCGAACTGGACATCGCCCTGTGGCTGGCCGAGGCGGGCGTGCCGGCGGTCCGCGCAGCCGAGCCGAAGCCCCGGTCGGTCGACGGCCACCCCGTGACCGTGTGGCACCGTCTGCCGGATCCCGTACGGGACGCCGAACCGCGAGATCTGGCCGAACTCCTGCGCATCGTGCACGCCCTGCCCGCCCCGCCCTTCCGGTTGCCGCCGCGCGAGCTGCTGGGCGGCGTGGAGCGCTGGCTGCGCCTCGCGGGCGACGCGATCTCCCCGTCCGACGCGGCGTACCTGAGGGAGCGCCGCGACGGCTTCGCCGCCGCCGCGGCCGCGCTGACACCGCATCTGACCCCGGGACCGATCCACGGGGATGCGCTGCCGCGCAATGTGTACGTGGGCCCGGACGGCCCGGTGCTGGTGGACCTGGAGACGTTCTCCTCGGACCTGCGGGAGCACGACCTGGTGGTCATGGCACTCTCGCGCGACCGGTACGGGTTGCCTGCGGCGGCTTACGACGGGTTCGTCTCGGCGTACGGGTGGGATGTGCGCGAGTGGGAGGGCTGCTCTGTGCTGCGGGGGGCACGGGAGACGGCCAGTTGCGCGTGGGTGGCGCAGCACGCGGGGAGCAATCCCGCGGCGTTGGTCGAGTTCGAGCGGAGGGTGGGGTCGTTGCGGGACGGGGATGAGTCGGTGCGGTGGTATTCGTTCTGAGCGGCTGAGGGGGTGGGTGGCTTTTGTTCGTCGGGCGTGTGCGGGTCGGTTGTGGCTTGTCGCGCAGTTCCCCGCGCCCCTGGCGGGGGTGCAGCTAGCGTTCCTGGATTGTTCTGGCCGCCTTGTGGAGTTCATGTAGGACCGTCCGGACCGCTGTCCTGGCGGTGCGTTCCGGGCGGTGGAGGGCGTCGATGTGGCGTCTGGCGCGGACTCCGCTGAGGGGTCTGAGGGTCAGGGCGGGATGGGGGCGGGTGGTCCAGCGGGGCATCAGGGCCAGGCCGCCTCCTGCTGCGACTGCTTCGGCCACGACCGCGAACTCGTTGATGCGGTGGGCGAGATGGAGGCGTTTGCCCGCTGCGGCGGAGATCGCCTCGATGGTGGCCATGACCGGGAAGCCGTCGTGGACCGTGATCCACGGTTCGTCGGCCACGTCGCGCGGGGTCACGCGGCGTTTGGCGGCGAGCGGGTGGGTGGCCGGCATGGCCACGTCCAGGGGTTCGCGCAGCAGGGTCGTCGCGGAGACCGTGTGCGGCCATGGTGGTGCGTGGTCGAGGCGGTGCGCGAGGACGAGGTCGTACTCCTGGGTCAGGCGCGGGAACTCCTCCTGCGGTACGTCCTCGTCGGCGAGCCTCGGCACCGGGGCGCCGTCGGAGGCGAGCGCGCGCAGCAGGAGCGGGAAGAACGCCGCGGCCGCGCTGTGGAACGCCGCCACCGACACCTCGCCGTCGGGCCGGTCCAGGAACTCCCCGACGCTGCGGCGGGCCCGCTCCAACGCGGACTCCACCTCGATCGCCGCGCCCGCCAGCGTCTGCCCGGCGTCGGTGAGCACCAGGCGTCTGCCCCGGCGCTCGGTGAGCGGCACCGGGATGGAGCGCTGCAGCAGTCGTAGCTGCTGGGAGATCGCCGACGGGGTCACGAGCAGCGCCTCGGCGACGGCGGTGACGCTGCCCAGTTCGCCGAGTTCCCGCAGGATCCGCAGCTGCCGTTCGTCCATGCGCCCAGTGTAGGGACTCGATGTAGGGCTGCTAAAAGATCGATTCAGTAAGTGGTACTGGGCTTCACAGACGCTTGCGGTGCAGGGTGGAGCGGTGTCCGACGTCCGCCGTACCGATGCGGTACTTCTCCTTGTCGCCGTCGTCTGGGGTTCGAGCTATCTGTCCGCCCGGACGGCCACCGCCGCGCTCCCCGTCCTGCTGGTGCTGTTCGCGCGCTACGCCCTGTCCGCGCTCGCCCTGCTCGGGCTCGTGGCCGTCCGCCGCGGGCCGCGCCGGTTCAGCCGCGACGAACTGCGGGCGGGGGTGCCGCTCGGGCTGACCCAGGCCGCCGTCCTGGTCGTGGAGACGTACGGCGTCGCCCACACCAGTGCCGCCAACGCGGGGCTGATCATCAGCCTCACCATCGTGCTCACCCCGCTGCTCGACCGTACGCACGGCGGTCCGCCGCCCCTGTTCTACGCCGCCGCCGGTGTGTGCGTCCTGGCCGTGGGCCTGCTGGTGGCCGGCCACGGCTTCCACGCTCCGCGCTCCGGGGATCTGCTGATGCTCGGCGCCGCGGTGGTGCGGGCGGGCCATGTCGCGCTTGTCGGGCGGCTCACCGTCGGCCGGGCCGTACGTCCGCTGCAGCTGACGGCCGTGCAGACCCTCGTCGGCACGGCGCTGTTCCTGCCGCTGGTGGCCGTCCATGGTGCGCCGGAGTTGGCCCGGGCCGGTACGGCGACCTGGGCTCAGCTCGTGTATCTCGCCCTGTTCTGCAGTGTGTTCGCCTTTCTCGCGCAGACCTGGGCCGTGCAGCGCACCTCCGCCAGCAGGGCCAGTCTGCTGCTGGGCACCGAGCCGGTCTGGGCCGTCGCGGCGGGTCTCGCCCTCGGCGGTGAGCACCTCACCGCGCTGACCGCCCTCGGTGCGGCCATGATGGTCGCCGGCACCTACTGGGGCCAGTCCGTGGAGCGCGCCCACCGCGCCGCGGTCACAGCGGCAGCCGATACCGAAGTCCACGCCCACGAAAGGGACGTCCGATGCCGGACCACGACACCTACGACCGTCTGATCTCCCTGCTCGACGCCTCCTCCATCGACTACAAGCTGATCGACCACGAGCCCGAGGGCACCACCGAGGCCGTCAGCGCGCTGCGCGGGCACGCCGTGTCCGAGGCCGCGAAGTGCATCGTGCTGCGTGTCAAGGTCGACCGGCACACGACCCGGCACGTCCTCGCGGTCGTCCCCGGGGACCGGCGGGTGGACCTGGACGCCGTGAAGGCTTTGTACGCGGCCCGCTACGTCGGCTTCAGCGACGCGGAGACGGCCGAGCGACTGGCCCACGCCGTCCCCGGCACCGTGCTCCCCTTCAGCTTCGACCCCGAACTGGAGCTGCTGGCCGACCCGGACGTCATCACCCTGCCCCGCCTCTACTTCAACGCGGCCCGCCTGGACCGCTCCCTGTCCCTGTCGGGCCCCGACTACGAGCGGGTGGCCCAACCCCGCGTGGAACGCATCGCAAGCAGTCCCGCCCAGGCGTAGGAACCCCCGGGCGGGCAGGCCCGCCCCAGCACCAACCCCCCCCCCGGGGCGGCGCTCAGAGCACCCGCTCGTCCGCCGATTCCCGCAGCGGCCAGGTGGCGTCCACGACCGCCGTTGCGTCGCCCTTGCGGCGTAGGAAGTTCTGGAAGTCGGCCGCCCATTCGGCGTACCACTCGATCTGGCGGCGGTGCAGTTCCGCGGGGCCGAGGGCTGCGATCTTGGTGTGGCGGGTGGCTATCGCGCAGGCCAGGGCGGCGGCGGCGAGGGCGTCCGCCGCGGCGTCGTGGGCGGTGTCGAGGAGGACGCCGTACTCAGCGCAGACCGCTTCGAGGTTGCGCTTGCCGCGGCGGTAGCGGTCGACCCAGCGGTCGATGGTGTACGGGTCGATGACCGGGGCGGGGGCGATGCCGCCCAGGCGGTCGCTCAGCGACGGCAGGCCGTAGCGCCGTAGTTCGGCGGAGAGCAGGCTCAGGTCGAAGGCGGCGTTGTAGGCGACGACCGGGACGCCCGTCTTCCAGTACCCCGCGAGGACGTCCGCGATGGCGTTCGCCACCTGGTCGGCGGGGCGGCCCTCCGCGGCCGCCCGCTCATTGCTGATCCCGTGCACCGCCACCGCGTCCGCCGGGATGTGAACGCCCGGGTCCGCCAGCCACTCCCGGCGCCCTATGGGCTGCCCGCCCCTGACCTCGATCACGGCCCCCGTGACGATGCGCGCCTCGCGCGGATCGGTCCCGGTCGTCTCCAGGTCGAAGCCGATCAGCAGCTCCTGGTGCCAGCCCATGGGCGGCCCCCCTTCTTGGTGGTGCTTTCCCCCAGTGGTCTCCACCTTCCCATGGGCCACTGACAATCAGAGGACCGCATTCCGTTTGCCGTGGACACGGCCCGCGAGCGCGGCATACGAGCGCGGTCTCAGGACACGGGGCGCGAATCCACCCACGTCATCTCGAACTCCTCGCGATACGTGGGGAAGAGCCCGTTGTCGACTCCCTTGTCCATATCGTCCGGCTTGACCACACGGTTGCCGTTGCGCAGCACCAGCACCGGCGCCTCCATGCCGCGCGTGCGCCGGAGATAGGACTGCACGACCGCTATCCCGTCCGAGCCGTCCCCGTCGACCAGATAGGCGGTGAAGCGCGGGATCTCGTCGTAGACATGGATCTCGAAGGCGTCCGGGTCGCGCAGTCGCGACCGCACCCGGCGCATGTGCAGGATGTTCATCTCGACGGAGCGGCTCAACTCGCCGCGTTTCATGCCTAGTTCGCGCTCGCGCCGCTTGACCGCGCTGGAGGCCGGGTTGAGGAACAGCAGCCGCACCCGGCAGCCCGCCTCGGCCAGGCGCACCAGCCGTCGCCCGGAGAAGTTCTGCACGAGCAGGTTGAGCCCGATGCCGACGGCGTCCAGGCGGCGCGCGCCGCCGAAGATGTCCTCGGCCGGGAACTGGCGCAGCAGCCGCACCCGGTCGGGGTGCACGCCGACCACGTCCGCGTACCGGTCGCCGACCAGGTCCTCCACCGCGTCGACGGGCAGCCGGCGGGCCGAGGGCACGTTCCCGGCCGCGCCGAGGACGTCCAGCAGCTTCGCCGAGGCCCGCTCGGCCTGGCTCAGGACGGCCTCGGACAGGGCCCGGTTGCGGGAGACCACATTGCGGGTGACCTCGAGCTCGTCCAGGGCGAGTTCGACCTCGCGGCGGTCGTCGACGTAGGGCTCGAAGCACGGCCAGTGCTGCACCATCAGCTCGCGCAGCTGCGGCAGCGTGAGGAAGCTGAGGACGTTGTCGTCGGCCGGGTCGAGCAAGTAGCCCTTGCGGCGGCTGACTTCGCGTACGGCGACGGCGCGCTGCACCCATTCCTGACCGGCCGGGCCGGCCGCGGCCACCACCCAGTCGTCGGCGTGGACGGGTTCGTAGATGGGTCGCAGAACAGCGGCCACGACCGCGCGCAGCCGCTGTTCGACGAGGTTCAGCCAGACATAGGCCCGTCCCGCTCTCTGGGCGCGCGTACGCACCTCGCGCCAGGCGTCGGCGTCCCAGTCGAGCTCCGGCCCGATGGAGTTGGTCGCCATGGGCCTGGCCAGAGACACCGTGCCGGGCGGGACGTCTGTGGAGTTCCCCTCGTGACCCTCGTCACCAGGGGGCAGCTCCAGCCCTCCCGAGCCCACCCGCGCACCGCCTTCCGCTCCCCCGAGACTCCCCGTCTCAACGATCAAGGAAGGGTACTCCGGGACCGGTCGGCGATGCAGCCGGATGGACAGGTCGTTTCTCAACTACGCGGCTCCCAGTGGCCGTTCTGGGCCGCCAGGGCGTCGGGAGTGAGCGGATTCATAGCGGTGACGTCGCGCGGGGCGATGGAGAAGCCCTGCCAGTGGATGGGCATGGGCTGCTGGTCCTCGTCACGGGCGATGTGGTGGAAGCCCACGTTCATCCAGACGATCGGGTGCGTGAGGGTCTGGCCGTTCACCCACTTGTCGACCGATTTGCCTTCCGCGGCGGGGCAGTTGCCGGTGTTGTTGCTGGCGAACTGCTCGCACTTCTTGTAGTCGGTGAAGTACAGGTCGTGCTTGGTGAAGCTGCGGCCCGGGTACTTGGTGGTGGGCCCGGGGACGATCTCGTACGAGCGCGCGTGCCCGTCCTTGTTCTTGCCGCTCGCGCTGACCATCCGCCACCAGCGGTAGGTCTTGTAGTCGCCGGCCAGTTCCTTGGTGACCTTGGTGCGGGTGGTCTTCGCGGTCGGGGCCTCCTGGCCGCGGGCCGGTGCGGTGACCTTCGAGTCGTACTGCTCGACCTTGGTCTTGGAGGACCCGTCGAGGCCGAAGTCCAGCCGCCAGAAGACGTTGTGGCTGTGGCTGGTGGCGGAGGCGGAGGCGCCCTTGCCGATGGGCCAGCCGCGGCCGTCACCGGCGTCGTAGTCCTCGTAGGAGAGGCTGCCGGTGGCGCCGACGTTCATGTTGATCGTGCCGTCGTCCTGGAAGCGCCACTCGGTCATGTACTCGTACCAGCCGACCTGGTTGACCGTGTAGACGAGCAGGTCCTTGCCCTGGGCCTGGTAGACCTTGTTCGCGCTGTCGCCCTGCATGCGGTAGGCGTGGCCGCGTGAACGGGTCGTGGTGCACAGGCCGTTGACGTTGGGGTGCTGCGGGTCCCAGGAGTCGGGGACCTTGACGGACTTGATGGTGCCGCCGGGGCATTCGCCGGGCGCGAGGTTCACCAGGCCCTGGGCGAAGCCGAAGCCGGTGAGGTCGTCGTACTCGACGCTGCCGTCGTCGTAGGGGACGTCGACCTGGGCGAGCCGGGCGCTGTTGAGCACCTTGATCGGCTTGGTCTCGCCCTTGGGCTGGTAGGAGACGTCGTCCAGGACGAGGCCCGCCTTGCTGTCGTAGCGCCAGCACATCGTCCAGGTGGTGCCGCTGGAGAGCTTCTGCTGGATCTTGTAGGTGCTGCTGCAGCCGGCGGCCGGGGCGGCGGCGGTCTTCTGCTCGGCGGAGGCCGGTCCCGCGCCGGCCATCGCGCCGGCGGCGAGTGCGGCCACGGACACACCGACGGCCGTGCGCATGCGTGCACGGCTCACTCTGTTGACGTGCATGAAGAGATGACTCCCTTACAGGAGAAGCAAGTTGGAAAAGTGGACGGAGGTCAGCGGTCGAGCCTGGCGACCTTGCCGGCGCTGAGGTCGACGATCAGCTTCCTGGCGTCGATCCACGGGCCGTTGACGACCTTCGGGAACAGCCGCACACAGCGGTGCTCGCCGCACTTGTCGAGCACGGCGGGCTGGGCGCCGGGCGTGGCCCGGTAGACGGCACCGTTGAGCAGCAGCTGGTCCGGCGAGGTGAGCTCCTTGCCGGTGGCGTCCTTGTAGTCGGCCTTCAGGCCCGCGCCGAGCCGGTCGGCGATCAGAAGCCTGGCCGCCTCGGCGTTCTCCGCCCGGCTCAGCGGCGGCTGCACTCCGTGCTGCGAACCGCTCTCCTCGACCTTCCCGGTGTCCAGATTGACCGTCTTGGTGACGAGGCTGTCGTTCCGGTAGTCGTAGAACGTGACGTCGGCGCGCCGTGGCGCGTTCGCGCCGTCCGTCCCCTCGTCCTCCGGGTCGACGAGGTCGACGGTCAGTCGCTGCGGACCCCGCTCGCCCTGCACGTTCTGTGCGGAGTTGCGCAGCTGCCCGGTGGCGGCGAGCTGCTCCGCCCGCTTGATCTCGTCGTCGGTGAGCGGGTCGCTGCCCTTGCCCTTGTCCCCCTCGGCGGGTGCCTGCTGCACGACGCCCGGCCGGACCGCGCCGTCCTGCCCCGCTGCGGCCGCCGTCCCGGCCGCCCCCTTGCCCCCTCCGGATTCGTCGGCCCCCGCCGTCCCCGGCAGGGTGATCGCGACCATCACGGCGGTCCCTGCCACCGCTACGGCCGCACCGGCCACCACCTTTCCCAGATGGCGGTGCACTATGTTGCGCACATTTTCCCCCTACTCCCCCTTGGTCACGGGAGTACGTGTCTGCCCCACTGGTTCGGCATAGCGCGTATGCCTGGTCGAGATAGCGCGCCTGCCTGGTCGAGCGGTAAGAGGGACGTAAGTCATAGGTGGTTCCATCACTTTCGGGGACACTCGACGCGAAGGCGCCACCGGCGTCGCGGTCCAGCTGAAAGAGTCGATCCATGCAGGTCTGGCCTGGCGAGGCATATCCGCTCGGTGCCACGTACGACGGCGCCGGCACCAATTTCGCGGTCTTCACGGAGGCCGCGGACCGAGTAGAGCTGTGTCTGCTGCACGACGACGGCTCGGAAACGGCGGTGGAACTGCGCGAGAGCGACGCTTTCGTACGGCACGCGTACGTGCCCGGCATCATGCCCGGGCAGCGCTACGGCTTCCGGGTGCACGGACCGTACGCCCCTGAACACGGTCTGCGCTGCAACTCGGCGAAGCTGCTGCTCGACCCGTACGCGCGCGCGATCAGCGGCTCCGTCCGCTGGGGCGAGGAGGTGTACGGCTACCACTTCGACGCGCCCGAGGAGCGCAACGACCTGGACTCGGCGCCGCACACGATGACCTCCGTGGTGGTCAACCCGTACTTCGACTGGGGCGACGACCGGCGGCCACGGCGCGGCTACCACGAGACGGTGATCTACGAGGCCCATGTCAAGGGCCTCACGATGCAGCACCCGGGGCTGCCCGAGGAGCTGCGCGGCACCTACGCGGCGCTCGCGCACCCGGTGATCATCGAGCATCTGGTGGAGCTCGGCGTGACCACGCTGGAGCTGATGCCGGTGCACCAGTTCGTCAACGACCACCGGCTGGTCGACATGGGCCTGAACAACTACTGGGGCTACAACACGATCGGCTTCTTCGCCCCGCACAACGCCTACGCCTCCTGGGGCGACCGCGGGCAGCAGGTCCTGGAGTTCAAGTCGGCGATCAAGGCCCTGCACGAGGCCGGCATCGAGGTCATCCTCGACGTGGTCTACAACCACACGGCCGAGGGGAACCACCTGGGCCCGACGCTGTCGTTCAAGGGCATCGACAACGCGCAGTACTACCGCCTCGCGGACGACCCCCGGTACTACATGGACACCACGGGCACCGGGAACTCCCTGCTCATGCGGTCCCCGCACGTCCTGCAGTTGATCATGGACTCGCTGCGCTACTGGGTCACCGACATGCACGTCGACGGCTTCCGCTTCGACCTCGCGGCGACACTGGCGAGGCAGTTCCACGAGGTGGACCGGCTGTCGTCGTTCTTCGACCTGGTACAGCAGGACCCGGTGGTCTCCCAGGTGAAGCTGATCGCCGAGCCGTGGGACGTCGGCGAGGGCGGCTACCAGGTGGGCAACTTCCCGCCGCTGTGGACCGAGTGGAACGGCAAGTACCGCGACACCGTACGGGACATGTGGCGCGGTGAGCAGCGGGCGCTCGCGGAGTTCGCGTCCCGGCTGACCGGCTCCTCGGATCTCTACCAGGACGACGGCCGCCGCCCGCTGGCCTCGATCAACTTCGTGACCTGCCACGACGGCTTCACCCTGCACGACCTGGTCGCGTACAACGACAAGCACAACGAGGCCAACGGCGAGGAGAACCGGGACGGCGAGAGCCACAACCGGTCCTGGAACTGCGGGGCGGAGGGCGAGACCGAGGACTCCGATGTGCTGCGGCTGCGGGCGCGCCAGATGCGCAACTTCGTCGCCACGCTCATGCTCTCCCAGGGCGTGCCGATGATCAGCCACGGCGACGAGTTGGCGCGCAGCCAGGGCGGCAACAACAACGCCTACTGCCAGGACAACGAGATCTCCTGGGTGAAGTGGCTCGACCCCGACGCCACGGAGGAGACCACCGAGAGCGCGCTGCTGGACTTCACGCGCGCGATGGTGTGGCTGCGCAAGGACCACCCGGTCTTCCGCAGGCGCCGCTTCTTCCACGGGCGGCCCGTGGAGGGCACCCACGACGAATTGTCGGACATCGCCTGGTTCACGCCGGAGGGCAACGAGATGAACCAGCAGGACTGGGACACGGCGCCGGCCTCCGCGCTGACGGTGTTCCTGAACGGCAACGCGATCTCCGAGCCGGGGGTGCGCGGGGAGCGGATCGCCGACGACTCGTTCCTGCTGATGTTCAACGCCTCGCCCGAGCCGCTGGAATTCGTGGTGCCGGTCAACCACGGGCGGCAGTGGCAGGTCGTGGTGGACACCGCCCGCTCGAACGGCCTGCCGCCGGAGGGGGAACCCAAGGTGGACGCCGGTGACCGGCTGACCCTGATGGACCGGAGCCTGACGGTGCTGCAGCGGCCGGTCTAGGTGGTGGCGTGCCGGGGCCGTACCGGACGGTGCGGCCCCGGCGGCCGTTCAGCGCACCCGTGGCGGAAGGGGATGACACGAAGGGCGGCAGGACGGGTACGTAGGTCTGCATGACACCTGAGCGACCCGAACCCGTGGTGCCCACGGCCACCTACCGGCTGCAGCTGCAGCCCGACTTCCCGTTCGCGGCCGCCGCGGCCGCCGTGCCGTACCTGGCCTCGCTCGGCGTCTCGCACCTGCACCTGTCGCCCGTCCTGGAGGCCCTGCCCGGCTCCACGCACGGTTACGACGTGGTGGACCCCGCGCGCGTGCGCGAGGAACTGGGCGGCGAGGAGGGGCTGCGCGCGCTGGCGCGTACCGCGCGTGAGCACGGTCTGGGCCTGGTGGCCGACATCGTGCCGAACCACATGGCCATGGCGCCGCGGCACAACCACGCCCTGTGGGAGGTGCTGCGCGAGGGCCCGAAGTCGCCGTACGCGCGCTGGTTCGACATCGACTGGGAGGCACAGGACGGCCGGATGCTGCTGCCGGTGCTCGGCCGGCCGCTCGGCTCGGTGATCGACGAACTGCGCGTCGACGGCGACGTACTGCGCTACTACGACCATGCCTTCCCGCTGCGCGCGGGCACCGAGGAGCTGCCGCTGCCGCGGCTCCTGGACGCCCAGTGGTACCGCCTGGCGTGGTGGCGGCTGGCCCGCACCGAGCTCAACTACCGGCGCTTCTTCAGCATTTCGGAGCTCATCGGGGTGCGGGTGGACGACCCGGAGGTATTCCGGGCCACGCACGCGAAGATCCTGCAGCTGCTGCACGAGGGCGTGATCGACGGGCTGCGCGTCGACCACCCCGACGGGCTCGCCGACCCCGGCACCTATCTGCGGCGGCTGCACGAGGCGACCGGGGGCCGCTGGACGGTCGTGGAGAAGATCCTCGCGGACGGGGAGAGCCTGCCGGCCTCCTGGCCCGTGGCGGGCACCACCGGCTACGACGCCCTGCGACACATCGACGGCCTGTTCACCGACCCGGCGGGGTTCGGTGAACTCCTCGGCCAGTATCGGCGGTTCGCGGCTCCGCAGGCGGACCGGGGCGGCGACTGGGCGGCCACGGTGCGCCGGGCGGCGTACAAGGTGATCACGCACGAGCTGGCCACCGAGGTGCGCCGGCTGACCCGGGTGGCGGACCGGCTGTGCGCCGGATCGCCGGACCCCGCGCTGCGCGACCGCGCTCCCTGGGCGCTGCGCACGGCACTGCGGGAGCTGCTGGTCCGCATGGAGGTCTACCGGCCCTACGCCGAAGGGGACGCGGCCGCTGTGGTCACCGAGGAGGCCGCCGCCGAGGCCCGGCTCGCCTTCGCCGTCGCGGAGGAGGCGGGCGCGGTCGACGTGGTGCGCGGTCTGGTCCTGGGGCGGGACGGGGACGCTGACGGGGCGGGGGGCGGCGACGAGTTCCGGGCGCGGTTCGCCCAGACCGCGTCGGCGTTGCGCGCCAAGTCCGTGGAGGACACGGCGTTCTACCGCTACGTGCCGCTGCTCTCGGCGAACGAGGTGGGCGGCAACCCGGGCAGCCCGGCGGTGTCCCCGGAGGACTTCCACGGCTACTGCGCGCGCGTGCAGCGCGACTGGCCGGCGACGGGCACGGTCGTCTCGACGCACGACACCAAGCGCAGCGCCGACGTACGGGCGGCGCTGGCGGTCCTCACGGAGTGCCCGCAGCGCTGGGCGGACGTCCTGGCCGAGGCCACGCGCGCGGGCGCTGGTGTGCCGGACGCGCAGCTCGCCTGGGCGGCCTGGCAGACGGTGTTCGGGCTCGGGGCGGCGGACGAGGAGCGCGTGCAGCAGGCGCTGCTGAAGCATGTGCGCGAGGCGGGGCTGGGGACGAGCTGGACGGAGCAGGAGCCCGCCTACGAGGAGGCGGTGGCGGCGTTCGTCGCCGACGGGCCGTGCGGGGCGCCGGGCGAGCGGGTGGTCGCCCTGCGCCGGGCGCTGGAGCCGCACGTGAGGGCGAATGTGCTGGGTACCGCCCTGGTGCAGCTGACCATGCCGGGCGTGCCGGACGTCTACCAGGGCACCGAGGGCGAGTACCTGGCGCTGGTCGACCCGGACAACCGGCGGCCCGTGCACTTCCCGCCCGACACCGCGGGCGACAAGGACTCGCTGACTACGGCGGCACTGCGGCTGCGCGCGCGACGGCCGGGCGCCTTCGGGGAGGCGGCGACGTACGCGCCCCTGACCGCCGAGGGCCCGGCGGCGGCGCACTGCCTGGCCTTCGCCCGCTCCTCCCAGGTCGTGACGGCCGTGACACGCCTCTCGCTACGACTGGCCGAGGCGGGCGGCTGGCGGGACACGCTGCTGCCGCTCCCTCCGGGACGCTGGTCGGACGTACTGTCCCCGGAACGGGAGTTCACCGGGCACGCACGCGTGGGGGAGCTTTTCGGACGGCTGCCGGCGGTGCTGCTGGAGAGGGTCGACGAGGAGTAGGGCTCTGGTAAGCGCGCGGGGCGGTGGGCGGCACGCGCGTGAAGGCGGTCACGGGGCCCGAGCACGCGCGCGTGGCGCAGTTTTTCACCCCGCTGCGGAGCAGTGGACCTCACACCGGGAGGACCGCCGCCGTCCCCGGCGACGGCCAGGCCTCCCGCAAAAGGTCCACGAAGGCCTGTGCCGCGCCGGTGGGTGGTACGCGGGTGAAGACGGTCATGGGGCGTCGCCAGGGCGGGGTGTGCGAGAGGACCGCGCAGTCCTCGCCGACCGCTCCGCGCACGATGTGCGAGGGCGCGACGCACACGCCCACTCCGGCGGCGGCCATCCGTACGGCCGTCGAGGTGTGCTCGGTCCACACGGCGGTGCGGGGCTCGAAGCCGGCCCTGCCGCAGGCGAAGTCGAGGAAGCGCTCGCCCTGGACCACCGGTTCCATGGCGCAGCGGATCCAGTGGCGGTCGGCCAGTTCGGGCAGGGTCACCGTGCTGCGGGCCGCGAAGCGGTCGTCGAAGGGGACCACGAGGACGGCCTCCTCCTCGCCGACCGGTACGACGGTGCCGGGCCAGTCGGCCGGTGCGGGACCGATGGCCAGGTCCGCGGTCCCGCGTTCGACCTCCTCCTCCAGCGCCTGCGAGGTGGCGTACTCGTGCAGGTGCAGCAGAACGTGGGGGTGGGCGGCGCGCCAGCGGGCGAACACGTCCGGGAGCACCCCGACCGCGACGGAGTGGACGGCGGCGAGGTGCAGTTCGCCGCCCTCGGCGTCGGCCGCGGCACGGGCCGCGCGGCGGGCCTGGACGGCGCTGCGGACCGCGCGTTCGGCGTGCGGACGGAAGGCGCGGCCCATCGGTGTCAGGCGCACGCCGCGCGGCAGACGCTCCAGGAGCTCACCGCCGACCGACCGCTCCAGCGCCTTGATCTGGTGCGAGAGCGCCGGTTGCGAGACATGCAGGGCGTCGGCCGCGCGCGTGAAGGACGCCTCGTCGACGACGGCCAGGAAGTACTCCATCTGCCGCAGACTCATGCCGCTCCCTCCGTCCGCAGGGTCCGCGCCCACGGCCCCCGGAGTGCTTCATAAACATCGTGCATGGGGTCGACAAGAACATTGCCTTGGACTCATGGCAAGAGGTGGGCGGAGGGTGGGGCCATGGACACAGTGGATGTCATCGTCATCGGCGGCGGCACCGGCGGTTACAGCACCGCCCTGCGCGCCGCCGCCCTCGGTCTCGACGTCGTGCTCGCCGAGCGGGACAAGATCGGCGGGACCTGTCTGCACCGCGGCTGCATTCCGAGCAAGGCGATGCTGCACGCCGCCGAGCTCGTCGACGGCATCGCCGAGGCGCGTGAACGCTGGGGCGTGAAGGCGAGCCTGGACGCCGTCGACTGGCCGGCGCTGGTCGCCACCCGCGACGACATCGTGACGCGCAACCACCGGGGCGTGGAGGCGCACCTCGCGCACGCGGGCGTGCGGGTGCTGCACGGCAGCGCGCGGCTGACCGGCCCCCGCACGGTGCGGGTGGAGAGCGCCGACGGGACCGGTGGTGACGTCGCGCCGGGCTTGCGGGACCTCACCGCACGCCGTGGGATCGTCCTGGCCACCGGCTCACGGCCGCGCACGCTCCCTGGGCTCGAACCGGACGGCCGGCGCGTGGTGACGAGCGACGACGCCCTGTTCGCGCCCGGTCTGCCGGCGTCCGTACTGGTGCTCGGCGGCGGCGCGATCGGCGTGGAGTACGCCTCCTTCCACCGCTCCATGGGCGCGGAGGTCATGCTCGTCGAGGCCGCCGACCGGATCGTGCCGCTGGAGGACACGGACGTCAGCCGGCATCTGACGCGCGGCCTGAAGAAGCGCGGCATCGACGTGCAGGCGGGCGCCCGGCTGCTCGACGCCGAAGTGCTGGAGTCGGGCGTACGCGCACGCGTGCGCACCGCCCGCGGCGAGACCCGTACCGTCGAGGCGGAGCGGATCCTGGTGGCGGTCGGGCGGGCCCCGGTCACCGACGGCCTGGACCTGGCGGCCGCGGGCCTGGCGACGGACGCGCGCGGCTTCGTCGAACCGGCCGACTGGTCCCGCCTGGAGACGTCGGTGCCCGGCGTCCACGTCGTGGGCGACCTGCTGCCGCCGCCGTCCCCGGGCCTGGCCCACGCGTCCTTCGCGGAGGGGCTGCTGGTGGCCGAGACGCTGGCGGGCGTGGACTCCGTGCCGGTCGACTACGCGGCGGTGCCCCGGGTGACGTACTCGTCGCCGCAGACCGCGGCCGTGGGCCTCGGCGAGGCGGAGGCACGCGCGCGTGGGCACGAGGTGGAGGTGAACACCATGCCGCTGACGGCGGTCGCGAAGGGCATGGTGCACGGCCGCGGCGGCATGGTGAAGGTCGTCGCCGAGGCCGGCGGCGGGCAGGTGCTCGGGGTGCATCTGGTGGGCCCGCACGTCTCCGAGATGATCGCGGAGAGCCAGCTGATCGTCGGCTGGGACGCGTACGCCTCGGACGTGGCCCGGCACGTCCATCCGCACCCGACGCTGTCCGAGGCGGTGGGCGAGACCTTCCTGACGCTGGCGGGGCGCGGGCTGCACCAGCAGTGAGTGCCGCCGCTCGCGCCCCGGGCGGTAGCCGGGCCCGTTGCGGGCGGCAGCGAATGCTTCCGGGCGCCCCCAGGAGCCTCCCCCACGGTGTTATTGACACTTCGTGGAGGGCATGGGGTACTGCGGTTGCGGAAGCCGGGCGGACGGGTCGGGGGTGAGTCTCCTGCGGCAGCTGCGCTACCCCACCGTGACGCAACTCGTTGCGTGCGCACAGTCGTTGGCCGGTACGAGACCCGGTCTGTGCACACTGCGGCAAGTCGGCGTCTCCCGGGCCGGCAGGCCCCTGCATCTGCTGTCCGTGGGCCGCGCCCGGCGCGCCGTGCTCGTCGTCGCAGGCGCCCACGCCAATGAGCCGACCGGCGCCTGCACGGTCCTCTCGCTCGCCGAACGGGTGCTGGCGGAGCGGGAGTTGCGCGCGGAGACGTCCTGGCACTTCCTGCTGTGCGCGGACCCCGACGGCGCGAGCCTGCATGTCACACCCGCGCCGCGCAGCCTCTACGAGTACCACCTCGGGTTCTTCCGGCCCTCGGCCGAGGAGCAGCCGGAGTGGTCGCCCTCGGTGCTGCCGCCGCACCTGCTGCCACCCGAGACACGCGCGCTCACCGAGGTCATCGACGAGCTGCGCCCCTACCTCCAGGTGACCCTGCACGGCACCGATCTGGGCGGCAGCTGGGTGCAGTTGACCGAGGACATCCCTGGTCTCGCCGAGCCGTTCGCCAAGTCCGCGGCGCAGCTGCACATCCCGGTGGAGACGGGCGCCTCGGACGCCGCGGGCTGGTCCGCCTCCGGGCCGGGGGTGCATGTGATGCCGTCCGTGGGCGCGGGCGCCGCGTACCCGAGCATGCCGGACGACGCGCGCAACAGCACCTGGTACGCCACGCACCGCTACGGCGGGCTGACGGCGGTGGTCGAGGTTCCGATGTGGGCGAGCGACCTGGTGGACGATCCGGCCCCGCATCCCGCCCCGGCCGCGGAGATCGGGCGGCTGGCACGCCGGCTGCAGTGCGACGCGCTGGAGGTGGAGCGGGTGCTCGCCGACGCGCTGCCGCGCCTCGAGGGCGTCGAGGGGCCGCTGCTGCGGGCCGCACAGTGGGTGCTGGATCTGGTGCCGGGCCTGGCCGCGGACTGGATCCACACGCCGCCCGCCGACGACACGATGGCGTACGTCAGCAGTGTGGACGCGTTCGGCCGCCGCCTGCCGCTGCGGGCGGCGGCCATGCTGCTACGGGTCCTGCGGGAGACCGGCGACCCCACGGCACCGGGTCTGGAGCGGCTCGTGGAGACCTGGAGCGACGCCTTCGCCGAGCGCTTCCGGGCGCGCTGGGTGCCGCTGGAGCACCAGGTCGAGCACCAGTCCCGCACGGTCGTCACGGCGGCACGGTGCGCCCGCGACCGGGCCGCCTGAGCGGACCGCCGGAGGGGCCGTCCGAGGGGGCCGCCCGGGGGGCCGCCGTCAGTCGTCCAGCGCGAAGACCGAGCCGGTGCGCGCGGTCATGAAGCAGGCGCTGGAGAACCTCTCGGTGTAGTCGACCGTACGGCCGCTCCACTGCCCGCGCGCGTGGACGGTCACGGGTGCGTAGATCATCGGGCAGAAGGTGTCCTTCACCGGGATGCGGGTGATGTCGCCGTCGACGGCGGCGAGTTCGCCGCACGCCTCGGCTGCGCGTGCGTGTCCCGCGGGCGGGTCGCACAGCAGCAGGGTGCCGTGCCGGTGGCCGGCGCGGGCGTCGCCCTTGGCGACGGTGAGGTAAAGCCAGTTGTTCGGTGGGAAGCCGTGCGTGACCGCCTGCGCCGGGGCCGCGCCCGCAACGAGGAGGGCTGCCGCCGCGAGCAGACCGCCTCGCAGCGTTTTCGCTCTGGTGCTGATCGTCATTCCAGATGCATCGGCACGGCCGCCTGCGAACCCCAGCCGGACTCACCCGAACGGGAGCACGCCGGGGCGTACCGTCCGGCGAGTTCGAACGCGGCGAGCACCACGCGCGACTGGTACTCCACCTGGCGCGCGACGGGGATCCAGCGCGCCCCGATGGTGTCGCGGTAGTCGGCGCACCACTGCTCGATGAAGCGCTCGAGGTCCGGCAGCACATTGGCCGGGTCGCGCCCTGCGGCCGTCACGAGCTGGTGCAGCAGCCCGGCCGTGCGCAGCGCCAGCCGTCGTCCGGCGATGCGCAGGGCGGCCAGGTGGGCGTTGCTGAGGGGCGGCAGTGGACGCGCCCCGTCCGCGATGTCGGGGTCCCACGTGTCGGCCAGTCCGGGGCAGACCAGTAAATAGTCGTCCACCGGGGCGAGCAGATGGGCCACGTCCGGGGTCCCCGCCAGGTGCGGGCGCAGCCGTGCGAGCAGCGCCTCGAGCAGCCGTGTGTCGCGGCGCAGCGTGTGGCTGACCGTGCGCAGGACGGCTGCCGCGTCGGCGGGCGGTGAGCCGTCCTCCACGGCCGCCACGCCCCACATGGGCGCCTCGACGACCGCTGTGACGGTGCCGTACCGGTGCGGGTGGAACCAGGTCGACTCGACGGCCGCCTCCGTGATGGCCGCGGCCAGGTCGCCGATCTGGGGCGGCGGGATGCGGTAGACGGCGGGGCCCAGGCTCGGCCAGTACAGCGTGTCGTAGGGGCCGAGTTCGCGCGGGATGCCGAGGCGGGCCGCGGTGTGCGCGACGCGGCCCGCGAGGCCCGGCAGGTCGTGGGTGAGCTCGACGAAGCCGCCGCCGACGTCGACGCCGTGCAGCGAGCACTGCAGGAAGGGCCGCAGTTCGTCCTGGAGCTCCAGCAGGGTGCGGGTCTCGGGCAGGGCGGCGCCCGCGGCGCCGTCGGGCAGCCACTCGGGCTGTTCGAGGAAGCCGGGCCGGAAGAAGTTCCGGAAGTACCGGCCGAGGGTGTACGGGCCCTGCAGCCAGCCCTCGTTGCGGTGCAGTCCGTCGGGGTCGAGGGAGAGCAGCAGGTTCCAGGTGGCGTCGGCGCCCTCGGTGAACCGCGGGTCGGCGAGTGCGCGTTCGGCCAGCCGCAGCACGGTGCCGCCGCCGACGGGTTCGTTGGCGTGCGGTCCGGCGACGACGAGGGCCTGCCGGCTGCCGTGACCGATGGAAAGCAGCCACATCGGATGGCCCGCGCGGGAGGTGCCGACGCGGCGCAGACGAGCGTCCGCGGGACGGCGGGCGACCATTGCAGCCGCCCGCGCGCCGAGTTCGTCGACGGTCGGGTAGCGGAGGAGGGGCGGCAGGGCACACCTCCACAAGTGGTGCCGTCGGTTCACCTGATGTACATGGCCTACGCACAGTCAGTCACGACTTGGGGGGTACGTCAACACCATGGAGGGGAAACCGATTTGGGCCATCGCAGCACGTCAACGCGGTGTCATGCTCAGGCCAAAGCTAAGCCGGTGCTCAGTCGACGGCGAGCCGGAACGACATCCGCCCGAAGCCGACCTGATCGCCCTCGCGCACGACGGCGGCGCCGATGACCCGCCGCCCGTTGACCGTAGTGCCGTTGGTCGAGCCGAGGTCGCGCAGCACCCACACGCCGCCCTGGCGGGTCAGTTCGGCGTGGGTGCGGGACACCGTTTCATGCGTGAGACGCAGGCCGTTGGCCGGATCGCGTCCAATGCGCAGCGGGTGCCCGTTGCCGGGGTGCGGCAGCAGCAGCTTGGGCAGGCGCTCGGCCTGCCACGCCCTGCGCAGCCGTACGGTGAAGCCGGACACCGCCTCCACGGTGCCGAACACCACGCGCGAGAGGCGGCTCTCCTGGGGGAGATCGGCGGTGAGCACGGCGAGTTCGTCCGGGCGGCGGGCGGCGAGCGCCAGCTCCATGCGGTGGATGAACGTGTCGTGCGAGAGCCGTCCCATGGCGACGCCGTCGCGCAGCACCTTCAGCGCCTTGTCGCGCTCCGCGTCGGACAGCCGCGCGGGGTACGTGTTGAACTCGAAGGACGACGTCACGTTCGTGATTGTCGGTCAGCGGGCACCGGGTGTCCAGAAAACGGGAGAACGCCCGCCACGCGCGCGTGCCCCCGGCGACACCAGCCGCAAAACGGGTGAATCAAAAGCGCATTGATCCCTTTTGAAGCACCATGGACGGGCTACATCACGGTGAACAGACGAAGGGGAACCGTCCGTGCAGTTCGAGGTGTGGGCACCACAGGCCGGCCGTGTGACGCTCCGGTGCGACGGCGCCACGCGCGCGTTGGAGCGCGATCCGCAGCGGGAGGGGTGGTGGCGTGCGGATGCCGAGGCGCACGACGGCTCGCGGTACGGGTTCGCGCTGGACGACGGTCCCGTGCTGCCCGACCCCCGTTCGCGCCGCCAGCCGGACGGCCCCGACGGGTTGAGCGCGGTCGTCGACCACGGGCGGTACGCGTGGCGCACCGAGTGGGCCGGGCGTCCGCTGCCCGGCGCGGTGCTCTACGAGCTCCATGTGGGCACGTACACCCGCGAGGGCACCCTGGACGCGGCCGCCGAGCGGCTCGGGCATCTCGTCGAACTGGGTGTCACCCACGTCGAGTTGATGCCGCTGTGCCCCTTCCCGGGGCGGCACGGATGGGGCTACGAGGGCGTATCGCTGTGGGCGGTGCACGAGCCGTACGGCGGCCCGGAGGCGCTGAAACGGTTCGTCGACCGGGCGCACGAACTCGGCCTGGGCGTCGTCCTGGACGTGGTGCACAACCACCTCGGCCCCTCGGGCAACCACCTCCCCGCGTTCGGCCCGTACTTCACCGACACCCATCACACGCCCTGGGGCTCCGCCGTCAACCTGGACGCTCCCGGCTCGGACGAGGTGCGCGCCTATCTGCTCGGCAGCGCACTGGCCTGGCTGCGCGACTACCGCATCGACGGGCTGCGCCTGGACGCGGTGCACGCCCTGGCGGACACGCGCGCGTACACGTTCCTGGAGGAGCTGTCGACGGCCGTGGACGCCCTCGGCGCGGAGCTGGGCAGGCCGCTGTTCCTGATCGCCGAGTCGGACCTGAACGACCCCCGGCTGATCACCGCCCGCGAGGAGGGCGGCCTCGGTCTGCACGCGCAGTGGAACGACGACTTCCACCACGCCCTGCACACCGCCCTGACCGGCGAGTCCCAGGGCTATTACGGGGACTTCGCCCGCGCTCCCCTCGCCGCGGTCGCCAGAACGCTCACCGGCGGCTACTTCCACGACGGCACCTACTCGACCTTCCGCGGCCGGCACCACGGACGCCCTCTCGACCGCACGCGCGTGGGCGCGCACCGGCTCCTCGGCTACAGCCAGACGCACGACCAGGTGGGCAACCGGGCGCTCGGCGACCGGCTCGCGGCGACGCTCTCCCCGGGCCTCGTGGCCTGCGCGGCGACGCTGACGCTGACGGCGCCCTTCACGCCGATGCTGTTCATGGGCGAGGAGTGGGCGGCCGGCACGCCCTGGCAGTTCTTCACCGACCACACCGATCCGGAGCTGGCCGAGGCCGTACGGCGGGGCAGGCGACGGGAGTTCGCGGCGCACGGCTGGGCGGAGGAGGACGTACCCGATCCGCAGGACCCGGCGACCCGCGACCGGTCCTGCCTGGACTGGACGGAGCCGGACCGCGAGCCCCACGCGCGCGTGCTGGACTGGTACCGCGCGCTGATCGCACTGCGCCACGCCCAGGCCGACCTGACCGACCCCGACCTCGCCGACACCAAGGTGGCCCACGACGAACACCAACGCTGGCTCGCCTTCCGCCGCGGGGACGTCCGGGTCGCCGTGAACCTCTCCAAGGAACCGGCCGCGATTCCCCTCGGCCCTCGCCACGCGCGCGTACTCGCCGCCTGGGAGCCGGTCGAGGCACCGGGCGCGGACGGGGTGCTGCATCTGCCCGGGGAGTCGTGCGTGGTGCTGCTGCAGAGCTGAGGGACCCACGGCCGTACGGGACCTCGCCGTACCGGAGCCCGCGGGAGCAGGCTGCGCAGACAGGGGCGGGCGCCTCGCCGTGCCGGAGTCGGCGAGGTGGCTCAGATGTCCGCGTCCCCGCCCCGGAGGTCCGTCACACGCTCCAGGAGGATCGCCTCCCATGCCCGCCGCAGGCGCAGCCTGAGCAGGGGCAGGGCGTCGGTGTCGCGGGACTGGAGGGCCTCGGCGAGGCGGGCGGCGGCGTCGCAGCGGGCCAGCCAGAGGCCGCGGAGGCAGGGGCGGGCGCCGTAGCCGGCGAGGGTGGCGGCGCGGACGGCCGCCGGTGAGCCGACGGCCTGGGCCAGTCCTGCGATGTCCTCGGCGGGGTCGCCTACGGCAGCGTCGGTCCAGTCGAGGACGCCGCGCACCCGGCCGTCGGCGCTGACCACCAGGTGCTCGCCCCTGAGGTCGTGGTGGACGAGGACCGCGGTGCCGGGCTGGGCGGCGAGCTGGACGGCCGCCGCCCCGGTGAGCTGGTGCAGCCGGGCGGGGTCGAACTCGTCGGCCGCGCCCAGGCGCTCGGCGGCGTGCTGCGCGGCCCGGCGCAGCGCCTCCAGGGAGCGCGGGGCGACGCGCGGGACGCCGAGCGTCTCGGCCTGCCGGGCGGGCACCTCGCGCAGCCCGCCGAGCAGCCCCGCGAGGTCGGCCTCGCCGACGGCGGACACGTCGTGGTCCTCGCCCGTACCGCCCGGCACCTTCGTGTCGAGCGTGTACGGCAGCCCGGGCGCCCACTCCCCCTGCGCCACGCTGGTCGGCACGGCCACCGGCAGATACGGGCGCAGGACGTCACGCAGGCGCAGCTCGCGGCGCTGCCGCAGGGCCGCCTCGCGGTCCGGGGCCAGGCGCAGCACATGGCGCCCGCCGACCCACCAGGTGGAGTGCCCGGCGCCCTCGGCGACGGGCCGCACCTCCGGTCCCGCGGCGCCGCCCCCGCCGTCCTTGAGCAGGGAACTGACCAGCCTGCGGACGGTGTCCGCGGTGGGTGTCGGTGCCTGGGTCATGGTCCGCGCCGTTGTCGCTCGGGGGTGTGGTGGGGCTCCTGGTGGTCGTTCAGTCCACTATGACCATCTCGCGGGTCGTGTCGTTCAGCCGGCGCCCGCCGTCCTCGGTGACGGTGACGATGTCCTCGATGCGCACTCCGAAGCGGCCGGGCAGATAGACGCCGGGTTCCACCGAGAAGCACATGCCGGGCATCAGGGGCTGCCGCTCGCCCTCGATCATGTACGGCGGCTCGTGCGTGGTGACGCCGATGCCGTGACCGGTGCGGTGGATGAAGTACTCCCCGTACCCGGCCTCCGCGATCACCGCGCGTGCCGCCCGGTCCACCTCCTGGCAGGCGGCGCCGGGCCGCACCGCCCGGAAGCCCGCCTCCTGGGCCTCGCGCACCAGGTCGTGCACCCGGCGCTCCTCCTCGGTGGGCTCGCCGACGTGGACGGTGCGGGAGGTGTCGGAGCCGTAGCCGTCCCGCAGGCCGCCGAAGTCGAGGACGACCATGTCGCCGAACTCGATGACGCGGTCGCCGACCTCGTGGTGCGGATTGGCGCCGTTCGGCCCGGACGCGACGATGGTGAAGTCGACCTGGGAGTGGCCGAACTGCCGCAGCAGATCGGCGAGATCGGCGCCGACCTCGGACTCCCTGCGGCCCGCGAAGGGAACCTTGCGGATCTCCTCGAACGCCTGGTCCGCGGCCGCGCCCGCGGCGGCCATCAGCTCCAGCTCCGCCGCGTCCTTGACGGCGCGCAGCATCGGCAGGACCTCGGTCAGGGAGTCGTAGGAGGTGCCGGGCAGCGACCGCTGCAGCCCGAGCAGATGCATCGCCCAGGCGTTGTCGCTGATGCCGAAGCGGCCGGCGCCGGACAGCAGCGCGGCGGTCGCGGCGTAGGGGTCCTTGCCGTCGGTCCAGTCGCGCAGGTTCAGGGCGGGTGCGCCGGGGGCCTGCGCGGCGTCGGGGGCCTCCAGCGTGGGGACGACCAGGACGGGGGCCCGTCCCTGGGCGAGGACCAGCAGGGTGAGGCGTTCGGTGACCGCGGTGGGCGCGTAGCCGGTCAGCCACACGAGGTCCGGTCCCGGCGCCACCAGGAGCCCGTCGAGACCGGCGTCGGCGGCGGCCCGCGCGGCGCGGTCCATACGGGACCGGTAGTCGTCGGCGGTGAAGGGCACGCGCGTGCTGCCGGTCATCCGAGCCTCCAGGGACGGATCAGGGAACCACAAGGGACTACGGGCAGCATCCTGCCCGGACAGCGGGGGCCGCGCGACCGGTCTGCGGGTCTTTCGCGCACTGCGCCGGACATGTCACCCGCCGCGCCGGGCAGGTCAGGGGCCGCGCCGCGCATCCCGTCAGCTCTCCAGGGCGAGGCGCACGCCGAGGAGCAGCAGCACGCCACCGGAGACCTGCTCCAGGCGCCGGCGCACCCCGGCGCGGGACAGGACGGCCCGCATCCGGCCCACGAACCACACGTACAGGCCGTAGTAGCCGACCTCGTAGACCGCCCAGAGCGCGGACAGTCCGACCATCGTCGCGAGGTGCGGGGCGCCCTCGGGCACGAACTGCGGCAGGAAGGACATGGCGAAGATCGCCGCCTTGGGGTTGGCGAGGTTCATCAGCAGCCCGCCGCGGTAGGTCGCCCAGCCGCTCTTCCGCGTGCCCTCCCACGCCGTGTCCTCGGGCGCGCCCCCGGCGCGGCGTGCCTGCCGCAGTGCCTGGATGCCGAAGCCGACCAGGACGACCGCGCCGACGATCCGCATCACGTCGTAGGCCACCTCGGAGGCTGCGAGCAGCGCGGTCAGGCCGAAGGCGGCTACGACGCCCCAGGTGAAGACGCCGGTCTCGTTGCCGAGGACCGTCAGGAACCCGGAGCGTCTGCTGCGCAGCGACTGCTTGATGATCAGCACGGTGCTGGGGCCGGGCGAGGCCGCGATGAGGGTGCAGGCGCCGAGGAAGGCGAGGAGGGTGCTCATCATGAGGGCCATCGTTGCTCGCGTCGCCCGCTCTGGCCACCGCTTTTCCCGGGCGCCCCACGACGTCTCCCCACTCCCGTCGCCACGCCCCTCACGACGCCGCTCGCGCTCCCGGCGGGCGTGCCGCGGCGCGTACCCGGCCGGTCCTCACATGACGAACCCCGGGACCACCGCCAACTGCTGGTATCCGCCACTGTGATGACGAACCGTCACGGTGACGCCGGTGCCGGGGCGGGCGTGCGCGACGGCGCGGGCGAGGTCGGCGGCCGTGTCGACGCGGCTCCCGCCGAAGGTGAGAAGTACGTCACCGCGGACCAGGCCCGCCGAGTAGCCGGGGCCGGGGACGTGGACGGCGACGATCAGGGCTCCCGCCTTCTGCGCGTCGACGGCCTCCAGGCCCAGGGTCGCGGCGGCGGGTGCGGGGGACGCGGGCGGGGCCGGGGTCGCGGTGGGGACGGCGGCGCCGGTGTGCGGCAGCGCGGGTGGCCGCTGCGGTGCCTGGCGCTGCAGGTCGGCGAGCTTGCTCATACCGATCACGGTGGCGCCCACGGTGCCGATGCCCACCCCGGACAGCACCAGGACCACCGCGACGAACAGGCCGAACAACAGGGCCCGCAGCCGCCGTGCCCGCCTGCGTGCGGCGTGCGGACGCCGGACGGGAACGCCGGATCGGGTGCCACGGCCGGGATCCTGGCCCGGCATCGGCTTGGGACGCAACGCAGTCTGTTCCATCGATCGCCTCCGCTGGAGCACTACCCGGCGCTCCGGCGCACGACGAGCCACGAACGAGTGAGACTGACCTGCGGTCAGCGGTGGCAGGCGGGGCGGTGAACCCGCGGCCGCCGCCCGCGGCACGGAGCCCGCGACAGGGAGTCGGGCGAGCGGCAGACCGGCGTCAGGATCGGGCCGCTACAGGACAGGCACGGCAGGCGGGCGGCCCGGGACGAAGCCGTGGGCGCGGCGAGCGAGGTAGCCGGCCTTGTAGCGGTCCACCGACCGGTGCCAGTGGAGGATGCCCGCCATCCAGTGCTGCAGGTCCCGCACATAGCCGTCCACGGCCGCGCGCTCCTGCTCGGAGAGGCCGAAGTCCTGCTGGACGACGGGTAGTTCATGTGCGGCGACATGCTGGAACTGGCGCATGCGCTGGGTCATCAGGTCGTGGACGACACCGAGCGCGGTCGGGTGGTCGACGCCGAAGAAGTTCTGCACGACGAGGATCGCGTTGTGGATCTCCCCCTCGTACTCGATCTCCTTCTGGTACGAGAAGACGTCGTTGACGAGGCAGGCGTAGTCGATGGCCGCGTTCTCCAGCGAGCGGACCGGGCCGCTGCGGTAGACCTCGGGCGCGATGGCCGGGCCGTACCCCGTGCGGCACATGCTCAGGGTGAGGTCGGAGCCGAAGGTGGCGCGGCGCATCTCCAGATAGTCGACCGGGTCGGGGATGCGGTGCTGCAGTTGGTTCGACAGCTCCCACACCCAGCTCTCGGTCATCGCGTTCACCGCGTCCTTGAGGGTGCGCCGTTCGTCCGGGGTCATCCCGGCCGTCGTGCGCGCCCACAGGTCGGTGAGGCCGCGCTCCATGCCGTTCACCGGGACGACGGCCACCTCGCCGTCCAGGGGCATGCAGTCGGCGAGGCGCCGGGTGGTCAGGCGGGCCGCGGCCAGGTCGCGGCGGTTGCCGTACACGAGCGGGTAGTAGTCGTCGGCGTACGTCCCCCAGGCGAGCCACCGGGAGCTGAGGTCCAGGGCCTCGGGCGTCGCGTCCGGATCGATGCCCGCGGAGCACAGCGGGAGGTCGCAGGCGGCGAGTTTGTCCTCGTCCCAGACGCCCTCCTCCAGCATGCCCATGGCGTGCATCCAGGCGGTGAGCCGGGGCCGGGCCGCCTCCAGATGCGGGCTCACCTCGACCTGGAAGGGCATGTCGAAGTCGGGCAGCAGGGACGGCCCGACCCGTTGGTACGGCGTGTGCGTGTACGCGCGCAGGCGCTCGGCGCCGGCCGCGGCGAGCAGGGCGCCGATGTCGGCGGACGAGCCGGGGCCGGGCGGGCCGTGCCACGGATTCGCCGACTGCGCGCGGGCGTTCATGTAGCGGCTGGAGCGCAGATGCCACTCGTGGCCGCCGGACTGCCAGTCCTGCAGTCCCTGGGTGTACTTGGCGACGGCCGCGACCTCGGGCGGGGTCAGACCCCTCTCCAGGGCCAGCGCGGGCACTTCGGTCAGGGCGGTGTGCTCGAACTGGTGCAGGCGCGAGGTGAGGATGTCGTTGACGGTGTCGGCGGCCTCCTGGGTGGTGCAGCCGAAGAAGGTCTCCAGGACGAGCACGCCGTTGCTGTTCTCGCCCTCGTCCTCGACCTCGCGCTGGTAGGAGAAGAGGTCGTTGCGCAGGTGGACGGCGTCGGCGAACGTCTCCATGAGCACCCTCAGCGGCCGCGAGCCGGCGACCGCGGCGGGGACCTCGGCCGTCGCGTACTCCACGAGCCCCGCCGACCAGGGGGCGCCGCCCACCTTGCGGCGCATCTCGATGTACTCGACGGGGTTGGCGATGCGCCCCTCGTTGATGTTGGACAGCTCCCACAGGGACTCGTTGAGCAGGTGCTCGGTGGCCACGGCGAAACGGCGGCGCCAGTCGGCGGACATGGCGGGCACGGTGCGCGTCCACAGATCCGCGAGTCCGGCCTCCACCGGGTTCTGCGGCTCGGGCATCGGGGTGTCGGGGCCCATCGGCATGAACAGTGGGAGCCGGTCGAGATGGGCCTTGCCGCCGGCGCGGTCCTGGGTGCGTTTGAAGATCTCCAGGAAGTGGTCGTCGAAGAAGAAGACCCACACGTACCAGTCGGTGATCAGGGACAGGGCCGGGCCGTCGCACTCGGGGTGGGTGTACGCACAGAGCAGTCCGTAGTCGTGAGCCTCCAGGTCGGACTGCTCCCAGATCCCCGACCCCTCCAACATGCCCATCGCGTGCGCCCACTCGGTCGAATGGGCCCGTGCCTGTTCGACGTGAGGGTTCAGCCGCGCGGGATACGGCATGTAGAAGTGCGGGAGTTCGAACGGCTGTTGCGTCATGGCCGGGCCCTACCCGTGGCCCGTCGGCACCATCCTCCGGCCCGGACATGATCACACCATCGCGTGAATCAGGGGTGGATTCGGGAGTTCTCCCGGGCCCTTGTGACGTTCACCTCTACGCGCGCAGACTACCGAAGTTCACGTCTCCTCCCTCACCGGAGTCCCGATGGACCACCAGCCCAGAACCCTCTCCCGCCGCACCGCCCTCGCCTCGCTCGCCGGGGCCGCACTGGCCGGCACCGCCGCCGTGCCCGCCGCGGCGTCCGGCCTCGCCCGCAGCGCCCAGGGCGCGGGAGGCAGCCACGGCGGCCGCACCGTGCGCTTCGCGACCTTCAACGCGTCGCTCAACCGAGGCACCCAAGGCGCCCTGGTCACCGACCTGTCCACCCCGCACAACGCCCAGGCGCGGAACGTCGCGGAGACGATCCAGCGCGTGGACCCGGACGTCCTGCTGATCAACGAGTTCGACTACGACGAGCACGGCACGGCAATCTCCCTGTTCCTGCGCAACTACCTCGCCGTGAGCCACAACGGCTCCCGGCCGCTGCACTTCGCGCACCACTTCACCGGCCCGGTGAACACGGGCGTGGCCTCCGGTGTCGACTTCGACGGCAAGAACGGCGCGGTGACGACGCCCGGTTCGGACGCCTACGGCCAGGACGCGTTCGGATACGGCTTCTTCCCCGGGCAGTACGGCATGGTCGTGCTGTCCAGGTTCCCGATCGACACGCGCGCGGTGCGCACCTTCCGGCACTTCCTGTGGAAGGACATGCCGGGCAACGTGATGCCGCCGGGGTACTACAGCGACGAGGCCCGCGCGATCTTCCGGCTGTCCTCCAAGAGCCACTGGGACGTGCCGCTGCGCATCGGCCGCGACACCGTGCACTTCCTGGTGTCGCACCCGACGCCGCCCTCCTTCGACGGCCCCGAGGACCGCAACGGCCGGCGCAACCACGACGAGATCCGGCTCTGGGCCGACTACATCGGCGGGCGCCGCCGCAGCGCCTACCTCTACGACGACAAGGGCGTGCGCGGCGGGCTGCGGCCCGGAGCGCGGTTCGTGATCGCGGGCGACCTGAACGCGGACCCGCTCGACGGCGACAGCTACGACCACGCCGTACTGCAGCTCCTCGACCATCCCGCGGTGCGCCGCCCTGCCACCCCGCCGGCGAGCGCGGGCGCGGTGGAGGCGGCCCGGCTGCAGGGCGGCGCCAACACCTCGCAGACCGGCAACCCGGCGTACGACACGGGGGACTTCGCCGACACCGCGCCGGGGAATCTGCGGGTCGACCACATCCTTCCGTCGAAGGGGCTGACGCCTGGGGCGAACGGCGTGTTCTGGCCCACGTCCGACGACCCGCTGTACCGCCTCGTCGGCGACGGCACCACGGTCGTGACCTCGGACCACCGGATGGTGTGGCAGGAGATACGGGTGGACTGACCGGACGTCTGTGGCAGTACTGCCAAGTAGGAGTGAAGGCAAGGCTGTTCAGGTGGCGCCGGGCGATCCGTGGGGCCTAGGCTCGATCGCCACATGGAAGCCGACCGGCCGTTCGCGGCCCGGGGGAGGTAGGCCGTCATGACCGAGGCACCGCTGCGCGCGGAGCTGCTGCTCACCCACGACGTCTCCGCGGAGCTGGAGCGGGAACTGACCGCCGGGTTCCGGGAACTGGGTGCGCCCGCGGTCCGTGTCCGGCGGACGCTCGATCACCGCGGCCCGGCCGAACTGCAGTGGCTGGTGCTCGTGTCACTGCCTCTGCAGGCCTTCCTCAGCGGGCTCGGCGGGGAGGCCGTCAAGGACGGCTACCGCGCGTTCAAAGATCTCGTGGCCCTCCTGTTCCGGCGCGGGACGACCGCGCCGGACGCGGCGCCCCGGCCGCTGGTGCTGCAGGACGAGCGGACCGGGCTGCGGATCGTCCTGGAGGCGGACCTGCCGCAGCACGCGTACGAGCAGCTCACGGCGCTCGATCTGAGCGGGTTCACCGTCGGCCCCCTGCACTACGACCTCGCGCGCGGCAGGTGGCGCTCCGAACTGGACGAGGCGGCGGGCTGAGGCGCGGCGGCGAAGTGGCGTACGACGACGTGCACCACGAACCGGACGCGCGGCCCCGCCCCGAGGACGCGAGGGCAAGGCGCCCCGCCGCCCCGCCGAACCGGATTCTGCGCAACTGCGAGCGGGGGGAGGCTTTTCTGGCCGCGGGGGACCTGACGGCGGCGGCACGGGCGTTCCGTGCGGTACTGGCCGAGGTGGGTCCGCTGGAGGACGGCAGTCCGGAGGGGGACAGCGGGTGCGCGGCACCCGCGACGGACGCCGGCACCGACTCGGCAGGCCGTTCGGCCACCGCCCGGGGCGCGGATGCCGATTCATCGCCCGCCCCGGACGCGAACGCGGAAACGCCTTGCGGCTCCGACTCGGACGCCGACTCGACCGCCGTGCCGGACACGGACGCCGGCACCGACGCAGACACGGCTGCAGGCGCGGACGCGGACACGGCAGCAGGCGCGGACAAAGACGCCCACGCGACCGCTCAAAGCCCCACCCCCACCCACCTCGCCGCCCGAGCCCACATCGGCCTGGGCCGGTTGGCGCTCTGGATGGAGGAAGCGGACCGGGCCGAGAGGGAGTTTCGGCGGGCGGGGCGGTTGCGGCCGGGGAGTCGGGAGCCGTTGTACTGGCTGGGTTGCGCCGCCGCGCACCGGGGAGCGCAGGACCGGGACGCCTACGAGCTGGCCGAGTCGAGGTTCACGGAGGTGGTGGAGCGGTGGCCCGGTGACGGGGCGAGCCTGGTGCAGCGGGCCCACGTCCGCGTACGGCTCGGCCGACCCGCCGACGCACTCGCCGACTTACGCTCAGCGGAGCGCATCGCCCCGCTGGACGCGGAGGCCCGCTGGGTGCTGGCCGCCCTCTCGGGCGCCACGGCACCGGAGGTCGCCCGGCGGCTCGGCACGGCGGCCCGGTCCGCCATGGAGCGCGCCGCCGCCACCGGGCCGAAGGGCCGCCCGCGCGCGGCCGACGACTGGAACCGGGCCGTGACCCTGCTCGACCGGGCACGCCAACTCGACCCCGGCAACCGCGAGTTCGGCCTTCCGCACGCGGTCGCCCTCTGCCTGAGCGGCCGTCGCGAGGACGGCATCGCGGTGATCGCGGACGCGGCGCGCTCCGCACCCACCGACCGGCATCTCGCGCACACCCTCGCCGTGATGTCCTGGCACGCGCTCGCACCCGGCGACGGCACGGACACCGACGCAGCCGCAGCCGCAGCCGCAGCCGCCGATACCGGCACCGACCCAGACACAGAAACAGACCCAGACCCAGACCCAGACACCGCGGACGACGCCGGCGCGGACGTACCCCGTACCTGGTCCCGATGCGTCGCCTCCTGGGCCGGGCTCCTGCACGACACCCCCTTCTGGGAGCGGCTGCGCGCCGGTGCGGCCGAGCGGTACGGCGTGGTCGTCGACGACAAGAACCTCGCCACGCTCCGCGCCGACCTCCAGGCCGCGCTGGAAGCTCTCATGCCCGAGACGGGCGCCGGTGACCGGATCTCCCCCGAGGCGCTGCTGCACCGCGAGACCGAGGCGGCGCGGCTGCTCGCAGAGGCCGGTGGGCTGCCGTTGGCGACCGGTTCCGCGCCCTTGGTGTGCGGTCCGCTGCGGATCGTGGAGTTGGGCAGGGAGGCGGAGTTGGGGGCGTTCGTCTCCGCGGCGGGCGACGCCGCACCGGCGCTCCGCCAGGCCTTCTCCCACCTCGGTTTCGCGCAGGCCCTGCTCCGCCTCGACCGTCCCGCGGAGGCGCTCTCCGCGCTGTCGGGACTGCGCTGCCCGAGGTGCCGCGCCCGCGGCGGCAGCGGGGACGAGGGCAGGCGAGGCGGTGGTGGAGAGCAGTCGGGCGGGGATACGGCGTCCCATGGGCGGGCGGCCGCGCCTCGCGCGAAGCGTGGTGCCGTCTGCGATCCCGACTGCACCCGCTTCGACACCCGTAACCCCGCCTACGCCGGACAGGCTGCCAAACACGTCCTGCTGATGCGGGACGGGCGCTCGCTCGCGTTGGCCGCACGCCTCGCCCAGGGCCGCGCCGCGCTGACGCCCACCGGGCCCGATGTCCGCAGAGCCGCGACGAGTTGGCAGCGCGCGCTCACTCACGCCCGGGCCATCGGACAGGGCCCGGAGGTCGAGGCGATCGTGGCCGACACGGCGCTCGCCGCGGCCAAGGCGCTGCACCGGGCCGGTGACATCGACGCCGCGGGCTCGACCCTGGAGTCGGCGTACGCCCTGCTCGGCGAGGGCCAGCACGAGCGTCTGAAGGGGCAGTTGGCGCGGGTCCTGACCGACCGCGGCATCGCACAGGCCAACCGTGACATGGACCGGCTGGAGGGCCCGGCCGCCGATCTGCGCCGCGCGGTCGAGATCAACCCCCATCTGCACCGGGCCCAGGCCAATCTGGGGGTCGTCCTGCGCATCCTCGGGGCACGCATGCGGTGGTCGGGAAGCCTGGTGGGGTGCAGGAGCAGGCTGCAGGAGGCGCTGGACCGGGTCACGGCGGCACTGGAGCACTTTCCCGGGGATCCTGAGCTCTCTCAGCTCCGAGATCTGGTGGAGGCCGATCTCGCCCTGGTTCACTCGGAGTTGGAGCAGGGGCGGATCGGGGGACTGCCGTAGTGATGGAATACGAGGAGCTGCGCTTCCGGGTGCGCCAGGTCGGCGCGCACCGGCATGTACTGACGGTGAGCGGTGCGGGAGGCGCCGCTGACGTACTGACGGTGGGGGCCAGGCCCGAGGCCTATCGCGAGCGCCTGGAGCAGCTGATCGAGGCCGAGCTCGGGTACGCGCCGCTCGGCGACCAGGATCCCGCCGCCCGGCTGCGTGACCTGGGCCGGGACGTCTTCGCACTGCTGCTGGGCCGACGGGCGGCCGAGTGTCTGCGCGCGGCGCACGAGCGGGTGCGGCGCATGCAGCCCGCGCGCGGGCTGCGGCTGCGCTTCGACCTGCCGCCGGGTCTGCGCTCGCTGCCGCTGGAGGCGCTGTGCGCGCCCGCCGCCGAACCGGGCCAGGCGCCCGCGTTGCACGACAGCCTGTCGCTGGTGCGGTCACTGCCGGGCGGACCGATCGGCAGACGGCTGCCCGACCCGGAGGACGCCCCGAGCAGGATCCGGCTGCTGGTCGTGCACGCCTCGCCCGAAGGCGCGCAGCTTCCGGTCGGCGAGGACGAAGTCGCGTCGCTGCTGCGGGAGTTGCCGCAGGTCGCCGTCGAGACGACGCTCGTACGGCCGGCCACCCGCGAGCGGCTGGAGGCCGCGCTGGGCGAGCGCTCGGACCTGACCACAGCCGTCCTGCTGATCGCCCACGGTACGTACGACACCGAGCGCGGCAGGGGCACGGTGCACCTCGAGACGGTGGACGGGCGCACCGACCAGGTGCCCGCCGATTTGCTCAGCGGCATGTTGCTGCAGGCACCCCGGCTGCGCCTCGCGGTGCTCAACCTCTGTTCGGGGGCGGACAGTTCGCACACCGAGCCGTTCTCGGGGCTCGCCCAGGCGCTGATCGACGGCGGGGTGCCCGCGGTGGTGGCCATGCACGGCCGGGTCAGCGACCGTTCGGCGGGTCTGTTCGGGCCCGCGCTGCTGAAGAAGATCGCGGCCAACCGGACGATCGACGAGGCGATGGCCTACGCCCGCCGCACCATCTCCTACCAGTCCGGGCACACGGCCACCGAGTGGGCGACCCCGGCGCTGTTCCTGCACGAGGAGTGCCGGCACGGCTGGCTGTTCAAGGCGCGCGGGGTGCGCGACGGCGGCCACGCGGCGCACGATCCGCTGCGCCGGGGCGCCGAGGCGCTGGATGCCTACAACAACCCCATCGGGGACGTGGATTCGGCCCAGCTGATCGAAGCGGCCCGCTTCCAGCGGCTGCGCAGGGACTGGGAGCAGGTGCGCAGCATCCTCGCCACCGATGTGCAGCGGTTCCGCCGGGAGCAGGAGCTGCTTCGCGAGGAGGCCGCGTACGAGCTGGCCTGGGAGAAGGTGCAGGGCCTGTGCGAGCTGCTGGCCGCGGAGGACGCGACGGCTGCGCACAGGGCGCTGCCCGGGGTGCGGGGCGCGCTGCCGCACGGCGAACAGGCCTGGCTGCCCCTCCTGGACAAGGAGGTGCAGGACCTCACCCGGCTCACCGCGCTGCTGGAGCAGGCGCACGCGGCCGCGCGGGAGGCGGACTGGCCCGGTGCGCTCGCGCTGTGCGCGGAGATCCTCGCCGAGCGGCCCGCCGGGTTCGGTGACGCGCAGCGGCTGCGCGACACCGCCGTGGAGGAGCAGGCGGTGCAGGAGGCCTGCGCCGAAGCGTCCGGGGCCTGCGCCACGGGCGACTGGGCGGCCGCTGCCGCCGCCTGGGACCGAGCGCTCGCGCTCCGCGCCGACCACGGTCCGGCGCTGGCCGGACAGGCGTATGTGCACGGCCGCACGGCCGAGGAGAGCGGGGACTGGACCGCCGCCGCGGACGCCTACGCGCGCTGCCCGCAGCTGCCCGACGCGACGGCCCGCGCGGCTTACGCCCGGGGCCGTCAGGCCGCCTCGGCCGGGGACTGGAGCGCGGCCCACGACGCGTTCGAGGAGGCGGCGGCCCGGGGCGCCGAGAACGGCGGGGCGGCCTTGGACGTACAGGCCGGGGCACCGAGCGGCAGCTCCAACGGACACGCACGGACTCGGCCCCACTCCCCCGCACTCACCTCCTGGCTCGCCTACGCCGCCGCGCGCGTCGCGGAGGAACAGGAACGGTGGGAGGAGGCGGCCGAGGCGTTCACGACGGCCGACGGTTTCATCGACGCCGCCCTTCGAGCCCACCACGCCAGGGGCCGCGCGGCCATCAAGAACGGCGCCTGGCCCGAGGCACTGGAGGCGATGCAGACGGCGGCGGGGCTGCGCGCGGAGGCCGAAGGGGTTCTGCCGGCGGCGGCTGCACTGTGCGCAGAGGCCGGGGCCCTGCCCGCAGCGGCCGGACTGCCCGCGGAGTCCGAAGGAGCCCTAACGCCGGCGGCCGGACTGACCGCGGGGGCCGAAGGAACCCCGCCCTCGGCGGCCGAACTGCGCGCTGAGGCCGAAGGGGCCCCGCCCACGGCTGCTGGGGTGCCCGCGGAAGCCGAAGCGACCCCGCCCATGGCGGCCCGGCTGCCCGCAGAAGCCGAAGGAACCCCGCCCTCGGTGGCAGGCGTGCCCGCAGGAGACGAAGAGACCTCGCCCCCGGCAACCCGGCTGCCCGCAGAGCCCGGTAGAGCCCTACCAGCCGCACACCGTCCCCCGGCGGGCAGCGCGGTGGTCGCCGGCAAGGCGCCCCACGCCGGAGCGCACCCTCAAGTCGGCGACAGCCCAGTCCTGTTGGCCGACCCACTCCCCGACCCCGCCTCCTGGATCCCCGAGTTGTGGGAGCGGGTGCGGGAATGGGCCGGGCTTGTGGCGGAGTCGGGTGACTGGGGGCGGGCGCTGGAGTGTTGGGGGATGCTGCCGGACGGGTTCGAGGACACGTTGCGGCAGCGTCGGTTCGCCGAGGGGCGGGTGGCGGAGGCGGCCGGGGAGTGGGAGGCGGCGGCCGGGGCGTATGCCGAGGCGTTGCACCCCGACGCTTCCGCCCGGCGGCACTACGCCCTGGGGCGGGCCTCGGCGCTGTGCGAGGAGTGGGACGCGGCCCGCGAACACTTCGCCGAAGTCCCCGACCGTATCCATGACTTCCCGGAGCCGCCCGCGCCGCTGCGGCTGTACGCGCAAGGAAGGGCGGCCTCCGCGCGCGGCGACTGGAAGGCGGTCGTGGAGGACTTCGGCGGGCTGCCGGACAGCCATGCCGACGGCGACGTGGGGCATCGGCGGCGGTACGCACGCGCACGGATCGCCGAACAGCAGGAGGAGGCCAGGGCCGACACCTGGATCTCGGTGCTCCGGCACCTGGACGACGTACCGGACGCTGCCCTGGACGGGGCGGTCGGTCTGCTGCGCCGCAAAGCGGCCGGGCTGCACGCGCTGGGGCAGGCCCAACTGGAGCGTGCCCGGGACCTGTTCGAGCCGTTCGCCGCCGAGGACGAGGAGTTCGCGCTGTGGCACGGATACGTGCTGGCGCGGCTGCACGAGCGCGACGAGGCCTGGGAGGAGGCGCTGGCCGCCTACCGCGCCCTGCCCGCAGGCCACGCCGACGTGGCGCCCCGCACCCGGTACGCCGAGGCGCGGGTGGCGGAGGCGGTCGCCGAAGGCGCCGAGCAGTGGGGTGCCGTGCGGGAGGCGTACGCGGAGCTGGCGGACGCCTTCGCCGAGGACGGCGGTTTCGCCGACGCGGCGGTGCGCGCCCAGTACGCGCGGGCCCGGCTCGCCGAGGCCGAGAGCGACTGGGAGGAGGCGTGCCGCAGCGCCGACGCACTCCGCGCGCACGCCGACGCGCCGCTGATCGCCGCCTATGCGCGGGGCCGGCTGACCGAGGCCCGGCGGGACTGGCACCGGGCCGTGGACGCCTTCCGGGCGAGCGGGTCCTACCGCGACGCCGGGGCGCGGCTCGCCCACGCCGAGGGGCGGCTGCTGGAGGAGCAGGGCCGGTTCGCGGCGGCCGCCGAGGCCTACGAGCGGGCCGGTGACGGGCACGAGGGGGCGCGGGCGCAGGCAGTGCGGCTGCGCGGCGTGCTGCGGCTGGCCTGGGTGGACGGCGCCATCGGCGAGCCGCTGGTGGCGGACCCGTTCGCGCTGCGGGACCGGACGTTCCCGTATCTGGCGCTGCGCGACGCGGGCGTAGGCCCGGGCTCGTCGATGGATGCGGTGAACGAGGTGTCGTTCACGCTGATGGAGCGCGAGGAGATGAGCTGGTCCTGGCCGGAGCGGGTGGCCTGGGACCGGCTGCGGGTGGCCGCGCGGCGGCTGGAGCTGGACGCGCAGCTCTACCGGTGGCACGCCCCGGCCGCGGTCCGTGAGGCGGTCGCGCATCTCGCGCCGGACGACGGGCCCGATCCCCTGCAGGCGCTGTGCGAGCGGTTCCCGAAGGACGCCCCGCTGCTGCTACTGCTCGCCCGGGGCCGGGACGCGGCCGTGGCGGCCTGGGAGGAGCGGCTGGCGACGGCCCCCGGTGACATGGCGGTGGTGCACGGTCTGGCCGTGGCCCGGCTGTGGCAGGCGCGGGAACTGGAACACAGCGGCGCCTGGGAGCACGCGGTGCGCGCCTGGGAGGAGGCCCTCGCGTACTGGGCCGCGCTGCTGAGCGACGAGGGCTACTGGGACGGCTGGCGCACCGAACGCGCGGCCTGCTACCAGCGGACCGTGTCGCTCGACGACCTGACGAGACTGCGCCGGGATCTGAGCCTGCATCTGTCCGACGGGCTGGCCGCGGGCGAGGAGACCCACACCGACCAGGGCCGGCCCGAACAGGCCGCGGAGTACCGGCGGTTGACGGCGCTGTTCGAGGCGGAGCTCGGCGGGGCGAGGGTGCTGAAGGAGGTCGGCGGGCTGCCGACGGTGCCGGGCACGGCCCTCGCGCTCGCCTGCGGGCCCCGGTATCTGCACATGCTGCGTCTGGAGGTGCCGCTGGCCGAGCGGGTGGCCGAGCTGAGCGCGGCCGCCCAACAGGGCCACGATCCGGGCGAGTTCGCCGTACGAAAGCTGCGCTGGGCGTTCTCGGAGCTGTCCGGTGCCTACGCGCTCGCTGAGGCCCACCGGTTCGAGGAGGCCATCGAGGCGATGCCCGTGCTGCCCGCGCTGACCGAGCTTCCTGACGACTGCGCAGACCGGGACGCGAAGACCCATTCGCGCGACTGCGGCCACTGCCAGGACTTCGTGCGCCGCGGCCCGGCCTATCTGCGGCTGCCGCGGCGGCACGCCCGGTTCGCGCAGGACGGTGCGGCGCTCGCGGTGCACGCCCGGCTCTCGCTCGCCCAGGCGGCGCTCACCAGTGGCTCCGGCGCGCTGGACCGGGCGGTGGAGCACTGGCGGCAGGCGGTGACGGCGGCGGCGAGCGGCGGCATGCAGAGCCGTATCACCGGAGCCGTCGTACAGATGGTGCTCGGGCGGGTCGAGGCGCTGATCGACGCGCCAGCCGAGCAGCGGGACGCCTCCCTGGACGCGGCGGTGGCGCTGATCGAGCAGGTCAAGCCTGTGCTGCAGCCGCTCGCCAAGGACCTGGCGGCCCAGCTGGACGCCCAGCTGTCGCTGCTGCTGTCGATGCGCGGCGTGTGGCGCGCCTCCTCGCGGGCACGCCACGGCCTGCCCCTCGACCTGCCGGCCGCCGAGGCCGACCTGCGGCGGGCGCTGCAGCTCAACCCGGAGTCGGGCCACGCCCGCGGCAATCTCGTACGGGCGCTGGTGTACACGCTCGACGAGCGCACCGCCGATCCGGTGGAGCAGCTGGGCCTGCTCGCGGAGGCGATCGGCCTGCTGCACACGGGACTTCGGCAGGAACTGGTGCACGACTACCGGGAGACGCTCGCCGAGACCCTCAACGCGCTGGAGCGGCTGGTGTCCACGCGGATAGGCATCGACGGACTGGCCGAGCTGATGCGGGCGATGTCCCACGAACAGCCGGAGAACGAGAACGACCTGACCGCGCTCGCGGAGGGCCTCGTGGAGCGGGCACGGCAGGCGCTGGAGCGGGACGAGGACGTGGCGCTGGCGGTGTATCTGCTGATCCGCGCGGCCCGCACCGACCCGAACTCGGAGCAAATCCGCGGGGTTCTGCTGGACGCGGTCCACCGGTGGCGCGATGTTCTGCGCGGCTCGCACGGATCGGGCGCTACGGGCGGCACGGGCGGCACGGGGCAGGAGGAGGGGCACGCATGATGATCGAGGACCCGGCGGGCGGGCGGACGCCGTACGCCGCGCTGGCTTCGGTGGGGGTCACGCCGTGGACGTCCCACGCCGAGATGCAGGACGTGTCGTTCGAGCTGCAGGGGCGGGAGTTGATGTCGCTGCGGACGATGCAGGCCTGGAATGTGCTGCGCAGCACTCGGCGGAGGTTGCTGGTCGATCTGTTGATGTACGACCTCGGCGAGGAGGAGCCTCCGGCGGTTGATGAGGGGTCGGTGTCGTGTGGTGCGGGGGTGCCTCCGGTGTGGGCGGGGCGGTTGTTGGACGAGTTGATTCGGTTCGATCGGTGAGTGGGGGGCGCCTCTTGGGGGGTGTGGTGTGTGTTGTCGGGCGGGTGCGGGTGTGTTGTGGCTTGGCGCGCCGTTCCCCGCGCCCCTTTGGGGCGCTTCCGTCAAGCCGGTTGGTTCGAGCTCTGGGGGTGCTGTGAGCGACTCGGACATGGTTGCCGCTCGGCTCGGTTATCAACATGCCAGGGAGCTGGCGGCGCGGGATGCGGGGCATCGGGCGGAACTGGAGCGGCTGTTGCTGCTGTGCGCGGACACGCTCGACGACTTCGACCGGCTGCTGGGTGATGGTCCGGAGCGGGACGCGGAGGCGTACCGGCGCGGGGTGCGGCGGATCGCCGAGCGGTTCGAGACCGCGCTGCGCGGTGAGGGTCTGGAGCCGATCGGGGTCACGGGCGAGCGGGCGGACCCGGCCACCCACCACGTGGTCGAGGTGCGGCCGTCGGCGTCGGCGAAGGAGGACGAGGTGGTGCAGGTGCTGCAGCGCGGGTACGGCCACGACGGCCGGGTGCTGCGGGCGGCGCGCGTGGTGGTCGCCGTGGCGGACGGTGAACGAGCGGGCGGGAGCGGTCGGTTGACCGGGAACGACACGGAGGGGGAGCAGGAATGACGGCGATCGGCATCGACCTGGGCACCACCAACAGCGTGGTGGCGCGCTACGACCCGGACCACGGCGAGGCCCAGGTGGTCCGCAACGGCGAGGCGAACAATCTGACCCCCTCGGTGGTCGGCATGTTGCGCCGGGAGGGCGCCGAGCAGCTGCTCGTCGGGCAGCACGCGCTCAACTGGGCGGACCGGCAGCCCGAGGACACTGTGCTGTCGGTGAAGCGGCTGATGGGCCGCGACTTCACGGACGCCAAGGTGGCCCGGGCCAAGGAGCGGCTCAACTACCGCATCGTGGCGGGCGAGGACGACGACCCGCGCGCCCATGTCGTCTTCGGCGGCCGTACCACCACACCGGCGGAGGTCTCCAGCGCGATCCTCGGCAAGCTGGCCAAGGACGCCTCGCGCAACCTCAACGAGGAGGTGACGCACGCCGTCATCACCGTTCCCGCGCACTTCGGCGACGCGCAGCGCGCGGCCACGCGGGAGGCGGCGGAGATCGCCGGGATCACCGTCAAGAAGATCATCGACGAGCCGACGGCGGCCGCGATCGCCTTCGGCATGGACAAGAAGGCCGGGGAGCGCAGCCGTATCCTCGTCTACGACCTGGGCGGCGGCACCTTCGACATCTCGGTCCTGGACTCGACCAAGGGCCGTGACGGGACGGCCCAGTTCGCGGTGCGGAAGTTCGCGGGCGACGACTGGCTCGGCGGTGACGACTTCGACCTGGCGGTCGTGGAACGGATCGCGCAGTGGGTCGAGCGGGAGTGCGGCATCGACCCCTCCGGCGACAAGCAGTTCCGCTTCACCGCGAAGAAGTACGCGGAGCAGGCCAAGCGCGAACTGAACGACCTGCCCGAGACCATCATCAACATCCCGGCCGGCTTCCGCGGCGACGGCGTGGTCGTCGACGTCTACATGCCGCTCACCCAGGCCGAGTTCAGGCAGCTGACGGATCCACTCGTGCAGCGCACGATGAGCCTGGTGCGCGAGACCCTGGAACAGGACGGGCTGACCACCGCGCAGATCACGGACGTGCTGCTGGTCGGCGGCGGGACGCTGACGCGTTCGGTGTACGAGGCGGTGGAAGCGTTCTTCGGCAAGGAGAAGGTCCGCCGCACCATCAACCCGATGGAGTGCGTGGCGCTCGGCGCCGGCATCCTGGCCGGGACGCTGGACGGGGTGGAGTGCCCGGCCGAGGACTGCGGGGCCGTCAACGACGAGGCGGCCGACGCCTGTTCGGCCTGCGGGACCAGCCTGGCGAGCGGCCGCGCGGTCGGGTCCACCGGTCTGTACGAGGTGACGGGCGTGGCCATGGGCATCGCCGCCGTACGGGGTTCGCAGCGCGACGTCTTCGTGCCGATCATCGAGAGCGGAACCGCGTATCCGCTGCCCGAGCCGTGCACCAAGGTGTTCCAGGCGACCGACACCCGGGTCATCAGAGTGCCGGTGTACGAGGGCAACAGCCCGGTGGCGAGCAAGAACCAGGAACAGGGCGTGGTGGAGTTCGAACTGCCCGACCCGATCGAACTCAACCAGCGCGTCGACGTGTCGTTCAACTACGACGCCGACCGCACCATCACGGTGTCCATCAACGTGCCCGGCACCCAGATGCACATGCCGCCCGCACCACCCAAGCGCGAGAAGCCCCGCACCCAGCCGCCCGCCCCGGCCTACGAGCCGGACAGCGCCACGCTGCGCCAGCGGCTGGAGTGGGCGAAGCGGGACGCGGAGAAGTTCCTGCAGCGCTACGGCGGTTTCGTCGAGGACCTGCAGGAGATGAAGGTGCGCCGGGATCTGCAACAGGCCGAGCAGGTGCTGAGGCAGGGCGAGAGCGGCGAGTACAAGCGGCTCACCGAGCTGCTGATCGACGACATGTACCACAACTGCGGCTACGCCAGTCAGTTCCTGCACGCCGAGGAGGCCGCGGACGGCGCGCCCCCGGAGACGGCGGGGCTGATCAACGAGGCGGTGGGCTATGTGAAGCAGGCGCACGCCGAGGGCAACCGGCTGCTCGCCGCCCAGCAGGCCCGCAATCTCGCCAACCTGGTGGCGCAGGCCTACAGCGCCCGCCGGGTCTCCGCGCTGCGCGACACGGAACACCTGGACGGGATCCTGCGGGTCCCCGACGACGCGGCGGACACGTGACCGCGGCGCGCAGCCCGGACGGGCGGGGGCACGAGCTGGGGCTCGGCCTCGACTTCGGCAGTACGGCCCTGCGGGCGGCGTTCGGCGGTCCGGGTGGCCCGGTGCGGCGGTTCACGCTGTCCGGTCCGCGCTGGCCGTGGCTGCTGTGCGAGCGGACGGTGACCGGGCCGCTGCCGGTGGCGTTCCCGAGCCTGAAGAGCCGGCTGGGCAGCGGCCGGCCGGTCCGGGTGGGCGGGGCGGCGAGGACGCCGGAGGAGGTGGTGACCGGGCTGCTGCGGGAGGTGCGCGAGCGCGCCGAGGCGGAGGCCGGCGGGCGGATCACCCAGACCGTCGTCAGCGTCCCGGTGAGCTACGACTCCGGGCAGCGGACGGCGCTGCTGGACGCGGCGCGTGCGGCCGGGCTCGGCCCGGTGCGGCTCATGGGGGACGCGATGGCGGCGGTCATCGGGCACACGGAGGGGCGGGGCAGTACGACCTGCCTCGTCTACGGGCTGGGGTACGGCGGCTTCGAGCTGGGGCTGGTGCGCGGGGCGCGGGAGCGCTACCGGGCGCTGGGCCACGAGTCGGCGTCCACGACCGGGGGGCGGGCGTTCGACGACGCGGCGCTGACCGGCATGTTGCGCGCCGCGCGGCGCCGGGCCAACCCGGACCGGCTGGAGGAGACGGACTGGCTGCGGCTGCGGGCGCGGGTGGAACGGATCAGGGAGGAGATGGGCACCTCCGGCGGCGACGGGCTCCTGGAGCTGGACCTGGGCGGTGGGATGCCCGCTCAACTGCAGTTCGACCGGGCCGTGTTGGAGGAGTATCTGGAGCGCCATGTGCGCCGTACGCTCGACCGGGCGCACACCCTGCTGGACCAGTCGGGGATGGAGCGGCGGGACGTCGACACGCTGCTCCTGGTGGGCGGCGGCACCCGTCTCGCCGCGGTCCGGTCAGGGGTACGGGGGCTGGGCCGCGAGCTGGTCACGGCCCCCGCGGACCTGCTCGCCACGGGCGCGCTGTGGCACGCCTCGCAGCTCGCCGGTGCGCCGCCCTCGTCCCTGGAGGGCCTGGCCGCGGAGCCCGCGGACACCTCCGACGACACCCTGGCGGAGGCCCCCCGTCTGTCGGTCACCCTGCTGTCGCCGCCACCGGCGTCCTCGCCCCCGCCGGCGCCCTCGCCCGAGTCCGAGGAGTCGGTGCCGCCGTCCGGTCCGGGCGTGCCCCTGGACGTCGCGCTGGCTCGCCGGCTGGCCGAGCACGGCCGGGTGAAGGAGGCCAGGGCGCTGCTGGAGAGGATCCTGTCCGAGGCCGGGACCCTGCTGGAGTCCCTGGAGGGTGCGTCGGCCCAGGTGCCGGACGCGCCGTCGGCCGAGACGGCGGCGCCCGTCACCGCGGCCACCGGTCCGGGCCGGGAAGCCACCGGGGACGACCAGGCGGCGGCTCCCGCTTCCGCCGAGCCGACGGACTCCGAGCACTGGGCCGATCTCAAGGCCGCGCGGCGGCTGACGGTGGCGCGGGACCTGCTGACGGAGAAGCGGTACGAGGAGGCGGTGCAGGCCTCGCACGCCGCCTGGCAGGCCGCCGGGGACGGCACGTCGGGCGCCGACGTACTGGACGCGATGGTCGGGGTGCACTGCGCGGCGGCCATGGCCGACTTCTCCCCCGAGCACTATCCCGACGCCGAGCGCTGGCTGCGCTGCGCCTACGGCCACGACCCCACCAACGCCGGGGTGCGCGAGTTGCTCGCCGAGCGCACCTACCGGCACGCCGAGCGGCTGGAGGGGCGGGGCCGCTTCGACGACGCCGTCGAGGCGCTGGAGCAGTGTCTGACCTGGAACCCCGAACACGCCTTCGCCCACGAGCTGTTGGAGCGCATCAGCCGCCGTGGCAGGAACCACCGGGACAGAGGCGGCGTCCCCCGCTGAGGAGAGCCCGGCCGATCGCAGGAGCACCGGACGTTCCGGTGCCGAGTCAGGAGAACTCGCGTGCCCACCGCACCCAAGCACAACGACAAGAACTTCCTCGACCGCAAGGTGCTGGGCACGCAGCTGACAGAACTGCTCGACCGGCATCCCGACCGGCTCGCGGCCCGCAGGCCCGAACTGCGCACGCTGGCCGCCGACCTGGACGCCGACCGCCGGCTGCAGGCCTGGGCCGAACTCGACCTCGTCGAGACCTTCGTACGCCCGGAGAGCCTCGCCGCCGTGCCGTCGGGCGCACCGACCGGCACGCCCTGGTGGCGGCGGGCCCCCCGGGACGGCGTGCTGGAAGCCGTACTCGGTGTGCTGGTGTTCATTCCGCTGCTGGTCACCTGGTTCGGCCTGCGCGAAGCGGTGCGTGCCTATGGCGAGTTGAGCCGCGACAACCCCAAACAGGCGACCCGGCCCTTCCTTCAGCTGTGGCAGACCGGTTTCGGCGGTCATCTGGCGGCGGTGGGCCGGTTCGAGAACGTGGCCATGATGGCCGTCGTACTGATCACCCTGCTGGTGCTGCTGTCGGTGTGGCACGCGCACACCCGGACCCGGGCCGAGCGGGCGGAGGAGGAACGGCAGGCGGGCGACGAGCAGTTGCTCGGCTCGCTGGCCTCGCTGCTGAGCCGGGTGCAGCTGTGCCTCGCCCCGCACCGGGCCGCGTCCCCGGACCAGTTCTCCAGGGAACTCACGCGCGCGGCACAGCAGTTGCAGAACCTGCTGCAGAAGGCCAACGGCAGCCACAAGCGACTGTCGGACGGCGCGGACGCGGTCGCCAAGGCGACCGACGCACTGCAGCAGGCGGCCGGGGCGCTGTCGGCCGAGGTGCCGCGGCTGGCGACGGCGGCCACCCGCGTCGAGGCCGCCGTCACGGCCGGTACGAGCGCCACGGACCAGGTGCGCCAGGACAGCAAGGAGTCGGCGCGGCTCATCGCGGACAAGCTCCAGTCGGCCTCCGGCGAGGTGCAGTCCGCGTTCTCGTCGCTGGTCGCCGAGCAGAAGGCGCTCGCGGCCAAGTCCGGGGCGGCGGCGCACGCGGCCGAGCAGGCGGCGCAGGCCGTCGCCGCGGGCGCCGGACGGACCAACGACGTGGTGGACGGCATGCGGGAGGCGACCGAGCGCTGGGACGCGGCGGCCGCCCACTGGCAGGACGCGGCGGCCCGTCTCGACCAGGCCGTCCGCACCCTGAGCACCCGCCAGTTGCCGCCGGGCCCGCCCGCGCTCCCCGGACAGCCCTACGGCTCCAACGGCCCGAACGGCACCGCGCCCGCGGCCCCCGACGGGCACGCGTACGAGTACCCGGACGGCGGCAACGGCACCCAGGGCACCATGCAGTTGAGGTTCGGCCGGCGCCGGCGCCCGGACGGCGGTGAGGTGTGAGCACCCGCCCCCAGCGCCGCACCCGCCGCCCCGGAGTGGTGGTCCTGGCCGGCTGGCTCTTCGCCGACCTGCTGCTGGTGCTCGCGCTGGTGTCGATGGCGGACCGGCCGGATCCGCTGGCCGACCCTCCCAAGCCGTCCCCGGCCCCCTCGACCTCCGCCCCCACGAAGCCGCACCCCTCGCCGACCGGGCCGCAGGGCGTGTCGCGCTCACCGATCAAGTTCAAGGTGCACGGCACGGACAAGGGCTCCCTGCAGCGCCAGCTGCGCTCCGCCACGGCCAAGTGGAAGGGCCGTACGGCGGCCCTGGTGCTGACGTTCGGCGGCGGCCAGGGCGGCACGGTGTACGCGCACCGCGTCAACGGCCAGCTCTCCAAGGCGCGGCCCGACATGTTCGGCAAGCGGATGGCGACGGACGACTTCCTCGACCTGAGCGCGTCGGCGAACACAGCGGTGGTGCGCGTGTACTTCTACACACAGCCCGCCCAGTAGCGGGCCGTGGACCGTGCGGCGGCGGACCCGAGGAAAGGACCTTCGAGCGTGGCGCAGTGGCGGCCCGGACAGCGGGCGGCATGGGACGGGCCGGGCGGTGGCGGCGACGGGGGTAAGGGCGAAGGCTCGGCCGCGCGGCCGCCGCTGCCCGACCTGCCGTGCTTCCCCGCGATGCACGGCTACACCAAGCTGCGCGAGGACCTGGCCGCGCTGAAATTCCGGCATGTGGCCGACGCCTTGCGCCCGCCCCCGCCGACCGGGAAGACGGCCTTCGGGGCGGCTCCGCGCCCCGGGAACGACGACGGGTTCAGGGTCCTGGACGGGCTGTGGTTCCGCGGCCGCGGCACCCGGTGGGTCCGGGTCGACGAGGAGTACGTGCGCCAGGCACGGGACGGCTGGCGGGCCTGCGGTGATCCACGGGCCGACGGCGCGGCGGCCGTGGCGGACACGCTGGAGGCGTACGCCCGGCACGACCCGATGGGGCTGCGCCGGCTGCTGCTGTGGCAGCTGGCCTGTCTGCTGCGCGACGCGGACACCGGGCCGACCGAGGCGACGGCCAAGGACCTGGGGGTGCACGCGGACGAGGCGGGATATCTGGCGGCTGCGGTGGCGCTGGGGTTCCCCGAGGACGGTCCGGCCCGCGAGCCGGCCGAACGCCTCGGCGACCTGTGGCCCGACCGGCGGCTGTGCCGCGCCGAGAGGGCGGCCGCGCAGGTGTCGCACACCGGCCGGGACCACGTACTGACGCGAGTGCTGGGCGAGTTGCGCGCACAGCGCACCGCAATCCATCAACTCCTCGACAGGGCAGCCCGGTTGGAGGCGGGCGTTTCCGTACGGGCCGCGGTCAAGGCGCGGTTCGAGGCCGTGCGCCGGGCCGGGGACGACCCGGCGCTGGAGGCGGGTCTGCTGGGTGCCGCTGCCCGCGCGACGGACGTTCTCGGTGCCTCGGATCCCGGTCCGCACCTGGATGTGGTCCTGGACGAGCGGACCGTCCGTCTCGCCTGGCCGCCACCGCGGCCCGGCGTCGAACCGGTCACGTTCCGGGTGGTGCGCTTCCCCGACGGCGCGCCCGCGGACCTGACCGAACTGGCGGTCCTCGGCGGCGAGTCGGGGCCGCAGCCGCTGTGCCACAGCGAGGAGGACGCCCCGGTGGGCAGGGCGGTGCGCTACGCCGTCGTACCGCTGCGTCAGGACATGGTCGCCGGCATCCCGTTGGCGTCCGAGGCCGTGGTGGTCGCGCCCGAGGTGACCGGCGTGTCCGTCTCCCTCGTGCCGGACGGGGTGCGGTTGCGCTGGCGGGCGGACCCGGCCTGTGTCGAGGTCCAGGTGGAGCGCCGCGCGCAGGAGGCGGTGAACGTGTGGCCCGATGCGGTGGCGTGCGAGCGGGACGGGCTGCGGGACGTGCCGCTCGCCGCGGGCTCGTACCTGTACGAGATCCGCTGCGGGTATCCGGGACCGGAGGGCCGGACGGTCTGGTCCGAGGGCGTTCGGGTGCCGGTGCGTGCCGAGGCGTGGCCCGATCAGGTGGAGGACCTGGTGGGACGCCTCGTCGGCGACGGCGACCGGGTGGCGCTGACCTGGCGGCCGCCGCGGCAGGGGCTGAGCACGGTGGTGGCGTGGCCGAGCGGGCCCGTGCGTCCGGGCACGGACGTCTCCCGCCGCACGGACCGGACGACGCCGCCGCCCCCGGCCGCTCCCGAGCCGTCGGTGGAGGTGGCCGTCCCGGAGCGGTCCCGGGTCCGCATGACGGCGCTGAGCACACTGGGCGGCCAGGCCCTGACCGGACCGGCGGTCGTGGTCGAACGACCGGGAACGGTAAGGGACCTGACGGCGCATCGCATCAGCGCGGACCGTGCCGCGGTGCGGTTCGAGTGGCCGGAGCCGGCCGTGCTGGTGCTGGTCGCCTGGGAGGGCGGGGGGCGGCGCGAGGAGCGGCGGGTGGCGCGCAGCCGCTTCCTCGCCGAGGGCTTCGTGGAGTTCCCGGTGACCGCGGACGCCTGCCGCGTGACGGTCGCCGCGGTGCCCCGCCCCGACGCCCTCGCGGTCCCGGCCGACGCGGCGATCGCGCACGTGCCCGCGGCCCCCGTGCCGCCGCGTCTGCTGCCGGCGGTGCGGCAGCCGGCGTACACCTGGCGCCACCGGTGGCGCAGATGGTGGCCGTTCGGCCGCTGACGGCCCTCAGTCGCGTACGACGGCCTCGGCGCCGCCGCCGAACTCCAGCTGCAGGTCCGTGCTGAGGCCGATGGTGCGGCCGGGGTCGACGTCGTGCACGGAGCCGTCGGCGCGGCGGGCCGTCCAGCGGTTCTTCGAGCGGTTGGTGATGCCGAACCGGCCGCGCTGCTGCGGGTGTTCGGTGACTTCCGCGACGACGGCGGTGAAGTCGTGCCGCTCCGCCTCCACGACCAGGTGGTGGGCGTACACCCGGGCCTGCGGGCCGAGGCGGATCGATCGCGGCTTGGTGCGCATCATGCCCGAGCCGATGGTCAGCTGCAGACGCGGCGGAAGCGTCAGCCGGCGGCCGCAGTTCTGCCCCCAGCAGTGCGGGGCGGGGCCGTCCGGCTCGGTGAGGTTCTGCCGGCCGCAGGCGCAGACGCAGATGGTGTCGAGGACCTCGCTGAGCGCGTCGCGCCACTGGCTCTCACGCACCCGCCGCAGCGGGTTCTTCAGACCGTCGGTGAACGTCTCCACGAACAGTCGCTGCAGGATCGGCGGGAGCGCGCCCCAGGTGGCCACGACCGTCTGCTGCTCCTCGGGCACGGGGCGGTTGCGGTGGTCGTTCGGGTCGTAGAGGAAGACCGGGTCGGTGCCGTAGAGCTTCTTGCGGGCGTTCTCGTCCAGGCAGCGGATCTGCAGGGCCAGTGCGCCTTCGAGGGGGTGATGGTTCATCAGGAGCAGGAAGAGCAGCACCGCTAGGGAGTGCAGGTCGCTCTGGATGCCGGGCTGGGCGCCGCGGTCGCCGCGGACCAGCTCCGGTGCCATGAAGTCCATGGTGCCGGCGACGCCCGCGCTCTCGCCCTCGAAGACCGCGTTGTCGTTGTCGCAGACCAGGACGTCTCCGGTGCGCGGGTCGAAGAAGATGTTGCCCCAGTTGATGTCGCGGTAGGCGATGCCCTTGCCGTGCAGGGCGCGATAGGCCTCGACGGTGTGCAGGGCGGCCATCACGAGGGTGCGCTGGGTGGTCGCGGAGATCGCCGGGTCGCGGCGGAAGAGCGCGGGCAGATCGTGGAAGCGGTCGGGCCGTACGTCCATGAGGTAGCCGAAGCCGGGCACCCTGCCGTCGGCGTCGACGACGACGGTCTGCGGCCACAGGAACCGGTCGTCGCTCCAGGAGCAGGCGATCAGACCTTCGAGGATCTGGCGCTGGCGGTTGTCCGCGGTCTGCGGGTAGTACCACTTCAGGGCGCGGTCGCCCTTGCGGGTCCTCACCCGGTAGACCTCGCCCTGTCCGCCGGAGCCGAACATGTCCGCGACCTTGACCTTCTCCCCCTCCTCGGTCACCAGGGTCTGCCCGGGGGCGAGCATGCCGTTCACCATGCGGTTCCTCTCGTCGCTCACGTGTGTGGCGCGTCGTTCTGCCGGGGCGCGGGGTGGCCTTGGGCCTCGAAGGCGCCCACGAGTGTCGTGTCGTCGCCGGAGTACTGGGCGGCACGGCTGAGCCACTCCGGCAACCGGCTGCGCACCGCGGGCATCCCCAGCTCGTGGGCGCGGCCCTGCACCCCGGCCGCGAAGTCCAGGAAGCCCTGGTGGTCGGTGAAGCTCTTGGACAGTCCGTCGGTGGACAGCAGCACCCCGGAGGGGCCCTCGCTGGTCAGCGGCTGCCAGTGGCAGCGGGCGCGGTGCCAGGACTCGGGCGCGCACAGCGAGTCCGTCTCGTCGCCGAGGTCGGGGCCGGTGTAGAGCGGGGTGTACGGCGTCCCGGCCGCGTCCAGGACGACGACGTCGCCGTCGCCCAGCTGCCAGCACACCAGCAGGCGCCGGGTCAGGACGGCGCCGACGAGCGTGGTGCCGTAGGCGGTGAGGTCGGGGCCCTTGGGTGCCTGCTGGGGTGTGCCGTGCGCCGGGGAGTTGCAGTCGTGCAGGGTGGCCCGCTCGTACCAGCGGTGGGCGACGAGCTGGGGCAACCGGCGGGCGCAGGCCCGCAGTTCGCCCAGTCCCTGCCACCACGCGCTCTCGTCGCCGTGCGGTTCGGTCTCGTCGTCGTGGCGGACCGCGGAGAGCGCGAACTCCTCGGCGCAGGCGGCGAATTCCTCGACGGCCCAGCGGGCGCCGAGGTCGCTGCGGAAGTGGGGTGCCGAGCCGTGGCCGTCGGCGACGGCGAGCACGACAGCGCGGCCGTCCGCCACCTGCCGGGCCGTGCAGCGGTCCTGGCTGTACTTCTTGGCTGCGCCCTTGACCTCGCCCTTGAGCAGTTCCCACCGCTCGGCCGGTGCCATGACGCCCGTCACCAGATGGGGTTCTCGTCCTCGTCCTTGCCCAGCGCGACGGGCGGCGGGGCCTGCACGGGGCCGCCGCCGTCGGGGCGCGGCGTCGAGGCGGCCTTGACGGCCGTGGACATCCAGCGGATGGCGGCGGCGAGCTGGCGCGGGTTCTTCGCCTGCAGCGGCTCCAGTTCGGGGTTGGCGAGGAACTCCTTGAGCATGCTCTTGTCCGCGTCGTCGCCGATGGCGAGGGCGACGCGCACCGCGCGCTTGCCCCAGGGCGTGTCGTCGATGGCGCGCAGCCCGGAGCGCCAGTCGTCGGTGGGCTGGCCGTCGGAGACCAGCGCCAGCACCGGCGGCAGGGCGCGCTGCGGCATGGGCGGCGTCTGCAGCGCGCCGGCCGCGAGGCGGAAGGCGGCGCCCATGTCGGTGCCGCCGTAGGTGTGCAGGTCCTCCCAGGTGAACTGGTCCACCGGGGTGGGGTCGTTGATGTGCCAGCTGGCGCCGCTGGCGAAGGACACCGCGCGGACGAGGAGGGTGGCGCCGGGGTTCGACCGGGCGGCCGACTGCATCTCCGGGATCGCCTCGCGGATGGCGAAGTTCAGCTCGGCGATCTTGCCGTTCACACTCATCGAGCCGGAGCAGTCCAGCAGCCAGATGAAGTGGACGGGACGGCTCGCCATGCTGCCGCCGGGCAGATCGAAGGTGTCGCTCACGCTGGTCCTCTCCCCCGAGGTGGACCCGAGACGGGCCCGGACTTCCTTCGGTACAAGCCTAGTTGAGAAAGCGGCGAAGATCTGGTGCCCCGGGCAACTCGCGAGGCACAGGGACGTCCACCGGTTTCGTTGTGCGCCCCTTGTGCGCCCCCGGTCACCTCGGCGCGTGCCACCACTCGTTCCAGGCCCGCACCCAGTGCTGTCCTCCCCGGTCGGACAGCACCCGTGCCACCTCGCGCTGATCCCGCTGGTCCATGTGGCGCAGGGCGGCGCCGAGCACCTCGTTGATCAGCCGGTGTGACAGGTTTTTCCAGGCTCCCGTCTGGCCCGGGTGGAGTTCCGCCCAGGCGAAGAACAGCGCGGCCACGCGCCGCGGTTCGCGCAGGGCGGGGGCCTCCAGCGCGTCGCCCTCGCTTTGTGCGCTGCGCACGGCCTTGTCGTAGAGCGCCAGCAGCCGCATGCTCCCGACGGCGTAGCGTTGCAGTACGTGGGTGCCGTACACCTCGTAGGGGTCGGCGCGGGTGATGCCGCGGGCGATCCAGTAGTCGATCTGATCCCGGAGTACGCCGTCCAGCCGTCCGGTGCGTTCCTCCAGGGCGGGCAGGCGTTCCATGGCGTCCGCCAGGGTCTCCTCGCCGCGGGCGAAGTCGCTTGCGAGGACGACGAGTCGGGCGGTGGCACGCTCGGACTCCGAGAGCTGCTTGGCGTCGGTCGTGGCGCGGGCGAGGTCGAGATACCGTCTGTCGATCCGGTCCGGGTGCCGCAGCCAGTGCGTGAGGGAGACCTCGCGGCCGGCCTCGACGATCAGCCGGGCGGAGCAGACCTCGGTGATCCTGCTCTGCTCGGCGTGGGGAACGATGCCGCCGCGCGAGGGCCAGGCCAGCGGCCACAGGATCCTCAGGGTGGGCACGTCGGGCACCTTCGCGCCCTCCAGGTGCCGGTGTGCGAGGTCGATCCAGAGCTCGACTCCCGTCAGGCCGTACGCGCCCCGGCCGCGGTACCCCGCCGTCGCGGCCAGGCGTACGGCGCGGGGCGCCCCGTCGAGATGGCCGCTCAGCCACTCGCCGTGCGGTGAGGCGGCGAGGTCGCGCAGGGCACGGATACGGCGCTCCTCCTCCCCCTCGGCGAGCCGTTCCAGGATGCGGCGGACCAGGGCCCGGTCGCCGAGGGCTTCGAGCAGCGCGACGGCGTCGCCGCAGGTACGCCGCTGGTCGGGACGGCTCAGCGCGGAGGCGATCCGGGACTCCGCCTCGTCCAGGACGGAGCCGCGGGCGGGGTCGCCCCCGGCGGCGAGCAGGGCGCGCAGCGGCTTCTCCCAGGCGGAGGACGGCCGTTGGCGCAGCAGCCTGCGCAACTCGTCCTCCGGTGGCGGGCCGAACTCGGAGCGCACCGTGCGCCAGGTCTTGTCGTCGACCGGGAGGTCGGCGCGAGCAGCCTCCAAGGTGGGTACGACGTTCTGCGGGTCCGCCGCCTTCGCACGGCTGCGCAGCAGGGCCGCGGCGAGCGGCTGGACCGCGTCGGGCCGGTGTGCGGCGAGCTGCCGGGCGATGTCGGCGAGGTCCTGGGCGGTGCCGGTGTCGAGCGGGCCCGCTTCCGCGGCGCGGATGGCCGCGGAGAGGATCGCGCGCAGTACGTCCTCGGGCAGATCGGCCAGGGCCTGCCCGGACCGGGCGGCGAGAGCGCGGCGGGCCAGGGGCAGGACGGCGAAGGGGTCGCCGCCCTCGTGCTCGTCGGTCCGCGGGATGACGCCCTCGCGCCACAGCAGGGCGGCCAGCTCGGCCCAGGGGTGCGGCCGGGGCGGGCTGCCCGGGCCGCCCAGGCCGTCGTGCACGCGGAAGAGATGGCTGACGGCGTTGTCGTCGTAGCGGTCGAAGACCTCGGTGTCCAGGTCCGGGCCGATGCCGAGGATCTGCTGGGGGGCGAGGCCCGGGTCGGCGCAATGGGTGGTGAACGTCAGTGCGCGCGCGTGCGTGACGGGCAGGGAGGCGCAGGCGAGGGCGATCCAGCGGGCGACGGTCTCCTGGTCCCGTTCGGCCAGGACGATCTGGCGTCCTGCGGGGTCGGCGAACAGTGCGCGGACGTCGGCGAGGAACGGCGCGATGCGCGCGCCCTGTTCGGAGGCGAACTTCGTCAGCAGCGCGTAGTCCCAGCACCAGTCCCGCGGTGCGAAGCCCGCGCCGCCGTCGGCGTCCAGGGTGCTCCTGCGGAAGGCGTCGACGGGCCAGCGCCTCTCGCCGTCCGCGTCCCCCGCCTCGTACCGCGCGTCGACCCGCAGCCCGTCCGACTCCTCGTCCGGCCGCACACTGCACAGCAGTCCGCCGCCGTCGCGATGGGGCAGCCGGGTGTAGCTGAGCGCGGCACCGAAGGCGGGTGCGGCACGGTGCGTGGCCGCGATGACCCGCCGCATCAGATCGTCCGGCATCCCGTCGGGCACCTCGCCGTCGGGCGTGAACCGGTCGGCCCCCGAGTCGGGGTCACGGCGGAGCACGTAGCTGAGTTCACGGATGGCCATCCCCCGATTCTGACCATCAGCCCCGAACCCCGCAGCAGGACACCCAAGTTGACACGGGGCGCACAGAAGCGGACGGGGCGCTGCCGCGCGGGGCGGGACGGACGCTCGGCGCGGACTGCGGATCAGTCGGAGGCGACGGGGCCTCGTACCGCGCGGCCCACCTGGGCTCGTAGGGCTACGAACTCCGGCAGCCCTCGGGTGGTGATCTGGTCGCGTTTGGTGGGGAGGGTGACGGGGAGGTCGAGGACCGGGTGGGAGGCGGGGCCCGGGGAGAGGACGACGACGCGGTCGCCGACGTAGACGCTCTCGTCGATGTCGTGGGTGACGAAGACGATGGTGGCGCCGTCGCTGCGGTGCACCTCCAGGAGGAGGTCCTCCAGGTCCTCGCGGGTCTGGGCATCCAGCGAGCCGAAGGGTTCGTCCATGAGCAGCAGCGAGGGACGGCAGACCAGGGCGCGGGCGATGGCGACGCGCTGCTGCATGCCGCCGGACAGCTGCCAGGGGTGGCGGCGCCCGGCGCCCTCCAGGCCGACCCGTTCGAGGATGCGCTCGGCCTGTTCGCGCCGCTCGGCCCGGGGCAGCCCGCGGCGGCGCAGCGGGAGCGCGACGTTGTCGCGGACGGTGAGCCAGGGGAAGAGGGAGCGGCCGTAGTCCTGGAAGACGACGGCGAGTTGGTCGGGTACGCCGGTGACCGGGGTGCCGTCGATCGAGACGGAACCCTCGTACGCCGGCTGCAACCCCGCGACCGTGCGCAGCAGCGTGGACTTGCCGCAGCCCGACGGGCCCACGACACACAGGAGTTGGCCGTCGGGGACGGTGAGGTCGATGTCGTGCAGGACGACCTGTTCGCCGTAGCGCTGGCCGAGGGAGTCGAGGCGGAGCGTCATGCCGTCCTCCTTCCCCGGCCGACGAGCCGTCTCTCGGCCGCGAGCAGGGCGGTGTTGAGCAGATATCCGAGGATGCCGAGCAGCAGCAGCGCCGCCCACACGGTGAGCAGGTCGGAGCGCGACTGGGCATCGGTGAGGGTGAAGCCGATGCCGTTGGCGCTGCCCGGCAGCAGTTCGGAGAACACCATGAGGATGAGGGCAAGCGACAGGCTCAGGCGCAGGCCCGCGAAGATGCGGGGCAGCGCGGACGGCAGCAGCAGGAACCACAGCCGCTCCACGGGGTGAAGGCGCAGCACGGCCGCCACGTCGAGCCGCAGCGGGTCCGTGTTGCGCACCCCCTCCGCCGTGTTGATCAGGACCGGCCATACGGCGCTGAAGGCGATCGACGCGATCTGCATCTGCGTACCGAGATCGAGGACGACGACGAAGACGGGTACCAGCGCGGGCGGCGGCACGGCCCGCGCGAACTGCAGCACCGGATTGCACAGCGCGTACACCCGGCGCGAGCGCCCGACCGCGACGCCCAGCGCGATCCCGGTCAGGGCGGCGATCCCGAAACCGGCCGCCATCCGCCCGAGGCTCGGCAGCACGTCCGCCACGGCGGCGTCGGTGAGGAAAACCCGCCGGACGGGCCCCGAGAACCACAGCTCGTACATGCGGTGAGCGATACGGCCCGGGGGCGGGAAGTACACACTGCCGTGCGCCTCGGCCGCCAACTGCCAGACGGCCAGCACGAGGACGAGGACCGCGAGGCGCAGCACCAGATGCTGCCACGCGTTCCCGGGGCCCCGCGCCACTCCCCCGCGCCCGCGCGACGCGCCACCGCCACTGCCACTGCCCCCTCCCCGGTTTCTCGCCGTGGCGGTCGCCTGCTTCGGGCCGCCGGCCCGGCTCCCCCTCATCACCGCACCACACCCGATCCCGACCCCGTCCCGGGCGCTTCCGGCCCCGACGCATCCGACCCCGGCTCGGACCCTGCCCCCGACCGCACCGCATCCGCCTCCGCAGCACCCGCCCCCGGCGCACCCGCCCGCACCCAGCCCCGCCCCGCCTGCCGTTCCGTCTGTCGCTCCGGCGTCCACGGGAACAGCCGCCGTTCGCCCCACACCAGGACCCCGTTGATGACCAGCCCGAGGGCGCCAGCCCAGACCACGCCGGCCAGGACGTCCCGGGTGCCGTCGGTGGCCAGGCCCGCCTGTGCGATGAAGATGCCGAGGCCCTGGCCGAAGCCGGAGAGGAGTTCGGTGGCCACGGCGAGGATGAGGGCGACGGACGCCGAGATGCGGATGCCGGCGGCGATGAACGGTGCCGTGCCCGGCAGTTCGACCCGCAGCAGCACCGAGAGCCGGCCGAAGCCGAAGGCGCGCAGGGTGTCCTTGGCGAGCGGATCGGTCTCGCCGAGGCCGTAGATCGTGTTGAACAGGACGGGCCAGACGCACGCATAGGTGATCAGCGCGACTTCTGTCCTGATCCCGGTGCCGAGGAGCAGGGAGACCAGCGGGATCAGCGCGACCGACGGCAGCGGCCGCAGAAACTCCACGATCACGCGTACGGCGGAGTCGACGAGCGGCACGCTGCCGAGCAGCAGGCCGAGCGGGACGGCGATCGCGACGGAGAGGCCGAGCCCCAGCGCCCAGGCCTTCACGGTGGCGCCGACGCCGTCCATGAAAGCGCCGTCGCCCGCCAACTGCACCGCGCGTGCGACGACTTCGGAGGCGGGCGGAAGATAGCTGCGCCGGACCACGCCCGCGCGGCCGACCGCCTCGCAGATCCCGAAGGCCAGCAGCACACCGAGCAGCCCCAGCCACAGCTCCTGATGCCGTTTCGGACGCCTCAGCCGCCTCACCTCACTCGCAGCCGTCTCACTTGACCAGCAGCGTCGCCGGATCGAGATCCTTCTTCAACAGCCCCTGTTTCTTCATGAGTTCGGTCAGCCGCCGCAGCTGCGCGGCATCGGTGGTCGCCGGGTACGAGGGCAGGTGGATCTTCTGCGCCTGACTCGCGGTCACCTTGGTGTACTTGGGCAGTTCCTCGCGTACGGCACCGGGGTCCTGCGTCGCGATCTTCGACGCGGCCTCGATCGCGCGCCGGAAGGCCGCCGCCGCCTTGGCGTGCCCGGCGGCGAACTTCTGCGTGGTGACATAGCCGCTGATGGGCAGCGACTCGGCCGGCGCCGTCCCGCCGTCCAGCAGCACCCTCGCCTTCAAGTCGCCCTGAATCGCGCTGTCGAAGGGCTCCACCGCGTGCACGGCGTCCACCTGGTCGCGTTGCAGGGCGGGGCCCATCTGCGGGAAGGCGATCTGCCGGTAGACGGGCCGGTCGACGCCCTTGGCGTCGAGGATCGCGTTGAGGGTCAGCGACTGGATGTTGTTGAGGATGTTGACGGCGACCTTCTTGCCCGCGAGGTCGGCGACGCTCTTGATGCCCGAGTCCTTCGGCACCAGGACGTCCATCATGTGCGGCGCGACCCGTACGCCCTCGGCGAGGATGCGGACGTCGAGGGTGCCCTTCTCGTCGGCCTGCAGGAAGGTCACGTAGTTGGCGCTCGCGATCACGTCGACCTGGCCGTTGACGAGCGCGGGCAGCGCCTGGATGCTCTGCTGGACCGGCTGGATGGTGACGTCCAGCCCCTCCTTCTTGAACAGCCCACGGTCACGGGCGAGATAGAGGGCCGCGGAGTCCGTCAGCGGCAGCGCCGCCACTCTCAGCTTCGTGCTGGTGCCGCCTGTGGAGTCCGAGTCGTCCTTGCCGTCACCACAGGCCGCGAGGAGCAGGGTCAGGGCGGCCAGTACGACCGCCGGTTTTCCGATTCCCGGCATCGATCGACGTAACGCCATGCGGGCATGACTACCAGGGATTTGTCATGATCACCACATGTCGATCGATGGAATCGTCAAACCGTCATCAATCCGTCGCTGGTCCGTCGTCAGTCCTCACGGACCTTGTGGAAGGACGAAAGGATCTCCTCGGCCGTCCATACGAGCGCGTCCGGCAGGGCGTCGGCCGCCACCGGCAGCCACAACGAGCAGGAGGACAGCCCGGCGTCCGCCAGGGCGGCCAGCTCCTCCCGCACGCTCTCGGCACTCGCGTCCCGTCCGCCCAGAGGCCGGCTCGGCAGCTGTACGGCCGGCGCGAAACCCGGCGGAACGAGGAAGGCACCCGCGGTCAGCGCGAGCGTGCGCGGATCGCGCCCGGCCTGCTCCCCGAGACCGGTCAGCCGTTCCCGCACCGCCGTGAGCCCGGCGGCGTCGATCCCCGAGCCGTGCCAAGCCTCGCCGTACCGCAGCGCCCTGCGCAGCGCCGCGTCGCTCTGCCCGCCGACCCATACGGCCGGACCGCCCTCGGTGCGCGGCAGCACCCCGAGCCGTACGTCCCCCTCGCCGCGCCACAACTCCCGTACGGCGGCCAGCTGTTCGTCGGCGCGACGACCGCGGCCCGCGAAGGGGACGCCGACGGCCGCGTACTCCTCGGTGTCCCAGCCGGTGCCGATCCCCAGGGTGAAGCGGCCGCGGGAGAGGCGGTCGAGGGTGGCGGTCTGGTGGGCGAGGACGACCGGGTTGTACAGCGGCAGGACGAGCACGCTGGTCACCAGCCCGATCCGCTCGGTCGCACCGGCCACGGCGGACAGCGTCACCAGCGGGTCGGGGGTCACGCCCTGATCCCCCGCGATCGCGTGGCCGCTGACGAAGACATGGTCGAAGCCCAGCTCCTCAGCCCTGCGCGCGGTCGCCAGGACTTCGTCGGTCTCGTCCTCCCGTGCGGGCCACAGACGGTGCGGTGCCACTCCGATGCGCAACATGTCGTCACGTTCCCCTCGTCCGGCAGTGCGGTCACGGAAGCGTCCGGCAGTGCTGTCAGGAAGCCTCCGGCAGTGCGGTCGAGGAAGGCAACACCGCGGCCGGTGCGGGCATGCCCGCCGCGCGCTGTCTTGCCCGGGGCCCGTCCCCCGCGTCACCGTGGTCGCATGAATGTGCGCGACGCCCCGCAGGTCCCGGACGTCTTCGACCCGCGGCAGTACGCCGCCGGGGTGCCCCATGCCGCCTATCGGGTCCTGCGCGACCACCACCCCGTGGTCTGGCAGGACGAGCCCGAGGTGCTGGGGTGGCCCGCCGGGCCCGGGTTCTGGGCCGTGAGCCGGCACGCGGACGTCGTACGGGTCCTCAAGGACTCGGCGACGTACTCCTCCCATCTCGGCGCGACCCAGATCCGCGATCCCGACCCGGACGATCTGCCGTTCATCCGCCGCATGATGCTCAATCAGGACCCGCCGCAGCACGGGCGGTTGCGGCGTCTGGTCAGCCGCGCCTTCACCCCGGGCCGTATCGAGCGCTTCACGTCGGTCGCGCGGGAGCGGGCGCGGGGCCTGCTCGCACAGGCGCTGCGGGACGCCCGTACCCAGGACGGCACCGTCGACCTCGTGGCGGCCGTGACCGACGACTACGCCCTGCTCAACCTCGCCGACCTGCTCGGCGTCCCGGACAGCGACCGCGGCCTGCTGCTGCACTGGACGCAGCGGGTCATCGGCTACCAGGACCCGGACGAGGCGGGCGCACCCGTGCTCGACGCGGCGGGCAAACCGGTCAACCCCCGTTCCCCGGCCATGCTCCGGGACATGTTCGACTACGCCCAGCGCCTCGCCGCGCACAAGCGGCGGCACCCGGCCGACGACGTGCTGACCACGCTCGCGCACGAGGCCGAACTCGCCGACGCCGAACTGGAGATGTTCTTCTTCCTGCTCACCGTCGCCGGCAACGACACCGTGCGCAGCGCCGCTCCCGGGGGGCTGCTCGCGCTGGCCGAGCACCCGGAGGCGTACTCGTCGCTCCGCGCGGGGAAGTGCGAACTCTCCACGGCGGTGGACGAGTTGCTGCGCTGGCACCCGCCCGTTCTCACTTTCCGCCGCACGGCCACCGAGGACACCGAGCTGGCGGGGCGGCCCGTCCGGGCGGGCGACAAGGTGGTCGTCTTCCATGCCTCCGCCAACCGCGACGAACGCGTCTTCGCCGCACCGGACCGACTCGACCTCTCCCGCACACCGAACCCCCACGTCTCCTTCGGGGACGGCCCGCACGTCTGCCTGGGCGCGCACTTCGCACGTCTGCAACTGCGGGTGCTGTACGAGGAGGTGCTGCGGGCCCTGCCTGTGCTGCGGACGGCGGGGGCGGCGGTTCGGCTGACGTCGAACTTCATCAATGGCATCAAGTGCTTGCCGGTGGAGGTGGCTTGAGGGAGGAGGTGACTTGAGGGAGGAGGGGGGCTACGGGCTCAGGCGCGGACCTGGATCAGGGCGTGTGTGCCGCCGGTCCGCCAGCTCTGCCCCTCCGCCGCGACCAGAGCGGCTTCCGTGGCGGGGTCCAGGCCGGTGATGACGTCGGACTTCAGGGTGCGCAGGGCGGCCACCGGGCCGGGGAAGTGGGCCGTGACGTCCGCGAAGGGGGTGGTCGGGGGCCACAGCCGATCGCCCACCAGGCGGCGGTAGTTGAGGTCGCCCTTCACGATGGTCACCGTGGCGGCGGCGAGTTCGGCGCGCAGGTCGCCAGGCATGTCGGCGTACGGCAGCGGGGCGCTGGAGAAGGGATGGGCGCGCAGTACGAGGCGGCCGTCGGTCATCGCCGACCACAGGATGCTGCCGTACTCGACGGCGGCGCCCTCGGCGCCGGTCAGTCTCCTCAGCGCGTCGAGCACGTCGGCGGTCGTGGCGTCGGAGACGTAGTACGGGTACGGCTTGACGTGCAGGACGGCACGGGCGATGCGCCCGCGCTCCAGGAGATGGGCGATGAGCAGGAGATCGGGGATGAGTTCGCGTCCGGCGTTGTCCGCGATCAGGCAGAGGGTGCCGGCGCCGGACTGCGGGAGCAGTGACCAGAGGGCCGCGCTGTCGTCGGCGACCAGGCCCGGGGCGGCGTCCGCGGGGCCCGCGTCCCCGGCGGAGAGGCGGAAGCCGAGGTCGGCGCGGTTGCCCCAGAGGGAGCCGTGCAGCAGGGCCCGGTCCTGGTCGCCCGCGGACAGGGCGTCCAACGCGGCCAGTTCCTCGTCCGTCTCCGGTGAGTCGAGTTCGGCCAGCTTGAAGGGGCGGAACGGGTCGATGCCCTGCCAGGGGCCGGTGCCGAAGTAGCCGACGGCTTCGAGCAGTTGGCGGTAGAAGTAGCTCTCCGACCAGAGCCAGGGGATCTTGAACCAGGAACGGCCGGTGTATCCAACAGCCCCCCACTCCTCCCAGCGCGCCCGGTCGTGCGCGTGAGCGGGGAGCGGTTCGACGACCCCCTCGGTGCAGCTCGCGAGCAGCGCGTCGAGCGCACGGTGCTGCGCGGGACCGTAGGGGAAGGCCTCCCGCACCTGGCGGATGATCGCGGGGTGCCGCTCGGCAAGCACACCGTGCGGGAAGGACCCCGGCTCATCACCGAGGATCACAGGCGCAGACGGGACATCGGACATGCGCCTCACCCTAGGGGGTGTCCTGCGGATCGGCTCGGGGGCGGGGCGGGGGTTTGACCGGCGCGCGGTCCATGCCGTGTGAAGGTCGGTCCGGTGCCAAGGCCTGTCCGGGGTACGGGGTCGCTCCGTGGTCCGGGCCGATCTGAGGACAGGCGGATCCGGGACGGGGGTCCTGCGGCATCGCGGCTGGCGGTGTCGGAGCCGGTCCGAGGCTGGGGCCGGCCCGCAGTTGAGGCCGGTGGAGGCACTGGGCCGTGGGATGTCGGGCGCCCGTTCGGTGCCGAGATGCGTCCGGGGCGGAGATTCACCGGTGCCAAGCCTGTCCGGTGCGGAGGCCGCTCGGGTGCCGAGACCCGTCCAGTCCCGCGGCCCGCCCAGCCCCGGGGCCACTGCTGCGCCAAGCCCGGTCCGTCGCCGAGGCCGGTCCGGGGCAGAGATTCCATCCGGTGCCAAGGCCTGCCCAACGCCGGGGTCGTTCCGGTGCCGAGGCCGTCCGGCGTCGGGCCGGTTCGGGGTCGAGATCCACGTGGTGTCGAGGCCGATCCATGGTCGAGCCCGGCCCTCGGTCGACCCGAGCCCACAGTCAAGGCCGGCCCACGGTCGAGTCCAGCCCACAGCCCAGGCCTCTGCCGGGCCCGTGTCGCGCCGGCCCGCTCTCAAGCAGGCCGGATCTCCCGTTCCAGCCTCGCCGCGAGGTTCAGATAGCGGGCCCGGCGTGTGACGGGGACCAGGCCGCGGATCAGGACGTACCACATCTCGGCCAGTCTGCGGGGCTGGCGGGTGACCGGCTCGAGCGATCGGCTGACTATGCGGGTGCCGACGTAGAAGCTGACGAGGGAGTGGGCGATGGCGTCGACGTCGATGTCCGGGTGGAGGTCGGACTCCTTGACGGCGCCGAGGAGTTTGCGGGTGGCCATGTCCCGGAACTCGGTGAAGGGGTGCTTGGCCGGTGGCCGTACGGCGACTCCCCCGGTGGCGAGCCGGAGGCCTGCCCGCGGGATCGGGCCTTCGACGGACAGCCGGGCGATGCCGAAGGTGATGCGCATCAGGGCCTCCAGGGAGGAGTGACCCCGTGCGTCGATCTCGGCCGTCAGGTCCCGCAGGGCCCTCGACTGCAGCTCCATGATCGCGTGGGCCAGGTCCTCCTTCGCCGCGAAGTGGAAGTACAGCGCGCCCTTGGTGACGTGGGCGTGCTCGACGATGTCGCTGAGGCTGGTCGATTCGTAGCCGCGGCGGTCGAACAGGTCTGCTGCGGCCGCGATGATCGTCGTGCGGGTCTGCTCGGCGCGTAACTGCCTCGCCATCGGCTGAACACTCCTGGGACTGGAACGAACGGGTCGTGCTGTTTGTTTTTACTCCCCGTGAACGATATCTCACCGTGCGGCGGCGTCCACGGCGCACTCGAAGACCGTCGAACCGCCCTGCGTTCCCCGGACCCGGAGCCCCTTGCGGTCTGCGTCCATGACCTCGATCCAGGTGGGTATGTCCAGCTCGGCGTATCGATGGAAGGTGGCGCGGAAGGACGCGGACGAGCCCGGCCCGCCGGTGGTCGCGCGGGCCGCCTGCCGTGCCGCCTCCAGCAGGAGCATGCCCGGTACGTGATCGAGGGGATGGTCGAAGAAAACGGGATGCGCGGTATCTACCCGCAGTTGCCAGCGCCCCGGACGCTCGGGCGGCGCGAGCACGACGTCCGCCGCGAGCGCACGGCCCACCGCGTCGGCAGGCAGCGCGGGCGGTGGTGGCAGCGTCGAGACGGTGTCCACGGTGCGGCCGCCGCGCAGCCTGCGGTAGACGGAGGGGCTGGTCCAGCTCACCCAGATGTGCGCGCTCGCGACCCGCTCCCCGCCCAGGCGCACGTCGGTGTCGTAGCGGAACGCGGTCGGGCGGCCGGAGCGCCGGCGGATGTCGAACACCCTGACGTCCAGGACGGGTTCGGCGGGTGCGGCGCCCACGGCGAGGTGCTCGGGGTGTGTGGTCAGGCGCAGTTCCTGCAGGACGAAGCAGTGGTCGAGCGGGGCCTCGTACGCGGTGTGGGACAGCAGCGCCCCGCACTGGCGCACGGTCTCCGCGACGAGCAGCGGCTCGTGGGCGGAGCGGTCCGGGGACACGTGTAACTGATGGGCCCGTGGCCACTGCGCACTCAGCCTGAACCGGTCCGTCCCGGTCTTCTCCCAGCCGGTGAGATACGTTTCCGCGACCGCAGCCCGGTGCACGAGCTGACGGGGAACGGTGGCCGTCAGGGTCGGTTGAGGCATGTCCCTCCCTCGGTCCCCCGAAAGCGATGACAGACCAGACGGACAGGGCCGTACCGGCGACCGCCAGAGTACGAGGCGACCGGTTGGTTTTCAATGAGACGGACGTGCCTCAAGGGGCGGACGGCGCAGGTGAACGGGCGGCGCCGGGCGCACGTTCGGATACCGGGCGCCCTCTTTCACTCCGGGGCTCACACGGTGAACGCGTCGCACCCGTCGTCCGTACTCACCGGGAGCACACCGATCCCGCGCCGGCCGAGGAGACGTTCCGGATGTCCCGGATGACCGCACACCGCACCGCCCTGACGGCCGCCCTCGTGACCCCGTTCCTGCTCCCCCTGTGGGCGGCGGGACCCGCGCAGGCGCACGGCGCACCCGTCGATCCGGTCAGCCGGGTCTACGCCTGCTCCCCCGACGGCGGCAGCTCCCGCACGGCGGCCTGCAGGGCGGCCGTCGCCGCGAACGGCGCCCCCTTCACGATGTGGGACAACCTGCGGGTGCCGGACGTGGGCGGCAGGGACCGGCAGGTCATTCCGGACGGCAAGCTGTGCAGCGGCGGCCTGCCCGCCTACAAGGGCCTGGACCTGGCGCGCTCCGACTGGCCGTCGACGACGCTGACGCCGGGCGCGACGATGACGATGAAGTACGCCTCGACGATCCCGCACACCGGCACGTTCAAGCTCTATCTCACCAAGCAGGGCTACGACCCCACGAAACCGCTCACCTGGTCCGAGCTGCCGGAGCAGCCGTTCGCGGCGGTCAAGGACCCGGCGCTGACGAACGGCGCGTACCGCATCACGGCGAAGCTGCCGTCCGACCGGAGCGGGCACCACGTGCTGTACACCATCTGGCAGAACAGCAGCACGACGGACACGTACTACTCCTGCTCGGACGTCGTGTTCCGGTCGGCGTCCGGCAGCGGCGGAGGCGGCGGTGCGGCGGGGTCGTCGGCCGGGGGCGCGAAGGGGAGCGGCGGCAAGAAGGCCGCGAGCGGCAGCACTTCGCGGACGCCGGGGTCCTCCACGAGTCCCGCCACGCCCCCTTCGCACACCGCGCAGGCGGCGCCGCAGCAGAAGACCGGCGCCCCCGACAGCACTCCGGTGGCCTCCGCCTCCACCGCGGACTCCGGTCCGTCCGCGCCCATGCTTGCGGGCGGCGCCGCAGCGGTGCTGGTGCTCACCGGCGGCGCCGCCCTGGCGCTGCGTCTGCGTCGACGCTGAAGTCGCCCTACATGATGGTCAGTTGCTGAAGTCGCCCTGCGCGATGGTCAGTTGACGTAGACCGTCGCGCCGTTGTCGGTCACCGGGGCGTACTTGGCGCTGAAGAAGCCGCTGCTGAAGCAGAGCGAGGAGCCCGACGTCTTGGTGAACTCCTGGTTGGTGAAGGCGATGCTGCTGTCGTCGTTGCTGGCCGTGCCGGTCAGGCTCGGGGCCTGGTAGACGCAGGTGATGCTGCCCAGCAGCGTCTTCAGCTTGACCGTGGTCTGGATGGTGGACCCGCTCGCCGGGGTCACCGAGAGGGCGCCGTCGGAGGTCACGGTGGTGGTGTACGGCAGGTTGTCGACGGTGATGCTGGTGACGCCGGTGACGCCCAGGACGTTGCTGGTGCAGCTGCTGCTGTCGAAGCTCTGCCCGCTGACCGACTCGGTGGCGGTGCCCGGCGCGGCGGGGTTGTCGGTGACGCTCGCGGTGAACGTCGAGGACGAGCAGGTGACGCCGCTCGTGCCGGTCGCGCTGGAGTAGAGGGTGGCGTTGGTGCCGGAGGCCAGCGGTGCGGTGAGGACGTCACCGACCGCGACCGCGGTGCCGCCGGCCGAACCGGTGGTCAGGACGGGGGTGTCGGCCGCGGAGGCGGGGACGACGGCGGGGATGGAGAGGGCGGCGACGGCGCCGATGAGGGTGGCGAGGGTGCGAGTACGCATGCGGGGGCCTCTTCTCTGGGATGTGGGGGCTGAAGGTGGCGTGGGGGGACGCTGGACTGCGTCCGCCGCCACCGGTCCGTGACGCCTTCTCCGTACGTGACGGACCGGCAACGGCGACCGGCCGGTGACCGGCGAGGGACCCGTGGAAAGGGCCATGTGCCGGGACCGGGCGGGGAAGCCGGCCCGCACGGGACAGGGGGAAGTACCCGTGCGGAGCCGTCGAGAGCGTGGGGGTGTGTGGGATTCCGGGAGCGCGGGTCATGCCGCGCGACGGGGATCCGGCGCCACGGATCCTGGGGGAAGCCAGGGGCAGTTGTAGACCTGAGACTCAGTCAACGTCAAGGCTGCGTGCGGCAGTTGACGATCGTTCAAGTGTTGTATTGGGGCTTCGTCGCAGGACGGAGGCACAGGTGAGGCACAACGGACACTCTTTTTTCACAACTCCCTTGACCCTTAAATGTAACCACGGGTAACTTCCTGATTCGGCTACTGCGGAGTACGTGAAAGCCCTTGCGCCCGCCGGGAGTTGCGAGGAGGCGTGCACCGCTGTCCGCTGTCCGCGCCAGGACAACGTGCCGCTGATGCCCAACCCGCAATGACCACGCACATGGGAGCAGAAATGGCCTCGTCCTCGGACGTCACGTCCGCCGACCACACCCCAGGGAACCCGGAAAGCGGTTCCGCGACCGACCCCGCGAGACGCGGGCGGGTCCGGCTGCGCCGTGCCGCCGTGATGGCCGTGCCCGCCGTCGCGGTCGCCGCCGGACTGGCGATCATGACCGCGGAGGGAGCGCTGGGGGTGTCGTTCTCGATATCCGGCATGCCCTTCACGGTCACCGCCAAGTCGCTGGACGGCACCGGATTCGAGCAGTTCGGCGGGCTCGACAGCATGATCGACAACAGCCCGAACCAGGGCGACACCGGCGGTCAGGTGCTGATCGTCACCTCCGCGATCAAGAACGCCACGCTGGACAGCCTGTGCCAGAGCGTCGACCTGGGCGGCACCAACCTGCTCATCAAGGCGGGCAGCGGCTCGTCGAAGGTGAAGGCGACCGACCTGACCACCGACTCCACCCAGCTGTCCGGTGACGCCTCGTTCAACAACATCGAGATCGGCAACGACGCGAGCACGCTCGACAAGGCCGGCGTCAAGGGCCCGAAGGGCGTCTTCAGCCAGCAGGCCGACACGGTGCACATCGCCAACCTGCGGCAGACGAACTACGCGACGACTGCGGGCGTCTTCAAGCTGCCGGGTCTGAAGCTGTCGTTCAGCGACTCGGGCTGCTGATGCCGAAGCGCTGGGAACAAGGCGTGCGGCCCGCTTTTCGTCAGTGGCGGGCCCGCCGTCCGTTCTGGGGCGGGCTGCTGCTCGCTCTGGGCGGGGCGGAGATCCTGCTCACCGAGAAGGCCTCGCTGAAGGTCGTCATGCACATCGGCATGCAGGGCCTGGCCGGGTATCTGCTGCCCGTGGTCATGGTGCTGTGCGGTCTGCTGACCCTCTTCAGCCCCTCGCAGCGGCTCTTCTACTCCATCATCGGCGTCCTGGCCTCCCTGGGTTCCTGGATCACCTCCAACCTGGGCGGCTTCTTCATCGGCCTGCTCCTCGGCGCCGTGGGCAGCTGTCTCGTCTTCGGCTGGCTGCCGGACCAGGAGCCGCGCCGCAGCCGGCGCCGGCGCAGGAGGGAAGCGCGGACACAGCACGAGGAGCAGGGCGTGCCCGCCTGACCGGGGAGCGGGCACGGCCCCGGCCGCAGCCCCCGTCATGTGACTCCCGTGGCCCAAGTGGTTTGCCCCGCCCGCCGGTTGACGAAGTAGAGGGCGGGGCCGCGTGCGGCGGGACGACGTGACGAGAGGGGCCATCGTGCCCGAGGACAGCGCCCGGCCGGGCGACCGGACCGGCATCGACACCGGCACCGCGCATGCCGCGCGGATCTACGACTACATCCTGGGCGGCAAGGACCACTACCCCGCCGACCGGGAGGCGGGCGACGCCATGTGCCGGGAGTGGCCCGCCCTGCCGGTCCACATGCGGGCCAACCGCGACTGGCTGAACCGCGCGGTGCGCCGGCTGGCCGAGGAGGCGGGGATGCGCCAGTTCCTCGACATCGGCACCGGCATCCCCACCTCGCCCAACATCCACGAGATCGCCCAGTCGGCGGCCCCCGGATCACGGGTGGTCTACGTCGACAACGACCCGCTCGTCCTCACGCTCTCGCAGAGCCTGCTGAACAGCACGCCCGAGGGCCGCACCTCCTATGTCGAGGCGGACATGCGCGATCCGCGGACCATCCTCGACAGCCCCGCCTTCCGCGACACCCTGGACCCGGCCGAGCCGGTCGCGCTCACCGTGGTCGCGATCGTCCACTTCATGCTCGACGAGGACGACGCCGTGGGCATCGTCCGCCGGCTGCTCGAACCGCTCGCGCCGGGCAGCCATCTCGCGATGTCCATCGGCACCGCCGACTTCGCGCCGCGGGAGGTCGGCCGGGTGGCCCGCGAGTACGCGGCCCGCGGCATGCCGATGCGGCTGCGCACCTTCGCCGAGGCGCAGGAGTTCGTCGAGGGCCTGGAGCTCGTCGAGCCGGGACTCGTCCAGGTCCACAAGTGGCGTCCGGACGGTACGGACACCGGGGCGATCCGCGACGAGGACATCGCGATGTACGGCGTGGTGGCCCGCAAACCGTAGCCGCACCCCCTGCTGCCCGGCGTGCATCATCACGATGCGGCAGCGACAACTCACTGAATGTTGCTGATCACTTGACTACCGGCGGTCCCACGCGATTGGCTCCGGCCAGCGAGAGTCACCCTTGCGTCGTCCGACGTCGGACGACGGACGGAAGCCCTCTCTCGCCGTTCCACTTGCTCGGCCGCACAGCGAGGTGCCGTCCCCTCATGAATACTCCTCCCCCACCGTCCGCCGCCCACAGATCCGCCCGTGTGATCGCCGCGGCCGCCGCCGTCTGCCTGTTCGCGGCCGGGTGCTCCGGGTCCAAGGACGGCTCCGACGCCGCTCCCGGCGCCGGCGGCCGGGCGGACACCGCCCGCCTCAAGGTCGCCCTGGTCACCCACGCCTCGGAGGGCGACACCTTCTGGAACCTGGTGAAGAAGGGCGCCGAGGCGGCCGCCGCGAAGGACAACATCGAACTGACGTATGCCAACGACCCGGACGCGGCCGCGCAGGCCTCGCTGGTGCGGGACGCGATCCGGCAGAAGGTCGACGGCATCGCGGTGACCTTGGCCAAGCCGCAGGCGATGAAGGGCCCGGTCGCCGCGGCGCGCGGGGCGGACATCCCGGTGGTCGGCCTCAACTCCGGTATCGACTCCTGGCAGTCCGAGGGGACCATGGAGTTCTTCGGACAGGACGAGAGCCTGGCCGGCCGCGCGGTGGGCGACAAGCTCGACGACCTCAGGGCCAAGCACGCGCTGTGTGTGATCCACGAGCGCGGCAACGTCGCCCTGGAGGCCCGCTGCGCCGGGGTGAAGAAGACCTTCGGCGGCCGCACCGACATCGTCTACGTCGAGGGCACCGACGCGAACGCCACCGACGCCGTGATCACCGCCCGGCTGCGGCAGGACCCGACGATCGACGAAGTGATCATGAACGGCGCGCAGTTCGCGCTCGACGCGGTCAAGTCGGTGAAGCAGGCCGGCAGCAAGGCGCACGTGGCCACGTTCGACCTCAACCAGGACCTGGTGAAGGCCGTGCAGAGCGGCGATGTGCAGTTCGCGGTGGATCAACAGCCGTATCTGCAGGGCTATCTGGCGGTGGACGCGCTGTGGCTGTACAAGACCAACGGCAATGTCAGCGGCGGCGGTGTCTCCCCCGTGCTCACCGGACCGGCATTCGTCACCAAGGCGAACGTGGCCTCGGTCGCCGAGTTCGCGTCCCACGGGACGCGCTGAACGACACTTCGGACGTCAATGTCGCGAAAGATTCGGAGACCTGGGGCGCGTGCGGTCAGTTGTACGGATAGCATCCTGTGCACCCCTTCTCCCCCAGCTCACGGCCATCCCCGTGTTTCCCCCTCCGCTTTGCTGATCGCCTAGGACGACGATGTCTGAACGGACAGGTGCCCGGCGCCGCATCGGCTCCATACGTCTCTCCCTGATTCTGCTGGCCCTGGTGCCGAGCGTCACGCTCGCGGCCATGTGGGCACTGACGACCACGCAGATCTTCAGCGAGGGGCTGCGGCTGCGGGGGCAGACGCAATTGAGCCGGGACACCGGGGCCATGGGCACCGACGCCACACTCGCGCTGCAGCGCGAGCGCAGTCTGTCGGCGGCCTGGCTGGCCGACCCGCACGGCTCCCGGCAGGCCCTGGACACCCAGCGCCGGGCGACCGACAAGGCGGTCGCCAAGCTGGTCGGCCAGACCGACGCGATCAACAACGCCCCCGCGCGCATCTCGGACCGGCTGTACTCGGTCCTCGGCTCGGTGAGCAGCCTGGAGTACTACCGCGGCCAGCTGGACAACCCCAGCGACATCACCGCCGCCCAGGCGCTCGACCAGTACGGCTCGATCATCGACGACCAGATCCACGCCTTCCAGGAGCTCTCCCAGGTCGACGACGGCGACCTCACCTCGCAGGCCGACCCGCTGATCGCCCTGGAACACGCGGCGGAGCTCGTCTCCCAGGAGGACGCCCGGCTCACCGTGGCCTGGCCGTCCGGAAGGCTGAGCGAGAAGTCGTGGGACACCTTCTCCGAGCTGGTCGCCACCCGCCGCTGGCTGGTCCAGGACCAGATCGTGCCCTCGCTGCGCGGCAGCGCGAAGGCACAGACCGATCGGATCCTGCAGAGCCCCGAGTGGCAGACCATCTCGCACGTCGAGGACCAGGTGCTCGCCTCCCGGCCCGCCACCGGCGGCGGGAGCGTCGCGCTGCCCGCCGCGCAGAAGCAGTGGGCGGCCTCGTTCCAGAAGGTGGGCGACGAGTACGCGAAGCTGATCGGCGCCCAGACGTCCGGGCTGCTCGACCGCAGCGCCGACAAGGCCGACAACCTGCTGCTGAAGGCCGCCGCCCTCAGCGCGGGCGGACTGCTCGCCCTGCTGCTGTGCGTGGGCATGTCCTGGCGGATCACCCGCTCCCTGTCCCGCCGGCTGCGCGGCCTGCGCGAGGCCACCCTGAGCCTGGCCGAGGAGCGGCTGCCGGACGTGGTCTCCCGGCTCGACCGGGGCGAGAAGGTCGACGCGGACCTGGCGACCCCGCCGCTCGACTACGGCTCCGACGAACTCGGCCAGGTAGCACGGGCGTTCAACAAGGCGCAGCGCACCGCCGTGCACACCGCGGTCGAACTCGCCGACACCCGGCGCGGTTTCCAGAAGGTCATCCTCGGCATCGCACGGCAGAGCCAGAACCTGGTCAATCTGCAGCTGACCAAGCTCGACACGCTGGAGCGCAGCCACTCCGACCCGGACGTCCTCAAGGGCCTGTACGAACTGGACTCCACCGCGAGCCAGTTGCGCCGCTACGAGGAGAACCTGGTCATCATCAGCGGTGAGCAGCCGCGGCGCAGCTGGCGGGAGCCGGTCGCGCTGATCGACATCCTGCGCGGCGCGGTCGGCGAGGTCGCCGAGTACCAGCGGGTCGAGGTGCACACCGACGAGGACGTGTACGTCGCGCCGCCCGCGGTGGCCGACGTGATCCATCTGCTGGCCGAACTCATCGACAACGCGACCGTGTACTCGCCCGCGCCCGCCCCTGTCGGGGTGCGCGCGGCGACGGTGGCCAAGGGCGTGGCCGTCGAGGTGGAGGACCGCGGCCTCGGCATGTCGGAGGAGGACTACGCCTCCTTCAACGCCCAGTTGGCGGTGGAGCCGCAGTTCGACGTGGTGGCGCTGGCCGACGACCTCAGGCTCGGCATGTTCGTGATCGCCCGGCTCGCCACCCGGCACGGCATCACGGTCACGCTGCGCCCCTCGCCGTACGGCGGCACGACGGCGATCGTGCTGCTCCCGCACGACATCGTCGTACGCGAGACACCGGCCGTCCCCGGCAAGGCTCCCGCCGACGACAAGACCGAGGAGCCTGCCGCCCACGACGAGGAGCCCGCGGAAGAGAGTGCCACCACCCCCGTCACCAAGGGCCCGGTGCCCGCCGCCCGCCGTGACGGCATGGCGCCGCTGCCCCGCCGTGTCCCCCAGACCAGCCTGGCAGCCGAGCTGCGCGAGGACGCCCCGGCCGGTGAACAGGACGACGGCGACGAGGAGTTCACCGCGGAACAGGCCGCCTCCTCGCTGGCCGGCTTCCAGAGCGGCACGCTCCGGGCACGTGACGACGACACCGAGACGCAGTACGACCTTCAGGAAGCACCCGGGACTCGGGACCCGGATGCGTCCGCCCCCGCCGCAGGTATTCCAGTCCCCTCGACTCCGCCCGCCGACCGCTGACGAAGGAACACCGCCATGACACCCGCAGTCCCAGCCACCCATACCCAACTGGACCAGTTGCTGACCGGCCTCGTGGAGCGGGTCGCCGAGGTGAACCACGCCGTCGTGCTCTCCGAGGACGGGCTGGTCGTCAGCAAGTCCACCGGGTTCCTGCGCGACGACGCCGAACGGCTGGCGGCCACCGCGTCCGGTCTGATGAGCCTGAGCAAGGGCGTCAGCATGGACTTCCGCGGCGGCCCGGTGCGCCAGGCGCTGATCGAGATGGCGCACAGCTATCTGATACTCACCTCGGCCGGTCCGGGCGCCCACCTCGTGGTGCTCACCAGCCAGGGCGCGGACGTCGGCGTGGTGGCGTACCAGATGAACATGCTGGTGAAGAAGATCGGCGAGCACCTCAGCGCGGCGCCGCGGGCCGGCCTCGGCCCGACCGCCGAATCCGGCGCGTGAGATGGGCGGTGGCGACACGGCGGGCCGTCTGGTCCGGCCGTTCGCACTGACCGGCGGACGGACCAGGCCGAGCCGCGCCGACTTCACGCTCATCACGACGGTGACCGCGGTGGACCCGCCGCCGACCTGGGCCACCCGGCCGCAGCCCGAGCACCAGCGCATCCTGCGCCACTGTGCCGAGCCGCTCGCCGTCGCGGAACTCGCCGCGCTGCTCGATCTGCCGGTGAGCGTAGTGGTGATCATGCTCTGCGATCTGCTGGAGGCCGGCCGGATCACCGCCCGTCCTCCGCACCCCGTCACCTGCAATCCGGACCTGGACCTGCTGCAGAAAGTGAGGGACGGCCTTGGCCGGCTCTGATGTCGTCACCCGGGCGGCGCCCGACACGGTGAAGATCCTGATCGCCGGGGGATTCGGCGTCGGCAAGACCACCATGGTCGGCTCGGTCAGCGAGATCGCCCCGCTGCGCACGGAGGAGCGGCTGACCCTGGCAAGCGTGGACGTCGACGACCTCGCCGGCATCGAGGAGAAGCACGCCACCACCGTGGCCCTGGACTTCGGCCGCATCACCATCGGCCAGGACCTCGTGCTGTACCTCTTCGGCACCCCGGGCCAGCAGCGCTTCTGGTTCATGTGGAACGACCTCGCGCTGGGTGCGCTGGGCGCGGTCGTCCTGATCGACGTCCGCCGCCCGGAGACCAGCTTCGCCGCGATCGACTTCTTCGAACGCCGCAAGATCCCCTTCGTCGTGGGCGTCAACGGCTTCTACGGCGACCACCCCTATCCGCCCGACGAGATCCGCGACGCGCTCGCCCTGCCGGAGCACGTCCAGGTGCTGCTGTGCGACGCGCGGGAGCGCGAGTCGTCGCGGGACGTACTGATCGCTCTGATCGACCAGTTGATCGAGTCGGCGACGCGGTGAACGGGGCGGGTCGGCTCACCACCCCGGGCCGACTCCCTCCTCCGGGCCGGTGAGCGGTTCGGCCGGTGGCGGGACGATCCGGGCGGTGAGGTCCGGGTCGGGCATGTTCTGGTCGAAGGGGAACACGGGGCGGCGGATGCGGTGGTGGCCCAGCCGGGTCAGGTCCTGGTCGACGCCGCCCGGGGTCAGCGCCATCTTCCAGTCCGCGGCCATGGCGAAGAGTTCGGGCTCCAGATAGCCGATCTTGACGATCACGACGTCCGCCGCGCGCGGGTCGAGGTCCAAGTCGGTGAAGTCGTGCTCGTGGTGGTACGGCTTGCGCAGCCGGGTCAGGATCACCCGGACGCTGCCGACCCGCAGGACGACCTCGGTCCCGGCATCCCGGTCGCCGTGCCGGACTGCGTGGACGACACCGGTCAGGGTGAGCGGCCCGGCGTGCCGGTCGTCGACCTCGGCGCCCGCGGTGACGGTGACGGTCGCGCCGACGCCGGCCTTCTCGGCCTCGGCGACCGCGGACGGTCCGGGCACGGACGCGTAGATGACCACCGGGCCCGAGGGGTCCTTGAACTCCGGGCGGGACAGCACCTGTTGCAGCCCCCAGGTGACGTCGCCCGCGCCACCGGCGGTCGGGTTGTCGCCGGTGTCGCTGATGAAGTACGGGCGGGCGGAGGAGGCCAGCGCCTCGTCGAGGCAGTCCGCCAGGGTGCCGGTCGGGGCGACGAAGGCGAAGTCGCGGCGGGCCTGCCAGAAGCCGCGGGCCAGTTGCTCGGCGCCCTTCGCGACCGCGGTGCGGTCCGGGCCGGTGACCACGACGGCGGCCCGGTTGCGCGGTTCGTCGGCCCAGGCGTAGCCGACCCAGATCGCCGCGTCCGTCACGCCCTCGGCGGCCTCCACCTCGGCGACCGCGGCGTACACGCTCTTCGCGGGTTCGATCCGGGTCGAGGTCTGCTCACCCGCCAGCAGTACCGGCACCGGGACCCAGGCCTTGACCGGGCGGGGCCCGCCGCCGGCCAGCAGGTCCACGAGGTTGCGGGCGGCGCGCTCCTTGGTGTCCATGGCGTCCTCGTGCGGGGCCATGCGGTAGCAGGTGATCAGGTCGCTGAGGTGGACGAGTTCGCGGGAGACGTTGCCGTGCAGGTCCATGGAGGTCGACACGGGGACGTCCGGGCCGATCACCGCGCGGATACGGGTCAGAAGGTCCACCTCGGCGTCGTCGAGGCCCTCGACGGTCATCGCGCCGTGGATGTCGAACCAGAGGCCGTCGAGAGGGCCCAACTCACTGAGCCGCTCGATGAGTTCGGCGGAGAGTTCGGCGTACGCCGCCGCCGTCACCGTGCCGCCGGGCAGCGCCTTGCCGACCAGGGCGCCGCGCCAGTCGGCGGCGGCGCGCAGCTCGGTGCCGGCGGCCAGGAAGGGGTAGCGCGCGAAGACCTCGTCGCCGCGCTGCGGGTGGAAGGCGGACGCTTCGGTGCGGGCCGGGGAGAACGTCGACGACTCGATGCCGAGCCCGGCGACGGCGATCACGGGACGCGCTTGCGGCATGGCTCCTCCGGAGAAGTCAGTCGTGGTGGTTGCCGGTCAGGGAGTGCAGCGCGTGTGCCAGCGCGCGCTGGAGCGCGAACTGGCCCGCGCCGACCAGTCCCGCGTCCGCGCCGAGGCTGGCCCGCTCGATCACCAGGTGCTGGGTGACCAGCGGATGGCAGCCCTCGTAGAGCTGGCTGCGGACGGCTGCGACGAACGGCTCCAGGGTGGAGAGGATGCCGCCGAGGTACACGGCGTCGGGGTTGAAGAAGTTGACGTTGGCGGCCAGCACCTGGCCGAGGTAGCGACCGGCCTGCCGCACGGCGCGGGTCGCCTCGGGGTCGGAGTCGGAGGCGAGGCGTACGACGTCCTCGGTGCTGGTCACGGTGAGTCCGCGCTCGCGCAGGATGCGGACCAGGGCCGCGCCGGAGGCGACCGTCTCCAGGCATCCGGTGTTGCCGCAGGAGCAGGGGATGTCGTGCCCGGCCTCGACCCGGACATGGGTGATCTCGCCGGCCGCGCCGGTGCCGCCGCGGTAGAGGCGGCCGTCGGCGATGACGCCCGCGCCGATCGCCGTACCGGTCTTCACCATGATCGACTGGCGGCGGCCCGCGGGCTGCACGGTGTGCTCGCCGACGGCCATGCAGTTGGCGTCGTTCTCGATGGCCGCCGGGACGCCGAAGCGGTCCTCCAACCAGGCGCGGACGGGGAAGCGGTTCCAGCCGGGCATCCGGGACGGCAGCGTGACCATGCCGGAGGCGACGTCGACCGGTCCGGGCAGGGACAGGCCCACGCCGCGCAGCAGGCTGCGGCCGTGCCGGTCGGCCAGGTCCGCCAGGGTCTCGGCGAGTCCCGGCAGCGCCCCGTCGGGTCCGTCGGCGGTCGGGAACGGCACGGTCGACACCTCGGTGAGGCCGCCGCCCGGCAGCACCACGCCCACATGGGCGTGCCGGCCGCCGAGTTCCGCCGCCACCGCGAACCCGTCGCTGCCGCCGAGGCGCAGCACCTTCCGCGGCCGTCCGCCGGCGGAGGAGACCGTGCCCTCCTCGGCGACCAGGCCGAGGTCCAGCAGCTGGCTCACCGTGAAGGAGACCGTCGAGGGTGCGGCGCCGAGCAGGGCGCCGATCTCCGTACGGGTGGTGGCCTGCCCGGAGGCGAGCAGTTCGAGGACGCGCTCGGCCAGCGAGGAGACGCCCGCGCTGTGCTTACGCCTCGGCGGACTTTTTTCAGTCATGGACGAAACAACTTCCGTCTTCGGCTCTCGGAGCGACGAGCGTAGGCCAATCCAGACCCCTCCAGGCTTTTTCCAGAACAGCAGAAACAGACTTTTTACAGCGACGCGTCTGTTTCTTCGGACAGGCGGGTCGTTGACTGTCCTCACCCCGCTCGAGCCCATCAACGAGGAGAGTCATGTCCCCTGCCCGCACGAGACTCCTGGCCGGTGTCACCCTCTCCGCGTGCGCGCTGCTGCTCGCGGGCTGCTCCGGGTCGACCGGTTCGTCGTCCGCGTCGAAGGACTCCATCAACTACGCGCTGCCCGCGAACTTCACGCCGAACTGGATCCTGCCGATCGGCACGGCGGCGCACTTGAACACCAACAACAGCTCCATCTCGCACACCCTGTGGGAGCCGCTGATCGCGTACGACGGCTCGACCGGCAAGATCGGCTGGAACAAGGCCGGTTCGATTGCCACGGCCGCCGACTTCGCCGCCGACAACAAGAGCGTGAAGATCACGCTGGGCGACCGTCACTGGAGCGACGGAAAACCGGTCACCTCACGGGACGTGAAGTTCTGGTTCGACCTGATCAAGGCGAACAAGAAGGAGTGGGCGGGCTATTCGCCCGGCCAGGCGCCCGACAACTGGACGTCCCTGAAGGCCGACGACGACCGCCACTTCACGCTGACCTTCGACAAGGCCTACAACCCGCAGTGGATGCTGGCGAACGAGCTGTCGGAGATCATCCCGCTCCCGCAGCACACCTGGGACCAGGGCGGCGATCCGGTCAAGACGTGGATGTACCTCAACAACGCGGCCAAGAACATCGGGAGTTACGCCTCCAACCCGCTGTGGAAGACGATCAGCGGCCCCTACGCCGTGAAGTCCTTCTCCACCGCCGGCAAGGTCGTCCTCGCCGCCAACAAGAAGTACGACGGCGGCGAGAAGCCGGGCATCCCCACGGTGAACCTGCTGCCGTTCACCACGGCGGACGCCGAGAAGAACGCCCTGCGCTCCGGGAGCGTCGACTACGGCTACATCGAGGCGACCGACCTCGACCAGAAGGAGAGCTTCACCGCGCGGGGCTACGAGGTGAAGCCGTGGTCGGGCTGGGCGATCACCTATATGCCGTACAACTTCAACAACCCGTCGATGGGGCCGGTGTTCAAGCAGCTCTACGCCCGCCAGGCGATCCAGCGCTCGATCGACCAGACGACCATCGCGAAGGTCGTCTTCAGCGGCACCGCCGTCCCCGGCTACGGCCCCATCCCCACCGCGCAGGCCTCCGCCTTCGTCTCGCAGACGCAGAAGAACAACCCGTACCCGTTCTCCACGAGCGCGGCCAGGGCGCTGCTCACCTCGCACGGCTGGAGCGAGCGGGGCGGGGTGATGACCTGCACGAGCCCGGGCAGCGGGGCGAGCCAGTGCGGTGCCGGGGTCGCCAAGGGGACGAAGTTCCAGATGCAGGTGCTCTCGCAGTCCGGCTCGGCCGTCACGGACAACATGATGAGCGCGATCCAGTCCTCGCTCGCGAAGACCGGCATCAAGTTCTCCATCAAGACCGCGCCGGTCAACTCCGTGCTCTCGCAGACCCCGCAGTGCACGGCGAGCCAGTCGATCTGCAAGTGGCAGCTGTCCTTCTTCGGCACGGCGGGCAGCTGGTACTTCCCGGCCTTCCCGACCGGTGACTCCCTCTTCCAGTCCAAGGGCGGCTCGAACTTCGGCAACTACTCCGACGCCAAGGTCGACCGGCTCGTCAGCACGTCCACGACGTCGAGTTCGAACCAGGCGATCCAGGACTACAGCACCTCCCTCGCCAAGGACCTGCCGGTGATCTGGCTGCCGGAGCCCGACTACCAGATCTCGGTGATGAAGAAGGGGCTCGGCGGCTTCGCCCAGGACTCGCTCGCCAACTTCCACCCGGCGCAGTGGAAGTGGACCAGCTGAGGCATGGAAACTCTTCTCTATCTGGTCCGGCGGGCGCTCCAGGCCCTCGTGGTGATCCTCATCGTCACGATCGTGGTCTTCTGCCTGCTGCACGCGCTGCCCGGGGGTCCCGCACGCGGGATCCTCGGACCGCAGGCGACGGCACAGCAGATCGCGGCGTTCAACCACGAGCAGGGCCTGGACCGTTCGCTGCCGGTCCAGTACCTCTACTACCTGCGCACGCTGCTGCACGGCGACCTGGGCACGTCGTACACCCTCAACGAGGGCGTCTCCCAGCTCATCGGGCAGCGCCTGCCGAGGACGCTGGTGCTGACGGTGCTGTCGGCCCTGGTCGGGCTGCTGCTGGCGATCCCGCTCGGCATGTGGCAGGCGGTGCGGCGCAACAAGCCCGCCGACTACGTGATCACCACGCTGAGCTTCGTCGCGTACTCGACGCCGGTGTACTTCCTGGGCCTGATCCTGGTGCTTGTCTTCACCCAGACCCTGCACTGGTTCCCCTCTCAGGCACCCCAAGGGGACACGCTGGCCCAGGTGTTCGCAGACCCGATGGCCCTCGTGCTGCCGGTCGTCACGGGCGCGGCCTCCATGGTGGCCGTCTTCAGCCGCTACATGCGCGCCGCGACCCTGGAGAACCTCTCCGAGGACTACGTCCGCACCGCGCGGGCGGGCGGCTCGCGGCAGGGGGCGATCCTGTTCCGGCACGTGTTCCGCAACTCGCTGACCCCGGTGATCGCGATGCTCGGCTACTACGTGCCCGTCCTGTTCGGCGGTGCGCTCGTCGTCGAGCAGCTCTTCAACTACCCGGGCATGGGGCTGCTGTTCTGGAGCGCCGCGCAGTCCTCCGACTATCCGGTGCTGCTCGGCTGCGTCCTCGTCATCTCCGTCGCGACGGTCGTCGGCACTTTGCTCGCCGACGTGGTCCAACGGGTGGTCGATCCTCGAGTGAAGGCGGGCCGCGCATGAGTGCCGTACTGCAGTCCACCACGCCGACCGCCGAGCCGGTCGCCAACTACCGGTTGTCCCTGCGGCGGTTCACCCGCAACCGGCTGGCGGTCGCCGGGCTCGTGGTGGTCGTGCTCTTCCTGCTGTTCTGCTTCGTCGGGCCGCTGCTGTACTCCACCGACCAGACCCACACCGACCTCCACCAGGTCAACCTCGGGCCGGGCGGGGCCCACTGGCTGGGGACGGACGCGGTGGGGCACGACGAGGTGGGGCGGCTCATGTTCGGCGGGCAGGTCTCGCTGCTCGTGGGACTCGCGGCCGGCGTTCTCGCGACCGTCATCGGCACGCTGTGGGGTGCCACGGCGGGCTACGCGGGCGGCTGGGCCGACGCGGTGATGATGCGGGTCGTCGACGCCGGCATCGCCATCCCCGCGCTGTTCATCCTGCTGGTCGTCTCCGCGATCACGACCCCGGACACCCTCGGGCTCATCCTCGTCCTCGGGCTGGTGTCGTGGCTGGTCCCGTCCCGGCTGGTGCGGGCGGAGACGCTCACCCTCAAGAGCCGTGACTACGTGCTGACCCTGCGCGCGACCGGCGGCACGCACGGCCGGGCGATCGCCCGGCACATCCTGCCCAACTCGGTGTCGACGATCGTGGTCGCGGCCACCTTCCAGGTCGCCGACGCGATCCTGCTCGTCGCGTACGTGTCGTATCTGGGCCTCGGCGTGCAGCCGCCGAAGACGGACTGGGGCGGGATGCTGTCGGCCGGTCTGACGGCGGCGTACTCGGGACGCTGGTGGCTGATCGTCCCACCGGGCCTGGCGATCATCCTCGTCGTGTGCGCGTTCAACGCGATCGGCGACGGGCTGCGGGACGCGTTCGACGTGAGGGGGCGGGGATGAGCGGCACTCAATCGAGGACGGAGGCTGCGGCGGAGGTGGAGCCGGAGAGGGTGCTGGAGGTCGAGGGGCTCGGGGTGACGTTCGGCACGGACACCGGCGACGTACCCGCGGTATGTGACATTGCACTGCACGTGCGGCCCGGCGAGACCCTCGCCCTCGTCGGCGAGTCCGGCTCCGGCAAGTCCACGGTCGCCCTGGCCGCGCTCGGCCTGCTGCCCGGCAACGCGCGCGTCTCGGGCCGGGTCACGGTCGGCGGCACGCAGATCGTGGGTTCCGGCGAGGCCGAACTCGCCCGGCTGCGCGGCCGTACCGCCTCGATGGTCTTCCAGGAGCCGGCCACCGCGCTGGACCCGCTCACCCGCATCGGGGCGCAGATCGCCGAGGTCATCCGCAACCACCGGCCCCTCTCGCGCGCCGAGGCCGCCCGTGAGGCGGTCGAACTTCTGCGCAGGGTCGGCATTCCCGAGCCGGAGCGACGGGCGTCGGCGTTCCCGTTCCAGCTGTCCGGCGGCCAGCGGCAGCGGGTCGTCATCGCGATGGCGATCGCCAACTCGCCGAGCCTGCTGATCGCGGACGAGCCCACGACGGCCCTGGACGTGACGGTGCAGGCCGAAATCCTCGATCTGCTGCGGCAGTTGGCGGCCGACTCCGGCACCGGCGTCCTCCTCGTCACCCACAACATGGGCGTGGTCGCCGACTTCGCCGACCGGGTCGCGGTGATGCTGCGCGGCGAGATCGTGGAGACGGGGCCGGTGGAGCAGGTGTTGCTGCGCCCCTCGCACGAGTACACGCAACGGCTGCTCGCGGTGGTCCCGCGGCTGGCCCTCAGCGGCGAGGACGCCCCGGCGCGGGAGGGTGCGGCCGTGGTGGAACTGCGGGACGTCTCCGTGCGGTTCGGGCGCGGGCCGTCGGCGGTGCGGGCCCTGGACGGGGTGACGCTCGACGTCCGCCCCGGCGAGACCGTGGGCCTCGTGGGCGAGTCCGGTTCCGGCAAGTCGACGGCGGCCCGGGTCGCCCTCGGCCTGATCCCGCCGGACGCCGGGTCGGTGTCGCTGTTCGGTACGGACCTGAAGCGCACCCGGGGCCGGAAGCGTCGGGCCCTGCTGTCCGGGGTGGGCGTGGTGTTCCAGGACCCGGTGGCCTCGCTGGACGCGCGGATGAGCGTGGCCGAGTGCGTCGCCGAACCGCTGCGGATGCACCGCCGGGGCATGTCGTCGGCCGACCGGCGGGCCCGGGTCGCGGAGGTGCTCGAACTGGTGCGGCTGCCCAAGGAGTTGGCGGCCAGAGGACCGCGCGAGCTGTCCGGGGGGCAGCGCCAGCGCGTCAGCCTGGCCCGCTCCCTCGTCCTCGAACCCCGGCTGCTGGTCGCGGACGAGCCGACCAGCGCGCTGGACGTCAGCGTGCAGCGCACGGTGCTCGAGGTGATCGCCGAGCTGCAGCGCGAACTGGGCTTCGCCTGTCTCTTCGTCTCCCACGATCTCGCGGTGGTGCAGGAGTTCGCCCAGCGGGTCGTCGTCATGCGGGCCGGCCGGGTCGAGGAGCAGGGGCCCACCATGTCCACCCTGCTGCGGCCCCGCAGCGACTACACGCGACGGCTCATCGCGGCCGTGCCCGTGCCGGATCCGGTGGTGCAGCGGCGCCGCCGGGCGCAGGAACGAACGGAGGCCACTGCGTGACACGAGGTCCCGAGGTGATCGCGGGCGTCGACATCGGCGGCACGACCACCCAAGTGGTCCTGTGCGCGGAGGACTTCGGCATCGTCGACCGGCTGGAGGTGGCGACCCCGGCGGCGGACGGCGGGGCGGCGATGGTGGGCGCCGCCCTGGAGTGCGTACGGCGCCTCCTGGGCCGTACGCCCGCGCGGCTGCTGGCCGTGGGGGTCGGGGCGGCCGGGGTGGTGGACGCGCGGGCCGGGCGGATCCTGGTGGCGAGCGACTCGTTCCGCGACTGGGCCGGGTTCGAGGTGACCTCGGAGGTCGAACGGGCCCTGGGCGTGCCGGCGTTCCTCGACAACGACGTCAACGCGTTCCTGCGCGGCGAGGCGACGGCCGGTGCCGTCGCGGGCGTACCGCATGTGCTCGGCATGACGCTGGGCACCGGGGTCGGCGGGGCGCTGTGGCTGAACGGCGGCCTGTACGACGGCCCGCACGGCGCGGCCGGCGAGATCGGGCATGTGCCGGGCTTCGGTGATCTGCCGTGCACCTGCGGCGGTCGCGGCCATCTGGAGACCCTGGCCTCGGGCCGCTCCATCTCCGCCCGCTACGGCGAGCGCACCGGCCGGTCGGTCAGCGCCCGCGGGGTGGCCGAGTCGGCCTCACTGGGGGATGCGGACGCGCTCGCCGTGTACGAGGCGGCGGGCGCCGGTGTGGCCCGTGCGCTGCTGATCACGGCGGGCCTGCTGGATGTCACCACGTTCGTGATCGGCGGGGGCGTCAGCCGTTCCTGGTCGCTGGTGGAGCCGTCGATCCGGCGCGCCCTGGCCGCCGAACCCCCGGTCAGCGGGCGCCCGCTGACGGTCCTGCCCGCGGGCCTCGGCGGCGACGCGGTCGCGGTCGGGGCGGCGGCGCGGGCGCGCGCGGAGCTCGATCCGCACCGGGCCTTTGCGGGGGACGCCTGGCCGTCCACGGACGAAGGGTGCCCCCTCGGTGAGGGGGCACCCTGATGGTTTCGTCCAAGGACGCGGATCGGGCGAGGCCGGTCAGGCGAGGCCGGCCGACTTCAGCCAGGCCTTGGCGACGTCCAGCGGGTCCTTGTTGTCCTGCAGCTGGGTGTCCAGCTTCAACAGGGCCGCGGTGTCCAGCTTGGCCGAGACCGCGTTGAGGGCGGAGACGCCCTTCGAGGGCAGACCGCTCTTGTAGACCAGCGGCTGCACGTTCTCGAAGCCGAAGAGGAGCTTCGGGTCCTGCAGGACCACGAAGTTCTCCTTGGAGATCGTCGGGTCCGTGGTGAAGATGTCCGCGGCCTGCACGGTGTTCTTCTTCAGCGCCGCCTGGGTCAGCGGGCCGCCCGCGTCCAGCGCCTTGAAGCCCTTGAACTCCAGGCCGTAGACCGACTTCAGGCCCACCAGGCCCTGCTGCCGGGTCTGGAACTCCGGCGAGGCACCGATGGTCAGGTCCTTCGCCACGTCCTTGAGGTCGGCGATGCTGGACTTGTCCGTCAGCTTGTACTTGTCGGCCGTGGCCTTGTTCAGCGTGACGGAGTCCTTGTTCTGCGCCGAGGCCGGGTCCAGCAGGGTGAGCTTGGAGTCCAGCTTGGCCTCGATCGCGGCCGTGGTGGCCTCGACCGTCTTGGGCGCCGCCTTCGGGTCGAGGTAGGCCAGCAGCGCGCCGTTGTACTCCGGCAGCACGGTGATGGAGCCGTTCTTCAGCAGCCCGTACGTGGTCTCCCGGCTGCCGATGTTCGGCTTGTAGGTGACCTTGACGCCCTTGGCCTTCAGGGCCTCGCCGTAGATGTCGGCGAGCAGGATGCTCTCGGCGAAGTTGTTCGATCCGACGACCACCGTCTTGCCGTCGGACTTGCCCGCCTGGAGCGGGTCGGAGGACTTGTCGTTGTCGGAGGAGCCACATCCCGCCAGCAGGGCCGTGGTCGCGGCAAGCGCGACGGCCGCCGCGGAGTAGCTCTTGATGGACCTGCTGCGTGGGGCGTTGGAAGTCACGATTCCCGTTCCGGACTCGGGGGATTGATGAAAGGCAAACTCTGGAACTGATCCAATCCAGCCCGTTCTTACTCAGTCAAGACCCAACCGGGTTACCGATTGGCCTCAATGCGTGATCAGTTGTAAATGCAGTGTGAACGGATCGGCAGGGAAGCGGAGGCTCTTTGTAATGGATTCTTGACTTAGGGCGACGGTCTTGATCGTTCAATGAGGCGGTAGTCTCACGGCAGTTGGCGTCGGTCACAGCGGCAACGGCGGTCACTCCGGTGCCGTCCTGCACCACTCCCAACGATCAGAATCAGTCATCATCCGCATCCGCGGGGTCGCGCGGGATGAGACCCCCATGAAGGAGGTCCGGTGTCCACGACCGAGGTGGACGCGCCGGTCCGGCCGGCCCCGTCGCCACACAGGGGCGGCATACGAGGCTTCGCCGACCGGTGGCCCTTCCGTCGCAAGCTCAATCTCCTGGTCGGCGTCCCCCTCGCCGTCGTGGCCGTCCTGCTCTCCTATCTGATCACCGACCAGGTGGGGCAGGCCCGGGACGCGGCCTCGGCGGCGGACCTCGTACGCAACAGCGAGCAGGTCGCCTCGCTGGTCAACAAGATCGAGGCCGAGCATCAGCTCGCCATCCTGCTCGCCGTGCGCTACGAGGCCGGCGGCGGCACGAAGTCCACACTCTCGGACTACCGCAGGGCGCAGAAGGCGGTCGACACCCAGGTCGCGAAGGTGCGAGACAGCTTCGGCGGCACACTGCCGGACGGCGAGGTGCAGGCGCTCAAGGAGGTCGAGGGCCTGACCAGCCTGCGCGGCACCGTCGAGCAGAGCTATCTGCCCGCGAGCAATATCGACCCGGCCTACGACAACGCCGCCAGGACCGTGATCGCCGGCCTCGGCCTGGACCGCAACGCGGGGCTCGCGGCCACCTTCACCGGCAACCTGCTGGACTCGCTGCTGCGTGCCGACGCCGCGCACGGTTCCTTCGAGACCGGGGTGTTCTCCGCGACGACCGGTGACACCAACGCCCAGATCGAGTTCACGACCGCCGTGGGCGCGTACCAGCTCTACACCACCCAGGCGGAGCGCTTCGCACGGTTCGCCACCGACCGGCAGGCCGACGAGCTGTCCGGCATCGAGCACAGCGCCGCCCAGCAGAAGATCGCCGAGGCCTACGCCGAACTCCAGGTCGCGCCCAGCACCCTGCAGGCGACCACACCGGCCCGGATCAAGGCGGCGTTCCAGGACGCGCTGGCCGACTACCCGGCCTATCCGCAGCAGGCGGCCGGCCGGCTGAGGATCACCTCCTCGCTGATCGACCAGATCGCCGACACCGCCGACCGCTCGTCCACCGACGCGTGGTGGCGCGCGGGTGGGCTGCTGGCCGCGGCGCTGCTCGGCTTCGTACTGTGGCTCGCCTTCTCGGTGCTGGTGCGCCGCTCGGTGGTCCGGCCGGTGCAGGCCCTGACCGATGCCGCGCAGGAGGTCGCCGAGGTGGCGGGCCGCGAGCTCGCCCGCGTGGCCGACGACGACGCCGAGGACGCGGGGCCGCCCAAACTGCGCGAGATGCCGGTCACCGCGCGCGACGAGATCGGTGAGCTGGCCGAGGTGTTCAACCGCGTGCAGACCACCTCGATCGCGCTGTTGGAACGGCAGGTGCTCAGCCGGCGCAACGTCGCCGAGATGTTCGGCAACGTCGGCCGGCGCGTCAGCAACCTCACGACCCGCCAGCTCGCGCTGATCGACGCGGTGGAGCGCGGGGAGACGGACCCGGCGCTGCTCGAACGGCTCTACTCCATCGACCACATCGCGGTGCGTCTGCGCCGCAACGCGGACAGCCTGATGCTGCTCGCCGGCATCCGCGAGACGGTCCTCGACTCCGGGCCCACCACGCTCACCAACGTCGTACGCGCCGCGCTCGGTCAGATCGAGGGGTTCCAGCGGGTGCAGCTGCACGCGCGCACCGAGGTCATGGTGGAGCCGGACATCATCGGCGACCTGACCCTGATGATCGCCGAACTGCTGGAGAACGCGGTGTCGTTCTCGCCCGCGGGCAGCCCGGTCGAGGTGTACGTCCGCGACGCCTCGGGCCTGGACGCCGCGCCCTCGGGCGGCGCCACCATCGTCGTCTCCGACCACGGCCTCGGCATGAGCGCCGAGCGACTCGCCGAGGAGAACGCCCGCCTGATCCGCCGCGAACGCCTTGACCTGGTGCCCACCAAGGTGCTCGGCCTGTTCGTGGTCGGCACCCTGGCCCGCCGCTGGGACGTCGCGGTCGCCCTCTCCCGCACCCCGGGGGGCGGCCTCACGGCCGAGGTGACGGTACCGTCCTCCCTCCTGCTCGCGATGAGCCCGCTCACAAGCACCCCCAGCACTCCGGCACCCGCCGCAAGCCTGCCCCCGACCACCGGCACGCACGCTGCCGCGGCCACCACACAGACGCCCGGCGCGTACGCTGCCGCGACCACCGCACAGCCACCCGGCACGGGGGCCACCGCAGGCACCACACCGGTCCCCGGCACGGGGGCCGCCGCCGGCATCACACCAGCCTCGGGTACGCAACCTGCCGCGAGCGCCGCACCGGCCTTCGGCACACTGGGTGCAAGCGGCCTGCCGTCGTCCTCGGGCGCACGGGCTGCCGCAGCCAACTCACAGCCCCCCGGCACGGGGGCCACCGCAGCCGCCGCACAGGCCCCCCGCCCAGGGGCCGCCGCAGACTCCACGCAGGCCCCCCGCCCAGGGGTCACCGCAGCCTCCGCACAGGCCCCCCGCCCAGGAGCCGCCGCAGACTCCACGCAGGCCCCCGACACGCAAGCTGCCGCAAGCCTGCCGCCGATCACCGGCACCGGCACACGACCTGCCGCGAGCAGCGCACCCGCCCAGGGCACCCCAGGTGCCGTCGGCCTCCCGCCGGCCACCGGCGCGCAGGCGCAAGCCGCCGCAGGCGCCCCGTCGGGTGCCGGTGACCCGGCCCACGGCGCCCGCCCCG
>NZ_JAFJSY010000130.1 GCF_019857225.1 Streptomyces plumbidurans
CCGGCGCGGCGGCCGCGGGCTGCTGCGGTGCGGGCGCCGCCGGGTCCGGCTGTTGCACCGGCTGAGGCTGCTGCGGCTGCACCGGCCACTGGGCCGCGGGACCGGGCGCGGCGGGCTGGTACGACGGAGGCAGCGGCGGGAGCCCGCCCTGCGGCGTCGGCGGGGGAGCCCAGGCGGGCGGCGCGTCCTGCGGGGCCTCGGCGGCACCCGGAACGGCGTCCTGCGGCTCCTCGGCCGGGAGTTCGCCACCCTGGGAAGCCGCGGCGTCCTCCGGCTCCCCGTCCTCGGCAACCGCGTCCGCGGGCACGGCGTCGGAGGGTTCGGCCTCCGGCTCCGCCTCGGCGGCAGCCGCCTCTTCCGCGACGTCCTCCTCGGAGGAATCGTCCTCGCCTTCCGCGGGCGAGTCGGAGGCTTCGGGGGACTCGGGGGACTCGGGGGACTCGGAGGATTCGGAGGCGGATTCCGGGAGCACGTCTACGTCGACCGAGGCATCCCCGGCGTTCTCGCCGTTCTCGTCGGTCCCGACGCTCTCTTCGCCTACGTGTCCGTCGTCGGCCTTGACGGCATCGTCCTCGGCGTCGGTCCCGGCGTCGGTCTCCGCAGCCGTAGCCGCAGCCGAATCCGTCACCTCGACGTCATCGCCCTGCGCTCCGGCTCCGGCATCGGCCTCTGCCTCCGCGGCAGCCGCACGCTCCGCGATCTCCCGTTTCAACGCGACGGAGGAGAACCGCATGGTGGCGCCGCTCTCCAGATCGCCGTTCCCGGACTCCTCCTCGGAGGCCGACGGAGCGCCCCCGGACGGCTGAGGCTCGAACCCGCTGCCTACGGGGAGCTTGGGCACCGCCCCCGGACCACCACTCGGCGGCGCAGGAGGCGCGGGCGGAGTGAAAGGGGCCCCGGGAGCAGGCGCGGGCGGCGTGAAAGGAGCCCCCGGAGCGGGGGCCGGCGGAGGCGGGGGCGGCATGAACGGAGCCCCGGGCGCGGGCGCCGGAACAGCGGCCGGACCGTCGGACGACGTACGCCTCTGCATCGAGTGGGCCGGCGGGCTCAGCCCCGGCAGCGAGGAGAGCGAGAAGTCGGAGGGAGACCCCGAGGCGTTCGGAGCCACCGGCCCGTTTCCGGGCCGACCCGCACCGGGAGCCCCCGGCGCACCGGACGACGTACCCCCGGAGCCGGAGGCTCCGCCCCCACTGCCCGCGTTGTTCTCCGAGGCCTCGGAGCTCTCGGAGTTCTCCGACGCGTTCTGCGTGTACCAGGCAGGCGGCGCGTAGTCGATGGTGAACTCGCCCGTCGTCTCGACGGCGGACTCCGCGTCGGGCTGGTCATCGCCGGGTGTGGCCCAGCCCCCGCGGATCCCGTCCCGATCGCTGCTCACAATTCCTCCTGGTGTGCTCGAGCACCCTCATGCCGTGCTGGGGCGACCCTTGCTTGTCGTCCTGTGTCGTTCTGAGGTCGTCCGAAATCACCGGCTCTCCCCCTGAGGCACCGCCACCTGGTCCACCCTGGTCCACCGGTCCGGCGGCGCGCACCGTCCCAGCCTAATCGCCAGTAGCCTCGGCACGGCAGGCCCGTCCACGCCTGAGCACGTGACCGCTACGTCACAATCAGCGCAGAAGTGGCATACGCAGCCCACGTATTGGTGAACAAAACGGGCGTCTCTCGTGAACGGGTCGCACACAACGTGAAGAGAAGCGGTCACGGCCGGTCCCCGAACCGCCGGTCCCCGAATCACCGGTCCCCGAACCGCCGTACCGCACAAGCTCGCTGACGGCGCTACGCCTCCGCGGTCTGCCCGTCGTCGTGCGGTGCCGCCTCCAGGTCGAACTCGCCGTCCCGGGCGCCCAGGACGAAGGCCCGCCACTCGGCCGCCGTGTAGCGCAGCACGGTGCCGGGGTCGAGCGACGACCGCATGGCGACGGCCCCGTCGGGAAGGTCGGCGATCTCGACCCGCTCCTCGTGCCCCTCCGTGCCGGGCGCGCTGCGCCACTCCACGCCCGAGATGTCCAGGGCGTACAGCTCGTCCCGTTCCCGTTCCTTGCGCGCCTTGATCTGCTCTTCGGTCTCCGCCATGCCGCAGTGGCTCCTTCCCGGCGTACGCATACCCGGCGTACGCGAATGATCTGTCGGCTCACACTAGTGGCCGCCCCCGGGCCGCCTTCCGCCTTTTCCCCGGCATTCGCCCGCCCTCGGGAACCGTGGCGAAGGGGCCGTCGACTGGCTGGTACCCTGATTGACGGCCGTTTGTGTACGCACCCCCGGAGCCACCGCAGGTTCACCTGCCGGCCCTGGAGGCCGCGCCCAGCGGATCCCCGCCTCCCGAGTAACGGAAGCTCCCCCGAGACACAGACCGGGGGCACTCGGTGGCCCTTTCAGAAGACTACGAGGAGTACGAGTGTCGCTCGACGCCGCTACGAAGAAGCAGATCATCGACGAGTTCGGCCAGAAGGAGGGCGACACCGGCTCCCCCGAGGTCCAGGTCGCCATGCTCTCGCGCCGGATCTCCGACCTGACCGAGCACCTCAAGACCCACAAGCACGACCACCACTCCCGCCGTGGTCTGCTGATCCTGGTCGGTCAGCGCCGTCGCCTGCTGCAGTACCTGGCGAAGAAGGACATCCAGCGCTTCCGTGCGCTGGTCGACCGCCTGGGCATCCGCCGCGGTGCGGCGGGCGCCAAGTAAGACGCCGTGAAGGGAGCGGTTCCCGCGAGTGTGGGAACCGCTCCCTTTGCCGTACGTACGGAAACGTGCGGAGTGTCACTGCCGCTTTGTAGTGTGGTAGCACAACGCAATACGTACGACACAGAGTGACGGGCCGTGCCCACAGGGGCAGGCCGCGTCACAAGACGAACGAGGAGAAGCGCCGTCACGCCGCCGCCGGTCCTCGGTAGTGGCCCCCGGGAGAATGCGAACCCCGGGTGCTTCGATCGAAGACCGGCCCGCACAGCACGGCGCGCTTCTCCGCAGACGTCCCCCCGCCACACGGGCGAGGAGGGACGAAGACGAGGAGAAAACGCTAGTGGAGAACGAGACCCACTACGCCGAGGCCGTCATCGACAACGGCTCCTTCGGCACCCGCACCATCCGCTTCGAGACGGGCCGCCTGGCCAAGCAGGCCGCCGGCTCCGCCGTGGCGTACCTGGACGACGACACCATGGTGCTGTCGGCCACCACCGCCTCCAAGAACCCCAAGGACCAGCTCGACTTCTTCCCGCTCACGGTGGACGTCGAGGAGCGGATGTACGCCGCCGGCAAGATCCCCGGCAGCTTCTTCCGCCGTGAGGGCCGCCCCTCCGAGGACGCGATCCTCACCTGCCGCCTCATCGACCGCCCGCTGCGCCCGTCCTTCAAGAAGGGCCTGCGCAACGAGATCCAGGTCGTCGAGACGATCATGGCCCTCAACCCCGACCACCTGTACGACGTCGTGGCGATCAACGCCGCGTCCGCGTCCACGCAGCTGGCCGGTCTGCCCTTCTCCGGCCCGATCGGCGGCACCCGTGTCGCCCTGATCAACGGCCAGTGGGTCGCGTTCCCGACGCACACCGAGCTCGAGGACGCCGTCTTCGACATGGTGGTCGCCGGCCGCGTCCTGGAGGACGGCGACGTCGCGATCATGATGGTCGAGGCCGAGGCCACCGACAAGACCATCCAGCTCGTCAAGGGCGGCGCCGAGGCGCCCACCGAGGAGGTCGTCGCCGCCGGTCTCGAGGCCGCGAAGCCCTTCATCAAGGTGCTCTGCAAGGCCCAGTCGGACCTCGCCGCCAAGGCCGCCAAGCCCACCGGCGAGTTCCCGATCTTCCTCGACTACCAGGACGACGTCCTGGAGGCGCTGACCGCCGCCGTCAGGCCCGAGCTCGCCCAGGCGCTCACCATCGCCGGCAAGCAGGAGCGCGAGGCCGAGCTGGACCGCGTCAAGGGTCTGGCCGCCGAGAAGCTCCTGCCGGAGTTCGAGGGCCGCGAGAAGGAGATCTCCGCCGCGTACCGCTCGCTGACCAAGTCCCTGGTCCGTGAGCGCGTCATCAAGGAGAAGAAGCGCATCGACGGCCGCGGTGTCACCGACATCCGCACGCTGGCCGCCGAGGTCGAGGCCATCCCGCGGGTGCACGGCTCGGCGCTGTTCGAGCGCGGCGAGACCCAGATCCTGGGCGTCACCACGCTGAACATGCTCCGCATGGAGCAGCAGCTGGACACCCTCTCGCCGGTGACCCGCAAGCGCTACATGCACAACTACAACTTCCCGCCGTACTCCACCGGTGAGACCGGCCGCGTCGGCTCCCCGAAGCGCCGCGAGATCGGCCACGGCGCCCTCGCCGAGCGCGCGCTCGTGCCGGTGCTGCCCACGCGCGAGGAGTTCCCGTACGCGATCCGCCAGGTGTCCGAGGCCCTCGGCTCCAACGGCTCGACGTCCATGGGCTCGGTCTGCGCCTCCACCATGTCGCTGCTGAACGCCGGTGTGCCGCTGAAGGCCCCCGTCGCCGGTATCGCCATGGGCCTGATCTCCCAGGAGATCGAGGGCGAGACGCACTACGTCACCCTCACCGACATCCTCGGTGCGGAGGACGCCTTCGGCGACATGGACTTCAAGGTCGCCGGCACCAAGGAGTTCGTGACCGCCCTCCAGCTCGACACCAAGCTGGACGGCATCCCCGCCTCCGTCCTGGCCGCCGCCCTCAAGCAGGCCCGTGACGCCCGCCTCCACATCCTCGACGTGATGATGGAAGCGATCGACACGCCGGACGAGATGTCCCCGAACGCCCCGCGGATCATCACGGTCAAGATCCCCGTGGACAAGATCGGTGAGGTCATCGGCCCCAAGGGCAAGATGATCAACCAGATCCAGGAGGACACCGGCGCCGACATCACGATCGAGGACGACGGCACCATCTACATCGGTGCCGCCCAGGGCTCGCAGGCCGAGGCCGCCCGCGCCACGATCAACGGCATCGCCAACCCGACCATGCCGGAGGTCGGCGAGCGCTACCTGGGCACCGTCGTGAAGACGACGACCTTCGGTGCGTTCGTGTCGCTGCTCCCGGGCAAGGACGGTCTGCTGCACATCTCGCAGATCCGCAAGCTCGCCGGCGGCAAGCGCGTGGAGAACGTCGAGGACGTGCTCGGTGTGGGCCAGAAGGTCCAGGTCGAGATCGCCGAGATCGACTCCCGCGGCAAGCTCTCCCTGATCCCGGTCATCGAGGGCGAAGAGAACGACGCTGACAAGAAGGACGACGGCGACAAGTGACGTCCCGCGGCTTCGAGGCGACGGCCCGCACCTCTTCGGAGGCGCGGGCCGTCGCCCGTACCCAAACCCTCATCAAGGGCGAGAACGGCATCGGCACGGTCCGCAAGACCACCCTCCCGGGCGGCCTGCGCATCGTCACCGAGACCCTGCCCTCGGTCCGCTCCGCCACCTTCGGCATCTGGGCGCACGTGGGCTCCCGCGACGAGACGCCGGCCCTGAACGGCGCCACGCACTACCTGGAGCACCTGCTCTTCAAGGGCACCAGCCGCAGGTCCGCGCTCGACATCTCCGCCGCCATCGACGCGGTCGGCGGCGAGATGAACGCGTTCACGGCGAAGGAGTACACGTGCTACTACGCGCGCGTGCTCGACGCCGACCTGCCCCTCGCCATCGACGTCGTCTGCGACATGCTGACCGGCTCGCTCATCCTCGAAGAGGACGTCAACGTCGAGCGGGGCGCGATCCTCGAAGAGATCGCCATGACCGAGGACGACCCGGGCGACTGCGTGCACGACCTGTTCGCGCACACCATGTTCGGCGACAACGCCCTCGGCCGCCCGGTCCTCGGCACCGTCGACACGGTCAACGCCCTCACCGCCGACCGCATCCGCCGCTTCTACAAGAAGCACTACGACCCGACCCACCTGGTCGTGGCGGCCGCGGGCAACGTCGACCACCAGAAGGTCGTACGACAGGTCCGTGCCGCCTTCGAGAAGGCGGGCGCCCTCAAGAACGCCGAGGCGGTCCCCATCGCCCCGCGCGAGGGCCGCCGCTCGATCCGCACCGCGGGCCGCGTCGAACTGCTCGGCCGCAAGACCGAACAGGCGCACGTCGTCCTCGGCATGCCGGGCCTGGCCCGCACGGACGAGCGCCGCTGGGCACTCGGCGTGCTGAACACCGCCCTCGGCGGCGGCATGTCCTCCCGCCTGTTCCAGGAGGTCCGCGAGAAGCGCGGCCTGGCCTACAGCGTGTACTCGTACACCTCGGGCTTCGCCGACTGCGGCCTGTTCGGCGTGTACGCCGGCTGCCGGCCCTCGCAGGTCCACGACGTGCTGAAGATCTGCCGCGACGAGCTCGACCATGTCGCCGAGCACGGCCTGTCCGACGAGGAGATCGGCCGCGCCGTCGGCCAGCTCCGTGGCTCCACGGTCCTCGGCCTCGAGGACACCGGCGCGCTGATGAACCGTATCGGCAAGAGCGAGCTGTGCTGGGGCGAGCAGATGTCCGTCGACGACATGCTGACCCGGATAGCGTCGGTCACCCCGGACGACGTCCGCGCGGTCGCCCGCGACATCCTGGGACGGCGGCCCTCGCTGTCGGTCATCGGCCCGCTGAAGGACAAGCAGGCCGCCCGTCTGCAGGACGCCGTCGCCTGACGTCCGACACCCGTCCTCGTAACTCCCGTAAGGAAGCAGAAGAGATGAGCAAGCTGCGCGTGGCGGTCCTCGGTGCGAAGGGGCGCATCGGTTCCGAGGCGGTCCGGGCCGTCGAGGCCACCGAGGACATGGAGCTGGTGGCCGCCCTCGGCCGGGGCGACGATCTGGAGACGCTGGCCGTCACCGGCGCCCAGGTCGCGGTCGAGCTGACCACGCCCGACTCGGTGATGGGCAACCTCGAGTACTGCCTGGGCCACGGCATCCACGCGGTCGTCGGCACCACGGGCTGGACCGAGGAGCGCCTCGCCCAGCTGCGGGAGTGGCTGGCCGCCTCCCCGGAGACGGGCGTGCTGATCGCGCCCAACTTCTCCATCGGCGCCGTCCTCAACATGAAGTTCGCGCAGCTCGCCGCGCCCTGGTTCGAATCCGTCGAGGTCATCGAGCTGCACCACCCCAAGAAGGTCGACGCCCCGTCCGGCACCGCCACGCGCACCGCCCAGCTGATCGCCGAGGCCCGCAGGCAGTCCAACGCGGAGCCCGCACCGGACGCGACGGAGACGGCCCTGGACGGCGCGCGCGGCGCGGACGTCGACGGCGTCCCGGTGCACTCGGTCCGGCTGCGCGGCCTGCTCGCCCACCAGGAGGTCCTGCTCGGCGCCGAGGGGGAGACGCTGACGATCCGCCATGACTCCCTGCACCACAGCAGCTTCATGCCGGGCATCCTGCTCGGCGCCCGCCGCGTGGTGACCAATCCGGGCCTGACCTTCGGCCTGGAACACTTCCTGGGCCTGAGCTGAGCCGCCGACCGTCATGCGCGCGAAGATCACCTACCTCGTCACGGCCGCCGTCCTCGTCTTCTACTTCGTCCTGGTCGGCAGCCGCGGCGTCATGCTCATCCAGTCCGGTACGCCCGTCACGGTCACCTTCGGCGTGGCGGTGCTGATCCTGCCGGTGATCGGCGTGTGGTTCCTGTGGAAGAACACCCAGTTCGTCCGCAGGGCCAACGCCCTCGCCGCCGAACTCGACGCCGAGGGCGGCCTGCCCGTCGACGAACTCAGGCGCACGCCCGGCGGACGCATCGACCGCGACTCCGCCGACGAGGTCTTCGCCAAGCGCAAGGCCGAGACGGAGGCGGCCCCCGACGACTGGCGCAGCTGGTTCCGGCTCGCCGTCGCCTACCACGACGCCCGCGACACCCCACGCGCCCGCAAGGCGATGCAACGGGCGATCGCACTGCACGACGGCAGGACCATCGAGGCCTGAGCGTTCGTCTACGCCTGCCGACCCCTTACGCCTGCCGACCCCTTACGCCTGCCGACCCCTTCGTATGACCGTCTTCGTACGACCAGGTGGTTGCCAGGTCAGCGTCGTCCGTGCTCCGCCGCCCACGCCTCGATGGTGTCCGCGGCCCGGTCGAACGACCCCTGCCGCGCGAGGAAGTCGGCGTTGTGCGTGGTCATCAGCACCTGTGCGTCCCGCTCCGCACGGTCCCGGCGTACGAGAACGAGCGCCTGGCCCTGCACCGTGCGCGGCAGCCCGAGCCAGCGCACCGGCTGCTGCACCGTCCGCACGGAGACCACCTGCTCCCAGGGCGTCGTGCGCGTGCCGAAGAAGGTCACATGGCGCAGCCCGCGCGCACTCACCCACGCGCCCGCGCGCAGCAGCCGCAGCGCGCACACGATGACCACCAGCGCGATGCCGAAGGTCACGGCTGCCTCGGAGGCCGAAGCGGTGAACGCGATGATGACCGCCGCGAAGAGGACGAACGAGGCGAGCAGCAGCCACAGCGCCGCCGCACCCACACGCCACGGGCCGGGACGGTAGGGACGCCGCCAGCGGTCGCGGTCGTGGTACGGCAGCGCGAGATCGTCGGCAGTCTCGAAAGCGCGGTCGGCCGTCAGGAAGGGCAGGGGCACGGCTTGTCCTCACTCAATCCATGCGGGGGCGGTGCCCGGTGAGGCTATCCGGCTGTGTCCCAGCTCACCACCTTGGGGGGTCCGATGGAGTCAGTGCCCATGGGAGGCCTGTGACTGCTGAGGGGGTGTGTGGGTGTCGGTGGACAGCGCCGGTGTGCCGAGCACCAGCGCGCCCACGAGCCCGGCGACGAGGGTGAGTCCGAGCAGCCAGCGCCCGGCTGTCTGGCCGATGGACGCCCGCTCACGCGGCGGGGGTGTGACATTGCTGCGGAACCTGTCGGCCGCGGAGACAAAGGCGAACGGGACGGGCTCGCGCCGACGAGACATGGCCGGTGAGTCTCCCTTCCGGGTTGATCTGGGGTCGATCTGGGGTCGAACGAATGACTGTCATCTACACAGACGGCCGAGCGCCCCAAAAGGTGCCGTATTCCCGACAAGTCACAGGAATCAGGTCCAGCCCCGGTGGACGGAAGCTCCCCCGTACAGTGGGCGCGAACCCAAGACGTGATGGAAGGACTCCCGTGACCTCCGGCGACGCCCCCAAGCCGTACATGCGCAGTGATGTCACCGTTGAGCTGGTCAAATCCAGCGCATCGGATGCCGATGTCCTCTTTGCTGCCCGCGTCTCGACCCTTGGCGAGCAGTCCTTGGAGGAGCTCCAGAAGGACCCGGAGCGCTCCAAGGGGCTGATCAACTACCTGATGCGCGACCGGCACGGCAGCCCCTTCGAGCACAACTCGATGACCTTCTTCATCAGCGCCCCGATCTTCGTCTTCCGCGAGTTCATGCGGCACCGCGTGGGCTGGTCGTACAACGAGGAGTCCGGCCGCTACCGCGAGCTCGAGCCGGTCTTCTACGTCCCTGGCGAGTCGCGCAAGCTCGTGCAGGAGGGCCGCCCGGGCAAGTACGTCTTCGTCGAGGGCACCCCGGCGCAGCACGCCTCGGTGACCAGCGTCCTGTCGGAGGCGTACGAGCAGGCGTACACCGCCTACCAGAAGCTCCTCGCGGAGGGAGTGGCCCGCGAGGTCGCCCGCGCGGCCCTGCCGGTCGGCCTCTTCTCCTCCATGTACGCCACGTGCAACGCCCGTTCGCTCATGCACTTCCTCGGCCTGCGCACCCAGCACGAACTGGCGAAGGTCCCCTCCTTCCCGCAGCGGGAGATCGAGATGGTCGGCGAGAAGATGGAGGAGGAGTGGGCCCGGCTGATGCCGCTCACCCACGCCGCCTTCAACGCGAACGGCCGAGTGGCGCCGTAGCGCGTCCGTGTTCCGCGAGAGAGCACAGACGTACGGGTCGATCTGGCGAAGTGTCCGTATTGCGGCATTTGGAGAAGTTCATCTAGCCTGATCAAACGGACCCGGTACTGCTTGAACCCCCGAGCAGGCAGTACCGGGCTCCGCATTTGTCCGGACTTATCCCGCACCCCTAGGGCAGACCGCACACGGAGCAGCGAGTAGCGTGTTCCCCATGGCTCCGACCTCCACTCCGCAGACCCCCTTCGGGAGGGTCCTCACCGCCATGGTCACGCCCTTCACGGCGGACGGCGCACTCGACCTCGACGGCGCACAGCGGCTCGCCACCCACCTGGTGGACGCAGGCAACGACGGCCTGATCATCAACGGCACCACCGGTGAGTCCCCCACCACCAGCAACGCGGAGAAAGCGGACCTCGTACGGGCGGTCGTGGAGGCCGTCGGCGACCGGGCCCATGTGGTCGCGGGCGTCGGAACCAACGACACCCACCACAGCATCGAGCTGGCCCGCGGCGCCGAGCGCGTCGGCGCCCACGGCCTCCTCGTCGTCACCCCGTACTACAACAAGCCCCCGCAGGAGGGCCTGTACCAGCACTTCAGGGCCGTCGCAGACGCCGCCGAGCTGCCGGTGATGCTCTACGACATCCCCGGCCGCAGCGGCGTCCCGATCAACACCGAGACGCTCGTACGGCTCGCGGAGCACCCGCGCATCGTCGCCAACAAGGACGCCAAGGGCGACCTCGGCCGCTCCAGCTGGGCCATCGCACGCTCCGGCCTCGCCTGGTACTCAGGCGACGACATGCTGAACCTGCCCCTGCTCTCGGTGGGCGCCGTCGGCTTCGTCTCGGTCGTCGGCCACCTCGTCACGCCCGATCTGCGCGCCCTCGTGGACGCCTTCGTCTCGGGCGACGTACAGAAGGCGACCGAGATCCACCAGAAGCTGCTCCCCGTCTACACGGGCATGTTCCGCACCCAGGGAGTCATGACGACCAAGGCGGCGCTCGCCCTGCAGGGTCTGCCCGCCGGGCCCCTGCGCGCCCCCATGGTCGAGTGCACGCCGGAGGAGATCGCCCAACTCAAGATCGATCTTGCCGCCGGCGGGGTACAGCTCTAACACCAGACTTGGCACCACAGTCTTCACAACTGAATAGGCAGGCCACCGGTGCCTGCATCCCACAATGACAACTGCTCATGCACGAACGTCACGCGCGCCACGTGCCCCAACCGGTACGTGGCGCGTGTGGTGAGGAGAGTCTTTTGAGTCATCCGCATCCTGAACTCGGCCCGCCGCAGCCGCTCCCCGAGGGCGGCCTGCGGGTCACCCCACTCGGCGGTCTCGGCGAGATCGGCCGGAACATGACGGTCTTCGAGTACGGCGGCCGCCTGCTGATCGTCGACTGCGGAGTGCTTTTCCCCGAGGAGGAGCAGCCCGGAATCGACCTGATCCTGCCGGACTTCTCGTCCATCCGGGACCGTCTCGACGACATCGACGGCATCGTCCTCACGCACGGCCACGAGGACCATATCGGCGGCGTCCCCTACCTCCTGCGCGAGAAGCCGGACATCCCGCTGATCGGCTCCAAGCTGACCCTCGCCCTGATCGAGGCGAAGCTCCAGGAGCACCGCATCCGCCCGTACACCCTCCAAGTGGCCGAGGGACACCGTGAGCGCGTGGGCCCCTTCGACTGCGAGTTCGTCGCGGTCAACCACTCGATCCCGGACGCCCTCGCCGTCGCCATCCGCACCCCGGCCGGCATGGCCGTGCACACCGGCGACTTCAAGATGGACCAGCTGCCGCTGGACCACCGCCTCACGGACCTGCACGCGTTCGCACGGCTGAGCGAGGAAGGCATCGACCTGCTCCTCGCCGACTCGACGAACGCCGAGGTGCCGGGCTTCGTCCCGCCCGAGCGCGACATCTCGAACGTGCTGCGCCAGGTCTTCGCCGGCGCCCGCAAGCGGATCATCGTGGCGAGCTTCGCCAGCCACGTCCACCGCATCCAGCAGATCCTGGACGCGGCCCACGAGTACGGCCGCCGGGTCGCCTTCGTCGGCCGCTCCATGGTCCGCAACATGGGCATCGCCCGTGACCTCGGCTATCTCAAGGTCCCGCCGGGGCTGGTCGTCGACGTCAAGACCCTCGACGACCTCCCCGACTCCGAGGTGGTCCTGGTCTGCACGGGCTCGCAGGGCGAACCGATGGCCGCCCTGTCCCGGATGGCCAACCGCGACCACCAGATCCGCATCGTCGACGGCGACACGGTGATCCTGGCGTCGTCCCTCATCCCCGGCAACGAGAACGCGGTCTACCGCGTGATCAACGGCCTGACCCGCTGGGGCGCCAACGTCATCCACAAGGGCAACGCCAAGGTCCACGTCTCGGGCCACGCCTCGGCTGGCGAGCTGCTGTACTTCTACAACATCTGCCGCCCGAAGAACCTGATGCCGGTCCACGGCGAATGGCGCCACTTGCGCGCCAACGCCGAACTGGGCGCCCTCACCGGCGTCCCGCACGATCGCATCGTCATCGCTGAGGACGGCGTGGTCGTCGACCTCATCGAGGGCAAGGCGAAGATCTCGGGCAAGGTCCAGGCGGGCTACGTCTACGTCGACGGCCTCTCCGTGGGCGACGTCGGCGAACCAGCCCTGAAGGACCGCAAGATCCTCGGCGACGAGGGCATCATCTCCGTCTTCGTGGTGATGGACTCGTCCACCGGCAAGATCACGGGCGGTCCCCATGTCCAGGCCCGCGGTTCGGGCATCGAGGACTCGGCCTTCGCCGAGGTGATGCCGAAGATCATCGAGGTGCTCGAACGATCCGCCCAGGACGGCGTGGTGGAGCCGCACCAGCTCCAGCAGCTCATCCGCCGCACCCTCGGCAAGTGGGTCTCCGACACCTATCGCCGCAGGCCGATGATCCTGCCGGTCGTGGTCGAGGTCTGACGGACGTACGTCCGCTCGGCCGCGTCCCACGCGCCAACTGACAGCGGGGCGCCTCGATTTGCATCGAGGCGCCCCGCTCCAGTACGTTTACGGCTCCGCCCGAACGGGAACCCGGATGCTTCGTGCCCCGGAACCAGTCCCCGCAGGGGGCGGGAAATCCGACTCAGAACCTCTGATAAAGTCGGGTCCGCCGGAAAGGGAAACGCGCAAGCGGAAACCTGGAAAGCGCC
>NZ_JAFJSY010000131.1 GCF_019857225.1 Streptomyces plumbidurans
CCGGGTCGTCAAGGGTGTCAACTTCCAGAACCTGCGCGACGCGGGCGACCCCGTCGAGATGGCCAAGGTGTACGACGCCGAGGGCGCCGACGAGCTGACGTTCCTCGACATCACCGCCTCGTCGGGCAACCGCGAGACGACGTACGACGTGGTGCGCCGTACGGCCGAGCAGGTGTTCATCCCGCTGACGGTGGGCGGCGGCGTGCGCACCGCCGAGGACGTGGACAAGCTGCTGCGGGCGGGCGCGGACAAGGTCGGCGTCAACACGGCGGCCATCGCTCGCCCCGACCTGATCCGCGAGATCGCGGAGCGCTTCGGGCGGCAGGTGCTGGTCCTGTCGGTGGACGCGCGCCGCACCGCCGAGGGCACCTTCGAGGTCACCACCCACGGCGGCCGCACGGGCACCGGCATCGACGCCGTCGAGTGGGCCCACCGGGCCGCCGAGCTGGGCGCGGGCGAGATCCTGCTCAACTCGATGGACGCGGACGGCACGAAGGACGGCTACGACCTGGAGATGATCGCGGCCGTCCGCAAGCACGTGACGATCCCGGTGATCGCCTCCGGCGGCGCGGGCAGGCTCGCCGACTTCCCGCCGGCGATCGCGGCGGGCGCGGACGCGGTGCTGGCGGCGTCGGTCTTCCACTTCGGCGATCTGCGGATCGGCGAGGTGAAGGGGGAGCTGCGGGACGCCGGGCATCCGGTGCGCTAGTACGTGGAAGTACGGGGAGCCCCGGCCGCGTCCTGGCCGGGGCTCTTTCGTGGGCATATGCGAAAGAGAAGTTGCGCAAAATTAGTTGTGCAATTTTTCCTTCGCGTATAGCGTCGGACGCATGGCTGACAGCGAGAGGGACCGGCGTATCAAGGACGTGGGCACGCTCAAGGCCCTCGCCCATCCGCTGCGGGCGCAGCTGTACCGGCTGCTGACCATCGCGCGGACGGCGACCGCCTCCCAGCTCTCCGAGCAGGTCGACGAGGCCGTGTCCCTGGTCAGCTACCACCTGCGCAAGCTCGCCGAGCACGGGCTGATCGAGGAGGCCGAGCCGGGGAGCGGGGACGGTCGCGAGCGGTGGTGGCAGCCCGCCTCCGAGGGGGTGAGCATCCGCGACGAGGACTTCAGGGACGCCCCGGAGAAGGCCGCCGCGCACACCGCCGCCAGCCGTCTCTTCCTCGAGCAGCGCGCCGAGATGTACCGGCGCTACCTCGACGAACGCGCGCACTGGAGCGCCGACTGGACGACCGCCTCCGAATCCGCGGAGTGGCTGCTGCGCCTGACCTCGGACGAACTGGCCGAGCTGGCCAAGGAGATGCGCGCCGTCGTGCGCCGGTACGAGGAGCGCGGACGCGCCGCCGTCGCCGCGGGTGACACCGAGGGCCGCGAGCACGTCGCGGTGCACGTCCACGGCTTCCCGTTCCGTGTCTGAGACCGCGCTCGCCGCCGGGCTCCCCGCCCACCGCGACACCAACGTCCTGCGCTGGCTCGCCGCCTTCACCTGCTCGATGGTCGGCGACAGCGTCTACTACCTCGCGCTGTCCTGGGCCGCCGTACAGTCCGGTACGCCCTCGCAGGCCGGGCTGGTGATGACGGCGAGCGCACTGCCGCGGGCGCTGCTGATGCTGGGCGGAGGAGTGATCGCGGACCGGCTGGGGCCGCGCCGGGTGGTGATCGGCAGCGACGCCGTGCGCTGCGCGGCCGTCCTCGCGGTGGCCGCCCTGCTGTTCCTGACCAGCCCCGGCCTGTGGCCGCTGGCCCTGCTCGCCGTGGTCTTCGGCACCGTCGACGCCGTGTTCCTGCCGGCCGTGGGCGCCCTCCCCGCGCGCGTGACGAGCCGGGACCAGCTCGCGCGCGTGCAGGGCATGCGGGGGCTCGCGATCCGGTTCGCGAGCGTGGTGGGCGGACCGCTCGGCGGGCTCGGGGTGGCGCTCGGCGGGGCGACGGCGGCGTTCGCCCTCGCGGGACTGCTGATCGCCGTGTCCGTGCCGCTGCTGGTCTCGGTGCGGATGCGCCAACTGCCGCTCCACGACACGGTGGGCGCGCGCGACGCGACCGCCGGGCAGGACCTCGTGGCAGGGCTGCGCCACATCCGCCGGCACCCCGTGCTCGCGCCGCTGATGCTGGTCATAGCCCTGGGCGACCTCGGCTTCGTCGGCCCCCTCAACGTCGGTCTGACCCTGCTGTGCGACGAGCGCGGCTGGGGCGCGGCCGGGATGGGCTGGGTGCTCGCCGGGTTCGGCGTCGGCGCGGGTGCCGCCTCACTGCTGCTGACGTTGCGCGGGCGGCTGCCGCACGCCGGGCGGACGGCCGGCTGGTCGATCCTCGCCGGTTCGGTCGCCGTCGGGACACTCACCTTCGCGCCGACCGTCCCCCTGGCCGTCGGTACGGCCCTGCTGATCGGCCTGCTCACCGGGCTCAGCGGCGCGATGTGCGCGGCGCTGCTGCAGACCCACGCCGACCCGGCGTACCTCGGCCGTGTGACCGCCGTCTCCAGCCTGGTCAGCCTCGGTCTCACCCCGCTCAGCATGCCGCTGTCCGCCACCGCGATCGGCACCTGGGGCACCGGCCCCGTCTTCGTGGTCAGCGCGGCCGTGTGCGGGCTCGGCGGCGTCGTCGCCCTGGCCGTACCCGGCCTGCGCCGCGCCGAACTGCCCCGCTGACCGCGACGGGAACCGGGCTTCAGATGCCCAGCTGCTTCGCGTCGTGCAGCTTCGCCACCGCGTCCTTCTCGCCGTCCAGTTGCACATCGGCGGCGTTCTGCCGGCCGTAGGAGAACAGCAGCAGTTCCGACGGTTCACCGGTCACCGTCACCACGGGGGTCCCGCGGTGTGCGACCGCTGTCTGGCCGTCCGGGCGGCGCAGGACCAGGCCCGTCGGGGCGCCGCGGCCCACCAGCCGGGCCGAGCGTTCGAGACGGGACCACAGGGCGTCCTGGAACACCCCGTCCAGTTCGCGCGGCGTCCAGTCGGGCTGCGCACGGCGGACGTCCTCGGTGTGGACGTAGAACTCCACCGTGTTCGACATCTCGTCGACCTGCTTGAGCTGGAAGGGCGAGAACCGCGGCGGCCCGGTGCGGATGAGCTGGATGAGTTCCTCGTACGGCTTCGAGGCGAACTCCGCCATCACCCGTTCCAGGCGCGGCGCGAGCTGCTTGATCAGGATGCCCCCCGCGGCATCGGGGCGGCGCTCGCGCACCACCACGTGCGCGGCGAGATCGCGGGTCTGCCAGCCCTCGCAGAGGGTCGGGGCGTCCGGGCCCTCGGCCTCCAACAGGTCGGCGAGAAGAAGTCGTTCACGCTTGGCGAAAGTCGACATGCAGTCAGCCTACGACCACGCTCCGGGTCCGCCCACCCGTCATCCGGCCACCGCCCCCGGCCGTGACGCCCGGCGCCCCCGTGTTCGATCAGTGGACCGGCACCGTGACTGTCGGTGCCGCGCGGCACAATGGCACCCATGACCAGCAAGCCACCGGCCGGCAGCCTCGACACGGAGATCGCCGCACGCCTCAAGCGCAGCGCCGACGGACTCGTCCCCGCCATCGCCCAGCAGTACGACACCGGTGAGGTGCTCATGCTCGGCTGGATGGACGACGAGGCGCTGCACCGCACCCTGACCACCGGCCGCTGCACCTACTGGTCCCGCAGCCGCCAGGAGTACTGGGTCAAGGGCGACACCTCCGGCCACTTCCAGTGGGTGAAGTCCGTCGCGCTGGACTGCGACGCCGACACCGTGCTGGTCAAGGTGGACCAGGTGGGTGCCGCCTGCCACACCGGCGCGCGCACCTGCTTCGACGAGGGCGTGCTTCTCAAGGACGCCGATTCGGGCGCGTCCGGCCCGGATCAGTAAGGTCAGCCGCCATGGACCTCGAGACGTTCCGCAAGCTGGCCACCGACCGCCGCGTCATCCCCGTCACCCGCAAGCTGCTCGCCGACGGCGACACCCCGGTCGCGCTCTACCGCAAGCTCGCCGCCGAGCGCCCCGGCACCTTCCTGCTGGAGTCCGCGGAGAACGGCCGCTCCTGGTCCCGCTACTCGTTCGTGGGCGTGCGCTCCGCCGCCACCCTCACCGCGCGCGACGGCCAGGCGCACTGGCTCGGCACCCCGCCGGTCGGTGTCCCCGTCGACGGCGACCCGCTGGCCGCCCTGCGCGCCACCATCGAGGCCCTGCACACCCCGCACCAGGAGGGCCTGCCGCCCTTCACCGGCGGCATGGTCGGCTATCTCGGCTACGACATCGTGCGCCGCCTGGAGAAGATCGGCCCCGGCGAGCGGGACGACCTGAAGCTGCCCGAGCTGACCATGCTCCTGACCAGCGACCTCGCGGTCATGGACCACTGGGAGGGCTCGGTCCTGCTGATCGCCAACGCGATCAACCACAACGACCTCGAAACGGGCGTCGACGAGGCCCACGCCGACGCGGTCGCCCGCCTCGACGCCATGGAGGCCGACCTCACGCGCGCGGTCGCCCAGCCGCCCGCCGTCCTGCCGCCCTCCGAACTCCCCGAGTACACCGCCCTGTGGGGCGGCCCCGACTTCCGGGAGGCCGTCGAGGACGTCAAGGAGCGCATCCGCGCGGGCGAGGCCTTCCAGGTCGTCCCCTCCCAGCGCTTCGAAACACCGTGCACGGCAAGCGCGTTGGACGTCTACCGCGTGCTCAGGGCGACGAACCCCTCGCCGTACATGTACCTCTTCCGCTTCGACGGCTTCGACGTCGTGGGCTCGTCCCCCGAGGCCCTGGTGAAGGTCGAGGACGGACGGGCGATGGTCCACCCCATCGCCGGCACCCGGCACCGCGGGGCCACCCCGCAGGAGGACCAGGCCCTCGCCGACGAACTGCTCGCCGACCCCAAGGAGCGCGCCGAGCACCTGATGCTGGTCGACCTCGGCCGCAACGACCTGGGGCGGGTCTGCGAACCGGGCACGGTCGAGGTCGTCGACTTCATGTCCGTCGAGCGGTACTCCCACGTGATGCACATCGTCTCGACGGTCACCGGAAAGGTCGCCGACGGCCGCACCGCCTTCGACGTCCTGACGGCCTGCTTCCCGGCCGGCACCCTCTCCGGCGCCCCCAAGCCCCGCGCGATGCAGATCATCGACGAACTCGAGCCGTCCCGCCGGGGGTTGTACGGCGGCTGCGTCGGCTACCTGGACTTCGCGGGCGACTCCGACACCGCCATCGCCATCCGCACCGCCCTGCTGCGCGGCGGCACGGCCTACGTCCAGGCCGGCGCCGGCATCGTCGCCGACTCCGACCCGGTCGCCGAGGACCAGGAGTGCCGCAACAAGGCGGCGGCGGTCCTGCGCGCGGTGCACACGGCGAACCGCCTGGGCGGCAAATAGGCGCGCCTCTCGCGCAATGGGGCGCTTCTCACGTGAGCCCCGGGTGACGCTTCACCCGGGGTACGGGTGATAGTGGAGTACGTGACAGCTGTTCCTCACCCCCGTTCCGAAGCCGACGGCCGCGCGCGGGCCGGTCGCCGAAGCCTCGCCATTGCCTTGCTGTGCGGTGCGCTCGGCGCGGCCGTGGCGCTGCTCTCCACCCGGCAGCGCTGGTCGGAGGGCACCACCACGGTGGCCGGCGGCGCCTTCGACCTGACCGCCAAGGGCAGTGACGTCACGGGCGTTCCCGCGGCGCTCGCCATAGTGGGCCTCGCCGCGCTCGTCGCCGTCTTCGCCGTCCGCAGGGCCGGGCGGCTGCTGGTGGCGGCCCTGCTCGCGCTCTCCGGCGCCGGCACCGTCGCCGCCGCCCTGCTCGGCGTCTCCGACACCTCCGCGCTCGACGAGCAGGCCGCGAAGGCCGCGGGCGACACCTCGGCCACCGTGCACGCCCTCTCCCACACCGCCTGGCCCTATGTCGCGGCGGCGGGCGGCGCCCTCCTCCTCGTCGCCGGCCTGCTCGCCCTGCGCTACGGCCGGCAGTGGCCCGCGATGTCCGGCCGCTACGAACGCGCGGGCGCCCCGAAGCCCCGCCGCAGGGCGGCGCCCACCGACCCCGACCGCCCCGAGGACATCTGGAAGGCCCTCGACCGCGGCGAGGACCCCACCGGCGCGTAGCGGCTCCGCCCGCGGGGTCGGGCCCCGTCTCCACCGGAGCCGACGCGCGAGGGGTGGACCCCCGAGCGGCGCGCCCGCGCACGTGCGGGACAATGTCCCGTGAGCGTCCGGCTCAGACACGAAAACAGCAATGAGGAGCAAGCAATGGCGGGCAGCAGCCACGGTCACACCCCGGCCGCCTGGACCGGTGTCATGATCGCGTTCGTCGGTTTCTGCGTCTCCGGCGCCTTCATGGTGATGGCTCAGCCCGTGGGCTTCTGGGCCGGCTTGGGCATCGTGGTCATCGGCGGTGTCGTCGGTTGGATCATGAGCGCGATGGGCATGGGACAGCCGAAGGACGCGCACAAGGACTTCCAGGACGCGCTGGCGCAGAGCCAGGCCTCCGCGGGCGCCTCCAAGAGCTGACCCGTACGGCTCTCGCGCGTACCCCTGAGGGGCGGTCCGGCACCGGACCGCCCCTCACGCGCGCGTGGCGGCCCTCGCGCACTCCGGGGGACAATGCGGGACGTGAACGCCGACAGCCAGTCCCCGACGCGGGCCCCCGCCGGAGCCACGGTGATGTCCCGGCTCGCCGTCCCCACCGGGCTGCTCGCGGCCGTCGCCGGCGCCTTCGCCTACGTGGGCACCGTGGACCCCCACCAGCCCGGCCACTACCCGGCGTGCCCGCTGTACCGGTTCACCGGCATCTACTGCCCCGGCTGCGGCGGACTGCGCAGCGCGTACTCCTTCGTCCACGGGGACTTCCTGGCGGCGCTCCAGGACAACGCGCTCGCCGTCATGGGCTATCTGGGCTTCGCCGTGCTGTGGACCGTATGGGTGGTGCGCGCCGCCCGCGGCCGCCGGCTGCGCTGGGAGCCCGGGCCGGTGCACCTGTGGACGCTCGGCACGTTGCTGCTGGTCTTCAGCATTGTCCGGAACCTGCCGTTCGGTGGCTGGCTGCATCCTTGATCAACAGGGGAATGTCCAGGTAGTGGGAGCGACGTCCACCGGATGCGAGGCCCGCGACCTGGTGCGGATACCATCGCAGTGACCACGGGTTTTCCCTTGGTCCGACCTCTTGAACAGTCAACCGTCTGAAAGGGGGCCGCTCGCGTGAGTGTGCTCGACGAGATCATCGACGGAGTCCGTGCCGACCTCGCGGAGCGGCAGGCGCGCGTCAGCCTCGACGAGCTCAAGGAGCGTGCGGCGAAGGCTCCCGCGGCCAAGGACGGACTGGCCGCGCTGCGCGGCGACGGCGTCAAGGTCATCTGCGAGGTCAAGCGTTCCAGCCCCTCCAAGGGAGCGCTGGCCGCGATCGCCGACCCGGCCGGACTCGCCGCGGACTACGAGGCGGGCGGCGCGGCCGTCATCTCCGTGCTGACCGAGCAGCGCCGCTTCGGCGGCTCCCTCGCCGACCTGGAGGCCGTCCGCGCCCGCGTGGACATCCCGGTCCTGCGCAAGGACTTCATCGTCACCTCGTACCAGCTGTGGGAGGCCCGCGCGTACGGCGCCGACCTCGCCCTCCTGATCGTCGCCGCCCTCGAACAGCCGGCCCTGGAGTCGCTGATCGAGCGTGCCGTCTCCATCGGGCTCACCCCGCTCGTCGAGGTGCACGACGAGGACGAGGTCGAGCGGGCGGTGGACGCGGGCGCCAAGGTCATCGGCATCAACGCGCGCAACCTCAAGACGCTCGAGGTCGACCGCGGCACCTTCGAGCGCGTCGCGCCCGAGGTCCCCGCCGACCTCGTCCGGGTCGCCGAGTCCGGCGTCCGCGGCCCGCACGACCTGATCGCGTACGCCAACGCCGGCGCAGACGCGGTTTTGGTCGGCGAGTCCCTGGTCACGGGCCGCGACCCCAAGACCGCGGTCTCCGACCTGGTGGCGGCGGGCGAGCACCCCGCACTCCGGCACGGACGCGGCTGATCCTTCGATAGACTCACCACGATGACCCTCACGACGACCACCACGGACCGGTACGCCCGCCTCGCGCGCGGCTGCCGCCCTCGTGGTTGCCGTGCCCCTGCCCGGCGCGTCCACGGCCGCCGGGTCAGGTACGTCATCGGCGACGAACCCGGGCAGGTCAACGGCCGGCGATGGCAGCGCGCCCTCTAGGGGCGCGGGGAACTGCGCGACAAGCCACAGACGGCTGACAGCCGTCGAACAAGCCCCGCTCCCACGGCGATCAGTGCTGTTCACACACCACTCACCGTGAGGTATACGCATGCCCAGCGAGTTCTTCATCCCCGACCCGGAGGGTCAGGTCCCCAGCGCCGAGGGCTACTTCGGCGCATTCGGCGGCAAATTCATCCCGGAGGCCCTCGTCGCCGCCGTGGACGAGGTCGCCGTCGAGTACGACAAGGCCAAGCACGACCCCGAGTTCGCCCGCGAACTCGACGACCTGCTGGTCAACTACACCGGCCGCCCCTCGGCCCTCACCGAGGTCCCCCGGTTCGCCGCGGAGGCCGGCGGCGCCCGGATCTTCCTCAAGCGGGAGGACCTCAACCACACCGGCTCCCACAAGATCAACAACGTGCTCGGCCAGGCCCTGCTCACCAGGCGCATGGGCAAGACCCGGGTCATCGCCGAGACCGGCGCCGGCCAGCACGGCGTCGCCACGGCGACCGCCTGCGCCCTGTTCGGCCTGGACTGCACGATCTACATGGGCGAGATCGACACCGAGCGCCAGGCCCTGAACGTGGCCCGCATGCGCATGCTCGGCGCCGAGGTCGTCGCCGTGAAGTCCGGCAGCCGCACGCTCAAGGACGCCATCAACGAGGCCTTCCGCGACTGGGTCGCCAACGTCGACCACACCCACTACCTCTTCGGTACGGTCGCCGGCCCGCACCCCTTCCCGGCCATGGTCCGCGACTTCCACCGCGTGATCGGCGTGGAGACCCGCCGCCAGCTCCTTCAGCGGGCCGGACGCCTCCCGGACGCCGCCATCGCCTGCGTGGGCGGCGGCTCCAACGCCATCGGCCTGTTCCACGCCTTCATCCCGGACGCCTCCGTACGCCTGATCGGCTGCGAACCGGCCGGGCACGGCGTCGAGACCGGCGAGCACGCGGCCACGCTGACCGCGGGCGAGCCCGGCATCCTGCACGGCTCCCGCTCCTACGTCCTCCAGGACGAGGAGGGCCAGATCACCGAGCCGTACTCGATCTCTGCCGGACTGGACTACCCGGGCATCGGCCCGGAGCACTCCTACCTCAAGGACACCGGCCGCGGCGAGTACCGCGCCGTCACCGACGACGCGGCGATGCAGGCCCTGCGCCTGCTGTCGCGCACCGAGGGCATCATCCCGGCCATCGAGAGCGCCCACGCCCTCGCGGGCTGCCTGGAGGTCGGCAGGGAGCTGGGCGAGGACGGGCTGATCGTGGTCAACCTGTCCGGCCGCGGCGACAAGGACATGGACACGGCCGCGCGCTACTTCAACCTGTACGACACCGACGCGGAGGTCGCCGCCAACGAGGCCGACACCGCCGAGATCGAGGGGGACGCCAAGTGAGCGGGAACATTCAGCTGCTGTCCGACACCCTCGCCGGCGCCAAGGCCGAGGGACGCGCCGCGCTCATCGCCTACCTCCCGGCCGGCTTCCCGACCGTGGACGGCGGCATCGAGGCGGTCAAGGCGGCCCTGGACGGCGGCGCGGACGTCGTCGAGGTCGGCCTGCCGCACAGCGACCCGGTCCTCGACGGACCCGTCATCCAGACCGCCGACGACATCGCCCTGCGCGGCGGCGTCAAGATCGCGCACGTGATGCGGACGGTCGAGGAGGCCCACGAGGCCACCGGCAAGCCGATCCTCGTCATGACGTACTGGAACCCCATCGACCGCTACGGCGTCGAGCGCTTCACCGCCGAACTCGCCGCGGCGGGCGGCGCGGGCTGCATCCTGCCCGACCTGCCGGTGCAGGAGGCGGCGCTGTGGCGGGAGCACGCCGAGAAGCACCGGCTCGCCACGGTCTTCGTGGTCGCGCCCAGCAGCAAGGACGAACGGCTCGCGCAGATCACCGCGGCGGGCAGCGGCTTCGTCTACGCCGCCTCCCTGATGGGCGTCACGGGCACCCGCGAATCGGTGGGCGCGCAGGCGCAGAACCTGGTCGAGCGCACCCGGGCCACCGGCACCGGCCTGCCCGTCTGCGTCGGGCTCGGCGTCTCCAACGCCGAACAGGCCGCCGAGGTGGCCGGCTTCGCCGACGGCGTGATCGTCGGCTCGGCCTTCGTCAAGCGGATGCTGGACGCGCCGGACGACGCGGCCGGCGTCGAGGCCGTCCGCACGCTCGCCGGTGAGCTCGCCAAGGGCGTGCGCGGGGCGGCGTAGCCGGACATCTCATGTCACGGAGATCCCCCTTACGAGTGGATCTGGGACCGGGGAGGCGCAATGCGCCTCCCCGGTTCGTTCTGGGGGTGTGAGCGAGAAGAACCGTGAGGGAAAGCGCACCGCCCGGGAGCGGCTGGCGGACGAGCGAGAGAAGCAGAAGGCCGCGGAGAAGCGGCGGCGGACGCTGATCGTGGGCGCGAGCGTCGTCTGCGTCCTGGGCCTCGCCGCGGTGATCGGCGTGGTCGCCGCGAACTCCGGCAAGGACAAGGACAAGGCATCGGGCCCGGCCGTGGCGCCCTCCGGCGCGCAGGGCAAGGACAGCCTCGCGATCCCGGTGGGCAAGGACGGCGCCAAGTCGACCCTCACGATCTGGGAGGACTTCCGCTGCCCGGCCTGCATGGCCTTCGAGACGGCATACCGCCCCACCCTCCACGAGCTGACCGACTCCGGGCAGCTGCGCATCGAGTACCACCTGGTCAGGCTGATCGACGGCAATCTCGGCGGCACCGGCTCGCTCCGCGCGGGCAACGCTGCGGCCTGCGCCCAGGACGCCGGACTCTTCCGCGACTACCACGACGTGCTGTATGCGAACCAGCCGAAGGAGACCGACGACGCCTTCGGCGACAACGGCAAGCTGATCGCGCTCGCCGGCAAGGTCAAGGGCCTCGACACGGCCGCCTTCCGCTCCTGCGTCGACGACGGCACCCACGACAGCTGGGTGAACAAGTCGAACGACGCATTCAAGGCCGGCCACTTCGGCGGCACGCCGACCGTGCTGCTCGACGGCAAGAACATCTACCAGGACCAGTCATTGACCCCCGCCAAGCTGAAGCAACTGGTGCAGCAGGCGAACAAGGGGTAAGAGATTCACGCCCGCCCGTTATGGACCCGTAGCCGGTCCGCCTGCCGTCGGGCCCGCCCGGCACGGTAGCGTCGACCCTGCCATGGAAGAACTTGCCTACATTCCGAGCCCGTCGCGCGGGGTGCTGTACCTCGGCCCCATCCCGCTGCGCGGCTACGCGTTCTGCATCATCATCGGCGTCTTCATCGCGGTCTGGCTCGGCAACAAACGCTGGCTCGCCCGCGGCGGGCGGGCGGGCACGGTGGCCGACATCGCTGTCTGGGCGGTGCCCTTCGGCCTCGTCGGCGGCCGCCTCTACCACGTCATCACGGACTACGAGCTGTACTTCAGCCAGGGCCGTGACTGGGTGGACGCCTTCAAGGTGTGGCAGGGCGGACTCGGCATCTGGGGCGCGATCGCGCTCGGTGCGCTGGGCGCCTGGATCGGCTGCCGCCGCCGCGGCATCCCGCTGCCCGCCTACGCCGACGCCGTCGCACCCGGCATCGCCTTCGCGCAGGCGATGGGCCGCTGGGGCAACTGGTTCAACCAGGAGCTGTACGGCAAGGAGACGCACGTCCCCTGGGCGCTGCACATCACGTCCTCGACGGACGGCCGCGTGCCCGGGTACTACCACCCGACGTTCCTCTACGAGTCCCTGTGGTGCATCGGCGTCGCCTTCCTGGTCATCTGGGCCGACCGCCGCTTCAAGCTGGGCCACGGCCGGGCGTTCGCGCTCTATGTCGCCGCCTACTGCGTGGGCCGCGCCTGGATCGAGTACATGCGCGTCGACGACGCCCACCACATCCTCGGCCTCCGGCTGAACGACTGGACCGCGCTGGGCGTC
>NZ_JAFJSY010000132.1 GCF_019857225.1 Streptomyces plumbidurans
GTCCGGGCGGCGGCGGCTTCGCCGGTCGTCCCGGCGGCGGTGGCGGCGGCGGTTTCGCCGGTCGTCCCGGCGGCGGTGGCGGTGGCGGTTTCGCCGGTCGTCCCGGTGGTCCCGGTGGCGGCGGTGGCCGTCCCGGCTTCGGCGGTCGTCCCGGTGGTCCGGGCGGTCGTGGTGGCACGCAGGGCGCCTTCGGTCGCCCCGGCGGTCCCGCGCGCCGTGGCCGCAAGTCGAAGCGGCAGAGGCGCCAGGAGTACGAGGCCATGCAGGCCCCGTCGGTCGGCGGCGTGATGCTGCCTCGCGGCAACGGCGAGTCCATTCGCCTGTCGCGCGGTGCCTCCCTCACCGACTTCGCGGAGAAGATCAACGCCAACCCGGCGTCGCTCGTCGCGGTCATGATGAACCTGGGCGAGATGGTCACGGCCACGCAGTCCGTCTCCGACGAGACGCTGCAGCTCCTCGCCGACGAGATGAACTACACGGTTCAGATCGTCAGCCCCGAGGAGGAGGACCGCGAGCTGCTCGAGTCCTTCGACATCGAGTTCGGCGAGGACGAGGGCGGCGAGGAGGACCTCGTGGTCCGTCCGCCGGTCGTCACCGTCATGGGTCACGTCGACCACGGAAAGACCCGACTGCTCGACGCCATCCGCAAGACGAACGTCATCGCGGGCGAGGCCGGCGGCATCACCCAGCACATCGGTGCCTACCAGGTCGCGACCGAGGTCAACGACGAAGAGCGCAGGATCACCTTCATCGACACCCCGGGTCACGAGGCGTTCACCGCCATGCGTGCCCGTGGTGCGAAGTCGACCGACATCGCGATCCTGGTCGTCGCGGCCAACGACGGCGTCATGCCGCAGACGGTCGAGGCGCTCAACCACGCCAAGGCGGCCGACGTCCCGATCGTCGTCGCGGTCAACAAGATCGACGTCGAGGGTGCCGACCCGACCAAGGTGCGCGGTCAGCTGACCGAGTACGGCCTGGTGGCCGAGGAGTACGGCGGCGACACCATGTTCGTCGACATCTCCGCCAAGCAGGGTCTGCACATCGACTCCCTGCTGGAGGCCGTGGTCCTCACCGCGGACGCCTCGCTCGACCTGCGGGCCAACCCGAACCAGGACGCGCAGGGCATCTCGATCGAGTCCCGCCTCGACCGCGGTCGCGGTGCCGTCTCGACGGTGCTCGTCCAGCGCGGCACGCTGCGGGTCGGCGACACGATGGTCGTGGGCGACGCCTACGGCCGCGTGCGCGCCATGCTCGACGACAACGGCAACAACGTCGCCGAGGCCGGCCCGTCGACGCCGGTCCAGGTCCTGGGCCTGACCAACGTCCCGGGTGCGGGCGACAACTTCCTGGTGGTCGACGAGGACCGTACGGCCCGTCAGATCGCCGAGAAGCGCGCCGCCCGCGAGCGCAACGCCGCGTTCGCCAAGCGCACGCGCCGTGTCTCCCTCGAGGACCTGGACAAGGTGCTCAAGGCCGGCGAGGTCCAGCAGCTGAACCTGATCATCAAGGGTGACGCTTCCGGCTCCGTCGAGGCGCTCGAGTCGTCCCTGCTCCAGCTGGACGTCGGCGAAGAGGTCGACATCCGCGTCCTGCACCGTGGTGTCGGTGCGGTCACGGAGTCGGACATCGACCTGGCGATGGGCTCCGACGCCATCGTGATCGGCTTCAACGTCCGTGCGGCAGGCCGCGCGGCGCAGATGGCCGAGCGCGAAGGCGTGGACGTCCGGTACTACTCGGTCATCTACCAGGCGATCGAGGAGATCGAGGCGGCCCTGAAGGGCATGCTGAAGCCGGAGTTCGAGGAGGTCGAGCTCGGTACGGCGGAGATCCGCGAGGTCTTCAAGTCGTCCAAGCTGGGCAACATCGCGGGTGTTCTCATCCGCTCCGGCGAGGTCAAGCGCAACACCAAGGCGCGCCTGGTTCGCGACGGCAAGGTCATCGCGGAGAACCTCAACATCGAGGGTCTGCGTCGCTTCAAGGACGACGTCACCGAGATCCGCGAAGGGTTCGAGGGCGGTATCAACCTCGGCAACTTCAACGACATCAAGGTCGACGACGTCATCGCGACGTACGAGATGCGCGAGAAGCCGCGCGTCTGATCCAGCACGCGATCGGGGCCGGTCGGCGGGAGTGTATTTCCGTCGATCGGCCCCGGCCGTTGCGTGTACGGTTCCGGTATCGGCGTACCAGCGCCCATACCCCGAACCGGCGGGACATCCGGAACACACATGTATGTGGGGACTCTGTCCTTCGATCTGCTCCTCGGCGACGTCCACTCGCTGAAGGAGAAACGCTCTCTCGTCCGTCCGATCGTGGCCGAACTCCAGCGCAAGTACGCGGTGAGTGCGGCGGAGACGGGCAATCAGGACCTTCATCGCAGGGCCGAGATCGGGCTCGCGGTGGTCTCCGGGGACACGGCACACCTCTCCGACGTACTGGACCGCTGTGAGCGGCTGGTGGCCGGGCGGCCCGAGGTGGAACTGCTCTCGGTTCGACGCAGGCTCCACAGCGACGAAGACTGAAGCAAGAAGTAAGCACTTAAGGAGACGGACCAGTGGCCGACAACGCGCGCGCCAAGAGGCTGGCGGACCTCATCCGGGAGGTGGTGGCCCAGAAGCTGCTGCGCGGGATCAAGGACCCGCGGCTCGGCTCGAACGTGACCATCACGGACACCCGCGTCACCGGGGACCTGCGGGAGGCGACTGTCTTCTACACGGTGTACGGGGACGACGAGGAGCGGGCCGCCGCGGCCGCCGGTCTGGAGAGCGCCAAGGGCGTGCTCCGTTCCGCGGTCGGTGCGGCGGCGGGAGTGAAGTTCACCCCGACGCTCACCTTCGTGGCCGACGCCCTGCCGGACACCGCCCGCACCATCGAGGACCTCCTCGACAAGGCGCGGCAGTCCGACGCGCAGGTGCGCGAGGTCTCGGCCGGCGCCAGCTACGCCGGTGAGGCCGACCCGTACAGGAAGCCGGGCGAGGACGAGGACGACGCCGCCGAATGACCCAGCAGAACCGGACGCCCGACGGGCTTGTCGTCGTCGACAAGCCGTCGGGCTTCACCTCGCACGACGTGGTCGCCAAGATGCGCGGCATCGCCCGCACCCGCCGCGTCGGGCACGCGGGCACCCTCGACCCCATGGCGACGGGCGTGCTCGTCCTCGGCGTCGAGCGGGCCACCAAACTGCTCGGTCACCTCGCGCTGACCGAGAAGGAGTACCTGGGCACGATCCGCCTCGGGCAGACGACGGTCACCGACGACGCCGAGGGCGAGATCACGGGGTCGCACGACGCCTCGAAGGTCACCCGCGAGGCCGTCGACGCCCGGATCGCCGAGCTGACCGGCGAGATCATGCAGGTCCCCTCGAAGGTCAGCGCCATCAAGATCGACGGTGTGCGCTCCTACAAGCGCGCCCGCGAGGGCGAGGAGTTCGAGATCCCGGCCAGGCCGGTCACCGTCTCGTCCTTCGCGGTCCACGACATGCGCGAGGCGGTCGCCGAGGACGGCACCGCGGTGTTGGACCTCGTGGTGTCCGTCGTCTGCTCCTCCGGCACCTACATCCGGGCCCTGGCCCGGGACCTGGGTGCGGGACTGGGCGTCGGCGGCCATCTCACCGCGCTGCGCCGCACCCGCGTCGGCCCTTACAAGCTGGACGGCGCCCGCACGCTGGACCAGCTGCAGCAGGAGCTGACCGTGCTGCCGATCGCCGAGGCCGCCGCGGCCGCGTTCCCGCGCTGGGACGTGGACGAGCGGCGGGCCCGTCTGCTCACCAACGGCGTACGCCTGGACATGCCCGAGACGTACGCGGGCCGCGGTCCGGTGGCCGTCTTCGGTCCCGAGGGGCGCTTCCTCGTACTCGTCGAGGAGCACAAGGGCAAGGCGAAGAGCCTGGCCGTCTTCGGCTGAGGCGCTGAGGCGCTGAGGCGCTGAGAACTGAGACGCTTGGGCGCTGCCGCGGGGGGCCGGGGCCGGTCTGCCCGTGGAGCGGCGATCACGGGGTTGTGCCGCCGCTCCACGGTCCCCCTCGGTTCCCCCACCCCTAGGGTGTATCCACCCACCCCCGTCTGTTCACCCGTCCGGGCAGGCGCTCGGAGTGAACCGAGGGAGCGGAAGGGGGCGCGTTCGCGGCTCGATCTGTCCCGCTGATCACACCGCGCCTAACGTCGAGGTTGTGGGCACAGGTGTACGGCGGGGAGGTTCGGCCATGGCGGGACGGGGCCCGCGCAGCGGGAGCGGACACCGGCCGGGGGACAGCGGGCGCGAAGGACGGGCCACGGAGCCGCCCGCGCCGGACCCCGCCCTGGTCCGCATCCACGACCTCGCCGGCCGGCCCCGGGGCACCGGCTTCATGGCCGACCACCACGGCACCCTGATCACCAGCCACGAGGCCGTCGACGGCCTCGCCCGGCTCATCCTGCACGCCGCCGGTGACCGCACCTGCCTGGTGACCGCGGACGCGGTGACCCCGCTGCCCGCCCTGGACCTGGCCCTCGTACGCACCGAAGGGCTCGGCGTGCCCCCGCTGCCGCTCACCGTGCGGGACCGCGTCGAGAGCGGCACCTATGTGCGCATCCCCGCCGGATGCTGGCGCGAGGCGCGGGTGCTCGCCGAGACCTCCGTGACGTACGCGGCCACCGACCGCTTCCATCTCCTGGACGACGCACTGGAGTTGGCGATCGGCACGGACGGCCGGGACGCGCTGCGGCTGGGCGGCGGAGCGGCCGGGGGACCGGTGCTGGACCCGGTTACCGGCGCCGTGGTCGGCGTCCTCGGCACCGCGCTGCAGTCCGGCCACCGCGACGTGGGCTTCGCCGTCACGCTGCGCACCGCACCGAGCGGCCCGCTCGCCGGCCTCCTCGCCGAGAACGCGGCGACGGTGCCCGCCTACGGCGCCGACCTGAACCTGGCCGGAGTCCTGGAGCTCACCGCCACCTCGGTGGGGCAGGACGGGCCGCCGGGCGCTCTGGCGGGCCGGACCGGACGAGCGGGCACGGAGGTCCAGCCGGTCGAACGGACCGCCACGGCGGGGGAGTTCGCCGCGTTCGACCGCGGCCCGGCCGCCGTCCTCGGCCTCGTCGGGCCACCCGGAAGCGGCCGTACGACGGAACTCGCCGCGCTCGCCGCCCGCCGCCACGGCGGCGCCGAACCCGCCCCCACCCTGTGGCTGCGCGGCGCCGACCTCACCGATGAGGACACCTCGGTCGCGGACGCGGCCGGGCGGGCGCTGGCCCGCGCCGCCCGCATCGTCGCCGCGTCCGGCACCGCCGGCACCTCGGACCTCGGCGACATCACCCCCGAGCTGCTGGCCGACGTGGCACGCACCGCGAACCGCCCGCTGCTGCTCCTCCTGGACGGCCCCGAGGAGATGCCGCCCGTACTGGCACACCGTCTGCCGGAGTGGACGCGGGGGACCGCGGACTGGCTGCGCCGGACGGGCGCGCGGCTGGTGGTGGCGTGCAGGGCGGAGTACTGGGAGCGGGCGGGGGCGGAGTTCCCGCAGGAGATCCTGCACGGCCAGGGCGCTCCCGGCGGGCTCCCCGCATGCGTACGCCTCGGTGACCTGCGGGAGGACGAGGCCCGCATCGCACGCGCGCGGTACGGCATCCCCGAGGGCGCCCTGGAGGAGCCCGACGCCCGCCACCCGCTCACCCTCCGGCTGCTCTCGGAGGTCGGCGCCGCCCTCCCGGACGCCCCGCACGCGCGCGTGGACCGCGACGAGGTCTTCTCGGCCCACCTCGATCTGATGTGCCTGCGCATCGCGGTCCGGCTGGCCGCCGAGCGGGGCCTGCGCGGCACCGCCGTACGCCGTCTGGCGGCCAAGGTCGCAGGACAGGTGCACGAGGCCGCACGGCGCAGCCTCGGCCCCGGACACGGCGAGCTGGACCGTAAGAGCTTCGAGGCGGTGTTCCCCTGGGGACAGGCCCCCGCACGGCTCGGCGGCGGCACCGGCTGGGCGTCGGCCGTCCTCACCGAGGGCCTGCTCGTCCCGGCCGGCAGCGGCTACCGCTTCGCCCACGAGGAGCTCGCCGACTGGATCCAGGGCATGCACCTCGACCTCGACGAGGCCCTGCGGGCGCTGGTCCACCGCGACCGCGGCCCGGACGCCGACGGCCGGCTCTGCGTGCCGCACCACCGCATCGGCCCCGTCGTCGAGGCGCTACTGCTCCTCGCCCGCCGGCACGGAACCCCCCGACTGGCAGCGCGCCTGCGGGAGTTGACGCACGCCCTGGACAGCAACCCGCACTCCTGGTGGGCCGCCCGCCTCCTCACCGAGACGCTGCTGCGCGTGCCGGACGCCACGCCGTACCTGCCCGTCCTACGGATGCTCGCCGACCGGGTCGTGGCGATGCGCGGCCAGGGCGTCCCCAAGTCCCGGGAGGGGGAGCTTGGTTGCCTGCCCGGCTCGGAGGCCTCGCGCGCCGCGGAAGTCCCGCCTGCCTCGGAGGTCTCGCCCGGTTGGGAAGTTCCGTCGGCCCCGGTGGCCCCGCCTGCCTCGGCGGTGCCGCCCGGCTCGGAGGTGCCACCGACCTCGGCGGTCCCGTCCGCCTGGGTCTCGCCCGGCTGGGAAGTTCCGCTGGCCTCGGTGGCCCCGGCTGCCTCGGAGGTCTCGCCTGGCTGGGAAGTTCCGCTGGCCCCGGCGGTCCCGATGGCCCCGGCGATCCCGCCCGGCTCGGTGGCCCCGCCCGGCTCGGAGGTCTCGCCCGGCTGGGAAGTTCCGCCGGCCCTGGTGGCCCAGCCTGCCTCGGAGGTCTCGCCCGGCTCGGTGGCCCCGCCCGGCTCGGAGGTCTCGCCCGGCTGGGAAGTTCCGCCGGCCCTGGTGGCCCAGCCTGCCTCGGAGGTCTCGCCCGGCTCGGTGGCCCCGCCCGGCTCGGAGGTCTCGCCCGGCTGGGAAGTTCCGCCGGCCCTGGTGGCCCAGCCTGCCTCGGAGGTCTCGCCCGGCTCGGTGGCCCCGCCCGGCTCGGAGGTCTCGCCCGGTTGGGAAGTTCCGTCGGCCCCGGCGGCCCAGTCTGCCTCGGCGGTCCCGCGGACCCTGGCGGTCCCGTCTGCCCCGGCGGACCTGTCTGCCCCGGTGGACCCACCCGCCCCGGCGATCTCGCCCGGCTTGGAAGTCCCTTCCGCCTCGGAAGTTCCGCCGGACTCGGCGGTCCCGTTGGCCCCGGCGATCCCGCCCGGTTCGGAAGTCCCGCCCTCCGCGGAAGTCCCGCCTTCCTTGGAGGTCCCGCCGACCCCGGCGATCCCGCCCTCCGCGGAAGTCCCGCCGACCCCGGCGATCCCGCCCGCCGCGGAAGTCCCGCCGACCACGGCGATCCCGCCCGCTCTCGCGATCCCGGCCGCCCCGGCGGTCCCGCCCGCCTTCGGCCCCCGCTTCTGGACCGCCCTGCCGCTCCCGCTGGGCGAGCGGCTCGGCCTGCTGCGGCATCTCCTCCTCGCCGACGGCCCGCCGCAGGAGCCCGGCCCGCGGTTCCTGGACGCCGTCTCCCGCCTTCTGGCCGCGGACCCCACCGCCGTACAGCCGCTCCTCGCGGACTGGTTCGACGACGACCGCCCGCTGCCCGCGACCCCGCACGCGACGGTCGCGAAGGCGGCGCAGGCGCTGCTGCACACTCACCGGCGGCTCGCCCTGGACGAACTGACCGAGGTGCTCGTCAAGGGCGCGCACCGGCGGGCGGACGAACTGCTCGCCGTACTCGCGGAGGACGAGCCCTCGGCCGTGTGCCGGGCCGTCGACCGGTGGGCGCACGACGAACGACCCGCCCGGCGCGTGGCGGCCGTCGCGTACGGCCTGCGCGCCGCCCCGCACGTCCGCACCGAGGCCGACCGCGAACTGCTGCGCTACGCGGCCCTCGCCCTGCTGGCCCGCCCCGCCGACTGCACCCTGCACGGCGGCGCGCTCGCCCTCCTCGTACGGGATCCACGCACGCGTGCCCGCCATCTCCCGCAGGCCCTGCGGCACTTCACCGCCGACGACCCGCACTTCCCGCCGAGCGCACTGGTCCCGGCCCTCGCCACCCACCCGGACCCGGTCCTCGACGCCTTCCGCGAGCGGCTGTGCAGGCCGCACGCCGGGCGGGCGCTGCGCACGCTCGCCGACGTCACCACACCCACGCTCGCACGACGGGTCGCCGCACTCGTACGGGACGCCGTGGAGCGGCGCCCGGAGACCGCCGTCGACATGGCCGCCTACGTCGACCGACGGCTCGACCAGGGACCGGCCGCCCGGACCGTGCTCTTCCCGCTGGTCACCGGCCTCCTCGACGGCGGCCCGGAAGAGGCGCGAACCGCTCTCGCCACCGTGCTCGCAGGCCCCGGCGCCCCCGCCTCCCGCCTCCTGCGCCGCGAACTCCTGGACTTCCTGCTGACGCACGAACACGCCCCGGCCGTCCTGGACGCCCTGCTGCACGCGGCCGGCCGGCACGGCGGCGACGACACGCGCGACCTGGTGCACCGCACCGGCCTGCTCCTCGTCCGCACACCGGACGGCGCGGCCCGCTTCGACCGCGGCCTGGTCGAACTCGCCCGGGAAGTGCCGGGCTTCGCCGCCCGCACCGCGGGCTGGCTGGCCGACACCCCGCAGGCCTGGGCGGCGGTGGTGGGGCCCAGTACCCGCCGGATGATCGAGAACCTCTCGGGCGTCCACGTGCCCGCCTGAGCCGTGCCCGCCTGAGCCGTGTCCGCACGTGCGTCGGGTCACAGCCCCCATGCCGATGAGGGCGGTCCGCGTCCGGCATGGCACCCTTAGACCTGCGTAAGACGTCGATGGACACGGACACGGGTTCGAGGAGCGGTCACAGTGCAGCGCTGGCGTGGCTTGGAGGACATCCCCGAGGACTGGGGGCGCAGCGTCGTCACCATCGGGTCCTACGACGGGGTCCACCGCGGGCACCAGCTGATCATCAGGCATGCCGTGGACCGCGCGCGTGAGCTGGGCGTTCCCTCCGTCGTCGTCACCTTCGACCCGCACCCCAGCGAGGTCGTCCGCCCCGGCAGCCACCCGCCGCTGCTCGCCCCGCACCACCGGCGCGCCGAGCTGATGGCGGACCTGGGCGTGGACGCGGTCCTGATCCTCCCCTTCACCAAGGAGTTCTCGAAGCTCTCGCCCGCCGACTTCGTGGTCAAGGTCCTGGTCGACAAGCTGCACGCGAAGGCGGTCGTCGAGGGCCCGAACTTCCGCTTCGGCCACAAGGCCGCGGGCAACGTCGAGTTCCTGACCGAGCAGGGCAAGGTCTACGACTACGAGGTCGAGGTCGTCGACCTGTACGTGACCGGCGACGCGGGCGGCGGCGAGCCCTTCTCCTCCACCCTGACCCGGCGTCTGGTCGCCGAGGGCGACGTCGCGGGCGCGGCGGAGATCCTCGGCCGTCCGCACCGCGTGGAGGGCGTGGTGGTGCGCGGCGCCCAGCGCGGCCGCGAACTGGGCTTCCCGACGGCCAACGTCGAGACCCTGCCCCACACCGCGATCCCCGCCGACGGCGTCTACGCCGGCTGGCTGCACGCCCAGGGCGAGGTGATGCCGGCCGCGATCTCCGTCGGCACGAACCCGCAGTTCGACGGTACGGAGCGCACGGTGGAGGCGTACGCCATCGACCGCGTGGGCCTCGACCTCTACGGCCTGCACGTCGCCGTCGACTTCCTCGCCTTCGTGCGCGGCCAGGCGAAGTTCGAGTCCCTGGAGGCCCTGCTGGAGCAGATGGCCGAGGACGTGAAGCGCTGCCGCGAACTGGTGGCCGCCGCCGAATAGCCACCCCTACGACGCCGAAGGGCGGCCGGTGCGTACGAGCACCGGCCGCCCTTCGCCGTTCCTGCGCTACGGCTACGGCTACTGCTGCGGCGGAGGGTTCTGCGGGTAGCCGTAGCCGGGCTGGCCGGGCTGACCGGGCTGCGGCGGCTGGGGCTGACCGGGCTGCGGGTACGGCTGGGCCGGGGCCTGCGGGTACGGCTGTCCGGGATGTCCGGGCTGCCCCGGCTGCGCGGGCGGCTGGCCCTGCTGCGGATAGGGCTGACCCGGGGCGTACGGCTGGCCGGGCTGCGGCGGCTGGGGCACCTGCGGGTACGGCCCCGGCTGACCGGGCGCCTGCTGTCCGGGCACCGGCTGTCCGGGGGCGTACGGCTGGCCCGGCATCGGCGGGGCGGCGACCGGCGGCGGGTTGCCGTCGGAGGTCCACAGGCCGTGCATCTGCTGATGGCGCACGAAGTCCTCGGCGATCATCGCCGCGAGGTTGAAGTACGCCTCCCGCACCTTGGGCCGCATCATGTCGAGGTCGACCTCGGCACCGGCGGCGAGATGCTCGTCGAAGGGCACGACCACGACCCCGCGGCACCGCGTCTCGAAGTGGCTGACGATGTCCTCCACCTTGATCATCTTGCCGGTCTCGCGCACGCCGGAGATGACGGTGAGGGACCGCGACACCAGGTCGGCGTAGCCGTGCGCGGACAGCCAGTCCAGGGTCGTACTGGCGCTGCTCGCACCGTCCACCGACGGCGTCGAGATGATGATGAGCTGGTCGGCGAGGTCGAGCACACCGCGCATGGCGCTGTAGAGCAGACCGGTGCCGGAGTCGGTCAGGATGATCGGGTACTGCCTGCCGAGCACGTCGATGGCGCGCCGGTAGTCCTCGTCGTTGAAGGTCGTCGAGACGGCCGGGTCGACGTCGTTGGCGATGATCTCGAGCCCGGAGGGGGCCTGGGACGTGAACCGCCGGATGTCCATGTACGAGTTGAGGTACGGGATCGCCTGGACGAGGTCGCGGATGGTGGCGCCGGTCTCGCGCCGCACCCGGCGGCCGAGGGTGCCGGCGTCCGGGTTGGCGTCGATCGCGAGGATCTTGTCCTGGCGCTCGGTGGCGAGCGTGGAGCCGAGCGCGGTGGTGGTCGTGGTCTTGCCGACGCCGCCCTTGAGACTGATGACCGCGATGCGGTAGCAGGACAGCACGGGCGTCCGGATCAGCTCGAGCTTGCGGTTCCGCTCGGCCTCCTCCTTCTTCCCACCGATCTTGAACCGGCTCGGCGCGGCCGCGGGTCGCCCGCTCTTCGCCTTCTGCTTCTTGTTGATGAGCCGGTCGCTCGACAGCTCCACGGCGGCGGTGTAACCCAGCGGCGCGGCACCGGGGTTGGTCATCTGCCGCTGATCGTGCTGCATGGGCTGCGGCCACGCGGCCCCGATACGCGGGTCCACGGGCGGCTGGGGGGCCTGCGGCTGTTGCGGGGCCTGCGGCGCCTGGGGGTTGGGCTGCCCCTGCGGCGGGACGCCGGGCTGGGGCTGGCCGTGGGGGGCTGATCCGGGCTGCGGGAAGCCGTATCCGCCGGGCGCGTTGGGAGCGGGCGGGGCGGGCTGCTGCGGGGGCTGCGGGTTGGGCTGGGGCCGGCCCTGCGGGAAGCCGTAACCGCCGGGTGCGTCGGGAGCGGGGGCAGGCTGCTGCGGGGGCTGGGGGGCCTGCGGTGCCTGGGCGTTGGGCAGGGGCTGGCCCTGCGGGACTGCGCCCGGCTGCGGGAAGCCGTAACCGCCGGGTGCGTTGGGGGCCGGAGGCGAAGGTGGAGTGGACTGGGGTGCCTGGGCGTTCGGCTGCGGCTGGCCCTGACCCTGGCCCTGCGGGAAGCCGTAACCGCCGGGCTGGGCGGGGGAGTTGGGGTTCGGCGGGGCGGCAGGCGCCGGGGTGCCCGGCTGCGGGAAGCCGTAGCCGCCCTGGGGGTCGGGCGTAGGTGCGGGCTGCGGCTGGTTCCAGGCCGCCGGGGCCGGCTGCGGAGCCTGCGGCTGGAAGTGCGGCTGCTGCGGCGGCACGGGCGGCTGACCCGGCGCGGCGGCCGCGGGCTGCTGCGGTGCGG
>NZ_JAFJSY010000133.1 GCF_019857225.1 Streptomyces plumbidurans
GTCGGCCGGGGGCCGCGGCCCGGGGGCGACGGGCGCGGCGGGACGCAGCAGGGGTGCCGCCGTGCGGGACGGCGCGGCCGGACGCGGGTCCGGGCCCGCCGGTTCATGTTCGGTGCGTACGAGGGTGTGTTCGCGTTCGGTGTGCGTGCGGGCCTCGCCCGCCGTGGTCCGCGGCAGGTCCGCCGACGGTGCGGCAGGCGTGGCCTGGGGCCACAGCAGCGCGTCGTCCTCGGGCGCCGCCGACCGGGACCGTACGGCCTCCACGCGCTCGAACGGGCCGGGCAGCCGGGGCCGTACCCGCACGGCGGCCGGTCGCGGGGCGGTGTGCCGGGCGATCAGCCGGTCGAGGAAGTCCGGGGAGGCCGGGTCGTCCGGGCGGCCCGTGTGGTCCGTACGGCCCCTGGGGTCCTGGGAGTCAGACATCCGCACACAGCTCCAGGTAGTAGCGGCGCCGGGTCGGGCTGAGCGCCAGGATCTGCGGCTCGCTCCAGCCGTAGGCGGTGGCGAGCAGATGGACGTCGAGCAGGACGTCCCGTGCCCAGGCGTCCAGTTCGGTCCAGAGGTAGGAGGCGATGTCCAGCTCGGCCCGGGTGGCCGCGCCGCACTCGGGGCAGGCGATGTTGAGCGCCAGGTCGGCGCCCGGGTCGGCGGCCTCGACCGCCTCGGCGATGCGGCGCTGCACCGCGGCGGGCAGCTGCGGGTCGGCCACGGCGGTGCCGCCCCGTGCCGCGGAGACCAGGCACCGGGCGACCAGGGCGGCACGCGGGTCGGCCGTCCGGGCCGCGGCCTGCAGGTCGGCGATCCCGGGCAGCCTGAACTCGACGTCCCAGCCGCCCTCCTGGACCCGTACGACCTGCTCGCCGCGCCCGCCCAGCGACGCGGCGAGCTCGCCCGCGTCCAGGTCGAACTCCATGTCCTGGCCGCAGGCGGCGCATTCCAGGCGCACCTGCATCCGCTCGCCGAACAGCGCCCGGCGCAGCGCAAACAGGTCCGCCTCGCGCTCGCCCACGGGAAGCGCGGGCAGCCGCGAGACGTCGACGTCCGGGCGTGCCGTGCGGTGCAGCAGCAGCGCCCGGCCGGCGGGCGCCTCGCCGAGCCCCGCCTCCCAGGCGGCCAGCAGTCCGGCCGCCCCGGTGTTCGCCATGTCCTCCCCCGGTTCCTTCAACTACCGCGATGTCACGCCGGGTTGAGGAACGAGGGCTCCTCCGGCTCGGGCACCTCGTAGTCCCGCTCCCAGCCCTCGCACTCGAGCTTCAGCGACTGGATGGCCACCGCGTTGGCGTTGGCGTCCATCTCGCCGAGGACCTGGTACTCGCTCGGCCAGGTCCGGTAGAGCTTGTGCGAGACGGCGACCTGGCCGGCCTCGTTGAGGACCTGGATGACGATGTCCTTGCGGAAGTCCGCGAGGGACACCTCGGAGCCGAGGCCCGCGCCGACCTGCCAGACCTTGTTGGCCCAGCGGTCGAACTCGGGGTCGTGGGTGACCCCGCGTTCGAGGGTGATGCCCTCGAACTCCGAGCGGCCCGGCGACTTGCGCGGGGAGGAGGGGTCGCCGCCGTGGCGGTGCTTGACGACCTCGGTGGTCCGCTTCAGCGGACTGATCTTGCTGATACCGGCGACCGTCCGACCGTCCCACAGCACAAGGAACTTGAAGTTCTTGTACGGGTCGAAGCGGTGCGCGTTGACCGTGAACTCAGCCATCGGATTCCTTCAGCTCTCCATGGATCTGCCGGCGCTACAGCGCGAACTGCCCCGACGTCTGCTGGATCTTGACGACGACGAACTCCGCGGGGCGGACCGGTGCGATGCCGACCAGCACGTTGACGACGCCGTTGGCCACGTCCTCGTCCGTCGTGGTCTCGCTGTCGCACTTGACGAAGTACGCCTCGCGCGGGGTGCTGCCCTGGAAGGCGCCCTGACGGAAGAGCGTGTGCAGGTAGGAGGAGGCGGACAGCCGGATCTGCTGCCACAGACTCTCGTCGTTGGGCTCGAACACCACCCACTGCAGGCCGCGTTGCAGACTCTCCTCCACGTGCAGCGCGAGCCGCCGCACGGGCACGTACTTCCACGCGCTCTCCAGGGCGTCGGAGCCCTCCAGCGTGCGGGCGCCCCACACCAGGGGCCCGGTGAGCGGGAAGGTGCGCAGGCAGTTGACGCCGAGCGGGTTGAGCAGCCCGGTCTCACGGTCCGTCAGGTCGACGGTGAGCGAGTGCACTCCGACGAGCTGCGCCCCCGTGCCGGCGGGTGCCTTCCAGACCCCGCGCTCGGAGTCGGTGCGCGCGATGACGCCGGCGACCGCGCCGGACGGCGGGAAGGCGCGCAGCCGCCCGGTGAGCGGGTCGGTGAGCTGCAGATGCGGGAAGTACAGGCCCGCGTGGTTGCCGCGGACGGCGTCGAAGGCGGCGAGGCCGGCGCGGGCCGAGTCCACGCTGACCCAGGTGGCGGGCGCGTCGACCAGCAGGAAGATCCGCCGCTCCTCGCACAGTCGCTGGGCGGCCGAGACGACGGTGAGGGCGTCCTCGGTCTTCTCGTACGAGGCCAGCTCCGGCAGCGACAGCAGGTTGACGTCGGGCGTGCCGCGCAGCGCCTGGATGCCGGTCTTGCCGGCCTCGGAGCCGATGAGGTCGCGCGGGCCGGGGGCCTCGCCGTCCTCGCCGCCCTCCAGCGGGAACACCGGCGGGTTGACGGAGGCCTCCAGGCCCAGGTCGTTGGCGCACTCGCCGAGGAAGCGGACGACGTCCTCGGGGTCGGTGGAGCCCGCGACCACCTGGATACGGCGGCCGAAGGCGGTGACCTCGACACCGGCGAAGGCGTGCTTGCCGGGGGCGTCGGGCAAAGCCCGCAGCTTGCGCTCCAGCAGCAGCGCCAACTCGGCCACGCTGGACGGGGCTTCGCCGTCGCAGTCGGCGTCGTAGAGCTTGAACTCGCGCTCCACGTCGCCGATCTTCACGGTCAGGTCGACGGCGAGGTCGGGCAGTTCGTGGCCGAACGGCTTGGAGACGGTGCCGGACGGGTCGGGGCGGCCCTCGCCGACGGCCTCGACGCGGATCAGCCGCGAGCCCGCGTTGACGACGGTGGGCGCGTAGCTCGCGCTGTCCTCGTCCATGGACAGCCCGTTGAAGCTCTCGCGGGCGTCGCCGCGGGCGTCGTAGACCCGCAGGTTGAAGGTTTCGTCACAGGCCTGCGTGTCGTAGTCGACGGCGACCCGCAGCCCGTTGCCCCACACGCCGGGTTCCTTGGCGTGCACCTCGAGGACCCGGCTCTCGCTGTGGCCCTCGGTGGATTCCAGGACGACGCAGGCCGCCTTGCCGCTGCCCGCCTTGGTGACCCGGACGATGACGGCGACGGAGCCGCCGTTGCCGAAGAACTGGTGGACGGCGTAGGCGAGCGGGCTCTGCGCGCTCAGCCCGCCGAAGCGCCGCTCGAACTCGGTGAATCCGGTGACGCGCACCGGCTCGTTGAGCGGGCCGCGCCGGGTGTGCCCGACGAATGCGGTCACCGACGTGGTCACGGCGGAGATGGTGCGGGTGCTGCTGGGAAGTTCTTCGACGTAGACGCCCGGATACGTCGGCCTCGCGGCGCTCACGGCATTCGTCGGCATTCCCCCTCCTATCCCTGTCAGGCACCGGTTGAAGGGCACCAAGAGACGGCAAGGGCAGAGGTTTCGGCACAGCGGCAGGCGGCAGCTCCGCCGGCGCGTCCAGTCGCGCCGGCCCGCACACCCCGTATCAGCGTTCCCCCGTCATCACCCCGGTCGGACGGCCGCCCGGGTCAAGCACACGTGCTTGTGACTCCTGATGCTCAAGTGCTCTGTCCAGCCTGGGGAGTTGACCGTTGCGCGAGCAAGGCGGGTTCACGCCAGTCGGAAGGGAGGTTCGATGGAGGACGGTGTGCACGACCCACACGGGATGCGCGCGTGTCGGATCAGGCGCTTCACAGATTTCACACAGGGTGTGGTGCAGCAGAATGGAGTCCATGTCCCGACGTACCTCGCAATCCCGGCGCCAGCACGGCTCCGCCCCTGATCACAACCCCTCCTGCCCTTGCGGTCTTGCGGAGACGTACGAACAGTGCTGTGGCCGAATCCACCGGGGTGAAACAGCCGCCCCGACCGCCGAGGCCCTGATGCGTTCGCGCTACAGCGCCTTCGTGAAGCTCAACGAGCCGTATCTGCTGAGGACTTGGCACCCGAATACCCGTCCCGCACAACTCAAACTCGACCCCGGGATGCGGTGGACGGGCCTGGAGATCCTGGCCACGACCGACGGGTCCGCCTTCCACTCCACCGGCACGGTGACGTTCCGGGCGTCCTTCAGGGGCGGCTCGCTGCACGAGCGGAGCCGGTTCGAGCGGGTGGAGGGGGCGTGGGTGTACGTGAACGGGGAGTTCCTGGACTGAGGGCCACCGGACTTGAGGGCCACCGGGCTTGGAGGGCCGCCGGCCCCTACGGCGCCAGGATGTCCAGTTCCTGGAGCGCGCCCACCGTGATCTGGCGGGTCAGCTCCTCCGCGCGGGCCGCGTCGCCCGCCCGGACCGCCTCGGCGACCTGGACGTGCAGGGTGACGGCGGCCGGGTCGGGGTCCTCGAACATGACCTCGTGGTGGGTGCGGCCCGCGAGCACCTCGGCGACGACGTCACCGAGCCGGGCGAACATCTCGTTGCCCGAGGCCGCGAGGATCACCCGGTGGAAGGCCATGTCGTGCACCAGGTACGCCTCCAGCTGGTGGCCGCGCGAGTTCGCGACCATGCCGAGCGCGCACTCGGTGAGCTCGGCGCACTGCTCGGCGGTGGCGTGCCGGGCGGCCAGTCCCGCGGCGACCGGCTCGATCGCCGAGCGCAGGACGGTCAGCGAGCGCAGCTGGTGGGGGCGGTCGGCGCCGGCCAGCCGCCAGCGGATGACCTGCGGGTCGTAGACGTTCCACGCCGACTTCGGCTGCACGGTCACGCCCACGCGCCTGCGGGACTGGACCAGGTGCATGGACTCCAGGACCCGGACGGCCTCGCGCATCACCGAGCGTGACACCTCGAAGTGCTGGGCCAGCTCGTCCGTGCGCAGGACGCTGCCCGGCGGGTACTCGCCCGCGGTGATCGCGGGGCCGAGGGAGTCCAGTACGCGGCCGTGCAGCCCCCGGCCCGGTGTGCTCATGCACTCAGCGTACGGGGCGGATCACAGGAACAAAAAGTCAGACTTATTTGTCACAGGCTCTTGATTCGTCGTACCTAATCGGTTTCAGTGTCGTCGACGCGTCATGCGTCAGGCGTCGACGAGGACAGCAGACAGCGAGGCAGTATGAGCACCCCCCATGTCGTCGTGGTGATGGGTGTCGCGGGCACCGGGAAGACCACCATCGGTCCCCTGCTCGCGGCCCGGCTCGGCGTTCCCTACGCCGAGGGCGACGACTTCCATCCGCCGGCCAACATCGAGAAGATGTCGGCCGGTGTCCCGCTCGACGACGAGGACCGGTGGCCCTGGCTCGACGCCATCGGCACCTGGGCGCACGGGCGGGCCGGGCTCGGCGGAGTGGTCAGCAGTTCGGCGCTGAAGCGGTCGTACCGCGACCGGCTGCGGGCAGCCGCACCCGGTGTCGTCTTCGTGCACCTGACGGGCGACCGCGCCCTCATCGAGAACCGGATGGCGCACCGGCAGGGCCACTTCATGCCCACGGCGCTGCTCGACTCCCAGTTCGCCACGCTCCAGCCGCTCCAGCCGGACGAGGCGGGCGTCGAGGTGGACGTCACCGGCAGTCCCGAAGAGATCACCGCACGGGCCGTGAACGCGCTGGAAACGCTTCCTCACCCGGCCCGGTAACACCCTCCCCATCCCCGTACCCGCAAGGAAAACACCGTGACCAGACTCAGCGTCGAGATGCTGGCAGCGGACGCACCCGAGCCGATCACCTCGGCCGGCCACGCTCAGCTGGGCATCGCCGTTCTGGTGGGCATCGCCGTCATCGTGCTGCTCATCACCAAGTTCAAGTTGCATGCCTTCCTGTCCCTGACCATCGGCTCGCTGGTGCTTGGCGCCGTCGCGGGCGCCCCGCTCGACAAGGTCATCACCAGCTTCTCCACCGGGCTCGGCGCCACGGTCGCGAGCGTGGGCGTACTGATCGCCCTCGGATCGATCCTCGGCAAGCTGCTCGCCGACTCCGGCGGCGCGGACCAGATCGTCGACACGATCCTCGCGAAGGCGAGCGGACGGGTCATGCCGTGGGCGATGGTGCTGATCGCCTCCGTGGTCGGCCTTCCGCTGTTCTTCGAGGTCGGCATCGTGCTGCTGATCCCGGTCGTGCTGATGGTCGCCCGGCGCGGCAACTTCTCGCTGATGCGCATCGGCATCCCGGCGCTCGCCGGTCTGTCCGTGATGCACGGTCTGATCCCGCCGCACCCCGGCCCGCTGGTCGCGATCGACGCGGTCCACGCCAACCTCGGCGTGACGCTGGCGCTCGGCATCCTCGTCGCGATACCGACAGTGATCATCGCCGGTCCGCTGTTCTCGAAGGTCGCGGCCCGCTGGGTGGACGCGCCCGTCCCCGAGCGGATGCTGCCGCCGCGCGCCTCCGAGGAGCTGGAGACGCGCCCCGGCTTCGGCGCCACCCTGGCCACCGTGCTGCTGCCGGTCGTACTGATGCTGCTCAAGGCGCTGGTCGACATCGTGGTGGACGACCCCGAGAACCTCACCCAGCGGGTCTTCGACGTCATCGGCAACCCGCTGATCGCGCTGCTCGCGGCCGTGATCGTCGGCATGTTCACGCTGGGCCGGGCCGCCGGGTTCACCCGGGGCCGGATCACCGACACCGTCGAGAAGGGCCTCATGCCCATCGCGGGCATCATGCTGATCGTCGCCGCGGGCGGCGGCTTCAAGCAGACGCTCATCGACTCGGGCGTGGGCCAGATGATCCTGGACATCTCCAAGGACTGGAACATCTCGGCGCTGCTGCTGGCCTGGCTGATCGCGGTGATCATCCGCCTCGCCACCGGCTCGGCGACGGTGGCGACGGTCTCGGCGGCCGGCCTGGTGGCCCCGCTCGCGGCCGACATGTCGACCTCCCACACCGCCCTGCTCGTCCTCGCCATCGGCTGCGGCTCGCTCTTCTTCAGCCATGTCAACGACGCCGGTTTCTGGCTGGTGAAGGAGTACTTCGGCCTGAGCGTCGGCGAGACCATCAAGACCTGGTCGGTGATGGAGACGATCATCTCGGTGATCGGCGGGGCTCTGGTCCTGCTGCTCTCCGTGATCATTTAGGGGTTCGGGGATGAGTCACCCGCTCTTCGACATCAGCGGTCGCACGGCCCTGGTCACCGGCTCCAGCCGCGGGATCGGGCTCGCCCTGGCCCGCGGCCTGGCGGAGGCCGGCTGCACGGTGGTCCTCAACGGCCGCGACGCCGACCGCCTCACCGAGGCGGCGGCCGGGCTGCCCGGCGACGTGCACACGGCCGTGTTCGACGTGACCGACGGCCCGTCCGTGGCCGCCGGCATCGCGGACGTCGAACAGCGGGTGGGCCCGCTGGACATCCTCGTCAACAACGCGGGCATGCAACTGCGCGCCCCGCTGCTGGAGTTCACGGACGCGGACTGGCACCGCATCCTGGACACCAACCTCACCAGCGCGTTCCTGGTCGGCCGCGAGGCGGCCCGCCGGATGACGGAACGCGGCCACGGCAAGATCGTCAACATCTGCTCGCTGCAGAGCGAGGTGGCCCGCCCCGGCATCGCGCCCTACGCCGCCACCAAGGGCGCCCTGAAGATGCTCACCAAGGGCATGTGCGCCGACTGGGGCCCGCAGGGCGTGCAGGTCAACGGGCTCGGCCCCGGCTACATCGAGACCGAGCTGACCCAGGCCCTCGTCGAGGACGAGGAGTTCAGCGCCTGGGTGCGCCGCCGCACCCCGGCCGGCCGCTGGGGCCGTACCGAGGACCTGGTGGGCGGGGTGCTCTTCCTCGCCTCGCCCGCCGCCGACTTCATCAGCGGACAGGTGCTGTACGTCGACGGCGGAATGACGAGCGTCCTGTAAAGGGGTATGGCTCATGACGGAGATGCTCGGTTGTGTGATCCACGGCCAACAGGACCTGCGCGTCCAGCAGTTGCCAGTCCCCGAGCCCGCTCTCGGCCAGGCGCTGGTCGCCGTCCGCTACGGCGGCATCTGCGGGTCCGACCTGCATTACTGGCGGCACGGCGGGGTCGGTGACTTCCGGCTGCGCGAGCCCATGCTGCTCGGGCACGAGGTGGTCGGGACGGTCGTGGCCTACGGCTCCCCGGGCGCGCCGGGTCCGGCCGTCGGTACGGCGGTCGCGGTGCATCCGGCGACCCCGTGCGGGCGCTGCCCGGAATGCTCGGGCGGGCGCCGCAACGTCTGCCGCGACACCCGCTACCTCGGCAGCGCCGCCCGCTTCCCGCACGTACAGGGCGGCTTCGCGGCGCACATCGCCGTACCCGCCGGGCAGTTGAGGCCGCTGCCCGAGGGGCTGGATCTGCGGCGGGCCGCGCTGGCCGAGCCGCTCTCGGTCGCGCTGCACGCGGTGCGGCGGGCGGGTCCGGTGCAGGACCGGCATGTCCTGGTGACGGGAGCCGGGCCCATCGGCTGTCTGGTCGTCGCCGCCGCGCGGGCGGCGGGTGCCGCGCACATCACGGCCACCGACCTCCTCCCGGCTGCGCTGGAGTACGCGCGTCTCGCGGGCGCCGACACGGTCGTACGGGCCGACGACCCGGACGACGCCGGGTGGCCGTCCGAGGCGGACGCGGCGGTGGAGGCGTCCGGGGTGGCCGCGGGGCTCGACACGTGTCTGCGGCTGGTGCGGCGCGGTGGGGTCGTGGTGCAGCTGGGGATGCTGCCGCCCGGGCCGAGCCCGTTCGCCGGGAACCTCGTGGTGAGCAGGGAGATCGACCTGCGCGGGGCGTTCCGCTTCGACACGGAGTTCGACGAGGCGCTGCGGCTGCTCGCGGCCGAGCCCGCCTTCGACGCGCTGGTCAGTGCGGTGGTCCCGGTGAGGGACGCCGAGGCCGCGTTCGAACTCGCGGCGGACCGCGGCCGTTCCTGCAAGGTGCTGCTGGACTTCGGAGCCTGAGTCTCCGCTTCCGGGAGGCCGTTTTTCACCAAGGATGGCCGAGGCCGTCTTCCCCGGCGGCGCCGTCGGCCCGAAAATGGGGAGGTCCCCGGACCCAGGCGCCCGGGGGCCTGTGCGTCGGGGGGCGTCATGGCCATTTCCCTCGGGATGCGTGTCTCGGGGCTGCTCGTGGTGGGAGCGGTGGCGGTGGCTGTCGCGGCCTTCGGTGGTGACGGAAGTGGCACCCCTGACGGAGGAGGCGGAGGCGCCACGATCGTGACGGTCGGGCCGTCGAGCAGTGCCCGCTCCTTCGTCGCGCCGAAGCCGTCCGGCCCCCGGGAGTCGCCTGCCGGAGAGGCGAGCCGCACCGTACTGCCGAACAGTCCGAGCCATTCCGGGGAGACCACGCCCGCGCCGCTGGGCACCTCCTCCCCCACGCCTTCCTCCTCGCCCCGTTACCGGCTACTGGCAAGCCCCGTGTGGCTCCCGCCCGGACCCCTCTCGCCCGACACCGGCTCCGACGCCCACTCCGCTCCCGATCCGTCGAGCGTCTACGACCGGCTCCGCGATCCGCACCACTGCCGGGCCGACCTCGGCATGATTCCCACGTCGTCGTCCGACCCCGAGTGGCGAGTGCTGCGGGGGCTGGCCGACGCGTGTCTGGCCGTGCAGGGCGAGGGCGGCAGCTGGAGCGCGGCGGCACAGGAGTACGCCGGGGCGGCCGGGAAGGCGGGCACCTGCAAGGGCCGTGCCGCCTACGCCGTGCTCGGCGCCCTGCTCGACTTCCACCGCCGGTACCCGGGCGCGGGCGCGCGGTTGACGGCGGCCTCGGACGCGCCGCCCGCCTGCGACTACCGGATCGCCGGCGTGGACCCGGGCGGCGGCGACGCCCGGGTGCGGCCGGGCGACACCGTCGCGATCGAGCTGCGCGACACCTACTTCGACCAGGCCGGGCTGCTGCGGTCCGGGGTCGTCCTCATCGGCGGGCACCGGCTCGCCGGGCCGCCCGTGGCGCGGTCGCGGTCGGGCGACCGGCTGGTGCTGTCCGCCGTGGTGCCGTCCCTGGACCGCTATCCGCAGCGGGTCGACGTGGCCGTCCGGTACGGCGGCACCGAGGTGCGGGCGAAGGACGCCCTCACCGTCGCGGCGCCCGCCGTGGTGCCGTCGCCGGGCGGGTCGTCAGGGACGCCACAAGGGGTGCTCACGCTCGGCCCACTCACGGCTGACCTCTCCGGTCCGTAGCCCGGCGCGTGCCTCCGGGTCGCCGAGCGCCATGCCGATGTGGCCGGCGAGCACGATGCCGATGGTCAGGGCCAGCCAGTCGTGGACGAAGGTCGCGCTGGTGCGCCACATGATCGGGGTGAGATGCGTGAACCACATGATCAGGCCGGTGCCGAGCATCACCAGCGACGCCCCGGCGATCCAGGACGCGTAGATCTTCTGCCCCGCGTTGAACTTGGACGCGGGGCGCGAGGAGCGGCGCTTGTCGCGGCGCAGGGCCGCGCGCAGCCAGATCCCGTCGTGCGGGCCGAAGCGGTTCAGATGCCCGAGGTCCGCGCGGAAGTACCGGGAGAACAGGCCCGCCAGCACCGGCACGGGCAGGGCGAGCCCGGCCCACTCGTGAATGCGGACCACCAGTTCGCGGCGCCCGACGAGTTCGGCGAGTTCGGGGACGTAGAGGAAGGCGGCCGTCAGCACGCAGACGCCCATCAGTGCGGCGGTGGTGCGGTGCACCCAGCGCTGGACGGGGCCGAAGCGGCGGACGCCGGCGGTCGGCGGGCTGTGGGTCTCAGCTCGTAGGGTCATCGTCGCGTCCGTTCGAGCGGCCGACCCAGGCGTCGACGTCGTAGCCCAGCTTCTCCCAGTAGCCCGGCCGCACGTCCTCGGTGACGGTGATCCCGGACAGCCACTTGGCGGACTTGTAGAAGTACATCGGCGCCACATAGAGGCGCACCGGGCCGCCGTGGGCGTGGCCGATGTCCTTGTCCTGCATCCGCAGCGCCACCAGGACGTCGGAGCGGCGGGCCTGGTCGAGGGCGAGGCTCTCGGTGTACGCGCCGTCGAAGCAGGAGAAGCGCACCGCCCCGGCCCTGCCGCGCACCCCGGCGGCGTCCAGCAGGTGGGACAGCCGCACCCCCTCGAAGGGAGTGTGCGGCACCCGCCAGCCGGTCACGCACTGGACGTCCTTGACCATCCGGGTCTGCGGCAGGGCACGCAGGTCGTCGAGCGTGTACGTCTTCGGGTGGTCCACCAGGCCGTCGACGGTGAGCCGGTAGTTCGAGGCGTCCTTGTGCGGCACCGAAGTCGTCACCGAGTAGTAGCGGAAACCGCCGCCGTTGGGCAGCAGACCCGTCAGTCCGGTGGGGTCCTTTTCGGCCGCCGCGCCGAGGAAGCTCTCCAGGGCGCGCTGCAGCGGCGGCGCGGCGACCACGCCGAGGGCGCCCAGGCCGATGGTGCCCAGCAGGACACGTCGGCCGATCGGTGCGCCGCGCTCGGCCGACGGCTGCGGCTCACCGAGCTCCTCGGGTTGTTCGGAGTTCACGTATCCATTCGAACACCCGCGACCCCGACGGGACCAGGGATCGCGGCTGCTCGTCAGGATTCCGTCATCTTCTTACCCGCTCCTCAGAAACCGCCGCCGCCGACCAATCCGCCCGTGCGGCCCTACGACATCTCGCAGCTCCTCAGAAACCGACGCCGCCGGCCAGTCCGCGCACGCCGCCCTACGGAGTCTCCCCCGCCGCCTTGTCCAGTTGG
>NZ_JAFJSY010000134.1 GCF_019857225.1 Streptomyces plumbidurans
GAGGCGGGGGGTGGCTTCGCCGAGGCGGCGCGGTTTGGCTGGGGCGGGATAGGGCGGCTGGGCCGAGGTGGGGGCGATTTCACTGAGGCGGACCGCGGTGGCTGGGCCGAGGAGCGTGGGGGTTCGCCGATGCGGCGCGAACTCGGCCGTGCGTCGCCCGCCGCCCGCCGCGAAGGCAGCGCCACGGAGATCCGCGAGGACAGCCCGCGCCCGGCCGGGCCCCAGGGGGCGGCTGCATTGAGGCGGGGGCGGCTTCACTGAGGCGGCCACGGCGGCCGGGCCGAGAAACGCGAGGGTTCACCGACGCGGCGCGCGCCACACCCGCCGCAAAAGCGCCGCCCGCGCCCGGTGTCCGGGCTCCAGGGGGGCGGCTTCGTTAAGGCGGGGGCGGCTTCACCAGGCGGACCACGGCGGCCGGACCGAGGAGCGCGGGGGTTCGCCGACGCGGCGCGGGCTCGGCCGTGCCTCGCCCGCCGGAAAGGCGCCGCCTAGATCCGCGACTACAGCCAGCGTCCGGCGGCCGGGCTCCAGGGGCGGCTTCGTCGACGCGGCCCGGACCCGCCCACGCGTCGCGAACGCAGCGCCCCGACATCCGCGACAACACCCCGCACGTTCAGCGGCCGGTGCGAGAAAGCCGGGTTCCTCGGCGCGACACCAACCCACCACAAAAGCGGCGCCCCCATCTGCGGCGGAGCCTGCGGGCGTAGGGACTCTCCGTCTGGCGAGACACAGCAGCTCAGCGGTCGGACTGGGCGCGTGGCGCACCGGTGCGGGGCGGCCCCGGCCACACGCCGCACGCCGCACGCCGCACGCCGGGAAAGCTGCGCTTCCGACAGCCGCGACGACACCCCAGCGGCATCCCGACCGGACGGCCAACCCACGCCCTGCGGGCGCAACGCCTCTCCAACCGCCGGGACCTAGCAGCCCACCGACCCGGGGCGGACCCGGCCGCACACCGCACGACGGGAAAGCTGCGCTTCCCACATCCGCGACGACACTCCAGCGGCATCCCGGCCGGACGGCCAACCCACGCCCTGCGGGCGCAACGCCTCTCCAACCGCCGGGACCTAGCAGCCCACCGACCCGGGGCGGACCCGGCCGCACACCGCACGACGGGAAAGCTGCGCTTCCCACATCCGCGACGACACTCCAGCGGCATCCCGGCCGGACGGCCAACCCACGCCCTGCGGGCGCAACGCCTCTCCAACCGCCGGGACCTAGCAGCCCACCGACCCGGGGCGGACCCGGCCACACGCCGCACGCCGGGATCGCGGCGCTTCCGGCAGCCGCGACGCCACCCCAGCCGCCTTCCCGGCCGGACGGCCAACCCACGCCCTGCGGGCGCAACGCCTCTCCAACCGCCGGGACCTAGCAGCCCACCGACCCGGGGCGGACCCGGCCACACGCCGCACGCCGGGATCGCGGCGCTTCCGGCAGCCGCGACGCCACCCCAGCCGCCTTCCCGGCCGGACGGCCAACACACGCCCTGCGGGCGCAACGTGTCTCCAGGCGCCGCCGCGACCTCTCTCAGACCGCCGGCACGCAGCGGCCGTCCTCTGTGCGGTACTGCCACTTTGCGCCGTTGTGGGTGAGGTCCTTGACGGCGGTGAGGAAGCGGTCGATGTGTTCGTCGGGGGTGCCGGCGCCGAAGCTGACTCGGATGGCGTTGAGGGACTTTTCGCCGGGGGCGGCCTCGGGGGCGCCGCATTCGCCCTGGGTCTGGGGGTCGCCGCCCAGGAGGGTGCGCACCAGGGGGTGGGCGCAGAAGAGGCCGTCGCGGACGCCGATGCCGTACTCGGCGGAGAGGGCGGCCGCGAAGTGGGAGCTGTTCCAGCCGTCCACGACGAAGGAGATCACCCCGACGCGGGGGGCGTCGTCGCCGAAGAGGGAGAGGACCTTGACCTGGGGGACCTCGGCCAACCCCGCGCGGACCCGAGCGATCAGTTGCTGCTCGCGGGCCACCAGCGTGTCGAAGCCGGCCTCCGTCAGCGCCTTGCAGGCCGACGCGATGGAGTACGCGCCGATGACGTTCGGGGATCCGGCCTCGTGGCGGGCGGCGCTGTCGTGCCACTCCACGTCCACTCCCCCGTCCTCGCGCCGCGTGACCTTCCGGCTGGCGCCCCCGCCCGCGAGGTACGGCTCGGCCGCGCGCAGCCAGTCGGCGCGGCCCGCCAGCACTCCGGAGCCGAAGGGGGCGTACAGCTTGTGGCCGGAGAAGGCGACCCAGTCGACGTCCAGGTCACGGATCGACACGGGGTGGTGCGGGGCCAGCTGCGCGGCGTCCAGGACGATGCGCGCGCCGTGGGCGTGCGCCACCGCTGCCAGCTCGTGCACCGGCCACAGCTCGCCGGTGACGTTGGAGGCTCCGGTGACGCAGACCAGCGCCGGGCCGTGCGGGTCGCGGCCGGCGAGGGCGCGCTCCAGGGTCGCGACGGCCTGCCGCGGGGTGCGCGGGGCGTCGAGGTAGGTCACGCGGGCGTCCTGCCAGGGCAGCAGGCTCGCGTGGTGCTCGGTCTCGAAGACGAAGACCTCGCAGCCGGCCGGAAGGGCGCGGGCCAGGAGGTTGAGGGAGTCCGTGGTGGACCGGGTGAAGACCAGCTGGTCGTCGGCGCGGCAGTCGAGGAACTCGGCGACCGTCCTGCGGGCGTTCTCGAAGAGGTCCGTCGACAGCTGGGAGAGGTACCCGGCACCGCGGTGGACGCTGCCGTAGTAGGGCGCGTACGCCGCCACGTCGTCCCAGACGCGCTGGAGGGCCGGGGCGCTGGCGGCGTAGTCGAGGGCCGCGTAGGTGACCTCGCCGCCGGTGACGAGCGGGACGGTGACATCTCGTCCCAGAACGTCCAGCGGGGCACAAATGGTCTGGGCGGAGGCAGCGGTGGAGACAGACATGGGGAACTCCCGTGAGAGGCATGCGTGTGCATGCGGAGAGGTGAAAAGGGGGTGTGCGGAGGCGGGGCTCGGCGCCCTATCGCATTCGCTTGCTCACGGAAGACTCCCTCGGTGACCAGGATCCCTGGGCCGTGCTCATTCGCTGAGCGTGAGGGATCCGCGCTTGCCGCAGACCTCGCTGCCTGCGGCCTGGTCTTCACCCGGGGCACCCCGCCACGGACGGAGGGTTGCCGGACAGTCGGCCGGGGCCTCATGACTGTCACTCATGACCTGGACAGGAAAGTACGTGAACCGATCGCGGTCCCGCAACCCGTGTCCGGATGACGGGACCGCGATCGCCTGACCGCTATGCGTTGCTGGCCGCCACCCAGCGCTCCAGCGCCCGCCTGGCCGCACCGGAGTCGATCGACTCCGCGGCCTTCGCCATGCCGGCACCGATCTGCTCGGCCAGCGGCCCGGAGTCCGGGTCGAGCGCCACGAGCGCGGCCGCCGAGTTCAGCAGCACGGCGTCCCGTACGGGACCCTGCTCGCCGTCGAGGAGCCTGCGGGCGACCTCCGCGTTGTACGACGGGTCGCCGCCGCGCAGCGCCTCCACCGGGACCAGCTCGATGCCGACGTCGCGGGGGTCGAAGGACTCCTCGGCGACCTTGCCGTCGCGGACGACCCAGACGTGCGAGGTGGCCGTCGTGGTCAGCTCGTCGAGGCCGTCGTCGCCGCGGAAGACCAGCGAGGAGTTGCCGCGCTCGGCCAGCACGCCCGCGATCATCGGCGCCAGCCGCGGGTCCGCGACGCCGACCGCCTGGGCCTTGACCTTCGCCGGGTTGGTCAGCGGGCCGAGCGCGTTGAACACGGTCCGGATGCCCAACTGGCCGCGGGCGGCGGCGACATGGCGCAGCGCCGGGTGGAACTTCACCGCGAAGCAGAAGGTGATGCCGGCCTCCTCCGCGACCTGTGCCACCCGCTGGGGGGTGAGGTTGAGGTTGACGCCCAGCTTCTCCAGCACGTCCGAGGCACCGGAGGCCGACGAGGCGGCGCGGTTGCCGTGCTTGACGACCTTGGCGCCGGCGCCGGCCACCACGATCGCCGACATCGTGGAGATGTTGACCGTCTTCGCGCCGTCGCCGCCCGTGCCGACGATGTCGACGGTGCGGCCGGACACCTCGATGACGTTGGCGTGCTCGTACATCGCCCGGACCACGCCGGTGATCTCCTCGACGGTCTCGCCCTTGGCCCGCAGGGCGACCACGAAGCCCGCGATCTGGGCGTCCGTCGCCTCGCCGCGCATGATCTGGTCCATCGCCCAGGCGGTCGCGTCGGCGCTCTGGTCACGGCCGTACAGCAGGGCGTTCAGCACCTCGGGCCAGGAGCGGCCCGCCGCGGTGTCGCCTCCAGCGGGGGTCACAGCGCTCATAAGGCCGCTCCTGGTGTCGTAGAAGAGTGGGACTCGCCGCAAGGAGTCCGACCCCCACCCTATCCAGCCGCGGGCATGGCGAAGGCCCCGTCCGAACACCGGACGGGGCCCTTCGCGTGGCGTGGCGACGCCTTGGTGATCAGTGGTGGCCGTGGCCGCTCGTGATCTCCTTGTACTCCTCGACGGTCGGCTTCGAGATCTGGGACTCGTCGCCGAAGTACGCCTCGCTGAGCTTGGCGCGCAGCTTCTGCGAGCCCTTCAGCTTGCGCTCGACGCCGTTGTCGTCGGTCGTGGGACCGATCTCCAGCGGCTTGTACTGCTCGTGCGCCGTGAGGGTGTGCAGCGCGTCCTGGCTGAGCGGCTCGTGGACCTCGATGAACTCACCGTGCGGCAGGCGCTTGATGATGCCCGACTCGCGGCCGTGCAGCACCTTGTCCCGGTCGCGGCGCTGCAGACCCAGGCACATCCGCTTGGTGGCGAGGAACACCAGGACCGGCACCACGAAGAAGCCGACCCGGACGAACCAGGTGATCGAGTTGATCGACAGGTGGAAGTGCGTGGCCCACAGGTCGTTGCCGCCACCGATCATCAGCACGAAGTACCAGGAGACCCACGCGGCACCGAACGCGGTACGCGTCGGGGCGTTGCGCGGACGGTCCAGGATGTGGTGCTCGCGCCGGTCGCCGGTGACCCAGGCCTCGACGAACGGGTAGACCGCGATCGCGACCAGGACCAGCGGGAAGATCACCAGCGGGATGAACACGCCCAGTACGAGCGTGTGGCCCCACAGATTGATCTCCCAGCCCGGCATGACACGGATCAGGCCCTCGGAGAAGCCCATGTACCAGTCGGGCTGGGCGCCCGTGGAGACCATGTCCGGCCGGTAGGGGCCCATGGTCCAGATCGGGTTGATCGAGGCGATCGCCGCGATGGCCGCGATGACACCGAAGACCAGGAAGAAGAAGCCTCCGGCCTTGGCCATGTACACCGGCAGCAGCGGCATGCCCACGACGTTGTTGTTCGTCCGTCCGGGACCCGCGAACTGCGTGTGCTTGTGGTAGAAGACCAGGATCAGGTGGCCGACCAGCAGGCCGAGCATGATGCCCGGCAGCAGCAGGATGTGGATCGAGTAGAAGCGGGCCACGAAGTCGCCGCCCGGGAACTCGCCGCCGAAGAGGAACATCGACAGGTACGTGCCCACGATCGGCACGGACAGGATCGCGCCCTCCATGAAGCGGACACCGGTGCCGGAGAGCAGGTCGTCCGGGAGCGAGTAACCGGTGAAGCCGGTGAACATGCCGAGGACGAGCAGCAGGAAGCCGAACAGCCAGTTGACCTCACGCGGCTTGCGGAACGCGCCCGTGAAGAACACGCGCATCATGTGCACGAACATGCCCGCGAGGAAGATCAGCGCGGCCCAGTGGTGGATCTGCCGGATCAGCAGACCACCGCGCACATCGAAGGAGATGTGCATGGTCGAGTTGAACGCCTCGGACATCATCTGGCCCTGCAGCGGGATGTAGCTGCCGTGGTACTCCACCTCGTTCATCGACGGGTGGAAGAACAGGGTCAGGTACACACCCGTGAGGATGATGATGATGAAGCTGTAGAGGCAGACCTCGCCCAACATGAACGACCAGTGGTCGGGGAAGATCTTGCGCATGTTGGTCTTGGCGAGGGAGTAGATCCCCAGCCGGCCGTCGGCCCAGTCGGCGACGCGCTCGCCGGCGGGCGCTTTGCCCCGCCGCGTGGCGGTGGTGTCGTTGGTGCTCATCCGCGCTCCCAGAAGGCAGGACCGACGGGCTCTTCGAAGTCGCCGAGCGCCTCGAGGTAGCCCTCGTCGTTCACGCCGATGCGCAGCTGCGGCAGGGCGTGACCGGCGGGGCCGAAGATCACTCGGGCACCGTCGGAGAGGTCGAAGGTGGACTGGTGGCAGGGGCACAGCACGTGGTGCGTCTGCTGCTCGTACAGGGAGATCGGGCAGCCCACGTGGGTGCAGATCTTCGAGAAGGCGACGATGCCCTCGTGCGACCACTCGAGTTCGCGCTTGTCCTTGATGTTGTCCGGCTGGAGCCGGACGATCATCAGGGCCGACTTGGCGATCTGAGTCTGGAAGTCCTCGTCCTTCTCCTCCAGGCCCTCGGGCTTGGCGAAGGTGAGCGAGCCGACCGAGACGTCGGAGGCACGCAGCGGCTCGTTGGTGTTCATGTTCACGAGCAGCTTGCCCTTGGACCACAGGGTGTGGCGGAGCTTGGTCCCGGGCAGCGGGCCGAGGTCGCGCAGCAGCATGACGCCGGAGAGCGGGAACAGGGCCATCGCGCCGAACATGGTGTTGCGGATCAGCTTCCGGCGGCCGAGCGCGGACTCCTTGGCGCCCTGCCGGAAGTCGTCCATCACCTTGGCCTTGACCTCGGGCGAGGCCTCCACCGGGTGACGCTCGTCGGCGATCTCCACGTCGGACATCAGGGTGCGGGCCCAGTGGACCGCGCCCGCGCCGATGGCGAACAGCGCCAGCCCCAGGGTCAGACCCAGCGCGAAGTTCAGCGCGTTGATGTGACCGATCGGGAAGACGTAGATCGCCTTGTCGTGCGGGATCGCCACGTAGGAGGCGATGAAGCCGACCGTGGCCAGCATCGACACCGTGAACAGCATGGCCACCACACGCTCGGACCGCCTGGCGGCCCGCTCGTCGATGTCCTGGACGCGGTGCTCGTGGGGCGGCAGACCGGGGTCCGCGAACGGGTTCTTCTCGTCCGCGACGGTCACCGCACCGTGCTCGTCGTGTCCTGCGCCGTGCTCGGCCGGCAGGTTCTCTTCTGGAATGTCTTGGCTACTCATGACTTCTTGGCCTTTGCGGTCCGAGCGGCGACCCAGACGGCGACCGCGATCAGCGCGCCGAGTCCGAAGATCCAGGCGAACAGGCCCTCGGAGACCGGGCCGAGTCCGCCCAGCTCAAGGCCGCCGGGGCTCTCGGTGTCGTCTCCGTTGACCGCGTGGAGGTACGCGATGATGTCCTTCTTGTTCTGGTCCGACAGCGTGGTGTCGGGGAACGCCGGCATGTTCTGCGGGCCGGTCTGCATGGCCTCGTAGATGTGCTTCGGGTCGACGCCCTCGAGGCTCGGCGCGAACTTGCCGTGCGTCAGCGCACCACCCTTGCCGGTGAAGTTGTGGCACTGCGCGCAGTTGGTGCGGAACAGTTCGCCACCGTTGGCGATGTCGGCACCCTCGGGGCCGTACTGCTCCTTCGTCGGCACGGACGGACCGGCGCCGAGGGAGGAGATGTACGCCGCGAGCTGGTCGATCTCGGCCTGCGTGTAGATGACCTTCTTGCGCGGGATCTGCGCGCCCGGCTGCTGGGCGGGCATACGGCCGGTGCCGACCTGGAAGTCGACGGCCGCGCTGCCCACGCCCACGAGGCTCGGACCGTCGGAGGTGCCCTGACCGCCGGTGCCGTGGCAGCTGGCGCAGCCCACGGAGAAGAGCTTCTTGCCCTCGTCGATGGCGAGGGACTGGGCGGTTTCATCGGCCTGCGCCTTGCTCGCAGGCGCGAACGCGGCGTACAGCCCCCCGGTGCATGCCAGCGCGAGGAGTAGGACGACGAGCGCCGCCATCGGATGGCGTCGTCGTGCGGAGAGCTTTTTCACGGATTACCCCGGTGTCAGGATCTTCTGCGTCGATGCTGGTGGGTTGTGCGCCCGCAGGCGCACGCGGGACTGGCCCGGCTACTTGATCAGGTAGATCGTGGCGAAGAGGCCGATCCACACGACATCGACGAAGTGCCAGTAGTAGGACACGACGATGGCCGCGGTCGCCTGCTCGTGAGTGAACCTCTTGGCCGCGTAGGTGCGGCCGAGGACGAACAGGAAGGCGATGAGGCCGCCCGTCACGTGCATGCCGTGGAACCCGGTGGTCAGGTAGAACACCGAACCGTACGGATCGGAGGACAGGGAGAGCCCGTCCTTCTTCACCAGGTCCGTGTACTCGAAGATCTGACCGCCGATGAAGATCGCACCCATGACGAAGGTGACGATGAACCAGCCCCTGAGCTTCTTCACGTCCCCGCGCTCGGCGGCGAAGACGCCGAGCTGGCAGGTCAGGGAGGAGAGCACCAGGACCGTGGTGTTGGTCGCGGAGAATGGAATGTTGAGATGGCCTGCCATCTCCTTCCAGTGATCCGGACCGGTCACCGATCGCAGGGTGAAGTACATCGCGAAGAGGGCCGCGAAGAACATCAGCTCGGAACTCAGCCAGATGATGGTTCCGACGCTGGTGAGGTTCGGCCGGTTGACCGACGGGTGCGCGTGCCCGGTATCTACTGTCGTTGCTGTCGCCACGACCGACATTATGTCGGTCGCTTATCCCGCCCTCACCCCGGGGGGTGCCGTTCGGAGTGTTGCTGCCGTCCGGACCGGTGTTGACGTGGTGTTGAACGGAGTAACATCCGCCGCAACGGGCCTTTCCGTACGACGCTGACGTCTCGGAGGAACAATGCAGCCGACCGCCACGGTGCTGGTCTACAGCGACGACTCCAACACCCGCGAGCAGGTGCGGTTGGCGACCGGGCGCAGGCCCGCTCCCGACGTCCCCGTGGTCGAGTTCGTGGAGTGCGCGACCCCTGCGGCCGTCGTGAAGGAGCTGGACAAGGGCGGCATCGACGTCTGCGTCCTGGACGGCGAGGCCGTGCCCATGGGCGGCATGGGCGTGTGCCGGCAGATCAAGGACGAGGTGTTCAACTGCCCGCCCGTGCTGCTGCTGATCGGCCGCCCGCAGGACGCCTGGCTGGCGACCTGGAGCCGTGCGGACGGCGCTGTCACGCTGCCGGTGGACCCCGTGGAGTTCGCCTCCGCGCTGGCCTCCCTGCTGCGCAAGAAGAGCCTTCAGCAGAGCGCGTAGGGATCCCTGGGGGGCCGCGGCCCCCGCTGTCCGGCTCAGACGCTCTCCGGGCGCAGCCGTGCCTGCTGCGCCCGGCTCGGGGCGTCCGTGCTGCCGGCCACCAGGGCGCTGCCCGTACGCCAGTTCTTCCAGGAGAGGTTCCAGTCCCCGAAGCCGTTGCCGAAGGGCTCCATGGTGTCGCCGTCGGAGTTGATGACCTTCACCACGTCGCCCACGTGCACGGTGTCGAAGAACCATTCGGCGTTGCCGGTGCTCAGGCCGGTGCAGCCGTGGCTGACGTTGGCGTAGCCCTGGGAGCCGACGGACCAGGGTGCCGCGTGGACGTACTCGCCGCTCCAGGTCAGGCGGGTGGCGTAGTACACGGGCAGGTCGTAGGAGTCCGAACTGCCCTCGGCGATGCCGACGGTGGCGCTGCGCATACGTACGAAGTACTCCTTGCCCAGCACCACCTTGACGCCGTTGCGGGTCTCGAAGCCGGGCTTGCCGGTGGTGACGGGGATCTCGTTGATGTCCTCGCCGTTCTTGTAGACCGTCATGGAATGTGACGCGGCGTCGGTGACGGCGATGATGCTGTCGCCGATGGTGAGCTTCAGCGGCTTGCTCTTCGTGCCCCACAGCCGGTCGCCGATCTTGACGCCGTCGAGGTTGCTGTGCACCTGGACGGTGGTGTGGGCGGGCCAGTACTCCCTGGGCCGGTAGTGGAGTTCCTTGTCGTCCACCCAGTGCCAGGCACCCTGCACGGCGGGCACCGTGTCCACCCGCAGCGCCCGTTCCACGACGGCCCGCTGCGCCTTGTCCTTGACGGGCTTGTCCAGTTCGGCGGTGACGGGCTGTCCCACGCCGTACGAGCCGGACTTGGGCCCGAAGGTCACACCGAGGGTCTTCTTGGTGGTGGGCCTGCTGGTGTCGAAGGCGAGGACCTTGAGGCCCGGCGCGCCGTCGTCGTCCTCCGTGCTCACGCGGACCGTGTAGTGGGCGTTTGCGGCGAGCGGAGACGTGCTGTGCCACCTGGTGCCGTCGGCGGAGAGTTCGCCCGTCACATAGCGGCCTGTGGCGTCCGTGGCGGTGACGTCGGTGATGCGGGCGTCGTCGTCCTCGGCGGTGACCTCGAGGGGCTTGTCCGGATCGGCCTTCTTGCCGTCCTTGCCGAGGCCGTGGAAGGAGATCTGGTCCGACGCGTCGAACGGCTTGTCGGTCAGCGGGTCACCGCCGCTGCTGCAAGCGGTACCGCCCGCGCCGAGGGCGATCACCAGCAGCGTGCAGCTGACGACGGTGCGGGTGCGCGGAGAGTGGTTCATGCCTGTCACGCTATGGACGTCCGTCAAGTACGGCGCGCCGGGTAACCCTTACGGGTGACCGTTATTGCGGCAAACGCAGGAGCCCGGACGCTCCTGACGGAGTGTCCGGGCTCCTGCGCGCTCTCTGCGTGCTACTGGGTGCGGTTCTCACCGCGGTAGTACTCGAAGACCCAGCCGTACAGGCCGATCGCGATGATCGGCGCCGAGAAGTACAGCAACCACCAGCCGATCGCGATCGACAGGAAGGCCAGCGCGCCACCGAGGCCGAGGGCGAGCGGCTGCCAGCTGTGCGGGCTGAAGAACCCGACCTCGCCGGCGTCGTCCGCGACGTCCGCCTCCCGGTTGTCCATGGCGCCCGCGTCGACCCGCCGGGCGGTGAAGCCCAGGTAGAAGCCGACCATGATGCTCAGGCCGAACGCCAGGAACAGCGCGGTGGTACCGGCCGGCTCCTTCGACCACACGCCGTAGACCACGGCCATGATCAGGAGGAAGAAGCTCAGCCACATGAACATCTTGCCCTGGATCTTCACTTCCCGGCCTCCTTGCCGCCAGCCAGAGCGTGCTCGTGCGGCGCGTTCTCGAGCTGGTCGAGAGCGGCGATCTCAGGGTGGTGCAGGTCGAACGCCGGGGATTCGCTGCGAATCCGCGGCAGGGTGAGGAAGTTGTGCCGAGGCGGCGGGCAGGAGGTCGCCCACTCCAGGGAGCGGCCGTAGCC
>NZ_JAFJSY010000135.1 GCF_019857225.1 Streptomyces plumbidurans
GTGAAGTTCTTCAACTGGATCGGCACCATGTGGAAGGGGTCACTGAGCTTCGAGACCCCGATGCTGTGGGCCACCGGCTTTCTCGTGACGTTCCTCTTCGGCGGCCTGACGGGCGTGATGCTCGCGTCGCCGCCGCTGGACTTCCACCTCTCCGACTCGTACTTCGTGGTGGCGCACTTCCACTACGTCGTCTTCGGCACCGTGGTGTTCGCGATGTTCTCCGGCTTCCACTACTGGTGGCCGAAGATGACCGGCAAGATGCTCGACGAGCGTCTGGGCAAGATGACGTTCTGGATGCTGTTCATCGGCTTCCACGGCACCTTCCTGGTCCAGCACTGGCTGGGCGCCGAAGGCATGCAGCGCCGGATTCCCGACTATCTGGCAGTGGAAGGGCTGACGACGCTCAACACGGTCTCGACGATCTTCTCGTTCCTGCTCGGATCGTCGCTGCTCCCCTTCTTCTACAACGTGTGGAAGACCGCGAAGTACGGCAAGAAGGTCGAGGCCGACGACCCGTGGGGCTACGGCCGCTCCCTGGAGTGGGCGACCTCCTGCCCGCCCCCGCGCCACAACTTCACCACACTCCCCCGCATCCGCAGCGAGTCCCCGGCGTTCGACCTGCACCACCTTCAAAATCCGGCTGCGGACCGGGAGTTGACCGCGCCATGAACAGTGAGGACGCGCAGGTGCTCCTGAACGAGATCGAGGGGCATCTGCTGATCGCCGCCACGCGCGAGGAGGGCCGTACGGCCGCGGCGCGGTTCAGCGCCCCCTTCGACTGGCTGCCGCAGGACCGGCGCGAGGAGGTGGAGCGCCGGTTCGAGACGGAGTACCTCGCGCTCGCCCGCGCCTCGTGGCAGCACACCGCGGAGCGTGCCGCCGAAGTGCGGGACGAGTACGAGGCGGCCTACCGCGACCTGCGGCGCCGCCTGCTGGCCGGCTGGCTGCTGGCGTGCGCCGCGCTCATGGCCGCGGGCGTCGTACTGGTGCCGCTCACCCGGCTCTGAGCTACGACAGCGCCGTTCGTCTCGGCGCACCAGCGGCTCCGGATGATCCCACCGTCATGGTCGTCATGTGCCCGTGTGCCCAAGTGCCCGTGTGCCCGTGCTGGGGGCTGCACGCGCGGCGGGCGGTGCGCCCCTCGCCGGCAGTCACCCCTCCCCCTTTTCTCCGGTCCCCTCCCCCTTTGCTCCAGTCCCGCCCCCCTCCCACCCCACCGGCCGCAGTATCGCCAGCAGTTGCCGCACCAGTTCGTCGACCACCTCGTCCAGGGTCGCGTTCACCGAGCCCGCGCTCCAGTCGTGGAGCAGGCCGTTGACGCTGCCGATGAAGGCGGTCGCGGCGATGCGGTAGTCGCGGGGGGCCGCCTCGCCCCGCGCCGCGGCGGCGTCCGCCTCGCCGCAGATGAGGTCGACCCAGCCGGAGCGCCGGGCGAGGCGCTGCTGTTCCAGACGCGGGCTCACCCCGATGATCTCGACGAAGGTGATCCTGATCCGGCGTGGATCGCCGGTGACGTTCGCGGCGTAGGCACGGAAGATCTTGGCGACGCGTTCGGCGAGCGGCAGGCCCTGCACCTCGGCGAACGCGGCCAGGACGGCCTCCTGGGCCCAGTCGTTGACCTGGAGGTGCAGCGCGGCCAGCACATCCTCGAGGGTGCGGAACTCCTCGTAGAACTGCCGCGTCGACAGGCCGGCGGCCTCACTCAGGGCCGCGACCGTGGTGGCACGGTAGCCGGGGTCGTTGCCGAACAGTTCGAGCGCGGCGTCCAGGAATCTTCTGCGCCGGTCGGCCTGTCGTTCCGCGGCGGTCTTGCCGCCGTAGCGCCCGGTGGGTGCCCTGAGCCTGCCCGCCACTGACCCTCCTTCGTCACCCGATCCGCCAAGTTTGTCGTGCACGCGGTCTTGTGGAGAAGGTGCCCGTTCCTTACTTTCCAGTAAGCAGGATTCTGAAGGCGTCTGTTTTCAGATTCTTGCCCCGATGGTTGACATGCCCTCATCACTGCACCCAGAGGAGAGAGCACTCATGCCTGCACTCAGATCCAGGCACCTTTGCTCCGTAGCCGCCGCCCTCGTCCTGACCGTCGCCGCCCCCGCGACCGCCGCCACCGCCGACACACACTCCTCCGCCGCCCTGCGCGAGGTGATGTTCGTCGGCAACAACTGGGACGGCACCGCCGATGTCATCAAGTCCACCGGCGACTTCGCGAAGATCGGCCACCTCGACGTCATCCCGGACAAGGACCAGCGGATGGCCGAGATCAACGCCGACCCGATCAAGTGGATCTACTTCATGGCCATCCGCAACGGCGTCGGCGAGGGCCACGACCAGTTCGCGGACGACATGTACTCCACCCCGGACGGTAGGTCGGTCGTGGTCTCGCGGCCGAGCTTCGCCGACGTCGTCTCCATCGACCTCGCCACCGGCAGCATCAACTGGCGCTTCCCCGTGTCGGGTTACCGTGCCGACCACATGGCCGTCTCCCCCGACGGAAAAAGGGTCGCGGTCTCCGCCTCGCTCTCGAACACCGTGCATGTGCTGGACATCGACACGGGCAAACAGCTTGGCTCGTTCGCGACGGGCGACAAGCCGCACGAGAACATCTTCACCAAGGACGGCAAGTACATCTGGAACATGTCCATCGGGGACGTCAACACCGCCCTCGACGACCCGGCCTGGGACTGGACCAAGGGCGACCGGCACATCACCGTCGTGGACGCGACGACGTACAAGCAGGTCAAGGTCATCGACATGCGCGACCGGCTCGACGCGTTCGGCCTGAAGGACTTCTCCGACGCCATCCGCCCGGCCGTCTTCTCGCCCGACGAGTCGAAGTTCTACTTCCAGGTGTCGTTCTTCAACGGCTTCTTCGAGTACGACGTCGCCTCCGACAAGATCACCCGGATGAAGACGCTGCCGAAGAACCCGGCGACCAGCTCGGACCGCACCACCTGGGTCAACGACTCGCGCCACCACGGCATTTCGATGAACCCGGAAGGCACCAAGCTGTGTGTCGCGGGCACGATGGACGACTACGCGACCGTCGTCGACCGCGCCACGTTCCAGGAGGGCCCGCTGATCACCGCCTCCAAGCCCTACTGGGCCACGGTCAGCGGCGACGGCAAGGACTGCATCATCTCGGAGAGCGGCGCCGACCAGGTCACCGCCATCGACTTCGCCACCGGCCAGAAGGTCACGTCCGTCCCCGTCGGCGACCATCCGCAGCGGGTACGGCTCGGCCATGTGCAGAGCGACTGGACGGGCCCGTCGACGGACTGAACCCAGGAGTGCGCTCAGGACTGAACTGAGGACTGAACCGAACCACCCGCGCGGACGGCGCCGGGCCATGCAGGTCGGCGCCGTCCGCGCTGATCGGGCGCGGTCCGTCCCGCGATGTGGGTGTGCCGGTGACCGCCGATCATGAAAGGCGCGTCGTCGGGAGATCGGATGCCGGGGGCCGCAGACGGTCGGGGTGCCCGCACCTCGAAGCCGGAGCGCGTCCATGACCGACCCCATCAGCAACCGCACGACCCGCCCCACCGGCGCCCCGACGGTTCGGCGGCAGGCCGGCCGACCACGTCCACCCGGCCGTCGTCACGTCCTGGGCCCACGGCGCGGTGTCCCTCCTCGCGACGGCCGTATGCGGGTCGCCGGGAACGAGACGCTGCTTCCCGGAGGGCTCAACTCCCCACCCGGCGCGTGACGTTCAAGAGGTACTCCTTGCGGTTGAGGGGGTTGTGGTCCGTGCGCGGGCGTTCGGGGATCTGTCCGTGGGTGATCGGCGCGTAGTGGTCGAAGGCGCTCTCCAGCTCGCCCTCGCCGCGGGTGAGCCCGGGCAGCCGCTGCTCCAGTTCGTGCACCCGGCCCGCGGGGATGTCGCCCTCCAGCACGCAGCCGGCGCCGCGTGTCTCGGTCGTCCGCGCCACGGCCCGCAGCGCGGCCAGCACCGGCAGCAGTGCGCCGAGCGTGTCGGCCGGTGCCTCCAGGCGGAAGCGGTGCATGGGCTCGTGGACCTGCGTGCCCGCCCGGCGCAGCGCCTCGACCAGGACCAGCGGGGTGACCCCGCGGAAGTCCGCGCCCGTGCTCGACATGCTCTTGTCGAAGCCCTGGTGGGCGTGGCTCTGGCGGGGCGAGTAGCCGGAGTGAGTCATCGTGACCGTGCAGTCGGCGACCTGCCAGCCGTGCAGGCCCTGGCCGAGGGTCTCGCGGACGGTGTCCTCGACGGCCCTGAAGAAGGCGTACGGCATCGAGCCGAGCTCCACCTCCAGCCGGAAGCCGATGCCGGAGCCGATCGGCGCGGGGTCCACGCGCAGGCCGACCGTGGCCAGGAAGGGGTTGTCGTCCTTCTTGTTGAACTCGACCGCCGACCCCGTGCCGGCCGGCCGCTCGATGCAGATCGTCGTGGTCTCGCGGAAGGTGACCTCGAGGCCGAACTCCTCGGCGAGGGTGGCCTGGACGACCTCCTTCTGCACCTCGCCGTACAGGGACACGGCGGTCTCCCGGCGCACCTCGTCGTGGCGCAGGTCGATCAGGGGGTCCTGCTCGGCGAGCCGGGTGAGCGCGAGATGGAGCCTGCGGTTGTCCGTGCCGGGCCCCGGGACGACGACCGTCTCCAGTGTCGGCGGCGCGAAGAAGTGCTCGTACGCCTTGCGCGGCTCGCCGAGGGCGTCGCCGATCCTGACGTCGGCGAGGCCCCACAGCCGGGCGATCCGGCCGGCCGGGACGGCGTCGGCGCGGGCGTCGGTGCCCTGGTCGAAGACGCTGATCGCGGTGATCCTGCCCTCCTGGGAGCCCTCCGCGAACGGGATCCGGTCGCGGGTGCGCAGCGTCCCGGAGAACATCCGCGCGTACGCCACTTTCTCCCCCGCCGGGCCCCGCTCGACCTTGAAGACGGTGCCCGAGACCGGCCCCTCGGGGTCGCCGTCGGCCGGGGGCAGAAGCTCCTTCAGGCCGGTGACCAGGGCGTCCACGCCGGCGCCGGTGATGGCGGAGCCGAAGTAGACGGGGTGGACGAGGGCCTGGCGGGTCTGGGCGATCAGGGCCACGCGCAGGGTGGAATGTGACATAGCACTGGCACGGCCCTCCACATACGCGGCGAGCAGCTCGTCGTCGTGCTCCGCCAGCACATCCAGCACATCCAGCACATCCAGCCCATCCAGCGCCCCCACGCCGACCCCGGGCCGGAACGAGGCGTCGGGCGTCCCCGGCACGTCGGCCGTCCCCATCGGCACGACCGCCGGTGTGAGCCGCTCGCGGATCGCGCGCAGGACGCCGTCGATGTCGGCGCCGCGGCGGTCGACCTTGTTGACGAACAGCAGGGTCGGGATGCGCAGCCGCTGCAGGGTCCGCATCAGGATGCGGGTCTGTGCCTGGACCCCCTCGACGGCCGAGACCACCAGGACGGCGCCGTCGAGCACGCCGAGCACCCGCTCCACCTCGGCGATGAAGTCGGGGTGGCCGGGGGTGTCGATGAGGTTGACCGTGACGTCGTCGATCGCGAACGAGACGACCGCGGACTTGATGGTGATACCGCGCCGGCGCTCCAGCGCGAGGGTGTCGGTGCGGGTGCTGCCGGCGTCGACGCTGCCGATCTCGTCGGTGATCCCGACGGTGTGCAGCAACCGCTCGGTCAGACTGGTCTTACCCGCGTCCACGTGCGCGAGGATGCCTAGGTTGAGCAGATGCACGAAGCGTCATGTCCTTCGAAGAGTGGGTCGTTCCTTCCTGGGTGGACATGAGCGATGTGCGCATCGGTGCTCCTTGCATCTGTTCCGGCTGCGTCCCGAGCAGTGCAGCAGAGCCGCGCCCGCGACGGCAATGGATTAACGCTCAACGAACCTCGGTCCCAGCACTCGCCGCCTCTCCCCGGCGGCCCTACAGTGACCTACATCACGCCCCGTGGTCCTGGGAGGGCTCATGACCCGTATCTCGGTGAAAGTGGACGGCACGACGTACCAGGACGAGGTGGAACCCCGTCTCCTGCTGATCCACTACCTGCGCGACCGGCTCGGACTGACCGGCACCCCGATCGGCTGTGACACCTCGAACTGCGGGGCGTGCACGGTCGAGCTGGACGGGGTCAGCGTCAAGAGCTGCTCGGTGCTCGCGGTCCAGGCGGACGGCGGTGAGGTGACCACGGTCGAGGGTCTGGCCCGGGACGGGGAGCTGTCCGGCCTGCAGCGGGCCTTCCACGAGAAACACGCCCTGCAATGTGGTTACTGCACGCCGGGGATGCTGATGGCCGCCCGTGATCTGCTGCGCGAGCACCCGCACCCCACCCCGGACGAGATCCGTCACGCCCTCGAGGGCAATCTGTGCCGCTGCACCGGCTACCAGAACATCGTGCAAGCCGTCCAGGCGGCCTCCGAGCAGGAGGTGTCGGCATGACCGACCAGGCCACGGAGCGCGAGGTCGGCCGGGCCCGGCCCCGCAAGGAGGACGCCCGCCTGATCACCGGGCAGACCAACTGGACCGACAACATCAGCGTCAACGGACTGCTCCACATGGCGATCCTGCGCAGCCCGATGGCGCACGCCCGCATCACCCGCGTCGATGTCTCCCCGGCCCTCGAACGCCCCGGTGTCATCGCGGCGTTCAGCGGCGCCGACCTGGCCGAGGGGCTGGGTTCGCTGCCCTGCGCCTGGCCGGTGACCGAGGACATCGTGCTGCCGGACCACCCGCCGATGGCCGTCGACGAGGTGCGCCACGCCGGCGACCCGGTCGCGCTCGTGGTGGCCCGTGACCGCTACGCGGCCGCCGACGCCCTGGAGGCGATCGAGGTCGACTACGAGCCGCTGCCCCCGGTCCTGGACCTGGAGGCCGCGCTCTCGGAGGACTCCCCGCTGGTCCACTCCGACAAGGGCACCAACCGCTGCTACGTGTGGCCCCTGAAGACCGGCGAGTCCTTCGACTCCGTGCGCGAGCGCGCCGAGGTCACCCTCACCCGCCGCTACCACCACCAGCGGCTCATCCCCAACGCGATGGAGCCGCGCGCGGTCGTCGTCACCCCGCTCGCCGCGTCCGGCGAGTACACGCTGTATACCGCCACGCAGATCCCGCACATCGTGCGCGTCATGATGGCGGTCGTCACCGGCATCCCCGAGCACAAGATCCGGGTGGTCGCCCCCGACGTCGGCGGCGGCTTCGGCTCCAAGCTCCAGGTGTACGGCGAGGAGGCGCTCGCGCTCGCGGTCGCCCGCAAGATCGGCCGGCCGGTGAAGTGGACCGAGTCCCGCTCCGAGGGCTATCTCGCCACCCACCACGGCCGCGGCATGATCCAGGACATCGAGATCGCCGCGAACCGCGACGGCAAGCTGCTCGGTCTCAAGGTCGACCTGCTGGCCGACATGGGCGCCTACCTGATGCTCGTCACCCCGGGCATCCCGATCCTGGGCGCCTTCATGTACCCGGCGATCTACAAGATGGACTCCTACGACTTCACCTGCACCGGCGTCTTCACGACCAGGACGCCGACGGACGCCTACCGCGGCGCGGGACGCCCCGAGGCGACGTACGCCATCGAACGGATCATGGACGACCTGGCCGTCGAACTCGGCCTGGATCCGGTGGAGTTGCGGCGCCGCAACTGGATCGGGCACGAGGAGTTCCCGTACACCTCGATCGCCGGTCTGACCTACGACAGCGGCAACTACGAGGCCGCCACGGAGAAGGCGCTCGGGCTCTTCGACTACGACAAGCTGCGCGCCGAGCAGGCGGACCGCAACCGCCGCGGGGACGCCGTCCGTCTCGGCATCGGCGTGTCGACGTACACCGAGATGTGCGGGCTCGCGCCGAGCCGGGTGCTGCGGGACCTGAGGTACTCGGCCGGCGGCTGGGAGGCGGCGAGCATCCGGATGCTGCCCACCGGCAAGGTCGAGGTGGTCACCGGCACCAGCCCGCACGGCCAGGGCCATGTGACCTGCTGGAGCCAGATCGCCGCCGATGTGCTGGGCGTGCCGTTCGAGGACGTCGAGGTGGTGCACGGCGACACCAAGGCGTCCCCGCAGGGCATGGACACCTACGGCTCGCGGTCGCTGGTGGTGGGCGGTACCGCCGTCCACAGCGCCGCGCAGAAGGTGGTCGCCAAGGCGCGGAAGGTGGCCGCCCACCTCCTGGAGGCGAGCGAGCAGGACCTGGACTTCTCGGGCGGTGTGTTCTCCGTCAAGGGCTCCCCGGACGCCCGCAAGACGATCCAGGAGGTCGCCTTCGAGACGTTCACCTCGCACGACCTGCCGGACGGCTTCGAGCCCACCATCAACGCCGAGCACCTGATCGACCCGGACAACTTCTCCTACCCCCACGGCACCCATTTGTGTGCCGTCGAGGTGGACACGGAGACGGGGCAGACACACATCCGCTCCTACGTCTGCGTCGACGACGTCGGCAAGGTCGTCAACCCGATGATCGTCGAGGGGCAGGTGCACGGCGGTCTCGCGCAGGGCATCGCGCAGGCGCTGTACGAGGAGGCCGTCTACGACGACGAGGGCAACCTGGTCTCCGGCACGATGGCCGACTACTTCGTGCCGTCGGCGGTGGACCTGCCCGAGTTCACGACCGAGCGGACCGAGACACCCGCCACCTCGAACCCCTTGGGCGTCAAGGGAGTCGGCGAGGCCGGGACGATCGCGTCGACGCCCGCGGTGGTCAACGCGATCGTGGACGCGCTGCGCCCACTGGGGGTCCAGGACATCCGTATGCCGTGCACACCCGAGCGGGTGTGGCGAGCGGTGAGGGAGGCCCAGGCATGATTCCTCCGGCATTCGACTACGCCCGGCCGGACAGCGTCGACGAGGCGGTGCGCACCCTCGCGGGCGCCGGCGAGGAGGCCAAGGTGCTGGCCGGCGGGCAGAGCCTGCTGCCGCTGCTGAGGCTGCGGCTGGCCTTTCCCGAGCTGGTCGTGGACGTCGGCCGCATCCCCGAGCTGCGCGGGGTGCGCGAGGACGGCGACACGCTCGTCATCGGCGCGATGACCACGCATCACGACGTCATCCACGATCCGCTGGTGCGCCGGCACGCGGCCCTGCTGGCGTCGGCCACGGCGACCGTGGCTGACCCCGCGGTACGCCACCGGGGCACCCTCGGCGGCTCGCTCGCGCACGCCGACCCGGCCGCGGACCTGCCCGGGGTGGTGCTGGCACTGGACGGCGAGCTGGTGGCACAGGGACCGGGCGGACGGCGCACGATCCCGGCCCGTGAGTTCTTCGTCGACTACCTCCAGACCGCCCTCGCACCCGACGAGCTTTTGGTCGAGGTGCGGCTGCCCAAGGCGGACGGCTGGGGCTTCCACTACGAGAAGTTCCACCGGGTCGCCCAGGCCTACGCGATCGTCGGCGTGGCCGCGCTGGTGCGGCGCGACGACGGGCACATCGCCGAGGCCCGGGTCGGCCTGACCAACATGGGCTCGACCCCGCTGCGCGCCGCGGCGGCCGAGGCGGCCCTGATCGGAGCCGGGGACGCCGAGTCCGTGGCGAGGGCCACGGAGGCGGCCGCCGAGGGGACCCACCCGTCCCAGGACATGTCCGCCTCCGTCGAGTACCGCGAGCACCTGGCGCGGGTGCTCACCAGGCGGGCGGTCCTGGCCGCCGCCGGAATGGGGTGAGCGGCGATCAGGGACAGGCAGGACCCGGCCGCGGACGTCGCGGGTCCCGAGCAGATCCGGACCCGCCTGGAGGCGACGGGCTATCTCGTCGACGACGGGCTGGCGACGGCCTGCTTCCTGGCCCTGCGGCTGCACCGGCCGATCTTCTGCGAGGGCGACGCCGGCGTGGGCAAGACCGCGCTGGCGTCCGCCCTCGCCCAGGCGCTCGGCGCACCCCTGATCCGGCTGCAGTGCCATGAGGGCATCGACGCCTCGCAGGCGCTCTACGACTGGGACTTCCCCCGTCAGCTGCTGCATCTGCGGGCCGCCGAGGCGGCCGGTGTGAAGGACGCCGACCGGCTGGAGGGCGAGCTGTACGACCGGCGCTTCCTGGTCGCCCGGCCGCTGCTGAAGGCGCTGGAGACCCAGCCGTCGGTGCTCCTCGTCGACGAGATCGACCGCGCCGACGACGAGTTCGAGGCGTTCCTGCTGGAGCTGCTGTCGGAGTTCTCCGTCACGATCCCGGAGCTGGGCACCCTGCGCGCCGAGGTGCCCCCGGTGGTGGTGCTGACCTCCAACCGCACCCGCGAGGTGCACGACGCGCTCAAGCGGCGCTGTCTGTACCACTGGTTCGACCACCCCGGCTTCGCCCGCGAACTGGCCATCGTACGGCGCAGGTTGCCCGGTGTGTCGGCACGCCTTGCGGAGCAGGTGACCGCGCTGGTGCAGGCCCTGCGGTCACAGGAGCTGCTCAAACCGCCGGGGGTCGCCGAGACGATCGACTGGGCCGAGGCCCTGGACGCGCTCGGCGCGAGCGAGGTGGACGCGGAGCTGGCGGTGGCGACCCTGGGGTCGGTCCTGAAGTACCGCGAGGACGCCGAGCGGGCCCGGGGGCTCGATCTGGCGGCCGTCCTCGCGGCCAGGGGGGCGTGAGCGGTATGGCCGACGGGGCGCGGTGGGCCGACAACGGGGGCCGGGGGCTCGTCGACGGGCGCGGGCCGGACGGCGGGCACGCCGACGCCGTACTTCTGGGGTTCGCGCGTGCCCTGCGGGCCGCCGACGTCGACGCGAGTACCGAGCGGGTGCACGCGTTTCTGGGCGCCGTGGACGAACTGCGGCCCGGGATGCGGGCGGACGTGTACTGGGCGGGACGGCTGACGCTGTGCGGCGGGCGGGACGACCTGGAGCGGTACGAGCGGGTGTTCGCCGCGTACTTCGGTGACCGTGCGCCCGCCGGGCACCGCGCGGCCGCCACTCCCCCGCCGCGGCTGCGCCTGGTCGTACGGGAGGGCCCCGCGCCCGGCACGGCCGCGCGGGGCGAGGAGGAGCAGGTGCCGCCCGCGGCCGCGCTCGCCAGCGCTTCCGAGGTGCTGCGCCACCGCGACGTCGCCGACCTGGACCCGGTCGAACGGGCCCAACTGC
>NZ_JAFJSY010000136.1 GCF_019857225.1 Streptomyces plumbidurans
GGCCGCCGACCTGGCGCTGCCGATCGAGGAGCTGGAGCTCACCGTCCGCTCCTACAACTGCCTCAAGCGCGAGGGCATCCACTCCGTGGGTGAGCTCGTGGCTCGTTCCGAGGCCGACCTCCTGGACATCCGCAACTTCGGCGCGAAGTCCATCGACGAGGTCAAGGCGAAGCTGGCCGGCATGGGCCTGGCCCTCAAGGACAGCCCGCCCGGATTCGACCCCACGGCCGCCGCCGACGCCTTCGGCGCCGACGACGACGCGGACGCGGGTTTCGTGGAGACCGAGCAGTACTGAGCCTTCGGGCCAGTGCTGAACGGTCGTAGCCGGTGAGCATCCGCTCATCGGGTTCCTGACCCCGGTACCTGATACGGCCGGGGCAGACACACAGGAGAAAGAAATGCCGAAGCCCACCAAGGGTGCCCGTCTGGGCGGCAGTGCCGCGCACGAGAAGCTGCTCCTCGCGAACCTCGCGAAGGCGCTCTTCGAGCACGGCCGCATCACCACCACCGAGGCGAAGGCCCGCCGTCTGCGGCCCTACGCCGAGCGTCTGGTGACCAAGGCGAAGAAGGGCGACCTTCACAACCGCCGCCAGGTGCTGCAGGTCATCACGGACAAGAGCGTCGTCCACACGCTCTTCACCGAGATCGGCCCGCGGTACGAGAACCGTCCGGGTGGCTACACCCGTATCACCAAGATCGGTAACCGCCGTGGCGACAACGCGCCCATGGCTGTCATCGAGCTGGTGGAGGCGCTGACGGTCGCGCAGCAGGCGACGGGTGAGGCCGAGGCCGCCACCAAGCGTGCTGCGAAGGACGCGGAGGCTGCTCCGGCTGCCGAGGACACCAAGGTCGACGTGACCAAGGAGTCCGACGGCGAGGCTGCCGAGGAGTCGAAGGACGCGTAAGCGTCTGCGGGGTGCTGTTCGGTCGGCGGCTGCGGGTTCGCCGTGGCTGATCGCGCAGTTCCCCGCGCCCCTGAAAACAGGGTGTTGGCGGGTCCGTTCCTTTCGGGGAGCGGGCCCGCTTTTTTGTGTTGCTGAGAGGATCTACGGGTGAGCGACGAAGTAGAGCCCGGTTATGTGCGTGTCCGTCTCGATCTCTCCTACGACGGGAGCGAGTTCTCCGGGTGGGCCAAGCAGGCCGGGGGGCGGCGGACCGTGCAGGGGGAGATCGAGGACGCTCTGCGGACCGTGACCCGGTCGCGGGAGACGTACGAGCTGACGGTCGCCGGGCGCACCGATGCCGGGGTGCATGCGCGGGGGCAGGTGGCGCACGTGGACCTGCCGGAGCCGGTGTGGCGGGAGCATCACGAGAAGCTGCTCAAGCGGCTCGCCGGTCGGCTGCCCAGGGACGTACGCGTGTGGGCCCTCAGGGAGGCGCCCAGCGGCTTCAACGCCCGCTTCTCGGCGGTCTGGCGGCGGTACGCGTACCGGGTCACCGACAACCCCGGAGGCGTCGATCCGCTGCTGCGGGGCCATGTCCTCTGGCACGACTGGCCGCTCGACGTCGACGCCATGAACGAGGCCGCCGAACGGCTGCTGGGGGAGCACGACTTCGCCGCCTACTGCAAGAAGCGGGAGGGCGCGACCACCATCCGCACCCTGCAGCGGCTGAGCCTGGTGCGCGGGGACGACGGGATCATCACCGCGACCGTGCGCGCCGACGCCTTCTGCCACAACATGGTGCGCTCGCTGATCGGGGCGCTGCTGTTCGTGGGGGACGGGCACCGGGGCCCGGACTGGCCGGGCAAGGTGCTCGCCGCCGGCGTACGGGACTCGGCCGTTCATGTCGTACGGCCGCACGGGCTGACCCTCGAAGAGGTCGGCTACCCGGCCGACGAGTTGCTTGCCGCGCGCAGCAAGGAGGCGCGCAACAAGCGGTCGCTGCCGGGAGCCGGCTGCTGCTGAGTCCCTAGCCGACGGCCGCGGCCGACGCCTGGGCCTCGCCGCGCCGGTGGATCTGGCGGAAGGTGAACTCGGCCAGGTCGTCGCCGACCTTGAACACCTTGGTGTCCGTCTTCGTGACGTCCTTGCCGTTGGTGAAGCCGCTGGTGGTGAAGTAGGCGTAGCGGCCGAAGGAGTTGGTCGTCGTGCGACAGGTCGCGGAGTTGCAGAAGGCCTTCACGCCCTTGCCGGCGAGCGGCGCCACCAGGCTCTTGTTGTCGGCGAGGCCCTTGACCTTGGTGGCCTGTGCCTCGGTGTCGAAGACCGCCACGCCGACCGTCACCGCGACGCCGTCCCTGGTGTAGGTGACGCGCATCAGCCGGGTGCACTTGTTGCTGGTGAGGATCTTCGGGAGGGTCTTCTCGGCGGCCGAGGCGCAGTTCTTCGTGTCGGCCGTCGCGCCCTTCTTGTACACCGCCGTGCCCATGGTCAGCTGCGTGCCCGGGAAGAACGAGTCCACGCTGAGCGGTGCCGTGTCCTTGCTCTTGCTGGCGACGAACTCCTTCGGGTCCAGCGGGGGCGGGGCGCTGGTCGGCGCGAACGAGGGGGCCGTCGCGCTGCTGCTCGGGATGGAGCCGCCGGTCGGCACGTTGCTGGGGCTGCCGGAGGCGTTGTTGTCGCCGTTCGCCGACACCACGGCCATGGCGACGGCGGTGCCTATCGCGACCGTGGCCACCACGCCGCCGCCGATGAACAGCAGCCGGCGCCGCCTGTTGCGCGTCTCCGACGCCTCCGCCAGCGCCGCCCAGTCCGGGGTCTGCCCGTCGCTGCCGCTGCTCCACGGCTGCTGGGAGTTTGGTTTCCAGGGGTCCCACTGGGACTGGGGTCCCCCCTGCTGCCCATAGCTCATGGGGCGCATCTTAGACGGGGTGCGAGAGGTGCCGACGTGCCTCCGGCGGGCCGCCCGGGGACCTTTCCGGCACTGCCGTACATTGTGGCCGAGCGGGGTTGCCGAAGGCTTCTTCCGGGCTCGTTTTGACCCTTGTGGGGGAGCCCCGGTATCCTGCTTCTTCGTTGTGTATTGGCTTGCTCATTCTCACGGGACGGGCCCTTACACCGGTCCACCGGGCCGATGACCAGCGACCCCACTACGCGGTATGCGTCGCCGCTGTGCGGTCCAGGCTGTCGTGATCGTTTCGGTGACCTGTTCAGGACCATTCACTCGAAGCGAAGGCTACGAACCGTGCGTACGTACAGCCCCAAGCCCGGCGATGTGACGCGCCAGTGGCATGTCATCGACGCTCAGGACGTTGTCCTGGGCCGACTCGCCACCACCGCCGCGTCCCTTCTGCGGGGCAAGCACAAGCCGATCTACGCCCCCCACGTCGACACCGGTGACTTCGTCATCATCATCAACGCCGACAAGGTGCACCTGTCCGGCAACAAGCGGACCCAGAAGATGGCGTACCGCCACTCCGGCTACCCGGGTGGTCTGCGCTCCGTCCGCTACGACGAGCTGCTCTCGAAGAACCCCGAGAAGGCCATCGAGAAGGCCGTCAAGGGCATGCTCCCCAAGAACACCCTGGGCCGTCAGATGCTCACCAAGCTGAAGGTCTACTCGGGCGACCAGCACCCGCACGCTGCGCAGCAGCCGGTGCCGTTCGAGATCACCCAGGTCGCGCAGTAAGTCCGGCCACCCCCTAAGACTGAAGAGAATCTGAGGAGCATCGTGGCCGAGACCACCGTCGAGACGCCCGTCGAGGGCGAAGAGATCGTCGACATCGAGAGCTACACCACCGAGTCCGACGTGCCCGTCGAGGGCGAGTACACGTCGGAGTCCCTGGCGTCCCGCTTCGGCGACCCGCAGCCGGCCGCCGGCCTGGGCCGTCGCAAGAACGCCATCGCCCGTGTCCGGATCGTCCCGGGCAGCGGCAAGTGGAAGATCAACGGTCGCACCCTTGAGGACTACTTCCCCAACAAGGTGCACCAGCAGGAAGTCAACGAGCCCTTCAAGGTGCTCGAGCTCGAAGGCCGCTACGACGTCATCGCCCGTATCTCGGGTGGCGGTGTCTCCGGTCAGGCCGGTGCGCTCCGTCTCGGTGTCGCCCGTGCGCTGAACGAGGCCGACGTGGACAACAACCGCGGCCCGCTGAAGAAGGCCGGCTTCCTCAAGCGCGACGACCGTGCGGTCGAGCGCAAGAAGGCCGGTCTGAAGAAGGCCCGCAAGGCTCCGCAGTACAGCAAGCGCTGATCGCTGCCGCTGTATCGCATCAATCGCCCCGGCCGCACGGATTGTGCAGCCGGGGCGGTTCTTTTACACAACCCCCACAGACCTCGGACAGTCTCAGGCAATGTACTTGGGAGTGAGCCGCACTCTCTTCAGCAATTCGGAGGACACCACAGTGGGACGACTCTTCGGCACGGACGGCGTGCGCGGTGTCGCGAACGCGGATCTCACGGCGGAGATGGCGCTCGGCCTCTCCGTGGCCGCGGCGCACGTACTCGCCGAGGCGGGGACCTTCGAGGGCCACCGGGCAACGGCGGTCGTCGGACGGGATCCGCGTGCGTCCGGGGAGTTCCTGGAAGCCGCCGTGGTCGCGGGTCTCGCCAGTGCCGGCGTGGACGTCCTGCGCGTGGGCGTGCTGCCGACGCCCGCTGTGGCGTATCTCACCGGCGCGCTCGGCGCCGACCTCGGCGTGATGCTCTCCGCGAGCCACAACGCCATGCCCGACAACGGCGTCAAGTTCTTCGCCCGCGGCGGCCACAAGCTCGCCGACGAGCTGGAGGACCGGATCGAGGGCGTGTACGAGTCGCACCGCCACGGCGAGCCCTGGCAGCGGCCCACGGGTTCGGGTGTCGGGCGGGTGCGCTCGTACGAGGAGGGGTTCGACCAGTACGTCGCCCATCTCATCGGTGTGCTGCCCAACCGGCTGGACGGGCTGAAGATCGTCCTCGACGAGGCGCACGGCGCCGCCGCCCGGGTCTCGCCGGAGGCGTTCTCGCGGGCCGGCGCCGAGGTGATCACGATCGGTGCCGAGCCGGACGGGCTCAATATCAACGACGGCTGCGGCTCGACCCACCTGGACAAGCTGAAGGCGGCCGTCGTCGAGCACGGCGCGCACCTCGGCATCGCGCACGACGGCGACGCCGACCGCTGCCTCGCCGTGGACCACACCGGTGCGGAGGTCGACGGCGACCAGATCCTCGCCGTGATCGCGCTGGCCATGCGGGAGCGTTCCGTGCTGCGCGAGAACACCGTCGTGGCGACGGTCATGTCCAACCTGGGCTTCAAACTGGCGCTGGAGCGCGAGGGGCTGCAGCTCGTTCAGACGGCGGTCGGTGACCGGTACGTCCTGGAGGAGATGAAGGAGCACGGGTACGCGCTCGGCGGCGAGCAGTCCGGGCACGTCATCATCCTCGACCACGCCACCACCGGTGACGGCACGCTGACGGGCCTGATGCTCGCCGCCCGGGTCGCGGAGACCGGGCGGTCGCTGCGCGAACTGGCGGCTGTGATGGAGCGGTTGCCGCAGGTGCTGATCAATGTGCCGGACGTGGATCGGTCCCGTGTCGGGGACTCGGCCGATCTTGCTGCCGCTGTTGCTGATGCGGAGCGGGAGTTGGGGGCCACCGGGCGGGTGTTGCTGCGGCCGTCCGGGACCGAGCCGTTGGTGCGGGTCATGGTGGAGGCGGCTGATATCGAGCAGGCTCGGTCTGTTGCAGGGCGGTTGGCTGATGCTGTGAAGTCGGCTCTTGGGTAGGGGTGCCGGGTTCGAGGTGGGGCGTGCTGTGCGTTGCGGGGTGCGGCGTCGTCGTGGCTTGTCGCGCAGTTCCCCGCGCCCCTAAAGGCGCTGTCGTTGGCGTTGCCAGAAGTACTTCTGGGCTAGCAGGGTGAGGGTGCCTGCCAGGACGATGCCCAGGAGGTTCAGCAGGAGTTGCTGCGTTGAGCGGGCCGCTTGGGTGGTGTCGGTGTAGATCAGGGCCACGGCGGCATTCGCGGCGGCCGGGACCGTCGTCACGGAGATGGCGACGCCCACCAGGGCACCCGACTTGGCGGAGGTCAGGGAGAGGGTGCCCGCCGCTCCGGCGAGGACCGCCACGACGAACGAGAACCAGTCCGGGGCGTAGATGAAGCCGGTGTTGGGCCGCGCCGCCTCCAACTGGGCCTTGGTGAACAGGCCGACGGCGTCCATGAACAGGCTGAAGCCCACCGTGACCGCCATCGCCGCGGCGAATCCCACCAGCAGTGCGATCAGAGACCGCAGGGCCAGGCGTGGTGCGCGCTGCACGATCGCGGTGCAGATGCCCGCCAGTGGGCCGAACTCGGGCCCCACCGCCATCGCGCCCACGATCAGGATCGCGTTGTCGAGCACCACGCCGCAGGCCGCGATCATCGTGGCGAGGGTGATGAAGGCGACGTAGGTGACCGAGAGGGTCGACTCCTCGTGGGTCGCGTCGGTGAGGTGCTCCCACAGGACGGCGTCCGCGCCCTCGCCGGGGGCCTCCGCCTCCGCCTTGTCGGCGCGCTCGGACAGGGACAGGTCGATGTCGTCGACCGCGATGGAGCCGCTCTGCTCGATGCCCAACTGCTGCAGCGCGGTGATGAGTTCGTCGCCCGCCTCGCGGGCCACGTCGCACATCACCACGTCTCCGGCCGGGTTGCGGGCGGCCCCGGGGAGCACGACCAGGTGTGTCGTGCCCACCGTCTTCTCGATCAGGAGGACCACGTCGTCGGTTCGCTCGGCCGGCGTGATCAGGCGCAGATGCAGCATGGTTCTTTGTAGCAAGCCCTTCTAGAGCTTGCGCAGCCGCAGGCGCTGCACCTTGTGGTCCGGGCCCTTGCGGACGACCAGGGTGGCGCGGCCCCGGGTGGGGGCGATGTTCTCGATGAGGTTCGGTTTGTTGATGGTGCGCCAGAGGGTGCGGGCGTAGTCGAGGGCCTCCTCCTCGGAGACCTGCGTGTACTTCCTGAAGTACGAGTCCGGGTTCTGGAAGGCGGTCTGGCGCAGCTTCTTGAAGCGGCTGAGGTACCAGCGTTCGATGTCCTCGGCGCTGGCGTCGACGTACACGCTGAAGTCGAAGTAGTCGGCGAGACCGGCGCGGGTGCGGCCGTCCTTGCCGGGCAGGGCGGGCTGCAGGACGTTGAGGCCCTCGACGATGAGGATGTCGGGGCGGCGGACCGTGAGGCGCTGGTCCGGGACGATGTCGTAGATCAGGTGGGAGTAGACGGGCGCCGTCACCTCGTCCTTGCCGGCCTTGATGTCGGCGACGAAGCGGGTCAGGGCGCGCCGGTCGTAGGACTCGGGGAACCCCTTGCGCGACATCAGGCCGCGCGCCTGCAGCTCCTTGGTGGGCAGCAGGAAGCCGTCGGTCGTGACCAGTTCGACGCGGGGGTGTTCCGGCCAGCGGGAGAGCAGGGCCTGCAGGAGGCGGGCCACCGTGGACTTGCCCACGGCGACCGAGCCCGCGACACCTATGACGAACGGGGTGCCGGACTGGGAGCCCTGTTCGCCGAGGAAGGTGTTCAGGGCGCCTCTGAGGCCGTCGGTGGCGCCGACGTAGAGGTTGAGCAACCGGGAGAGCGGGAGGTAGATGTCCCGCACCTCGTCGAGGTCGATCACGTCGCCGAGGCCACGCAGCTTCTCGACCTCCTCCGCGGTGAGCGGCAGCGGCGTCTTCTCACGCAGCGCGCTCCACTCGGCTCGGGTGAGGTCGACGTAGGGAGTCGCCTCCGGCCTGGGCCGGTGGGCGCTCCGGGGCATCGAGGAGACCGGAGAGATCACATTCCATTGTTAACGGAGTTTGAACGGGTCGGCGGGTGTGCTGTGTCACGTTCGCCGAATGCTTTCGTACGACGGTGGGAATTTCCGATTTCGGGCACGCAGTGCCGCTTTCCGGCGGGCGGTGAACCGTAGGCTGCCCGGCATGTGCGGAATCGTGGGATACGTGGGACCGCAGTCGGCGCTCGAGGTCGTCATGGCCGGGCTGAAGCGGCTGGAGTACCGGGGCTACGACTCGGCGGGTGTCTCGGTGCTCGCGGACGGCGGGCTCGCGGCGGCGAAGCGGGCCGGGAAGCTCGTCAACCTGGAGAAGGAGCTGCAGGAGCGGCCGCTGCCGACGGGCGCGACGGGGATCGGGCACACCCGGTGGGCCACGCACGGCGGGCCGACGGACGGGAACGCGCACCCGCATCTGGACAACGCCGGCCGCGTCGCCGTCGTCCACAACGGGATCATCGAGAACTTCGCGGCGCTGCGGTCCGAGCTGGCCGAGCGCGGTCACGACCTCGTCTCCGAGACCGACACCGAGGTCGTCGCGCATCTGCTTGCCGAGGAGTTCTCCGCCACCGCCGACCTCGCGGAGGCCATGCGGCTGGTCTGCCGGCGGCTGCAGGGCGCGTTCACGCTGGTCGCGGTGCACGCGGACGCGCCGGACGTGGTGGTGGGCGCGCGCCGGAACTCGCCCCTGGTGGTCGGCGTCGGGGAGGGCGAGGCCTTCCTCGCCTCGGACGTCGCCGCGTTCATCGAACACACCCGCTCGGCGCTCGAACTGGGCCAGGACCAGGTCGTCGAGCTGCGGCGGGAGACCGTGACGGTGACCGGCTTCGACGGGCGGCCCGCCGAGGCCCGGCCGTACCACGTCGACTGGGACGCCTCGGCCGCCGAGAAGGGCGGCTACGACTACTTCATGCTCAAGGAGATCGCCGAGCAGCCCAAGGCGGTCGCCGACACCCTGCTCGGACGCATCGACGCGGCGGGCTCGCTGACGCTGGACGAGGTGCGCATCCCCGCGCCGGTGCTGCGGGAGGTCGACAAGGTCGTCGTCGTGGCCTGCGGTACGGCCTTCCACGCCGGGATGATCGCCAAGTACGCCATCGAGCACTGGACGCGTATCCCCTGCGAGGTTGAGCTGGCCAGCGAGTTCCGCTACCGGGACCCGATCCTCGGCCCGCGGTCGCTGGTGATCGCGATCTCCCAGTCCGGGGAGACCATGGACACCCTGATGGCCGTACGACACGCCCGCGAGCAGGGCTCCCACGTGCTCGCGATCTGCAACACCAACGGCTCGACGATCCCGCGCGAGTCGGACGCCGTGCTCTACACGCACGCCGGGCCCGAGGTGGCCGTCGCCTCGACCAAGGCGTTCCTGACGCAGCTGGTCGCCTGCTATCTGGTCGCGCTGTATCTGGGGCAGGTGCGCGGAACCCAGTACGGCGACGGGATCGGCACCGTCATCCAGGACCTGTCGCACATCTCCGGCGCGGTCGAGCGGGTGCTGGAGACCATGGAGCCGGTGCGGGCGCTGGCGCGTTCCCTGGCCGCCAAGAACACGGTGCTGTTCCTGGGGCGGCACGTCGGCCACCCGGTGGCCCTGGAGGGCGCGCTCAAGCTCAAGGAGCTGGCCTATATGCATGCCGAGGGGTTCGCGGCCGGGGAGCTGAAGCACGGGCCGATCGCCCTGATCGAGGACGACATGCCGGTGGTGGTGGTCGTGCCCTCGCCCCGCGGGCGGTCCGTGCTGCACGACAAGATCGTCTCCAACATCCAGGAGATCCGGGCCCGGGGAGCGCGCACGATCGTCATCGCGGAGGAGGGCGACGAGGAGGTCGTGCCGTACGCGGACCATCTGATCCGGACCCCGGCGACCCCGACGCTGCTGCAGCCGCTGGTGGCCACCGTGCCGCTCCAGGTGTTCGCGTGCGAGCTGGCGACGGCGCGCGGGAACGAGGTGGACCAGCCGCGCAACCTGGCCAAGTCGGTGACGGTGGAGTGAGGTTGCCCGTGGTGATCTCCTCGTAGGGTGCCGCCATGAGCATCATCGGCGTCGGGATCGACGTGGCGGAGATCGACCGGTTCGAGGCGTCCCTCGAGCGCACCCCCGGGATGGCGCAACGGCTGTTCGTGGAGCGCGAGTTGCTGCTGCCCAACGGCGCGCGCCGGGGCATGGCCTCGCTCGCGGCGCGCTTCGCCGCCAAGGAGGCGCTGGCCAAGGCGCTCGGTGCGCCGTCCGGGCTGCTGTGGACGGACGCCGAGGTCTTCGTCGAGGACAGCGGGCAGCCGCGGCTGCGGGTGAAGGGGACGGTGGCGGCGCGGGCGGCGGAACTCGGGGTGCGGTCCTGGCACGTGTCGCTCAGCCATGACGCGGGGGTCGCCTCGGCCGTGGTGGTCGCCGAGGGGTGAGCCCCGCGACCGGCGCGCTCCAGGTCGGTACATCGTCGGTACATCTAGGTGCAGATCCAGCAGTACAGGCGCTGGTCGCGGACGGCCGCCCGGTCCGCGAGGTCCGCCAGGGCGCGCAGGAAGCGGGACAGGTCGGCCGGGTCCGGCGGGCCGGGGAAGTCACCGGTCGCCGCCCAGCCGACGGCGACGTCGTCCAGCAGCCGGCGGTCGAAGGCGGCGAGCGCGTCACGGAAGGCGTCGGTGAGCGACACGCCGACGGCTTCGCCGTCCCCCACCATCGCGATCAGCGCGCCGTGCCGCGGATCGGACTTCACCTCGTCCGCCGTCCGGCCCGTTATCAGCGTCTCGGCGGGCAGCAGGTCGACCACCGGGTCGATGCCCTTCACCACCAGCTCGTCGTACCCCGTGCCCAGGGGTTCGCCGTCATCGCGCACGACCGCGCGGACGGCTTGCTCGTCGTCGGTCGCGGCGTAATAGCCGTACAGGACTCCCATGCGCCGAGCATGGCAGCCGCCACTGACAATCGGCCCGTGCCGCAGGGGACAAGGGGCGGGGGGCCGGGGGTGCGGCCCGGGGCGGGGTCGGGAGAGACTCGACCCCATGCGTACTGCGTACAGCGTGGAGACGGTAAGGACGGCCGAGCGTGCGCTGATGGCGCGGCTTCCCGAGGGGGCGCTGATGCAGCGCGCCGCCGCCGGGCTCGCCGCGGCCTGCGCCGAGTTGCTCGGGCGGGTCTACGGCAGCAGGGTCGTGCTGCTCGTCGGCAGCGGGGACAACGGCGGTGACGCCCTGTACGCCGGTGCCCGCCTCGCCCGGCGGGGAGCGGGGGTCGCCGCGGTGCTGCTCGCGCCCGAACGGGCCCATGCCGCGGGGCTCGCGGCGCTGCTGAGGGCCGGC
>NZ_JAFJSY010000137.1 GCF_019857225.1 Streptomyces plumbidurans
CTGTCGCCCGCAGCCGCTCGCGCGCATGTGCCGCCACCGGGGCCGGGAGCCAGCCGCGGGTCGTCAGTTCGTCGATCAGGCGGGCGTACGGCTCGGCGAAGAGGGCGGTGCGGGCGGGGTGGGGGGTGAGGTGGGTGGTGATGCGGACCATGTGGGTGGCGACCTCGGGGAGGGGGCCGGCGCCCGTGCCGTGGGCGGCCAGGGCGGCCATGCCGAGGGCTGGTTCGGTCTGTTCCGGGATCTGGGCCGGGCGGCCCAGGACGTCGACGCGCAGTTGGTTCCAGTACGGGCTGCGGGCGCCGCCGCCGGTGAAGGTGAGCGGGCCGTCCAGCGGGGCGCCCAGGTGGTGCAGGTAGTCCAGGCAGAGCCGTTCGGTGAAGGCGACGCCCTGCAGCAGGGCGGCCCACAGGTCGGCGTCCCCGGCCGGTTCGCCCAGCACCAGGGCGGTGGCGTGCGGCGCCAGGAACGGGAACCGCTCACCGGGCGACACCAGCGGGTAGGCCACCGCGCCCGCGGGCTCGTGCGCGGCCGCCAGCGCGTCCATGGCCGCCGGGTCGGCGCCCGCGAAGGCCGCGGTCAGCACTCCCGCCCCCACGCTCGAGGCCCCGCCGGGCAGCCAACTCCCGTCCGGCGCACGGTGGTTGTAGACCACGCCGGTCGGGTCGCGGACCGGCTCGACGCTCGCGCCCTTGAGGACGAGCGTCGTGCCGAGCACCGAGTTCCAGGAGCCGGGACGCAGCGCACCGGACGCGATCTGCGCGGCGCAACCGTCGGTCATGCCCGCGATCACGGGCGTGCCGGCGGGGATGCCGGTGGCCTCGGCGGCCTCCGCGCAGACCTCGCCGAGCGGGGTGCCGGGCCGTACGACCTCGGGAAGGGCCTCCCGGGGCAGCCCCATCACGTCCGGCCACGCCTCGCGCTCGACGTCGTACGCCGTCTTGAGAGCGTGGCTGGAATCGGTCGGTACCGGTGTACCGATCAGCCGGGCGGTGACCACGTCGGGCTGGTGCGTGATCCGTCCGCGTCCGTAGGTATCGACGAGCCAGCGCGCCTTCGGCAGCGCCCAGGTGTCCTGCACCGCGAGCCCCGCCGCCCGCGCCTGCGCCCCCTGCTGCGCGGCCCGCCCGTCGTCGTACATGAGCGCCGGGCTCAGCGGCCGCCCGGCCCGGTCCGTGAGCAGCACCGTCCCGGACGTCCCGCACACCGCGAGCCCCCGGATCCGCGCGCCCCCGGCCGGGCGCAGCGCGGCCCTGGACGCCGCGCACACCCCCTCCCACCACTCCCCCGGATCCTGCTCGTGCCGCTCCCGCTCCCGGCGCCCGCCGATCGGGGCCGAGCCGGCGCCGAGGACCGTCCCGTCCGCGGCCACCACCAGCACGCGGACGCTCTGCGTCCCCAGGTCGATTCCCAGCCACGCCTCACGTTCGCCCAGCATCCATGCCTCCCGGACATCTCGGACCGGCCTGTGAACTTCACGTCCTTCTTCGATATTGACCCGCGATTTTCGCTTGCGCGAGGGATTGACGCGCAACTTCCGCCGTTACACCCTCTGTTAGCGAGTCGACTCGACATGTCAACCCACACAGCCGCACCCGGGCCCGACCCCACGTGGAGGTCACGGATGGACATGCACGCGCACGACCGCCGGAGATTCCTCGCTCTCACAGCGGGGGCCGCCGCGACTCCGTTACTCGCGGCCTGCGGGGCCGGTTTCGGCGGGGACGACAAGAAGAGCGGCGGCTCGGCCGCGAACGACGTCACCGGCTCCTTCGACTGGAAGCGCGAAAAGGGCACGACGCTCAAGGCGCTGCTGAACAAGCACCCCTACACCGACGCCCTGATCGCCGACCTGAAGTCCTTCACCGCCAAGACCGGCATCAAGGTCGAGTACGACGTCTTCCCCGAGGACAACTACTTCGACAAGCTCACCGTGGACCTCTCCAGCGGCCGCGCCTCCTACGACGTCTTCATGCTCGGCGCCTACATGGTCTGGCAGTACGGACCGCCCGGCTGGCTGGAGGACCTCGGCCCCTGGATGCGCAACTCCTCGGCCACCGGCGCCGAATGGGACCAGGCCGACTTCTTCCCCAACCTCCTGCAGTCCGACCAGTGGACGCTGAAGGACGGCGCCCCGCTCGGCCAGGGCGGGCAGTACGCGCTGCCGTGGGGCTGGGAGACGAACGTCGTCGCCTACAACACCGAGGTCTTCAAAAAGCTGGGCCTGAAACCGGCGGAGACCTTCGACGAGCTGCGCGAGATCGCCGGGGCCGTCAAGAAGAAGGCGCCGGGCGCCGGCTACGACGGCATGTACGGCATCGCCGTGCGCGGCTCCCGCAGCTGGGCCACCATCCACCCCGGCTTCATGACCATGTACGCCCGCAACGGCCTGCACGACTTCACCGTCGAGGGCGGCAAGCTCAAGCCCGCCATGAACACCCCGAAGGCGATCGCGTTCACCGAGGACTGGGCGGCCATGGTCAAGCAGGGCGGCCCGCCGTCGTGGACGTCGTACACCTGGTACCAGTGCTCCAGCGACCTCGGCGCGAAGAAGGCGGGGATGCTCTTCGACGCGGACACGGCCGCCTACTTCCAGGCCGTGAAGGGGGCCAGCCCCGCCTCCGGGAAGATCGCCTTCCACCCCGGCCCGAAGGGCCCGGACGGCTCGCTCGCCACCAACATGTGGATCTGGTCGCTCGGCATGAACGCCAAGTCCAAGAAGAAGAGCGCCAGTTGGCTGTTCCTGCAGTGGGCGACCGGCAAGGAGCACCTGCACAAGGCCGCCATCACCGGCAACCACATCGACCCCGTCCGCAAGTCGATCAGCCAGGACGCGGCCTACAAGGACAAGATGCGGCACCTGCCGGGCTTCCTCGACACCTTCGAGACGGTCGTCGACCAGACGAAGATCCAGTTCACCCCGCAGGCGCAGTTCTTCGACGCCACCACCAGCTGGGCCGCGGCCCTCCAGGAGATCTACGGCGGCAAGAACGCCAAGTCGGTCCTGAACGGCCTGGCGGGCGACCTCGCCTCCAAGGTGGACTGAGCGCCATGGGCTGGCGCCTCACCCTGCGCCCGTACTTCCTGATCGTCCCGGCGCTGCTGCTGACCTGCGGAATCCTCTACCCCTTCGGACTCGGGCTCTACTACACGCTGTTCGACTTCTCGGCGAGCAAGCCGCAGCCGGACATGGTGCGGCTGCACAACTACGAGACCGTGTTCACGCAGGACGCGTTCTGGAACTCCGCGTGGGTGACGGTCCTGTACGCGGTCGGGGCCGCGGCCGTCGAGACCGTGCTCGGGGTCGCCGTCGCCCTGCTGCTGCACCGCTCCTCGCTCGTCGGCCGGGTGCTGGAGAAGATCCTCATCCTGCCTCTGATGATCGCCCCGGTGATCGCCGCGATCATCTGGAAACTGATGCTCCAGCCGTCGGTGGGGGTGGTGAACCATCTGCTGAAACCCTTCGGCCTGGGGGGAGTTCAGTGGACGGACACCCCGACGGGCGCGCTGCTGTCGTCGATCGCCGTGGACGTCTGGGTCTACACCCCCTTCGTGGCGATCCTCGCCCTCGCCGGTCTGCGGTCGCTGCCCACCTCCCCGTTCGAGGCGGCGGCCGTGGACGGCGCGGGCTGGTGGTACACCTTCCGGCGGCTGACCCTGCCCATGCTGTGGCCGTACGTCCTGGTCGCGGTGATCTTCCGGTTCATGGACTCGCTGAAGGTCTTCGACATCATCTACGCCCTCACCGAGGGCGGCCCCGGAGACTCGACCGTGGTCCTGCAGATCCGCGCGTACCTGGAGGCGATCCGCTTCCAGCGCTACAGCTTCGGCATCAGCTACACGATCGTGCTGTGGGCCGTGGTCTACCTCGCCGCGATGGTGCTCGTACGCCATCTCGGCAGGATCCAGCGGAAGGCGGCCGAGGCGAAATGACCCTGCGCAAGCGCCTGTTGAGTGGGCTCGCGGACCTCGCCCTGATCCTCTACTTCGTCTTCGCGCTGTTCCCGATCGCCTGGATGGTGATCCTCTCGCTGAAGCCCGCGAACCAGCTCTTCAGCACCTACTTCTCCTTCACGCCGACGCTCTCCTCCTACCGGACGGTCCTCGGCGACAGCGAGGGCATTCCGTTCGTGCGGTTCTTCGTGAACAGCCTGGTGGTGTCGGTGGGCGCGGTGCTGCTGTCGCTCGTGGTCGGGCTGCCGGCGGCGTACGCCTCGGCGCGCTGGCGGTTCAAGGGCTCCGAGAACCTGATGTTCACGCTGCTGTCGTTCCGGTTCGCGCCCGAACTGACCGTGATCATCCCGCTGTTCGTGCTCTACCAGAAGCTCGGCCTGTTCGACACGTACGTCGGCATGATCTGGGTGCTGCAGCTGGTGACACTCCCGCTGATCGTGTGGATCATGCGGTCCTACTTCGCCGATCTGACCCCGGAGCTGGAGCAGGCGGCCCTGCTGGACGGCTACACCCGCAAGCAGGCCTTCTTCAAGGTCGCCCTGCCGCTGGTCAGGCCGGGCATCGCGGCCGTGTCGCTGCTGGCGTTCATCTTCGCCTGGAACAACTTCGTCTTCCCGCTGATCCTCACCTCCAGCGAGGCGCAGACCGTCACCGTCGGCGCCCTCTCCTTCCTCGGCGGCGACCGCCCCAAGTACAACCTGACGGCCGCGGCGGCCCTGATCTCGGTCGTACCGCCACTGCTGCTGGCCCTGACCATTCAGCGCTATCTGGTGCGGGGGCTGTCGTTCGGGGCGGTGAAGTCGTGATCGGGCTGCGCGGCATCCACAAGACGTACGGCAAGGTCACCGCCCTCGACGGGCTCGAACTCGACGTACGGGAAGGGGAGTTCTTCTGTCTGCTCGGACCGTCCGGGGCGGGCAAGACGACGACGCTCAAGACCGTGGCCGGGCTTGAGCGGCCCGACTCCGGCACCGTCCTGCTGGACGGGAAGGACATGGCGGGCGTCGAGCCGTACGACCGGGGCGTGGCGATGTGCTTCGAGAGCTACGCCCTCTACCCGCACCGCTCGGCCTACGACAACCTCGCCTCCCCGCTGCGCTCGCCGCGCCACCGGCTGCCCGCCGCCGAGGCCCGCGAGCGCATCGGCGCCATCGCCGAACTCCTCGGCATCAGCGGCCTGCTGGACCGCCGGGTCGGCCAGTTGTCCAACGGGCAGCGGCAGCGGATCGCCCTCGGCCGAGTGCTGGTGCGGCCCGCGCGCGCCTTCCTGCTCGACGAACCGCTCAGCCATCTCGACGCCAAGCTCCGCCAGCAGATGCGGGCGGAGCTGAAGGCGATCGGGGCCGTGCAGCACACCACCACCCTCTACGTCACCCATGACTCCGTCGAGGCCCTGGCGCTCGGCGACCGGATCGGGGTGATCCGGGACGGGCGGATCGTGCAGACGGGGACCCGGGAGGAGATCTGGTACCGGCCCTGCGACACGGAGGTGGCGCGGGCGTTCGGCCGGCCGCGGATCAATCTGCTGCCGGGGGTGGTGACGGAGGACGGCGGGTTCCGCACGGCGGACGGGAAGGTGGAGCTGCCGCTCGCGGCGAAGGCGCAGCCCGGCACGGACGTCCTGGTCGGCGTGCGCCCCCGGGACATCGTGCTGGGGGGCGCGGCGGGCCATGAGCTGACCGGCACCGTCTATGTCACCGAGGTGCTCGGGCGCGGTGTGGAGGTGACCGTCCGGCTGGGCGGGCAGCAGGTGTCGCTGGTGGCCCCGCGCGGCGACACGACGGGGCTGGGTCCCGACGATCCGGTACGGCTGACGGTCCGGCCTGAGAACCTGCTGCTGTTCGAGGCCGACCGGCCCGGGCGCCCAGGACGACTGATCGGGACACGATGAGCAGCAACAGCAGCGGTGGCGGTGCACAGCAGCAGGGACCCGCGGCCCGGCAGGCCACCATGGCCGAGCTGGTCCTGGCCGACGGCTCGGCGACCGCGGCCGACCTCGCCGAGCGGTTCGGGGTGAGCCTCATGACCATCCACCGCGACCTCGACGAGCTCGAACGGCAGGGAATCGTACGGAAGTTCAGAGGCGGCGTGACCGCGCAGCCCTCCGGTGTCTTCGAGTCCAACGTCCAGTACCGGCTCAAGACGATGCGCGCCGAGAAGACGGCCGTCGCCGAGCACGCGCTGAAGTCCATAGAACCCGGCATGGCGATCATGCTGGACGACTCCACCTCCACCCTGGAGATAGCCCGCCGCCTGCGGCACGGTGACATCACCCCGCTGACGGTCGTCACCAACTTCCTGGAGGCCATCAACCTCCTCGCCGACCAGCGCGGCATCCATCTGATGGCCCTGGGCGGCGACTACGACCCGCTGCACTCCTCCTTCCTCGGCGTCTCCTGCGTCGAGGCGATCGAGCAGCTGCGCGTCGACGTGTGCTTCGCGTCCACGTCCGCCGTGCACGGGGGTTACGCCTACCACCAGGAGCAGCACATCGTGTCGGTGAAGCGGGCCATGCTCGACGCGGCCGCCCGCAACGTCCTGCTCATCGACCACACCAAGCTCGCCCGGGCCGCCCTGCACCGGGTCGTCCCGCTGTCCCGCTTCGATCTGCTCCTCGTCGACGACGGGGCGTCCGCGGAGGCGCTGCGGGACCTGGACGAGCACAAGGTCCGTTACGAGATCTGCGCCACGACCGGCACGAAGGGCAGCGATGACCGAGCTGGAACTACGTGATCTGCGCAAGACGTTCCGCACCCGCGGTCGGCCGTCGGTGGACGCCGTGCGCGGCATCGACCTCGCGCTGCGCTCCGGGGAGCTGCTCGGGCTGCTGGGGCCGTCCGGGTGCGGCAAGTCGACCACCCTGCGGATGATCGCGGGCCTGGAGGGCGTGAGCGGCGGGGACATCCTGGTCGGCGGGAGGTCGGTGATCGACAGCCCCGCGCAGGCCCGCAACATCGGGGTCGCCTTCGAGAACTACGCGCTCTACCCGCCGCTGACGGTCGCGGAGAACCTGGCGTTCGGCCTGAAGGCGCGCAGGAGGAACGCCCGGGGCGACGTCCGGCGCAAGGTCGCCGAGATCGCCGACCGGGTCGACCTCACCGGCATCCTCGACGCCCGCCCGGCGGGCTTGTCCAGCGGCCAGAAGCAGCGCGTCTCACTGGCCCGCGCACTGGTCCGCGAACCGGACGTCCTGCTCCTCGACGAACCCCTCTCCCATCTGGATGCCGCCCAGCGCGACACCACGCGCCGCGAACTCAAGCGCATCCAGCGGGACTTGGGCCATACGACGATCCTGGTCACCCACGACCAGGAGGAGGCCCTCTCGCTCGCCGACCGGATCGCCGTGATGAAGGACGGCGTCATCCAGCAGATCGGCACGCCGTACGAGATCTACGACAGCCCGGCCAATGTGTTCGTCGCCGACTTCGTGGGCGAGCCCGCGATCAACCTGCTGCCGGGAACCGTCGCGGACGGCGGCCGCGCCCGGCTCTCCGACTCCGTGCAACTCACCCTTCCCGTGCCGGTGGCCGAGGGCCGCGAGGTGGTCGTCGGCGTGCGCCCGGAGGATCTGCACCTCACCGGCGAGGACGGCCTGCCCGCCCGGGTCGTCGCCCACGAGCCGCTGCTGGAGGCGGGCGTCGCCACCCTCGCCCTGGACGGCGTCGAGCGCCCGCTCGTCGTCCTCACCGGGCCCGAGGTACGCCTCGCCCACGACGAGCCGGTGCGCGTCGCCGCCGACACCCGCCTGACCCATGTCTTCGACGCCGAGACAGGAGACACCCTGCGATGAGCGAGCCCTTTCGAGTCGTCGCCGCCGGCGACCACTTCATCCTGCCGTCGCTCATCACGGCGGCGATCGCCCGTGAACTCGACTGCGAGGTGACGGAACTGACCCTCGGCTGGCCGCTGGAGCCGTTCGGCCCGGTGGCCGAGGTGACCGAGGCCAGCGACGCCGAGGACGAGCTGATCGACGCGCTCGCCGGTGCCCGGGTGCTGGTCACCCAGATGGGCCCGGTCACCGAGCGTGTCCTCGGGGCCTGCCCGGACCTGCGGCTGGTGGTGGTGTGCCGGGGCGGCCCGGTCAACGTCAACCTGGACGCGGCCGAGCGGCACGACGTCCGCGTCTGCTTCGCGCCCGGACGCAATGCCGCCGCCACCGCCGAGTTCACCGTCGGCCTGCTGCTGGCGGCCCTGCGCCGCATCCCCCAGGCGCACAACCTCCTGGCAGAGCAAGGGAGTTGGGAGGGGGCGACGTACTACACGTACGAGCACAGCGGTCTGGAGCTGGAGGACCTGCCCGTCGGACTCGTCGGCTACGGCGCCGTCGGCAGCCGGGTCGCCCGCGCCCTGTGTGCCTTCGGCGCGCAGGTGATGGTCCACGACCCCTATGTGCGCGGCGAGATCCACGGACTGCGCGTCGGCTCGCTCGACGAACTCCTGCGCCGCTCCCGGGTGATCACCCTGCACGCCCGGCTCACCGACGAGACCCGCGGGCTGATCGGCGCGCGCGAGCTGGGACTGCTGCCGCCGGGCGCGGTGGTCGTGAACGCGGCGCGCGGCGGGCTGCTGGACCAGGACGCGCTGTGCGACGCGCTGGAGAGCGGGCGGCTGTCGGCGGCCGCTCTCGACACCTATGCGACGGAGCCGCTGCCCGCCGACTCGCGGCTGCACGCGCTCGCCGACCGCGTCGTCCTGACCCCGCACCTGGGCGGGGCCTCGCGCTCGGTCGCCGAGAAGGCGGCCCGGATCGCCGCCGAAGAGGTGGGGCGCTGGGCGCGCGGGGAACCGCTGGCGCACTGTCTGACCTGACGCATTGCCTGACAGACGAGCCGGGAGGCGAGATGTACGTCGGTATCGATGTGGGCACGTCCATGGTGAAGGCCGCCGCGTTCGACGGCGACGGGCGTGAACTGGCTGTCGAGGCACGCCCGGTGGGTCTCGCGCTGCACGGGGGCGTCGTCGAGCAGGACATGGAGGAGGTGTACGCGGCCGTCGTCGCGGTCCTCGCGGAGCTGACCTCGCGGGTGGCGGAGCCGGTGGAGCTGGCCGGGCTGACCGGGCAGGGCGACGGGGTGTGGCTGGTCGACAAGGAGGGCCGCCCGGTGCGGCCCGCGGCCTCCTGGATGGACGGGCGGGCGCACGAGCTGCTCGACCAGTGGCTGGCGGACGGCACCTTCGAGACGGTGTTCCGGCGCACCGGCAGCGCCATGTTCCCGGGCTGCCCGGGCCCGCTGCTGGCCTGGTTCGACCGCCACGAGCCCGCCTCCCTCGACGCCGCGGCCGCGGCCCTGTACTGCAAGGACATGGTCTTCCGGCGGCTGACCGGGGCCCCGGCGACGACGGACGTCTCGGACGCGTCGATGCCGTTCCTCGACCCGCGCACCCGGGCGTACGACAACCGCGTGGTGGAGCTGCTGGGCCTCACGCACCGCCGCGGTCTGCTCGCCCCCGTCGGCGACCCCATCGCCACCGCCGAGGCCCGCGAGGGGCTGCCGCCCGGGACCCGGATCGCGAACGGCCCGTACGACCTGCCCTCCTGTGCGCTCGGCGCCGGGGTCACCGGCCCCGGTGACGGCCTGCTGATCGTCGGCACCTGTCTGGCCAGTCTCGTCGCCACGACCGATCTGGAGCTGTCCGGTGAGCCGGCCGGTCTGTACATCTCCACCGACCGCCCCGGGCACTGGTTGCGCGCCATGCCCGCGATGGTCGGCACGGCGGCGCTCGACTGGGTGCTCACGACGACCGGTGTCCGGTACGAGGAGGTCGACGCGCTGCTCGCGGACACCCCGCCGGGTGCGAACGGCGTCCGGGTCCTGCCGTACTTCGCCCCGTCCGGCGAGCGCGCCCCCTTCGTGGAGCCGCGGCTGCGCGCCGAACTCACCGGTGTGTCACTGGAGTCCACCAGGGCCGATCTGATCCGCGCCACCTGCGAGGGCATCGGCTTCGCGGCCCGGCACTGCCTCGATGCGGCCGGGCTGACCGGTTCCCTCGCGGTGTGCGGCGGCGGGACCCGCAGCCCCGCCTGGATGCGGCTGCTCGCCGACGTGCTGGGCCGTCCGCTGAAGGTCGTCGAGGGCGAGGTGGGCGCGCGGGGCGCGGTGCTGGCGGCGGCGGAGCGGTACGGGGTCGCGCTGGACGCGGCGGCGTGGACCGAGCCGACGGCGGTCGTGGAGCCGGACGCGGCCCGCTCGGCGTACTACGCGCGCGCCTACGAGGACCATCTGGCCCGGCTGGCGCAGGCGCGCGGCCGGGCGCGCACCTGAACGAGCCGTCCAGGAAAGGGAGTCGTATGCAGCTCAGAATCGGACGACGTTCGCTGCTGCTCGCGGGCGCCGCCGCGCCGGTGGCCGCGGCGGTGCCCGCGCACGCGGCGCAGGGCTCTCGCG
>NZ_JAFJSY010000138.1 GCF_019857225.1 Streptomyces plumbidurans
GAGGGCGCCGGTGCGCGGGGCGCCGGCCGGGCCTCGCCGCGCCGACGCGCCCTCCGCTGCGGCGTCCTCGCCGGGGTCCACGAGTTCCAGACGCAGGCCCGAGGGGAGGGCGGTGCCGGGTGCGGCGGCGCGGGTGCTCGGGGCGGCGCTCCCGGTACGGGGTCCGCCGTCGGCCCGGACCCGGACCTCCACCCCGTCCGAGTCGCCCACCCACAGCGGCGCGGTGGAGCCGTGCACACGGCCCGAGGTGCGCTCGGCGGTGCCGGGGTCGGCCGCGTCGTCGTTGTGCGTCTCGAGGTTCTGCCAGCCGGACCAGACGCCCGTGCCGGTCGCGCGGGTGCGGACCTGGACGTGTCCGTGCAGTTCGGTGTCCGGGTCGTCCCAGATGACCCCGACCATCGAGAAGTGCCGTACGTCCCGCCGGGTCAGGCCCAGTTCGCCGCCGGACCCGGAGCCGACGGCGCGGTCGCGGGCGGTCGGGGCGACGGGGGCCAGGGGGACGAGGGGCAGCGAGCGGGTGCTGCCGGGGAGGTCGGACGGGGCGTCCGGGGCGGATCCGGCGGCGCCGGTCGCGGGCGCCTTTGGCGCCGCGGCGGCGGGCAGGGTCAACGGGAGGGCGAGGGCGCCCGCACAGGCGACGCCGACCGAGGCGGCGATCGAAGAAGCAAGGAGTCGACGCATGGTGCCGATCCTGAACATAGTCAGACATATCTGTCCATCCGGGAACTGACGGGCCGTCGGCTGCCGTTCCTCCGAACCGGTGGCCCCGCCGGAGCGTGCGCGAGCCGCCGCCCGCGTACCCTTGCGCGGATGAACGCCACCGACCGCACCCCTGCCGACCTGCTGAGTTCCGCGCTCGCCACGGACCCCGCACGCCCCCTGGTGACCTTCTACGACGACGCCACGGGCGAACGCGTCGAACTGTCCGTGGCCACCTTCGCCAATTGGGTGGCCAAGACCGCCAACCTCCTCCAGGGCGACCTGGCCGCCGGACCCGGTGACCGGGTGGCGCTGCTGCTGCCCGCGCACTGGCAGACGGCGGTGTGGGTGCTGGCGTGTTCGTCGGTGGGGGTGGTCGCCGATGTCGGCGGGGATGCGGCTGCCGCCGATGTGGTGGTGAGTGGGCCGGAGACGTTGGAGTCGGCTCGGGCTTGTCGGGGGGAGCGGGTTGCTCTTGCTTTGCGGCCGCTTGGGGGGAGGTTTTTGGATGTGCCGGAGGGGTTTGTTGATTATGCGGTGGAGGTGCCGGGGCAGGGGGATCGGTTTGTGGCGTTCGGGGGGGTGGATCCGGATGCGGTGGCGTTGGTTGTGGGTGGGCGGGAGTTCAGTGGGGCGGAGGTTGTTGAGCGGGCTGTTGCGGAGGCGGGGGATCTTGGACTTACCGGGCCTGGAGCGCGGATTCTGTCCGGGCTGCCGTACGACACATGGGAGGGGCTGAACGCGGGGTTGTTCGCGGCGCTGGCCACTGGGGGGTCCGTGGTGCTTTGTCGGCACTTGGAGCTGCTGGGGGAGGATGCGGTGGCTGCTCGGGTGGAGAGTGAGCGGGTGTCTGTGGTGCGCCGCTGAGGGTGGGGGGCGTGGTGGTTTGGCGGGTGCGGGTTCGTTGTGGCTTGTCGCGCAGTTCCCCGCGCCCCTAAAAGCTTGCAGTCGTCCTGCGCCCTGACAGATCCGCCCGTCACCCCGGCCGCCTGAAAAGCCTGCCGTCGCCCTGCGCCCCTCAAAAGCTTGCAGCGCCCCGCGGCCTCGGAGATCGCCGTCACCCCGCGGCCCTAAGAGCCCGCCCTCACCCGGACGGGTCAGTAACAGGCCCCCTCTGAACTGCCCCCGAGGCATGGTCGTAGGACCAGGGCGTTGGTGCGGCTTGAGGGGTGGAGCGGGTCGTGGAAGGGCTGAGGCGTCTGTTGCGGCCGGGTCGGCGGCGGTGGGTGCGGTACGGGGGGATTGGCGTCGCCTTGGTGGCGGTCGGGGTCGCCGGGGGTGGGTGGGTGCTGTACATGAAGCTGGACGGCAACATCACGCCCGATGAGGCGGCCGCCCGGGAACTGGCGCGGTACGAGAAGGAGCGGCCCACCTCGCTCGTCAAGGACGCGCAGAACATCCTGGTGATCGGTTCGGACTCGCGCTCCGGGGACGGCAACGCCCGCTACGGGCGGGACTCGGGCACCGAGCGGTCCGACACGACGATCCTGCTGCACCTGTCCAAGGGCCGGCACACCGCCACCGCGATCTCCCTCCCCCGTGACCTCATGGTCAACGTGCCCTCCTGTCTGCGCCCCGACGGCACCCGCTCCGAGCCGACGTTCGCGATGTTCAACTACGCCTTCCAGGTGGGCGGTTCGGCCTGCACCATCCGGACCCTGGAGAAGCTCACCGACATCCGTGTCGACCACCACATGGTCATCGACTTCCACGGGTTCAAGGAGATGGTCGACGCGGTCGACGGCGTACGGGTGTGCCTGAAGAAGCCCATCGACGACAAGGCCGCCAAGCTGAAGCTGCCCGCGGGCCGGGTCACGCTCAACGGCGAGCAGGCGCTCGGCTACGTCCGCGCCCGCAAGTCCCTCGGCAACGGCAGCGACACCGACCGGATGGAGCGCCAGCAGCGATTTCTCGGCGCGCTCGTCAACAAGGTGCAGAGCAATGACGTACTGCTGAATCCGGTGAAGCTCTATCCCGTGCTGGACGCCGCCACGTCGTCCCTCACCACCGATCCGGCTCTGGCGAGTCTGCGTGGTTTGTACGAACTCGTGCGCGGTCTGCGCGACATCCCCGCCGAACGCGTGCAATTCCTGACGGTTCCGCGGGAGTCGTACGTCTACAACGCGAATCGCGACCAGCTCGAGGAACCCGAGGCACAGAAGCTCTTCGAACGGCTGCGCAGGGACACGCCGTTGACGGTGACGAGGGCAGCACCCAGCAATTCCGCCGCAAAGAGTCGCAATTCGGCTACGAAGAGCGATGGCAACTCCGGTGGGAAGCGGTCCGATCGGCCCGGGACGTCCGTTTCGCCCGCCCCCACGTTCAGCGGTAACACCGCCGCCCAGGACACGTGCGCGTAAAGCGAACACCAAGGCGACGAACAGCCACCGCAAGAAAGTCCCATGAAATGGGCGGATTGCCCAGTTGTAGGGACGTGGAATTTGTCACCGTCGTCGCTTGACGCCGAACTGGGCGGATAGTGTGAGCGATCCGGTGCACATAGCCGCGTGGTCCTTCTCGGGGTCGTGCACTGCGAGACCAGACCGAGCGCCTTGGAGGGGGAAGGCGCCGCGTGGCCTAACGGAGGATTCGGACAACCGTGGACTCGCAAAGCCGTGGGCGGGCGGACGACATCGACCCCGCAGACCAGTGGGTGCTCAATCCGAACACCGGCGAATACGAACTGCGACTGACTCCTTCCACACCGCGATCAGCGGTCCCCGGCCCGCGCAGATCCGCCGCTCGTGACGCGGGCGCCGCGAACCGCAACCGCTCGGCAGCGCCGACGGCCCCGGGCCGCGATGTGCCGCCGCAACGGCGGCGCCGCACACCGGAGGAGCCACTGCCGGGACGGCGCGGCCGGCGCCCGGCGAAGAAGAAGTCGAAGGCGAAGAAGGTCCTGATGTGGACCGGCGGCAGCATGGCGTTCGTGCTGCTCGCCACCGCCGGTGGCGCCTACCTCTACATCAAGCACCTCAACGACAACATCACGTCCGTCTCCGACGACGGCGCGAGCACCGGTGGCTTCAGCAAGGGCAAGGCGATCAACATCCTGCTGATCGGCACCGACAAGCGCACCGGCAAGGGCAACACGAAGTACGGCGACTCCGGCAGCGTCGGCCACGCGGACACCACGATCCTGCTGCACGTGGCCAAGGACCGCTCCAACGCGACCGCGTTGAGCATCCCGCGCGACCTGATCACCGACATCCCGGACTGCCCGACCAAGCAGGCCGACGGCAGCGAGAAGGTCATCCCGGGCACCAGCGGCGTACGGTTCAACACCAGCCTGGGCCAGGACGACCGCACGCCCAGCTGCACCGCGCGCACGGTCACGGAGCTGACCGGCATCAAGCCCGACAACTTCATGGTCGCCGACTTCAACGCGGTCAAGACGCTGACCACGGCGGTCGGCGGCGTCGACGTATGTCTCGGCAAGGACATCAACGACCCGGACTCGCACCTGAATCTGAAGAAAGGCATGCGCCACATCCAGGGTGAGACGGCCCTGGCCTTCGTGCGCACCCGGCACGCGGTCGGCTTCGGCGGCGACCTGAGCCGGATCACGCTGCAGCAGCAGTTCCTCAGCGCGCTGATGCGCAAGCTGAAGTCGAACGACACGCTCACCAACCCGGCGAAGATGGTGAAGGTCGCCGAGGCGGGCACCAAGGCGCTGACCGTCGACTCCAACCTCGACAGCATCGGCAAGCTGAAGGACCTCGGTCTGGAGCTGGGCAAGCTCAACCCGAAGAACCTGACGTTCACCACCGTGCCGGTGGTCGACAACCCGGCCGAGAAGGTGAAGGCGACCGTCGTCCTCAACGACTCCAAGGCCCCGCAGGTCTTCCAGGCCATCAAGAACGACGTCTCCTTCACCGCGGTCAAGAAGGAGAAGAAGAAGGAGGCCGCCGCCGTGGCGGCCCGTCTCAAGGGCTCCAAGTCGGCCGCGTCCGACGTGCGCGTGCGGATCCTGAACGGCGGCGCCGCCGCCGGCAGCGCGCAGGCGGAGCTGGAGTACCTGCAGAACCAGGCGGGCGTGTCCAAGTCCGAGAACGCCGGAAACGCGGACGCGGCGCTGAGCAAGACGACGCTGGAGTACGCCCCCGACCAGGCACCGCAGGCGCGTCGGCTGGCCGACATCATGGGGCTGTCCGGCTCGGCGCTCAAGCCCGGCAAGAGCGTGACCAACGCGCAGGGTCTGCCGACGATGACGCTGACCCTGGGCAAGGACTTCGAGACCGCCGGGGAACCCCTCACCGCGGCGTCCAAGGCACCGGACGTCGACAAGCAGACGGCGGACAAGGTCGAGTGCGCCAAGTGACGCGGCCACAGCCGCGGATCGATCTGGTGGAGTGCGCCGAGTGACCTAATGGGCCTGTCGTGCGTCTAACAGGGCGCACGGCAGGCCCATTTGGCGGCGCAAGGGTGGGGAGGACGGGGGATGTCTCAGAGCGATGTGCGCAAAAGGGCGCCACGGCCGGACGGTCGACGCGACGTTCAGCGCGACGTTCGACGCGATGCTCGGCGCGCTTCCGGCGGCGAGGGGCCGCCGCCGCCCGGGGACGCGGACGGCAACGGGCACGGACGGCGGCGGCCGCGGCGCAAGCACCGGGTGCTCAGATGGTCCGCGACCACGCTGGCGGTACTGATACTCGGCACGGCCGGCGCCGGATACCTCTACTACCAGCACCTGAACGGCAATCTGCAGAAGGGCGAGCGCAGCAGCGGCGACTCCAAGGCGCGCAAGGCGCAGCCGAACGCCGCCGGGCAGACCCCGATGAACATCCTGCTCATCGGCTCGGACAGCCGTAACTCCGACGAGAACGTGAAGCTGGGCGGCAGCAGGGACACCCGCGGCAACCCGCCGCTCGGGGACGTGCAGATGCTCATCCACCTCTCCGCCGACCGCAAGAGCGCCGCGATGGTCAGCATCCCGCGCGACACCCGGGTCGACATCCCCAAGTGCAAGGACCCCGACACCGGACGGGTCTACCCGGCCACCAACGACATCATCAACACCTCGCTGGCCCGCGGCGGAGCCGGCTGCACCCTGGCCACCTGGGAGAACCTCACCGGGGTCTACATCGACCACTGGATGACGATCGACTTCGCGGGTGTGGTGCGGATGGCGGACGCCATCGGAGGCGTGGACGTCTGTGTGAAGCAGAACGTCTGGGACCACCCGACGGCCGCCGTGCCCGGCGGCTCGGGCCTGAAGATGACGGCGGGCACCAAGAAGGTCAAGGGCAAGCAGGCGCTGCAGTGGCTGCGCACCCGGCACGCCTGGGGCAGTGACCCGATGCGGGCCCGCGCGCAGCACATGTATCTCAACTCGATGATCCGCACGCTGAAGAAGCAGAACGTCTTCACCGACACGGGCCGGCTGACCGATCTGGCCGAGGCGGCCACGAAGTCCCTGAAGGTCTCCGAGGAGATCGGCACCGTGAAGAAGCTGTACGACCTGGGGATGCAGCTGAAGTCGGTGCCGACGGACCGCATCACCTCGCTGACCATGCCGAACGTGGAGGACCCCAAGGACGCCAACCACCTTCTGCCGGACGGCGCCGGAGCCGCGAAGGTGTGGCAGATGCTCCGCGACGACGTGCCCTTCGACGACAAGGGCAAGGCGTCGGGCGGGTCGGGCGCGAAGAAGCCGAAGCAGGAGGCGACAAAAGCCCCTTCGGCATCGGATGACAGGATCGGCGTCCTGGTGCAGAACGCCACCGGCACCTCCACGCTCGCCCCGGTCCCCGGGCGCGCGGGCGCGATCGCCGCACAGCTCGCGCAGAAGGGCTTCGCCAGAGCGTCCAAGGACACCACGGCGGGGCTCGTCGAGGACCACACCGTCGTGCGCTACCCGAGCGCCGAACTGGAGGGCGACGCCCAGCGCATCGCCAAGTCGCTGGGGATTCCGCTGAGTTCGGTGCACAGGTCGACGGACGTCTCCGGGGTCACGCTCGTCGTGGGCGCCGACTGGCGTACGGGCACCACGTATCCGAAGCAGTCCGGCGCCGAGTCCGACGGGCTGCCCGGCAGCGCCGACGCGATCAACGGCTCGGACAGCGGACAGTGCATGGACGTGTACGCGCCCTACCGCTGGTAGCGGACCGGGGTGGTGGGCCGCGGCGGCACCCGCTGCGCCGGGGCCCACAGCAAACTCCCAACTGGCTGCACAATGATGAGGCGCGCTCACGTCCGACGGACGCACAGGGCGCCGCCCTCTCGCGCACTCCGTTTGGGGAAACGGGTGCCCGGGAGGCTGGACCGTCCACGGCCGTTGCCGGGACACAGGGGTGGGAGGTCAGCAAGGTGGGGCGGAGCAGTGTGCGCGGGGAGGTGCCCGCGGTCGAGGACACGATGTCCCTCACGCCGCGGGGCAAGGACGGAAGGGGCGGCGGCGCCGAGCCGCCGCAGGTGCCGGGCGGCGACCGCGGACGCCGCAGACGGCGCGTGCTGCGCTGGTCGGCGATCGTTCTGGCGGTGGTGATACTCGGCACGGCGGGGGCCGGCTATCTCTACTACCAGCACCTCAACGCCAACATCAAGAAGGACCATCTCAACATCGGCGACGCGAAGGACCGCGCCGCCGAGTCGAAGGCCAACGCGGCCGGGCAGACCCCGCTGAACATCCTGCTGATCGGCTCCGACGCCCGGGACTCCGAGGAGAACCAGAAGCTCGGCGGCGCCAAGGACACCTTCAACACCGCGCCGCGCGCCGACGTCCAGATGCTGCTGCACCTCTCGGCGGACCGCTCCAACATGTCGGTCGTGAGCATGCCCCGCGACACCCTGGTCGACATCCCGAAGTGCACCGACCCCGACACCGGCAAGGTCTACGGGGCGCTCACCTCGACGATCACCAACGACTCCCTCGGCCGCGGCGGCCCGGGCTGCACGGTGGCGACCTGGGAGAAGCTGACCGACATCCACATCGACCACTTCATGATGATCGACTTCGCGGGCGTGGTGTCCATGGCGGACGCCATCGGCGGCGTACCGGTCTGCGTGGACGCCAACATCTACTCCAAGTCCTCCGACGGCCACGGCTCCGGGCTGAAGCTGAAGAAGGGCACGACGTCCGTCAAGGGCGTACAGGCCCTGCAGTGGCTGCGTACGCGCTACGGCTTCGAGGACAACACGGACATCGCCCGGGCCAAGGCGCAGCACCAGTACATGAACGCGATGGTGCGCCAGTTGCGCGAGAACGCCACACTCGGCAACCCCAACGCGCTGCGCAAGCTCGCGGAGACGGCCACCAGCGCGCTGACCGTCGACGACGGCCTGGGCAGCGTGGCGAAGCTGTACGACCTGAGCAAGGAGCTCAAGAAGGTCCCCACCAAGCGCATAACCATGACGACGATGCCCTGGCAGTACTCCTCGTCCAGCAGCGGCCGGGTCGTGCCGAAGCCGGGTGACGCGGAGCAACTGTTCCGGCTGGTGCGCGAGGACATCGCGCTGGACGGCAAGGACAAGAAGAAGCCCGCCACGCCGGCCTCCACGGACCCGCCCGCCGCGGACGACCACATCGCCGTACAGGTGCAGAACGGCACCGCCTCGAACACCCGGGCCGCGCAGACCGGGCGGGCGCACGCGATCGCCCAGCTGCTCACCGGCAAGGGGTTCACCGAGGCGGTGGCCGACTCCTCGGCGATCAGCGGCGTGGACAGGACGGTGATCCGCTACCCGAGCGCGGACCTGGAGGGCGATGCCCAGCGGGTGGCCGAGGCGCTCGGCGTCCCCTTGTCCTCCGTGAAGAAGTCGACGGACGTCAGCGGGGTCACGCTGGTCGTCGGGGCCGACTGGCGCTCCGGCACCAAGTACACCGCCCCGGCCGAGGACGACAAGACACCGTCGTCGGCACAGGTCATCAACGGCTCGGACAAGAAGCAGTGCATGCACGTCAACCCGAACTACACCTGGTAGTCCGGGTCAACGGACGGCCCCCGGTGCTCAGTTGGAGGCGAGCACCGCGGGGCGCCGGGAGGCGATGACCTTCTTCGCCAGGGACTTGGGGCTGGTCAGGAAGCCCCAGCCCCACGACATGTGCATGGTCGCGAGCGCCACGGGGATCTGCAGCCGCGCCTTCAGCGGCAGCCCCTTGCCCGCCGGGACGGAGCCGAGGACTATCGCCGCGAGATAGCCGCCGGGGATCACGAAGCCCCAGGGCGTGAGGACCGCGCCGGCCACGATGCCCGCGGCGATCGCCAGCAGCGCCGTCGGCGGGGCGAGGTAGCGCAGGTTGATGGAGCCCTCGTGGAAGCGGGCGACGACGTGCCGCCAACGGCCGTAGTCCTTGTACTGCTTGGCCAGCGCCCGCATGCTCGGGCGCGGGCGGTAGGACACCTTCAGCTCCGGCGAGAACCAGATCAGCCCGCCCGCCTCGCGGATGCGGAAGTTCAGCTCCCAGTCCTGGGCGCGGATGAACTCCTCGTTGTAGCCGCCCTGTTGCTCCAGCGCCTCGCGCCGGAACACCCCGAGGTAGACGGTCTCGGCCTCGCAGGCGGCGCCGCCGGTGTGGAAGACGGCGTTGCCGACCCCGATCTTCGAGGTCATGGCGGCAGCGACCGCGCGCTCCCAGTCGTTCTCGCCCTCGGCGTGCATGATGCCGCCGACGTTCTGCGCGCCGGTCTCGTCCAGGAGGCGTACGGCGGTGGCGATGTAGTTCGGCGAGAGCATGCCGTGGCCGTCGACGCGGACGACGATCGGATGGCGCGAGGCCTTGATCGCGGCGTTGAGGGCGGCAGGCGTACGGCCCGTCGGGTTGGGGACGGTGTGCACGCGCGGGTCTTCGGCCACGAGCTCGGCGGCGATCTCGTCCGTGCGGTCCGTGGACGGACCGAGGGCGATCACGACCTCCATCTCGCCGGCGTACTCCTGCGCGAGGATCGCTTGGACGGCTCCGCGCAGATGCCGCTCCTCGTTGAGGACCGGCATGATCACAGACACGGCGGGGAGTCGCACGTCGGGGTTGGCGTTCATCGCCCGTTACGTTACCGCGAATGGGGGACACCGTTGCGCCCCGCCGTGGCGGTGGCCCGGGCTACAGATCGTATGGGCCTACGGTGCTCACGATCCCACGTACGGCCGTCGCCCGGAGGTGTCCCCCTTGCCCACGCAGCCTCGGTCCGCCGCGCCCGCTCCCCCGCAGCGCCGCCCCCGGCCCGCCGGCCCCCCGCACCCGCGCGGCCCGCGTCCGCCGG
>NZ_JAFJSY010000139.1 GCF_019857225.1 Streptomyces plumbidurans
GATCGCCTTCGGCGACATGCCCAACGACATCCCGATGTTCGCCTGGGCGTCCCACGGCGTGGCCATGGCCAACGCCCATGAGGAGCTGAGGGCGGTGGCCGACGAGGTGACGTCCTCCAACGAAGAGGACGGGATCGCGGCGGTGCTGGAAAGACTGCTGCCGTAGCCACGCCGACCCGTGCTGCAGTGTCGGCAGGGGTCGGCGCGGCTACGGCGACGAGGGTGGGCGGCCCACGCGAGAGCGACATCGCGTGCTCGAAGCGGCCGCCCCGGGCAGGTGCACGCAAGGGGACTCGACAGTGGCGTAACTACACCGGAGTCCCCCGCGAACCGCCCTGACGGGAGCGGGGCGGACTGTCGTGCATGGACATCGCCCGGCTCCTCTCCCCGTCCGCGACGCCGGCGCTCACCGGCGTCCTCCACACAACAATGGTGCCTTTGCACCGAGTTGACCGCCACCGAATAAATCGGCCGTACGGTACGGCGGGTCAGCGCCGCCACTTGCGTCGCCGTGCCCTGCTGAAGAACCATCCCGCGGGCGGCTCGTCGGAGCGCCAGGGCTGCGGCTCCGGCGCCTGTTCGCGCCAACGCGCGGCGAGCATGCGGGCGCGGGCGGACGGCTCGGAGGTGTCGGCGTCCCGTACGAAGTCCTCGTCCAGGACCAGGTCGTCCCAGTCGTCCGCCATCCCCGCTCCTCTCACTCCTCGCCGGCGAGCGTCAGCGACCGCAGCTTCTGCCCGGCGTACCAGGTGGCCAGGACGGTCACCGCGATCAGCAGCACCGTCGCCGTGGTCAGTCCGACGTCCGAGGTCACCAGGTCACCACCGGCGACCTTGTGGGCGACGGCCAGCGACCACTGCTGGACGCTCAGCGTGCGCGCACCGGGCACCAGGGAGCCGAACAGGGCCTCCCAGACCAGCGCGTAGACGAGACCGAAGACCACCGCGTGCCGGGACACCGTGCCCAGCAGCAGGAACAGAGCCGCGTACGCGATGGACGAGACGAGGGCGGCGACCGTGTAGGCGACGGCGATCTGCTGGCCGTTGCCGTTCAGGATGAACCCGGCGATCAGGGTCGGCAGGGCCGAGAACACCATCGTCACCGCGATCGCCACGATCAGCTTGGTGAAGATGATCGTCGGCCGCTTCAGCGGCTTGGACAGCAGATACACCACCGAGCCGTCGTCGATCTCCGGACCGATCGCGCCCGTACCGGCGATGACGCCGATGATCGGCACCATCGTGGCCAGCGCGAGCCCGCCGAGCAGGTCCGAGGCCGTCTGGTCGTCGGCGCCGGCCAGGCCCCGCACGACGACGGAGATCGCGATCAGCAGCAGGGGCAGCGCCCCGAGGATGAGGGCCCGGCGACGGCCGAGCAGGGCCCGGTAGGTGAGCCGGGCGACTGTGGGGTCGTACATCGTGGGCCTCCTACGCCGCGACCAGATACGAGAACACGGACTCGAGGGACTCGTCGGACGGCGAGACCGTGAGCAGCCGGATGCCGTTGTCCCTGGCCACCTTCGGCAACAGGGCCGTGAAGCGGCCGAAGTCGACGGCCTGGACGCGCAACGCGCCCTCGGCGAGGTCGACCTCGATGCCGGACGTCGACGAATCGGCGATCAGCGCGGCCGCGAGCGCGCGGTCGTCGCTGGAACGCACCAGGTAGCGGTGCGGCCGGTCGGTCATCAGGCGGCGGATCTTGCGGAAGTCACCGCTGGCCGCGTGCCGGCCGGCGACCACGACCTCGATGTGCCAGGCCAGCTGCTCGACCTCCTCGAGGATGTGGGACGAGAACAGCACCGTGCGGCCCTCGTCGCCCATGCGCCGCAGCAGGTCCATCAGCTGCATGCGCTGGCGCGGGTCCATGCCGTTGAAGGGCTCGTCCAGCAGGAGCAGCGAGGGGTCGTGCACCAGGGCGGACGCCATCTTCACGCGCTGGCGCATGCCCTTGGAGTACGTGGAGATCTTGCGGTCCTGCGCGTACTCCATCTCGACCGTGGCCAGCGCCTTCTGCGCCGCCTTCGCGCCCAGGCCGTGCAACTCGGCGTTGGCGACGACGAATTCACGCCCGGTGAGGAAGTCGTACATCGCCTCGCGCTCGGGGACGACGCCGATGTGCCGGTAGATGTCCTCGTTGCGCCACACCTGCTGCCCGTCGAGGGTGACGGTGCCGGTGGAGGGGGCCAGGAAGCCACCCATCATGTTGATGAGGGTGGACTTTCCGGCGCCGTTGGGGCCGAGCAGGCCCGTGACGCCGGGGCCGACGGTCATGGTGATGTCGTTGACGGCGACCACGTTGCCGAACCAGCGGGAGACGTGGTCGATGCTGAGCGTTGTCACAGTCCGACCTTTCGGTAGCGGCGCAGCAGAAGGCCGTAGCAGGCGGCGATGAGGCCGAGCAGGACGAGGACGTAGACCACGCCCTGGCCGTTGCTGGGGCCGACCTCACCGGGGAAGGCCGAACTCGCGCCGAGGAACGCGGACTGAACCCCGTCGATGAGCGTGACCGGGGAGAACAGGCCGATCCAGGGGATGGCGCCCGAGCTGCCCTGCGCGTCCGCGATGGCCTGGAGCGTGGAGACCGCGCCGTAGGAGATCGTCATGACGGCGATGACGGCCGCGATGCCGAAGCCGCGGCGCGGGGTCACCGAGGCGATGACCAGGCCGATCCCGGCGAAGAGCAGGGAGAGCAGCGCCACGGAGACGAGCCCCTGCCCGAACCCCTTGGTCTGGTCGGCGAAGTCGAGCTTGGCCAGCAGCGCGCCGACGTAGAGCACGACGAGTGGTGCCGCGGTCAGGATGAACATCGCGGAGGCCAGCGCCGCGTACTTCGCCCGCACGTAGTCGGCGGTCTCGATCGGCCGCGAGAAGTACAGCGGCACGGTCTTGAAGCGCAGGTCGCGCGAGACGGACTGGGGCGCCTGCGAGGCGACGTACAGGCTGATGACGGCCTGCATGATGATCGCGTAGCGCGTGTAGTCGACCGGCAGGTCCTTCAGCTTCGTGGCGACCGCGACGGCCACCATGATGAGCGCGGGCACGCACATCACCACGAACAGCAGCATCGGCAGCACCTTGGACTTCACCGAGCGGCCGAGGCCGTAGGCGCCGCGCAGGGACTGCGAGTACAGCGAGCGGGTGGCGTAGGAGCGGCCGAGTCGGGGGCCGTCGTAGTTGCGGTAGCCGATGTTGTGGATACGGGTCTGGTCACCCGGCGTCGCGGCTGCCGGCTGCAGGGGCTGCTCAACCGCCATGGACGGCCGCCTCCTTCGTCATGTCCTGCTCGTCGGCGTCCGAGTGGAAGACCTCCGAGATGTGGTGCCTGCGCTGCTCCATGCGCACCAGGCCGAGGCCGAGGTCGGCGACGACGTCGCGCACCAGGTCGTAGGTCTCCTCGCCCTGTGCGGTGAGCAGCAGGATGTGCCCGGCGCCCGGCAGGCCGTTCGTGCCGTCCAGAACCTCCACCCCGCGCGCGTGGAGCGCCTCGCGCACCACGCGCGTGCCGTCCGGGTGTGCGTCGCTGTCGGTGACCTCGATCGCGAGCGTCGTCGTGGTCTGCGTGAAGTCCGTGGTGGAGCTGGACCGCAGCAGCTTGCCGCCGTCGATGATCACCACGTGGTCGCAGGTGCGCTCCAGCTCGCCCAGCAGGTGCGAGGTGACCAGGACCGAGATGCCGAAGTCCGTGTGGATACGGCGGATGAGGCCGAGCATCTCGTCACGGCCGACCGGGTCGAGGCCGTTGGTCGGCTCGTCCAGGAAGACCAGCTGAGGGTCGTGGACGAGGGCCTGCGCGAGCTTGACGCGCTGCTTCATACCGGTCGAGTAGCCGCCGATGGGGCGATAGCGCTCCTCGTACAGACCGACGTGGCGCAGCGTGTCCGCGGTGCGCTCGCGCGCGGCCGTGGGCGGCAGGCCCGACATGCGCGCCATGTGGACGACGAACTCGGTGGCCGAGACGTCGGGCGGCAGGCAGTCGTGCTCCGGCATGTAGCCGACGCGTTCGCGGATGGCGGCGCCCTTGGTCGCGACGTCGAGGCCGAGCACTTCGGCACGGCCCTCGGAGGCGGGGGACAGACCCAGGAGGATCTTGATCAACGTGGACTTGCCGGCTCCGTTCGCTCCGACGAGACCGGTCACACCGGGCCCGACGTCGACGGACAGCCGGTCAAGCGCGGTCACCCGGGGGAACCGCTTGCTCAGGCTTTCGGTCGCGATCACAGTCACGTCGTCGACGATAGTGAGCTGCACCACGCCGGTCGTCAGACCGCAGAGCTGGATCGGCCTCAGACTCCAGATGTACGGGTCCTTAGGGGTGCCCCCTACTTGAGAGTTACGGAGCGTTGTCCACAGCCCCGGACGACGGCTTTGTCCACAGCCCGGACCCCTCTCTTGACGCCGCCTCCGACCACTGTCACATTCGCTGATGTCACATACGGCGCCGAGCAAAGGACTCGAAGTGACATTGCTGAAGGGTGCGCGGGAGCGCCAGGTGCACACCGGCGGCGTCGAGCTGTGCGTGGCCGAACTGGGCGACGCCGCGCGGCCGACGCTGGTCCTCGTCCACGGCTATCCGGACAGCAAGGAGGTCTGGTCCGAGGTCGCCGCCCGCCTCGCCGACCGCTTCCACGTCGTCCTCTACGACGTCCGGGGCCACGGCCGCTCGACGGCGCCGAAGCCACTGCGCGGAGGCTTCACCCTGGAGAAGCTGACCGACGACTTCCTGGCCGTGATCGACGCGGTCAGTCCGGGCCGGCCGGTGCACGTGGTGGGACACGACTGGGGCTCGGTGCAGTCCTGGGAGTTCGCCACCGTCAAGCGCACCGAGGGCCGCATCGCCTCCTTCACCTCCATGTCCGGGCCGTCCCTCGACCACTTCGGCCACTGGATCGACCGGCGCCTGAAGAGGCCCACCCCGCGCCGGGTCGGCCAGCTCCTCGGCCAGGGCGCCAAGTCCTGGTACGTGTATCTGCTGCACACCCCCGTGCTGCCCGAACTGGCCTGGCGCGGCCCCCTCGGCAAACTCTGGCCGGGCATCCTGCGACGCGCGGAGAAGCTCCCCGCCGACGGCTACCCCACCCCCTCGCTGCCCACGGACGCCGCGCGCGGCGCATGGCTGTACCGCGACAACGTCCGCGCCCGGCTGCGCAGGCCCCGCACGGACGCCCACGCGCACGCGCCCGTGCAGCTCATCACGCCCCTGGGGGACGCGTTCCTGTCGGAGAAGCTCTACGACGACCTGGAGCAGTGGGTTCCGCAGCTGACCCGCCGCACCCTGCCGGCCAAGCACTGGATCCCGCGCTCGCGCCCCGACCAACTGGCCTCCTGGATCACCGATTTCGTGACCTCCGTCGAGGACGGCAGGTCGCAGGCGGTGCAGCCCACCGGCAAGTACACCGACCGCTTCGGCGGGCAGCTCGTCCTGGTCACCGGCGCGGGCAGCGGCATCGGGCGGGCCACGGCGTGCGCCTTCGCCGGGGCGGGCGCACGCGTGGTGGCCGTCGACCGCGACGCCGAGGCCGCCGCCCGCACCGCCGAGCTGTCCCGCCGGCTCGGCGCCCCCGAGGCCTGGGCGGAGACGGCCGACGTCTCCGACGAGCAGGCCATGGAGAAGCTCGCCGACAAGGTCGCCGCCGAGTACGGCGTGGTGGACGTTCTGGTGAACAACGCCGGGATCGGCCTGGGTGGCTCCTTCTTCGACACCACCCCCGAGGACTGGAAGAAGGTCCTCGACGTCAATCTGTGGGGCGTCATCCACGGCTGCCGCCTGTTCGGGAAGCAGATGGCCGAGCGCGGACAGGGCGGCCACATCGTCAACACCGCCTCCGCGGCCGCCTATCAGCCCTCCCGCGCGCTGCCCGCCTACAGCACCTCCAAGGCGGCCGTGCTGATGCTCAGCGAGTGCCTGCGCGCGGAGCTGGCGGGACGGGGGATAGGCGTCAGCGCGATCTGCCCCGGCTTCGTCAACACCAACATCACCTCCACCGCGCGTTTCGCGGGCGTGGACGCCGACGAGGAGAAGCGCCGCCAGAAGCGGGCCGCCCGCCTCTACGGCCTCAGGAACTACCCGCCGGAGAAGGTCGCCGACGCGATCCTGCGCGCGGTCGTGCGCAACGAAGCTGTCGTCCCGGTCACCGCGGAGGCCCGCGGCACCCGCCTCCTCTCCCGCTTCGCCCCGCGCGCACTGCGGGCGATCGCACGACTGGAGCCACCGCTGTGACGCGCCGGCGCGGGGCGGGGGCCGCCCGCCGACAGGCGGCAACAGCTCGGACGAGCCCGGGGAGGAGGCGCCGAGCATGCAGACGCCGTACCGCATAGAGGACCTGGCGCACGTCAGCGGTGCCACGGTCCGCACCATCCGCGCCTACCAGGACCGCGGTCTGCTCCCCCGGCCCGAGCGCCGCGGCCGCGCCAACCTCTACTCCGACGCGCATCTGGCCCGCCTGCGCCAGATCGCCGAACTGCTGGACCGGGGCTACACCCTGGCCTCCATCAAGGAGCTCCTGGAGGCGTGGGACGCGGGACGCGGCCTGGGCGGGGTGCTCGGGCTGGTCGCCGAGGTCGACCGCCCGTGGACCGACGAGCAGGCGGTCCGCATCTCGCGCGCCGAACTGGACGAGCGGTTCGGCGGCCCGCCCGACGACGCGGCCGTCGCCGAGGCCGTCGAGCTCGGCGTACTGGAGCCCGACCCCGGCAACGAGGACTCCTTCCTCGTGCCGAGCCCCCAAGAGCTGGCCGTGGCAGCGGAGTTGCACGCGGCGGGCGTGCCGCTGTCCGCGATCTCCGGCCATCTGCGGGAGTTGAGGGTCCAGGTCGAGCACATCGCCACCCGTTTCCTGGAGTTCACCACCGAGCACGTCTTCGCCCGCTACCTCGACGCGACTCATCCGCCGACCGACGCGGACGCGGCGGAAGCGGCCTCTCTCGTACGACGCCTGCGACCGCTCGCCCAGCAGACGGTGGACGCGGAACTGGCGCGGGCGATGCGGCAGTTGGCGGTACGGCACCTGCGGCAGCAACTCGGCGGCGACCGATCCGCGCCGACGCGGGACATGTCACGCTCCGTGTCGCTGCCGGAGGAGACGATGCGGGCGGTGGAGAGGCTGGTTGGGGCGGAGCGGGCGGCGGAGTTCGTGGCGCTGGCGGCTGAACGAGAGGTGCGGGCACGGGCGTTGGACGCGCTCACGTCAAGGGGTGGACCCCCTGGCGATCTTGACGAAGGGGGCTGACATGTCGGGGAGTTGTCCACAGAAGGGCGAACTGGCCTGTGGATAACTACAGTTGGTTGTGGATCAAACCTGGAGCCCCAAAATAATCTGCGTGATCCGCGTCTCTCCCGTCATGCTGAGCGGATGGACGAAAGACGCACCGTGAAGGTGTCGAAGTACCTGTCGAAGCATCTGCGCCACCAGCCCGAACGGATCGGCCTGACGCTCGACGAGGCCGGCTGGGTCGAGATCGACGTGCTGATCGCGGCAGCCTCCGCCCACAACTTCCGCTTCACCCGCGAGGAGCTGGACCATGTGGTCGCGGCGAACGACAAGCAGCGCTTCGCCATCGACGGCGGCCGCATCCGCGCCAGCCAGGGCCACAGCGTCGAGGTCGACCTCGGGCTGCCCCCGGCAACCCCGCCCGCGTACCTCTACCACGGGACCGTGGCCCGCAACCTGGACGCGATCCGCGCCGAGGGACTGCGCCCCATGAACCGGCACGCCGTACACCTCTCGCCCGACCGCGAGACCGCGACCCGCGTCGGCGCCCGCCGCGGCCGCCCGGTGATCCTGGCGGTGGACGCCGGCGCTATGCACCGGGACGGACATGTCTTCCACGTCAGCGCGAACGGCGTGTGGCTGACGGAGGCGGTGCCGCCGCGCTACCTGCGCTTTCCCGAAGCACACTGACCTCCGCCGGGCGGCACCGCTCCACATCGCTCCGGCATGATCGAGGGCATGGACCACCTCCCCACCACCGAGGCCGCCGTCACCGCCCTGCGCGCCCTCGCCGACGAGTACGCGCGCGAGATCGAGGTCGACCATGACATCGGCGCCGACCGGACCTCCCGCCGCAGCGCCGCGGGCGTCGGCGTCACCGCCGACCCGGACGGCTCCCTCCCGCACGAGGCCCACGTCGAGTTCGGCGGCCTGCCCCGGGTGAGCGTCCGCCTCTACGCCGACGACGACGCACTGATCACCGTCGAGGGCGTCGAGTGCCCGGACGTCGACCGTGACGACGTGCCCGCGTTCGTCCGCTCCCTCTTCGACGACCGCGCCTTCGTGAAGAGCCGCCGCTTCCCGCCGGCCCGCTTCCTGATCGTGCCGCTGCCCCAGGACCGTACGCACAGGGAGTACGTGCGCCTGGTCGGCCTCGGCCCGTGGCTGAGCAGCCGCGTACGGTGACCCTTTCGTCCGTTGTCGGTACGGGCCCGTAGGCTCGGACGCATGAGTCTGCGTCTGAGCACCGTGATCCTCCCGTACCGCCGCTGGCACGAGGGCGGCCGTGCGGCATGGGAGCGGGCGGAGCAGCTCGGCTTCCACACCGCGTACACCTACGACCATCTGTCCTGGCGCGTCCCGTTCCGCGACGGACCCTGGTTCGGTGCCGTGCCGACCCTGACCGCCGCCGCGGCCGTAACCGAGCGGCTGCGCCTGGGCACCCTGGTGACCTCGCCGAACTTCCGGCACCCGGTGACCCTCGCCAAGGAGCTGATCTCCCTCGACGACATCTCCGGCGGGCGGATCACCCTCGGCATAGGGGCGGGCGGCACCGGTTTCGACGCCACCGCGCTCGGCCAGGAGCCGTGGGCCCCGCGCGAGCGCGCCAACCGCTTCGCGGAGTTCGTCCCGCTGCTGGACCGCCTGCTCACCCAGGATTCGGTCTCGTACGAGGGCGATTTCTACTCGGCGCACGAGGCGCGCAACATCCCCGGGTGTGTGCAGCGGCCCCGGCTGCCCTTCGCGGTCGCCGCCACCGGCCCGCGCGGGCTGGCGCTCGCCGCGCGCCACGGACAGGCCTGGGTGACCACCGGCGACCCCAAGCTGTACGAGAACGGCACTTCTGAACAATCGGTTCAAGCCATTCGCGCGCAGGCCGAGAAACTGGCCGACGCGTGTGCCGAGATCGGCCGGGACGCGTCCGCGATGGACAAGATCCTGCTCACCGGCTTCACCCCCGACCGGGCCCGTCCGCTGGACTCCCTCGACGCGTTCGTGGACTTCGCGGGCCGCCACCGGGAGCTGGGCTTCACCGAGATAGTGATCCACTGGCCCGTCCCGGAGACGGTCTTCGCCGCCGAGGAGAAGGTCTTCGAGCAGATCGTCATGGACGCCCCGGCGCAGCTGTCCTGAGCGGACGGGCCGGCTGAGCGGACGGGTCGGCGGGCAGATGGGCCGACAGGCTGACGGACGGGGTGCGGCGGTGCTGATGAGGACGGTAACCACTCAGATGTGCGGACTGCCGCACGGGCGTGCACGCATATGCGGGAGAATGACCCGGTGACCTCAGCGACCCGACAGCCCGAGACCCCGGCCCCCGCCGTCCAGCCCCGGCTCATAGCCACCGATCTCGACGGCACCCTCCTGCGGGACGACAAGTCGGTCTCCCCGCGGACCGTCGCCGCCCTCGCCGC
>NZ_JAFJSY010000014.1 GCF_019857225.1 Streptomyces plumbidurans
GCCGCGCGGCGGCGCGGCCCGCCGGCCGCTCGTCCGCGGACCCTGCGCCGGATTCGCCGTCCTCGGCGCTCTCGTCCTCGTCCCCGGCGTCGTAGGGGCTCCGCGCGTCGCTGTGCCCGCCCTCGTGGCCCTCGTGCGCACCGCCCGCGCGCTCACCCGTGTACCCGGGCGCGCCGTCGCGCTCCGCGTTCGCGCGGAGTTGTTCGACCTGCGCGCCGCACCCCGGACAGGCGAGGGCGCCATTCAGGTGCCGTCGGCACGGGTGGCAGTAGTCCATGACGCCGGAAGACTAAGTTCCTCACAGGCAACGTTCATAGTCACACCTGTGAAAGTTGTGTGCGGAACTATCCGTTCCGGCGCGGCGAGTTGAGGAATCCGGCAGGGCGTGTCGGGCATCTGCCCCGATCGCACCGAAACCGCCGCCGGAAAGCGCATCGAAAGCAGTGTCGAAACCGTTATGCGTTCGACCCATTGACACCCCCGCCGCCCCGTCCTTACTGTCACGCCAGCATTTCGAACGTGTGACGAAATTTCGAACACACTCATAGAGCCGTCGATCCGCGAGGGACAACTGCCGTGCGCATCACCGGAATCAGCACACACGTGGTCGGGACGCCCTGGCGCAACCTGACCTACGTCCAGGTGCACACCGACGAGGGGATCACGGGAGTCGGCGAGACCCGCATGCTGGGCCACACCGACGCGCTGATCGGCTATCTGCACGAGGCGGAGGCCAACCACATTCTGGGCTCCGACCCGTTCGCCGTGGAAGACCTGGTCCGCCGCATGAAGTACGGCGACTTCGGCCGGGCCGGCGAGATCGTGATGTCCGGTATCGCGGTGATCGAGACGGCCTGCTGGGACATCAAGGGCAAGGCTCTCGGCGTGCCCGTCTGGCAGCTGCTGGGCGGCAGGGTGACCGACAGGGTCAAGGCGTACGCCAACGGCTGGTACACGACCGAGCGGACCCCCGAGGCGTATCACAAGGCCGCCCAGGGGGTCATGGAGCGCGGGTACAAGGCGCTGAAGATCGACCCCTTCGGGACCGGGCACTTCGAGCTCGACCACGAGCAGACCCTGTACGCCGTCTCGCTGATCGAGGCCGTGCGCGACGCCATCGGGCCCGAGGCCGAGCTGATGCTGGAGATGCACGGCCGGTTCTCCCCCGCGACCGCCGTCCGCCTCGCGCACGAACTCGCGCCCTTCAAGCCCGCCTGGCTGGAGGAGCCCGTACCGCCGGAGAACCTCAAGGCGCTTCAGAAGGTGGCCGCCAAGGTCGACATGCCGATCGCCACCGGTGAGCGGATTCACGATCGCATCGAGTTCCGCGAGCTGTTCGAGAACCAGGCCGTCGACATCATCCAGCCGGACGTCGGCCACATCGGCGGCATCTGGGAGACCCGCAAGCTGGCCGCGACCGCCGAGACCCACTACATGCTCGTCGCGCCGCACAACGTCGGCGGCTCCGTGCTCACCGCCGCCTCGCTGCAGGTCGGCTTCACCTCCCCCAACTTCAAGATCCTGGAGCACTTCAACGACTTCGCGGACGCGGAGATCAAGAAGGTCGTCAAGGGGGCGCCGCAGGTCGTGGACGGCTACTTCCACCTCTCGGACGCGCCCGGGCTCGGGGTCGAGCTCGACGTCGACGCGGCCGCCGAGTTCCCGCAGCAGCAGGCCCGGTTCGACCTGTGGGCGGACGGCTGGGAGCAGCGCAAGCCGAAGGACACGAAGTGAGCGGCGCCGTCGTCGTCGAGGGGCCCGGCGAGCACCGGCTGACCGCGCACACGCCCCGTGAGCCCGACGCGGGCGAGGCGCTCGTCCGCGTGCACGCCGTCGGCATCTGCGGCAGCGACCGCGAGGTGTACCAGGGCAACCGGCCCGAGGGATACGTCCGTTACCCCCTCACCCCCGGCCACGAGTGGTCCGGGACGGTCGAGGCGGTGGGCGCCGGTGTGCCCTCGGCGCTCGTGGGCCGCAAGGTCGTCGGCGAGGGCTTCCGCAACTGCCAGGTGTGCGACCGCTGCCACGCGGGCGAGACCACGCTGTGCAGCGCCGGGTACGAGGAGACCGGGTTCACCCAGCCGGGCGCGATGGCCGGCACGCTCACCCTCCCGGCGCGTCTGCTGCACGCCCTGCCCGACGACGCGGACCTGACCGCCGCCGCCCTGCTGGAGCCCGCCGCCTGCATCGCCGCCGCGGCGATCAAGGCCGACGCCCGGCCGGGCGAGCGGGTCGCGGTCGTCGGCACCGGCACGCTCGGCATGTTCGCCGTGCAGTTCCTGAAGGCCGGATCGCCGGCCGAGCTGCTGGTCGTCGGCACCCGCCCGGACCGCGAGCGGCTGTCGCGCACGTTCGGCGCGACCGACTTCCGCACCAGGGACCAGGAACTCCCGGGCGACTTCGACGTCGTGATCGAGACCGCCGGATCCGCGTCCGCCGCGCGCACGGCCGCCTCGCTGCTCAGGCGCGGCGGCCGGCTGGTCCTCACGGGCATCCCGGCGCCGGGCGCCGAGGGGCTCGACCCCACCGACCTGGTCGTACGGCAGCTGGAGGTGCACACCGTCTTCGGGGCACCGCCGGACGCCTGGGCGCACACGGTGCGGGTGTTCGGGGCCGGTCTGCTCGACCCGTTGCCGCTCGTCACCCACGAACTGCCGCTGGAGGAGTTCCCGCAGGCCATCGAGCTGGTCGGGTCCGGCGATCCGAAGGTGGGCAAGGTGCTGCTCCGCCCCTAGCCGTACGCCGGTACGGGGGCGACCTGACGGCCCCCGTACCGGCGTACACCCAAGACGTTTTCCTGCCCCGAGCCGCGAACCTTGTCCGAAATATCGAACACGAAGGACAGCTTGTGACGACCGACGCTTCCGCCACGGCGGCCCGCCGACCCGGTGAGCAGGTGCTCTCCGCGCTCGGTCTGGGTGCGCCCGCCCTCGACCCCGCCGACGCCTCGCCGCACACCTTCCCCGGCGGTGGCCGCTGGCGCACCGAGATCCCCTCGTGCGAGGGTCCCGAGGCGCTGGCCGTCGTGCTCAAGGAGTCCTCCCGTCTGGACGTGCCGATCCACCGGATCAGCCAGGGCAGCGGTGTGTGGATGCTGACCGACGCCGAGATCACCGAGATGGTCGAGGCCACGGCCGAACGCGACATCGAGCTCTGCCTGTTCACCGGACCGCGCGGCACCTGGGACACCGGCGGCTCGGTGCGCTCCGACTCACGCGGGGCCGGACTGCGCGCACGCGGCCACGACGCCCTCGCCGGATGCGTCGAAGACGCCGTCCGCGCAACGGAGTTGGGCGTCAAGTGCCTGCTCGTCGCCGACGAGGGCGTGCTGTGGACGCTGCACCGGGCGCGCACCGCCGGGATCATCCCGGCCGGCACCACGCTGAAGGTCTCCGCACTCGTCGGGCCGGTCAACCCGGCCTCGTACGCGGTCGTCGAGCACCTGGGCGCCGACTCGATCAACGTGCCCAGCGACCTGACGCTCAGTCACCTCACCGAGATACGGCGGGTCTCCGCCGCCCCCATGGACATGTACATCGAGGCCCCCGACGACCTCGGCGGCTACGTCCGGATGTACGAGGTCGCCGAGCTGATCCGGCGCGGCGCACCGCTCTATCTGAAGTTCGGTCTGTCCAAGGCTCCCGGCATCTACCCGTGGGGCACCCATCTGCGGGACGTGACCCTGGACACCGCCCGGGAGCGGGTGCGGCGCGGCCGTCTCGCTCTCGATCTGCTCGCCCGGCACGGTGCGGACGGCGACATGGCGCCGCTCGGCTCCCGGCTGCCCGGACCGCTCAACCGCTTTCCCGCCCAGTAGCCCCTTGCCGGGTCCAACAAGCCGTCAACGACGACACGAACCACGAACAAGGAATGGTCACATGCGCACTCGTAGAAGCGCCCTTGCCCTCATAGCCGGAGCCGCCTCCCTCGCTCTCACGCTGTCCGCCTGCGGGCAGGACAGTGAGGGCGGGAGCAAAGAGGACAAGGGCAGCGCCAAGGGCGGCACCATCGGCATCGCCATGCCCACCAAGTCGTCCGAGCGCTGGATCGCGGACGGCAACAACGTCGTCAAGAACCTCAAGGCCAAGGGCTACAAGACCAAGCTGGTCTACGGCGAGGACGACCCCGACCAGCAGGTCTCGCAGATCGAGAACCTGATCACGCAGGGCGTCAAGGGCCTGATCGTCGCGGCCATCGACAACAAGTCGCTGAACAACGTGCTGCAGCAGGCCGCCGACGCCAAGATCCCGGTGATCGCCTACGACCGGCTGATCCTCGGCACGAAGAACGTCGACTACTACGCGTCCTTCGACAACACCAAGGTCGGCGAGCTGCAGGCCAGCTACATCGTCGACAAGCTGGGCCTGAAGAACGGCAAAGGCCCGTTCAACATCGAGCTGTTCGCCGGCTCCAACGACGACAACAACACCAAGTACTTCTTCAACGGCGCCATGAGCGTGCTGCAGCCCTACATCGACAAGAAGAAACTCGTCGTCAAGTCCGGCCAGACCAAGCTCAATCAGGTCACGACGCTGCGCTGGGACGGCGCCACCGCGCAGAAGCGCATGGAGGACATCCTCACCTCGACCTACGGCAGCGCCAAGGTCGACGCGGTCCTCTCGCCGTACGACGGCATCTCCATCGGTGTCCTCGCCGCCCTGAAGTCGGACGGTTACGGCCACTCCAACAAGCCGCTGCCCGTCATCACCGGCCAGGACGCCGAGCTCGCCTCCGTGAAGTCGATCATCGCGGGCCAGCAGACGCAGACCGTCTACAAGGACACCCGCAAGCTCGCCGACGTCGCCTCGAACATGGTCGACGACGTGCTCAACGGCAAGAAGCCCGAGGTCAACGACACCAAGACGTACGACAACGGCACCAAGGTCGTCCCGGCCATGCTGCTGCAGCCAGTGAGCGTCGACAAGACCAACTACACCAAGGAACTGGTCGACACCGGCTACTACAAGGCCAGCGAGCTGCAGTAGTCCCGCCGGCCGGTACATCGGCCGTTCCTCCTTAGTGAAAGGGCACGACCATGGCGGGACCCGTCCTGGAAATGCGCTCGATCGTCAAGACCTTTCCCGGTGTGAAGGCGCTGTCGGACGTCACGTTGACGGTCCGTCAGGGCGAGGTCCATGCCATCTGCGGTGAGAACGGCGCCGGAAAGTCCACCTTGATGAAGGTGCTCTCCGGCGTCCATCCGCACGGCAGCTACGAGGGCGACATCCTCTTCGAGGGTGAGACCTGCGAGTTCAAGGACATCCGGGCGAGCGAGCAGCACGGCATCGTGATCATCCATCAGGAGCTGGCGCTCGTGCCGTTCCTGTCGATCGCCGAGAACATCTTCCTCGGCAACGAGCACGCGAGGCGCGGGCTGATCGACTGGAAGGAGACGCTCAAGCACGCCACCGAACTGCTGCGCCGGGTCGGTCTGACCGACCACCCGGAGACCCGGATCGCCGACATCGGCGTGGGCAAGCAGCAGCTGGTGGAGATCGCCAAGGCGCTGTCGAAGAAGGTGAAGCTGCTCATCCTCGACGAGCCGACGGCGGCGCTCAACGACGAGGACAGCGGCAAACTCCTCGATCTCATCCTGGAGTTGAAGAAGCAGGGCATCACCTCGATCATCATCTCCCACAAGCTGAACGAGATCCGCCGGGTCGCCGACTCGGTGACGATCCTGCGCGACGGCAGGTCCATCGAGACCCTCGACGTCAAGGCGCCGGAGACCACCGAGGACCGGATCATCTCGGGCATGGTCGGCCGCGACCTCGACCACCGCTTCCCCGAGCGCACCCCGTTCGAGGGCGAGACGGACGCGGCCCCGGCCCTGGAGATCCGCAACTGGACCGTGCACCATCCCATCGACCAGCAGCGCAAGGTCGTCGACGACGTGTCGATCCATGTGCGCCGCGGGGAGATCGTCGGCATCGCGGGCCTGATGGGCGCGGGGCGCACCGAGCTGGCCATGAGCGTCTTCGGGCGCACCTACGGCCGGCACGCGGGCGGCACGGTCCTCAAGGACGGCCGGGAGATCCGCACGAAGACCGTCTCCGAGGCGGTCCGGAACGGCATCGCGTACGTCACCGAGGACCGCAAGCACTACGGCCTCAACCTCATCGACACCATCAACCGCAATATCTCGCTGACCGCGCTGAACAAGGTCGCGAGCCGCGGTGTGGTCGACGAGCACGAGGAGCGCAAGGTCGCCGAGCGCTTCCGCAAGTCGATGAACATCAAGGCGCCGACCGTCTTCGAGCCGGTGGGCAAGCTGTCCGGCGGCAACCAGCAGAAGGTCGTCCTCAGCAAGTGGATCTTCGCGGGTCCCGAGGTGCTGATCCTGGACGAGCCGACGCGCGGCATCGACGTGGGCGCCAAGTACGAGATCTACACGGTCATCGACCGACTGGCCGCCGAGGGCAAGGCGGTCGTCTTCATCTCCTCCGAGCTGCCGGAGCTGCTCGGCATGTGCGACCGCATCTACACCATGGCCGCCGGGCGGCTGACGGGCGAGGTCCCGCGGGCCGAGGCCACGCAGGAAGTGCTGATGCGCCAGATGACGAAGGACAAAGAGGTAACCCGATGAGCACGGATGTGACGGACAAGCTCCCGGCCTCGGCGCCGCCCGGCAGGAGCGGTGGGCCGAGCGCGGGCGGCGGACTGCTGCAGCTGGTCCTCGGCGGTCTGCGCCGGAACATGCGGCAGTACGGCATGCTGATCGCGCTCGGCCTGATCGTGGTCCTGTTCCAGGTGTGGACCGGCGGCGATCTGCTGCTGCCGCGCAACGTCTCCAACCTGGTGCTGCAGAACAGCTACATCCTGATCCTCGCGATCGGCATGATGCTGGTGATCATCGCGGGCCATATCGACCTGTCGGTCGGATCGCTCACGGCGTTCGTGGGCGCGTTCGCGGCCGTGCTGACGGTCCAGCACGGCGTGGCCTGGCCCGTCGCCCTGGTGCTGTGCCTGCTGGTGGGCGCGGTCGCGGGCTCCCTGCAGGGCTTCATGATCGCCTACTGGGGCATACCGTCGTTCATCGTCACCCTCGCCGGGATGCTGCTCTTCCGCGGTCTGACGGAGATCTTTTTGCAGGGCCAGACCCTCGGCCCGTTCCCGAACGGGCTGCAGAAGCTCGGCAACGGCTTCCTGCCGGAGGTCGGCCCGGACACCAACTACCACAACCTCACCCTGCTGCTGGGCCTGGTCCTGCTGGCCTTCGTCATCTACCAGGAGGTCCGCGACCGCAGGCGCGAGCAGGAGTTCTCGCTCGACGTCCTGCCGCGCAACGCCTTCCTGCTGAAGCTGGTCGCCATCGCCGCCGCGGTCCTGGCGGTCACGATGCTGCTCGCCAGCTACCAGGGCGCGCCGATCATCCTGATCATCCTCGGTGTGCTGGTGGTCGGTTACGGCTACGTCATGCGCAACGCGGTCTTCGGCCGTCACATCTACGCGATCGGCGGCAACCTGCCGGCGGCGAAGCTGTCCGGCGTCAAGGACAAGAAGGTCACCTTCCTTGTCTTCCTGAACATGGGCGTGCTCGCGGCCCTGGCGGGTCTGGTGGTCGCCGCCCGTCTGAACGCGGCATCTCCGAAGGCGGGCCTGAACTTCGAACTCGAGGCCATCGCCTCGTCGTTCATCGGTGGCGCGTCCATGAGCGGCGGTGTGGGAACCGTCCTCGGCGCGATCATCGGTGGCCTCGTCCTCGGCGTGCTGAACAACGGCATGAACCTCCTCAGCGTCGGCACCGACTGGCAACAGGTCATCAAGGGCCTCGCCCTGCTGGCCGCGGTCGGCTTCGATGTGTGGAACAAGCGCAAGTCCGGTTCGTAAGTCAGCGCGGGCCCCGTCCTCGCGGCGGGGTCCCACCCCTTCACGGGAGCGGCACACATGGAACTGAACAGACGCTCAGTCATCGCAGGAGCCGCGGCGGCAGGTATCGCCGCGACCACGCTCGGCACGGGCACCGCACAGGCCTCCTCGAACGGCCGGGGGCCGGTGAAGGAGCTCTTCGGCAAGCTCGACGACGGCACCAAGGTCTACCGCTGGTCCCTGCAGAACGGCGGCACCCGGCTGAAGGTCCTCTCCTACGGCGGCATCATCCAGTCCCTGGAGATCCCCGACCGGCACGGCCGCTACGCCAATGTCTCGCTCGGCTACGACAACCTCGCGGCCTATGTCGTCGGCACCACCTACTTCGGCGCCACGATCGGCCGCTACGGCAACCGCATCGCCAAGGGCCAGTTCACCCTGGACGGCAAGAAGTACCAGCTCAGCGTCAACGACGGGGTGAACAGCCTGCACGGCGGCGCCAAGGGCTTCAACACCAAGGTGTGGGACGTCGAGGGGTTCACGTCCGGCTCCGACGTCGGCCTGCACCTGTACTACACCAGCGTCGACGGCGAGATGGGCTACCCCGGCACGCTGCGCACCAAGGTCACCTTCACGCTCGACCGGCACGGTGACTGGCGCATCGACTACGAGGCCACCACCGACAAGCCGACCGTCGTCAACCTCACCAACCACACGTACTGGAACCTCGCCGGCGAGGGCACGGGAACGATCGAGGACCACGAGCTCACGATCGCCGCGTCCCGCTACACGCCCACCGACTCGGGCCTGATCCCCACCGGCGAACTGGCGAAGGTCGCGGGCACCCCCTTCGACTTCCGCGGCGGCAAGCCGATCGGCCGCGACATCCGCGCGGGTCACCCCCAGCAGGTGCAGGCCAAGGGCTTCGACCACAACTGGGTCCTGGACAAGGGCGTCACGTCGCGGCCCGAGCACATCGCGACCCTGCGCGACCCGCGCTCCGGCCGCACCCTGAGGATCGCCACGGACCAGCCGGGGCTGCAGTTCTACTCCGGCAACTTCCTCGACGGCACCCTCGTCGGCACCTCCGGCCGCACCTACCGGCAGGGCGACGGACTGGCTCTGGAGACCCAGCACTTCCCGGACTCCCCGAACGAGCCGTCCTTCCCGTCGACCGTGCTCCGACCTGGGCAGACGTACCGCACGACGACGATCCACTCGTTCAGCGCGTGACGTCATACTTCCTTCACATCCGTTGAACAGCGCCACCGCAGTCTCCGTATGTAAGGGCGGCCCGCGCTCCCCCGCGCGGGCCGCCCTTGCACGACGGGTCCGAAGTCCCCGGCGGACCCGCCCCATACGGAGGTTCCATGGCCGACAACGTCACCTCGCTGTTCCGCAGTACTGCGGCACACAGCCCGTCGATGGCGGCGCTGGCGCGTGAGGGCGGCGACGGAACCGGTCCCGTGGACTTCTGCATCCCGTGCAACCCGTATTTCCCCACCCCGGCCATGTTCGAGGACATGGCCGCCCGGCTGCGCGACATCGTCACGTACTACCCGAGCAGCGCCGACACGATCACGGCCGAACTGTGCAGCCTGCTCCAACTCCCGCCGCAGTGCGTGGCGATGGGCAACGGCTCCACGGAGCTGATCACCTGGATCGACCATCTGATGGTCCGTGAGTCCCTCGCCATCCCCGTCCCCACCTTCGGCCGCTGGACCGACCAGCCCATGGAGACCGGCAAGCGGGTCGACATGTTCCCGCTGCAGGAGTCCGGCGGCTTCGCTCTGGATCTCGCCCAGTACGCCGAGTTCATCCGCAAGCGCGGCACCCGGGTCGCGGTGATCTGCAACCCGAACAACCCCGACGGCGGCTATCTGCACAAGCAGTCGCTGGTGCAGTTCATGGACGCGATGGCCGACCTGGACCTGATCGTCATCGACGAGTCCTTCCTGGAGTTCGCGGACGCGGAGGCCGAGCCGTCCGTGGTCCAGGAGGCCATGATCCGCCCGAACGTCATCGTGCTGCGCAGCCTCGGCAAGAACTTCGGCCTGCACGGCATACGGTTCGGCTATCTGGTCGCCAACCCGGCCCTGGCCGGCCGGGTCCGCTCGATGCTGCCCAAGTGGAATCTCAACTCCTTTGCCGAGCACGTGGTGTTCATGCTGAAGGAGCACGGCGCCGAGTACGCGCAGAGCCTGCAGCAGGTACGCCGTGACCGCCTGGACATGGCCAGCCAGCTCTCGGCCCTGCCCGGCCTGACGGTCTATCCCTCCCAGGGCAACTTCCTCTTCGTGCGCCTCCCCGTGGGCGCGGAAGGCACCGTGGTCCGCGACCGGATGCTCACCGAGCACCGGATCCTGGTCCGCGAGTGCGGCAACAAGATCGGTTCGTCCAGCCGCTTCCTGCGGCTCGTGGTGCGCCCACAGGTGGATGTGCGTCGCCTGGTGTCCGGCCTGGAACAGGTGCTCTACGGGACCAGGAGGGGAGCCGCCGTACCCGAGCTGGGCACAGGGACCAGCTACAGCTCGGGTACGGCGGCCGTGGACCGGCTGGTCGGTGCCACCAACGGGGCGGGCATGCCGCTCGCCGCACAGGCCGCACAGCACATGGGCAACGGCACCAACGGGGCGCAGATGCCCGCGGCGGCCCAGGCGGCACCGCAGCCGACCGGGTTCCCGGCGCAGACGCCGATGCAGCCGGTACCGGAGCCGATGCCGATGCCCGCACCGGCGCCCGCGCCCACGCCCACACCGGTCCCCGCGCCCGCGCCGTACGCCATGCCCGCTCCCACGCCCGTGCCCGCGCCGCCTCCCGGGCCGACGCCGCCGGGTGTCCCGGCCCGCGGCGGCCTCACGGCGGCCCAGGTCAGGGGCACCACCGGTCCCGTCCCCGACCTCACCCCGGCCCCGGCGACCGGCTGGCCCAACGCCCAGAGCTGGCCGAACGCGGCGGGGATGGGACAGACGGGCTGAGCAGGCGTCGGGGCGGGCGTCGGCCGAGCTGCGGAGTTCAGTACGCCACCGGCCAACCCGTCGTCCAGCTCAGCAGGTTGATGCCGAGCTTCGGTGTGCCGTTGTCGTTGCCGTCGTAGTAGTGGTAGACGATCAGGTCGCCGTCGGAGTCGTTCATGATCGACTGTCCGCCGGGGCCGATGATGCTGCCGTGGGACTCCAGCACGGGCGTGCCGCCGTTGTTCATCATCGCGACGCCGCTCTTGTCGTAGTACGGCCCGGTGACGCTGGTGGCCCGGCCGACCTTCACCTTGTACGTGGAGCTGGTGCCGGCGCAGCAGGTGTCGTAGGAGGCGAAGAGGTAGTAGTAGCCGCCCCGCTTCACGATGTACGGCGCCTCGATGGCCTTCGTCCCGGTCGGGCGGGAGGCGAGGGAGTACCGGGTGGTGTCGGACGCGAGCTGCTTGCCGGTGCCGGGGTCGATCTGGATCATCTTGATCCCGGTCCACCAACTGCCGAAGGACAGCCACCACTTGCCGTTGTCGTCGACGAAGAGGTTCGGGTCGATGGCGTTGTAGTCGCTGGAGGTGGTGGAGGTGTAGACGACGCCGTAGTCCGTCCAGGAACCGGGCAGTCCGGTCGACGAACCGGCCAGCCCGATCGCGGACTTGTTGGAGCCGAAGGTCGAAACGGCGTAGTACATCAGGTACTTGCCGCCGTGGTACGAGATGTCGGGCGCCCAGGCCTCGGTGGCGTACGACGACCACCAGCCCGGCTTGCTGGAGAACGCGTCGCTGCCCGCCGTGAACGCGATCCTGTCGGTGGAGGTCCGGTAGCCCAGGCCGCCGCCCGTGGAGTACAGCAGATAGCGCCCGGCGGAGGTGCGGATCATCGTCGGGTCGTGGACGACGACATCGCCGGTGACCGCACCGGGATTCGGATACGCCGACGCCGTGCCCGGGACCAGGGCGAGCAGGAGGGCGGCGGGGAGGGCGAGGAGAGCGGTTCTGGTGCGGGAGATGCGACTCACGCTGACGCTCCTTGAGGTGGGGGTGTGAAGCGGTTCGGGTCGTTCGATATACCGATCGCCGATCAGAGCTTCGGACAAGCTTTGACGGGACCGTAGAATCGAACCCCTTGCGCGTCAATAACCCCCGCAGCAACGGCGATTGACGTCCCGTCACCGCCCGTCGAGGAGAGCCAGCCCCAGCGGTGTGACCGTGTGCAGGACGGCCTTGCCCGCTCGGCAGGTGCTGAGCAGACCCGCCGTGCGCAGGATGCCGATGTGGTGGCTGGCGGTGGCGGGGGCGATGCCTGTGCGGTGGGCGAGCTCGGACGTCGTCACCGCGTGGCCCGCCACCGAGGCGAGGATCTGCGCACGGGTGCGGCCGAGGAGGGCGTTCAGTGAGCGCAGTCCGGGTGCGGTGCTCAGGGCGGTCTCGTGCGGCATGGGGTAGACGACGACGCACGGCAGCGCGGGGTCCTTGAGCAGTGTGGGCCTGCGCCAGCAGAAGTACGAGGGCAGGATGAGCAGTCCGCGCCCGTCGAGATGCACGTCGCGGTCGACGCCCAGCCCAGTGATCTCCAGCACCGGTTCGTGCCAGACGAGCCCGGGGTGCAGGGTGTTGAGCAGACCCACGAGTCCGCCGTCGGCCAAGTAGCGGCCGTGCACGGCACGTTCGGCGTCGAAACGGCAGCGGATACGGGACCACCAGGGGGCCAGCGCGGTCGCGAAGTACTGCCGGTGCAGCCGCCCGAGCCGCTTGACGGCCTCCAGGTCACCGCGGGCAAGGAGCCCCGCCCAGGACGGCAACCGCCCTCCCCCGCGGGCGAGTTCGACGAGATCGTGCGCGAGCCGCCGCCGCGGCGTGGACAGCAGGGCACCGACCCCGGCATCCAGCCCGCCCGCACCGGCCGCCGGGGTGAGGAAGTCCGCCGAGTACCCCACGGGCGGCGCCAGCCTGATCAAGTCCCCCAGGGGCCCGCCGAGCCTGCGCCGCACGGCCTCCCGCCATCCCCCGAACACGAAGGACCCGGCACCCGTCTGCAGCATGTGCATGCTCAGCAGCGCCTCCCACATGGGATCGGGCGCCTGCGCAAGCCGGGTCTGGGCCAGATCGCCCTCGGTGAAGTGAATACGTACCGCCATGCTGAGCCATGGTCGACGAGCGGGGCCTGCTTGCCACCCTCAGAAGTCATGGGGTGGCGGTACGCGTACAGGAGTTGACGTCGGCTGCAGCCCGGCCGTCACGCGTGCTACTTTCGAGACAGAACGATCGTTCTAGCACTGCGATGCGCCCTTCCGGAGAGGAATCCCCATGACCACCGACCTCCCTCTGAGCGATCGACTGGACCCGCTCGTCTGCGACCTGACGGCCGAGGAGGCGGAACTCGTAGCGGCCGCTTCTTCGCTGGTCCCCGTACTGAAGGCGAACGCGGGGGAGGCGGACGTCACGGGGCAGCTCCCCCAAGGACACCGTCGAGGCCCTGCGCGCGGCGGGCCTGCTCCGTCTCGCCACACCGTGGGAGTACGGGGGTCACCAGGTCGGGGCGCGCGCGATCACGGCCATCGCCGCGGAACTGGGCCGCGGCTGCGCGTCGACCGCGTGGGTGCTGGTGGTGTATTACAGCGCGGTCAACAGCCTCTGGCACTTCCCCGCCGAGGTGCGGCACCGGATATGGAGCCAGGATCCGGATGCGACCGTGTGCGCCACGGTGGGCAGCCCCTCGCCCGCGCGTGAGGCCGAGGGGGGGTACGTGCTCAGCGGCCGCTGGAGCTGGGCCTCGGGCTCGCACCATGCCACCTGGGCGATCGTCTCCACCGTCGTGGGGGCGGATGGGCCGGCACCGGACGGAGGCGTCGCCCTGGTCCCGATGAGCGAGTTGTCGATCGAGAACACCTGGCACATGGCGGGGATGCGCGGCACGGGCAGTGACACGGTCGTCGCCGAGGAGGTCTTCGTCCCCGCGGAGCACGTCGTGCTGATGTCCTCCCTCCAGTCGGGCAAACCCGACCCCCAGGCACCGACCTTCAGCCTGCAGAACGTGGTGGGCTCGATGCCCGCACCGGTGCTGGGAATGGGCATGGCGATGTACGACCTCACCGTGGCGAAACTGGTCGAGGGCAGGCCGCTCACCTCTGGGGCGAAACTGCAAGCGCGGGCGGTCGACGCTCCGGGCGCGCAGGCGAGCATCGCCGACGCCGCCATGCTCATCGACGGCGCGATGCTTCATGCGGCGCGGTCCGCCCGCGCCATCGACACGGCGACCGCGGAGGGGACGCTCATGAGTCCCCTCGCCGTCGCACGGATCCGCATGGATGCCGGCACAGCCGCACGACAGGTCCGTCAAGCCGTAGAGACGCTGCTCGACGTCGGCGGCGCGAGCCGTTTCGCCGACGGCGACCCGGCCCAACGAATCCACATGCTGCTGGGCCTCCATCAACAGTGAGCTTGACACTCCCTCACGGCCCCGTACGACAGGGATGGCCCGCACCCGTACCGGCGCCCGGGCCGCCCCCTTCCTCGCGTCAGGACTCCGGGCACTCCTTCCAGGCCATGTGGTACACCGTGCTGAGGGCGCCGTCGGTCGAGTCCATGGTCATGAAGCTGACCTTGTCCGGGTTCGCGGTCCCGGCGTTCACTCTCAGCTCGGTGTTGATGTTGAAGTTGCGCAGAACTCCGCAGGGCGCCCAGACCAGTTGGGCCCAGTCGGTGCTGTCGGTGGCCTGCCAGTCGTCGTTGTACGAGCCGCTGAACGGATGGCTCTTGGGCACCGTGTTCGAGGAGCCCTGGAAGTAGTACGAGGCCCGCTGAGTGGCGGACGCTCCCGGCTGGAGCGAGAGGAAGCCGCGGTAGTCGGCGCTCGCGATGGCGTAGGTGAAGCCCTGCGGGACGTGCACGATCAGGTTGAGCTGGCAGTTCTTGCGGAAGGCCGTGGGGTCGGAGCTGCCGCCCGCCTGGGCCAGGTAGTCGCTGTAGGTCACGGTGAAGGCGGTGTTGTCCGGGGAGACGGCCACGGCAGCCGTGCCCGCGGGGCAACCCGAGCCGTTCACCGTGGCCACGTCGATGACGATTCTGTCCGGAGGCGGGTCGTCGAGGACGGGCGAGGTGCCCTGGCCGGGCAGCGCCGTGGCGAGCAGAGCGGCTACGGCGCCGCTCATCAGGAGTCCACCAGTCATGGTTTCTCCGGTTCTGTGAGTGGGGGGTGGCACACTCCGGCCCCCAAGAGGGCTCTTTGGAGAAACAGTGAGGTTCCTGTGAAGGCCGGGAGCGATCCGCATCGTAGGAAGGGATGTGACCCACCGTCAGGGCGAACTCCGGCCATTCACAGGCGTACCTTTCACACGGCCGACGTGAGGTTGAACTCCGTTACATATAAGGGTCGTTGGCGTTCACGGGTTCTCCCACGCCGCCGGCTCCGCCGCTAGTTGCCGCACCGGTTCCGGCAGGGCGTCCGCCGCGATGTCGGCGATCGTGACGCCTTCCAGGATGCGGCGCACATTGGCCCGCAGCGCGATCCACAGCGGCAGCAGCGGCCGGGCGGAGCCCGTGTACTCCAGGCCGGTGGGCCGCTCGCCGCGCACGGAGACGATCGGGCCGTCCACCGCCCGGATCACATCGGCGACCGTGATGGCGGAGGCAGCGCGCGCCAGCCGGTAGCCGCCGTTGCCCCCGCGCCGGCTGTCCACGACGCCGGCGCGCCGCAGGTCGCCGAGGATGCCCTCGAGGAACTTGTGCGGAATCTCCTGCGCGGCGGCGACGGCCTCCGCCTTCACCGGTCCGCCATCCTGCCGAACCGCGAGCTCAAGAACCGCCCGTACCGCGTAATCCGCCCGTGCCGAGATCCTCATACGACCATTGTGCTGGCTGCGGCCGTACACAATGACCTCGCACGCGCCGACCGACCGGCACGACGGGAGGCTCCCATGGGGCTCAGCAGACGTACGTTCAGCGCGCTCGCCGGCACCACGGCGCTCGGCCTCGCGCTCGGCGGCAGCGGAGCGGCGAGCTGCGCCTACGCCGCCCGCACCGCCCCGACGGGCCCCGCGCCCGCCCCGCCGCGCGCGGACGGCGAGCGCCACACCATCGGCTACGACCACTACTCGCTGCTCGTCGACGACCGCCGCCTGGTCGTCTGGTCGGGTGAGGTGCACCCCTGCCGGCTGCCCAGCCCGTCCCTGTGGCGGGACGTCCTGCAGAAGTTGCGCGCCCACGGCTACAACACGGTCAGCATCTACGTGCCGTGGAACTACCACTCCCCCGCCCCCGGCCACTACGACTTCACCGGCGTCCGCGACCTGGACCTGTTCCTGCGCATGGCCGCCGAGACCGGCCTGTACGTCATCCTGCGCCCCGGCCCGTACTGCAACGCCGAGCTCGACGGCGGCGGCTTCCCCGGCTGGCTGACGACCACCGCCGGAACGGCGCGGACCGCCGACCCGACGTATCTGTCGTACGTCGACGAGTGGCTGACCCAGGTGAACCGGATCGTCGCCCGGCATCTGTACACCGACGGCGGCGGCACCGTCCTGCTCTACCAGATCGAGAACGAGTACGACTCCCACGTCGACGAGCCGACCGGGCGCGACTACATGTCGCACCTGTACAAGAAGGTGCGCGCCGACGGCATCGACGTGCCGCTCTTCCACAACGACAAGAGCAGGAACGGCTACTGGATCCCCGGCTCCTTCGACACCGGCGGGGACACGGGCGGTTGGCTCTACGGCTTCGACGGCTACCCCTCGCCGTCCCTCACCCCGCCCGACTGGGGGTACTTCGGCATCGGCGGCCTGAAGGGCGGCTCGACGGCGAGCCCCCGAACTCCCGGTCTGGTACCGGAGTTCGGGGGCGGCTGGTTCGATCCCTGGGGCGGGGTCTGGTTCGACAGGAAGGGGTACGAGGAGTCCCGGCGGCAGCGCGACGCGGCGTACGAACGCCGCTTCTACCTCACCAACCTCGCCAACGGCATCACGCTGCACAGCGTCTACATGACCTTCGGCGGCACCTCCTGGGGCTGGCTGCCCGCTCCGGTCGTCTACACGTCGTACGACTACGGCGCCGCCATCGACGAGGGGCGCCGGCCCACGTCCAAGCTGATCCCCATGCACCAGATCGGCCATCTGCTGCACCACGTCCCCGACTTCGCCAAGCTGGACCGCGCCGCGGACGTCACGGCGGACGGACTGAAGGTGTACCACCTGACCAACCCCGACACCCACGCCGACGTGTACGTCCTGCGCAACGACGGCAAGGAGCAGGTCGACACCACGCTCGCGGTCCGGGGCGCCCGGCTGCCGGTCTCCGTCCCGGCGCAGGACGCGCGGCTGCTTGCCGCCGGGATCAGGCTGGGGCGGCGGACGGTGCGGCACTCCAACGCCCAGCCCATGCTGGCCCTCACCGCGGGGCAGCAGGAGATCGCCGTGCTCACCGGCCGGACCGGGGAGGCGACGGTGACCGCGCTGGAGTGCGCGAGCCGCCCGGCGGTCACCGTGCTGGACGGCGAGGCCGAGCACTCGTACGCGGAAGGCCTGCTACGTATCGAGGCCGAACTCGACGGTCTGACACGGGTGTTGGTGACCGGCGGCGGCGTCGCGACGCCCCTGCTGCTGCTCCTCGCCGACGACGAGACCTCCGTACGGCTGTGGCCGCGCGACACCCCGTCCGGTCCGGTGCTGGTGTACGGCCCCGCGCTGCTGCGGACCGCTGCCGTGGAGGGTACGGCGGTCCGGCTGACCGGCGACACCGTGCGGGCCGCCGAGCTGGAGGTGTGGGGGCCGCGCGGCATCCGCGAAGTCTCCTGGAACGGCGGCGAGTTGAGGGTGCGCGGCACGTCCTCCGGGAGCCTGCGCGGCGCACAGTCGCTGCCGGGTGCGGGGGCGGTCACCCTACCCGCGCTGCGCGGCCCCTGGCGGCGGCGCACGGAGAACCCGGAGTCGGCGCCCGGCTTCGACGACACCTCCTGGACGGTCGCCGAGAAGACCACCTCCCACAGCACCACCCCGGTCCCGGCCGGGCAGCCCGTCCTCTTCGCCGACGACTACGGCTTCCACTACGGCGACGTCTGGTACCGCGGGCACTTCACCGACGCGACCGGCGCCGGGTCCGTGTCTCTCGCGTACAGCACCGGCACGCAGGGGCTGCTGATGGCCTGGCTGGACGGAGTGCCCCTGGGCACGCACCGGATGCCGGTGCCGGACAACAAGAGTGTGCGGCAGGGCAGTTGGACCGACACGGCCTCCTTCGACGTACCGGAGAAGCTGCGCAAGGCGGGCCCGCACGTCCTGTCCGTGCTGGTTCGCCGTATGCAGCACGACCAGGACGGCAAGGCGCAGGACACCCACAAGGTGGCGCGCGGACTGACGGCGGTCACCTTCAACAGGGCTTCCCCGAAGGTGAGTTGGCGGCTCCAGGGCGAGTCGGCGCCCGACCCCGTGCGCGGGCCGCAGAACAACGGCGGGCTGTACGGCGAACGGCACGGCTGGCACCTGCCCTCGTACGCCGACGGCGGCTGGGAGTCGGCTCAGCTGCCGCGGGCCGAGCGGCGGCAGGGCGTGACCTGGTACCGGACGGCCTTCCGGCTCGCCGTCGACCCCGGCACGGACGCCTCGATCGGGCTCGTCCTCGACGACGACCCCGCACGGGCCTACCGCGTCCAGATCTTCCTCAACGGCTGGAACATGGGCCAGTACATCAACGACGTGGGCCCCCAGCACACCTTCGTCCTGCCCAACGGCATCCTGCGCACCCGCGGCTCCAACACCCTCGCCCTGGCCGTCCTGTCCGACGGGACGACCCCCTCCGGCCCGTCGGACGTACGGCTGACACTGCTGGGTGCGGCGGCCGGAGGGGTGCCGGTGAGGACGGTGTGAGGCGTGGCCGTCAGGCCAGCCGGATCACGTTCCACGACAGCGGTTCCAGTACGGCGGTGAGCCGGCCGTCCTTCAGCCCCGTGCCCTCGACCGTGTGCGGGGCGACCCGTTCGGGGTCGTCGAGGGTGTTGCGGGCGTCCGGGTCACTGTCCGAAAGGGCGCTGTGCTCGACGACCGACGTCAAGTCCAGTCCGTTGAGGGCGACTTCGAGGGGCAGCGCTTCGGTACGGCTGCGGTTGACGGCGAAGACGGTGACGGTGCCGTCCTGCGCGCGTACGGCGGTGGCGTGCAGCAGGTCGGTCTCGCCGTACTTCTTCGTCTCGTACGTCGGGGAGTCGACCCGGACGTCGAGGACCCGGCCCTGGCCGTGCCGAGCGGCCTGGGCGAAGGGGAAGAAGGTCGTCTGGCGCCAGGCCGGGCCGCCGGGCTCGGTCATGATCGGCGCGATGACGTTGACGAGCTGGGCGAGGCAGGCCACGGTGACGCGGTCCGCGTGCCGGAGCAGCGCGATGAGGAGCGAGCCGAGGACGACGGCGTCGGTGACGCTGTAGTTGTCCTCCAGCAGCCGCGGGGCCTCGGGCCAGTCGTCCTGCTCGAAGGTCTTGGCGCGCGCCTCCCACTCGGGCAGGTACCAGACGTTCCACTCGTCGAAGGAGAGGTTGATCCGCTTCTTCGACTTCAGCCGTGCGCCCACGTGGTCGGCGGTCGCGACGACGTTCTCGATGAAGGACTCCATGTCGACGGCGGAGGCGAGGAAGGAGTCGATGTCGCCGTCCTCGGGCCAGTAGTAGGCGTGCAGGGAGACGTGGTCGACGAGGTCGTACGTCTCCTTGAGGACCGTCGCCTCCCACTCGGCGAACGTCGGCATGGCCTGGCTGGAGGAGCCGCAGACGACCAGTTCCACGCCCGGGTCGGCCTGGCGCATGGCGCGGGCGGTCTCGGCTGCGACGCGGCCGTACTCCTCGGCCGTCTTGTGGCCGGTCTGCCAGGGGCCGTCCATCTCGTTGCCCAGGCACCACAGCCTGATGCCGAACGGGTCCTTGTCGCCGTGCGCGACGCGCAGGTCCGAAAGGGCCGTGCCCGCGCGGTGGTTGGCGTACTCCTGGAGCTGCAGGGCCTCGGCGACGCCGCGGGTGCCGAGGTTGACGGCCATCATGGGCTCGGCCTGCGGGCCGATCTTGCGCAGGAAGCCGATGTACTCGGACAGGCCGAAGCGGTTGGTCTCGGTGGAGTGCCAGGCGAGGTCGAGTCGGCGGGGGCGGTCCTCGGTCGGGCCGACCGAGTCCTCCCACTTGTAGCCCGAGACGAAGTTGCCGCCCGGGTAGCGGATCGCGGTGACGCCGAGTTCGCGGACGAGGTCCAGGACATCCTGGCGGAGGCCTTCGGCGTCGGCGGTGGGGTGGGTTGGTTCGAAGATGCCGGTGTAGACGCAGCGGCCCAGGTGTTCTACGAAGCTGCCGAAGAGTCGGGGGGTGGTGTCTCCGACGGTGAAGGCTGGGTCGAGGGTCAGGTGGGCTGTGCGCATGGTCGCCTTTCGGGGGTGGGTGGTGCATGTTTTTTGGCGGGTGCGGGTTGTGTGTGGCTTGTCGCGCTCACGCGGCGGAGCCGCAAATCGATACAGCCCCGCGCCCCTAAAAGCCAAAACCGGAGGTCCGCTACTGGCCTGCCAAGCCTGTGTGGGCGACGCCCGCCACTATTTGGCGTTGGAAGAAGATGAAGACGATGATCAGGGGGAGGCCTGCCATGAGGCCGCCGGCCATGAGTTGGGCCCATTGGATGCCGTAGGAGTTCATGACGGTGGCGATGCCGTTGGGCATGGTCATCAGGTCGGGGTTGTTGGTCACCATGTACGGCCAGAGGAAGTTGTTCCAGGAGCTGATGAAGGTGAAGATGCCGACCGCGGCGAGGGAGGGGCGCGAGAGCGGGAGGACGATCGTGAAGAAGACCCGCCAGCGGCCCGCGCCGTCGATGAAGGCGGCCTCCTCCAGTTCGTGCGGGATGCCCTGGAAGAACTTGTAGAGGATGTAGACCATCGCGGCGGGCGCGCACTGCGGCAGGATCATGCCCCAGTAGGTGTCGACCATGCCCATCTGCTGGACGGTGGTGAACAGGGGTACGCCGAGCACCGCCGGGGAGATCATCAGGCCCGCCATGACGACGCCCATGAGCACCGTCTTGCCGCGGAACTCGGTGCGGGCGAAGCCGTATCCGGCGAGCGCGCTGACCAGGACGACCACGGAGGTCACGCACACCGACACGACAAGGGAGTTGAGGAGCCAGTTGGTGATGTTGCCGGTGTCGAACAGGGCCTTCCATGCCTGGCCCGTCCACACCTTGGGCAGCCAGTGCGGCGGGATCTGGGCCGCCTCGGTCTCGGACTTGAGCGAGGTGAACAGGGCCGCGGCGATCGGTGCCACGAACACGACGGAGACGGCGAGCCCGATCAGCGTGAGGACGATCTGGCCGGGTGTCCAGGGCCTGCGGGCCTTGGTGCGTACGGTCGGACCGGTGCGTACGGTCGGACGGGTGGTGGCCTCGGCGGTGGTCATCGGACGCCCTCCTCACGGTTGCGCAGCAGCCACATCCGGGCGAGGGCGACGACTGCGATGAGTACGAAGAAGATGACGGACATCGCGGAGGCGTAGCCCACGCGGTAGCTGGTGAAGCCCTGTTCGAGGGTGTACTGCACGAACGCCCGGGTGCTGAGCTCGGGTCCGGGGCCGAAGTCCATCATCACGACGGCCTGGTCGAAGAGTTGCAGCGAGGCGAGGATCTGCAGGGCGAGCACCAGTCCGGTGATGTTGCGCAGCAGCGGCAGCGTGATGTGGACCATGCGGTGCCAGGCGTTCGCGCCGTCGAGCTTCGCGGCCTCGTAGAGGTGGTCGGGGATGCCCTGGAGCGCGGCGAGGTAGAGCAGGAAGGAGAAGCCGACCGTCCACCACAGGGTCTCGATGACGATGGCGAGCATCGCGTACGACTTGTCGGTCAGCCAGGGCGTGGTGATGCCGAAGACATGGTTGAACATGCCGATGCCCTGGGTGAACAGCCACTGGAAGAGGTTGGCGGCGACGGTCGACGGCAGCAGGAACGGGGCGAAGAAGCACAGCCGCCACAGCCATTTGCCGCGCTCGATGTTGTGCGCCAGCATCGCGAGCAGAAAGGCGAGGACGACGATGCACGGCACCACGAGCAGCGTGAAGTAGGCGCTGTGGCCGAGCGCGTCCCACATCGCCGAGTCGTGCAGCGCCTCGCGGTAGTTGTCGAGGCCGACGAAGTGCGTGTCGTCGCCGGAGATGTTGGCGTCGGTCAGGCTCAGGTACAGGCCGCGCAGCAGCGGCCAGATCACGAACAGCGTGAACAGCGCCAGGAACGGGGCGACGAACCAACCCCCGTGCTGGAAGCCCTGTTTGCGACGCAGGGTCGCACTGGCTGCGGCGGTCTTCGTCCGCGCCGGTACGACGACGGTCTGGGCACTGGTCGTCATGCGGTCGCACCTCCCTGCGCTGCGGTCCTGCCGTCCATCGGGTTCTTCGTGGCGAGGAGCTTGGCGAGCTGCTTCTTCATCCGCTGCGCGGCCGCGGCGGGCTTGGCCGAGCCCATGGTCGAGGAGACGACGATCGGGCCGAGGTCCTGGGCGAGGATGCCGGTCGAGCCGGCGAACCACACCTTCGGCTCGGTGGCCTGGTGGTCCATCGCGGACACGTACTCGTGCTGCGGGGTGAGCTTCTTGTACGCGGGTGTGGACAGCGTCGGCGTGTACGCCGGGATGTGGCCGCCCGCCGCCCACTGCAGGGCGTGCTTGACGACGTAGGCCGCCAGTCGGTGCGCGCCCTCGTTGGCGGCGCCGCCGCGGTCGGCCTGGTGCGGCAGGACGAAGGAGTGCGACTCGGCGTGGGTGGCCTGCTTGCCGAAGACGGGCGGCAGCGGGGTGGCGCCGTAGTCCAGCTTGGCGCCGGAGAAGACCGGCACCGACCAGTTGCCCTCCCAGGTGAAGGGGGCGCCGTTGATGAACTGCTCGCCGGTCGGGGCGCCCGGGATGACGTAGCCGTCGGTGACGTGCTTGCGGAAGAACTCCAGGACCTCGGTGGCCTTGTCGACGTCGAAGAGCACCTCGGTCTTGGCGTCGTTGAACCAGGTGCCGCCGAGCTGGGTGTAGAAGGCGACGAAGAACCACCACTGGAAGTTCTGGTCGTTGGTCCACAGGCCGATCGTCTGCAGCCCCTTCTTCTGGACCTTCCTGGCCTTCTTCAGGACGTCGAACCACTCGGTGGTGGAGGTGACGGGGATCATCAGACCGTCGTCGCCGAGCAGGCCCGCCTTCTTCAGTACGTCCCTGCGGTAGAAGCAGAGCTGGACGTGGATGTCGAGTGGCAGGGCGTACAACGTGCCGTCGATGACGCCGCGTTGCCACAGCTTGGGGTTCCAGTCCTTCTCGCGCACGCCGTACTTGGCGAGCAGGTCCATGTCCCAGGGGTCGAGCAGGCGGCCGGGCGAGAAGCCGGTGACCCGGCCGAGGTGCATGACGCCCAGGTCGGGAGCGCGGTTTCCGGCCGCCGCCATGGCGAGCTTGGTGTAGTACGGGCTGCCCCACTGGAGGGTGGCGTCCTTGACCGCGATGTCCGGGTGCGCCCGGCGGAAGGCGTCCAGCATCGTGATCATGTTGGAGCCGTCGCCGCCGCTGAAGAGGTTCCAGTAGCGCACCCGGGTGCGCCCTCCGGTGGTCAGCGCGTCGGCGCCGGTGCCGAGCGCGGCGAAGCCGAAGCTGCCGGCGACGGTGAGTCCGCCGACGGCCGCGAGAAGGTTCCTGCGACTCAGGTCAGGTCGTTCCATAGCCTGCCCTATCTGTTCGGTATTTCGACATTCGCTCGTAACTTCGAACGGGACCGTAAGGAGGAAGCGCTTGCTAGTCAATGCTTTGGACAGGAGTTTCCGGCCGGTGCGAGGTCGTTCCCGGTTCAAACGGCGGCGCCCGACCACCTGACGTGGACCGGACCGGCCGCGTAGTCTCGGACCGCTTGTTGTACGGCGAGCGGCGCCGGAAGGGGGAACGATGGACATCGCGGGCGCGCGGCGCAAAGGGGCCCGGATCGCTGCCGGGCTGCTGCGCTCGCGGAGGGTCGCCGGAATGCGGGAGCTGGCCGAACGCCTCGGCGACGCCGTCCGGTCCAGGCCCCGACCGCCCGCCGACGCGCACGAGTTGTGCCGGGCGCTGTGCGAGGAGATGAGCGTGCTGCGCGGCGGACGCCCCGTCGATCTGCGCTTCGAGCGCTTCCCCGACGAGATCGAAGTCACCGGGTTGTGGGTGGAGTTCCAGGACTTCGACCTGGTCATCGTCGAGGAGCGGGCCGAGGCGGTGCAGCAACTGGTCATTTTGGGGCATGAGTTGTGGCATCTGCACATGGGTCACGCGCATCGCCACCCGTCCACGGCGAACGCATTCGCCCAAGAGCCCGGCTGGAACTCCTCCGCCGGACAGCCGGGTTGGGACTCCTCCGCCGCTCTGGCGGTGGCCGCCCGCAACGGTTCGCGGGAGGCCGACGAGGCCGAGGCCGACGACTTCGGGCACCGGCTCGCGGCCGCGCTGAGGCCCGCCCTGCCCGGACGGGGCGGCGGAGCACCGCCCGACCCGGTCCAAAGATCCCTCGGCTACCGCGGGCGTGAGGGACGTGACCGCGGGCGTGAGGGACGTACTCGCGGGCGTGAGGGACGTGAAGGACAGGCGCGGTGACCTCACTGCGACTGGCCGAAGGTCCTACGGCGTTCGTCACCGGCCTGTACGTCACCTTCTGGCTGCCCGGCCTGGTCCTGACCGCGGCCCTGGTGGTCAAGCTGCCCAGCATCCTCAAGCTGTGGCGCGACCCGCTGCTGCGTGCCGTCGGCGGTCTGCTGCTGTTCGCCTGCGCGGTGTTCGCCTTCGCGGCCCCGGGCACCATCGCCTGGACGAACCGGGTCACCGGCGTGCCGAACATCGCCGCGCCCTGGGTGTACACCCTGATCACCGCGCTGTCCGCGTGCTGGCTGCTGCTGGTGGTGCACTGGCGCAACGGCCCCACCGACCACCGGGAGGAGACGCGCCGCGCCACCCGCTGGGTGGTCGGGCTGCACGCCGCCGTGGTCGTCGCGCTGTGGGTGCTGTTCGCGCTCGCCGACGTACCGGTGGAACGCGTCCGGGACCTCGACACGTATTACGCCGGTACGCCGTTCATGCGCGAGGAGATCGTGCTCTACCTGCTGGCACAGGCGGTGGCCTGCTCGATCACCACCTGGCTGGTCTGGAACTGGATCCGCACCGACGGCCTCGACGCCTGGCTGCGCTGGGGGCTGCGCTTCCTCGGTGTCGGATTCGCCACCAACCTGCTGTTCAGCGCCGCCAAGTTCACGGCGGTGGTGGCCCGTTGGACCGGTCACGACCTGGACTGGCTGAACACCAACATCGCTCCTTCGGCGGCCTGTGTCGCCGCCACGCTGGTCGCGATCGGCTTCATCGTGCCGCACGTCGGCCAGTACCTGCGCGAGCGCTGGCTGGTGCGCCGCCGCTACCGCGACCTCAAGCCGCTCGCCCGCCTGATGCGGACCGTCGCGGGCCGCCGCGAACCGCTCGCCCTGCGCGCCACCGCCGAGATGCGCCTGATCCGCCGCGAGACCTACATCCGCGACGCGCTCCTGCAGCTGTCGCGGTTCCTGGACGAGGACCTGCGCGGCCGGGCCCACGAGGCCGCACTCGCCCTCGGCCACGAGCGCGCCCGGGCGCAGGCGCTCGCCGCCGCGGTGACCATCCTGGACGCCGTGGAGGTCATGGACGCCGTCGAGAACGGGCGGTGTGCGGGGGACGGGCAGTGTGCGGGGGACGGGGAGCGTGCCGCGAACGGACAACGTGCGGGGGACGGTCGGCGTGCCGTCGACGGGCACCGTTCCATGGACGGGCACCCTGCCACGGACAGGCAGCGTGCCATGGACAGGCAGCGTGCCGTGGACGGTGGCGGCGGCACGGGCGAGGCCGACACCTCGTATCTGCTCCAGGAGATCCGGGCCGTGTCCGCGGCTCTGCGTCACACCGAAGAGATCACGGCGGTGCGCACCCACCCGGCCGTCCCGGCAGAGAGCATGTCCGCGCATGAGTGAACGTCCCTCCCCCACCAGAACCGCAGTCGTCCTGGGGGGATCCCACACCGGCATGCTCGCGGCCCGCGCCCTGGCCGGCCCGGCCGACCGGGTCGTCGTCGTGGAGCGCGACACCCTGCCGAGCACACCCGGGCCCCGCAGAGGACTCCCGCAGGCCCGGCACGCCCATATGCTCTGGTCGGGCGGGGTGCGGGCGATGGAGGAGCTGCTGCCCGGCATCAGCACCGCACTCCTGGACGCCGGGGCCCGCCGCGCGCCCGTCACCACGGACATGGTCGTCCTGTCCGCTCACGGCTGGTTCAGGCGCTGGCCCGAGTCCCACCACGTCGTACTGGCCGGACGGGACCTGCTGGACGCGACGGTGCGCCGAGAGGTCCTCGCGGACGGGCGCGTCGAGTTGCTCGAGAACACGGAGGTGCTGGGGCTCACGGGGGACGCGAAGGCAGTCACCGGAGTACGGGTGCGTGAGCGCGGGGGCCGCGAGCGCGACCTCGCGGCGGACCTGGTCGTCGACGCCACAGGGCGCGGCTCCCAAGCACCCCGCTGGCTCACCGACCTCGGGCTGCCCGCGCCCGAGCAGCGCCGAGTCGACACCGGTCTCGCCTACGCCAGCCGGCTCCACCTCGCGCCCGAGCCCGCCCGCGGCGGCTTCCCCGTGATCAGCATCCAGCCGGACCCGCACGACGGCGGCCCCGGCCGGGCGGGCTTCCTGCTGCCCATCGAGAACGGCCGCTGGATCGTCACCCTCAGCGGCACCCGCGGGGGCGAACCCGGCCCCGCCAACGCCTCGGGCGACGACTTCGCCCGCTTCGCCCGCGAGCAGCTACGACACCCACTCCTCGGCGAACTCCTCGCCCGGGCCGAGCCGTTGTCCGACGTCGCCTTCACCCGCGCCACCGTGAACCGCCGCTACTACTACGAACGTATGCCGTCCTGGCCCGACAACTTCACCGTCCTCGGCGACGCACTGGCCTCACTCAACCCCACCTACGGACACGGCCTGGCGGTCGCTGCCCAAAGCGCCCTGCGCCTACGCCATTTGACTCACCGTCACGGCATCGGCACCCCCGGCCTGTCCCGCCGCGTCCAAAAGGCGGTCGCCCGACCGGTCAACGCGGCCTGGGACCTCGCCACAGGACAGGACATCTTCTACCCCGGAGCAACCGAAACCGGCCCCACCACCCGCGACCGCCTCCTGGCCGCCTACGTCTCCCGCCTGATGCACACAGCCACCGGCAACGGAAGAATCGCCCGCCGCGTAACCGACGTGACCTCGCTGGAACGCCGGGCGGAGGTGCTACTGGGGCCGTCGGTGCTCCTGGGGGCACTGTTCGGGCCGATGAGGCCTTCGCTTACTGGGCCGCCGCTGACGGGGGAGGAGTTGAAGAGGGTGGGGTTGGAGTAGGGCGGGGGGTGGGGTGTGTGAGCCGGCCCGCTGGACCGACCCCCCCCCCGCACCCACAAACCGCAGCCTCACCCCCCGAACGCCGGTTGCAGCACTCCCTTTCCGGCTCCCGGGACCACCAGCAGTGAGCCCGCGGTCGGGTGGGGTGCGGCAAGGCCCACGCGGGCTGTTGTGATGTAGAGGTCCGTCAGGTCCGGGCCTCCGAAGGCGCAGGCCGTTACGCGGGGGGTGGGGAGTTCGATGGCGCGGTCGAGTTCGCCGTCGGGGGTGTAGCGGCGTACCGCGCCGCCGTCCCACAGGGCCACCCATACGCAGCCGTCGGCGTCCACGGTCAGGCCGTCGGGGAAGCCCGCGCCCTCCTCGATCTCGGCGAAGCGGCGCCGGCCCGTGATGCGGCCGTCCTCGTAGTGGAAGACGTCGACCTGCCGGGTGGGCGAGTCGACGTAGTACATCAGGCGGCCGTCGGGGCTCCAGCCGGTGCCGTTGCTCACCGCCACGTCGTCGAGGACGGTCTCGGCCGGGCCTTCCCCGGTGATCCGGGACAGGGTGCCGCCGCCCGGCGCCTCGTCGTAGCGCATGGTCCCGGCCCACAGGGAGCCGTCGGGGGCGACGGCGGCGTCGTTGCCGCGGCGGCCGGGGACCGCTTCGTGGTGCAGCCAGCGGAAGGTGCCGTCGGGGTCGACGACGGCGATGCCGTCCCGCAGATTCAGGACGAGCCCGCCGCCGGCGCGCGGCTTGGCGGCGCCGACGTGCTGCTCGGTGGTGCGGACGGAACGGCGCCCGGAGCCGGGCTCGTAGGTGTGCACGCGCGAGCCGAGGATATCCACCCAGATCAGCCGCTCACGGGCGGCGTCCCAGGTGGGGCCCTCACCGAGGGTGGCCCCGGCCTGCACCGCCACCTCGTACCGGGAGACGTACTGAGAGGTCATGCCACGCTCCTGTGTCCGAGTCGCTCCGACAGCTCCACTGCGCCCTTCGCGGCGAGCTGCTCCAGCTCGGCCCGGCGCTCGTCGCTCCAGCGGATCATGGGGACGGAGATGGAGAGGGCGGCCACGACCTGTCCGGCGCGGTCCCGCACGGGCGCGGCCACGCAGCTCACGTCGGGGTTGGACTCACGGCTCTCCACCGCGATGCCGTTCTGCCGGATCTCGGCGAGTACCTCCCGCAACGCCGCCGGGTCGGTGATGCTGTTGGGGGTCATCGCGACGAGTTCGGCGTCGTCGGGGATGCGCGAGGTGAGCTCCGGCTCCGGGAGGGAGGCCAGCAGCATCTTGCCGACCGAGGTGCAGTGCGCCGGGAGCCGCCGCCCGGCGGCCGACACCATGCGCACCGCGTGGGTGGAGTCCACCTTGGCGATGTAGATGACGTCGGTGCCCTCCAGGATGGCCACGTGCACGGTCTCGTCGCAGGTCTCGGCTACGGACCGGGCCACCTGCTGTCCCTCAGCCGCGAGGTCCAGCTGCTCGGCGTACCGGCTGCCGAGCTGGTACGGCCGCACCCCCAGCCGGTAGCGTCCGGGCTGCCCGGGCACCTGCACGATGTACGACCGGGCGGCCAGCGTGGTCACCAGCTCGTGCACGGTGGTGCGCGGCAGCTGCAGCTTGCGCACTATGTCGGGGGCGGAGAGCGTCCCGTCCCCGTCGAGGAAGAGCTCGAGAATGTCGAGAGCCCGGGTCACGGCAGGTACGAGGCGTCCCACGACCGGCCCCCTCCTTTGGCATCTGAGGCGTCTATGTTCGAAATTTCAACAGACGATCGGCATGACGAACACAGGCTAGTCATAGAGCGTTTGCCCCGGCAATGGTTATGCGCAGACCACGTGGCAGACCGGCCGACGGTCACTGTGGTACTACTGTCCCTCTTGTGTGACACATCACATCATGTCGCACACGGGGACTGGGGGGTTCCATGCATGAAATGACCAAGGGCTCGAACGTGTCTCTCACGGCCCTGAGCGAAAACATCGACTCGGTGATCGTGGGCCTGGGCTGGGCGAGCCCGAGCGGCGACGGCGACGCGGACGTGTCCGTCTTACTGCTCGACGCCCGGGGCAAAGTACGCAGTGACGGCGACTTCTACTTCTACAACAACCCGGTGGCCAAGGACGGAAGCGTCCAACTGCTCGGCAAGACGCCCACCGAGGACGGCAACGAGGACCGGATCGGCTTCGACCTGACAGCGGTACCGGCCGACGTGGAGCGGATCGTGGTGGCCGCGAGCCGCTACGAGGGCGCCCGCTTCGGCGAGTTGGAGAACCTGGGCGTGACGCTGGCCGACGCCGCGGGTGAGCGTCTCCTGCGGTTCTCGATCGACGACGTCGACTCGGTGAGCGCGGTCATCTTCGGCGAACTCTACCGGCGCGGGGACGCGTGGAAGTTCCGCGCCGTGGGGCAGGGCTACGACGCCGGACTGGCCGGTCTGGCAACGGACTTCGGCGTGGACATCGACGACGAGCCCGAAGCGGAGGCCGAGGCGGAGACGCCGGTGGACGCCGAGGCCCACGTCGCGGCCACCCCGGCCGAGCCCGTCCCACCGACTGCCGCCCTGAAGGCGATCCCGGCTCCGCGCGAGCCTGCGGAGGAGGCGACCGGCGCGGCGGCCAGGAAGCCGGCGGCCCGGCCTCGTACGGCGAAAAGGAAGGTCACGCCGCCCAGGACCCCGCCGAAATCCTTGGCGGAGAACGACTCGTGGAAACCCGCCAGGCTTTTTCCGGTCCCGGCGCTCAAGAGCGACCGCGAACGGGAGACGCGCGCCACTTCCGTGGTGCTGTCCGTGATGGCCCAGGTCCCACGGTTCGGCAGACGGCTCACCGCCGCGTTCGGGGCACCGTCCGGCCGCATGGAGACATTCACCGAGGTCTCTCTGCCGCACGGCGACACGCCCCGGCGCCCCGACGGAGTGATCCGTGTCGAGCGTGCCGGGAGGCTGTGGACGGCACTCGTCGAGACGAAGACCAACGGCAACGCCCTCAAGGCCGACCAGGTGCAGGCCTACATGGACATCGCCGCCCGGCGTGGCTACGAGGCTGTGATCACCCTCTCGAACGACGTCGCTCTGGAGGGCAGCCCGCTGGTGGACGTCAAGATCGACCGGCGGCGCAAGCACCAGGTGGCTCTGTGGCACCTGTCGTGGGCCGAAGTGGCCTATCAAGCACAGCTGTTGATTCGACACGAGGGTGTCGGCAACGCGGCACGCACCTGGTTGCTCCAGGAACTGCTGCACTATCTCCAGCACGAGAACTCCGGTTGCCACGGTTTTCAGAACATGGGCTCGGCGTGGGTGCCGGTGCGCAACGGCATCAGCGACGAGACCCTGTGCCAGGGCGACCCACGCGCCCTCGATGTGGTCGAGAACTGGGAGCGCCTCATCCGTCAGGTGTGTCTCAGACTGGGCGGCGAAATCGGCCAGAAGGTCCTCCCGGTCCAGCGCGCCAAGCGCGGCAGCGATCCCGGGACCCGTCGCACCCTCCTGGCCGACCGGCTGTGCACCGAAGGACGCCTGCAGGCCGAACTGCGCGTCGAAGGCGCCCCTGGCCTGCTCGCCGTCACGGCCGACCTGCGCACCAGCAAGCTGCGCACCTCGGTGGAGATCCCAGCGCCCGACCAGGGATACCCCCTGACCTGGGCCAAGCGCCTCATCCGCCGACTCGAGGCGGCACCTGCCGACCTCCACGTCGAGACCCTCGTCGAGGGCGAGACCGGCGGCCCCCGCGGCACTCTGGAACGCCTGCGCCCCGAACCGGCCGACCTGCTCCCCAGGAAGGCGGACACCCGCATCACCGGTTTCCGCCTCTCCCTCCTCAAGAGCATGGGCAGCGGACGCGGGAACGCCGAAACCGGGTTCATCCGCAGCGTCGACGACCAGATGCAGCGGTTCTACAGCTCGGTGGTGGCGCATCTGGACGGGCCGTCGACACCGCGGCGCGCTTCGACGAAGGAGCGCACTGGGTAAGGGAGTTACAACCGGCTGGACGAGAGGGGAGCGCACGTGGACGTCCTGGTGACCGGCGGCACCGGCTTCGTAGGGAGTCATCTCGTGTTGCGGCTGCTGGAGCGCGGGTACGGCGTGCGCACCACTGTCCGGAGTGTCGGCAACGGCGTGAAGGTGGCGCCTCTGCGGGCGCTGCAAGCCCGCTTCCCCGGGCGTCTGGAACTCTTCGAGGCCGACCTTCTCGTCGAGCGGTCCTTCGATGAGGCGATGGAGGGGTGCGAGGTCGTGTTTCATGTGGCCTCGCCGTTTCTGATGCCGGAGAGGATCAAGGACGGGCGGCGGGATGTGGTGGAGCCCGCGGTGGCCGGGACGCGGAATGTCATCGGGAGCATCGGGCGGACGCCGACCGTCGTGCGGCTCGTTCTCACCTCCACCGTCGGGGCCGTCTTCGGTGACTACGCCGATGTGCTGGAGATGGAGGGGCAGGTGCTGAGCGAGGCGTACTTCAACACCACCAGCACCGTGGAGAACAACCCGTACCACTACGCCAAGACCGTTGCGGAGCAGGCCGCCTGGGAGGCGGCGAAGACGCAGCAGCGGTGGCGGATGGTCGCCGTCAACGCCGGCCTGGTGCTCGGACCGTCCCTCACCCCCGCCTCCGAGTCCGGCAGCCTCTTCCTGCTGGAGGAGCTCTTCAAGGGCTACTTCTTCTACGGCGCCCCCGACTTCAGCTTCACCACGGTCGACGTCCGCGACCTGGCCGACGCCCACATCGCCGCGGCCGAAACGGCGGATGCCACGGGGCGGTACATCGTCGCGGCCGAACGCATGACGTCGTTCTACGAGATGGCCCAAATCCTTCGCAGGCGGTACCCACGAGATCTGCGGCTGCCGCGAACCCGCCTGCCCCACTGGCCCGTTCGCATCCTCGGGCCCGCCTTCGGACTCACCCAGGACTACATCCGCAAGCACCTCGGCATCCGCTTCCGGGTCGACAACAGGCGCGGCAGGAACGAACTCGGCATCACCTACCGGCCCATGGAGGAAACCCTCCTGGACCATTACGAGGCGTGGCGCGCCCAGCACGGGAAATGACACACCACGGGTCGAGTCACCCTCGCCCCGTCTCCCCCAGCGCCCCCCTCAACCTCTGCGCCCTCAGCACCAGTTCGAGTTCGAAGCGGCGGTCGGGGTTGTCGATCTCGTCGCCCCACAGCTCGCGGATCTGGCGCAGGCGGTAGCGGACCGTCTGAGGGTGGACGCCCAGCCGGGCGGCCACTTCCGGGGCCCCGCCCCGTGTCTCCAGCCACGCCAGCAGCGTCTCGGCGAGCCGGCGCCCGTGCGTCGGCCCGCAGTGGGTCAGGGGTGCCAGGCACCGCAGGGCCAGGTCGTCGATCAGTTCCTCGGGCTGCAGGAGCACCAGCGCCTCGGTGTGCTCCGTGCAGTACAGGACGTCCCCGGCGGGCAGCAGCCCCCGTTCCATCAGGTGTACGGCCGCCTCCGCCCAGTGCAGCGACTTCGCGGCGTCGGCGAGCGGTACGGGCGGTCCGATCGCCCCGGACCAGCCGGTCAGGGCCCGGTGCAGTAGTTCGGGCCGGCCCGCGGCGGACGGTTCGGGGACGACCATGCGGGGCTGCTCGTACTCCATGTCGAGCAGCACGCCCTGTCCGACGGCGGGCGCGACCGCCTCTCGCGCCGGGCGGAGCAGGACGCCGACCGCGACCTTGCGCGGCAGCGACCAGCCGACCCGCGCGGCACGCTCGGTCAGCGCGTCGGCCGGATCGCCCCGGTGGTGTTCGGCCAGCAGCAGTTCCATCAACCGGCGCTGCAGCCTCAGCCGCTCCCCTGCCTGCCGGGCGGCAGCCTCCGCGTAGCCGCGTACGGACTGGTCGACGAGGCCGTCCAGGTACTCGTAGCCCGCGTCGACGAGTTCGTACATCGCGGGCGGCGGGATCTCCACGCGCTGGCCGATCTCGGCGAACCGGCGCCAGGCCAGGCGTACTCCCATGCGGTAGATCGCCTGCAGCGAGTCCAGCGAGCGGCCGTGCAGGCCTTCGCCGCGCCCGAACTCCTGGAAGACGCCCGGCGGGACGGACGGGCGGCCCTCCGACGTCTCCAGGTGCTGGACGAAGACCTCGATGGCGCGGCGGATGCCGACCAGGGCCATCGGTTCGCCCGACTCGTCGGGGACGACGGGCAGATGCGGGTACTCGCGGCGGATCTCGCGCAGGATCTCCTCGGCGAGCGCGGGCGCCTCCGCCATGGCGAGGGCGGCGAAGCGGCGGACCTGCAGGCGGGGGACGTCGTGCCAGGCCGAGCGGGTGGCGGTGGCGGGTGAGCGGGCCGGCGTCACGGGTCAACTCCCTTGCCCGGCTTGCTCGTAGGTGATCAAGGGGGTGTTCGGTTGCCGGGGTGTCGCGTCGAGCAGCGCGACGATGCCGAGGGCCGCACCCACGGCGAGGGCCGCGGCGACGACGACGGTGAGTGCGACGGCGAGCAGTCTGGACATCGCAGGGTCAGCCTCTCTGTCCGGAGGTCATCCCCACCCCGGCGGTCCCACCCCTGCCTGTCGGGCCAGTCCGACAAGCATTGACACCTCGTCAAGAGGCGCCTACGGTCTCCGGCCACATGCAGCGGCCCGAACTGGAGTCATCCACCCCCCCTGGAGTCCGGATGCGCCGTACAGCCTCCCCCCTTTCGCTGATTCTCCTGGGACTCGGCACGTTCTTGCTGGTCCTGGCGCCGATGCTGGCCTGGTACGTGGAACCGGGGGCCGCCGTGAACCCGATCGACATCGACACCACAGCCGTCTACAACGGCACCGGCAGCTACTTCGACACCGGCGAGATCGCGACGGTGCACGACAAGCGCATCACGGTCACCCAGCAGGTGCGCGGCAATGTCGCGGACAGCGAGAAGAGCGGGCGGGCGGTGTGGGACGTGACGACGACGGTCGACACCGACAAGTCGCTGCCGGCCGCCGACCCGCACGACGCGCTGGAATTCTTCCTCAACCGCTGGGTGACGAACCGGCACACCAACCAGCCGGTGCACTGCTGCAAGGAGAACCCGTACTTCGAGGGCGACGCCTATCTGAAGTTCCCCTTCGACGTGCACAAACGCTCCTACTCGTGGTGGGACAACTCGCTCGGCGACACGGTCGTCCTGCATTACGCGGGCCGGCAGAAGATCCAGGGGTACGAGGGCTACGCGTTCACCGGGACCGTGGCGCCTGTGAAGATCGGGACGCGGCTGGTGCCGGGCACGATCGTCGGCCGGAAGAGCACACCGCAGGTGCTGGCCGAGGAGTGGTACTCCAACCACGGCATCCGGCTGGTGGTCGACCAGCGCACGGGACGGGTGCTGTATGCCCAGGTCGGCCCGCGTCGCACGCTGCGCGCGCCGGGCTCGAAGAAGGACGCGGTGGTGCTGCTGGACAGCCGTAAGCTGGCCTTCACCACGGCTACACAGAAGGACCAGGTCGAGCAGGCGAAGACCGAGAGCGGTCAACTGCGGCTGGTGGGACGGACGTTGCCGGTCGGCTGCGCTGTGGCCGGATTCGTACTGGCGGCGATTGGTGTGGTTTTGGCGGTACGCGGGCGCAGACGTCCGGATACGGCCGGAATGTCATAGACGCGACTCATGAAGTGACATGACGTCAGTTCTAATAAAGCCGGAAATTGTCATCCCGGTGAGTAGCCGTGGCGAACGGCGGGGCGAAAACTGTCGAGCCCCACCCGAACACAACGCATCCACACCCCCCGCCCATGAAGAGCTCAGTCCCCCCACAGCAAGGCCAGAAAGTCACTGCTGAGTTCCGCACCCTGAGACGAGTTGGAGCACCCATGCCCCAGCACGTGCCTTCCCCTCTGCGCGCCGGTCACCCCTGGGTGCCGCAGTCCCTCCCGGCGCTCCCCCCACAACCGCGCCGAATCGTTTTCCTTGCCCACCGCGACCTGGACAATCCGGCCGCCGGCGGCTCCGAGCTGCTGGTCGACCGGCTGGCCGAGGGGCTCACCGGCCTCGGCCACCAGGTGACCCTGATCTGCGGCGGTCCCGCCGCGTTCAGGGACTACCGGGTCGTGTCGGCGGGCGGCGAGTTCGGCCACTATCTGCGCGCCCGCTCCGCCTTCGCCCGCCAGGTCGGCGAGACCGATCTGCTAGTCGAGGTCTGCAACGGGATGCCCTACCTCGCACCGCTCTGGCACCGCGGCCCCACCCTGTGCCTGGTCAACCACGTCCACTCCGAGCTGTGGAGGATGCGCTTCGGCGGCGCCCTGCTGCCCGCCGCGCGGATCGGCCGAAGACTCGAACAGTGGGCGCTGACCGGTGCCCAGCACCGGAGTCTGCTGGTCGCCGTCTCCCCCTCGACGGCGCATGCCCTGCGGGCGATCGGCGTCTCGCGGGACCGGATCCGTGTCGTGCACAACGGCGTGGAGGAACCGGGGCCGCGCGCCGAACGCTCGCCCGAGCCGCTGTTCGTGGCGGTGGGCCGGCTCGTCGAGTACAAGCGGATCGATCTGCTGCTCAGACTCTGGGAGCGGGTGCGGCCGGTCACCGGGGGGCGGTTGGTGATCGTCGGTGACGGTCCCGAACGGGAGCGCCTGGAGCAACTCGCCGGTCCCGGCGTCGAGTTTGCGGGCCATGTCTCCGAGGCGGAGAAGCATCGGTTGCTGTGCGCGGCGTGGCTGTTGTTGCATCCGTCGGCGGTGGAGGGGTGGGGGTTGGTTGTCACCGAGGCGGCTGCTCGGGAGACGCCGGCTGTTGCCTTCGATGTGCCTGGGCTGCGGGATTCCGTTGTCGACGGGGAGACCGGGGTGCTGGCGCACGGGGAGTCTTCTTTTGCCGCTGCCTGGTGCACGCTCGCTCTTTCCGGGCGGCGGCGTGAGGTGATGGGTAAGGCTGCGCGGGATCGGGCGGCTCGGTATCGCTGGCATCGGACTGTCAGACAGTTCCGGGCGGTTGCCGCTGAGGCGGTGAGGGGTTTTGCGCCGTGACGCGGGTGCGGGTTGGTCGTGGCTGGGCGCGCCCACGCGGCGGTAGCCGCGCATCAGACACAGCCCCGCGCCCCTACAGGCGCGCTCCGGTGACCCGGCACTTCAAGGATCCCTCCTTTCGGCGGTCGCTCGCCCTCTTCCGGGCCTTCCTGCATGAGCAGGACGACCCCATCGGCTGCTACGAGTTGCTCGCCCGTGACGCCGTTGATCAAGTCGAGGCCTACGGCGGACCTGTCGACGGGCGGACCATTGTCGACGTCGGTGGAGGGGGTGGGTACTTCACCGAGGAGTTTCGGCGGCGGGGAGCGCTTGCCTGTCTCTTCGAGCCCGATGAGCGGGAGTTGGGGGAAAAGCCGCCCGAGTCGGCTGTGATCGCGGACGGTTATCTGCTGCCGTTGTACGACGGGGTCGCGGATGTGACCTTTTCGTCCAACGTGCTGGAGCATGTGGCCGATCCGCAGACGTTCTTGAGTGAGCTGGTGCGGGTGACGCGACCCGGTGGGCTGATCTATGTGTCGTTCACCAACTGGCTGTCCCCGTGGGGCGGTCACGAGTGGGCGCCCTGGCACTACTTCGGGGCCGAACGGGCCCGCGCCCGCTATCAGCGCCGTACCGGAAGACCGGCCAAGCACACCCTTGGCGAGAACCTCTTCGCCGTGCACATCGGCGCCACCCTGCGGCAGGTCCGCGCCCGTGACGACGTGGCGATCGTCTCGGCGCGCTCCCGCTACTGGCCCTTCCTCGCGGAGACGGTCGTCAAGGCGCCCGGGATCCGCGAGGTGGCCACCTGGAACCTTCTCCTCATCCTCCGGCGGTGTCCCCCATGACGAGCACGGTCCAGGCTCCTCCCCCGGCAGCCGTCCCCACCACCGCGGCCGCCGCGGGCCCGCCGGAGGGCCCGCGGTCCAGGCGCTGGCTGCTGGGGTTCTGGGTCGTGGCGTTCGTGCTGTTCCTGGCGGTGCACCCGGGCCGGCAGACCTTCGACACCAAGCTGGGTGTCACGGTCGACCCGGGCGCGTTCTTCTCCGATCTCGGGCAGCTCTGGCAGGACCAGGGCAGCTTCGGCGGGATCCAGGACCAGTACGCCGGCTACCTCTGGCCGATGCTGCCGTTCTACTGGCTGGCCCATGCCGTGCAACTGCCGGTGTGGCTCGCCGAGCGGCTGTGGATGTCGCTGATCGTCTCCGTCGCCTTCTGGGGCGCGCTGCGGCTGGCCGAGCGGCTCGGCGTGGGCAGCCGGGGCTCGCGGCTGCTCGCCGGGGTGGCGTACGCGCTGTGGCCGGTGTTCACGATCGTCGTCGGGTCCACCTCGGCCGCGGCGCTGCCCGGCGCCTTCCTGCCCTGGGTGCTGCTGCCGCTGACGAACGAGCGCTACGGCGCCCGGGTGGCGGCCCTGCGCTCGGCGCTCGTCGTGCCGTTCATGGGCGGCGTCAACGGCGCCTCCACGCTGGCCTCGCTGCTGCCGGTCGGCCTGTATCTGCTCTCCCGCCCGCCCGGGCCCCGGCAGCGCAAGCTGATCGGCTGGTGGGTGCCGGGCGTGATCGTGGCGACGGCCTGGTGGTGGATACCGCTGCTGATGCTCGGCGTCTACGGCGAGAACTTCCTTCCGTACGTGGAGACTTCGCAGACCACGACGGCCACCATGTCGGCGACGGAAGCGCTGCGCGGGGCCGGCGACTGGGTGGCGTATCTGCACTTCGGCGAGGCCTGGCTGCCCGCGGGCTGGACGGTGGCCGCCTCGGTGGTGGTGATCGTCTGTGCGGCGCTCGCGGCCGGTCTCGGGCTCGCCGGACTCGCCAGACGGGACATGCCGGAGCGGCGCTGGCTGGTGCTGACGGTGATCTCGGTCGTGCTGGTGCTGCTCGCCGGGTACGGCGGCGCGTTCGGCGCGCCCTTCCACGGGGTCGTGCAGGACTGGCTGAACGGCTGGCTGGTCCCCTTCCGCAACATCTACAAGTTCCAGACGGGGCTTGCGCTGGCGCTGGTCCTGGGTCTGGCCCATCTGGTGGGCGTGGCCGCCGAGCCGCGCGGTGCGCGCCGGCTGCGCGGGCGCCGTCTCGCCCCGCTGATCGCGGCGGTGCTGATCCTGCCGGGTCTGCTGTGGCCGTACCTCAACGGCTCCATTCTCGACTCCGGCTCCTTCCAGGAGTTGCCCAAGTACTGGAAGACCACGGCGAGTTGGCTGCAGAAGTACTCGCCCGACTCCCGGGCGCTGGTGGTCCCGGCCGCCGCGCACGGCATCTACAGCTGGGGCTCTCCCATCGACCAGCCCCTCGACGTCCTCGCCAAGTCCCGCTGGGGACAACGGGACTTCGTCCCCTTCGGCACTCCGGGCAACCGGCGCGCGACGGACGCCGTCGAGCAGGCCCTGGCCACCGGCAGCGAAGTTCCGGGACTGGCCGACTACTTGAGCCGGGCCGGCATCTACTACGTCGTCGTACGCAACGATCTCGACCCCGCGCAGGCCGACACGGTGCCGACTACGACCGTGAAGCGGACCCTTGAGCAGTCCGGCTACCGGCGGGTGACGGGCATCGGCCCGGTCATGACCGGCGGCGAGATCGCCCATGACGCACCGCTGCAGGTGGAGGGGTTGTATCCGCGACAGCGGGCGGTCGAGATCTACGAGCCCTCCGACCGGGCCGTGCCGCGACCCGGCCAGGCGCATCTGCTGCCCGTGTCCGACACGGCCGTCGTCTCCGGTGGCCCCGAGGCGCTGCTGCCGCTCGCCTCCGAGCTGCGCGGCCGGCCGACCGTGCTGACCGGCGACAACCACCCCGGCCTCGGCTCCCCGCCGCTGCAGATCACCGGTGACGGACTGCGCCGGGCGGACACCCGGTTCGGGCTGGTCACCGCCAACACCTCGTACACGTACACCGCATCGGAGCGCAACGCGCCGGACGCCGTGCAGGACGCGGGCAGGAAGCCGCGCCAGATCCTGCCGGTCAAGGGGCTCGACCATCAGACGGTGGCCCAACTGCGCGGCGCCCGCTCGGTGACGGCGTCCTCCAGCGGGAACTGGCTCTTCCATCTGCCGCAGTACGACCCCGTGAACGCCTTCGACGGCAATCCGCAGACCGCCTGGACCGAGGGCGCGCCCGGGTCGCCGGACGGGCAGTGGCTGCGGATCGCCTTCACCGGGAAGTACGACATGCCGTCGTCGTTCAAGGTCACCCCGCTGCCGCAGCAGAGCGTGCGCTCGGCGGCGACGAAGGTGCGGGTGGAGACCGAGAACGGCTCGCGGACCAGTTTCCTGAGGCCCAACGGCACCACGCAGAGCATCAAGGCGCCGGTGGGGAACACGAGTTGGCTGAAGCTGACGATCACCGACTCGGTGGCGCGCCGCTCGGGTCTGACCGGCGCGGGCTTCTCCGAGATCGCGCTGCCGCACGTCCAGGTGACCCGTCTGCTCCGGCTGCCGACGGACGCGGACAAGGCGTCCGACGCCGCGGCCTCCCTGATCTCCCTGCACCGCGCCGCCGACCCCACCGGGCTCTCCGCGACCGGCACCGAGGCGGGCCTGCACCGGCGCTTCTCCACGGCGACGGCGGGGACGTACGAGATGAGGGCGAGCGCGGTGCCGGTGCCCGGCGAGGACCTCGACAAGCTGCTCTACGAGGTCGCGCCGGAACAGCAGCACCGCATCGTGGCGACCGCCGACTCGACGGCGCCGCTCGGCGCGGGCGTCTCGGCGCGCAATCTCACCGACGGCGATCTGACGACGGCGTGGATCGCGGGCGACCGGCCCACGATCCATCTGAGCTGGAGCGGCAAACAGCCCATCGGTGAAGTGGTGCTGGCCCCGGCGGGCGGACTTTCGACCCGGGCGACCGAGGTGCACATCAGCTCGCCGGACGGCTCGACCATCGCCGGCGTCGACGAGAACGGCGTGGTCCGCTTCGACCCGATCACCACCGACCGGCTGGACATCACCGTCACCCGGACCGCGCCGCTGACCCTGCACAACCCGGTCGCCGACGAGGATCTGCAGCTGCCCGTGGGCCTGACCGAGGCCTACATCCCGGCGCTGGACCGGTACCGCACACCGCAGCCGAGGAGCTCCCGGACGTTCTCGCTGCCGTGCGGGCGGGGGCCGGATGTGGCGGTGGACGGCACGCTGTACGCCACGAGCGTGAAGGGGACCGTACGGGATCTGCGGGAGCGGCGGCAGGTGACTGTGACGCTCTGCCAACAGGGCCGTTCCGACACGGGACTTGAGCTGACGTCGGGCGCGCACCGGGTCGAGGCCGGGGACGCGGGGCCGCTGATCCTCACCGATGTGACGCTGACCCGCGGCACGGTCACCGAACCCACGGCCGTGGCGCGCCGGTTGACGGTACGGGACTGGCTGGGCGACCGCCGCGAGGTGACCGTCGGCTCCGGCGCCGCCATGTATCTGACGACGTACGAGAACTACAACGACGGCTGGAAGGCCACCCTGGACGGCAAGGAGCTGACCCCGGTCCGCCTCGACGGCTGGCAGCAGGGCTGGCGGATCCCGTCTGGATCGGGCGGCACCGTCAAGCTGACGTACGAGCCCGCGACGACCTACGAGGGCGGCCTGATCGGCGGGGCCGCGGGGCTGGCGGTGCTGATCGGCCTGGTCGTGTGGCGCCGCCGCGCGCCGAACCCCGACCCGCTGCAGCCACCCGCGCCGCTGCCGGGACTGTGGCTCGGCACGGTGGTGCTGACGGCGGTGGGCATCGTGATCGCCGGGTGGTTCGCACTGCTGGTGCCCGCCCTGGCACTGCTCGCACTGCGGCGGCGCCCGCTGCTCGTCCCGATCGCCTTCGCCGCCCTCGCGGGCGCGGGGATCGCGGCGGCCACGGGGGCCGGCGAGCCCGCGGGCGCGGGCCACGGAGCCTTCGGACACGCGGCCCAACTACTCGCGCTGGTAGGGCTGTTCGCGGGCATGGTGAGCGTGCGGGAGCCGGACGAACGACCGGGCTCGACGGCGGTGCTGCCTGCGGCGCCCTTGCCGGGATCGGCACCCGGAGGACCCGCGCCCGGTTCCGAGGCCCCGACCCGTCCGCTCCCGCCGCTCCCCCACCTGCCGCAGCGGCAGCGCGGCGAGAGCGGGCCACCCCCTGGGCGCTCCCGCGAGGGCGAACGCGGGGACGACGGCGGCCCGCGCTCCGGTCCCGCGGACACGGCACCCGCTCCCGGCCCCGACGCCGGGCACACGATTTCGGCGCGCGGTCCCGGTGGGCCCGATCCCGACCCGCCCACCGCGCGGATCAGGCGCGGCAAACCGCTGTTCCGGCCGACCGCGCCAGAGACGGAGCGACCCGAGAAGGAGCCGCCCGAGACCGACAGGGAGAGGGGCGAGCCCACGTGACCGCACTCGACCATCCCGCCCGCGCCGGCGGCCCGGCGCATCCGCCCGTACGGATCCCGTTCCCGGTCGTCGACGAGGTGGCCCGGCACTGCCTGCAGGAGGAGGAGCCGGAGACCGTCCACATCGAGGTGCATCTGCCGGGACGGTTGGACCGCGACCGCCTGCGTACCGCGTTCACCGAGGCGCTGCGCAGGCACCCCCGCATCCTGATGCGCGAGGCGCCCGGCCGCTGGTACCGGCGGCGCTACGAATGGGAGTTGACCGCCGAGCCGGACGCCGAGGTGGTGACCTTCCCGTCGGCCGGCCGCTGCGCCCTGCGCGACGCCCGCACCCGCGCCCTGACCACGGCACCGCCGCTGTCCCTGTCCCCGCCGATACGCCTGGAGGTGGTGGAGGGCGCGGGCCCGGCGGAGGGCAGCGAGGCGTCGGACGGTGTCGGTGTGCCGCCCGGACGGCCCGGCGGACCCCAGCCGCCGCGCCCCGGGGGCACCGTTCTCTTCCTCACCATCAACCACACCGCTCTCGACGGCCCCGCCTGTCTGCGGGTGCTCGCCACCGCCGCCGAGCTCTACGGCGGCCGCGACAACTCCCCCGCGGCACCGCCCGTACGCCCACCGGAGGCCCCCCAGGACCCCGGCGACACCCCCTCCAACTGGTCCCCGCCCGCCCGTGTCGCCCCCGGCACCCCCGAGCCCTCCCCCGGCAACGGCATGCTCGTCACCGAAATCCCCCTGCCGCACCGCCCCAAGGGCTCGCCCTACACGGTGAACGACCAGCTGATGGTGGCCACCGCGCTCACCATCGCCCACTGGAACCGCGAACACGGCGCCGGGCCGCGCCCCTTGCGCATCACCATGCCCGTGGACGACCGCCCCCGGGACACCACCATGCCCATCGGCAACGGCACCCGGTTGGTCGAAGTGCCGTTCTCCATGGCGGAGTTGGCGGCACACGGCACCGACGAGATGCCCGCCCTGCTCCGCCGTACGGCGACCCGCACCCGCGCCCTGAAGTCGCTCCCCAGGCCCCAACTCGGCCACGGCGCCGCCCTGCTCACCGCCCCCGTCACCCCCGTGGCCTGGCGCGCCGCCCTCACCCGGGGCCTGCGCAGGGCCGCCGCGCCCTGGACGTCGACGACGCTGCTCAGCAACATCGGCCGCGTCCCCTACCCGCTGGACTTCGGCGAGGAGGCGGGCCGTGCGCACGCGGTCTGGTTCTCGGCGCCCGCGCGCATGCCGCGCGGCCTGACCGTCACCACCGCCTCCACCGCGGGCCGCCTGCACCTCGCTCTGCGCTGGTCGCGCGCGCTGCTCAGCCACGGCGACGGCGCGCATCTGCGCGACCTGTTCGAGCACTATCTGCACGCCACGGAGGTGACCCCGTGACCACCGCCCCGGCACACCACCCCGACCTGCGCGACTTCTACGAGGACCCGGCCGTTCCCGTCGCCTCCGGCACCCCGCGCACCCTCCGCCAGGCCCGGATGCTGGCCGCCGCTCTCGGTCCGGCCGCCAGCACGCCGTGCACCGTCCTCGACATCGGCTGCGGCGACGGCACCGCCGCCGCCACCGCCGCCCCCTTGCTGGACGGCCACCGCATCGTCGGCGTCGACTGGTCCCAGGACGCCCTCACCCGCGCCCGTACGCGTCTGACGTACGCGATCCGGGGTGAACTCACCGGCGGGGGGCTGCCGTTCAGGTCCGGTTGCGCCGACGCCGTGCTGTTCAGCGAGGTCGTCGAACATCTGGTCGACCCGGACGCGGCACTCGACGAGATCCGCCGGGTGCTGCGCCCGGGCGGCCACCTGATGCTCTCCACCCCGAACCTGGCCGCCTGGTACAACCGCGCACTGCTGCTCGCCGGGGTGCAGCCCGTGTTCTCCGAGGTCAGCCTGCGCGCGATCCACGGCCGCCCCGGCAAGGAGGTGGTGGGACATCTGCGGCTGTACACCGCCCGCGCGCTGCGGGAGTTCGTCACCGCGGCCGGATTCGAGGTGGTGGGGATGAAGGGCGCGCCCTTCCACGGCGTGCCCCGCCCGCTGCGCGCCCTCGACCGGCTGGCCTGCACCAGACCCTCGCTCGCCTCGATCCTGCTCCTGCACGCGACGAAGACGTAGAGGGGGGCCGCCATGTGGTGGGGAGTGGCCGCGGCCCTGATGGCGAACACCCTGTACAGCCTCGGTTTCGTCCTGGAGAAACGGGCGCTCAGCGGCCTCCCCGAGGTGACCATCCGCAAGCCCGCCCGGCTGCTGCGGCTGGTGATCGGCAGTCCGCTGTGGATCGGCGGCTCGCTGGCGCTGGCCGCGGGGTTCGGTGCGCAGCTCGTCGTCTACCGCACCCTGCCGATCGCCGCCGCCCAGGGCATCTTCGTCTCCGGCCTGGTGCTGCTCGTGCTGCTCTCGGCCCGGCTGCTCGGCGAGGAGACCACGGGACGGGAGCGGTACGCGCTCGGTGCGATCCTCGGCGCCCTGCTCATGGTGGTGCTCTCGCTCAAGGAGCAGGGCGCGGGCGCCGACTCCGTCAGCCGCAGCGCGCCGTACCCGCTGATCCTGCTGGTGTGCGTGCCGTCGCTCGCGGGCGGGGTGTGGCTCTACGGCTCCGCGGAGCGCCGTGCCCGCCACCGGCACCGGGCGCCGACCACAGGGGTGGAGTACGGGGTGGCCGTGGGCCTGCTGTACGGGGTCAGCTCGCTCGCCATCAAGGGCGTGTCGAGCTGTCTGACCGCCGGTGGGCTCGGGCCGGCGGTGTCCGGGGTGATCCGCTCGCCGTACCCCTATCTCCTGCTGTTCACCGGCGCGTTCGGCCTGGTGATGTCGCAGGCCGCGCTGCAGCGCTGCCGGGCCTCGCTGATCGTGCCCGTCTGCACCACGGTCACCTGCCTGTACACGGCCGTGCTCGGCACGCTCGCGTTCGGCGAGGCGCTGCCGCACGACCCCGTACGGCTCGCGCTGCGCCTGGCGGGCATCGCGCTGGCCGTGTCCGTACTCCTCGCCATGCCCAAACACGACCCACAGCCCTCCCAACCCCCCATTGCCACCAAGGAGTTGACCCCTCCATGAACCCCGACGACCCCCTGCTGCAGATCCTCGCGTGCCCGCTCGACAAGGGCTCGCTGCACCTTCTCCCGCCGGCCGGGCCGACGGACGACGAGGCCCTCTACAACCCGCGCCTGCACCGCCGTTACCCGATCGTCGACGGCATCCCGCAACTGCTTCCGTCGTCCGGCGAGCAGGTGTCGGACGCCGAGCACGAGGTCCTGCTGGAGCGGATGGCCCGGTGATGTCCCGCACCCTGGCCGCCCGTCTGGCGCCGTACCTGCCCACCCGTCTGGTGGCCGCCACCGCCCGGGCCGTCTATCCGCGCTTCGAGCCCGAACTGGCCCGGCTGGCCGACCTGTGCCCGTCGGGCTGCGGCACCGCCGTGGACGTCGGCGGCTGGTACGGCCCGTGGACGCGGCGCCTGGCCCGACGGGCGCGCGACGTGGTCACCGTCGAACCGGTCCCGCATCTGGCCCGGCTGCTCGACTCCGCGAGCCCGTCGAACGTACGCGTCGTGCAGGCCGCCGCCTCGGACCGCCCGGGCACGGCCCGCCTGTGGTTCCCGGCCGACGACTCCGGTGACCGTGGCGTGTCCTCCCTGGTCCGGCGCGACATCCACGCCCGCGCCCTGCACGTCCCCTGCGTCACCCTCGACGAACTCGGCCTGCGCGACGTCGACTTCATCAAGATCGACGTGGACGGCAGCGAGCTCGCGGTGCTGCGCGGCGCCACCGGACTGCTGGCCCGCGACCGCCCGGCCCTGTTCGTGGAACTGGAGTCCCGTATCCAGCCGATCGCCCCCGTCGTCACCTATCTCTCCCTGCTCCGCTACGACGGCTGGGTGCTGCCGGGCGCGACCTGGGTGCCGCTCGCGCGGTTCCCCCTGGAGGCGCACCAGGCCACCGCCTCGCACGTCGTCTCCCAGGGACTGCTGGGCCGCGTCCTGCCCTTCCGCCGCCATCCGCGCTACGTCAACTCCGTCCTGTTCCTCCCGGACGGGCGCCGCCCCGGCGGCGGGGCGGCCGGGCACGGCATGGGCGACCATGGTTCCCATGCCGTCCGCCAAGCGCCCCGCTAGCCCCTTCACCCCGCTCGACTTCCAGCTGGTCCTGCTGCGCCGCATGGCCGACCACAATCCGGACCTGGTGGAGGACGCCCGGCACCGATTGGGCGTCTCCATCGCCGACATGAGGGAGGCCAACAAACGCTGGCAGGCGATGCTCCACTCCCCCCGCGGCCGCGCCGCCGCCTCCCGCTACCGCTCGATCCTCGGCACCCCCGAGACCACTCTTGCCCGCAAGGTGGGCGACCTGAACTGCGAGGCATGGCTCTTCCCCGTCCCCCTCTGGCCGGACCTCCGCTTCGAGGTGCTCCTCGCCCCGAACGGCGCCGTCTGGAACGAATGGCTCGTGCGCGCCCCCGGCGCCGAGGCCCCGCCCCTGCAAACCCTCGCCGACCTCACCCCCTGGTCCTGCACGGTCGACGAGGCAGCCCACGCCTTCACCCCCGCCCGCCCACTACAGGGCTCGGCACCCACCCGCTGGGGCCTGGCCTTCACGGCCCCGGACGCGCAGGGGGTGCGGCGGGAGGTGGTCGCGGAATTCACCTGGGGGCTGCTCCAGCGCGTCGCGGTCAACGGCTGAACCGGGTGGGCGGGGCGGGTATTTGGGTAGCCCATTCGGCCCGACTTGCCGCGCTTGAGGCGCGCCGCGCCCGGACCGCGCGGTCCCGTACGGGCGGCCGGTGCGCGCCCCGGGCGCCGGGGCGCCGGGGCCCGAGCCTGAGCACCGCCCCGCATTCACGCCCCGGACGCGCGGGGGTTACGGCGTCAGGTGGTCGCGGAGTTCCCGGGAGGCTGCTCCAGCGCGTCGCGGTCAACGGCTGAACCGGGTGGGCCGGGCGAGTATCGGGCAGCCCGTTCGGCCCGACTTGCCGCGCTTGAGGCGCGCCGCGCCCGGACGGCGCGGTCGGGAACGCGTGGCTCGCGTGCGCGCCGGGCGTCGGAGGCCCGGGCCTGAAGACCCGCCTCGCGTCCACGGCCCCGGACGCGCCGACCTGCGACACTTCGAGGGGCTCCCCGCACGGGCGGCGCCGTCCCGTACGAGCGGCCGGTGCGCGCCCCGGGCGCAGAAGGCCCGGACCCGAGAACCGCCCCGCGTTCACCTCCGGGCTGCTTCAGCGCACCTCCGTCAACGGCTGAACCAGGTGGCCAGGGCGGTTTCCAGGTCCTCGTCCGCCCGCTCCTCGGCATCGGAGTCGGCTGCAACTCCCGCTCCCGCCCCGGCTCCTGCTCCGGACGCCCAAGCGATCGCCCCGTCCGGGCGTACCAGTACGGCGTCGAGGCCGTCGTAGGCGAGCGTGTCGATCTGGACCAGTTCGACGCGGCGCCGCCAGGCTTCCGCCGGGCGCACGTCCGGTGTCAGGAGGACGGGGCGTCCCTCTCGGGTGTGGTCGCTCAGGCGTTCCTCGCGCTCGCCGGTCCTGATGGTCAGGTCGGGGCAGTGGCGGCCGGTGAGGGAGTGGGTGCTCGGGTAGGGGAAGTCGTAGGTGTCGCCGAGTCCGGACAGCATGCGGCCGAGGTGGCGGTTGACCTCGGGCAGGTCCATCAGGTCGGAGAAGACGTCGCGCAGGGCGTCGGTGTGCGGGCCGGGGGCCAGCAGCGCGGACTGGGCGCGGGTGTTGTGCAGGACGCGGGCGCCGGCCGGGTGGCGTTCGGCGGTGTAGCTGTCGAGCAGGCCGGGCGGCGCGTCGCCGCGCACCTCTGCGGCCAGTTTCCAGCCGAGGTTGACGGCGTCCATCAGGCCGAGGTTGAGGCCCTGGCCGCCCATGGGCGAGTGGACGTGGGCGGCGTCCCCGGCGAGCAGGACGCGGCCCTGGCGGTAGGTCGCGGCCTGCCGGGCGTGGTCGCCGAAGCGGAGCGTCTCCCCGGTGACGGCGACCTCGATGTCGACCCCGGTGATCCTGCGGACGCTGTCCTGGAGTTCCTTCGCGGTCAGCGGGGCGTCGCGTTCCTCGGGGGCGTCACCGAAGAAGTCGAAGGTGGCGAGCATGCCGTTGCCGTAGTAGAGGATGCCGCGGGGCTGCCGCCCCGGTGGCGGGAGCTGCTCCGCGCCCTTGAGGATCTCGGCCTGGGCGCGGCGGGCGGTCATGATCGGGGCCGTGCCCGGGAAGGCGAACTCCGTCAGCCGGCGCACCGTGCTGCGCCCGCCGTCGCAGCCGACGGCGTAGGCGGCACGCAACCGCTGCTCGCCCTGCGGGACGGCTACGGTCACCGTCACCCCGTCCGCGTCCTGCACGAGCCCGGTGACCGTGTGCTCACGGCGGACCTCGACGCCGAGCCCGCTCGCGTACGCGCCGAGCAGGGCCTCCAGGTCCGGCTGCCAGATGTACACGCTCTGCCGCTCGGGCTCCTCCTGGAGTGCCTGGTCGAGCTTGAAGATCGAGGAGAAGTGGCCCTTCTCGCTGCCGTGGTCCCGGGCCTTGTCGGCGGCTCCCGCGCCGCCGTGCGCGGCCAGCCGCTCACCGAGGCCCCGGCGGACCAGCGCCTCGGCGGCCAACGGCCCGACACTGCGGGCCTTGTGCTGCGGCGACGGGGCGGCGAGCTTTTCGAGGACCAGCGGGGTCGCGCCCGCGAGGCGCAGTTCGGCCGCGAGCAGGAGTCCTACGGGGCCCGCTCCGACCACGATCACGTCGGCGTCGTGGGTCATGCCCACCCCTCCTTAACAAGTTAAGTGCACCCTCAACGCTTTCCTTAACTTGTTAAGGTGTCAAGCCAGAACATCGGAAAGCAGACACCGCACGAGAACGTCACCCCGCGGGGAAGGACCCGAATCGCTTGCCCATCGACAAGCACCACGCCGCCCGCACCGCCCTGCGGCTGCTCGACGCCGAGGGGCTGGAGAAGCTGACCGTGCGTCGGCTGGCCCGCGAACTCGGCGTCCAGGCCCCCGCGTTGTACTGGCACTTCGCCAACAAGCGCGCCCTGCTGGACCAGATGACGGACGCGATGCTGGCGCCCGCCGCCGCACGCCTGGGCCACCCCGGCCCCGGTCAGCCCTGGTGGGAGTGGCTGGAGGAGACCCTCGGCGGTCTGCGCCGCGCCCTGCTCGCGCACCGGGACGGCGCCTCGGTCGCCTCCGGTGCCGATCTGCGCCGGGCCCATGCGCTCGGCCTGCACGCCGAACGCATCACCGAGGTGCTCCACGCATCGGGCTTCTCGCTCGCCGACGCCTCGCGCGCGGCCGGGGCGTCGATCCACTTCCTCGTCGGCCGCGTGGTCGAGGAGCAGACCCGGCCCGATCCGGAGGCCGAGCGGGCCGTCCTCGACGCCGCGGACTTCCCGTTCCCCTTCATGGCCCGCTCGATGCGCGAACGCCACGCGTCCGCCGCCTCCCCGGACGACGACTTCCGCTACGCCCTGTCGATCGTCCTCACGGGCCTACGGACCCTGCGCCCGGGCTCGACCACCGCGCCGCCGCCAGAATCGCGTCCCTGACCACGGCCAGCGACCCGGGGTGCAGATCGAGGAACAGGTTCGGCTCGACGAGTTCCAGCTCCATCAGCAGCGGCCGCCCGTCCTCCCCGTCGACCACGTCCACGCGCGCGTACAGCAGCTCGGGCGCGTCCGGCACGGCGGCCAACGCCCGCTCGGCGAGGGCGAGTTCGGCCGGGGTCGGCGTCCACGGGACCAGGTCCGGGTGGGCCACCTTGGCGGCGTCGTACGCGGTGCCCGGCGCCAGCACGGCACCCTTGCGGCCCGCGTGCAGGAACCGTCCGCCGAAGAACTGCAGCGCCCGCTCCCCGCTGACGTCGATGCCATTCAGATACGGCTGCACCATCGCGGTCAGCCCCTCCTCGTGCATGCGCGCGAGGTGCCGTAGCGCCGTGTCGTGGTCGTCCGGCGTGTAGCGGGCGGCGTAGCGGGCGCCCGCGCCCGAGGCCGGTTTGACGACGTACTCGCGGTCGGTGGGCAGCTCGGGGGTGTCCCCGGGCGCGAGATACCGGGTCGGTACGACGGGCACGCCCGCCGCGGCCAGATCGCCGAGGTAGCGCTTGTCGGTGTTCCAGCGCACGACCTCGGCCGGGTTGGCGAGCCGGGTGAGCCCGGCGACCTTCCGCGCCCAGGCCACGAACTCGCCCGCCCGCCAGCTGTAGTCCCAGGTCGACCGGATGACGACCAGGTCGAAGGCGCCCCAGTCCGTGCCGGGGTCGTCCCAGGCCACGGCCACCGCCTCGGCCCCGGCCTCCCGCAGCGCCCGCACCAGCCCGGGAAGGTCGCGGTCCTTGCTGGGCTGCGCACCGGGGTCGTAGGTGGCGAGGGCGACTCGGGGCACGAGGGTCTCCAGTTCGTACGTCCTGCGGCGGCGGATCGCCTCGCAGGCTAACCGGACCGCCCGCAACCGAGGCAACCGGTTTGACCTTCCCCTTCGGTGAAGGCCCAGCATCGGTGCCTGGAACACGGGGAGGACTGCCGGATGGCCAAGGACATGCTGACGATCGGTGCCTTCGCACGGGCCTGCCGGCTGTCGCCGAAGGCGCTGCGCCTGTACGACGAGCTGGACCTGCTGCGCCCGGCCCGCGTCGACCCGCACTCCGGCTACCGCTACTACTCGGCGGCGCAGCTGGAGCGGGCCCGGCTGGTGGCCTGGCTGCGACGGCTCGGCATGCCGCTGGCCCGCATCCGCGAGGTCTGCGCCCTCGAACCCGCGGACGCCGCCCGGGAGATCCGGGCGTACTGGTCGCGGGTAGAGGCGGAGACGGCGGTACGGCGGGATCTCGCCGCGTTCCTCGTGGAGCACCTGATGGACGACCCGAGGAAGGACACCACCATGCTGGAACTGCGCTACTTCGCCCACTCGGACCGCGGCCTGGTCCGCCCCGCCAACCAGGACACGGCCTACGCGGGCACACGGCTGCTCGCGGTCGCCGACGGATTCGGCCCGGCGGGCGCGCCCGCGAGCAGCGCGGCGGTCGAGGCGCTGCGGGTCCTGGACACCGAGGAACTGCCGGCCGGGGACGTCCTCAACGTCCTGGAGGACGCCGTACGGGGCGCGACCGAGGCGGTGCGGGACGCGACGGACGGCTCGGGCGACGACGGTACGACCCTGACGGCCCTGCTGTGGACGGGCTCCCGGCTCGCGCTGGTGCACATCGGCGACTACCGTGCCTATCTGCTGCGCGAGGGGGCCCTGTTCCGCATCACGCACGACCACACGATGGTCCAGTCGATGATCGACGAGGGCCGGCTGACCCCGGAGGAGGCCACCGCCCACCCCCAACGCACCCTGCTCCTCAAGGCACTCGGCACCGCCGCACCGGAACTACGCCTGCACGACACGGCCCCCGGCGACCGCTACCTCCTGTGCTCCGACGGCCTGAGCCGTGTCGTCCCCGACGCCCGCATCCGCACCGTCCTCACCTCGGCCGCGAGCCCCGACGAGGCGACCCGCACCCTGATCGCCGAGGCGAACACCGCGGGCGGCCCGGACAACGTGAGCTGCGTGGTGGCGGACGTGGTGGAGACGGACGGCCGCTGAGCTACGGCGCCTCGGGCCCGTTCTGCACCTCGGGCCCGTTCTGCGCCTCGGGCTCGACCTGCGTCTCGGACTCCCCCTGCGTCTCCTGTTCGGTCTCCGGTTCCCAGTCCAGCAGCCGCACCTTCGCCACCGTACGGACATGGCGGCGCATGGCGGCCGCCGCCCGGGTGGGGCGGCGGTCGGCGATGGCGTCGAGGATGGCGCGGTGCTGGGCCAGGGAACGGGTGGGGCGCCCCGGCTGGCGCAGGGACTCGGTGCGGCTCTCGGCGATCTGGTCGGAGATGGAGCGCATGAACTCGGCGAGCAGGCTGCTGTGCGCGGCCGCGGTCACCGCCGCGTGGAACAGCCGGTCCCCCTCGACACCGTGGTGGCCTTCGCGCATCTCCCGCGCCATGTGGTCGAGAGCCCGCCGCATCGCGTCGAGGTCCTCGTCGGTACGGCGTTCGGCGGCCAGTTCGGCGAGCTTGGTCTCCAGGGCCTCGCGGGCTTCGAGCACGTCGGGCAGCCGGCGCCGGCGCTCGACCATCTTCTCCACGGGCTCGACGTCGAGGCTGTCGCGGACCAGATAGGTGCCGCCACCGTGCCGCGCCTCGACCAGGCCCTGGACCTCCAGGACCACGATCGCCTGCTTCACCGAGGCCCTGCTGACGCCGAGCCGCTGGGCCAGGTCACGCTCGGGCGGGAGACGGTCGCCGGCCCGCAGGCCGCTCTCGGTGACGTACTGGCGCAACCGGTCGAGCACCTGCTCGTACAGGCGCTGTTTGGTCATGGGGCGCAGGGCGTCGGTCACGGGCTCCCCCTCTCGTCGGGAGACTAGCACCGCGCCCCGAAGTGGCCGAGTGGATGAACCAATTCTTTGCGCGACCCCTTGACGCACCCGTCTCGCGCCCGCACGCTAACCAGCCAACGCCCCGAACCAGCCCCGAAGTGGTTCAGCCAATTGACCACTTGGGCATATGCCCCGCCCGCACGTCCGCCCGCACGTCCGCCCGCACTTCCGCCCTCCCCCACTCCCCCCAACCGCTCGACAGGGACCCAAGACGGGAGCCCCGTATGTCCTCCGAACTCATTTCGATCCTTGTCCTGGTCGTGGTGTTCGTCATCGCCACCACCCGCTCCGTGAACATGGGCGCGCTCGCCTTCGCCGCGGCCTTCGGCGTCGGTGAGCTCGTCGCCGACCTCGACGCGGACGGCATCTTCGCCGGTTTCCCGGGCGATCTGTTCGTCGTCCTGGTCGGTGTCACCTATCTGTTCGCGATCGCCCGCGCCAACGGCACCACCGACTGGCTGGTGCAGGCCGCGATCCGGCTGGTGCGCGGGCGGGTGGCGCTGATCCCCTGGGTGATGTTCGCCCTCACCGGCGCGCTCACGGCGATCGGGGCGGTCAGCCCCGCCGCGGTGGCGATCGTCGCGCCGATCGCCCTGAGCTTCGCCGTCCGGCACGGCATCAGCCCGCTGCTGATGGGCGTGATGGTGGTGCACGGCGCCCAGGCGGGCGGCTTCTCGCCGATCAGCATCTACGGCACGATCGTCAACGGCATCGTCGAGCGCGAGAAGCTCCCCGGCAACGAGATCGCCCTCTTCCTCGCCTCGCTGTTCACCAACCTCGTCATCGCGGCCGTGGTGTTCGTCCTGTTCGGCGGCCTCAAGCTGTGGAAGCAGGGGGCGGTCTCGCCGCAGGAGGCGACCGGGAGCGGGGCGACGGACGGCGCGCCCGGCGCCCCTGTCTCCGGCTCCGGCACAGGCACAGGCACAGGCACCGTAGCCTCGCCGACGGCCACCGCCGTCGCCTCCCCAACCGAGGCACCCGGCGCAATCCGTCTCACCCCGGCCCGGATCGCCACCCTCGTCGCCCTGGTCGCGCTGGTCGTCGCCGTCCTCGTCCTGGACCTGGACGCGGGTCTGACGGCAATCACCCTCGCGGTCGTGCTCAGCACCGCCTGGCCGCAGGACAGCAAGCGGGCGGTCGGCGAGATCGCCTGGTCGACGGTCCTGCTGATCTGCGGTGTCCTCACTTATGTCGGCGTGCTGCAGGAGATGGGCACCATCAAGTGGGCGGGCGAGGGCGTGGGCGGCATCGGCGTCCCGCTGCTGGCCGCGGTCCTGCTGTGCTACATCGGCGCGATCGTGTCGGCGTTCGCCTCGTCCGTGGGGATCATGGGTGCGCTGATCCCGCTGGCGGTGCCGTTCCTCGCGCAGGGCCAGATCGGCGCGGTCGGCATGGTGGCGGCACTCGCGGTGTCGGCGACCGTGGTGGACGTGAGCCCGTTCTCGACGAACGGCGCGCTGGTCCTGGCCGCGGCACCGGACGTGGACCGCGAGCGTTTCTTGAGGCAGTTGATGGTCTATGGAGGGATCGTGGTGGCGGTGGTGCCCGCGGTGGTGTGGCTGGTGATGGTCGTGCCCGGCTTCGGGTAGGACGGACGGGCTGCACCAGCCGGCAACCGTTGAACAGCCGAGGAACAACTAAGGAGTACGACGCGTGTCCTCTCTCTTCCCTGCCCTGACCGGCGGCCCGGCCCGGCGTCCCGCCCTGCGGTTCGGCGACCGGTCCCTGACGTACGCGGAACTCGCCGCCGCGACCGGCGCTCTGGCGGACCGGATTCCGGGCAGCGGAAGAGTCGCCGTCTGGGCGACGGTGGAACTGGAGACCGCGGTGGCCGTCGTGGCGGCGTTGGAGGCCGGGATCGCCGCGGTGCCGCTCAACCCGAAGTCGGGCGAGAAGGAGCTGGGGCACATCCTGTCGGACAGCGCCCCGTCCGCGGTGCTGGCGGCGCCGGGCGCCGAACTGCCCGCTCCCGTACGGGACTTGCCGCGCATCGACGTCGATCTGCACGGCACGACGAGCGCCGCCCCCACCGCCGCCCACGCCACCTCCGCCACCGCCCAGGCAACCTCCGCCACCGCCCGCGCCGCGTCCGTCGGCGACGAGGACCCCGCCCTGATCGTCTACACCTCCGGCACCACCGGCCCGCCCAAGGGCGCCGTCATCCCCCGCCGGGCCGTCGCCACCACCCTGGACGCCCTCGCGGACGCCTGGCAGTGGACCGGTGACGACGTGCTGGTGCAGGGCCTGCCGCTGTTCCATGTGCACGGCCTGGTGCTCGGCATCCTGGGCCCGCTCCGGCGCGGCGGCTCCGTGCGGCACCTGGGCCGGTTCACCACGCAGGGCGTGGCGCGCGAGCTGAACGACGGCGCGACGATGCTTTTCGGCGTACCGACGATGTACCACCGCATCGCCGAGGCACTCCCGCAGGAACCGGAGCTGGCCAAGGCGCTCGGCCGGGCCCGGTTGCTGGTCTCCGGTTCGGCGGCCCTGCCCGTGCACGACCACGAGCGGATCGCGGCCGCGACCGGGCGGCGGGTCGTCGAGCGGTACGGCATGACGGAGACGCTGATGAACACCAGCGTGCGGGCCGACGGCGAGGCGCGCGCGGGCACGGTCGGCGTACCGCTGCCCGGGGTCGAGCTGCGGCTCGTGGAGGAGGACGGGTCGGCCGTCGCCGCGTACGACGGCGAGACGGTGGGCGAGATCCAGGTGCGCGGCACCAATCTCTTCAGCGGTTACCTGAACCGGCCCGACGCCACGCGGGCCGCGTTCACCGAGGACGGCTGGTTCCGTACCGGCGACATGGCGGTCCGCGACCCGGACGGCTATGTCCGTATCGTCGGCCGCAAGGCCACCGACCTGATCAAGAGCGGGGGTTACAAGATCGGGGCCGGCGAGATCGAGAACGCCCTGCTGGAGCATCCGGCGGTGCGCGAGGCGGCGGTGACCGGGGAGCCGGACGCCGACCTGGGCGAGCGGATCGTGGCCTGGGTCGTCCCGGAGGACCCGGAATGCCCGCCCACCGTCGAGGAGTTGGCGGAGCACGTCGCCCGTCGCCTCGCCCCGCACAAGCGGCCCCGCGTCGTGCACCATCTGACCGCCCTCCCCCGCAACGACATGGGGAAGATCATGAAGCGGGCGCTGAGCCGTGACTGAACGCCTCTCGGCCCGCGAGTTCCTCGCTCTCGTCGCCGACCAGGACACCTTTCGCGAACTCCCCTGCCCGGAGCGGAAGTCCGAGCCCGACGGACCTCTCGGCTGGCAGGGCTACGACGCCTCGCGCGCCCGCGCCGCCGAGCGGACCGACGAGCAGGAGTCCGTGGTGTGCGGCACCGCGAGCGTCGCGGGTACCCCGGCCGTGCTGATCGCGTTCGAGTTCGGGTTCCTCGGCGGCTCGCTCGGCGAACGCACCGGCGACCGGCTGGAGTCGGCGTACGTCCATGCCCGCGAACACCGTCTGCCGGTCGTCCCGCTGGTCGCCACGGGCGGCAGCCGGATGCAGGAGGGCATGTTCGCGCTGACCCAACTCCAGCGCGTGGCACGGCAGTCGGCGCTCACCCGGGAGGCCGGGCTGCCGCAGATCGCTGTGTTGCGGGACCCGACGACGGGCGGCGGCTGGGCCACGCTCGGCGCGGGAGCCGACGTGATCCTCGCGCTGCCCGGCGCCCAGGTCGGCTTCGCGGGCTCCCGGGTCCGGCCGCCGGACGCGGACCCGGCGGCGTACACGGCCGAGGCGCAGGTCGCGGCCGGGTCCGCGGACGCGGTGGTGCCGCCCGCCGAACTGCGCGCCACGCTGGGGACCTGGCTGCGGCTGCTGACCTCACCGGCGGACGGAGCGCCCGTCCCCGCCGCCCTCGGCACGGGCGACCTGCCCCCCACCGGCTGGGCGGCGGTCCAGCGGGCCCGCTCCCCCGAACGCCCGCGTGCGCGGGCCTACTTGGACGCGTACTTCACCGTTCGCACGGCGATCTCCGGCGACCGCTGCGGCGGCACCGACCCCGACGGGATGCTCTGCGGCTTCGGCGAGCACGAGGGCCGCACCGTGGCCTACGCCGCGCAGACCGGGACCGCGACCCGCCCCGCCGGCTACCGCACCGCCGCCCGGCTGATCCGTCTCGCCGACCGGCTCGGCATCCCGGTGCTGACGCTGGTCGACACCCCGGGCGCCGCCAACGACGCGGAGGCGGAGCGGCAGGGCGTGGGCGCCGCGATCGCGGAGGTGTTCGGGGCTGTGGCCGCCGCCCGCACCCCGGTCACCACCCTCGTCGTCGGCGAGGGCGGGTCCGGCGGGGCACTGGCGCTCGCCGCTCCCGGCAACACCTATGCCACGCCGGACAGTTACTTCTCCGTCATCGCCCCGGAGATGGCGGCCGCCATCCTGAAGCGGCCGCCCGCCCGGGTCGAGGCCACCGCGGACGAACTGCGCATCCGGCCGCAGGACCTGGTGGAGCTGGGGGTGATCCGTGGGGTGGTGCGTCCTACCGCACCCCCACCGCCCGGATGATCTCCTGCGTCACCGAGCCGCCGCGGTCGTCGGCGGCCGAGGCGCGCAGGGAGACGTAGGAGGCGTCGCGCGGCACGTTCAGCGTGCCGTGGCCGTCCGCGAGCCGCACCGGCCGCCAGGTCGCCCCGTCGTCGTAGGACACCTGGAGCGCCGGGCTCTTGATCGTCCCGGTGTCCGGTGCGCCCTTGACGTACTCGGCGAAGACCCGCACCGGCAGCCGTTTCCCGGCCGGTACGTCGCCCGCGAGGTCGGTGTCGATGTCGAAGCCGAGGTTGATCAGGGGCAGGAAGGTCCACCGGTCGGCGGGGGTGGCCGCGGACCGGAAGGTCCACTCGGAGTGGCCCTTGGTGGACAGCCGCCAGCGGTCCGCGTCGAGCGCGGTGTCGGTGACGACCTTGTAGGTGTGCTCGTCGGCGGGTGCCTCCCAGTCGTACGCGCCGGATCCGGTGGCGTGGTCGACGAGCGTCCCGTCCCGGTAGACCTCGGTGGTCTGGGACATGCCGGTGTCCGTGCTCCAGACGTCGCCGAAGCCGGTGTGGTCGGGCCCGGAGTCGCCCCAGCCGGGGATGTTGAACTGCAGCTGGTTGCCGGAGCGTTGCTGTCCCCAGCCGAGCCCGGTGCCCAGCCACGGGTGCCAGACGGGCCTGAACCAGTTGAGCGTCCGGTGCGAGCCGCCGCGGTAGGTGACGAACCCGCTGCGCTCCTCCAGCGCGTCGTTCGCGGCCGTCACCGACTCCGTCCAGAGCTGGCCGGGGCCGGTGGACACGTAGTCGGTGCGCTCGGCCGGGTAGTCGATGCGCTCCCGGAAGCCGAGGCCGATGGGGAAGGTGTCGGTGAGGGAGTACCGGAACTCGGTCCCGTCGACCGGCTTCGTGGCGTGGAATCTGGTCTGCAGGGTGGCGAGTTCACGGCGGCCGGGCCTGTAGGTCAGGTCGTGGTCCGGGACGGCGCCCCGGTGGCCCTCGGAAAGGTCGTAGACGTAGGGCGAGTTGCGGGTGCCGGTCATGTCGACGCGTTGCGCCGCCCGCAGCCGTGCCGCGTCGGCGGCGTTCACCGTGGCGATCTGCAGCGGACGGTCGCTGTTGTCGTCGTTGCCCCACCAGACGGACAGCCGTCCGGCGGCCCCGTCGGTGACGAACAGGGCCTTCGCACCGGCGTCCTGCACGGCCTGCGCGAGGGCGACCGGGTCGGCCCCGTCGGCGAGACGGGCGAGCACGGCCTTGCCCCGGACCCCGCTGAGGTCGGCCCCCGTGACGGGTGCCGTGCCCACGTCCACGAGCGGCAGCCGGGTGCGCCCCTCGGCGAGGGTGCCGCCGGACTGGACGACTGCCTCGCCGATGCCCTTCACCTCCAACTGCGGCTTGCCCAGCCGCCACACGGTCCGGTACTCGAAGCCGCCCTGCGTGACGCGGCCGGTCGGCGCGGCGAAGACGCTGTCGTACTTCAGCGGCACCTGGACGGCGTCGAACAGGTCGGACCCGTTCGCGTCGCGGTCGTACTCCATGAGCAGCTGCCGGGTCTCGGTGCGCCGCGGCACCTCCGCCCTGATCTCTCGCAACTTCCGTCCGTCGAGGGTGACTTCACGGTCCCGGTCGAGGTCGATCTCGGGTGCCGCGAGGAAGCCGAGGCCGAGCGAGTCGGCGCCGTGGCTGCCGTGCACGTCGAGGAAGGAGGTCAGGCTGTACGTCCCCGGCTGCAGCCGCAGCTTCAGCGTGCCGGTGTCGCCGACGTGCGCCGGTACGGGGTCCACGTGCTCGGCCAACTTCTGCACGACGAGGTCGGCGGGGGTGGCGGCCCCGTCGCGGTCCTTCACATGGACGGTGAGCGTGTACCGCTCCTCCTCCTTGACCAGCCCGAACACGGTGTGCGCGACGGGCGTCCCGGCCACGGACGCCACGATCTGCCCGCTGGTGTTCCCGACCGCGGCCTTCGCGCCGTCGCCGGTGACGGTGGTCGACGCCGTTCCGTGCGCGGGCACGGTGAGTGCCGGGTCGGCGAGGGTGGCCACCCCTTCCGGGGCGCCCTCCACGGACAGGGTCAACTCGACGTTGTTGTCGGAGGAGTTGGTGTACGTGACGGTCCTGGTGACCGGCTTGTCGGCGTCGTAGGGCCAGCTGTAGAAGCCAAGGTCGGCGCTTCCGGTGGCGGTGATGTCCGCCTTGACGGCAGCGGGGACGCTCACCCGGCCCGCGCCCAGCACATAGGCGGACGCGTCCAGTCGCGCGGACGTCGACATCAGCCCGTCCTTGAGCCGCGCGCCGGTCCAGTCCGGGTGTTCCTGGGCGAGCAGGGCGGCCACTCCGGCGACGTGGGGCGTCGCCATGGACGTACCGCTCATGGAGGTGTAGTAGCCGTCGCCGTCGGTGAGTTGGGACCTGGCGGCGAGGATGTCGACGCCCGGCGCGGAGAGGTCGGGCTTGAGGGCGTTGTCGCCGTGGCGCGGCCCGGCGCTGGTGAAGTAGGCGGCCCGGTCGGACGGGTCGACGGCCCCGACGGTGAGCGCGGCGTCGGCAGCGCCGGGCGATCCGATGGAGGAGGGGGTGCCGGTGTTGCCCGCGGCGATGACGAAGAGGGCGCCGGTCTCCTGGGAGAGGGTGTCGACGGCCCGCGCCATGGGGTCGGTGCCGTCGCTGGGCTCGGTGGACCCGAGGCTCATGGAGACGACTTTGGCGTGCACGTCCCGGGCGGCCCACTCCATGCCGGCGATGATCTGGGACTCGCTGCCCGAACCCTGGTCGTCGAGCACCTTGCCGACCGCCAGCGTGGCGTCGGGGGCGACGCCCTTCTCCTTGCCGTCGGAGGCGGCCCCGCTGCCGCCGACGGTCGAAGTGACGTGCGTGCCATGGCCGTTGCGGTCGGCGACGTCCTCGCCCTCGATGAAGCTCTTGGTCACGGACACGCGCTGCGCGAGGTCGGGGTGGGAGGTGTCGACGCCCGTGTCCAGGACCGCGACGGTCACCCCCTTGCCGGTGAGTCCCGCGTCCCACGCCGCCCGCGTCCCGATCTGGGCGTTGCTCTCGGCCATGTCGGCACTGACCCGCCCGTCCAGCCAGAGCTTGTCGATGCCGTCCTGCTGGGTGAACGCCCGCCAGAACGCCCGCCCCTTGTCCGCCTCCACGGCGGCCCCGCGCACGCTCGCAAGAGTCCGCGTGCGCACCGCGTCCCGCGGCGTCGCGAGCTTCGCCCCTTTGTCGTACGTCACGATCAGCGGCAGCTCGCCGGTCTTCCGGTCACCCAGTCGCTGACGTATCAACTCACTGACGTCGAAGAGCCGTTGATCGAGCGTGCCGGCACGCAGATAGGGCAGGGCTTCGTCCGGTACGACACTGATCTCCCCGTTCGCCGTCCGGGTCCTGACGGCACCGGTGGCCCCGCGCGGCCGTACGACGTCCACCGTCTTCCTGCCGTGGCCGAGGTCGGTGACGGTCACCTTGTCGCCGGTGACGAGGGTGACGGTCTGGGGGGTGGTGCGGGGGGCGGTGCGGTTGGCGGGTGCGGCTTTCCCGGGAGCAGCCGCTGCCGCCGTACCGGCCGGCAGCAGGGCGATCACGAGCCCCGCCGACAGGAGGATCGCTCTGCGTCTGCCTGGTCCTCTGCTCATGCACGCCTCTCTTGGTCGGGTGCTGCACAGGATGTCGGGGCCCGTGGCACGGGAGGGACCGGCGGGACATGGCGGGTTGACGCCCTGGCGGTTTTCCGCCAGGCACACAAAAAGGGCACATCTGAAACCGCGACATCATCCAACACCGTCCGTAACATGGGAGGTTGCCTGCGTCACAGAGCACGGGGGGAGCAACGACCCATTGGACGCGTTGGTGGAGTTCAAGACGGAGGACGGCGCACTGGTCGTCGTGGAGGGCGTGGACGAGGAGTCCGGGGCCCGGATGGTGTCGCGCGGCGACGGCCCGGCACAGGCGGCCCGTACGTTCGAGAGCGCGCTGGACGGCGTCCGGGCTGCCGCCGAGTCCGCGCTCAGGGTGTTCCGGGACGGCGCGCTCAAGCCGGACTCGGTCGAGCTGGAGTTCGGGGTGAAACTCAGCGCGGAGGCGGGCGCCGTCATCGCCAAGGGAGCGGCCGAGGGGCACCTGGTGGTGAAGCTCAACTGGTCACCGGGGCCGTCCCGTTCGGACGCGCAGGCCGCCGATCCGTCATGACCGAGTTCGCCTGGCACGCCCGGATCGTCTGCGGCAACGAGGTCGGAGCGGGCTTCCTCGTCTCCGCGCGCCGCGTGCTGACCTGCGCCCACGTCGTCCGTGCGAGCGCCACCTCCGAGGTGACCGTCTCCTTCCCCAACAGCCGGAACCTGGGCCCGCTTCCGGCCACCGTGGCCGCTCTCGGCGGGTGGGCGGGAGACGCGGCGGACCCCGGCGACCTCGCGGTACTGGAGCTGGACCGCGACGTGCCCCTGGAGCCCGCCCGGTTCGCACCCCCCGGCGCCGAACTCGCGGGCGAACCCGCACCGACGCTGGTCGCCTACGGCTTCCCCAAGGGCTACGACGAGGGCATGCTCGCCCAGTATCACGCGGTGCCCGGCGCCCTGGTCCGCGACGAATGGCGGCAGTTGGAGGCCGCCACCGCCCATGGCCAGGCACTGGCGCCCGGATTCAGCGGGGCGGCCGTGACCCTCGCGGACGGCAGGGTGGTCGGCATGGTGTCGACCGTCGTGGGCGCCCGGGACGGCCGCGTCGGCCGCATGCTGCCCACCCAGGTCATGGCCCGCTACTGGCCCGAACTCGGCGCCCTGCTCGCCGCGCCCGACCAGGACCGCGACGCGCTGCGCAGATTGCACGCGCTGGTGCGGCGCGCGGTGGCGGAGGGCCTGGACTGCGACCCCGACCGGCTGTTCCTCGACGCCGTGGGGCCCTTCGGCCCCGAACTGCCGACAAGGGAGGGCTTCGCCTCGCTCGGCGCGGCCGCCGGGTATGTGCAGTGGGAGGTGGCGGACGGCAAGGCGGTGACCCGGTTCGCCGACCGGCTCGAGGAACTGCTGGACGCCCCGCCGGTACGGCCCGCGGCGGCGGCCCCGGTGTGGTCGCCGATCGTCGTCGAGATGGACCGCAGCGGCGCGGGCACGGACCAGGTCACCGTCGAGGTGTCCGCCTACCGTGACGGACAGCGCAGGCGCGTGGGTTCGCGGCGGCTGCCGCGCGCCGCCGTACGCGCCTACGTCCAGCGGAGCATCGACGAGGCGTTCACCCAACTCGCGCCCGGCGCCGAGGAGTTGATCACGTTCGTACTGCCTCGCGGGTGGCTGAACGAACCGGTGGCGAGCTGGGAGTGCGGCGCCGACGACCCCACCCCGCTCGGCTGCGCCTATCCGCTGGTCGTCGTGGACCGCTCCCGGCATCGCAGCGGACGGCTGCGTCACCAGCTGGCCAAGCGGTGGCAGAAGCTGGACGCCTGCCCCGGGGCCCGGCTGCACCGCGTCGACTGCGACACCGGGGAGAGACCGCAGAGCCTGCGCAAACGGCTGCGCGACGACGACGCCGACCTGACCGGCTACGCCTTCCCGCCCACCGGGGCGCCACCGCACTTCGAGGTCGGCCTCAACACCCCGGTCGCGATCCTGCTGTGGCCGCGCACGGGCTGCGCCGAGCCCGGACACGACGGCCCCTGCCCGGGCGCCACGTTCCTGGACGAGCTCACCGACCGCCTCACCGGCGTCCCGCCCGCCGAACTCCCCCGCGAGGTCATGGACCTGCGGGAGACCGCCGAGGCCGACGAGCACCCCGACCGGCACTGGGCGCGCGACGTCCAGCTCCTGTGGGACGACCCCCGCTGCTTCCCCGAGCCCGCCGCCCTCCTCCACTCGCCCGTCGCCTGAACCGCCCCCGCACCACCCCCGGAGTGAAGTTCCATGCCCCTGTGGCCCGTCTACACCGGTACCAACGAGCCGCACGACGGCATCACCCGGCTGCCGCCGCCCCCGCCCTGGCGCGCGTTCGACGGCGCCCCCGTGATCCGGACACCCGAAGAGGCCGCCGACGCGTCCGTCGTCTCCCCGGACCGCGCCCACCGCGCCGCGACCTACCGGGCCACCCCGGAGACGGTCCAACTGGTCAACGCCGCCCTGTATCTGCGGCGCCCGCTGCTGGTGACCGGCCCTCCGGGCACCGGCAAGTCCTCACTCGTGTACGCGGTAGCCCGCGAGCTGCGCCTGGGGCCCGTCCTGCGCTGGAACATCACCAGCCGCAGCACCCTGCACGACGGCCTCTACCAGTACGACCCGCTCTCGCGGCTCTACGCGGCCCGGCAGGCCCCGGCCGCCGCCGAGGCCGGCATCGAGGACCATTTGCGCCTGGGCCCCCTCGGCACCGCCCTGCTCCCGCACGCCCACCCTCGTGCCCTGCTCATCGACGAGATCGACAAGAGCGACCTCGATCTGCCGAACGACCTGCTCAACGTCCTGGAGGAGGGCCAGTACGAGATCCCCGAACTGGTCCGCAGCGCCCGCCGCACCCCCACCGCCGAGGTCATGATCGACGGCACCGACGAGCGGGTGCCGGTGGAGCGCGGCCGGGTCCGCTGCCGCGCGTTCCCCTTCGTCGTCCTGACCAGCAACGGCGAGCGTGAGTTCCCGCCCGCCTTCCTGCGCCGCTGCGTCACCCTGCGGCTGCGCCAGCCCGACGACGACCAGCTCGCCGCGATCGTCCGCGCCCACTTCGGCGAGGAGCCCGACGCCTACGCGCAATCCCTGATCACCCGCTTCCTGTCCAGGATCGGCGGCGGCGACCTGGCCACCGACCAGCTGCTCAACGCGATCTATCTGGCCCGCTCCTCCGACCTCGGCGCCGAGTCCCTCGACGAGCTGGCCGAGCAGCTGATGCCGTATCTGGGCGAGGCCGGGCCGACGGACGCCTTCTGATGCGCGGCGACCTGCTGGCCCGGCTCGCCGACATCCTGGCCGAGGCCGCCTCGGGCCCCCGCCCGAGCCCCCGGGAACTGGCCGAACTCCTGTGGCTGGCACGGCACATGGAGCCGCAGGAGCCCGCAGCCCCCGCACCCGCGGACACCACCCGGCACGAGCCGCCCGCCGGGAACCGGCCGTCTCCCCCACCGCAGCCGACCCCGCCCTCCGCTCCCTCGACGCCGCGGCCCCCTGCCCCCGCGCCCCCGCAGGAACCCGAACGCGTCCCCCTCCATCTGCCCGGTTCCGGGACGGCAGGGACCGGTCGCCCCCACGCCTCCCTGCTCGCCCCGTCGCCCCCGATGCTGCGCCACCCCCTGGGTCTGCAACGTGCGTTACGCCCGCTCAAGCGCCGTATCGCCGCACCCACGGGCCTCGAGCTGGACGAGCACGCCACCGCCGACCGCATCGCCCGCCTCGGGGCGGGCCCCGAGTGGTGGCTCCCGATCATGCGCCCCACGCAGGAACGCTGGCTGTGCCTGAACCTGGTGCACGACACCGGGCCGACGATGCCCGTCTGGCGCCCGCTGATCCGCGAACTGCACACGGCCCTGGCCCAGTCGGGCGTCTTCCGCACCGTCACGTCCTACCGGGCCCGGCCGGACGGCACCGTGTGCGGCGACGACGCGCCCGCCCCCGTCGACGGCCGCACCGTCACCCTGGTGATCAGTGACTGCATGGGCCCGCAGTGGCGCCAGGGGCCGGCGGGCATCCTCTGGTACCGCACCCTGCGCCGCTGGGCCCGGCGCATGCCGCTGGCCGTCGTACAGCCGCTGCCGGAACATCTGTGGCGGGACACCGCACTGCCGACCGCGCCGGGCCGCCTGTCGGCACCGCATTCCGCGGCGCCGACGTCGGCGCTGCGCTTCACGCCGTACGAGCCGCAGGAGATCTCGGCCGTCCCGCTGCCGGTCATGGAGCCCGATCCCCGCTGGCTGGCCAACTGGGCGGCGCTGCTCGCGACCCCGGGTGGCGCCGAACTCCCGGCCGCCGTCGGCCTGTTGGACCGTCCGCCGGACGACTCCGAGGACCGTACCGACGCCGGGCTGCTGTCGAGCGAGGAACTGGTACTGCGGTTCAGGGCGACCGCGTCCCCCGAGGCGTTCCGGCTGGCCGGGCATCTCGCGGTCGGACGGCCCGATCTGCCGGTGATGAGGCTGGTGCACGCCGCGCTGGAACCGGATCCGCGCCCCCAGCATCTGGCCGAGGTGATCCTCAGCGGCATGCTCACCACCGTCCCCGGACCGGCCGGCTCCTACGCCTTCCGCGACGGCGTGCGTGACCTGCTGCTGCGCAGCCTCCCCCGCACGGCCCGCAACCGCACCACCGAACTCCTGGAGCGCGTGGGCGGTTTGATCGACCACCGCGCGGGCCGCGCGCGCGGCGAGTTCCGCGCCTTGACGCCCGCACCGGGCGGCACGGAACCGGAGGCGGACGGCGAGGCGTTCGCCACGGTCAGCCCCGAGGTCGTACGGAGACTGGCGGGAACGCCCGTGGACGGGCTCGCGGAACAGGCGGCCCCACCCGAACCGCCGAGCCCGGCGATCCTCTTCGAGGCCGACGACCTCACCGGTCGACCCGAAACCCGGATCACTCTCGAATACGCGGTGACCCGCATCCTCGACCGGGCCGCACTGGCCCGCCGCGAGGTGCAGGTGCGGGACAACGGCTATCTTGTGCTCACACCGCCGGGCAGCTACGCCCTGCCGGTACTGGTGGCGACCCTGCGCGAGCTGACCGACCGGCTCGCACAACTGCCGGACCCACCGCGCCTGCGGGTGACGTTCTGGCACACGCCCGCGTCGTCCGGGGCCGGCGTTCCGGACCTCCCCGCCGAGGTCCGCACACTCCAGGACCGTACGACCGCCGATGTCCTGGTCGTCATCTCCCCGTCCTGGTACGAGGAGTTCGCGGCCAGCTCCGCCGCGCTCGACCGGCCGCGCTTCCGGCCGGTCCTGGGCGACGCGGCCGACACACCGCCCGTCGCCTGGTACCACCCGCTGTACGCGAGGGGTCCCGAGCCCGAGGAACGGGACCTGGTGAAGGGGCCGTTCATCACCCACGACCTCGGCCTGCTGGGCATCCCGGCCCCGGGCCGTACGGCGATCGTGCACACCGGGCCCGACGGCCCGCTGACCCTCCTCGACCCTGCCACGCCGCTCGGCAGCCGCCCGCCGCGCCGCACCACGTACTACGAGGTCGACCTCACCACGCACCAGGCCGTGCACCAGGTGACCCTGCCGAGTTCGGGCAGGGGGTCCTTCGTCGCCACGGTGGAGCTGTCCTGGCACGTCGTCGACCCCGTCGCCTTCGTACGCGACGAGACCGCCCAGGTCTCCGGCCGGCTCCTCGACCATCTGCTGGCCGCGGCGGCACGCATCACCCGCCGCCATCCGCTGCGCCGGGCGGGCGCGGCCCAGCGCGCGGTCAACGGCGGCCTGCGCGAGTGGCCGGTACCGGGGCTGGCGATCTCGTACGAAGTGCAGCTCGCCCCGGAGAACGCCCGGCTCCCCGAACCGCACACCCCCGCGCCCCGGTCGCCGTCCGATCTCCTCGCCGGCGCCGAGACCGTACTGCTCGGCTTCGACGGGCCCGTCACCCGGCTGTTCACGGCGCACACCGCACGCGAGGCCGTGCTCGCCCTGCTCGCGGTGGTCGCCGAACACCGGGACGTCGGCGACGCGTTGGCGGGCCACCCGCTGCCGCGGGCCGCGGGGCAGGACATGTTCCCGCATCCCCTGGACGTCCTGCGCGCCTTCGCCCACGACCGGCTCGGACCGCTGCTGCGCGACCGTCTCGACCAGCTCGAACTGCAGGCCGTCCCGGACGCCCCCCTGACCCACAACTCCATCGTCCTCGCCCGCACCCTGCACTACTCCGGCCGCCGGGTCGCGGTGGTCACGGATGCCTGCGAAGAGGCCGCGCACCTCTATCTGGATCACTACCGGCTGCCGCTGGAGGGCCTGTACGGCCGCGCGCGCGACCTCGCCCGGCTGATGCCCGACCCCGGCTGCCTGCTGCGCGCCCTGGGTTCCCCCGACGCATCCGCCGCCACGGGCGTACTGATCGGTTCCACGGTCGCCGAACTCACCGCGGCCCAGCAGATCGGCCTCGGCTTCATCGGCCTGGCCCGCAATCCGACCATCGAGCACAGCCTGCGCGAGGCGGGCTGCGAGGTGACGGTGTCCTCGCTGGCACCACTGCTGGACGTGGCCCGCGCCTTATAAGCCCTGGTCCGCTCCCATACCGGCATTTACGCCACCACTACTTCAGAGATATACGCCAAAAACCCCCATTCAGCGGCACCCCCACCCGGCCCCCCAAAAAAGGCGCACCCCACCCCCGCTCCCCCACGATGCCTATAAGGCACGCCACCCGGCGGCCCCTCCACGGTCTGCGCTCTCGGGAGGACCCTGTATGACCGCCAGTCTGGAGCAGCTGCGCCGCTGCCATTTCGCCGTCGACCTGGGGGCGGCCCGGACCCGTGTCTACGTCAAGGGCGCCGGCCTCGTCGTCGACCAGCCCTCCGCCGCCGCCGTGAACACCCGCACCGGAGCCCTCATCGCCGTGGGCGAGTTCGCGGAGAAGATGAAGGGCCGCACCCCGGACTACATCCGTGTCGTACGCCCGGTGTCCGGCGGCACCGTCGTCGACATCGAGATGGCGCAGCGCATGCTCCGGCAACTGCTGGGCGACAAGATGCGCCGCGCCCTGCGCCGCAAGCCGTTCCTGCGGGCCGCGGCCTGCGTCCCGCACGACGCCGACCCGCTGGCACGGCGTGCGGCCGTCGAGACGCTGGTCGGGCTCGGCGCGCGCCGGGTGGAGCTGGTGGACACGCTCATCGCGGCCGCCGTGGGCTGCGGACTGCCCGTGGAGCAGCCCGAGGCCACCATGATCATGGTGTGCGGTGCGGCGGCCACCCAGGTCGCCGTGCTCTCCCTCGGCTCGATCGTCACCGCCGAGCGCATCCCCGTCGGCGGTGAGGCCGTCGACCACGCGATCGTCCAACACCTGCGCCACGAGCACGAGTTGATGCTCCCCAGCCAGTCCGTACGGCCGCTGCAGATCGCCCTGTCCGGCAACGGCCTCACCCGCCAGGGCCCGGAGTCCACCGAGATCCACGGTCGGGACGTCGCCACCGGGCTCGCCCGCAGTGTGCGGGTCGACACCGCCGCGGTGCGCGACGCGATCGAGACCCCGCTGACCGCCGTGCTCGACGGCATCGGACGCGTACTGCGCGGCTGCCCGCCGGACCTGGTCGCCGACCTCGTCGACAGCGGGATCACCATGGTGGGCGGAAGCGCGCTGCTGCCGGGCCTGGACCAGATGCTGCGGCAGGCCACCAAGCTGCCCGTGCACATCGCCGAACGGCCCGACGTGTGCGCCGTACAGGGCCTGGGCTACATGCTGGAGGGCAAGATCGCGCCACTGGCGCTCGAACCGGTGTCCAAGTGAGCCCCGCCCCGTCGCTCAGAGCGCGACCCGGCATGCTCAGAGAGCGAACCAGCAGCGGATCGTGGTCCCGGCGGGGCCGGTGTGCACGCGGACCAGGTCCGCGATCAGATTGATCATCAGAAGGCCGCGTCCGCCGCGCTGTTCACGGGGTACGGGCCTGCGTCCCGCCAGCGGGTCGGTGAGATGCCCCTTGTCGCGCACCTCGCACACCACGTACCCGTCCTCGCCCCACACCGCGAACGAGCCCGAACCGCCGCCGTGCACCACGCTGTTGGTGACCAGCTCCGCGGTGGCCAGCGCCATGTCCTCGCGCCGGGGAGAGGTGAGGCCGAGCCGTGCGGCCTCGCCGACGGCGCGGTGCCGGGTCTCGCTGAGGGACTGCTCGTCGAAGCGGAAGGCCGGCACGTCCGGGGCGGGCGGCAGCGGCAGGTTGTAGCGGGCGACGACGTCCGCGGGGGCGTAGGCGGCACTGTCCTCCTGCCGGCCGGAGCCCGCCCGGACGACGGTGGGGTGGGTGGCGAACGCGTCGGCGATGACCAGCGGGTCGAGCCGCCGGATGTCGTACGGGCACAGGATGGCCGCGTCCGCACCCCGGAAGGCGTCGTTGATCAGCGCCTCGTGCTGGACGCAGGCGGGGTACTCGGTGGCGGTGCGGCCCGCCCAGATCGGTTCGCCGATGATGCTCACCCGGGTGCCGGGCGGCTGGGCGTCGGCGAAGGCGCGCAGCACCGCGGGGATGATCCGGCCGGGGTTGCGCCCGACCTCCCGCATGTCCATGAACCGTACGGCGTCGGCGTCCTCGCCCAGTGCGTCCCTGATCAGCCGCAGGTTCTCCTCGGGCACGGCCACGGCGACGGGTCTGCCGGCCGCGAGGGCGTCCCGTACGAAAGGGAGCGTGCCCGCGAGGTACTCGTACTCGTCGCCGTAGAAGAGGGCCGGGTGCGCAAAGGCGCCGACGGGGGCGAAGGGCTCGGTCACGCTCATGGCTTGATCACCTCCACCGTCCGCACAGGCACCGGGCGGCCCGCCTGCGGCACCGCCGGGTGCCGGACGCCCACACCGTATCCTTTTCCACCGGCTTTCCCGGACATGATCCGATTACCCGGGCGGACGGGGGACATGCCCGTGACCGGCCCCGAGCCCGGTACGGCGCGGCGACACGTGCACGACACGAGCACGAACACGACATCAGTACGGCAGCAGTCGTCCCGACGGGGTCCTGCGGTCGATGGTGGTGTCACGGGGCGTGGTGGGCCGGCGGGTGACACGGACGCGGATCTGGCGGTTCATGACGCCCTCCTCGGACCTTCAAGGCCTACTGCCTGACACGAACCAGCCTCCGCCGCGAGGTGCCCCGCCACATCGTGCTCACGGATGCACCCGCACTGCCTCCCCGGCATGACCGGCCCCACACTCCACTACTCCCCGGGGAGGAGACACCCCCCAGGGCCTGATACCCCGGACGCAGCCTCCGCGCACCGAGATCCCTGAAGCACTTCCCGGCCCTACCGCCACCGGGCACAAAGTCGCGACTGGCAGCTCTTCGGGCACGGGAGTCCTGGATGGCGGTCCTTCGGGCACGGGAGTGTCGGCCGGCAGTCCCCCGAACACGGCAACCTCGGCCCGGCAGCCCTTCGAACACGAGAGTCCCCCTCGGCAGTCCCCCGGACACGGCCGCCCCGGCCCGACAGTCCTACGAAGACGGGAGTCCTGGCCGACAGTCCCCCCACACGACAGCCCCGGCTCGGCAGCCCCCGGAACACGACAGACCCGGGCCGTCAGTCCCCGGACGCAACGGCCCGGCCCGGCAGCCTTGGCCCGGCAGTCCCCCTGGACACGACGGCCCGGACACAGCAGTCCCCCTGGGCACGGGAGCCCCGGCCCGGCAGCCCCCGGACACGGGAGTCCCGATCCGGCAGCCCCCAAACACGCCAGCCCCAGCCCCAGCAGCTTCCGCCCCCGGCACCTCTGCCCCGCTCTGCCCGCGGAAGCGCCGCCCGGCGCCAACCGACGTCTGCCCCGGACGTACCCCCCGGGCGCACACTGGAGCCATGGCCAGACGCACAGCCCCGGGCGCCGTGCGGTGGCATCGTGCCGTACGAACGCTCGCGCGCCTGCATCAGCACCCGGCCCCCGCCCGCCCCTCGCGCCCGGCCCAGGTGCACGCGCTGGTCGCCGTGCTGGACGAGGCGGTGGCGGCGCAGACCCCGGCGGACGCGGCGGTGGCCGCGTGCGGCGAGCCGGGCCCGGTCACCCGCCAGACCGCCCGCTCCTGCGGGCAGCAGAGCATCACCCTGCACCGGCTGCGCGCCCGGCTGCAGGACATCGAACTCACCGAGCCCGACCTCGTACAGGCACAGGCCCGAGCGGCACGGCTGCTCGCCTACGACCTCTGGATGCTCCGCGAGTCCCTCAACCTGGCCTTCACCCTCCATCAGAGCCCCCGCACGGAAGCCGCCCGTCTACGCCTCAACGGCCTGGGCAGACACGCCGACGACCTACGCCGCCTGCGCGACGGCCTGCGCGCGGAGACAGGCTGACTGCACCTCAACTCCCCCTCGCATCACGCGACTTGAGACAACTCCCGCAGTACGCAGGCAGATACCCCAACCCCCACCCGCCGCCCGGAATACGACTAGATGACCGACGGCGCAGATCATGAACCCCGGCGCGCCATAGGCTAATTTGGGGTGTTTATCACTAATCTCCCGTGGCTGTAAGGAGTCGATCCTTCGCGTCTCGCATCCGCCTCTCTCCCCCGGAGATGACATGCACAAGCTTCACAAGGCCGCCGTCCTGATCGCCGCCCTCAGCAGCGCCGGCCTGATGACCGCCGGCATCGCGCACGCCGACGGCACGGGCCAGGGCGGCGGCCCCGGTAGCGGCCAGTTCAGCGTCCAGCAGAGCACCACCTGCAGGTCCCACGACCTGAACGTCGACGTCCTCGGCGCAGTCGGCCTGCTCAACGGCGTACTGGGCAACGGGCTCAACGGCGAGGGCAACCCGGCCGCCCAGAGCTCCCAGCTCGGCTCGAAGATGGGCTGCGACAACAGCGCCTTCTAGGACGAGCCCCACCAACCCACGGGCGGTCAGCCCCAAGCTGACCGCCCGTTGCCGCAGTGGGGCCCGGCCCCCGGAGACGGTCGAGGCCCCGGAGGTGGGCCTGGGCATCGGTGGCGCGAGGGGCGCGTTCGTGACGTTGTGCAAGAACGCCCGTGACCTCGAACGAGTGACCCCGCGAGTGATCACACCGTCTTCGTGACCGTGATCGGCGACCTGGAGATGGCCCCCCTACTGACTCGCCAAAAACTCCCTCCTGCACTGTCAGTGGCCTCTGTTAACTTCATGCCCCTGCGTGATCCACAACGCTCACGCGCAAACAGGGGAGGGCCACTTGAACAAATTCAGATGGACGAGTCGACACAGACGGACGGTGGTGGGCAGCTGCGTCGCGGCGCTGCTGGCCGCGGCCGCCGGGACGGCGTACGCGGTGGACAACCTGCCGCCGAGCCAGCCGCTCGTGCAGGACCTCCGGTCGGGGGGCAAGGCCTGCGCGACCGGCGAGGACACTCCGTACGTCTCGGCACCCCCCAGACTCAGTGCGGTGCTGTACGACCCCGAGGAGGACAACCAGCCCTCGGAGGCCAGCCCGGTCAGCGGCGAGTTCGAAGCCTGGTGGACGGACACGGCAGGCGTGGAACAGCGGCGCACCTACACCACCGTCACCTTGACGTCGGGGCAGAGCCAGTACTGGACGGTGCCGGACGACATCCCTGCGAACACCGTCATCTCCTGGCATGTCCGCGCGAACGACGGCGAGTCGACCTCCGCATGGAGCGACGAGGGCGACGGCTCGGTCTGCTCGTTCGTCTACGACGACACCAGTCCGGAGAAGGCCACGATCACCTCTCCCGAGTACCCCCAGCCGGAGGAGGTGTTCTCGGTGGACGGCGTGGGCGTCTACGGCCACTTCACCATGGACTCGCCCTCCGACGACGTGGTGTCGTACACGTACGACTTCCTGGGCGGCCCCCGTGGAACCGTCTCCGCGGAGCGGCCGGGCGCGGCCGTGACCGTTCCGTATCTGCCGCTCACCTCAGGGCCGAAGTCGCTGACGGTCCACGCGATCGACCGGTCGGGCCGCAGCAGCGCGGAGTCGCGTTACGACTTCAACGTGAAGGCCGGCCGTGCTCCCGTCGCCCGCTGGAAGCTGGACGACCCGGCGGGCTCCCGCTCGGCCACCGCCGAGACCGGCACCGCCGCCCGCGCCGGGACCGGCGTGACCTTCGGCGGCCCGGCCCCCGCGGGCACCGCGACCACCGCCACAGTCGGCCTCGACGGCAGCGGCCACGGCTTCCTCACCCCGGACGCCCCGGCGACCGACATCCGCAAGACCTTCGCGGTGAGCGCATGGGTGAGGCCCGCCGAGACCGACCGGAACATGACCGTCGCCAGCCAGGACGCCGACGGGGCGCCCGGCTTCACCTTCGGTCTGCACCGTCAGGACGCGGACCCCGCCTGGTCGTTCGCGATCGGCGGCGCGCGGGTGTCCGGCGGTGCCCCCGAGACCGGCGAGTGGGCCCATCTGCTGGGGCTCTACGACGCCGAGACCGGCAAGGCGCGGCTGTACGTCAACGGCCACGAGGTCGGGACCGCGGCCGACGCGACTCCCGCCGAGGCGGCCGGAGCCTTCCAGATCGGGCGCGCCCGCAGGGCGGCCGGCTACCGGGACCGTTGGCACGGGGACATCGGTGACGTGCAGGTTCACGACCGGGTCGTGGTGCCGGACGAGGCGGCCGAACTGTCATACCGCAAGCCGAAGCTGCTCGGCCACTGGTCGCTGGAGAACGCGACGGACGGGGTGAGCCCCGAGCAGTCGGGCGGCGCGCCCCTGCGGATCGGCACGGGCGCCTCGATCTACCGGGGCTCCGACGATTCCTGCATCCCGGAGGCCGACCCGGACTGCACCTATGTACCGCCGCCACTCGTCGGCGAGGGACATCTGCGTCTGGACGGCGAGACCGGGTACGCCGCTGCCGACGGGCCCGTCGTGGACACCGGGGACAGCTTCACTCTCGGCGTCGTCGTACGCCTCGCGGACTCCGATCCCGCCCACCCGATGACCGTGCTGTCGCAGGCCGGTGAGCACACCGACGCCCTCAAGGTGCGTTACGAGCCGTCCACGCACACCTGGCAGCTGGTGATGCCGGAGAAGGACGAGGCCGGAGCCCCCGAGAAGGTGGTGTCCCGGATCGAGGGCGCGGACGGCGGCGAGGGCCCGGGCCATCGCCTCGCCGTGGTCTACGACGACGCCACCGACACGATCAAGCTCTACCTCGACGGCTACACCGACGCCCAGGCGACCACGACCCTCCCCGACGGCTGGTCCAGCAAGGGCGCCTTCCAGATCGGCCGGGCCCAGGTCGGCGACGGCTGGGGCGAGTACCTGCACGGCGACGTGGACGAGGTCCAGGCCTATGCGGGCGCGCTGAGGGACGAGGACATCCTCGCCCTGGGCACCGGCACGGACCCTTGCCTGTGCTGACGCCTGGTTCCTGACCCCTGGTCCCTGATCACCCCCGCGGCCCGCCCGAACCCACGTTCCGGCGGGCCGTGGTGCCACTCGGAAGAGGCCAAAGTCCTGGGCCAGTGACACTCCCGGCTCGGGATGGTCAGGCCGACTGCCCGGCGGAGTGCAGTACTGCGGTGAGGGCGGGCGCCGGGGCCTCGGGAGTGTGGGGGTAGGCGGCTGACCGGTGCTGGAAGGAGAGGATCTTCGGGTTCTGGACGACGCCGTCGCGGATCTCGATGGCCTTTCTGACCGTGGCGTCGGTGTCCCATGCCGCGGGACCGCTCATGACCTTGCGCAGGTAGGGAAGGAGCGCCTCGCTGATCTCCCAGGTGGCGGAGTTCCACAGGTGGGACGGGCTGTGATCCACCGCGTAGTAGTGGCAGCCCGGCCCCACCGCGGGCATGGGCTCTCCGAAGGTGGTCGGACGGGCCCATTCGAACCCCATGCCCTCGTCGCAGGAAACGTCGATGAAGAACGTCCCCGGCCGGAACAGGGCGAGTTCCTCGTCAGTGACGAAGATGAGCGGCGCGTCGGTGTTCTGCAGGACGCAGTTGACGATGACGTCGAACCCGGCCAGGTACTCCGCCAGCGGCACGGAACCGGCCGCGGTGAATGCCCACAGGCGCGACGGATCGCCCTCCTGCTCCTCGAAGTGGCCCATGACGACCGAGGGCATCGGCGAGGCCACCGCGGCGGCGGCGCGCTGGGTGAGCACCGTGACGTCGGAAACCCCCATGGCGCCCAGGCCCGTGACCGCTCCGCGCGCGGTGGCGCCGAAGCTGATGACCGCCGCACGCAGGCGGCGTCCGTAGCTGCCGGTCAGCCCGCCGAGTTGCAGGGCATGCAGCACCGAGCAGTAGCCCGCGAGTTCGTTGTTCTTATGGAACACATGAACGCTGAAGGCGCCCGTGGATGTCCAGTGGTTCATGGCCTCCCAGGCGATGAGGGTCAGCCGTCGGTCGATGGCGAGCTGGGTCATCCTCTCGTCCTGCACGCAGTGCGGCCATCCCCACAGCACCTGGCCCTCGCGCAGCGCGGCGACGTCGTCGTGCATGGGTTTGGGAAGCAGCAACACATCGCACTCGGCAAGGAGTTGCTCGCGGGAGCGCAAGCCCGCCACGAGCGGTCCGAGCGCATCGTCGGCGACGCCGAACCGTTCGCCGTAGCCCTGTTCGAGAAAGATCCTCTCGCGTACGTCCGGGGCGATCCGGTCGAGATGGGCGGGGTGCAACGGCAGGCGGAACTCGTTCTCCTTGCGGGAGGAGGCGATTACTCCGAGACTCAGCAGGCTCATACGCTTCCTCATCATTTCGTTCGCTTCGTTCTTGGCGTGCTTGTCGTGGCTGCCCGGTATCCGGGTCAGGAGCCGTCGGCCCGGTGCCTGCGGACGCGCTCGGCCAGCGGGAGGGGCGTCTCGTCCAGACCGTTTACCGACCCGCTCGCCATGCGAGCGCACGTCCCGTGGCAGGCCAGGAGCTGCTTGTCGTCGCGGTGGGACACCACCACCCCCTCCGGGTCCGGTGCGCTCCGGTAGTCGGCGCCACAGATGAGGCAGGCCAGTCCGGAGAGCACCTCCGCGGTCGGTTCGGGACGGCCGCGGCGGTGGCCGGAGATGGAATCCTGTGAATACATGGGTCTCGCATCCTCTTGATCGGTTCAGAGCCGTGCTCATCCGTTCAGACGTGCTGATCGGTCCAGGGCCGTGCGAGATGCCGGATGCCTCGGGGGCATCACGGAAACCGGGAAATCCGCTACCGCGCTCCACGGGCCCGGATACGTAGGACGGCGGGACAGTACGAGCCAGGAGACATGTTGCGGCTCATTTCCGGCCGGATTCGATGTACGCCGACCTGCGCCGTTCCCCGAGGGCGACGCGGAAACTGATGACGGCGTGCGAGGTGCGCTCGGTAGCGCCACCGTACTCCCCTCCGGCCCCCGCACGTTCCGGATGCCGTCAGGTGGCGCTGTCCCGCGAGGTGAGGCGGAGCGGGCTGCAGGGCGACCAGCTGTCCCCGAAGAAGCGGATCCAGCCCGTTCAGGCACAGTTGACGCTCCGGCACCCGAACAATGAACGTTTCCGCAGGCCGAAACCTGCCTGCATCAGGACGGGTGGGTGGGGCGGGTGGGACTCGAACCCACGGCCGACGGATTATGAGTCCGCTGCTCTAACCGGCTGAGCTACCGCCCCATAGCGGCGTGTCGCGCACATTTGTGCGCGCCGTCTGCCGCAGCATAGCCGCTCATACGATCTCCTGCTTCGTATGGTCGACTTCGCCTGCCCTTGAGGACTCCGCTGTGACCTGCGCGGTTCCCGGGGTTCGGGACCGGACATGAAAAAGGACCCCGTCGGGGTCCTCGTTCAGCGTGCTCCCCCGACTGGACTCGAACCAGTAACCTGCCGGTTAACAGCCGGCTGCTCTGCCAATTGAGCTACGGAGGACCGAGCTCCCCCGACTGGACTCGAACCAGTAACCTGCCGGTTAACAGCCGGCTGCTCTGCCAATTGAGCTACGGAGGACCGAGCTCCCCCGACTGGACTCGAACCAGTAACCTGCCGGTTAACAGCCGGCTGCTCTGCCAATTGAGCTACGGAGGACCGAGCTCCCCCGACTGGACTCGAACCAGTAACCTGCCGGTTAACAGCCGGCTGCTCTGCCAATTGAGCTACGGAGGAATGCCTCGTTGCATCGAACGTACCTACCTGGGTATTCGCCAGGGGGCGCGCGCTCGCTGCGACACATACATTAGCGCAAGCAGGGGGGTGCTCCGCCAATCGGTTCCCCCGACACCGACGCTGCGCCATGGACCTGCACGAGGAAAGGGTGGCCGTCATGCGCTACAAGCTCACGTTCGTCGTCGGACTGGCTCTGGGTTACGTCCTGGGCACTCGTGCCGGGCGCGAGCGCTACGAGCAGCTGAAGAAGTCCGCTCGCCAGGTCGCGCAGAACCCCGCCGTCCGCAACACCGCGGAGTCGGCGGCCCAGCAGGGACGGGAGTTCGCCGGCAAGGCGTACCACGTGGTCAGCGACAAGGTGGGCGACCGTGTCCCCGAATCCGTGACCCAGCGCGTGCGCTCCCTGCGCGACCGCGGCAGCAACGGCGTGGCGGACGACGACTGGGGTTCGAGCAACACGTAGGGCGAGACGTGGAGCAACACGTGGAGCGACACGGAGAGCGACACATGGACACCACGTAGATCGTCCCCGCCGAGGGCGCGCCGCAGGGCCACACACCCCCACGGCGTACGGCCCATAGAATTTCGGTCATGGGGATAGTCGCCGGGTTGGACAGTGCGCCCGATTTCACTCGCATCGTCGTCTGCGACGCGGACTCGGGCGCCGTGCTCAGGCAGGGTTACGCCGCGCATCCCGTCGAGGGCGGCGAGGGCGGCGGTCGACCCTCCGACGTCGACCCGCAGGCCTGGCTGCTCTCCCTCGGCGAGGCGGCCGGCGGCGGACTCCTCGAGGGCGTGCAGGCCATCGGCGTGTCGGCGCAGGCCAACGCGGTCGTGCCGCTCGACTCCCAGGGCAACACCGTGCGGCCCGCGATGGTCGGCGGCGACAAGCGGGCGCAGGTCGCGGCGGCCGATCTGATCGACGCGCTCGGCGGTCGCGAGGCCTGGGCGCAGGCGGTGGGCTGTGTGCCGCAGGCCGCGCTGCCCGTGACCAAACTGCGCTGGCTGGCGAAGAACGAGCCGGACGCCGCCCTGCGCACCGCGATCCTGATGCAGGCGCACGACTGGCTGGTGTGGCAGCTGCTCGGGCGCCCGGTGCGCCGGACCACCGACCGGGGCGGGGCCTCCGGCACCGGCTACTGGTCGGCGGCCACCGGCAACTACCGCACCGACCTCGTCGAGCTGGCGCTCGGTCACCAGGCCATGCTGCCCGAGGTGATCGGCCCCTCGGACCCGGCCGGCACGACGCCGGAGGGGCTGCTGATCTCCGCCGGGACCGGCGAGACCATGGCCGCCGCCTTCGGGCTCGGGATAGGTCTCGGGGACGCCGTCGTGTCGCTCGGCGCCTCCGGGTCCGTCATGGCCGTCCACCGCGAGGCGCTCGTGGACAGCTCCGGGATGATCACCTCCCTGGCCGATGCGACCGGTCTGCATCTGCCCGTCGTCACCACGCTGAACGCCGTTCGGACCCTGCGCGGGACCGCCGAGCTGCTCGGGCTGCCCGACCTGGAGAGCCTGTCCGACCTGGCGCTGAAGTCGACGCCCGGCTCGCACGGTCTCGTACTGCTGCCCTATCTGGAGGGCGAGCGGACGCCGAATCTGCCGCACACCGCGGGGACCCTCGCCGGGCTGCGGCGGGAGTCGATGAAGGCGGAGCACCTGGCGCGGGCGGCGTTCGAGGGGATGCTGTGCGGGCTCGCGGACGCGCTGGACGTGCTGCGCGGCCGGGGCGTGGAGGTGCGGCGGGTCTTCCTGCTGGGGGCGGCCGCCGAACTGCCCGCCGTGCAGGCGGCGGCGCCCATGCTGTTCGGGGCGCAGATCGTCGTGCCGCAGCCCGCCGACTACGCGGCGATCGGTGCGGCCCGGCAGGCGGCCTGGGCGCGCGGCGCCTCGCAGGGCACCCTCGACCCGCGCAATCCGCCGGCCTGGCAGGGTGCCGCGGCGGCGCAGGTTCTCTCGCCCGGCGACGAGCTGGCCGTGGGACAGGCGGTGCGCCAGCAGTACGTTTCCGTGAGGGATCAGACACACCCCGGAGCTTTCCGCCCGTAAGGCGGTAAAGAGCACTGCTGTCGGCTTAATCGGTTGAGGTAACGCGGGTGGAGTGTCGGACGATAGGAGCCTCGGGCATCAAGCCCGCCCGATCGCCGACTCCGAGAGACGTAGCGTGCTCATACGACTTCTGCGGACCTACCTCAGGCCCTACAAGAAACCCATTGCCCTGCTGGTGCTGCTGCAGTTCCTGCAGACCTGCGCCACCCTGTACCTGCCCACTCTGAACGCCCACATCATCGACAACGGTGTCGTGAAGGGTGACACCGGGTACATCCTCTCCTTCGGCGCCCTGATGATCGGCATCTCACTGGTGCAGGTCGTCTGCAACATCGGTGCCGTGTACTTCGGCGCGCGGACCGCCTCGGCCCTCGGCCGGGACGTACGGGCCGCCGTCTTCGACCGGGTGCAGTCCTTCTCGGCGCGCGAGGTCGGCCACTTCGGCGCGCCCTCGCTGATCACCCGTACCACCAATGACGTGCAGCAGGTCCAGATGCTGGCCCTGATGTCGTTCACGCTGATGGTGTCCGCGCCGATCATGTGCGTCGGCGGCATCGTGCTGGCCCTGGGCCTGGACGTACCGCTGTCCGCGGTGCTGGTCGCGGTGGTGCCGACCCTGGGCATCTGCGTGACGCTGATCGTGCGCAGGCTGCGGCCGCTGTTCCGGGCCATGCAGAAGCGCCTGGACACGGTGAACCGGGTGCTGCGCGAGCAGATCACCGGCAACCGTGTGATCAGGGCCTTCGTCCGGGACGAGTACGAGAAGGACCGGTTCAAGAAGGCCAACTCCGATCTCACCGAGATGCAGCTGGCCACCGGCAACATGCTGGCGCTGATGTTCCCGATCGTCATGACCGTGGTGAACCTGTCGTCGATCGCCGTGGTGTGGTTCGGCGCGCACCGCATCGACAGCGGCGGGATGCAGATCGGCGATCTGACCGCCTTCCTCGCCTATCTCATGCAGATCGTCATGTCCGTGATGATGGCCACCTTCATGTTCATGATGGTGCCGCGCGCTGAGGTCTGCGCCGAGCGGATCCAGGAGGTCCTGGAGACCTCCTCCAGCGTGGTGCCGCCGGTGGCGCCGGTCACCGAGCTGCGCCGGCACGGGCATCTGGAGATCCGCGGCGCCGGGTTCCGCTACCCCGGTGCCGAGGAGCCGGTGCTCAGGGCGATCGACCTGGTGGCCCGGCCCGGCGAGGTGACGGCCGTGATCGGCTCGACCGGCAGCGGCAAGTCCACGCTGCTCGGGCTGGTGCCGCGGCTGTTCGACGCGACCGACGGCGAGGTCCTCGTCGACGGCACGGACGTCGCCACCCTCGACCCGAAGCTGCTGGCGAAGACGGTCGGGCTCGTACCGCAGAAGCCTTATCTGTTCGCGGGCACGGTGGCGACCAACTTGCGCTACGGCAATCCGGACGCCACCGACGAGGAACTGTGGCACGCGCTGGAGGTCGCGCAGGCCAAGGACTTCGTCACCAAGCTGGAGGGCGGGCTGAACGCGCCCATCGCCCAGGGCGGTTCGAACGTCTCCGGCGGCCAGCGGCAGCGGCTCGCCATCGCCCGTACGCTCGTCCAGCGCCCGGAGATCTATCTCTTCGACGACTCCTTCTCCGCGCTCGACTACGCCACGGACGCGGCGCTGCGGGCGGCGCTGGCCGAGGAGACCTCGGAGGCGACCGTCGTCATCGTCGCCCAGCGGGTGGCGACCATCCGGGACGCCGACCGGATCGTGGTCCTCGACGAGGGCCGCGTCGTCGGTACCGGCCGCCATCACGAGCTGATGGACGGCAACGAGACCTACCGGGAGATCGTGCTCTCCCAGCTGACGGAAGCGGAGGCTGCCTGATGGCCGGGCCGATGGGACGGATGATGCGCCAGGGCGGTCCCGACAGCCGCTCGATGGACTTCAAGACGTCGAGCAAACGCCTCCTCTCGCAGTTCAGGCCGGAACGCCTCACGATCTACGCGCTGTTGCTGTGCGTGGTGGTCAGCGTCGGCCTCAACGTGATCGGTCCGAAGATCCTCGGCAAGGCCACCGACCTGGTCTTCGCGGGGATCATCGGGCGGCAGATGCCGGCCGGGGCGAGCAAGGAGCAGGTCCTCGACTCGATGCGGGAGCACGGGCAGGGCAGCATCGCCGACATGCTGCGCAGCACCGACTTCACGCCGGGCCAGGGCATCGACTTCGACGCGGTGGGCCGCGTACTGCTGCTCGCGGTCTGTACGTTCGCGGTCGCCGGTCTGCTGATGGCGGGGGCGACCCGGCTGGTCAACCAGACGGTCAACCGCACGATGTTCCGGCTGCGCGAACAGGTGCAGGCGAAGCTGTCGCGCCTGCCGCTGTCGTACTTCGACAAGCGGCAGCGCGGTGAGGTGCTGTCGCGGGCGACCAACGACATCGACAACATCGGGCAGACGCTGCAGCAGTCGATGGGCCAGCTGATCAACTCGCTGCTGACGATCATCGGTGTGCTCGCGGTGATGTTCTGGGTGTCGTGGATCCTGGCGCTGGTCGCGCTGGTGACCGTGCCGCTGTCGTTCGTCGTCGCCACCCGCGTCGGCAAGCGCTCGCAGCCGCACTTCGTGCAGCAGTGGCGCTCCACCGGCAAACTGAACGCCCATATCGAGGAGATGTACACCGGCCACACGCTGGTGAAGGTGTTCGGGCGGCAGGAGGAGTCGGCCGAGCAGTTCGCCGAGCAGAACGACGCGCTGTACGAGGCCGGGTTCAAGGCGCAGTTCAACAGCGGGATCATGCAGCCGCTGATGATGTGCGTGTCGAACCTCAACTATGTGCTGGTGGCGGTCGTCGGCGGGCTGCGGGTCGCCTCGGGCGCCCTGTCGATCGGCGATGTGCAGGCCTTCATCCAGTACTCGCGCCAGTTCTCCATGCCGCTGACGCAGGTCGCGTCGATGGCGAACCTGGTGCAGTCAGGCGTGGCCTCGGCCGAGCGGATCTTCGAACTCCTGGACGCGGAGGAGCAGGAGCCGGATCCGATGCCGGGCGAGCGGCCCGACGAGCTGCGCGGGCGGGTGGAGCTGCAGAACATCTCCTTCAGCTACGACCCCGACAAGCCGCTCATCGAGAACCTCTCCCTGAAGGCCGAACCGGGGCACACGGTCGCGATCGTCGGCCCGACGGGCGCCGGCAAGACCACCCTGGTCAACCTGCTCATGCGGTTCTACGACGTCTCCGGCGGGCGCATCACCCTCGACGGCGTCGACATCGCGACCATGACCCGGGACGAACTGCGCGCCGGGATCGGCATGGTGCTGCAGGACACCTGGCTGTTCGGCGGCACGATCGCGGAGAACATCGCCTACGGTGCCTCCCGCGACGTCACCCGCGGCGAGATCGAGGAGGCGGCGCGGGCCGCGCACGCCGACCGGTTCGTGCGTACGCTGCCCGACGGCTACGACACCGTGATCGACGACGAGGGCTCGGGCGTCAGCGCGGGCGAGAAGCAGCTCATCACCATCGCGCGGGCGTTCCTGTCCGACCCGGTGATCCTGGTGCTCGACGAGGCGACCAGCTCCGTCGACACCCGCACCGAGGTGCTGATCCAGAAGGCGATGGCGAAACTCGCCCACGGGCGTACGTCGTTCGTGATCGCGCACCGGCTGTCGACCATCCGGGACGCCGACACGATTCTCGTCATGGAGAACGGGTCGATCGTCGAGCAGGGGGCCCACACGGAGCTGCTGGAGGCCGACGGGGCGTATGCCCGCCTGTACAAGGCGCAGTTCGCCCAGGCGGTCGCGGAGATCGACTAGGTGCACGGGGGGCCGCCGGCAGGCGGCCCCCTTTCAGTCCAGGTAGCCCCTCAACTGGTCCGCGAAAGCGTGGTCCCGCAATTTGTTGAGGGTCTTGGACTCGATCTGCCGTATCCGTTCCCGGGTCACCCCGAAGATGCGGCCTATCTCCTCCAGCGTGCGCGGGCGGCCGTCGGCGAGGCCGTAGCGGAGCTGGACGACCTTGCGCTCGCGTTCGCCGAGCGTGGACAGTACGGCCTCCAGGTGCTCCCTGAGCAGCAGGAACGCCGCCGACTCGACCGGTGAGGCCGCGTCCCCGTCCTCGATCAGGTCACCGAGCGCCACGTCGTCCTCCTCGCCCACCGGGGCGTGCAGGGAGACGGGCTCCTGGGCCAGCCGCAGCACCTCGCTGACCCGCTCGGGCGGCAGGTCGAGATGGGCGGCGACCTCGTCCGGGGTCGGCTCGTAGCCCCGCTCCTGCAGCATGCGGCGCTGGACGCGGACGACGCGGTTGATCAGCTCGACGACATGGACCGGGACCCGGATGGTGCGGGCCTGGTCGGCGAGGGCCCGAGACATGGCCTGGCGGATCCACCAGGTCGCGTACGTCGAGAACTTGTAGCCGCGGGCGTAGTCGAACTTCTCGACCGCCCTGATCAGGCCGAGGTTGCCCTCCTGCACGAGGTCGAGCATGGTCAGGCCGCGGCCGACGTAGCGCTTGGCGACGGAGACCACGAGCCGCAGGTTCGCCTCGATGAGGCGGCGCTTGGCCATCCGGCCCAGCACCACCAGGCGGTCCAGGTCGAGCGCCAACTGGCTGTCCAAAGAGGGGGTGTTGCTCAGCTTCTCCTCGGCGAACAGGCCGGCCTCGACCCGTCGGGCGAGCTCGACCTCCTCGGCCGCGGTGAGCAGCGGGATGCGGCCGATCTCGCGCAGGTACTGGCGGAACAGATCGGAGGAGGGGCCGCTGGTGTCGGCGCGGACCCGCTCCACGATGGGAGTGTCCACCGGCTCGGCGGGCTCGGTCGCCAGCGCCTCGGCGGGCGGTTCGGCCGGTTCGGGCGGGCCTTCCGCGCCCGCCTCGGGGTGGTGCGCGACACGGCTCTGCGGCGGGACCGCGACGAGAACGTCGGCCTCGGCCTCCGGCACCGTGCCGTTCGTGGTGGTGTCGGTCTGGGTGAGGGTCTGGGTCTGCACGGGGGCGACCTCCAGGATGATCGCTGCTGAGGTGTGCGGCAGCGCTACTTCGGGAGCGGAGTCGGCGGCCACGCCGCTGTCCGTCCCGTACGCGATGAGCGGAACCGCGGGGGTGTGCGACCCGTGTGGGACGGATCGGCCGCGCTCCGAGGACTCAGGCACCGGACCCAGTGTGGAGTACGACACATCGCCGCCACGAGGGGCGTGCGGTGACTTTTTGCAATCGGGCCGTGACCCCGCGGTGACCGCGTCGTACGGCCCAGGTCAGAGAGCTGCGGCTCCGTGCTCCCGCAGCGCCTGGTCGTACTGCTGGAGCACCCACAATTCGTTCTGCACCGCGGCGAGTTGCGCGGGATCGCCGCCCGCGGACAGCCGGGCCATCTGGGACTGGATGTCGCGGATGCGGCGCTCGACCGCGCGGCGGCGGACCTGGACCAGCACCATGCCCGCGTACACCTCGTCGACGGTGCGGCGCATGATCGGCTCCACCGCCAGCTCGGTGACCATCGCCCGCACGGCGTCGTCGGGCGCGGCCTCGCGGACCCGGACCAGGTACTCCTGGGCGTCCTCGACCCCGCTCTCGGCGCCGCCTGCCTCGATCACCGCGAGGCGCACGGCGGCATACGGCGCGGCGGTGAACTCGTCGATGCCGTACGCGTCGAAGGCCGGGGAGACCAACTCCGGATGCTGGAGGGCCAGTTTGAGCAGCTCGCGTTCGGTGGCGTAGACGGGGTTGCGGAGGTTGAGGGCGGGGCCCGAGGCCCTGGGGGGCGCTGCCGCCTCGTACGCCTGCGCGCCTCGCGCGGAGGGGCCCGGGCCCCTGCCGCCGCGGTCGCGGGCCCAACGGGCCAGCTGCGCGACCCTCTTGACCACGAACTGGGTGTCCAGGATGCCGAGCATGCCGGCGAGCTGGACGGCGACCTCGTGCTGTGCGCCGGTGTTCTTGATGCGGGCGACGATCGGGGCGGCCTCGTCCAGGGCCGCGGCGCGGCCGGCCGGGGTGTCCAGGTCGTAGCGGACGACGATCTGGCGCAGCGCGAACTCGAACAGCGGGGTGCGGGGTTCGACCAGGTCCGTCACCGCGTCGTCGCCCTTGGCCAGGCGCAGCTCGCAGGGGTCCATGCCGTCCGGCGCGATCGCGATGTAGGTCTCGGCGGCGAACTTCTGGTCGTCCTCGAAGGCGCGCAGGGCGGCCTTCTGGCCGGCCGCGTCGCCGTCGAAGGTGAAGATCACGCGCGCGCTGCCGTTGTCCATCAGCAGCCGGCGCAGGATCTTGATGTGGTCGCCGCCGAAGGCCGTGCCGCAGGTGGCGATCGCGGTCGTGACGCCTGCGAGGTGGCAGGCCATGACGTCGGTGTATCCCTCGACGACCACCGCGCGGGACGCCTTGGCGATGTCCTTCTTGGCGAGGTCGATGCCGTAGAGGACCTGGGACTTGCGGTAGATGGCGGTGTCGGGGGTGTTGAGGTACTTGGGGCCGTTGTCCGACTCGTAGAGCTTCCTCGCGCCGAAGCCGACGACGTCGCCGCCGATGTCGCGGATCGGCCACATCAGCCGGCCGCGGAAGCGGTCGATGGGGCCGCGGCGGCCGTCCTGGGCCAGGCCGGACAGGACCAGCTCCTTGTCGCTGAAGCCCTTGCCGCGCAGATACCGGGTGAGGTGGTCCCAGCCCTGCGGGCTGTAGCCGACGGAGAAGTGCTCTGCGGCCGCCTGGTCGAAGCCGCGCTCGGCGAGGAAGGTGCGGCCGGCGTCGGCCTCGGGGCTGGTGGCCAGCTGCTCCATGTACCACTGCGCGGCCATCTTGTGCGCCTCGACCAGGCGGATGCGCTCGCCGCGCTGGTGGGTGGGGTTGTACCCCCCCTCCTCGTAACGCAGCGTGATGCCGGCCTGGCCGGCGAGGCGCTCGACCGCCTCCGAGAAGGAGAGGTGGTCCACCTTCATCACGAACGTGATGGTGTCGCCGCCCTCCTGGCAGCCGAAGCAGTGGAAGAGTCCCTTGCTGGGGCTGACCTGGAAGGACGGCGACTTCTCGTCGTGGAAGGGGCACAGGCCCTTGAGGTTGCCACCGCCCGCGTTGCGCAGCTGGAGGTACTCGGAGACGACGGCGTCGATCGGGACCGCGTCCCGTACCGCCTTCACGTCCTCGTCGTTGATCCGTCCAGCCACGCGTGAATTCTACGGTGGTGCACTGACAGCTAAGGGACGAGGCTTTCGAGCGGAACGTGCGGGTCCGCCAGCGCCTCCGTGTTCACCTGTGTCTTCGCGCGAATCAGCTTCTGGACGGGGTCCTTCACGTCCCACACGTTGACGTTCATCCCGGCGAGCACCCGGCCGTCCTTGACCCAGAACGCGATGAACGCACGCTTTCCGGCGTCCCCGCGGATCACCACTTCGTCGTACGTGCCCGGGGGCGCCCAGCCGTTGTACTCCATCCCCAGGTCGTACTGGTCGGAGAAGAAATAGGGCACACGGTCGTAGGTGACGTCCTGGCCGAGCATGGCACGGGCCGCGGCCGGGCCGCCGTTGAGGGCGTTGGCCCAGTGCTCGACACGCAGCCGGGTGCCGAAGAGGGCGTGCGGGAAGGAGACGACGTCACCGGCCGCGTGGATGTCGGGGTCGGAGGTGCGCAGCCGCTCGTCGACCACGACGCCGCCGCCGTGCTCACGGGCGGCGATCTCCAGGCCCGCGGCCTCCGCGAGGCCGATGCGCGGGGCGGCGCCGATCGCCGCGAGGACGTCGTGGGCGGGGTGCTCCTCGCCGTCGTCGGTGCGGGCGGCCAGCACCATCCCGTCCTGACCGACGATCTCCGTGAGCCTCGCGCCGAAGTGGAAGCGGACGCCGTGCTCGCGGTGCAGATCCGCGAAGAGGCTGCCGAGCTCGGGGCCGAGGACCGCGTGCAGCGGGGTCTGCTCGGGCTCGACGACGGTGACCTCGGCGCCGTACTCCCGCGCCGCCGCCGCGACCTCCAGACCGATCCAGCCGGCGCCCGCGATCACGATGTGGCCGTTGTCCCGGCCGAGGGCGCTCAGCACTCCCTTGAGCCGCTCGGCGTGCGCGATACGGCGCAGATGGTGGACGCCCGCGAGGTCGGTGCCCGGAATGTCGAGGCGGCGTGGTTCCGCGCCCGTGGCCAGCAGCAGCTTGTCGTAGCGGACGAGGGTGCCGTCACCGCCGAAGCGGACCGTCTTGGCCGTGCGGTCGATGGCGTCCACGGTCTCGCCGAGGTGCAGCTCGATGTCGTTCTGCGCGTACCAGGCGGGTTCGTGGACGAAGACGGTGTCGCGCTCCTCCTTGCCCAGCAGGTAGCCCTTGGAGAGCGGGGGGCGCTCGTAGGGGTGGTCGCGCTCGTCGCAGATCAGTATCACGCGGCCGCTGAAGCCCTCCGCTCGGAGCGTCTCGGCCGCCTTGGCGCCGGCGAGTCCGCCTCCGACGATGACGAATGTCTGATCCGCGTCGACCACTTGATGCCTCCTACGGGGTGTCCGAGGGGTGTCTCCTCGGAGAACACAGCGGATGCCGCCACATGCGAGCGTCCCGCACGCAGCGTGATGGGGGAAGAGGGAGTGGCCCGATCAGGCCACGGAGGGTCACGATCGGGCGTGTTCGGCGTCACCCACGTCCCGTCAGTCTCATGGATGCCCTGTCAGACGCGCGTGAAGCGAGCGGGCCGAGGCGTCGGTGAGGGACCCGATCTGGTCGACGATCACGCGCTTGCGGGCGCGGTCGTCGCCGGCCTGCTCGAACAGGGCGCGGAACTGCGGGTCCAGGCCGTCCGGGGCGCGGGCGGTGAGCGCCTCGGCCAGCTCGGCGACGACGATCCGCTGGTCGGCCCGCAGCCGCTCCTGCTCGGCGCGCTGCATGACATAGCGGTCGGCGACGGCCTTGAGGACCGCGCACTCCAGCCGGGCCTCGCGGGGTACGACGAGCTCGGCGCCGTAGCGGGTCAGGCGCCCGCTGCCGTGTCTCGCGCGCGTGGCGGCCTCCGCGGCCAGGCAGAAGCGGCCGATGAGCTGGCTGGTGGCGTCCTTGAGGCGGGCCTGGGCGATGGCCGAGCCGTCGTAGCCGTGCGGCCACCACTCCTGGTCCTGGAGGCGGTCGAGGGCGGCGGCCAGCTCGGCGGGGTCGGTGCCCGCGGGCACGTAGCGGCCGACGGCGACCGCGAACACCGACTGCCGCTCGGGCTCGGCGTGCAGGCAGTTGGGGTCGATGTGCCCGGCGTGCAGGCCGTCCTCGACGTCGTGCACCGAATACGCCACGTCGTCCGCCCAGTCCATGACCTGCGCCTCGAAGGTGGTGCGGGCGCCGGGCGCCTCCTTGCGGACCCAGTCGAAGACGGGGCGGTCGTCCTCGTAGACACCGAACTTGCGGGAGCCGGGGTCGGTGGGGTGCTCGCCGCGGGGCCAGGGGTACTTGGTGGCGGCGTCGAGGGTGGCGCGGGTGAGGTTGAGGCCGACGGAGCGCGAGCCGCCGTCGGTGAAGCGCTTGGGCTCGATGCGGGTGAGCAGGCGCAGCGACTGGGCGTTGCCCTCGAAGCCGCCGCAGTCCTCGGCGAATTCGTTGAGCGCCTGCTCGCCGTTGTGCCCGAAGGGCGGGTGGCCCAGGTCGTGGGAGAGACAGGCCGCCTCCACCAGGTCCGGGTCGCAGCCGAGGGCCGCGCCCAGCTCCCGGCCGACCTGGGCGCATTCCAGTGAGTGCGTCAGGCGCGTACGAGGACTGGCGTCCCAGGCCTGGTTGCGGGCGCCGGGGGTGACCACCTGGGTCTTGCCGGCCAGTCGGCGCAGGGCGGCGGAGTGCAGCACGCGCGCGCGGTCGCGCTGGAAGGCGGTGCGGCCGGGGCGCTTGTCGGGCTCGGTGACCCAGCGCTCCACTGCTGACGCGTCGTAGCCGGGCGGCGGGACGTGGTTCTCGTAATCCTGCGGCTCGATGCCTGCGATGCCTTCCATGCTCCCGACAGTAGAGGCACGGACCGACAATCGGGACGTCAGGTGCCGTTTCAGGCCGAGGCGAGCGCGGGCCCGGACGTTGTGGCGCGGGTGGCGAGGGCCTGGTCGTAGCGGTGCAGGACCAGGCGGGCCATGGCCGGGTGGGTGCCGAGGGGGGCCGAGGCGATCCAGGGGGCGGCCTCGGCGCACTCCGTCGCGAAGCGGCCGGGGGCGGTGAAGTACGAGGCCACGGCGACCCGGTGACGGCCGCTCGCGGCCAGCGCCCGTACCGCGTCCGGGACCGTCGGCGCGGCGGTGCTGGCGTAGGCGGGGACCACCGGGACGCCCAGGCGCTCGGCGAGCAGCCGGGCCGTGCGGCCCGTGTCGACCCTCGACTCCGGGTCGCGGGAGCCTGCGGCGGCGAGGACGACGGCGCTGCTGCGGCGGGTCTCCTCGTCCGCGGGGGCCTCCGCGGGGTCGTTCGTGGGGTCGTCCGCGGGGGTGCGCCAGCCCGCCTCGGCGAGCCGGGCGCACAGGGCGTCCACGAGGAGGGGGTGCGGGCCGAGGGCACCGGCCACGCGCGCGCGTACCGCCGACTTCGCGGCCGTTTCGGGGATGTCCCGCTTGATGTGGTAGCCGCGGCTGAGCAGCAGGGGGACCAGGACCGCGTCGGCGGTGCCGAGGGAGGCGAGGGTGTCGGGGAGCAGCGGCTCGTTGAGTTCGATGTGCCCGAGGTGCACGGGCAGACCGGGGCGCTGCTGCCGTACGCGATCCAGGAGCGCGCCGACCCTGCGCAGTGCGCGCGGGTCCCGGCTGCCGTGCGCCACGACGACGAGCGCGGGCGGGGGTGCCCACGGCCCGGCCGGGAAGTGGCCGCGAGGAACCGGTGATCTGCGCGTCGCTGTCATGCGCCGATGGTGTCGGCGTCACGTTGCCGTCCCGTTGCGCGCGCGTGACGGGCGTTTTCCGGCAGTTCACGGTGGCGTGGGTGAGGACTGTGAACCGAGGTGACCTGCGGTTTCCTCGCGCGAAGTGTTTCTGGTCACGTGGTAGGCGGCGAACCGATGCGGGTGACGGGACGTCTCTGACTGTCGATGCGGTGGCTTCGGCGTCGCAAGTGTCGTGAGGGAGAGGGGCGTCCCATGCGCAGACCACGTCTGCCACGCACGCGTGCCGGTCGGCGGCGGCTGCTGCAGGCCGTGATGGCCGGGTGCGTGCTGGCGCTGCTGCCGGCGACCTGGATGTACCTGGTCACGGGCGACCGGTTGCGCACGACGGCGGACGTACCGCGCTCCGACGTCGCCGTCGTCTTCGGCGCGGGCCTGTGGGACGGCGAGCCCTCCCCTTATCTCGCGCACCGGCTGGACGCGGCCGCACGGCTGTACCGCGCCGGCCGTGTGAAGGTCGTGCTGGTCACCGGCGACAACAGCCGCAAGGACTACGACGAGCCGGACGCCATGCGCACCTATCTCACCCGGCACGGCGTCCCCGGCGAACGGATCGTCAGCGACTACGCCGGCTTCGACACCTGGGACTCCTGCGTCCGCGCGAAGAAGATCTTCGGCGTCGACCGGGCCGTACTGATCAGCCAGGGCTTCCACATCCGGCGCGCGGTCGCCCTGTGCCAGGCGGCGGGCGTGCGCTCGTACGGCATCGGGGTCCAGGACAAGCACGACATCACCTGGTACTACGGCGGCACCCGGGAGGTCCTCGCGGCGGGCAAGGCGGCCCTGGACGCGGTGTTCCACCCCGACCCGCGCTTCCTCGGACCGAAGGAGACGGGGGTGTCGAAGGCGCTGGCGAGCGCCCGGTGACGGTGCGGAAACGGGACGCTCACGCCGGGGCGGCCGGAGCCGGGAGGCCGCCGTCCCGCCCGCGTAACAGGGGGCCGTCCCGCACGTAACACGGCCGAAGCACGCTGAGGGACATGCAGACCTCAGCGACGCCCACGCACTGCCCGTACTGCGCCCTGCAGTGCGGGATGAACCTGACGCCCGTGCCCGGAGGCACGGTCGAGGTGAGCGAGCGGACGGACTTCCCGGTGAACCGGGGCGCGCTGTGCGGCAAGGGCCGTACGGCACCGGCCCTGCTCTCCTCCCGGGTGCGCCTGACCACCCCGCTGGTGCGCTCCGGGGGCACGCTGGTGCCGGCCGGCTGGGACGAGGCGCTGGACCGGATCGCCGAGGGACTGCGGCGGACGCGTACGGAGCACGGCCCGGACGCGGTCGGTGTCTTCGGCGGTGGCGGGCTGACCAACGAGAAGGCGTACGCGCTCGGCAAGTTCGCCCGGGTGGTGCTCGGCACCTCGCAGATCGACTACAACGGGCGCTTCTGCATGTCCTCGGCGGCGGCCGCGGGCACCAAGGCCTTCGGCCTGGACCGCGGGCTGCCGTTCCCGCTGGAGGACATCCCGAGGACGGGCTGCGTGATCCTCGTCGGGTCGAACCTCGCCGAGACCATGCCGCCGTCGCTGCGCTTCTTCACCGAACTGAAGGAGAACGGCGGCACGCTGATCGTCGTCGACCCGCGCCGCACCAGGACCGCGGAGCAGGCCGATCTGCACCTCGCGCCCCGCCCGGGCACCGACCTCGCCCTCGCGCTCGGTCTGCTGCACCTGGTCGTGGCGGAGGGGCGCGTCGACGAGGAGTACGTCCAGGCGCGCACCGACGGCTGGGAGGAGGCGCGGGCCGCGGTGATGGCGCACTGGCCGGAGCAGGTGGAGCGGATCACGGGGGTGTCCGTTCCCCAACTGCGCGAGGCGGTACGGCTGTTCTGCGAGCCCGCGGACGCGATGGTGCTGACCGCGCGCGGGCCCGAGCAGCAGTCCAAGGGCACGGACACGGTGGGCGCGTGGATCAATCTGTGCCTGGCCACCGGCCGGGCGGGCCGCCCGCGGTCCGGCTACGGCTGTCTGACCGGGCAGGGCAACGGCCAGGGCGGACGCGAACACGGCCAGAAGGCCGACCAGTTGCCCGGCTACCGCAAGCTGGACGATCCGGCCGCACGGCGGCATGTGGCCGAGGTGTGGGGCGTGGACCCGGACTCGCTGCCCGGGCCGGGACGCAGCGCCTACGAACTGCTCGACGCCCTGGGCACGGACATCAGGTCGCTGCTGCTGATGGGCTCCAACCCGGTGGTGTCGGCTCCGCGGGCCGCGCACATCGAGGAGCGCATCAGGTCGCTCGACCTTCTGGTGGTGTGTGACGTCGTACTGTCCGAGACGGCGGCCCTCGCCGACGTCGTCCTGCCCGTGACCCAGTGGGCGGAGGAGACCGGCACCACCACCAGCCTGGAGGGCCGCGTCCTGCTGCGGCGGCGGGCGATCACCGCCCCCGAGGGCGTCCGCAGCGACCTGGAGGTCCTGCACGAACTCGCCGACCGGCTCGGCGTGGAGAAGGGCTTCCCGACCGACCCGGAGGAGGTCTTCGAGGAGCTGCGGCGGGCCAGTGCGGGCGGCCCCGCCGACTACTCCGGGATCACCTATCGCCGGCTGGCGGAGGAGAACGGGGTGTTCTGGCCGTGCCCTCAGGGCGAACCGGGCGCATCGGCGGACGGGTCCGTGGACGCCCACCCCGGCACTCCGCGCCTCTTCCTCGACCGTTTCGCGACCGCGGACGGCCGGGCCCGGTTCGTCCCCGTCTCGCACCGGGCGATCGCCGAGGAGCCGGACGAGGAGTACCCGGTGCTGCTGACGACCGGCCGGGTCGTCGCCCAGTACCAGTCCGGTGCGCAGACCCGGCGTGTGGCGGAGTTGAACGCCGCGGCGCCGGGCCCGTTCGTGGAGCTGCACCCGCGGCTGGCGGCGCGGCTCGGGGCGGCGGAGGGCGACCCGGTGGCGGTCGTCTCGCGCCGGGGGCGCGCGGTGGCACCCGCCCGCATCACGACCGCGATCCGCCCCGACACCGTCTTCATGCCCTTCCACTGGCCGGGCGAGGGCCGCGCCAACACCCTGACCAACCCCGCGCTCGACCCCACCTCGCGGATGCCGGAGTTCAAGGCGTGCGCGGTGCGCTTGGAGGCCGTGCGGAAGTAGTCCTCGGAACCTCACAAAAACGATCCTCTCTCCTCACATACCTCCTCGTCCGCGCTATGGACCTTGATCTGTCATGGCCCCTTAAATCAAAGTCAATAAGCCATCTCAGTCAGCGCAAGCGCTCCCCCCACGCGCCCCTGGCGCCTTTTCGAGGAGATCGATGAGTCGGATACGTATCGACGTCCGGGGCTCCCGTCGTCTGGCCGCACTCGGCGTGGCCGCAACCACCGCCACCCTGCTGGCCTCCGCACTGTCCCCCGCCGCCGTCGCGGACGACCGACCCACCAGGGCGGACGCGATCGAGAACGCGGCGTCGGCGCTGCTGAAGCACGCCGCGAGCCTCCAGCTCACCTCCGCCGAGGGCACGAAGGTGCGGGACGTGATCGTCGACAGCGACGGCACCCAGCATGTGCGCTACGACCGGACGTACCGTCACCTCCCAGTCCTGGGCGGCGACTTCGTGGTCCACGTGGCACGGGACGGTGCCTACCGCAACGCCGACCGCGCGACGCGCAGCAAGATATCCCTCGCCTCCGTCGACCCCTCCATACCGGCGCCGAAGGCGGCCGACCTCGCGGCGAACGCGCTGCGGGCGGTCAATCTCGGCGAGACCCTGAAGAAGCTGACGGCCAAGCCCCAGCTGGTCGTCGACGCCCTGCACGGGGCGCCGAAGCTGGCGTGGCGCACGGATGTCGTGGCGCAGGACTCGATGGGCAACCCGGTCTCCCGCACCGTCCTCACGGACGCGCACACCGGCTCGCAGATCGACGCCTGGGACGACATCGAGACGGCGACGGGCGACGGCAAGTCGCTGTACAGCGGGACGGTGCCGCTGCAGACGACGCAGTCGGGATCGACGTACCAGCTCAAGGACGCGACCCGGGGCGGGACGTACACGGGTGACGCGGCGGGCCAGTCGGACCTGTGCATCCTGACCAGCATCTGCATCTCCCGCGCCCCCTCGACGGTGTTCACCGACGCGGACAACCACTGGGGCGACGGCACGAGTTCGGACCGCGCCTCCGCCGCCGTGGACGCGCAGTACGGCACCAACATGACCTGGGACTTCTACAAGGACGTCTTCGGCCGCAACGGCATCGGCGACGACGGCAAGGGTTCCTACAACCGCGTCCACTACGGCAACAAGTACAACAACGCCTTCTGGGACGACAGTTGCTTCTGCATGACGTACGGCGACGGTGACGGTACGACGCTCGGGCCCATGGTCGGCCTGGACGTGGCCGGTCACGAGATGACGCACGGCGTCACCTCCAAGACGGCGGCGCTGACGTACTCGGGCGAGTCCGGTGGGCTGAACGAGGCGACGTCCGACATCCTCGGCACGCTGGTCGAGTGGCACGCGAACAACTCCTCCGACCCCGGGGACTATTTGATCGGCGAGAAGATCGTCCGCCCCGGCTTCGGCGCCAAGGCGCTGCGCTTCATGGACAAGCCCTCCAAGGACGGCCAGTCCGCGGACTACTGGAGCAGCTCGGTCGGCAAGCTCGACGTCCACTACTCCTCCGGCGTCGCCAACCACTTCGCCTACCTCCTGGCGGAGGGCAGCGGCGCCAAGACCATCAACGGCGTCAGCTACAACTCCCCCACCTCCAACGGCAAAACGGTGACCGGCATCGGCCGCGACAAGCTCGGCCAGATCTGGTATCGCGCCCTGACGGTCTACATGACCTCCTCGACGGACTACGCGGGCGCCCGCACGGCGACCCTCAACGCCGCGAAGGATCTGTACGGGGCGGGGAGCGCTGAGTACGACGCGGTGGGGGCTGCTTGGAGCGCGGTGAACGTGAACTGAGCCGGGACTTTTTCAGGTGCGGCCGGGTGGCAACGCAACCCGGCCGCACGGCGCGATCAACCCGATCGATCAGTCGGCCGACGGTCTCCAGGACGCAGCCAGGCGGTTCGCGGAACGCCATGCCCACAGGCAGAGCACCACGGCACTCGCACTCGCTCCCCCTGCTAGGACGAGATAGAGGCTGTCGGACACAGGCTGCATGCCGCCCACCGTGATGGGAGCCGTCAGCCAAAGGGAGACAACGCTTCCGAACACGGCCGCCAGCAGGGTGGGGAGCACCAAGGACCACGCCGCGACAGCGCCGAAGACTCCCCTGCCACCCGTCAGCACTGAGAGCGGAGCCACTTCCCGTCCGAACCGCAGAAATTCGGCAAGTGCCGTGAAACCCATGGCGAATACGGTGAGACAGGCCCCGATCAGACCGAGCAATCGCACCCAGGACGCGGATACTTCCAGGTCGTTGGCACCCAGAAGCCAACTGTTGCCGAGAGGTTCGGCATTGGCGCGCATGTCGAGGTGAGCTCGCGCGGTCTCCTTGAGAGCCGATACGCGCAGGTTAGCTCCCGATTTGTCGACAGCGATCAGAATCGGTGATTCGTCTTCAGCGTGAACCCCATCCACGCGGCCTTGCCGGGCAACGACCTGGCCCTCTGCCTCATTTCCGGTCCACCGGAGGAGTTCAGAGACACGTACGTCGCGTGCCGTCTGCCTCTGCCTACTCGTCGCCGGTGTCGCGGCGGAACATGGAAGCTTGAGCGCCGTGAGTGCCGTACAGGATCCGGTGAGGGTGAGGCGTGCGGTGTTCTCACCGGGTGAGACCTCCTGGGCCGCGAGCAACTCGACGCCAGAGGGCAAGGCCGCAGTGAAGTCTCGTAGCCGCGCCTCGCTGTCGGGATAAGGCGAGACGACGAGGAGTGAAGTGCTTATACGATCTTTCGTGGCCATGGCGTTGGCCGCGTTTTCCCCCAACAGGCACGTCCAGAGCTGGGTCTGGGCCACCAGCCCGATCATGACGACCACGGCCGCCACAAAACGGGCGGTCACCCTTGTCTGCGCTGCCATCCTGCGCCCGGCGACCAGCATCCCCGGGCGGCCGAGCTTGTTGCCCGCTTGAGCAATGCCTGTGCCCGCCCATCCCGTGAACACGGCAATGACAGAAGGCAGAGTGAGCAGCACCGCCGCAACGCCTGCGGCATACACAGGCAGGCGTAGGTCGTCACCGGCGAGTTCCGAACCGCGTACTGCGAAAAGCATCGCGAAAGGGAAAAGCCAGGGCAGCCAGGCGCGTTGGCGCTGGAATCGGGGTACTGGGCGGGTCGATCCTTCTGAAGGCCGACGTGACGGATGAGGCACTACGGCCGCTGCCACCATCATTACGACCGCAAGGGCCCCTGAAGCCGCAAGCCAAGGCAAAGCCCGGCGGGCGTCCTGAGCGCTGAGTGTGAATTCGGTCCAAGGAAACCGTACGTTGCTGATGAGGGTGGGACTCATGAGTACGGCGGCTCCGGCAAGGCCGCACAGCGCTGGCGCCGCTACTTCTCCCACGGTGAAGACAATTTGTGAAGTTTTTCCTGCCCCGAGAGCTTGGAAGAGTGCGAGTCTCCTCTCCCGAACTACTGAGCCGATGCGCACACTGGCCAGGGCGAAGGCGCCGGCAGGCAAGAGCGCGAACCCCGCCAGTCCCGCGGCGAAGACCGAGAAGCCCGGAATGGACATGCTCTCGCCCAGCGAGGCCACGCCTCCTTGATGGAGTCCGAAAGCTCGGACGGGATGCATGTCTTTGCGGTCCAACAACTCGGCGCGCGGCCGGACATAGGCGAACCGCTCCTCCGGCGCCTCCAGGCCTTCCGCTCCGATCGTGCCGGCGAGCTTGCCGTAGCGGGTTCTGATGCCCTCTCGCTGTCCAGCCTTCAGCAAAGCCGGAGACAACACTGCTTCTCCTGGCTTGGGCCAATGGCTGAGGCCCGGCGGCAGTGGCGCGTTCGACCTCATTGGCTCGATGTAGACCACACTGTGCTGGCGTCCGTCGACGTCATCGCTCCCCCAGGACCACAACGCCACGGCTTCGTTCCGCTGCTCCTCGCTGATGATCTGCGGTGCACGAGCCCCTCCCCGGATCTCACGGCCGTCATACGTGGCGTGAGCGAGCGCCAGGCCGCCGAGCGCGAGTGCGAGGAGGCAGGTGGCCGAGCCGAGCGCCCAGAAACGCAGACGCCCAGCTTCGGTCGAGAATGTCGTTCTCCAGCCTGCTCGCAGCAGTTGCAGCAATAGCGGACGACTCTTCATGACGCAGCTCCCGCCGATGCGGGCTCCGGAGCCGGGATCAGACGTCCGTCCTGAAGCTGGAGGCGGCGCTGGGCGCGGGAGGCGACGGTGTCGTCATGCGTTACCACCACGAGGCCGCAGCTCCAGCGCTCGGGCAGACTGTAGAGCAGATCGGCGACGGACTGGCGGGCCACCGAATCCAGAGCTCCCGTGGGCTCGTCCGCGAGCAAGAGAGCAGGCTTGTTCATCAACGCGCGCGCCACGGCGACGCGCTGGCGTTCGCCTCCGGAAAGAGAACTCGTATCGGTCGCATCCGGTGGCACGCTCAGCTCGCGCAATAATTCCTGGGCACGGCCGAACGCGTCTGCTCGAGATATCCCGGCGAACAGCCCTGCCATCGCAACGTTCTCCACCGGTGTGAGCTCAGGGAGCAGTTCACCGGCCTGGAACACCATGCCGATCGAATCCCGCCGGTGCCGCAGCAACCGCCGACCGACAAGAGAGTCCATGCGCTCACCACGAACAAGCACGGCTCCGGCCAGTGGCTTGAGCAGACCCAGTACACACATCAACAGGGTTGACTTACCGCTACCGCTCGGTCCCGAAATCGCGACGGACTCTCCGGCCCTGACCGTCAGATCAACCGAATCCAGGATCACTCGATCTTTGATCCGGTAATGCAGTTCACCTATCTCCAGAACTGCCACATCCATCGCTTCCAAGATCCCTGCTCTCATTTTCTTGCTTAGATCGGATGCGATTCAGTCCGAATCCCAGCCACTGCAGTCGTCGGGCCAATTATTTATATATTCGCACGCCTTTATGCGCCAAATTTCGCTTTCGTGACGGGCACTTTTGGTCGAGTACCCGTAACCGCGCTTTTCCCACAAGGTGTGGACTGTTTCGCTGAAGTACGGATACGAGTACTGAGCCTTGACGGGGTGGCCATCCTTGTCTGTGTCCTTAATATTCGCGTAATGGCGCACATTCCCGGATGTCCACGCATAAGCACCGCCTGTCGAAGCGTCAAGCTCTCCAGCGAACGCCGGCGTAGACATCGCCAGCGCAGCTACCGCGATCCCGGCCGCAACCATTCTCTTCATCTCCACAAGACTCTCCCTTTTACGCATTCAGAATCGTCAGTCGTTGTCCCACGCACTGCAATCGTCAGGCCAGTTGTTGATGTACTCGCAGGCCTTTATTTCAAGCACGTTCGACCCGTAATCACTGGTACTGCTGTATCCGTAGCCTCTCTTTTCCCAAAGCGTGCGGAGTGTGCCGGAACTATTCAAGCGGTAGTACTGGGCCTTGACCGGATGTCCATCCCTAGCCGTGTCTTTGATATTCGCATAGTGATCACCTCCAGAGGTCAACGCATAAGCACCATCCGTCGACGCACTAAAAGCGAACGCGGGAGCGGAGGCAGTCACCGACCTCGGCAAGAACGGATGGCGAGGGCGTCGCTGGCGAGAGCCAGGCAGGTGGGGCGCAGGACGTATTCGCCCGTCTTGGCCACCGCCTCCCACGTCTCGTCGCCGCGGGCCAGGTTGGTAAGGCGGCGACGGTTCTGCCCTCGCAGGGGAGACGACGTACCGGCCCCGACAACGCCTCCGAGGGGACGCGTCGGGACCGGCAGGGCGCGCCCTGCCGACACCCCCTACGGACGGGTGCCAAAGTCACCCATGCGGATCAGCGGTGGCACTCCAAATGGGTCCGGCACCAGACGCGTCGCCACTGGCCGGGGTGCCAGCGGTGGTGCCGGTCCCGTTAATGGCCGGATCTGAGCGTTATCGCCGATACGCAACAGGCTTTAGAAAACACTTTGCTTAATAATGGACTGAGTCGCCGGTGACAGGCGCCGATAGACGGCCGCATCAATCGTTCCAGCCTTGATCCAGAATCGTGACAGTGACATACCCAGTTCGTATTCGTCTATCTCGCGGATCTGCTCATCATCGACCGAAGCAACAACAGCCCTGTAGGCTCGTTCGTCGCCGTACCATCTCGGCAGGTCATATAGGGCGTTCGCACGCCAACCTGCGTGACCCATCGGATCCGCGAGAATGGCCATCAATGTTTCCGCCCTAGAGTCCCACTGGAGGGAATCATCGATGGAATCGAGCGCTTCCAAGAAGCTCGCTGGTGGGGTATATCCGTGATGCCGCACGTAGTGAAGGATGAGCAGCGGAGCGCAAAACACCACCGAATGACTGGTGGAATAAATGTGAATTTCACCGTTCCCACCCTGCCCGTCCTCCTCGGTGCAGAACTCGCAGTCGTGGCTACCGAGCGTCACACTGCGAGGCATCTTCACCTCCTGAGCCAGCCGCTCCACGAGTCGGTCAACCAGGGGAGCTCCGGACACCGGTATACCCCGTGACACTCCGAGCCATCCGACGTTGATCATCTCGAACGGCGAGTAACCGTCCCGGTAGGCAGACAGATCCTCGTACTCAGCCATTTCCGGCTCCAGGGCGTCGGCATGCAACCCAGTGACAGACTCCCATGTTGGGCTCCAGCAGATCGCTCAGCAGCGTGTCGTCATCCACGACCCTAGACCCTACGCGGTACTTCATGGGCCATCCCGTCTCGGGGTGCCTGCCCAGTGGCGACAGCGTGTAGTTGGGAATGGTCTGCCCTGGCCCGTAGATCTGGACCGGTTCGATTCTTCCGTTGCCAGCGGAAATGATCAGACCGATCTTTGCGTCGAGCCTCCTGCCGTCCTTCACATACATGTATACAGATGTGCCTTCAGGAACTTCGAAGGTGCCATGCCCGTAGTACCCACCGTGGCCGTGTAGCACGACGCCATCGGTCCGTGCGGGCTGCATCCCTAGCAAAGGCTGCGCGATGCCAGCACTCGGATGGCTGAGCTTCACTCCCCGGAACAGGTTCCTGCCCCACGCCCACGCCGGCCTGATCAGGTTCCCGAGTCCGCCGGTGAGGGCGCCGACGAGGAGGTCGCCCGGGGTGGTGGGCTGGCATTGGGCGGTGTTGATGGCCCAGGTCAGGCCTGCTCCGATGGCGGCGTCGGTCACCGTCGCGACTGCGAGGGCCCTGCCGCCCTGCAAGCCGAGTTGGGTGGCGAGGCTGGTGCCTGCGGGAGCGAGGAAGCCGCCGACGGCTCCGACAACCGCGCCTTCCCCGGTGGCCGCGGCGAAGTCGCCCCAGTCGAAGTCGTCCTGGTGTGAGAGGGCGTAGACGCCGCCGCTGACGACGGCTCCGATGGCCGCGCCGATGCACATCGGGCAGTTGCCGGATGGGTCGGCCAGGTTGCCGGGGTCGTTGTCGGCGTAGTTGTAGGCGGACTGGTTGGGGTTGTCCGCTGCGGATCCGATCGGGTCCTGGGTGGTGAAGCGGCGCTGCGTGGCGTCGTAGGAGCGGGCCCGCAGCTGGAGGCGGTCGGGGAGGTACTGGTCCTTGTACTGGCCGGTGTAGCCGTAGGGGCTGGTCTGGCCGTTGGTGATGGTGGCCTTGCCGGTCGGGGTGCCCCAGGCGCTGTAGCTGTAGTGGTAGTTGTCTGCGCCGGCCGCGCTGTACACGGCGCTGACGGAGTGCTGGCGGTCCTGGGTGAAGTAGTAGCTGCCGGCGGTGCGGTCCATCGAGCGGGCCGTGCCGTCGGGGTCGTACTGGTAGTCGGCAACCAGTGCACCAGAGGCGTTGGTGTCGGTGGCGATCTGGGGCAGGGCGTTGTTGAGGTCCCACAGGGAGGTGCCTGCGAGGGTGTTGTTCTTCTTGACGCTTGCGCGGTTGCCGTCGGCGTCGTAGGTGAACGCGTAGCTGTTGCTGCCGATGGTGGCGGTCTTGACCCGGCCTGCGGGATCGTACGCGTAGGTGCCGTCGTCGTCCTTGGTCTGGTTGCCGTCGGCGTCGTAGCCGTACGACGTGGTGGTGGTGCCGTTGGTCGTCGACAGCAGTTGGTCGCCGGCGTCGTAGGAGTTCGTGGTGGTGGAGCTGGACGTGCTCGCCGTCTTGAGGTTGCCGACCTTGTCGTAGGCGTAGGTGGTGCCCGCGGTGCCGGTCAGACACGACGTGGCCGAGGTGTCCGTGCAGGTGTGGTTCATGCGGCCCGCGTCGTCGTACGCGTAGCGGGTCGGGTAGCCGGTGCCGGGCTTGTCGGCGATCAGGCGGTTGTTCTCGTCGTAGGAGTAGGTGTTGCTCAGTGTCGGTGTGGTCAGCGTCGCCAGGCGCCCGGCCTCGTCGTAGGTGCGGTTCTCGGCGCGGGCCGTGGAGGTGGGCAGGGTGACCGCCGTGAGGTTGCCCGCCTTGTCGTAGCCGTATGAGATGGCCTTGCTGTTGGTCGTCTGTGTCTTGGTCCGGCCGACCTTGTCGTAGGTGTAGCTGGTGGACCGGCCGTCCGGGTAGGTGCGCGACTTGAGGGTGTCGTCGGTGTTCCAGACGTAACTGAACGGCTTGCTCTGGCCCGGCGCCGTGATCGTGAGGATCTTGTCGTCGTCGTCGAAGGTCAGGCTGCGGGTGCCGGTGGCGTCGGTGACGGTCTTGGGGCGGCCCGCGTCGTCGTAGAGGTAGGTCTGCTTCGCCGTGCCGTCCGAATACGTGATCTGCGTAGGCAGGTTGCGGGCGTCGACCGTCGTGATGGTGGTCTGAGCGCGGGCGTTGGTGTACTTGGTGCGGTTGCCGTCGAGGTCGTACTCGTACGAGACGGTCTTGCCCAGCGGGTTCTTGACCGACGTCAGCTGACCCTCGGCGTTGTGGCCGTACGTCGTCGTGTGGGTGTTGGCGTCGGTGCTCGTCTCAACGAAACCGGCCGTGTCGTAGGTGAAGCTGGTGGACCCGGAGTCCGGGGCGGTAACCGTCTTCGGACGGTTGAGCTCGTCGTACTCGTAGACGGTCTGCTTGTTGCGGGCGTCGGTGACCGTCGAGACGTTGCCGACCGGGTCGTAGCCGGTGGACTGCTGGTGGCCGAGCGGGTCCGTGAGGGTGGCGGGGTTGCCTGCCGCGTCGTAGCCGTAGGACCAGGTGTACTTGGCCGGGTCGGCGCCGGTGGCATTGCCGCGCGGGTCGACGGCGGTGGCGAGGTGACCGTCGTCGTCGTAGGTGTAGGTGGTGCGCTCGGCTTCCGGCGAGACCTCGGCCGACAGGTGGTTGTCGTCGTCGTACTCGTAGGAAGTGACGTAGCCGGCCCAGGTCTTCGATGTCCGCAGCCGGTTGTCGTCGTCGTAGGTCAGCGTCATGCCATGGCCGAGACCGTCGGTCGTCTTGACCACGCTGCCGTTGTCGTCATAGGCGACGCTGCGGGTGTGGCTGAGCGGGTCGGTGACCGACAGCGGGCGGTTGTCGGCGTCCCACGTGAAGGCTGTGGTCTTGCCCAGCGGGTCGGTGACGGTCTTGCGGTTGCCGACCTTGTCGTAGCCGATGGTCCAGGTGAAGTCCGCCGCGGTGGCTCCGGGAGCGTGGCCGCGGGCCGTGACCACCTGGGTCTGGTTGCCCGCCTTGTCGTACCGGTAGGTGACGACGGCGCCCCGGCGATTGGTCTCCTGAGCCAGTCGGCCCGCCGCGTCGTACCCCAGCGATGTCTGCTTCTGCGCCGGGTCCGTGACCGTCTTCAGGCGGCCCGCGTCGTCGTAGTCGTATGTGGTGGTGCGCTTGAGCGCGTCGGTGACCGTGCGGAGGTTTCCGACGTCGTCGTAGTCGTACGAGGTGGTGTGGCCGCGGGCGTCGATGATCGTCTTGATGCGATCGGCGTCGTCGTAGGTGTAGGTGGTCGTGTACTTCGCCGGGTCCGCCCCGCTGACGTTGCCGCGCGGGTCGACGACCGTGCTCAACCGCCCCGACGGGTCATAGGTGTAGCTGGTCCTGTACCCCTGGGGCGTGGTGACCGACTTCAGGCTGCCGTCGGCATTAGGCGTAGGTGGTGGTCTTGCCGCGCGGGGTAGTGACCGTCTCCAGTAGCCGGCTGGTGGGGTTGTACCCGTAGGAGGTCTTCTTGCCCAGCGGATCCGTGACGGAGGTGAGCTGGTCGTTGGTGTAGCCGTACTCGTAAGTGTTGTACTCGCCGTCCGTGTACGAGGCGACATTGCCGTTGGCGTCGTACGACCAGCCCTCGTCGGAGGCGGAGTTGGAGCGGCCCTTGAGCCGGCCGGAGCTGTCGTAGTCGAACTGCGTCTCGCGGATCTCCGCGTCAATGGCGCTGGTGCGGTTGAAGAACTTGTCGTAGCGGTAGTAACTCTTGCCGTTCAACGGGTCGATCTGCGTGAACAGGACGTTCTTGTAATAAACGTCCGTCCACACACCGCCGTCCGGCGCTGTGACGTCGACCTGGTCGAACACACCGTTCTTGGAGTACGCGAATTTCGTGTCGTGGCCGAGGGCATCAGTCTGGGTCAGGACACGGCCCTGGGTGTCGTAGACGTTGAACGTGACCTGCTTGCCACGCGCGTTCGTCACCTTGTTCAGGCGTCCTGACGCGTCGTAACCGTAGTTTTCCGTCTTGCCGTCCAGCGCGGTCACGCCGGTCAGCTGATCGCCGGTGTAGCTGTAGTCGACGATTCGGCCGTCCGCGAGCGTCACCTTGTCCAACAGGCCGCCCACGTAGGCGAGCTTGGCCGCATGCCCGGCCGCATCCGTGATCGTGGTGGGCCTGCCGTCGGTGTAGGACAGATCCAGACCACGTCCGGTCCGGTCTTTCACCGCGGTCAACTGCCCCGAGGCGTTGAAGCCGTACGCCGTGTGGTCGGCAGTGGTCAGCTTGTAGCCGCTGCCGTCCGCGACCAGCGTCGAGCGCGCCTCGCCCGGCGTCGTGAACGTCCCGCCCGACTTCTTGATGTACGTATGACGAGATCCGCCCTCACCGATCAGCACCGCGTCGCCGTTGGCCCCGATCTGCAGCCGCGTCTCCCACGGCAGCTGCCAGCCCTTGCCGAGCGCACCGGTGAGGGTGTTGTCGGAGGAGTACACCCGTCCGACCGACAACGGCACACCCGGCGACGGGACCTGTGCGTCGCTGAACGCCTCCGTGAACGCACCCGTCGCCGTGTTCACCGGATCGGCACGCATCACCGTGGTACCGGCCGCGCCGCTCGCGTCGCCGCACACCGCGCTGCACGCGGCGCCGTCGGGCAGAGACGGGACGATGTAGAACATGTTGTACGAGCCGCAGGACTCGGTGTCCGTCGGATCGTCCGTCACCGTGGTGCAGGCCCAGACGGTGTAGCTCGGAACCTGCTGCGTGCAGTCGGTCGTCGGTACCGTGAACGAGGCGTTGACCACGGGAAACGTCTTGTCCGTGTTCAACGTCGGCGCTTGGACCGTTTGCCCGAAGTCGTAGGTCTGGACGTCGTCGTTGCTCAGCCGGCAGCCGTAGTAGTCCACCTTCCAGCGGACCTTTACCGGGTGCACCTCGGTGTCCGCACCGCCGGACTGCCAGATCGCCGCCGACACCTGCACCGGCTCACCAGGCACCGCCGCACCAATGTGGTTGCCCAGCGCCATCAGCCAACCGCCCTGCTGCGCGGCCGTGTTACCGAACGGGTCGGCTGACACCTGGTACAGGGCACCACTTGAATACGACGCCGCAGCGGCCGCCCCGGCACGGGTCGTGAAAGAGGCCCGACTGACCGTGCCGCCCGATGCGGCAGGGATTCCGGGTGGCTTGGGGCCCGGAGCTGTCAACTGGCGCTGATTCTGCCTCAGCAGAGCGATCTGGGCAGCCGTCGCTGGCTTGCTCCTCGTCGTGGCCAGACCGCGCGGCTTCACCGGCTTCGCACGGCCCCTGGTCTGCTCACGCCGCTGCTCGGGAGTGACCGCTTGCCGGTGCGCCGCAGGCTGAGGACCCCGATACGCGTGATTGTCGGCTCCCGAACTGCCATCGGCAGTCACCTTGATGAGCCAGCCGCCGCCCGCGACGACGGACAGCACCAACAGCACGATCAAAATGCGCGCACGCGCAGACACAGAGGTCAGCATTCCCCCACCTCGTACACAACGCGCACATCACTGGTCACTCTGTGCACGACTAGTGATCATTTGATGTTCATGTCCATCAAAGATCAAGAGAGGGTCCGACCGATTTCGTCTAGATTGCGAATGATCGCCGGATGGCTTTACAGAATCATTACTTTAAAATTGAACCCCCCGGCCCCCCTTCCCCCGATAACCCCGCTTCCCCCGAGCCTCCCTCAACCCCCGCCCCCACCACACCAGTTGATCCAGCATCACCTTCGCCGCAGCGTTGGCCGCCGTCGGGTCCTTGAGGCGGCCCCCGTCGAAGGAGGTGGCCGCGTTGTGGAAGGAGACCGTGTCGCGGAGGGTGACTGTGTGGAGTTCGGCGAAGACCTAGCGGAGGTGTTCTACTGCGCGCAGGCCGCCTGAGATGCCGCCGTAGGAGACGAAGGCGACGGGCTTGGCGCGCCATTCGGTGAAGTGCCAGTCGATGAGGTTCTTGAGGGCGGCCGGGTAGGAGTGGTTGTACTCGGGGGTGAGTACCACGAAGGCGTCGGCGGCGGCCAGTTTCGGGGTGACGGCGGACAGGGCCGCGCGCGCCTCGGTGGTCGGGGCGAAGGTCGTGGGCAGGTCGGCCTCCGCCACGTCCAGCACGGTGGGGGCCAGGTCGTCCCGGTCCCGCATCCGGTCCAGGAGCCAGTCGGCGACGACGGGGCCGAACCGCCCGTGACGGTTGCTTCCGACGACGACGGTGACGGCGAGGGGCGCTTCTGTGATCTGCATGCCTCACACCCTCGTACCTCGACCTTGCTTGAGGTCAAGCCCGCGCCGCGGGCGCCGGGTCACCCGTTCACACGCCCGCCCTGCGCCCTTCGGGTGCTCTTGAGGCATCCCCCGCCCCACGCCGATGACCTGCGAGAAGTCCCCCCGAGTCACCCGCGCGCGCACCGACCTGACACCCATTCACCACGTTTCTGACGCCCCTTCAGGAAGCGGGCTCGGCGCGCTGCGACTTACCTCGGAAAGGCAACAGGACAACCCACAGGACCAACAGGCACGACACCGAAGACAGCTCGGAGGAGCACCGATGCGACGTACCGCCCGACTGCTGACCGGCACCGCGCTCGCCGTCGCAGCCGCAGGCCTCCTCACCGCGCCCGTGTACGCGGCCGGCGGCGCCAGCCTGGAGGTGTTCCCCTCCTCGGCCGTACCGGGCGGCCAGGTCACCGTGAACGCCGCGGGCTGCGCGGGCGGCACGGCGGCAGGGGACGCCGGCTCGGTGGGCGCGGGCGTCTTCACGCTGGCGCCGAGCGCGCACGAGAACGAGGCCATCGGGCAGTTCCGGGTGCCGTCGAGCGCGCAGCCGGGCACGTACGAGATCGTCGCGAAGTGCGCCGAGGGCGGCCGGCCGATCAAGGGCGATCTGACGGTGGCCCCGGCCGAGGCGCGCGGACAGGCGCCGCGCGGAAGTGTGAAGACGGGGGTCGGCGGCGCTCTGGGCCCCGATCCCGTACAGACCGCGGCAGGCGTGGCGGCTCTCGCCGTCGCCGCCGCGGGCGGTACCTGGCTCCTGCATCGCCGGGCGAGAGGCGACGGGATCTGACGGACACCCTCCGCTGTCCGTCCACCGGTACCGCATGTCCCTCCCCCTCCGGGTCCGACGCCCCTCGCGGCCCGGAGGGGGACCGGGTCCGTCCGCTCCCCCTCGCGGCCCGGAGGGGACCGGGCCCGTCCGCCCAGTCCCGCAGGAGGCCCGCGTGCGCCGAATCAGCAACACCGCGATAGGTGCCGTCACCGTGATCGCCCTGTGCTCGGGCGCCTGGCTGCTCGGTACGGACACCGGGGCGCAGGCCCCGCCGCAGCCGTCCGCCGCGCAGGCCCGCACCGGCAAGGGGGGCGAACCACCCGCAGCGCCCGCGCTGCCGCCCTCCCCGCCCGACCGCATCCGTATCCCCTCGATCCGGGTGGACGCCCCCCTGATGGGCCTGGCCCTCACCCCGTCCGGCAGCCTCGACGTGCCGCCCGCCGCGCAGAAGAATCTCGCCGGCTGGTACGAGGCCGGCACCACCCCCGGCGAGCGCGGCACGGCCGTCGTCGCCGGCCACGTCGACAACTCCCGGGGCCCCGCCGTCTTCTACGACCTCGGCGCCCTGCAGAAGGGCAGCCGTATCGAGGTGGCCCGGCGGGACGGCAGCACGGCGCTGTTCGCGGTGGACGCGGTCGAGGTGTACGACGCCCGCCACTTCCCCGACGCCAAGGTGTACGGGGCCGCCGCCCGCCCCGAGCTGCGGGTGATCACCTGCGGCGGGGGATATTCACGCTCGACGGGCTACAAGGGGAACGTGGTGGTGTTCGCGCACCTCACCGGGAGCCGCTGACGACGGCCGCCGCGATGGTGCGCGCACACTCCAGTGACTCGGTGTGCGTGGTGTCGACCTCCATGTCGTAGACCACGCCCTGGTGCGCCAGCTCCGCCTGCTTCCGCGCCATTCCGTGCACCCGGTCGCCCCGCGCGATCTCCCGGCCCTCGGCGACGTCGGCCTCGCAGCGCACGCCGACCCACAGCACGTCCAGGCCGTCCAGCACCGCGCGCCACTCCTCCTGGGAGTGCGGCCCGCCGAGGAAGACGTCGTCGACGATGATCCGGGCGCCCGCACGCGCGGTCGCCGCGGCCCCCTTCCGCCACGCCGTCTGCAGCGTCGTGAAGTCGGGTCCGACGCTCACCCCGCCGTCCGGCGAGACCAGCGCGGCCCGCAGGGACGCGGGCAGGGAGTCGACGAACGCGTCGATCGCGAAGGCCAGCCACGGCTCCGGCAGGACCTCCTGCAGACACCGCAGGATGCCGGACTTGCCGGAGCTCGATCCACCGTTGAGCACGATCACCTGAGTCGTCACCCGGCCACCGTAACGTCAGGGCCGTACGCATCCGGCCTCACACCGCCCTCCCCCACCTCCCCCGGAACCCTCACACCCACCCCCCGCCCCCGAAGAGGGCAGCGTTCCGCGCGGGAAACAGTGGTGATGCTGCCGGGAAACACCGGCACCGCACGCTCCAGACATGACCTCGAATACGCGTGTGGTGGTGATCGGCGCCGGGCTCGCGGGCGTCCGTCTCGCCCGGCGGCTCGGTGAGCTCGGCACGCCCGTGACGCTGATCGGCGAGGAGGAGCACCGCCCGTACAACCGGGTGCTCCTCGCCGAGGTGCTGGCCGGGCGGTACAGCCCGGACGTCATCGCGCTGCCCGCGCCCGCCGAGCTCGTCCGCGGCCGGGTCACGGGCATCGACCGCGAGGTGCGCGCCGTACACCTCGCGGACGGCTCGCAGACCACATACGGCACCCTCGTGCTGGCGACCGGCTCGAACCCCGTACTGCCGCCCCTGCGCGGCCTGTTCACGCCGGACCACGTCCTGCCCGAGGGCGTGCACGCGTTCCGCACCATGGACGACTGCCTCGGCCTGTCCAAGGCCGTACGGCCGGGCGTGAAGGCGGTCGTCATCGGCGGCGGGCTCCTCGGGGTCTCCGCGGCCCGCGCGCTCGCCCGGCGCGGCGCCCAGGTCGTCCTCGCCCAGCAGTCCGAGCGGCTCATGGAGCGCCAGCTCGACCCGAACGCGTCGAGGCTCGTCGCGCGGCATCTGGGCGACCTCGGCGTCGAGGTGCACACCGAGTGCCGGGTACGCGACGTGCGCTGCGTGGGCGGCGCCGTCCGCTCGGTCGAGATGCACGACGGCTACGCCCTCGACGCCGACCTCGTGGTCCTGGCCTGCGGGGTCCACCCCCGCGTCGGCCTCGCGCAGAACGCGGGCCTGGACGTGCGCAAGGGAGTCGTCGTCGACGACGAACTGCGCACCTCCGACCCGCACATCCGGGCGATCGGCGACTGCGTCCAGCACGACGGCACCGTGTACGGGCTCGCCACCCCGGCGCTCGAACAGGCCGATGTGCTGGCCGAGTTGCTCGCCGGGCGGACCAACGCCCGCTATTCCGGCACCCGTGCGCTGACCCGGCTGACGCTGGCCGGCGAGGGCTTCTTCGACCTCGCCGCGTTCGGCGAGACGGAGCCGCGTCCCGGGGACGACGTCGTCCAGCTCACGGACGCCACCCGCGGCACCTACCGCAAGGTCGTCGTCCGCGACGACCGCCTGGTCGGCGGGGTTCTCGTCGGCGAACTGGGCACCGTCGGCGCGCTCGCGCGCGCCTGGGAGGGAGCAGAGCCGCTCCCGAACGACGGCCCGCTGCTCCACCTGCTCACCAACGACGGAGGCTCCTGATGACCGCCACCCCGCAGGCCACGGAGGCCACGGAGACCGCCCCCACGATCGTGCTCGTAGGCCACGGCATGGTCGGCCAGCGCTTCCTCGAAGCCCTCGCCGAGCGCGGCCTGACCGCCACGCACCGCGTGGTCGTGCTCTGCGAGGAACCGCGCCCCGCCTACGACCGCGTGGCCCTCACCTCGTACTTCTCGGGCCGCTCTCCCGACGAACTCTCCATGACCGACATGGAGTTCATCGACGACCACGGCATCGAGCTGTACGTCGGCGACCCGGCCGTCTCCGTCGACCGCGAGGCGAGGAAGGTCACCGCCCGGTCCGGTGAGGTCTTCGAGTACGACACCCTCGTCCTCGCCACCGGCTCCTATCCCTTCGTGCCGCCGGTCCCGAACAAGGACGCCACCGGCTGCTTCGTCTACCGCACCATCGAGGACCTGCTCGCGATCGAGGAGTACGCGAAGAACGCGACGGTCGGCGCGGTCGTCGGCGGTGGTCTGCTCGGCCTGGAGGCGGCCGGTGCGCTCAAGGGGCTCGGACTCACCTCCCACATCGTGGAGTTCGCGCCGCGTCTGATGCCCGTGCAGGTCGACGACGGCGGCGGCGCGGCGCTGCTGCGCACCATCGAGGAGATGGGCCTGAGCGTGCACACCGGCGTGGGCACGCAGGAGGTCGTGGTCGACGAGACCGGCGCCGTCACCGGCATGAAACTGTCCGACGGCTCCGAACTCGCCACGGACCTGGTGGTGTTCAGCGCCGGTGTGCGGCCGAGGGACCAGCTCGCCCGCGACTGCGGTCTCACGGTTGGCGAGCGCGGCGGCATCACCGTCGACGAGCAGTGCCGTACGGTCGCCGACCCGCATGTCTTCGCGATCGGCGAGTGCGCGCTGGCCGCCGACGGCCGGGTGTACGGCCTGGTCGCCCCCGGTTACGAGCAGGCCGAGACGGCCGCCGCCACGATCGCCGCGGACGAGGCGTCGTTCACCGGCGCCGACCTCTCCACCAAGCTGAAGCTCCTCGGTGTGGACGTCGCCTCCTTCGGTGACGCGCACGGTACCGCCGAGGACTGCTTGGACGTCGTCTACTCCGACTCCCGCGCCGGCCTGTACAAGAAGCTGGTCATCGGCCGCGACGGCACGCTGCTCGGCGGCATCCTGGTCGGCGACGCGGACGCCTACGGCACCCTGCGCGCCCTGACCGGTTCCGTCCCGCCCATCTCCCCCGAGTCGCTCGTCCTGCCCGCAGGAGCGGGCTCGGGCCCCCAGCTCGGCCCGTCGGCGCTGCCCGACGAGGCGGTCATCTGCTCCTGCCACAACGTCTCCAAGGGCGCGATCCGCGGCGCGGTGACCGAGCACTCCTGCACCACCGTGCCCGAGGTGAAGAAGTGCACCAAGGCCGGTACGGGCTGCGGCAGTTGCGTCAAGGTGCTCGGCCAGCTCGTCACCGCCGAGCTGGAGGCGTCCGGCGTCGAGGTCGACAAGGGCCTGTGCGGCTGCTTCCCGCAGACCCGCGAGGAGCTCTACGAGATCGTCCTCGCCCTGCGCATCAACTCCTACCAGGACCTGCTGGACCGCTACGGCCGCGACGGCGCCCGGGGCGGCGACGGCTGCGAGACCTGCAAGCCGGCCATCGCCTCCATCATCGCCTCCCTCGCCCCGACGATCGGCGCGAGCGGCTACGTCCTGGACGGCGAGCAGGCGGCGCTGCAGGACAGCAACGACCACTTCCTGGCCAACCTGCAGAAGAACGGCTCGTACTCGGTCGTCCCGCGCATCCCCGGCGGTGAGATCACCCCCGAGGGCCTGATCACGATCGGCGAGATCGCCCGCGACTTCGGCCTCTACACGAAGATCACCGGCGGCCAGCGGATCGACATGTTCGGCGCGCGGGTCGAGCAACTCCCGCTGATCTGGATGCGGTTGGTGGACGCCGGTTTCGAGTCGGGCCACGCGTACGGCAAGGCGCTGCGCACCGTGAAGTCCTGCGTGGGCCAGACCTGGTGCCGCTACGGCGTCCAGGACTCCGTCCGCATGGCGATCGACCTGGAGCTGCGCTACCGGGGGCTCAGGTCGCCGCACAAGCTGAAGTCCGCGGTCTCAGGCTGCGCCCGCGAGTGCGCCGAGGCCCAGTCGAAGGACTTCGGCGTCATCGCCACCGTAGGCGGCTGGAACCTGTACGTCGGCGGCAACGGCGGCGCGACCCCGCGCCACGCGGACCTGCTCGCCCAGGACCTGTCCGACGCCGAACTGGTGGGCCTCATCGACCGGTTCCTGATGTTCTACATCCGCACCGCCGACCGGCTCGAGCGCACCTCGACCTGGCTGGAGCGCATCCCCGGCGGCCTGGACCACGTACGGGAGGTGGTGGTGGAGGACTCCCTCGGGATCTGTGCGGAGCTGGAGTCCCTGATGGCGGCGCACGTGGCGAACTACGCCGACGAGTGGGCGACCACCATCAACAACCCAGACAAGCTCGCGCGGTTCGTGTCCTTCGTGAACGCGCCCGACACCCCTGACCCGATCGTCGGCTTCGTACCGGAACGCGACCAGGTCAAGCCCGACCTGCCGCTGCTGTCCATCGGCATGCGCACCACCGACACCACGGCCAACCTCCTGGAAGGAAGCGCCCAGCGATGACCCTGGCACCCGAGACGACCGACCTGAAGATCCAACTCCAGCTGCGGGACGGCTGGTTGGAGGTCTGCGACCTCACTCAGCTGGTCCCGGGCCGTGGTGTCGCGGCGCTGCTGCCCGACGGCCGCCAGGCCGCCCTGTTCCGCGACCGCGGCGGCAACCTGTACGCGATCGACAACCGCGACCCCTTCGGCGGCGCGGCGGTCCTCTCCCGCGGCCTGACCGGCACCCACCGGGGCCGCCCCTTCGTCGCCTCGCCCCTGCTGAAGCAGCGCTTCGACCTGCTGTCGGGGCAGTGCCTGGACGACGAGACAGTGCGGGTGGAGACGTACGAGGTGCGGGCGGCATAGGTACCTCCCATAGCCACTCCCTGCTTTCTTGACCGATCGTTCCGATCAGACCTAGTCTGTGGTACGTGGCCAGGACCAAGGAGTTCGATCCGGACGCCGCGCTGCAGGCAGCCCTGGAGCTGTTCTGGCAGCGCGGCTACGAGGCGACGTCGATGTCCGACCTGGTGGACCGGCTCGGCATCGGACGTGCCAGCATCTACGCGACCTTCGGCAACAAGCACGAGCTGTACCTCAAGGCGCTGGAGCGCTACGACCGGGCCGGGCTCCCGCCGATGGTGCGGGAGCTGTCCCAGCCGGGGCCGGCCCTGCCCGCCGTACGGTCCGTCGTTCGGCGTTACGCCACCGAGGCGGCCGACGAGCAACTGCGGGTGAACGGCTGCCTGGTGACCAACACGGCGAGCGAACTCGCCCCGCACGACGCGGCCGCCGCGCGGCACGTGGAGCGCAACTGGGACCAGCTCGAAGCCGTCCTGCACTCGGCCCTGATCCGCGCACAGGCCCAGGGCGAGCTACCCGCCGACCGCGATCCGCTCACGCTCGCGCGCATGCTGCTGGTGCTGATGCAGGGACTGCGGGTGGTCGGCAAGGCCTCGGCCGACCCGGCACGCGTCAGGGACGCGGCGGAGCAGGCACTGGCGTTGCTGGACTGAGGCACCCCTCGCACCGAGGGACGCTTTCTGCTGGGTCAATACTGAACCGTTCGGTCAATAATCAGGAACCAGAAATCAGCAATCAAAAATCAGGGGAGATCATGACGAGCCGCTTCACCGGCAGAACCGCTCTCGTCACCGGGGCCGGCTCCGGGATCGGACGAGCCATCGCGCTCGCCTTCGCGGCCGAGGGGGCGCGGGTCGTCGTGGCCGGGCGGCGCAGGGAGCCGCTCGACGAGACGGTCCGGCTGATCGAGGACCAGGGCGGCAAGGCGCTCGCGGTGACGGCCGACGTGTCCGCCGCCGCCGACGCCCAGGCACTGGTGGACGCCGCCGTCGACGCCTTCGGCACGCTCGACGTGGCGGTCAACAACGCGGGCGTCTTCCGGGGCGGCGCCCCGCTGGCCGACCTCTCCGAGGCCGACTGGCACACCCAGCTCGACACCAACGTCACCGGCGTCTTCCTGGCAATGCGGGCCCAGATTCGCCGGATGCGCACCCAGCCGTCGGGCGGCGCGATCGTCAACATCGCGTCCACCTTCGGCGCGCACACACGCGTACCGGGAGCCACGGCCTACGCCGCCTCCAAGGCCGCTGTCTCCGCCCTGACCCGGGGCGCGGCCCGCGACCACATCGCCGAGGGCATACGCATCAACGCCGTGAGCCCCGGCGCCGTAGAAACCCCCATGTCCCTGCGCCCCGGCGAAACGGAAGCCGACCGCGAGCACCGCGCAAAGGCCACCCTCCCCCTCGGCCGCGTCTCGACCACCACCGAAATCGCCGCCGCCGTCCTCTACCTGGCCTCCGACGACGCCTCCTCGGTGGTCGGCACGGACCTGGTGGTGGACAGCGGGGCTACGGCGTGACGGGTCACGTCTCGGAGCCGCGGCAGGTTCGCGCCTCCAGCCGGTCGCACACCCACCCCGGCCGGCTACTCGGACGCGGCCCATCCTCGGTGATCGCCACGGCCCTGATGGCGGGCAGCACCGCGACGGCCTGACGGGCCACACCCGGCCCGATCGGTCGGGTCCCGGCCTCACGGGCCACGCCCCCGAGCGGAGCCAGGCTCGCGCCTCCAGCCGGTCGCCCTCTCACCCCGGCCAGCCGCTCGGGCGCGGCCTATCCTCGGTGACCGGCACAGCCCTGATGGCGGGCAGCACCGCGACGGCCCGACAGGCCACGCCCGGCCCGATCGGTCAGGTCCCGGCCTGACGAGTTGGGCCCCAGTCTGATGAGTCGGCCCCGTGCGGCCGGCTCACCCCTTCAATAGGTCGTACGACACCCCCGTCAGCTGCTCGGACGCGGTCCAGAGTCGTTCGCCCATTGCGTCGTTGAGGGTCCATGGCGCACGCCATGAGGGGGCGGGGGAGCCGCGCCAGTTCAGGAATGAGGGGCCGGTGAAGGAGTCGGGCCGCACGTCGGGGGCCGTTGCGGCGTACAGGGTGGGCAGCGCGCCCGCCTCCGCCGACTGGGCGAAGATCGTGTTGCCGAGGGCCATCACCCGGCCGGCGAGCCTGCGCCCCTCCATCCGGGGCGCCGTGCCCTGCAGGTTGGTGGCCGCGTAGCCGGGGTGGGCCGCGGCCGCCATCACGTCCGCGCCATGTGCCGCCAGCCTGCGCGCGAGCTCGTGCGTGAAGAGCAGGTTGGCGGTCTTGGAGCGGCCGTAGGCGATCCAACGGCGGTAGCGGCGCCCGCTGTTGAGGTCGTCGATGTCGATGTTGCCCAGCGCGTGCATCTCGCTGGAGACGGTCACCACGCGGGCGCCGGGGGTGGCGAGCAGCGCGGGCAGCAGCAGTCCGGTGAGCGCGAAGTGCCCGAGGTGGTTGACCCCGAACTGCGTCTCGAAGCCGTCCGCGGTCGTCCCGTACGGCAGCGCCATCACGCCGGCGTTGTTGACGAGCAGGTCGAGGCGGTCGTAGGAGAAGCCGTCCGCGAACTCCCTTACGCAGCTCAGGTCCCCGAGATCCAGCCGGGCCAACTCCACCTCCGCGCCCGGCACTTCACCCCGGATGTGTTCGACCGCGCCCCTCCCCCGCACCTCGCTGCGGCACGCGAGCACCACCCGTGCCCCCTTGCGCGCCAGCTCCCGCGCGGTGACGAGGCCCAGCCCGCTGTTCGCCCCCGTCACGACCGCGACGCGGCCGCGCTGGTCGGGGATGCCGTCACTGTTCCAGCCGGACATGACCGGACTCCCTCCCTCGCACGTGAACCCCACCGTGGCCGTACCCCCTGGACGACCACAACTTTTCCCGTCCGCGACGCATCCAACGCATTGACCACCATCCATCCGTTCGCCGCATGGAGGCGCAAGCGCCATGTTCACGCACTTTCCACACCTCTCCCGGCGCGGCACGGCCGCCTCTGTGACCGCCGTCCTCGCCGCGCTCGCGACCGCGGGCATCACCTGGAACGCCTCGGCCGCACCCGCGTCGCAACCGGCCGCGCGCGCCGTGCCCACCTGTACCGTCTCCGGGCTGCAGCTGTCGATGGGCCGGGCGGAGGGCGCGGCGGGCTCCCTCTACCGGCCGATCAGCTTCACCAACACCGGGCACGGCAGCTGTGCCCTGCGCGGGTACCCGGGTGTCAGCGTCCTGGACTCCAAGCACCACCAGATAGGCGCGGCCGCCACCCGCAGCGGCACCTCCTACGGCACCGTCGTCCTCGCCGCCGGCCACTCCGCCTCCGCGGTCATCCGCACCACGAACGGCCCGGTCGGCGGCGCCTGCCAACGCACCGGCAGCTACCTGCGCGTCTACCCGCCGGCCTCGTACAAGGCCGTCCTCGTCCCCGCCCACTGGAAGGTGTGCTCCCACCTCTTCCAGGTCGGCCCGGTCAACACCCAGGGCGTCATCTGAGCACCCTGCACGGGGACACACGAAGGGGGCGGCACCCCGCACAAGGTGCCGCCCCTCTTGGTGATCCGGAGCCGCCGCCCATCGGTCTTGAGGGTCGGGGACGGGCGGCGGCTCCGGGGTACGGGGTGGGTCAGCGGTGGTCGCTGCCCTCCGACTGGGTCGCCGCCCGGCCGGCCTCCAAGCGGGCCACCGGGATGCGGAACGGGGAGCAGGAGACGTAGTCCAGGCCCACCTCGTGGAAGAAGTGCACCGACTCCGGGTCACCGCCGTGCTCGCCGCAGACGCCGAGCTTCAGATCCGGGCGGGTCGCCCGCCCCGCCTTCGCCGCCAGCTCGACCAGCGAGCCGACGCCGTCCCTGTCGATGGTCTCGAAGGGGCTGACGCCGAAGATGCCCTTCTCCAGGTACGCCGTGAAGAAGCTCGCCTCCACGTCGTCCCGGCTGAAGCCCCACACCGTCTGGGTGAGGTCGTTGGTGCCGAAGGAGAAGAACTCGGCGGCCTCCGCGATCTGCCCGGCCGTGAGGGCGGCGCGCGGCAGCTCGATCATCGTGCCGATGGCGAGCTTGAGCTGCGTGCCCGTGGCCGCCTCGACCTCGGCGACGACCTGGTCGGCCTCCTCTCGGACGATCTCCAGCTCCTGGACGGTGCCGACGAGCGGGATCATGATCTCGGCGCGCGGGTCGCCCTTCGCGGCCTTGCGCTCGGCCGCGGCCTCGGCGATCGCGCGGACCTGCATGGTGAACAGTCCGGGGATGACCAGGCCGAGACGGACCCCGCGCAGGCCCAGCATCGGGTTCTGCTCGTGCAGCCGGTGCACGGCCTGCAGCAGCCGCAGGTCGTTCTCGTGGGACTCCTGGCGGGACTCCGCGAGCGCCACGCGCACCGACAGCTCGGTGATGTCCGGCAGGAACTCGTGCAGCGGCGGGTCGAGCAGGCGGATCGTCACCGGCAGGCCGTCCATCGCCGAGAACAGGTCGACGAAGTCCTTCTTCTGCAGCGGCAGCAGCGCCTTCAGGCTCTCCTCGCGCTCGTCCTCCGTATCGGCCAGGATGAGGCGCTCGACCAGCTCACGGCGGTCGCCGAGGAACATGTGCTCGGTACGGCACAGACCGATGCCCTGGGCGCCGAAGCGACGGGCGCGCAGCGCGTCCTCGGCGTTGTCCGCGTTCGCCCGCACCCGCAGCCGGCGCTTGCGGTCGGCGAACGCCATGATCCGGTGCACGGCCTCGACCAGCTCGTCGGCGTCCTGGGCGCCGGCGTGCATCCGGCCCTCGAAGTACTCGACGACCGGGGAGGGGACCACCGGGACCTCGCCGAGGTAGACCTTGCCGCTGGAGCCGTCGATGGAGATGACGTCGCCCTCTTCCACCACGTGCCCGCCGGGCACCGTCATCCGGCGGCGCTTGGTGTCGACCTCGAGGTCCTCGGCGCCGCAGACACAGGTCTTGCCCATGCCGCGCGCGACGACGGCCGCGTGGGAGGTCTTGCCGCCGCGGCTGGTCAGGATGCCCTCGGCGGCGATCATGCCGTCGAGGTCGTCGGGGTTGGTCTCGCGGCGGACCAGGATGACCTTCTCGCCGGAGCGCGACCACTTGACGGCCGTGTACGAGTCGAAGACGGCCTTGCCGACCGCCGCCCCGGGCGAGGCGGCGATACCCCGGGCGACCTGCTCGGTCTTCGCCTCGTCGTCGAAGCGCGGGAACATCAGCTGGGCGAGCTGCGCGCCGGTGACGCGCTGCAGCGCCTCGGTCTCGTCGATCAGGCCCTGGTCGACGAGCTGGGTGGCGATACGGAAGGCCGCGCCCGCCGTCCGCTTGCCGACGCGGGTCTGCAGCATCCAGAGCCGGCCGCGCTCGATGGTGAACTCGATGTCGCAGAGATCCTTGTAGTGGTTCTCCAGGGTCTCCATGATGCGCATGAGCTGGTCGTACGACGTCTTGTCGATCTGTTCCAGCTCCGCGAGCGGCACCGTGTTGCGGATGCCGGCGACGACGTCCTCGCCCTGGGCGTTCTGCAGGTAGTCGCCGTAGACGCCCTGGTGGCCGGAGGCGGGGTCGCGGGTGAAGGCGACGCCGGTGCCGGAGTCGGGGCCCAGGTTGCCGAAGACCATGGAGCAGACGTTGACGGCCGTGCCGAGGTCGCCGGGGATGCGCTCCTGGCGGCGGTAGAGCTTGGCGCGGTCGGTGTTCCAGGAGTCGAAGACCGCGTGGATGGCGAGGTCCATCTGCTCGCGCGGGTCCTGCGGGAAGTCCCGGCCGGCCTCTTTCTTGACGATCTTCTTGAAGGTGGCGACCAGCTTCTTGAGGTCGGCGGCCTCCAGCTCGGTGTCGACCGAGACCTTCTTGGTGTCCTTGGCCTTGTCAAGGGCCTCCTCGAAGAGCTCGCCGTCGACGCCGAGGACCGTCTTGCCGAACATCTGGATGAGGCGCCGGTAGGAGTCCCAGGCGAACCGCTCGTCGCCGGCCTGCTCGGCGAGGCCCTTCACGGACTTGTCGGAGAGCCCGATGTTCAGGACGGTGTCCATCATGCCCGGCATGGAGAACTTGGCGCCGGAGCGGACGGAGACCAGCAGCGGGTCGTCGGCCTGTCCGAGCTTCTTGCCCATACGGGCTTCGAGGACGTCGAGGTGTGCACTCACCTCGTCACGCAGTGCCGCCGGCTCCTCGCCGCTGTCCAGGTAGACCTTGCAGGCTTCCGTCGTGATCGTGAAGCCGGGGGGAACGGGGAGTCCCAGGTTGGTCATCTCGGCGAGGTTCGCGCCTTTGCCACCCAGGAGGTCCTTGAGGTCCTTGTTTCCCTCGGTGAAGTCGTAGACGAACTTCGCTACGTGAGGATCTTTGTTTTCCGACACGGTCTCGACTCCCTCGAGGACGCGGTGGCTGCCCTGACGGCGAGGAACATACCCAGATCGAAGGCGTCTGGGTACGTCCATGCGCGCGTCGTGCTCCTGTAACCAGCCGCCCGCCAGCGGATCGAAAGTCAAAGCTTGGCAAGCGCCGACGCGCCAATGTTTTCACTTCTTGAACGCAGCAGCGCTCATAACCGCAAATTCCCGCTCACCTGAGCGACCCTGAGCCCGTCTGATTTCGATCGATGAACGATCAAGGGGTGGCACTGGGTGCCACCCCTTGGAGAAGTGCAGCCGCTCAAGATCCGCTCATCTGAGCGTCACCCCTATCAAGGGTGGCAAGAATCACGCTCCCACAGACGCCCGGATACCACCATACGGACGGCCGCCGAGACGAAACGTGGTCAGGCGTTTGCCCGGTGTTTGCCGTGGCCCCCTGAACATCGCCCCGGAACCGGCCGTACGGACTGGTGGCGGGTCCCAGCCTCCCCAGCGTGGCCCGCCACTCCGCAGCACGGGCCTCGTACGGAAGGACCTTGGGGTTGTCTCAGGACACGAGTACGCGCCAGACGGCTGAGGCGACCGGGCCGCGCGAGCCCAGTAAGGAACTGGTCCTCGCCTCCAGGGTGACCGCACCCGCCCCGTCGACCCTCCTCTCCCGCCTGCGCGCCCTTCCGCGCCCGCACCCGCGGCGGGCCTGGCGGCGCTGGAAGGCCGCACATCCCAAACCCGCGCAGGTCATCGGCATCGCGGCGACGGCGCTCGCGCTCGCGGCCATCGTCGCGGCGCTGGTGATGCCGAACCGGTGGGAGACGTTCCGTACGGCCGAGTTCATCCGGCTGCCCGTCGAGGCCCTGCTCGGGGCGGCCGTCCTGACGGCTCTGCCGCGCCGGCCGAGGCTGATCGTGGCGGTGCTGTTCGGGCTGATCCTCGGCGTGCTGACCGTGCTGAACCTGATGGACATCGGCTTCTACCAGTACCTGGGCCGCGGCTTCAACATCATCCTGGACTGGCCCCTGCTGACCGACGCCCAGTCCTACCTCGGCGACACCCTCGGCAAGGGAACGGCCCAACTGGCGGCGATCGGAGTGATCCTCCTCATCCTCGCGATCTTCGCCGTGATGGTCCTGGCGACGGTCCGGGTCGGCAACCTGGTGGGCCGCAACCCCGGCCACTCGACCCGGGCCCTCCTCGTCCTCAGCGCCTTCTGGATGGTCTGCGCGAGCCTGAACCTGCAGAACCAGGGCGTCCCCCTCTCCGCCGAGCACACCGTCACGATGCTCAAGTACCGCGCCCAGCGGGTCCGTGACGCCATCCGCGACGAGGCCGCGTTCGGCAAGACGGCCCGTGCCGACACCTTCGGCAACACGCCGCCCAGCCAGCTGGTGCCGGACCTGCGCGGCAAGGACATGGTCTTCACGTTCATCGAGAGCTACGGCCGCAGCGCGATCGAGGACCCGGTCGAGGCACCCGGCGTCGACGCCACCCTCGACACGCGCACCAAGGCCCTCGCCAAGGCGGGCTTCCACGCCAAGAGCGGCTGGCTGACGTCGGCGACCTACGGCGGCAGCAGCTGGCTCGGCCACTCCACGACCATGTCGGGCCTGTGGATCAACAACCAGAACCGCTACCGCACCGTCACCGCGGGCAACGGCGAACACCTCACGATCACCAAGGCGTTCCAGAAGACCGGCGCCTTCGACACGGTCGGCGTCATGCCGGGTGTGCAGAAGGGCTGGCCCGAGGCGAAGTGGTACGGCCTCGACAAGGTCTACAACGCCTTCCAACTGGGCTATCAGGGCCCGAAGTTCAGCTGGTCGACGATGCCCGACCAGTACGCCCTCGAACAGTTCCAGCAGCGCGTCCACAGCAAGAAGCCGACCGACGGCAAGTCCCGCATGTCCTTCCTCATCCTCACCTCCAGCCACCAACCATGGGCCCCGATCCCGAAGATGGTCCCCTGGGACCAACTAGGAAACGGCAAGGTCTTCAACGCCATTCACGACGCAGGCAAAAAGCCGGGCGACATCCTCACCAGCTCACCCAAGTCCCAGGCGGAGTACGGCAAATCAATCCAATACTCGGTGACGGCCCTCACCGAGTGGCTGGAGCGCTACGGCAAGGACAACACCGTCCTGGTCTTCCTCGGCGACCACCAGCCCATCGCCCGCGTCAGCGGCAACCACGCCAACCGCGACGTCCCGATCTCCATAGTCGCCAAGGACCCCAAGGTCCTCGACAAGATCAGCAACTGGGGCTGGACGGACGGCCTACGCCCCGCGCACAACGCCCCGGTCTGGAAGATGAGCGCCTTCCGAGACAAGTTCCTGACGGCCTACGGCTCGACCCCGCACCCGACAACGAACTGACCAGGGGGGCCGAAAGCCGCGTACGGCGGGAAGGGGACGGGGCGGGGGTGTCCGCCCGCAGCGGCCGGCGTCGAACACCGCGCACACTCGACCAATCGGCGCCCGCCGGACCGAGGACGGACACCCCCGCCGCGGCCCCAACCCACAACGCACGACAAGGCGCTACGCGAACCCCACAATCCCGCACAGGCGCCGCAGGCACCCCACCCACGCACCGCAAGACATTCAACTCACGCACCGCAGACCAAAGGCGCCGCAGGCCTCACCCGCCGGAGGTGTCCAACTCCGCGTCCTCACCAACCCCAGCACAGTCGTACGGATCCCTCAGCCACCCGTCCGGCAGCACCACCCGGTTGTTCCCGGACGTACGCCCACGCGGCCCGTCAGCACCAGTAGGCCAAGCCTGATCAAGGTCCAACTCGTCCAGCCCGGACCGAAGTTCCCCCAGCGACGAGGTGATCGCAAGCCGCTTGCGCATCTCACTCCCGACCGCAAAGCCCTTGAGATACCAGGCCACATGCTTGCGGAAGTCGACAACCCCCTTGCCCTCGTCCCCGATCCACTCACCGAGCAACGTCGCATGCCGCACCATGATGTCCGCGACCTCCCGCAACGACGGCCGCGCGATGGCCTCCGCACGCCCCTCAAAGGCCGCCACAAGGTCGGCGAAGAGCCACGGCCGCCCGAGACACCCCCGCCCGACGACCACCCCGTCGCACCCCGTCTCCCGCACCATCCGCAGCGCGTCCTCAGCCGACCAGATGTCGCCGTTGCCGAGCACGGGGATCTCCGGCACATGCTCCTTCAGCCGCGCGATCGCGTCCCAGTCCGCCGTACCGCCGTAGTGCTGGGCAGCGGTCCGCCCGTGCAGCGCGATCGCCGTCACACCCTCCTCGACGGCGATCCGCCCGGCATCGAGAAACGTCAGGTGATCGTCGTCGATGCCCTTGCGCATCTTCATCGTGACCGGCAGATCCCCGGCCCCCGACACCGCCTCGCGCAGGATCGCCCGCAGCAGATTCCGCTTGTACGGCAGCGCCGACCCCCCACCCTTGCGCGTCACCTTCGGCACCGGGCACCCGAAGTTCAGGTCGATGTGGTCGGCCAGACCCTCCTCCGCGATCATGCGGACGGCCTTGCCGACGGTCGCGGGGTCGACGCCGTACAACTGGATGGAGCGCGGCTTCTCGCTCTCGTCGAAGCGAATGAGCTGCATGGTCTTCTCGTTGCGCTCGACCAGCGCCCGCGTCGTGATCATCTCGCTCACGAAAAGACCCTTGCCCCCGCTGAACTCCCTGCACAGGGTCCTGAAGGGCGCGTTCGTGATCCCGGCCATGGGGGCGAGCACGACAGGCGGCGCGACGGCGTACGGACCGATGGACAGCGGCTGGGACATCAACGAACTCCGGGCGGACGTACGGCGGTGATCGGGCAGGGGCAAGCTCCCATTGTCGCTCACCCGCCGGACAGCTCCGCCAGCCGCTCCAACCGCTCCTCGGTGCACTCGTCCGCCGGCACATAGGCGACCACCCGCTGGGCCGGTGCCTGCGGGGCCAGCCACATGTTGCGGTGCTCCAGGCGCAGCAGGCCCACGCGCGGATGCTGATAGCGCTTGACGTGCGCGGACATCGGCGCGACCTCGTGCCGCTCCCACAGCCGGCGGAACTCCGGCGAGGCGTCCAGGAGCCGCTTCAGCCGTGCCTCCCAGACGGGCTCGCCGACGTGCTCGGCCATGCTCGCCCGGTACTTGGCGATCAGGTCGCGCAGCATCTCGTCCCGGTCGAGGAAGTCGCGCCGCCAGCGTTCGCTGGTGGTCAGCAGCCACAGGCAGTTGCGCTGGTCCGGGGGCAGCTCGGCGGGGTCGCCGAAGACCTGGGCGTAGGGGCGGTTGGCGGCCAGGACGTCGTAGCGGGCGTTCTGCAGGGCGGCCGGGTAGGGGGCCAGGCGCTCCACGATCCGCAGGGCCGAGCGTGAGGCGACGGTGCACTCGGCCTCGGTGCGCGGGTCGGAGGTGCCGGCGAGGGCGAAGAGGTGGGCGCGCTCGGCGGCGTCCATCAGCAGCGCGCGGGCGACCGCGTCCAGCACCTGGGCGGAGATGTGGGTGGCCCGCCCCTGCTCGATCCACGTGTACCAGGTGACGCCGACCGCGGCGAGCTGCGCGACCTCCTCGCGGCGCAGCCCCGGTGTGCGGCGGCGCGCGCCGCGCGGCAGCCCGACCTGCTCGGGGGTGACGCGCTCACGGCGGCTGCGCAGGAAGGCGGCCAGCTCACGGCGGCGGACGTCGCGGTCCTGCGCGCGCTCGGGCACTACGGCGGTCATACGACCAGCGTGCCGTGTCCCCGTACACCGGTTCCAGTTGGTGGCAGTACCCGGATCAGCACCATCTGGTACCCGGCTGAGTGCCCCGGCAGCCTCCGTGACATGACCACCGCCTCCCCGCCCGGCGCCCCGACCGCCCTCCCCCACCGCAGCCTCACCCCGTCGGGCCTGTTCACCCTGCTCCTCGGCGCCGCGCTGCCGATGATCGACTTCTTCGTCGTCAATGTCGCGCTGCCGACCGTCCGGCACGATCTGGACGCCTCCGCGGCCGCCCTGGAGATGATCGTCGCGGGCTACGCGGTCGCCTACGCGGTACTGCTCGTCCTCGGCGGCAGGCTCGGCGACACCTACGGCCGGCGCCGGCTCTTCCTGTGGGGCGTGGCCGCGTTCGGGCTGACGTCGCTGGCCTGCGGGCTGGCTCCGGGTGCCTGGTGGCTGGTGGCCGGGCGGGTGGCGCAGGGTGCCGCGTCGGCGCTGCTGCTGCCGCAGGTGCTGGCCACCGTGCACGCCACGACCGAGGGCGAGCGACGGGCCCGCGCGGTGGCGCTGTACGGCTCCGTGGGCGGCGTCTCCGTGGTGCTCGGGCAGGTGCTCGGCGGCGTCCTGGTCGCCGCCGACCTCGCGGGCACCGGATGGCGCGCGGTCTTCCTGGTGAACGTTCCGGTCGCGGCGGCCGCCCTGCTGGGCGCGGTGCGCACGGTCCCCGACAGCAGGGCCGTACGCCCGGCACACGGCGACCTCACGGGCACGCTGCTGCTGGCCGCCGCCCTCACCGCCCTGCTGCTGCCGCTGACGGAGGGCCGGGCGGCCGGGCTGCCCCTGTGGTCGGTCCTCCTGCTGCTCGCGGCACCGGTGCTGGGCAGCGTCTTCTACGGCGTGCAGCGGCGCGCCGAGGAGGCGGGCGGCAGTCCGCTGCTGCCGCCGTCGCTGCTGGGCTCCCCCGGTGTGCGCAGGGGGCTGCTGCTGGGGGTGCCGGTGTTCGTCGGCTTCGGCGGCTGGATGTTCGTGAGCGCGGTCGTGCTGCAACAGGGGCTCGGCTACGGCGCCCTGGAGGCGGGGCTGGCGCTGGTGCCGATGGGGGTCGCGCAGTTCGCGGCGTCGGTGCTGGCGCCGCGGCTGGTGCGGCGGTGCGGCGGGCGGGCGGTGACGGTGAGCGCGGTGGTGCACCTGGCGGGCCTGGCCGTCGTGGCGGGCACGGCACTGGCCGTCCCGTGGCCCGGCCCGAACCCGCTGCTGCTCGCTCCGGGTTTCGCGCTGTGCGGCGCGGCGCAGGGGCTGCAGTTGCCGCTGTACTACCGGATCCTGCTGGCGGCCGTACCAGCGGAGCGCGCGGGCGCGGGCAGCGGGCTGGCCGCGACGCTCCAGCAGTCCTGCCTCGCGGTCGGCGTCGCCACGCTGGGCTCGCTGTTCCTCTCGCTCACCCCCGGCCTCGGCATGCGGGACGCGCTGGTGGTGGTCCTCGGGGTGCAGGCGGCGGGGCTGGTGGGTCTGGCGGCGCTGGGGCTGCGGCTGCCCTCGCGGCTGCCATGATCTTGTAACGGTCATTAGTTAGACGCACTATCGAAATCGTCGTACGATGGTGCGCATGCCCGAGCTGAGCCCCCGACGACGCCTGCTGGTCCTCGCGATCTGCTGCATGAGCCTGCTGATCGTCAGTCTCGACACCACGGCCCTCAATGTCGCGCTGCCCTCGATGCAGCACGAACTGGACGCCCCGACCTCGGGGCTGCAGTGGACCATCGACGCCTACACCCTGGTCCTGGCCTCGCTTCTGATGCTCGCCGGGTCCACCGCCGACCGGGTGGGCCGCAAGAAGGTCTTCATGTCGGGCCTGATCGTGTTCACCCTCGGCTCGCTGCTGTGCTCCCTCGCCCCCAACCTCGACGCGCTGATCGCCTTCCGCATGATCCAGGCGGTCGGCGGCTCGATGCTCAACCCGGTCGCGATGTCGATCATCACCAACACCTTCATGGACCCGCGCGAGCGCGCCCGGGCGATCGGCGTGTGGGGTGCGGTGGTCGGCATATCCATGGCCGCCGGTCCGCTGGTGGGCGGGCTGCTGGTGGACTCGGTCGGCTGGCGCTCGATCTTCTGGGTCAATCTGCCGGTGGGGCTGATCGCCCTGCTGTTGACCCTGCGCTTCGTCCCCGAGTCCCGCGCCCCCAAGGCCCGCCGGCCCGACCCGGTCGGCCAGGTCCTCGTCATCGCCCTGTTCGGCTCACTGACGTACGCGATCATCGAGGCCCCGGACTCCGGCTTCGGCTCGATCCTGCCGTTCGCGGCGCTCGCGGCGCTCGCGCTGGCCGGGCTGCTGTTCTACGAGCCCCGACGCGACGAACCCCTCATCGACCTGCGCTTCTTCCGCTCGGTGCCGTTCAGCGGGGCGACGGTCATCGCGATCAGCGCGTTCGCCGCGCTCGGCGGGTTCCTGTTCCTGTCGACGCTGTATCTGCAGAACGTACGGGGGCTGAGCGCGCTGCACGCCGGGCTGTGGATGCTGCCCATGGCGATGCCGATTCTCCTGTGCGCGCCGCTGTCCGGGCGGCTGGTCGGCAGCCGGGGGCCGCGGCTCTCGCTGGTGATCGCGGGGATCGCGATGACCGTGAGCGCGGTGCTGTTCGCCGCCTTCGACGCGGAGACGTCCGACGTCACGCTGTTCCTCGGGTACGTGCTGTTCGGCATCGGGTTCGGGTTCGTGAACGCGCCGATCACCAACACGGCCGTGTCGGGGATGCCGCGGGCGCAGGCGGGGGTCGCGGCGGCTGTCGCTTCTACGAGCCGGCAGTTGGGGCAGACGCTGGGGGTCGCCGTGGTGGGGTCTGTGTTGGCGTCCGGGGTGGGGGCGTCGTCGTATCGGAAGGCGTTCGTGTCGGCTTCCGTGCCGGGGTGGTGGGTGTTGGTTCTTTGCGGGGGGTTGGTGCTGGTGCTCGGGGCTGTGACTAGTGGGCGGTGGGCTCGGGGTACCGCCGAGCGGGCTGCTGAGCGGCTTGAGGCTGTTGAGGTGCGTGAGGCTGCGGGGATCAGCGCGTAGGTCCCGGGGGCGGGGCGTGGTTCGGCGGGTGCTGGTCGGTGGGGGCTGGTCGCGCAGTTCCCCGCGCCCCTAAAAGCTTGCAGTCACGTCCGCTGATCGGCTTGACCCCGCGCCCCCTGAAAGCCTGCAGTCACGTCCGCTGATTAGCTCCCCTACAAGCCTGCAGGGCTCCTCTCCAGGGCCAGGCGCTGGAGTTTCTCCAGGCGTTCCCAGGACTGGTCGTCCGCCGGGGCGTAGGTGACGATGCGGGGGCCCAGTTCGGGGCCCAGCCAGAGGTCGGTGTGGTCGACCGTGATGCGGCCGACGTAGCGGTTGTCGAACAGCTTGCGCTTGGTGCGATGGGCGATGACCTCGTGGCGGTCCCACATCTCGCAGAAGTCGGGGGACTCGGCGCGCAGCCGCTTGAGGAGCATCTTCCAGGCGGGCTCGGCGAGATGACCCGCCATCGAGGCCCGGAAGCGGGCCGCCATCGTTCGCTGGGCCTCTTCCAGGTGCACGATCGAGGAGCGCCACTCGTCGTTCGTGTACGACAGGACCAGGCAGTTGCGGTCCTCGGCCGGCACCGCGTCCAGGTCGCACAGCAGCAGTCCGTAGGTGCGGTTGTAGGCGAGGATGTCGTAGCGGCTGTTCTGCACGCAGGCGGGGACCGGTTCCAGTTGCTCCAGGACGGCCCGCACCCCGGGCGTGATGGACGGGCAGATCGTGGCGGGGGTGGGATCCACCTGGCCCGCCAATTGGAAGAGGTGGGCGCGCTCGCTGGGGTCCAGGACGAGCGTGCGGGCCAGCGCGTCGAGGACCTGGACGGAGACCTGGATGTCACGGGCCTGCTCGAGCCACGTGTACCAGGTCACGCCTACGGCCGCGAGGTGTGCGACCTCCTCGCGGCGCAGCCCCGGTGTGCGGCGCCTGCTGCCGCGGGGCAGGCCGACCTGTTCGGGGGTGATGTGCTCACGGCGGTGCCGCAGGAAGGCGGCGAGCTCGTGCCGTCGTACCGAACCGGCGTCCTTCGTCGCAGGGGTGTTGGTGCCGCCTGCCGGCCGATCCTGCGCCATGGTCGTCATGCCCCCAGCCTGCCGCCGCGCGGACCCTGTTTCCAGGTACTCCTTCTACCAGGATAAGAAGACTCTGGTACCAGTCTGCGGACAACCGCAGGCTCGACGACGTGACCGAAACCATCGCTACACGCTCCGTCCGACCACCGGCCGCGGCCCCCACGCTCGGCGGCCTCGGACTCTTCACCGTGCTGCTGGCAGCGGCACTTCCTCTCATCGACTTCTTCATCGTCAACGTCGCCCTCCCCACCATCGGCAAGGACCTGCACGCGAGCGAGGCCGTGCTCGAACTCGTCGTCGCCGGGTACGGGCTCGCGTACGCCGTGCTGCTCGTCCTCGGGGGACGGCTCGGCGACCTGTTCGGGCGGCGCCGCTTCTTTCTCGGCGGCATGGCCGCCTTCGGCCTGACCTCGCTGGCGTGCGGGCTCGCGCCCAGCGCCTGGACGCTGGTCGCCGCGCGGGTCGCGCAGGGCGCCGCCGCGGCCGCGATGCTGCCGCAGGTGCTGGCCACCATCCAGTCGGCCACCGCGGGACAGCGGCGGGCGAAGGCCATGGGGCTCTACGGCGCCACGGCCGGCCTGTCCATGGTGGCGGGCCAGATCCTCGGCGGGATCCTGGTGGCCGCCGACATCTGGGGCACCGGGTGGCGCTCGGTGTTCCTGGTGAACGTCCCCGTGGTCGTCCTGGGCCTGGTCCTGGCCGTCCGCGGGGTGCCCGAGACCCGCTCCCAGCACCCCGAGCCGGTGGACGGACCCGGCACCGTCCTGCTCGCCGCGGCCCTGCTCGCGCTCCTCGCACCGCTCACCGAGGGCCGCTCGGCGGGCTGGCCACTGTGGACCTGGCTGTCACTGGTGGCGTTCCCGTTCGTGGCGGCGGCGTTCTACGCGGTCGAGCGCCGGGCGGACCGGCAGGGCCGTACGCCGCTGGTGCCGCCGAGCCTGTTCGCGCTCACCTCGCTGCGCCGCGGTCTGGTGATGATCCTGCCGTTCTCCGTCGGCTTCAGCGGGTTCATGTTCGTGATCGCCGTCGCCCTGCAACGGGGCGCGGGGCTCGGGCCGGTACCGGCGGGGCTGGCGCTCGCGCCCATGGCCGTCGTCTTCTTCTTCGCCTCGCTCGCCGGTCCGCGACTGGTGGCCCGGTACGGCACCCGCGTGGTGACCGCCGGCGCGCTGATCCAGGGGCTCGGCGTCGGGCTGCTGGCCCTGGCCGCCTGGCGTTCCTGGCCGGACCTCGGTTTCGTCGAACTGCTGCCCGGGGCGGCGCTCGCCGGTGGGGGCCAGGCGCTCCAACTGCCCATCGTCTACCGGGTCGTGCTCTCCGAGGTGCCGCCCGCTCGGGCCGGTGTCGGCAGCGGCGTGATGATGACCACCCAGCAGTCGGCCCTGGCGCTCGGCGTGGCCGCCCTGGGCACCCTCTTCCTCTCCCTGGTTCCGGGCGACGGAATGCGCGACGCCCTGGTCACGACCCTTCTGGTGCAACTGGGGTGCGTGGTCCTGACCGGGCTGCTGAGTCTGCGTCTGCCGCGGACGATCGGCTGAGGGGGCGGTTTGCCGGGCTTCGTACGAACCGGCCGACATCGCGGCCCGCGAAGCGCCACGGAATCACCCCCCTTTCCCCACATGACGCAGAACTCCCACCGAACTCACGCCCCAGGAGCCCCTGTTGATGTTGGTCTTGCTGCACACTCCTAGCCGGAGGCGAGACATCATGCTGCAGACAGGTACGAGCAAGGTGAGCCGCTGGGACGAAGACGGGCGGGAACACACCGTCCGGGTGCTGCGCAAAGGGCCGCAGCGCACGATCAGATGTGACACCTGCGGCTGGCGCAAGGGCGCGCAGTTCCTGCCCTGGCTGAAGGCGGAGGAGCATCTGGCCGAGGCGCACCAGGCGACGGTGGACCCGTCGGCGGAGGAGTAGGCGCTCCCGCTTCCGTCCTACTCCCGCTCCCGATGACTTTTCGTCGCGGCGGCAGTCGTAGACCGGGTAAGCCGTTACGACGACCACGCCACGGAAGGCCGGCCATGAGCACTCTGCGCGAGACCCTGCAGCGCCACGTCGACGAAGGCGCCGTGCCCGGGGCCGTTGCCCTGGTGGCCCGCGGCGACGACGTCGAGGTGGTGACCGTCGGTTCGGTGGACACCGACGGCACCGCCCCGATGGCCCGGGACTCGATCTTCCGGATCGCCTCGATCACCAAGCCGATCACCGCCGCGGCGGTGCTGATGCTGATCGAGGACGGTGTGCTCGCGCTGGACTCGCCGGTCGAGGAGTGGCTGCCGGAGCTGGCGAAGCCGGTGGTGGCGCGCACGCCGTCGAGCCCCGTGGAGGACGTGGTCCCGGCGGCCCGTCCGATCACGGTCGAGGACCTGCTGAGCTCCCGCACCGGCTGGGGCTTCCCCGCCGATTTCACGCTCCCCGCGGTGCAGTCGCTGTTCACGGTGCAGAAGGACGGCCGCGCGCTCAGGTCCTGGCCCGAGGCGGGGGCCTGGCTGGCCCTGCTCGCCCAGGTGCCGATGCTGTACCAGCCGGGCGAGGCCTGGCTCTACGGCACCTCGTCCGACCTCCAGGGCATCCTGATCGCCCGCGCCTGTGGCCGTGGCCTGCCCGAATTCCTCGCGGAGCGGATCTTCGAACCGCTGGGCATGACGGACACGGCGTTCGCGGTGCCGCCGTCGAAACGGCACCGCTTCACCTCGGCGTACTCGACGAACCCGGACGGCAGTCTTGACCTCTTCGATGCCCCGGACGGCGAGTTCAGCAGTGTCCCCGACTTCCACTCGGGCGGCGGTGGCCTGGTCTCCACGGCCGACGACTGGCTGGCCTTCGCGCGCCTGCTCGTCAACTCCGGCACCAGCCCGGACGGCCACCGGCTGCTCTCCCCCACCTCGGTGAGCCGTATGACCACCAACCACCTCACGGCCCAGCAGCGCGACCGCGTCCCGCTCTTCCTGGAGGGCCAGGGCTGGGGCTACGGCGGCCAGGTCGACGTCACCCCGACCGACCCCTGGAACGTCCCCGGCCGCTACGGCTGGGTCGGCGGCACCGGCACCACGGCCCACATCGTCCCGCCGACAGCAACCATCTCCATCCTCCTCACCCAGGCAGCCATGCAGAACCCGACACCTACGCCTCTGATGCGAGACTTCTGGCGGCACGTGGCGAACGCCGGGAACAACACCCCCTAGGCCCGCAACCCCTTCACCAGCAGATCCATGACCGCCTCGAACTCCCCCTCCGCGCCCGGCAGTTCCCACTCCTTGACGTGACCCGGGTCGTGGAAGCTGCCGGTGGCACGGAAGAGGGCTCGGGCGGTGGCTTCCGGGTCGTCGGCGGCGAAGGCGCCGGATGCGACGCCGGCGCGCACGATGTCGGTCAGCTGGCCGGTCAGGTCGCATATGTGGGCGCCGACCACCTCGCCCGCCTCGCTCGCCAGTACCGAGTACGTGGCGAACAGTTCGGGATCGAGGCCCGCCTTGCGGCGCTTGGCGGCGAAGAGGGTCGCGAACCACTCGCGCACCCGGGCCTCCGGGTCCAGCCCGGTGTCCGCGGCGACGGCCGCCAGCACCTCCGTCGTCCGGTCCAGCCACCGTTTGGTCACCGCCTCGCGCAGCGCCGCCTTCGTACGGAAGTGGCGGTAGACGCTGCCGTGGCTGACGCCGAGCGCACGGGCCACGTCGACCACGGTGGCCTTCGCGGGGCCGTGGCGGCGCAGCACTTCCTCGGTGGCGGCGAGGATGCGCTCGGCGGTCAGGGTTTCGCTGGTCGCAGGCATGGCTAGACGGTACCCGGCGCCGGATTCAGCGTTCGCTGTCGAGCATGGCCATCTGCGCGGGCGCGTACCGGTCACCGGCCGCAGCGTCCGCCGGTACGGCGGCCTCGATGGCGGCGAGGTCGGCCGCGTCCAGGGTCACGTCCAGCGCACCGAGCGCCTCACCGAGCCGCTCGCGCGTGCGGGCGCCGACCAGCGGCACGATGTCCTCGCCCCGGGAGAGCACCCAGGCGATGGCGATCTGGGCGACGGAGACGCCCTTCTGCTCGGCGATCTTGCGCAGGGACTCGACCAGCGTGAGGTTGTGCTGGAGGTTCTCCCCCTGGAAGCGGGGCGAGTGGGCCCGGAAGTCGTTCGGCGCGTACTGCCGCTCGGCCGTGGCATGCCCCGAGATCAGTCCGCGGGAGAGCACACCGTAGGCGGTGACGGCGATGCCCAATTCGCGCAGGGTGGGCAGGATCTCCCGCTCGGGGCCCCGGGAGATGAGCGCGTACTCGATCTGGAGGTCGGCGATCGGGGCGGTGGCGGCGGCCCGGCGGATGGTGTCCGCACCGACCTCGCTGAGTCCGATGTGGCGGACGTATCCCTGCTCGACAAGTTCCGAGATCGCGCCGACGGTCTCCTCGATCGGCACGTTCGGGTCGAGCCGGGCGGGCCGGTAGACGTCGATATGGTCGACGCCGAGGCGCTGTAGGGAGTACGCGGCCCAGGTCTTCACGGCGGCCGGGCGGGCGTCGTAGCCGAGCCAGGAGCCGTCAGGGGCGCGGTGGGCGCCGAACTTCACGCTGATCAGCGCGTTCTCCCGCAGGGCGGCCGGGGCGGTGCGCAGGGCCTCGCTGATCAGCAGTTCGTTGTGGCCCATGCCGTAGAAGTCGCCGGTGTCGAGCAGCGTCACCCCGGCCTCCAGCGCGGCGTGGATGGTGGCGATGGACTCGGTCCGGTCCGCCTCGCCGTACATACCGGACATGCCCATGCAGCCGAGGCCGAGGGCGGAGACCTGAGGGCCGGTGGTTCCGAGGTTTCGCGTCTGAATCGTCATGACACCCACCCTTGCATGACGGCTGACAGATTTCAATATCTGTCAGCTGTCATTCCATACCCGCAACCCCAAACTGGTCCAGACCTATTGACGAAAGGTCTGGACCGCTGCACTGTCATGCCTACGACACCTCACCGCACCCCCCACCGGGAGGCCTCGCATGATCCGCCGCGCCCTGAGCCTGCTCACCGCAGCCGTCGCCACCGCCTGTCTCACCCAGCTGCCCGCCGCTCCCACCGCCTCGGCCGCCGACACCTGCGCGGTGAAGTCCAAGCCGGCCGGCAAGGTCCTGCAGGGCTACTGGGAGAACTGGGACGGCTCCGCGAACGGCGTCCATCCGCCCTTCGGCTGGACCCCGATCACCGACTCCCGTATCGCCGCGCACGGCTACAACGTGATCAACGCCGCCTTCCCCGTGATCCGTTCCGACGGAACGGCCCTGTGGGAGGACGGCATGGACTCCGGCGTGAAGGTGGCGACGCCCGCGGAGATGTGCGCGGCCAAGGACGCCGGGCAGACGATCCTGATGTCGATCGGCGGCGCGACCGCCGGCATCGATCTCAACTCCACCGCCGTGGCGGACAAGTTCGTCTCGACGATCGTCCCGATCCTGAAGAAGTACAACTTCGACGGCATCGACATCGACATCGAGACGGGCCTGACCGGCAGCGGCAGCATCGGCCAACTCTCCACGTCCCAGGCCAATCTGATCCGCATCATCGACGGCATCCTGGCCCAGATGCCGTCCAACTTCGGCCTGACCATGGCCCCGGAGACGGCCTACGTCACCGGCGGCAGCGTCACCTACGGCTCGATCTGGGGCGCCTACCTGCCGATCATCAAGAAGTACGCCGACAACGGCCGCCTGTGGTGGCTGAACATGCAGTACTACAACGGCAGCATGTACGGCTGCTCCGGCGACTCCTACTCGGCCGGCACCGTCGAGGGCTTCACCGCCCAGACCGACTGTCTCGACAAGGGCCTCGTAGTGCAGAGCACCACGGTCAAGGTGCCCTACGACAAGCAGGTCCCGGGCCTGCCCGCGCAGTCCGGAGCGGGCGGCGGCTACATGTCCCCGTCCCTGGTCTCCGATGCGTGGAAGCACTACGGCAGCTCGCTCAAGGGCCTGATGACCTGGTCGATCAACTGGGACGGGTCGAAGAACTGGACCTTCGGCGACAACGTGAAGTCGTTGCAGGGCCGTTGAGCCGCTAACGCGCCGTCAGCGCCAGCTTCGCGCCCAGCGCCACGAACGACCCCGCGAAGCTCCGCCGCAGCCACGCCATCACACGCGGCCGTGCGATGACGTGGATGCGGACCGAGGCGGCGAGCACCCCGTACGCGGCGAACACCACGAACGTCGCCAGCATGAACACCCCGCTCAGAGCCACCATTCGCGGCAGCGCGTGCGGCGCGGAGGGGTCGACGAACTGCGGCAGGAACGCGAAGAAGAAGATCGTCAGCTTGGGGTTGAGCAGATTGATCAGCACGCCCCGCACGATCACGCGCCCGGCCGAGAGCGCCGCGTCGTCCCGGTCGACCTCGATCGCCTGCTTGTCCCGCAGGGTCGCCCACGCCATGTACAGCAGATAGCCGACACCGGCGTACTTGAGGACCTGGAAGGCGGTGGCGCTCGCGTTCAGCAGGGCGGCGAGCCCGGTGACGGTGGCCAGCACATGCGGCACGATCCCCAGGGTGCAGGCGAAGGCCGCGACGACGCTCGCACGGCGGCCGCGGGACAGTCCGGCGGCGAGGGTGTAGACGACACCGGTGCCGGGGGTGGCGACGACGACCAGGGTGGTCAGGAGGAACGCGAGACTCATGGGACCACCCTGCGGATGGGGCGGCCGGGTCTACAGGTCCAATGCGGCGCCCGTATCGGGGACCAATGATCTGAGGCCGATGGTCGGGGGTCGATGATCTGGGGCCAATGATCTGGGACCCATGACCGGGGACCCACGACCGGGGCCTGACCCTGACACGCAGTCAGGGTCGGCTCAGGGGTGAGCAAGGGGGATCCCCGTTACCGCGGGGGTGCCTGTGACGGCACGCTGAGTGACATGAAGATCACCGCATTGCTCGCCGTCGGCGCCCTCGCGGCCGCCATGGTCACCGGTGCGACGGCCCTCCCGGCCGCGGCCGAACCGCCCACGCCCTCCTACGACTTCAGCGACTGCCCCGCGCTCCCGTCCGGCGTTGACCCCGCCGCGTGGAGGTGCGAAGTCCTCACCGCCACGGGGTCGATGACCCTCGGCCGCACCACCGTGCCCGAGCTGTCACCGATCACCATCACCCACGCCGAGGGCCCCCTGCCGGACGGCGGCAAGGGCCAGGTCTACGGCGGCCTGCAGGGCGCCCCCACGGCCGTTCCGGGCCACCACCACATGTCCCTGCGCCCGGAGTACGGCGGCCGCTCCGACTTCTACTCGGTCGGCAACAGCCTCGGCCTGTTCACGATGCGCTTCCGCGTCCTCGACCCGCTGCTGCCGCACGGCTGCACGATCGGCAGGGACACCCCGATCGAGCTTCGCCTTCAGCGCTCCGGTGACTCGGAGTGGATCTCGCAGAATCCGCCGGTCATCAAATTCGACGCCTACGACGACACCTTCACGGCCCCACGGGCAGCGGGCTGCGGCCCCCTGAACCCCCTGGTCAACCACCGGCTGGGACTCCCGAGCCGCACCGGCAACACGATCGAGCTGTCGGCGACGTACACCTTCAGGACCTACGACGCCCTGGACATACCGAACGCCGGAGGGAACTGACCGAGGTCGGTCCCGTCCGGCGTTCGACGGCGAGTGCGGCAGAGGTGAGTGCTGCAGGGCCGGGTGTCAGCAGCCCAGCAGGCGCCCGGCCAGGTAGCCCTCGATCTGGTCGAGGGACACCCGCTCCTGCTTCATGGAGTCACGCTCGCGCACGGTCACGGCGTTGTCGTCGAGCGTGTCGAAGTCGACCGTGACGCAGTACGGCGTGCCGATCTCGTCCTGGCGGCGGTAGCGGCGGCCGATGGCGCCGGCGTCGTCGAACTCGATGTTCCAGTGCTGGCGCAGCGCCTGGGCGAGGCCCTTGGCCTTGGGCGACAGCTCCGGGTTGCGGGACAGCGGCAGGACGGCCACCTTCACCGGGGCGAGGCGGTGGTTCAGCCGCAGCACCGTGCGCTTCTCCATCTTGCCCTTGGCGTTGGGCGCCTCGTCCTCGACGTAGGCGTCGAGGAGGAACGCCAGCATCGCGCGGCCGACACCGGCCGCGGGCTCGATGACGTACGGCGTCCAGCGCTCGCCGGCCTCCTGGTCGAAGTAGGACAGGTCCTGGCCGGAGGCCTTGGAGTGGGCGTTGAGGTCGTAGTCGGTGCGGTTGGCGACGCCCTCCAGCTCACCCCACTCGTTGCCGCCGAACTGGAAGCGGTACTCGATGTCGGCGGTGCGCTTGGAGTAGTGGGAGAGCTTCTCCTTCGGGTGCTCGTACCACCGCATGTTCTCCTCGCGCAGGCCCAGGCCGGTGTACCAGTTCCAGCGCTGCTCCATCCAGTACTCCTGCCACTTCTCGTCCTCGCCCGGCTTGACGAAGAACTCCATCTCCATCTGCTCGAACTCGCGGGTGCGGAAGATGAAGTTGCCGGGCGTGATCTCGTTGCGGAAGGACTTGCCCATCTGCGCGATGCCGAACGGCGGCTTCTTGCGCGAGGCGGTGTGCACCAGGGCGAAGTTGGTGAAGATGCCCTGCGCGGTCTCGGGGCGCAGGTAGGCGATCGAGCCGCTGTCCTGCGTGGGGCCGAGGTGCGTGGAGAGCAGGCCCGAGAACTGCTTGGGCTCGGTGAACTGGCCCTTGTTGCCGCAGTTGGGGCAGTTGACGTCCGCGAGGCCGTTCTCGGGCAGGTGGCCCTTCTTGGCCTCGTACGCCTCCTCGAGGTGGTCCGCGCGGAACCGCTTGTGGCAGGAGGTGCACTCGGTGAGCGGGTCCGTGAAGGTGGCGACATGGCCGGAGGCGACCCAGACCTCGGGCGCCAGGATCACGGACGAGTCGATACCGACCACGTCCTCGCGCGAGGTCACCATGTAGCGCCACCACTGGCGCTTCAGGTTCTCCTTGAGCTCGACACCCAGCGGCCCGTAGTCCCAGGCGGCGCGCTGGCCGCCGTAGATCTCACTGCACGGGAATACGAAGCCACGGCGCTTGCTCAGGCTGACGATGGTGTCGATCTTGTCGGCGGCCACGGTGCTCTCTTCATTACGACGACGGGCGAGGAAGCGAGACGCTTCAGAGCGAATGCTTCAGGGTACCGGCGTGGGCTGCCCCTCAATCAAATCGGTCCGCCCTTACCTGCCTCGCCCCGCCTCGCGGGCACCCCTCGCCCAGGCTTGTTGACAACGGTTTCCATTTTTGTTGAAAATGACTGTCATGAACGTACGACGACGCCTCATACCCGCGGTGGCGACCGCGGCAGTCACGGCCCTCGGTCTTGCCACCCTCTCCGCCTGCTCCACCGACAGCGCCGCCGCGGCCAACACCGGCAAGTTCGACGTCGTCGCGTCGTTCTATCCGATGGCCTTCCTCGCCGAGCGGATCGGCGGCTCGCACGTCCACGTCACCAGCCTCACCGAGCCCGGCCAGGAGCCCCACGACCTGGAGATCAGCGCCAGGCAGACCGCGCGGCTGCAGGAGTCGGACGCGGTGCTCTACCTCAAGAACCTCCAGCCCTCCGTCGACGACGCCGTGGCCCAGTCCGAGGTCAGGACCAAGATCGACGCCGCCTCCCTCACCTCACTGGAGAAGCACGGCAACGAGGTCGGCGGCCACGCGGCCGCCCACGACCACTCCGAGAACGAGGAGCTGTCCGGCCTCGACCCCCACATCTGGCTGGACCCGGTGCGCTACGCCCAGGTCGCCGAGCGCGTCGGCAAGTCCTTCGAGAAGGCGGACCCGGACCACGCGGCCGACTACAAAAGGAACACCGCGGCCCTGGTGAAGAAGCTCGACGCGCTGAACACGCGGTTCAAGGACGGGCTGGCGCACACCACATCCAAGGTCTTCATCACCACGCACGCCGCCTTCGGCTATCTCGCCGAGCGTTACGGCCTCACCGAGGAGGCCATCAACGGCCTCGACCCCGAGTCCGAGCCGAGCGCGGCCCGGGTCAGGTCGCTGGAGGAGATGGCCAGGGCGGACGGCGTCACCACGATCTTCTACGAAACGCTCGTCAGCGGCACGACCGCCAGGACCATCGCCTCCGACGCCGGACTGAGGACGGACGTCCTCGACCCGATCGAGGGCATCACCGACAAGTCCCGCGGCAAGGACTACTTCTCGGTCCAGGAGGCCAACCTCAGGGCGCTGCAGCAGGCGTTGGGTGCCAAGTGACGGGAGAAGAGATGGATACCGAGACCGTCATATCGCTGCGCGGCGTACGCGCCGACCTGGGCTCGCGCCCCGTCCTGCGCGGCATCGACCTCACCGTCGGGCGCGGTGAGGTGGTCGCGCTGCTCGGCGCCAACGGTTCCGGCAAGTCGACCGCGATCCGCACGATCATCGGCCAGGTGCCGGTGAGCGCCGGGGAGGTCGAGCTGTTCGGCACGCCCCGCAGGCTCTTCCGGCAGTGGGCGCGGGTCGGCTACGTACCGCAGCGCACCACCGCCGAGGGCGGCGTCCCGGCCACCGTCACGGAGATCGTCTCGTCCGGGCGGCTGTCGAGGGCCCGCTTCGGGGTGCTGCGCAAGGCGGACCACGCGGCCGTGCGCCGAGCGCTGGAGCTGGTCGGCATGGCGGACCGGGCAAAGGACTCGGTGAACGCCCTCTCCGGCGGCCAGCACCAGCGGGTACTGATCGCCCGCGCGCTCGCCGCCGAACCCGAACTGCTGATCATGGACGAGCCGATGGCGGGCGTGGACCTGGCCAGCCAGGAGGTGCTGGCGGGGACGCTGCGCGAGCAGGTCGCCTCCGGTGCGACGGTGCTGCTCGTCCTGCACGAACTGGGGCCGCTGGAGCCCCTGATCGACCGCGCGGTGGTGCTGCGCGACGGCTGCGTCCTGCACGACGGCCCTCCGCCGAAGGCCCTGGGGCAGCACGCCCTCCCCGGCCACGACCACGTACACCCGCACGCTCCGACCCGCACAGGACTGCTGAGCTGATGGACCTCCTCGACTACGCCTTCATGCAGCGGGCCCTGCTCGCCGCCGTCCTCGTCGGCATCACCGCCCCGGCGATCGGCATCTACCTCGTGCAGCGCCGCCAGGCCCTGATGGGCGACGGCATCGGCCACGTCGCGATGACGGGCGTCGGCCTCGGCTTCCTGCTCTCCACGTCCCCGGTCTGGATGGCGACGGGCGTCTCGGTACTCGGCGCGATCCTCATGGAGCTGATCCGCTGGTACGGCCGCACTCGCGGCGACATCGCCCTGGCGATGCTCTTCTACGGCGGTATGGCCGGCGGCGTCATGTTCATCAACCTCGCGCCGGGCGGCTCCAACGCCAACCTGACGTCGTACCTGTTCGGCTCGCTGTCGACGGTGTCGGAGTCGGACGTGACGGCGATCTGTCTGCTGGCCGGATTCGTCGTGCTGGTCACCCTCGGGCTGCGCCGGCAGCTGTTCGCGGTCAGCCAGGACGAGGAGTTCGCGCGGGTCACCGGGCTGCCGGTGCGCGCCCTGAACCTGCTCACCGCGGTCACGGCGGCAGTGACGGTCACGGTCGCGATGCGCGTGGTGGGGCTGCTGCTGGTGAGCGCGCTGATGGTGGTACCCGTGGCGGCGGCGCAGCAGCTCAGCCGCAGTTTCGCGGCCACCTTCGCGATCGCGGTGGTGATCGGGGTGACGGTGACCATCGGCGGCACGGTCACCTCGTACTACCAGGACGTGCCGCCCGGCGCGACGATCGTGCTGCTGACCATCGGCGCCTTCGTCGTGCTCACCGCGCTGGCGGCCCCGCTGGCCCGGCGTCACGCCCGTACGGCCGCGGCGGCACGGCCCGCCCCGGACCCGGCCGAGTGCGCGATTCCGGCCACCCGGGCCCCGGACGGGAAGGTCGGCGTCTGACCGGGCACAGCCCCGGCTGGCACAATGTCCGGGCAGACGCAGATGTGAGGAGGCAACCGGTGACCACCGCTGGACCGCCCGTGAAGGGCCGTGCGACCCGCCAGCGGGCAGCCGTGGCGGCGGCCCTGGACGAGGTCGAGGAGTTCCGCAGCGCGCAGGAGCTTCACGACATGCTGAAGCACAAGGGCAACTCGGTCGGGCTGACCACCGTCTACCGCACTCTGCAGAACCTCGCCGACGCGGGGGAAGTCGATGTGCTGCGCACGTCCGAGGGGGAGTCGGTGTACCGGCGCTGCTCCACCGGGGAGCACCACCACCATCTTGTCTGCCGTGTGTGCGGGAAGGCTGTGGAGGTGGAGGGGCCTGCGGTGGAGAAGTGGGCGGAGGGGATTGCGGCGGAGCACGGGTATGTGAACGTTGCGCACACCGTTGAGATCTTCGGTACTTGTGCGGAGTGCTCGGAGTGTTCTGCGGGGTAGCCGGTTGTCGCCGTAGGGGTGCGGGTCGTTGCGGGCTGCCGGTTGATTGTGGCTGGTCGCGCAGTTCCCCGCGCCCCTAGAGGCGTTGCAGCTCAGCCCTGCTCTCCTCGCATGTCTCGTTCCATCTCCAGGAGTTGTTCGTTGGGGACTGCGCCGCCGAAGCGGCGGTCGCGGGAGGCGTATTCGACGCAGGCTCGCCAGAGGTCGCGGCGGTCGAAGTCGGGCCAGAGGACGTCCTGGAAGACCATTTCGGCGTAAGCGCTCTGCCAGAGCAGGAAGTTGGAGGTGCGCTGCTCGCCGCTCGGGCGCAGGAACAGATCCACGTCCGGCATGTCCTGGTAGTACATGTACTTCGCGAGGGTCTTCTCGCTGACCTTGGACGGGTCGAGTCGGCCCGCCCTCACGTCCTCCGCGAGCGCCTGCGCGGCGTCCGCGATCTCGGCACGGCCGCCGTAGTTCATGCAGAAGTACAGCGTCAGCAGGTCGTTGTCCTTGGTCTGCTCCTGGGCGACCTGGAGCTCCTTGGCGACCGACTTCCACAGCTTGGGCATACGGCCCACCCAGCGCACCCGGATGCCCAGTTCGTCGAGGGTGTCGCGGGTCTTGCGGATGAAGTCGCGGTTGAAGTTCATCAGGAAGCGGACCTCTTCGGGCGAGCGCTTCCAGTTCTCCGTGGAGAACGCGTACAGCGAGATGCTGCCCACGCCCATCTCGATGGCGCCCTGCAGCACGTCCAGGACGCGCTCCGCGCCGACCTTGTGGCCCTCGGTGCGCGGCAGCCCGCGCTCTTTGGCCCATCGGCCGTTTCCGTCCATGACGATCGCCACATGGCCCGGGACCAGCTCGCCCGGCAGCTTCGGCGCGCGGGCGCCCGACGGGTGCGGCTCCGGCGCCCTGTACTCCCGGCGCCGGCGTCCCAGGATCCCGCGTACAGCCATGTGCTTCTCGTCTCCTCAGGCGACGTACTTCTCTACGGACGTCTTGCTTCTCTACGGACGTTGCTTCTCTACGGACGTTGCTTGTCCACGGTCTGCGGGTTGCTACTTCTCTACGTAACGCAGCGAACGCAACCCGCGTTCCAGATGCCAGTGCAGATACGCGGACACCAGCCCGCTCCCCTCCCTGACGTGCCGCGGCTCGCACGAGTCCGCGGTCTCCCAGTCTCCCGTAAGCAGTGCGGCCAGGAGTTCCAGGGTCTGCGGCGAGGGTACGACGCTGCCGGCGACCCGGCAGTCGACGCAGACGGAGCCGCCGGAGGCGACCGAGAAGAACCGGTTCGGACCGGGCATACCGCACTTCACGCAGTCGCTGAAGCTGGGGGCGTAGCCGTTGACGGCGAGGGAGCGCAGCAGGAAGGCGTCGAGGACGAGGTGCGGGGCGTGCTCGCCGCGGGCCAGCGTCCGCAGGGCGCCCACCAGCAGCAGATACTGCTGTACGGCCGGTTCGCCCTCGTGGTCGGTGAAGCGCTCGGCGGTCTCCAGCATGGCGGTGCCCGCGGTGTAGCGGGCGTAGTCGGTGACGATGCCGCCGCCGTACGGAGCGATGGTCTCGCTCTGGGTGCACAGGGGCAGCCCGCGCCCGACCAGCTCGCTGCCGCGCGCGAAGAACTGCACGTCGACATGGGAGAAGGGTTCGAGTCGGGCCCCGAACTTCGACTTGGTGCGCCGCACGCCACGCGCCACGGCCCGCACCCGCCCGTGCCCGCGCGTGAGGAGCGTGATGATCCGGTCCGCTTCGCCGAGCTTCTGCGTCCGCAACACGATGCCGTCGTCCCGGAACAGACTCATCGCGCACCGCCGCGGGTCTTCGGCCGGGGGTCCGGGGGTTGTCCCCCGGGCAGGCACAGCATGATCCGGTCCGCTTCGCCCAGCTTCTGGGTGCGCAGGACGATGCCGTCGTCGCGGAACAGGCTCATGCACCCATTCTCGCGTATGGCCGAAGTCAGCGGGCGCGGTCGGGGTGACTGATGGTGTCCCAGGGGGCGAGGTTCCAGGGGCTGGCCCGGTTCGCGGGGTCCAGGAGCGCGCTCAGATGGGCGTCGGCGGCGGACTGCGGGGCCGGGAAGGACTCGTCCCGGTCGCCGCCCAGGCCGTCCTGCCACACCTTGCGGCCCAGCAGGTAGTGATCGGCGTACTCCTGCCAGGAGGCGTACGTCCGCACCACCGACGGCACGATGTTCTTCAGCGCCGTCCACGCCTCGGCCTCGCTGATCATCCCGCAGCCGAAGCCGAGCCGGGCGATGTCGACGTACAGGGCGGCGTCCCAGGCGAGCGGCGCGACGCCGTAGACCTGCTGGGCGCGCGCCCGGTAGCCGCCGCGGGAGAGTCCGTCGAGCCGGTCGACCAGCACCTGCCGTGAGCCGATCTCCCACTGCTCGGCCAGCCAGCCGCGCGCGCTGTCGTCGTCGATCCGCGTGAACGGGTACAGCGTGGTCCGCGAGGCGTTGCGGTCACGGCTGACGGGTGCGCTCAGCGAGACCATCCACAGCTCGTGCAGGGTGAGGGGGGTGGGGTAGCGCCGCTCGGCCCGGGGTCTTCTCCATTTCCGTATGCTCGGCAACCTCATGCGCCCGCACCCTACTCAAGGGGTCCCGCGTCAAGGCACCTCGCCCCGGCTGCGTGCGTTGGCGTACGCGGTCGCGGCACTGAGCCGCTCCGCGGAGGTCGCTCCGCGTACGGCGCCGGGGTCGGCGTCCCACTCCCTGCCGCCGCCGTACGGTCTCAGTTGTACGTACGGGCCTTCGTGCCCCATGACGATTCCCACCTTTCCTGTTCGCGTGTCCACGACATGAGTACCGATGGGGGGTTTCATTTCCTCTCCTTAACGACCGTAACGAAAACGACCCACAATTCGGGGACCGGGTTCGTTTGCGCCCCCAGCGTGCTCCCCTTTCTTTTTGGGTTTCACGCTTTTCCTCTCCACTGTGAACCGTTCCGGCTACTCTCGGCAGGAGTCTGTGTTCTACAAGTACGGTGCAGCTCAAGGGGGTTGGCCATGGCCAATGGTTCACGTCAGGCGGCATGGGAGTTCTTCGGCACGGAGCTGAAACGACAACGCGAGGACGCGGGGCTGACCCAGGCGGAGTTGGGTGCGCGGGTCTTCGTGTCCGGCGCGTATATCGGGCAGTTCGAGCAGGCGATCCGAAAGCCACAGCTCGATATCGCTTCACGGATCGACGGGATCCTGCAAACCGACGGTATTTTCGGGCGGTTGTGCAGGAAGCTGATTGACGATCCCCGGTATGCGGATTACTTCGCCAAGGCGGCGGAGCTGGAGCGGCTCGCGGTGCAGGTTTGCGACTTCGCCCCCGCGCTGGTGCCCGGCCTCTTGCAGACGGCGGCGTACTCACGAGCGGTCACCTTGGCGATGAACCCCTTCGCGCCGGACGAGTACATCGACGACAAGGTGTCGGGCCGACTGGAGCGCCAGCGCATCCTCAAAAGCGCGCCACGGCCTGTGTATTGGGTGGTCCTGCACGAGCATGTGCTGCGTATCCCGGTCGGCGGGGCAGCGGTGATGGCAGGGCAACTGGAGCACGTAGCAGCGCTCACGCGTGAGCGGGCGGTGGTGGTACAGGTGTTGCCGTACCAGGCCGGTGCGTACGCGGTCATGAACGGGACGCTGCGCCTCATGGAGTTCGAGGACGCTCCACCAACGGCCTATACAGAAGCCGTGTATTCGGGGTCGCTGCTGGACGATCCGGCCGTGGTGCAGCGGGCGCAATCGGCATACGATCTACTCAGGGCCGCCGCGCTGTCGCCGGAGGCGTCCCTGACGATGATCGAGTCGGCGGCGGAGGACTTCAGACGATGCGCGAGTACGACCTGAGCAACGCGAGCTGGCGCAAGAGCACGCACAGCGACGGCAACGGCGGCGAGTGCGTCGAGGTCGCGTACGACTTCCCCGGCGCCGCCCGCTGGCGCAAGAGCACCTACAGCGACGGCAACGGCGGCAGCTGCGTCGAAGTCGCCGACGGCATCCCTGGAGTCGTCCCCGTTCGGGACAGCAAGGTCACGCACGGGCCCGTCGTGGTCGTCGGCGCGGCCGCCTGGGCGAAGTTCATCGACTTCACCTCGGCGCACGCGTAGCCGCAGCCGCGCTCACCCGACCTGGCGCAGCTCCCCGTCCGCGAAGACGGCGACCATCATCAGGCTTCCGCCGAGGGCCTCGACGTACCTGGCGACCACGTCGGTCCCGGAGACCTGGCCGCTCTCGATCTGCGACACACGGCCCTTGCTCACGCCCATCCGTTCCGCCACCTGCTGCTGGGTGTACCCGCGCTCCTGACGCATCTCGACCAACCGCCACGCACGCGCCTCGGCATGCAGTCGCCGGGCCCCTTCCAGGAACGCGTCCCGGCCGCCGGCCAGTTCTTCGGCACGCTCACGATGCCCACCACCCGACCACTTCGTGTACCCGCTCACTTCCCCGACTCCTTCTTCCGATCGGCCAGGTATTCGGCATAACGACGCTCGGCAAGCGGGATGGCCGCGTCGTACCAAGCGCTCCAGTTCCCTGCTTTGTCGCCTGCCACCAGAAGGATCGCGGAACGCCACGGGTCGAACATGAACAGGACGCGCACCTCACTTCGACCTGACGAGCCGGGACGCAGCTCCTTGAGGTTGTGCAAGGCCGACCCCTTGATCCGATCGACGAGCGGACGCCCCTCGGCAGGCCCGTGACAGGCAAGGATCCAGATCGCTTGGTTCACGAGCACGTACGAGTCCGGATCGGACTTCTCCAGATCGTGCAGCCATTGATCCACCTCGTCCGTCAGGTAGACATCCCACTGCTCTTCCACGTCAACCCTTTCGCAAGTTTAGCAGTCACTAAACCTGCGGCGGGGGCGCTACGACACCGAAATGCGCACCTACACCCGATCGAGCACGTCCCGGCGTCACCGTGTCACCGTGTCACCGACACCAACCCCGCCTCATAAGCCATGATCACCAGCTGCACCCGGTCCCTGGCGTCCAGTTTGGTCAGTAGGCGGGTCAGGTAGGTCTTGGCCGTGGCCACGCTGATGTGGAGTTCGGCGGCGATCTCGGAGTTGGAGAGGCCGGTGCCGACCAGGGTCAGGACCTCGCGTTCTCTGTCGGTCACCGGCTTCAACTCGCGGCGCCCGGAAACCGGTTCAGGCCGCGCAGCGAAATCCTGGATCAGGCGGCGCGTCACGCTCGGGGCGATCAGTGCGTCCCCGGCGGCCACGACGCGCACGGCGGCGATGATGTCGTCCAAGGCCATGTCCTTGACCAGGAAACCGGACGCGCCGGCGCGCAGCGCCCCGTAGACGTAGGCGTCGTCGTCGAAGGTGGTCAGGACCACCACCCTGGCCCCGGGGCCCGCCTCCGTGATGCGGCGCGTTGCCTCGATTCCGTCCATGCCGGGCATGCGGATGTCCATGACGACCACGTCCGGGGCGAGTTCGGCGGCCAGCCGCACCCCCTCCTCCCCTGTGCCCGCCTCGCCGACCACGTCGACGTCGGGGAGGTCGGCCATGACCATGCTGAGTGCGGTACGGATGAGCTCCTGGTCGTCGACGAGCAGGACGCGGACCGGCGGCAGCCCGCTCATCGCGTGGCCGCCGGGAGCGGCAGGCGGGCGGCGACGCGGAAACCGCCCTCGGAGCGCGGCGCGGCGGTGAACTCGCCGTGCAGGAGGGCGACGCGTTCGCGCATGCCGACCAGGCCGAACCCGGTGTCGGTGCCGGTGTCGCGGCCGCGGCCGTCGTCGGTGATCTCCAGGGCGAGGGCGTCGTCGCCGTAGTGCAATGTGACATGGCACTGGTGCGTGCCCGCGTGCCGTACGACGTTCGTGACCGACTCCTGCACGATGCGGAACGCCGACAGGTCGATGTCCGGCGGGAGTTGGCGTCGGGATCCCGAGCGCCGTACCTCCACCCGCACCCCCGCCGCCGTCGTCGTGGCGGCCAGCCGGTCGACGTCCTCCAGGCCGGCGGGCGTGGCGGGCGCGGCATCCGGCGTCTGCCCCTCGTCCGCCGCTCGCAGCGCGACCAGCATGCGGCGCAGGCCCGCCAGGGTCTCCCGGCCCTCGTTCTCCACGGCCCGCATGGCCGCGAGGGACGCTTCCGGGCGGGTCGTGGCGACGCGGGACGCCGCTCCGGCCTGGAGGGCGATGATGCCGATGCTGTGGGCGACGGTGTCGTGCATCTCGCGGGCGATGCGCAGCCGTTCCTCCGTGACGGCCCGCGCCGCGTGCTGGGCGCCGATCCGCTCGGCGTGCACGCGGGCCTCGTGCGCGGAGTTGCCCAGCAGCCAGGCGATGACCGTGACGAGGGCGACGGCCAGCTCCGCGGACATGCCGACGGTCCAGCCGCGCAGCAGCCGTACGGAAAGATACGCAGCCAGCGTGCCGACCGCCACGGCCAGGGCGGTCAGCGCGAGGCGCCGGGGCTGTGCGGCCGCGATGAAGTAGAGGGTCACCACGGTGGTGAGGTACTGCGCCATCGGCAGCTCGCCCGTGCCGATGGTGCTCGTCTCGAAGATCGCGGCCACGACGGTCAGGACGAGCGCGGGCAGCGGCCTGCGCGTCAGCAGCCGGCTGCCCTGGAACGCCAGCGCGGTGGACAGCGCGAGGACGGTCAGGCCGTCCCAGCGGTACAGCTGGGCCGCCGGCAGCTTCCCCGGCTCGCTCTCGCCGGGCAGCCGTACGGTCGTCAGCAGGGTGAGCAGCGTGGTCGCGCACCACACGAGCGCCGTCCAGGCGCCCGGCGGCACGCGCTTGACCAGGGGCAGCGGGGGCGTGATGGCCGACATGCCGCGATCGTAGGCGGGCGGGCGCGCTCGGTCATCGGCCCGGGGACGTACAACCACGGTCGACATCGGGAGTGCGTGGGTGTCGGCGCCGGGCCGATGTGCGGGCGGGCCGGTCCGCGGGAGCGTGGTCCGCATGATCGAGGTCGACCAGCTCACCAAGCGCTACGGCCCCACGACGGCCGTCCGGAATCTGTCCTTCACCGTCCGCCCCGGCCGGGTCACCGGCTTCCTCGGCCCGAACGGCGCGGGCAAGACGACGACGCTGCGCATGCTGCTGGGGCTCGTCGAGCCGAGCGCCGGCACCGCCACCGTCGACGGCCGCTCCTTCCGCACCCGCCCGCGCGGCCTGCGCCACGTAGGGGCCCTGCTCGACGCCCACGACGTGCACGGTGGGCGCAGCGCGCGGGCCCATCTGCACGCGCTGGCCCGCAGCAACCGCATCCCGGTGGCGCGGGTGGACGAGGTGCTCGCGGAGGTCGGGCTGACCGGCAGCGCGGCCCGCCGCCGGACCGGCACCTTCTCCCTCGGCATGAAGCAGCGGCTCGGCATCGCGGCCGCGCTGCTCGGGGACCCGCCGGTGCTGATGTTCGACGAACCGCTCAACGGGCTCGATCCGGAAGGCGTGTTGTGGGTGCGGGAGCTGTTCCGGCGCCTGGCGCGCGAGGGCCGTACGGTCTTCGTCTCCAGCCATCTGATGTCCGAAATGGAGCACACGGCCGAGGAGTTGGTCGTCATCGGCCGCGGTGAACTCATCGCCGCCGAGAGCCTCACGGAGTTCGCCTCGCGCGGGACGGCACCGACGGTGACGGTCAGCTCGCCGGACGCGGGCCGGCTGGCCGCCGTACTGACGGCCGAGGGCGTGGTGGTGACCCCGCACGACGAGGAGACCCTGCGGGTGCGCGGCGCGAGTGCGGCCCGCGTCGGCGAGCTGGCTCACGAACACCGCTTCCTACTGCGGGAGTTGACCACGCAGACGGCCTCGCTGGAGGCGGCCTTCATGGAACTGACCGCCGACAGCGTCGAGTACGCGGCAGGAGAAACCCGTTGACCACCGCAGGAGAGACCCGATGACCACCCTCGCCGTCCCGGCCGCCCGCTTCACCGACCTGCTCGCCGCCGAGTGGATCAAACTCCGCTCCCTGCGCTCCACTTACTGGGCGCTCGGCTCGTGCGCCCTGGTCCTGATCGCCTTCAACGCGAACGCGGCCCGCGCCGACTACGTCAACTACCCGCACTACGACGGGCCGATCCGCCGCGAGTTCGTCTACTGGGCGCTGCGCGACGCCTTCACCTCGGGGGCCACGATGATGATGATCCTGGCGACCGCGGGCATCGGCGCGATCACGGTCGTCGGCGAGTACGGGACGGGCCTGATCCGTACGACGTTCACCGCCGTGCCCGACCGGCGGGCGCTGATGACCGCCAAGGTGCTCGTCGTGACGGCGGTGATGACTGTGTACGGCGCGGTCGTCGCCGGCGCCTCCTTCGCCGCCTCGCAGGCCATCCTGGACGGCCGTGGCCTGGGCGTGGCGATCGGCCACCCAGGCGCCTGGCGCGTGGTCGTGGCCTCGGCGCTGCTCGCCCCGGTGAGCGCCCTGGTCGGCATGGGCATGGGCGCGCTGATCCGGCACAGCGCGACCACGATGATCCTGACGACGCTCGTCCTGCTGCTCCTGCCCGCCTTCGTCACGGACCGCTACCACTGGACGGCCTGCGTCCGCAACGCGCTCCCGTACAACGCCTGGGTGCGCCTGGTCGACATCGGCTACGGCGACCATCCCTTCACCCTGGTCCCCAGGTTCCCGACGACGGTCGGCGGCGGATGGGTCGTGTTCGCGGTGTGGGCGGGGGTCGCGGCCGTACTGACGGTGGTGGTCGTGGAGCGACGGGACGTCTGACGTATCTGACGTATGACCAGCCCTGCCCCGGCACGGGGGTAACCCCCCCTGTCGACAAGGCTGTTGGCCGGATGGGCGGCACGGCCCGGGTCCGGGACGCTCGTAGGCATGAAGGAGATCACGAAGAGCGCCGCCCTGATCGCAGCCGCCTCCGGCATCGTCTTCGGTGTCCTCACGCCCCTGAGCGCGTCCGCGGCGGACGCGTCCTCCGGCCTGAAGTGGGGCAGGTGCGACGGCGCCGGGCTCGACCCGCGCCAGCAGTGCGCGACCTTGAAGGTCCCGCTGGACCATGCCCACCCCGACGGCCCGAAGATCGACCTCGCCCTCTCCCGGATCCCCGCCGAGAAGCCGTCCGCCCGCCGGGGCGTGCTGCTGCTCATCCCGGGAGGACCCGGCGGAACCAGCCTCGACGACCCCTCCGGCAAGGGACAGAAGCTGCCGCAGGAGGTGCGCAACGCCTACGACCTGATCGGGTACGCCCCGCGCGGCAACGCCCCCTCCACGACCACCAGTTGCGGGCTCGAACACCGTGACCTCGCGCTGACCGCCTCGCGGCCGTGGCCCGCGCCCGACGGGTCCGTCGCCGGGAACATGGCCACCGCCCGGCGCATGGCGAGCGCCTGCGCCCGCAACGGCGGTGCGCTGATGCGGCACATCAGCACGGTCGACAACGCCTACGACGTCGACAGCATCCGGGCCGCCCTCGGCGAGCGGAAGCTGTCCGCGTGGGGCGTCTCGTACGGGACGTACGTCGGAGCCGTCTACGCCCAGCTCTTCCCCGGGCGCACCGACCGCATCGTGCTCGACAGCAACGACAACCCCGACCCCGTCAACCCGGAGCGCGCCTGGGTGAAAATCACCGAGGCGGGCGTCGAGGACAACTTCCCCGAGTTCGCCAAGTGGGCCGCCGCACCCGGCAATCCGTACCGCCTCGCCGACACGCCCGCCGAGGTGCGCCCGCTCTTCCTCGGGCTCGCCGCCCGGCTGGACCGCGAACCGCTCCCCTGGCCCGGCGCCAACCCCGAGGAACTGAACGGCAACGTGCTGCGCCAGTCCATGCTGAACAGCCTCTACGACCCCGACGACTACCCGGAGTTGGCCCAGCTGATCCTGGCCGCGCAGAACGGCACGGCACTGCCCGCACCGCAGTCCCCGCCGGATTCCGTGCTGCAGACCATGACCGCGGTCGGCGCCGCCACCATCTGCAACGACGCCGCCTGGCCGCGCTCGACTGCCGTGTACGAAAAGGGAGTTGAGAAGAGCCGGGCCGCGTACCCGCTCACCGCCGGCATGCCCCGCAACGCGATGCTGTGCGCCGCCTGGCCGTGGCGGCCGAAGCAGCCACCGGTGCGGATCACCGACCGGGGACCGTCCAACATCCTGCTCGTCCAGGACAAGCGCGACGTCGCAACCCCCCTGAGCGGCGCCCTGAAGCTGCGCAATGCCTTCGGCCACCGTGCCGTCATGGTGACCAACGACTCCACCGGCCACGACGCCTATCTCGCCAACGGCACCTCGTGCGGCGACGCGACGGTCTCGCGGTTCCTGGCAACGGGCGAACGGCCACGACGGGACGTGTACTGCCGCTAGCCGACGCGTCTACCGCCGCTGAGCGCACCCGCCGTACTGCCGCGCCAGCGCGTAAAACGCCTCCTTCGGTTCCCAGTGCCAGCCCGAACGCGGGTCGTCGGGGCGGTCCTTGATGACCTTGGTGATGCTGTAGCTGGCCATGTCGAGGTCCTTCTTGGGGTTGTCGGCGCGGTGCGGGGCGTCCGGGGTGACGAACTCGAAGGCCATCGCCGCGTACAGGCCCATCGACTCGAAGACCCGCACCAGGTCGGTCAGATAGACGGCCTGGGTGTGCTCGCTGCGCACCAGGTCGCCCTTGATCTCGCCCTTGTCGTAGTCGACGACGTTCCAGCCCATGCCGCCCGCCTGGGGCGCGCCTTTGTAGGTGCAGGTGCCGAACTCGGTGATGGCCAGGGGCTTGCCCCAGCGCAGGTGTTTCCTCAACTCCCGTACGTAGTCGGCGTGGTGGCGGAAGTACGAGTAGTAGTCGATGCCGACGATGTCGAAGAGCCGCCAGTCGACCTGGTCGTCCTGGGCGGCGGCGTAGCTGAGGTTTCCGTGGAATACGGACCGGCCGAGTGCCGCCGCCTTCGCGGTGAAGCGGTCGAGGCGGTGCTGCATCTTCACGGGGTCGAAGGTGCCGTTCAGCATGTTCTCCACCCGGTCCATGACCGTCGCCCCCGGCACGATCCCGGGCACGAACAGCCAGAACTCGCAGCCCACGCTGAAGTCGACGCTCGCGCCCTGGCGCCGCAGCCGCTCCGCGAACCGGCCGCACTCGGCCATGTGCTCCAGGATGTCCCGCTCCGGTGCGTCCGCGAGGGTCGGCTGCAGCCAGACGTGCAGCCCGCGCTCGGCGGCCTCGACGGCCGTCGCGGTGAGACGGTCCACGCCGTCACCGGTCACGTCGACGGTGTCCGCGTGCAGCCGGTCCCTGATGGCACCGATGTCCCGTCGCATCCGGGCGGCGCTCCACGCGGTCCCCGGTGTCTCGCCCTCGCCGACGGTGTAGACGACGCCGCGGTGCCGAAGGCCCCTTCCGGACGCGGCTGCCGGACGGGACGGCAGCACCGTCGCCGCGGCCGAGAGCGCCGCCGCCCCGGCGAGGAACTGTGCCCGGCTGATCCCCTTGGTCTTCTCCATGCCGTTCACTGTGCCGAGCACCGGCGCGGTCCGCCGTCCCCCGATGGTCTACGCCCGCGCAACCAAGGGATGACGTACGGCGTCGATCATGGGAAAGAGGTCGAAAGAGGACCGGCAAGATCACCCGCCGCCTTCGACGAAGGAGAACACGATCCCAGGCCGACGCACCCTGCTCATCGCAGGCCCCGCCACCGTCGCCGCGCTCCTCGCGAGCGCGCCCGCCCACGCCACGTCCGCCCACGCCACCAGCGGCCCGCTGCGCGAGCTGGAGCGGCGCCACGACGCCCGGCTCGGCGTCTTCGCGCACAACCTCCGTACGCGAAGGACCGTCGCCCACCGTGCCGACGAGCGCTTCCCCATGTTGTCGACGTTCAAGACCCTCGCCGCCGCGGCCGTACTGCGCGACCTGGACCGGCACGGCGAGGTCCTCGCCCGTCGTATCCACTACACGCGCGCGGACCTGGTGGACGGCGCCCCCATCACGGGCAAGGAGGAGAACCTGGCGCGCGGCATGACGGTCGCCGAACTCTGCGACGCCGCCATCCGCTACAGCGACAACTCGGCCGGCAACTTCCTGCTGCGCCTGCTCGGCGGCCCCACCGCCATCACCCGCTTCGCGCGCTCCCTCGGCGACCGCGTGACCCGCCTCGACCGCTGGGAGCCGGAGCTCAACTCGGCCGAACCCGGCCGCCGTTCGGACACCACGAGCCCCCGCGCGATCGGCGGCAGCTACGCGCGGCTGGTGCTCGGCAGCGCCCTGAACGCCCCGGACCGCGCCCGGCTCACGCACTGGCTGCTGACCAACACCACCGGCGACCACCGCATCCGCGCGGGCCTGCCCGCCAGTTGGACGGTCGGCGACAAGACAGGCTCCGGCTCCTACGGCAGCACGAACGACGTGGCCGTCGCCTGGACGGACGACGGTGACCCGGTCGTCGTCGCGGTCCTGTCCACCAGGCCGCAGCAGGACGCGGCCTGGGACGACGCGCTGCAGGCGGAGGCCGCGGCGATCGTGGCCGAAACGCTCCGCTGAAAATCCCTCACCGGAACCGCCGCACATACCGCTTCTGCCAGGGCGTCTCCACCGCCCGCCGGTCGTAGTGGCGGCGTACGAAGTCCACCGCCTCCTCGGCGGGTACGCCGTCCAGGATCGCCAGGCAGGCCAGCGCGGTCCCGGTGCGGCCGCGCCCGCCACCACAGGCGATCTCCACCCGTTCCTCGGCGGCCCGCCGCCACGCCTCGATCAGCGCGGCACGGGCGTCCGCACGGTCGGCGGGCAGCCGAAAGTCCGGCCAGCGGACCCAGCGGAACTCCCAGGGGACGGGCGGGGGTTGCCTGCCCAGGAGATAGAGCGCGTACGAGGGCGCGGACGCCGACGCGTCCAGGGGATGCCGCAGCCCGCGCCCCCGGACCAACCGGCCGGAGGGCAGCCGCAATACGCCGGGGTCCGCGGGGTTCCAGGGGTCCGTCATCGCGCCAGCGTACGGGCCTCGATGCCGTGGAAGTGGTGCGTCATCGCGCGTTCGGCCTGCTCGGCGTCGCCGGCTCGTAGTGCGGTGACGATGGCGCGGTGGCGGCCGACGGTCAGCTGTGGCTCGGGGTCGTCGGTCCAGCCGCGGGCGCCGGCCACCCTGCGGAAGACGGTCCAGAAGGCGCCGAGGAGCTGGGGGACGAGGGCGTTGCCGAGGGAGGCGTAGAGCAACTCGTGGAAGGCGCGGTCGAGTTCGGGGAAGGGGCGGCCCGCGTGGACGGCCGCCTCCATACCGGTGACGACCTCGTCCAGCGCGTCCAGTTCGGCCTCGGTGACCGTCCCGGCGATTCGCCGGATCAGCCCCTCCTCCAGCACCTCGCGCACCTGGAGAATCTCCGCGAGCGCGCCGGTGTCGTCGTCGTGCGAGGCGAGCGTGCGGAAGGTGAGCCCGTCGATCAGCGGGGTCAGCGAGGCCTGGCCGACGTAGGTGCCGTAGCCGTGTCTGATCTCGACGATGTCGAGGGCCTGAAGGGCCTTCAGCGCCTCGCGCACGGAGTTGCGGCTGACGCCGAGGTCCTCCATCAGCTCGGCCTCGGTGGGCAGCGGTGCGCCCGGCCGGAGCCTGCGGTCGAGGATCAGCTGGATGACCTCCCGTCGTATCCGGCTGTTCCCGGACTCCGCGCTCCTGTAATTCCTGGGCTCCCTGTTCCTGGGGTCCGCGGCCATGCGCCGCATCGTACGCGCACCGGACGTCCCACGTCCCATGTCCGGCACTGACGTGCGCCAACTCCCGCCATTTCGTTCTTTCATTGGCTCGACCTCTGGCAGCTGAGCCATTCGTGTGCGGCCTCTTGACCGCCCTTCGAGCCCCTCCTATGGTCGCGGCTGACGCAGGACGTAGGACGTCGTATCTCCTCACTCGATGGAGGAACCGTGCATCGCCGGACCTTCCTGAAGTACACCGGCGCGATGGGTGCGGCCACCGCCGTCTCCGCGTCGCTGTCGGCCTGCTCCTCGGGGCCCCAGTCCACCAACGACACCGGCGGCGGGGGCGGCAAGGACCGCACCCTGACCGCGGTCATCGGCTACGGCAACGACGGGACGTGGGACCCGACCCAGACCGCGTCCGCCTTCTGCATGGCGGGCAACAACCACATCTACGAGGGCCTGCTCGACACCGACCCGATCTCCCGCAAGCCGTACGCCGCGCTCGCCACCGAGCTGCCGAAGGACCTCAACTCCACGTCCTGGAAGTTCACTTTGCGGGCGGGCGCCAAGTTCCACGACGGCAAACCCGTCACCGCCGACGACGTGGTGTTCGTCTTCGACCGCATCCTCGACCCGAAGACCCAGACCCTCGCCAAGGGCTTCTTCGCGAGCTGGCTGAAGGAGGTCCGCAAGATCGACGCGCAGAACGTCGAGCTGGTGCTCAAGTTCCCCTTCCCGGACGGGGCTTCGCGGCTCACCCTCGCGAAGATCATGCCGAAGCACGTCTTCTCCAAGCCCGGCGCCTGGGAGGACGCGATCAAGGGCCTCGCGGTCGGCTCGGGGCCGTACCGGCAGAGCGCCCACCACCCCAAGTCGAACACGACCTTCGAGGCGTTCGCCGACTACAACGGCCCGCGCCCGCCCGCCTTCAAGAAGATGAACTGGCTGACGATCGTGGACGCCGCACCCCGCGTCGCCAAGATCTCCGGCTCCAGCGCGGGCGCGCAGATCGCCGACAACATCCCGTACGCCAACATCAAGCAACTGGAGAGCGGCGGCCTGACGGTGGCGGGCGGCGCCGGCATGAACAACCTGTTCCTGATGTTCAACACCAAGCACAAGCCCTTCGACGACGTACGGGTGCGGCAGGCCCTGCACTACGCCATCGACTCCGAGAAGATGGTGCAGGTCGCGCTGAAGGGCCACGGCAAGCCCTCCTCCTCGTTCCTGAACGAGTCCAACCCCACCTACCGGCGGGCGAAGACGGTCTACGACTACGACCCCGAGAAGGCGAAGGCGCTGCTGAAGGCCGCCGGGGTCAGCGGCCTGAGGATCGAGATCCTGGCCGTGAACGTGAGCTGGATCGTCGACTGCCTGCCCACCATCAAGGCCTCCTGGGACGCGATCGGCGTGAAGACGACCCTCGCCCCGCAGGAGACCACGGCCGTCTTCACCAAGATGGACCAGAAGCAGGACTACCAGGTCGTCGCCGCCGCCTCGAACCCCAACCAGTTCGGCCTCGACGCCGACCTGATCATGCATTACAACTACGGGCCCACCAACCTGTGGATGCAGTACACGCGTTGGGCCGACAACTCGGTGGCCAGGCAGCTCTTCAAGGACATGGACCGGGCCACCCAGGAGCCCGACGCGGACAAGAAGAAGACGCTGATCCAGGACTACGTCGACACCGTCGCCGAGCAGGCCGTGCTCTATCCGGTCGTCCACAACGAGCTGATGACCGCCTGGGACCCGAAACAGCTCACCGGCATCAGGGCGCAGCCCTACCCCGGCATCAACGTCCTGCAGGCCAAGTGGGTCTAGGGACAGCCAAGTGGGTCCAGAGACAAGGGAGTCCGCTTCGTGATCGCCGTCGTCAGGATCCTGCTCCGCCGTATCGCCCTGCTCGTTCCGCTGTTGCTCGGCATCGTGCTGTTCGTGTTCCTGGTGATGCGCTTCTCGGACGTCGACCCGGCGTCCGCGTTCTTCCAGGGCGCGAACCCCACCCCGCAGCAACTGCACGACTTCCGCGAGCAGAACGGCCTGCTGGATCCGCTGCCCGTGCGCTACGTCCACTTCGTCGGCGACCTGATCCACGGCGACATGGGCACCAGCGCGCTGACCCGCGCCCCCGTGCTCGACCAGGTCACCACCGCGCTGCCGCTGACCCTTCAGCTCACCTTCCTGGGCCTGGCCATCGCGGTGGTGCTGGCGCTGCTCGGCGGGGTGACGGCGGCGATCTACCGAGACCGGCTGCCCGACCAGGTCATCCGGGTCGTCTCGCTGACCGGTGTGGCCGCCCCGGGCTTCTGGCTGGCGCTGCTGATGATCCAGTACCTGGCGGTCGACCTGGGCTGGTTCCCGACCGGCGGCTACATCAACCCGGGCGACTCCCTCACCGGCTGGCTGAAGACGATGACCCTGCCCGCCCTCGCGCTCTCGCTGCCCGTCGCGGCCCAACTGACGCGCATCGTACGGACGTCGGTGGTGGAGGAGCTGGACAAGGACTACGTCCGCACGGCGATCGGCAGCGGGCTGCCGCCGCACGTGGTCGTGGGCCGCAACGTCCTGCGCAACGCCCTGATCAACCCGCTGACCGTGCTGGGCCTGCGCGTCGGGTATCTGCTCGGCGGCGCGGTCGTCATCGAGACGATCTTCTCGCTGCCCGGCATGGGCAAGCTGATGATCGACGCCGTGAAGAACGGCGACCCGGCCGTGGTTCAGGGAGTCGTGCTGACCACGGCGACCGGATTCGTCGTGGTCAACCTGGTCATCGACGTCCTGTACCTGCTGGTCAATCCGAAACTGAGGGATGCGGCCGCATGATCACGCAGTTCACCCGCAAGAGCCTCACCGAGGCGCTGTCCCGGCCCGGCATCCGACTGCGCGGCCTGCGCAGGCTGCCGCCGCTGTCGAAGGTCGCCGTCTGCTTCCTGGCCCTCGTGGTCCTGGTGGCCCTGTTCGCGCCCCTGCTCGCGCCGCACGACCCGCTCGACCAGCAGCCGCCCGTCGGCGGCAGCGGGCACCCCTCGGCCGGTCACTGGATGGGCCAGGACAGCCTGGGCCGGGACATCCTCAGCCGGCTGATGTACGGCGCCCGCTGGTCGCTCGCCATCGGCCTCGGCGCGACAGCGCTCGCGCTGGTCGTGGGAGCGCTGATCGGGGCCGTCGCCGCGACCTCCCGCAAGGCGCTCGACGAGACGCTGATGCGCTGCCTGGACGTGGTGATGGCGTTCCCCGGCATCGCGCTCGCGGCCGTCCTGGTCGCCGTGTTCGGCGGCGGGATCACCGTACTGATCTGCGCGATCGCCTTCCTGTTCATGCCGCCCATGGCGCGGGTGGTGCGGGCGAACATCCTCGACCAGTACGGCGAGGACTACGTGACGGCGGAACGGGTCATCGGCGCGCGCACCCCGCACATCGTGCTGCGCCACGTCGCCATCAACTGCGCCGCTCCGATCCTGGTGTTCTGCACGGTGCAGGTCGCCGAGGCCATCGTCTTCGAGGCGTCGCTGTCCTTCATCGGCGCGGGGGTGCGTCCTCCGGACCCTTCGTGGGGGAGTGTCATCGCCGACGGGAAGGACATGGTGCTGACGGGGGGTTGGTGGGCGACGGTCTTTCCGGGGCTGCTGATTCTGGTGACCGTGTTGTCGCTGAACATTCTGTCGGAGGGGGTGTCTGATGCCTGGGCGGCTCCTTCGGCGCGAGACGTGTCCACTCGGGACGAGGCCGACCGGTTGGAGGCGCCGGAGCCTGGGAGCGGGGAGGTTCTTCAGCTGCCGGACCTTGCGGCGGCTGCGCAGCGGTTGCGGGATCGGCGCGCCCAAGAGGGTGGGGCACAGCGTCGTCGGGCGGGTGCTGCTTCGTCCGGGCTGAGCGCGCAGTTCCCCGCGCCCCTGAGCGGCGGTGCAGTCCTCGCTGTTGAGAATCTTGCCGTCGGTTTTGAGGGGCGGCATGAGGGCGTTGACATTGTCGACGGGATTTCCTTCGAGGTGGGGGGCGGTGAAGTCCTCGGGCTGGTCGGAGAGTCGGGGTGTGGGAAGTCGTTGACCGCGCTGTCGGTCATGGGGTTGGAGCCGAAGGGGGCTCGGGTTCGGGGGCAGGTGCGGTTCGGCCAGCGGGAGTTGCTGACCGAGCCGATGCGGGTGCGGCGGCGGCTGCTCGGGCACGAGATGGCGATGATCTACCAGGACGCGCTGTCCTCCCTGAACCCGGCGATGACCATTCGCGCGCAGCTGAAGCAGGTCGTACGACGGGGTGGCCGGCGCAGCCCCCGCGAACTGCTCACCATGGTCGGCCTCGACCCCGAGCGCACCCTGCGCAGTTATCCGCACGAGTTGTCCGGGGGCCAGCGTCAGCGTGTGCTGATCGCCATGGCGCTGTCCCGCGACCCGAAGCTGATCATCGCCGACGAGCCGACGACGGCCCTGGATGTGACGGTGCAGGCACAGGTGATCGAGCTACTGCTGCGCCTGCGCGAGGAGTTGGGCTTCGCCCTGATCCTGGTCTCGCACGACCTGGCGCTGGTCGCGGACGTCACGGACCGGGTGGTGGTGATGTACGGCGGGCAGATCGTGGAGACGGGCGTGACCGCCGACCTGGTGGAGGCGCCGGCCCACCACTACACCCGCGGACTGCTCGGCAGTGTGCTGTCGCTGGAGTCGGCGGCCGAGCGGATGACGCAGATCAAGGGCGTCGTGCCCTCCCCCGCGGACTTCCCGGCGGGCTGCCGCTTCGCCGACCGCTGCCCGCTGGCGAGCGACATCTGCCGTACGACCCCGCCCGACCTGCTGGGCACGCCGACGCACACGGCGGCCTGCCACCACCCCGCGGTCGAGCTCATGACGTCGCCGGAGGCCGTGAAGTGAACGCGATCGTGGAGCTGTCCGACGCGCACGTCGTGCACAAGGCGCGCAGCGGCGGCCTGTTCACCCGGGACCGGGTGTACGCCCTGACCGGCGCCGACCTCTCCGTCGCGCCCGGCGAGACGGTCGGCGTGGTGGGCGAGTCCGGGTGCGGCAAGTCGACGCTGGCGAAGGTGCTGGTGGGCGTGGTGCGGCCGACGCACGGCACGGTGTCCTTCCAGGGCCGCGACCTGTGGTCGATGCCGGCCGCCGAGCGCCGGTCCGCCGTCGGCGGCAGCACCGGCATGATCTTCCAGGACCCGTCGACGGCCCTGAACCGCCGACTGCCGATACGGCAGATCCTGCGCGACCCGCTGGATGTGCACGACCGGGGCACCAAGCAGCAACGTGAGGACCGCGTACGGGAGTTGATGTCCCTGGTGGGCCTGCCCCGGGCGCTCGCGGACGCCCTGCCCGGCCAGTTGTCGGGCGGTCAGCGCCAGCGCGTGGCGATCGCCCGGGCGCTGGCGCTCGACCCGGCTCTGGTGGTGGCCGACGAACCCACCAGCGCGCTCGACGTGTCGGTGCGCGCCCAGATCCTCAACCTGCTGCTGGACCTCAAGGAACGCCTGGGCCTCGCGCTCGTCTTCGTCTCGCACGACATCCAGACCGTCCGGCGGATGAGCGACCGCGTGATCACCATGTACCTCGGCCGGATCGTCGAGGAGGCCCCCGCCGCCGAGGTCACCGAGCACGCCCGGCACCCGTACACCCGCGCCCTGTTCTCGGCGACCCCCGGCCTGCTCGACCCCATCGACCCGATCCCGCTGACCGGCCCGGTGCCGTCGGCGACGCGCCCGCCCAGCGGCTGCCCGTTCCGCACCCGCTGCTGGAAGGCGGACGAGCGGTGCGCGGCCGACATGCCGGACTTCTCGGCCGCGTCGAGCGCGGACCACCGCTTCCGCTGCCACCATCCCGTGCAGGAGGACGAGTCGACCCGCGACCTCGTGCACCAGAGCCGCCCCACGGAGCCCTCATGACCTTTCCCGCCCCGCTGACCGGTGTCGTCCCGCCCGTCTGCACCCCTTTGACACCGGACCGCGAGGTGGACGTCCCCTCCCTGCTCAGGCTGGTCGACCATCTGCTCGCGGGCGGGGTGCACGCGCTGTTCGTGCTGGGCTCCTCGTCCGAGGCGGCGTATCTGCGCGACGCGCAGCGGCGGCTCGTGGTGGAGGCGGTGACCGCCCATGTGGGCGGCCAGGTGCCGGTCCTGGCCGGGGCGATCGACATGGCGACGCCGCGGGTCCTGGACCATGTGGCGGCGGTGACGGCGGCGGGCGCGGACGCGGTGGTGGTCACGGCGCCCTTCTACGCCCGCACCCACCCCGCCGAGATCGCCCGCCACTTCCGGCTGGTCGCGGCCGCCTCGCCGGTGCCGGTGATCGCGTACGACATCCCGGTCGCCGTGCACACCAAGCTCCCGGCGGACGTCGTCCTGGATCTGGCGGCCGACGGTGTGCTGGCCGGTCTGAAGGACTCCAGCGGCGACCTGGCCGCCTTCCGCGCGGTCGTCACCGGGGCGCGCGGGCTCTCCGGCTTCAGCGTCCTGACCGGCTCGGAGCTGCTCGTCGACGCGGCGCTCGCGCTGGGCGCCGACGGCTCGGTGCCCGGCCTCGCCAACGTCGACCCGCACGGCTACGTCCGCCTCGACCGGCTCTGCCGCGCCGGCGACCGGGAGCGGGCCCGCGACGAACAGGACCGGCTGTGCGCCCTGTTCGGCCTGGTGGGCGTCGGCGACCCGGCCCGCATGGGCGGCGGCTCCTCGGCCCTCGGCGCCTTCAAGGCGGCCCTGCACCTGCGCGGCGTCATCGACTGCCCGGCGACGGCGGAACCCCAGGTGCCGCTGTCGCCGGAGGAGGTGGAGCAGGTCGGCAAGTTCCTCGCGGGGGCGGGGCTGCTCTAGGGAGCGCCCAAAGATCGCCTAGAGGTCGCCGACCGGGAGCCGCCGGAACTCGATCGTGTCGTACGTCCCGGTCGTGCCCGTCTCGTACAGGATCCCGGCCGTGCGACGGTCGACCTGCACCAGGTCGGAGTAGGCGGCGGGCTGCTCGGAGAGCGTCAGGGCCCTGGCGAAGGTCTGGCCGCCGTCCGTGCTGCGCCAGATCGCCATGGCCCGGCGGGCGGTCGGCACGGACGGGCCGGAGAAGAGCAACGGCGCGTCCATTCCCCGCAGTTGGAGGACGCTGCCCTCGACCACCGGGACGTCGTCGAGCGTGGGCTGCACGGCGTAGGGGCGGTCGAGGCTCTCGCCGCCGTCGCTGGAGTAGGTGTCGAGGCGGTTGCCGACGCTGCTGCCGTTCTGATCTCGGGCGCTGAAGTAGAGCCGCCCGTCGGGCAGTTGGGCGGCCGTGGACTCGTTGGAGTTGTCGGTCCCGTCGTAGGAGTCGTCGACGAAGCCCAGTTGCCAGGTGCGGCCGCCGTCGTCGCTGTAGAGGGCGTGCGCGCCGTAGTACTTGGCCTCCTGGCCGGTGTCGGACGAGCCGGCGGGCGGGGCCGCGGAGTGGTTGGCGGGGACCAGCAGCCGACCGGCGTGCCGTCCGCGGGTCAGCGCGACCGCGTGGCCGGGACCCGTCGCATACCACCGCCAACTGGCGGGCTTCACCTGGTCCGTGATGTCCCGCACCGGGGTGAAGTGCCGCCCGTCGTCCGTGCTGCGCTGCACGAAGACCCGTCTGCTCTCCTCGCGCGTGACCTCGCCGCGCATGATCTGCGCCTCGGTGACGGCACCGCTGTTGTAGGAGGTGACGAGGACGACGGCGCCGGTGCGCGGGTCGACGACGGGCGCCGGGTTGCCCCGGGTGTCCCCGTCCCCGGCGGCCACCACCTGCAGCGGGTCCCAGGTGCAGCCGCCGTCGTGGGAGCGGCGCAGCACGACGTCGATGTTGCCGGTGTCGCCCGCGCTGTTGTGCCGGCCCTCGGCGAAGGCGAGGAGCGTGCCCCGGCGGGTGGTGACCGCCGCCGGGATGCGGAAGGTGTCGTAGCCGCCCTGTCCCGCCGTGTACGGCAGTGACGAGGTGCAGCCGGTGGCGGCGGAGGCGGGTGCGAGGGCCGTGAGCGGGGTGAGGAGCACGAGGGCGGCGAGGAAGGTGCGGCTCAGGAAGGTCACCGTCACATCGTTCCCGGAGTCACCAGTCCCGACTCGTAGGCGAGGATGACGAGCTGGGCCCGGTCCCGTGCGCCGACCTTGCCCATGATCCGGCTGACATGGGTCTTCGCGGTCAGCGGGCTGAGCCCCAACGCCTCGCCGATCTCGGTGTTGTTGAGCCCGCGCGCCAGCAGGGTCAGCACCTCGCGCTCACGGTCGGACAGGCATTCCGGGCCGCCGGTCGCGGGCGCCGACGGGCTGCGCAGGAACCGCTCGATCAGCCGTCCCGTGGGCCCCGGCGACAGCAGCGCCTCCCCGGCGGCCACCGTGCGGATGGCGTCGAGGAGTTCGGCCGGGCGGGTGTCCTTGACCAGGAACCCGGAGGCGCCCGCGCGCAGCGCCTCCACGATGTGCTCGTCGGTGTCGTAGGTGGTCAGGACCAGGATGCGGACGCCCGCGAGATCCTCGTCGGCGGCGATCAGCCGGGTCGCCTCGATGCCGTCCAGGTCGGGCATGCGGATGTCCATCACCACCAGGTCGGGGCGCGCGCCGCGGGCCAGCGCCACGGCCTCCCGGCCGGAGCCCGCCTGCCCCACGACCTCCATGTCCCGCGCTGACTCGACGAGCATGGCGAACGCGGCCCGCACCAGGGTCTGGTCGTCGGCGAGCAGCACGCGGATCGTCATCGCGTCCCTTCCACAGCGGTCGTCAGCGGCAGTACGGCACGCACCGCGAACCCTCCCTCCGGGCACGGCCCGGCGTCGAGTGTGCCACCCACGCTGCGGGCCCTCTCCCGCATCCCCACGAGCCCGAAGCCGGGGGTGCCGCCCGGGGTGGGTCCGGTGCCGTCGTCGGTGACGGACAGGCGCAGCGAGCCCTTGTCCTCGTACAACTCGACCCGTACGCGGGGCTCGGGCCCCGCGTGCCGTACGGCGTTGGTCAGCGCCTCCTGCACGATCCGGTAGGCGGCGGCGCCGACGGCGGGCGGCGCCTGCTCCACCCGTACCGCGGGCTCGACCCGCGCGCCCGCCAGCCGGGCCGTCTCCACCAGGTCGGGCAGCCCGTCGAGGCCGGGCAGGGGGCCGCGGCCCTCGCCGGGGGCGGCGGCGCGCAGCACCTCCAGGGTGGTGCGCAGTTCGCCGCGTGCGGTGCGGCAGGTCTCCGCGATCTCGTCCAGCGCCTTCGCGATCGTCTCCCGGTCCAGGCGTTCGGGGTCGGCGGTCAGGACGTGCGCGGCGACGGACGTGCGGACGCCGACGAGGGTGATGGTGTGGGCGAGCAGGTCGTGCAGGTCGCGGGCGATGCGCAGCCGCTCCTCGGCGACCCTGCGGCGGGCCTCCTCCTCGCGGGTGCGCTCGGCGCGTTCCGCGCGTTCGACGATCGAGGCGACGTACTGGCGGTAGTACCGGACGTCGACGCCGAAGAACAGGGTGGCGATGATCCAGCCGGAGGTGCGCAGGAGTTCGATGGCCTGGTGCGTGTTGATGGTGAGCATCGTGGTCACCGCGATGCCGAGGACGGTGGCGCCGGTCAGGACCGTGCGCAGGGGGCGCTGGGTGACGGCGACCGTGTAGAGCGCGACGTAGCCGGCCGGGGTGGGCGGCAGCGGGTTGTTGTGCAGGGCGTGGTACGGCACCACCAGCGCGGCCACCGCCGCGAGCGTGAGCAGCGGATAGGGGCGCCGCCACACCAGCGGCACATGGCAGGCGAGCAGCAGCACCCAGCCGGCGGCGTCCGGGCGGCGGGCGGCGTCGGTGAACAGCGCCGTGCACACGGCGACGGCGGCGAGCACCGTCGCGAGGATCGCGTCGTTGCGGGTGCCGTGCGGGGCGGTGCGCGGATCGCGGTTGACGGCCGCCATGATCCGCTCGCCCGGCCGCGGGCCCTTCGCCGTCGTCGTGTGCTCCACGGTGTTCAGCTTCACACGGGTTCCGGCTGCCGGGGCACCGGCTGCGGCTGCGGTGCGCGCGACAGCCGGCCGGGCCACCAGACCCGGCGCCCGAGCAGCACGCTCGCCGTCGTGACGAGGTACGTCCGCACCAGGAACGTGTCCAGCAGGACGCCCACCGCGATCACGAAGCCGAGTTCGACCATCCCCACCAGGGGCAGCGTGGTCAGCACGGCGAACGTCGCGGCCAGCACGACGCCCGCGGAGGCGATGACCCCGCCGGTGGTGCGCAGCGCGGTGAGCGCCGCCGTGCGCGGTGCGGCGCCGGCGAGGGACTCCTCGCGCATGCGGTGCATGAGGAAGATGCCGTAGTCGACGCCGAGGGCGACCAGGAAGACGAAGGACAGCAGGCCGAGTCCCGGGTCCGTGCCGTGGAAGCCGAGCACCGGCCCGAACACCAGCCCGCCGATGCCGAGCGCCGCACCCCACACCGCGACCACGGCGACGAGCAGCATCAGCGGCGCGACGAGGCTGCGCAGGAGTCCTACGAGGATGACGAAGACGGCGGCGAGCACGAGCGGCACGACGACCTCGCGGTCACGGGACTGTCCGGCGGCCAGGTCGAGTTGCTGGGCGCCGGGTCCGCCGACATGGGCGCCGTAGGTGTCGTCCAGCCCGGCGCGCAGGGCTTTGATGGTCTTCGTCTCGCCCGGCGACTCGGGGGCCGCGGTGGAGACGACGGTGATCTCCGTCCAGCCGGACCCGCTGCGTGCGGCCGCCGCCTGCGCGACGCCGTCCGTCGAGCGGGCCTCGGCGAGCACCGCTCCGGCTTTCGCGGTGGGGGCCATGACGGTGATCGGCTGGCTGCTGCGCTCGGGGTAGGCGTGGCTCAGGGTGCGGGCTGCGGTGATCGACTCGGGGCTGTCGCTGAAGGAGTCCTCCTGCTTGAGCGTGCCCGGCAGGTTGAGCGCGCCGAGGGCGAGTGCGCCGAGGAGGACGGCACCCAGGGCGAGCACGGCGGCCGGGCGGCGCGCGACCGAGTCGCCCATGGCCGCGAACAGCGACCGGCGCGCCTTGGAGGTGCTGCCGAACGCGGGGATCATCGGCCAGAAGACGCGGCGTCCGAGGAGGACCAGCAGGGCGGGCAGCAGGGTGATCATCGCGACGAGGGCGGAGAGCACGCCGACCATGCCGATCGGGCCCATGCCGCTGCTGCTGTTGAGGTCGGCGGCGAGCAGGCACAGCAGTCCCGCGGCGACGGTGCCGGAGGAGGCGACGATCGCCGGGCCGCAGCCCTTCAGGGCGGCGCGCATGGCCTCGTACGGCTGCTCGTGGCGGCGTAGTTCCTCGCGGTAGCGGGAGATGAGCAGCAGGGCGTAGTCGGTGCCCGCGCCGAGGACGAGGACCGTCATGACGCCGCCGCTCTGGCCGGTGATGGTGACGCCGAAGCCTTCGTGGAGGCCATACGCGACAGCCATCGCGAGGCCGGCGGCGACCCCGGCGGAGGCGAGCGGTACGAGCCAGAGGAAGGGGCTGCGGTAGATCAGGATGAGCAGGGTGGTGACGACGCCGAGCGTGGCGTAGAGCAGGGTGCCGTCGACCGTGCCGAACACCTTGTTCATGTCGGCGTTCACGGCGCCGGGACCGCCGACCTCGGCGCTGAGTCCGGCGCCGCCGTCCGCGATGGCGCGCACATGGTCGACGAAGTCGGCCCGTGCCTTGCTGTCCGGGCCGGGCTCGCTGCTGGAGACCGGGTACATGAGGGTGGTGCCGTCGCGGGAGGGGACGCCCTTGGGGGTGCCGGTCAGCCGGTACCGGTGCCCGACCTCGGCGACCTGTGCACCGGCCTTCTGCTTGTCGGCGGCGGTGAGGCCGCCGTCGCGGTGGTAGACGAGCACCAGGTCGGTGGCCTGGCCGCCGGGCAACTCGTCCTGGATACGGGCCACTTGAGTGGAGTCGGCGCTGTCGGGGAGGTAGTGGACGGGCCGGTTCTCCTGGGCTCCGCCGAACTTCCCGGCAAACGCCCCGGCGACCACCAGCACCGCCACCCACAACCCGACCACCACCCACGGCACCACACGCCGCGCACCTGCTCGCGTCCTTACGGCCCCCATGAGCGGGCCTCCCCTCCGGTCGGGTTGTCTGGGTCGCTTCCAGACTCCCGGGGCGAGAGGGCTCGTTCGTCGGGCCTGGGGGCGAGTTACGGGTTACTGCGCCGGGAGGCCCGGCGGCGGCGTTACTCCCACGGGAGTAGCCTCCGGCTCGGAGCGGGGCACGGCCTTGCCGCCGGGGCACGCAATCCACGCGGCTGGGGCCACCCCACCCACGACACCCGGCAGCCACGACAACCCGCGCAAGCGAGGTCCCGCAGCGCAGCCGGACGCCCCCCCGGTGTGCGACCGGCGAACGGCCGGTCCACCGCTGGGCTGCTCCACCCGGGCGGCGTGTCCGCCGGGCCGCGGTGGCATCCGGCGGGAGCGGTGGCACGGGACAACGGCAGGACACGGCGCGGTTGTCCGCGGGCGGTAACCAGGTGCCCGCTCAGGACGGAGTCCGCGCCGCTGCCCGCCGCAGGGGGCACGTCGGCCGCGCGGCTGCTCAGAACCACGCCCACGACACTCGGAACCTCGCCCCTACGAAGCCCGCAACGTCCCACCCGCTACGCCCGGCACGCCACGGCCGCCCGCAAGAGCAGACCCCATCCCGCAGCCGGACACCCCATGCGCGACCGCCGGACGACGAGTCCGCCGCCACGCCGCCCCGCCCGGGCAGCCATCCGCAGGATCGACCGCTCCGCCTCGGGCGGCAGCCAGGTTCCCGCTCTGGACGGACTCCGCGCCGCTGCCCGCCGCAGGGGGCACGTCGGCCGCGCGGCTGTTCAGGGCAGAGCATCGTGGCCGTACGCGGGAGCGGAACCACGCACCGCGGCCGGGTGGCCCCGATGCGGGAGCGGTCCGCTCAGGACGGCGTCCGCGCCGCTGCCGCCAGCAACCTGCTCACGTCGTCCGAGCAGATCGTCAGGGCCGCGCCCACGGTGGTCAGGACGTCGCGTTCCGCGGGGGTGTAGGGGCCGTCGGCGAGGGCGATGCGGGCGCCCTGGAGGAGGATGGACTCGCGGCCGACGGGGGCCAGGTGGGCGGCGAGGGGGTCCAGGGCCTCGTGGAGTTCGATGGCGAGCCCGGCGCCGCAGGACTGGTCGTAGGACCGGCCGGTGTCCGAGGCGAGGGCCTCGACGAGGGCGTTCAGCTGGTCCTCGGTGCAGTCGTCGAAACCGGCCGCGCGGACCGTGCCGGCGGCGGATTCCAGGGCGCTGCGCGAGCAGGTGCCGCCCGCGGTGAGCACCGCCAGGGCGACGGTGTGCACGGCGTCGCGGAGCATCGCCGAGAAGCGGGTGGTGGTCGGGTGGTCGAGCGCGTCGGTGCCGAAGTGGCGGCTGCAGGCGGCGCATTCGACGACCGGTGCGGTCTCGCCGCGCGGCAGCACGGGCACGCCGAGCACGACGAAGCGCCGGTGCCCGGTCAGGCGCTGGTAGTTGCGGTCGCCCCCGCAGCCGGGGCAGAAGAACTCCCCGTCCCCGACGGGCGTCCACGCGGTTCGGGTGCCCAGGATGCGCGCAGGCCTGCCGGCTCGGCCGTCTCGTCCCCGTACTGGCAGCACGTCGCACCTCCTCACCCCGCGGCCCCATCGCCGCTGGCGTGATGTTAGCCACATCCTTACAGCTGAGTCAGTACCCCGGACGAGACCTTTCCGTGACCTCCACGAACCGATGGCCGATAAACGACGGCGCCCCGACCGCCGTGCACAGGCGGTCGGGGCGCGAAAAAGCCCGGTCAAAGGGGTCAGCGGGCGGCTCGGTTGACGGCGGAGACGACCGCCTTGAGCGACGCACGCGTCGTGTTCGCGTCGATCCCGATTCCCCACAGAACCTTGTCGTCGATCGCGCACTCGATATAGGAGGCGGCCTGCGCGGAGGCGCCCTCGCTCATCGTGTGCTCCTGGTAGTCCAGCAGCCGTACGTCGATGCCGATGGACTGCAGGGCGTCGAAGAAGGCCGAGATCGGACCGTTGCCGGAGCCGGTCAGGACGGTGTCGGCGCCGTCGACGGTGGCCTCCACCGTGAGGGTGTCCACCCCGTCCGTGTCGGTCGTCGACTGACCGTTCTTGACCTGGATCCGACCCCACGGGTTCCGCGGGTTCGGCAGGTACTCGTCCTGGAAGACCGCCCAGATGTCGGAGCCGGTGACCTCGCCGCCCTCGGCGTCCGTCTTGGCCTGGATGAGCTTCGAGAACTCGATCTGCATCCGGCGCGGCAGGTCCAGCTTGTGGTCGTTCTTCAGCACGTAGGCGACCCCGCCCTTGCCGGACTGCGAGTTGACGCGGATGACCGCCTCGTAGGAGCGGCCGACGTCCTTGGGGTCGATGGGCAGGTACGGGACCGCCCACTCGATGTCGTCGACGGTGACGCCCTTCGCGGCCGCGTCGGCCTCCATGGCGTCGAAGCCCTTCTTGATGGCGTCCTGGTGGGAGCCGGAGAAGGACGTGTAGACCAGGTCGCCCACGTACGGGTGGCGCGGGTGGACCTCCATCTGGTTGCAGTACTCCCACACGCGGCGGATCTCGTCGATGTCGGAGAAGTCGATCTGCGGGTCGACGCCCTGCGAGAACAGGTTCATGCCCAGGGTGACCAGGTCGACGTTGCCGGTGCGCTCGCCCTGTCCGAACAGGCAGCCCTCGATGCGGTCGGCGCCGGCCATCAGGGCCAGCTCGGCCGCCGCGACGGCCGTGCCGCGGTCGTTGTGGGGGTGGACGGACAGGCAGACGTGCTCGCGGCGCGAGAGGTTGCGGTGCATCCACTCGAAGCGGTCCGCGTGCGTGGACGGGGTCGAACGCTCCACCGTGGCGGGCAGGTTGAGGATGATCTCGCGGCCCGGGCCGGGCTGCCAGACGTCCATGACCGCCTCGCAGACCTCCAGCGCGAAGTCCAGCTCGGTGTCGGTGAAGATCTCGGGGCTGTACTGGTAGCCGAACTCCGTTTCGGGGCCCAGCAGCTTCTCGGCGTACTCCACCACCAGGCGGGTGCCGTCCACGGCGATCTGCTTGATGTCGTCCTTGGAGCCGCGGAAGACGACCCGGCGGAAGACCGGGGCGGTGGCGTTGTAGAGGTGCACGTTGGCGCGCCTGGCGCCCTTCAGCGACTCCACGGTCCGCTCGATCAGGTCCTCGCGGGCCTGGGTCAGCACGGAGATGGTGACGTCGTCCGGGATCGCGCCGGGTTCTTCGACGATCGACCGTACGAAGTCGAAGTCGGTCTGGCCGGAGGCGGGGAAGCCGACCTCGATCTCCTTGTAGCCCATCTTGACCAGCTGGTCGAACATCCGGCGCTTGCGCTCGGGCGACATGGGGTCGATCAGGGCCTGGTTGCCGTCGCGCAGGTCGGTGGAGAGCCAGCGGGGGGCGGTGGTGACACGCTGGTCCGGCCAGGTGCGGTCGGGGATGTCCACCTGCTCGTAGCGGCCGTACTTGTGGATCGGCATGGTGCTGGGCTGCTGGCGGTTCGCCATGATTGCGGGGCTCCTCAGGATGTCCGGCAGGACGGCCGACGACGCAACGCGAAGCTCCGCGGGGAGGGAGTCGACCTGGACTACAGGCCCTCGCCGCGGCAGCTAAGAAGAAGCAGCCCGAAACGCATGATGCTCCGCATGCTAGCCGAGCCCCTCCGGATGCGGGGCGCCGTATCAGTATGCGGGACCGGAAGGACAACCGGGGCAAAACGTGCGCCATACCACTTCGTCACAGAGAGTGCGATCCGCTGTCCCGATATTTCACCAATCATGGTTGCGGGTAGTGACACGCAGATAACTCAGTGCAATGGTTCCGGGCATGACGAAGACCAACGGGGGCTTCGAGCCCGTCTTCTGCACCGTCGTACCTCCGCACATCCTCGACAAGCTGTCCCAGCACGAGGACCCCGCACTCGCCGCCGCCGCGCGCAGGACCCTGGAGCGCGACGCCCTCGAGCGCACCCGTCGCCGGCTGACCACGGTTGTGGGCGCCCCGGCCGTCGCGGCGCCCGCGGGGGCGGCCGCCGACCAGCCGCACCGCACCGTCTACGACGCCCACCACCTCACGGAGCTGCCCGGCAGGAAGGTCCGCGCCGAGGGCTCGGACCCGGGCAAGGACGCCACCGTCAACCGCGCCTACGCGGGCCTCGGCGCCACCTTCGAGCTGTATCTGAAGGCCTACGAGCGCCACTCCATCGACGGCGACGGCCTGCCGCTGGACGCGAGCGTCCACTACGACAACGACTACAACAACGCCTTCTGGAACGGCGAGCAGATGGTGTTCGGCGACGGTGACGGCGAGATCTTCCTCGACTTCACCATCCCGCTCGACGTCATCGGCCACGAACTCACCCACGGCGTCACCCAGTACACGGCCAACCTCACCTACTTCGGCCAGCCCGGCGCCCTGAACGAGTCGATCTCCGATGTCTTCGGCTCGCTGATCAAGCAGTACACGCTCGGCCAGACCGCCGCCGAGGCCGACTGGTTGATCGGCGCCGGACTGCTCGCCCCGCGCGTCACCGGCAAGGCGCTGCGCTCCATGAAGGAGCCGGGCACGGCGTACGACGACGACGTCCTCGGCAAGGACCCGCAGCCCGCGACCATGGACGACTTCGTGCGCACGGGCCGCGACAACGGCGGCGTGCACATCAACTCCGGCATCCCCAACCACGCCTTCTATCTGGCCGCGACGGCCCTCGGCGGCCACGCCTGGGAGAAGGCGGGGCAGGTCTGGTACGACGTCCTGACCGGCGGCGAGCTCAAGAAGGACGCGCTGTTCGCGGACTTCGCGAAGCTCACGGTCGCGGCGGCCAGGGCCCGCTTCGGCGAGGGCGAGGAGTTGCAGTCCGTCCTGAAGGCCTGGGAACGGGTCGGGGTGCGGACGGCGTAGTTCCGTACTAGACACGGACCCATGCGTATTCGAGTACGGCGCACGGGTGGGTTCGCGGGCATCGAGCGGCACGCCGAGGTGGACACCTCGGGGCGGCCCGACGCGGGCGAATGGCACGCCCTGGCCGAGCAGGCCGTGGCCGGCGGGCACAGCACGCCGCCCGTCGGCGTCCCGGACGGGTTCAGCTACGAGATCACCGTGGACGGCAGGACGTTCTACGCGGCGGATCCCCGGCTCACGGAGGAGCAGCGCACGCTGATCTCCCGGGTGCTGAAGGAGGGAGCCTGAGCCGGTAACAGGTCGTTCATGCGCGGGCGTTGACTTCCCTCACCGGGGGTACGGATGATCCGCGCATGGCGACTGATCCGTTCACCGCGGCGACGGCGATCCCCCGCTTCCCGGCCGGTTTCCTGTGGGGCGTGTCGACCTCGGCGCACCAGATCGAGGGCGCGGCCGACCGGCGCGAGCCGTCCGTGTGGGACGCCTTCACGGCAAAGCCGGGCCACGTCAAGGACGGCTCGGACGCGTCGGTGGCCTGCGACCACTACCACCGCTACCGCGAGGACGTGGCCCTGCTCGCCGGCCTCGGCGTGGACGCGTACCGCTTCTCGATCTCCTGGCCGCGGGTGCGCTTTGAGGGCGGCCTGGACTTCTACGACCGGCTCGTGGACGAGCTGTGCGCGGCGGGGATACGCCCCGTGCCGACCCTCTTCCACTGGGACCTGCCGGTCGCGCTGGACTGGCTGGAGCGGGACACCGCGGCACGGTTCGCGGAGTACGTGTCGCAGGTCGCCGAGCGGCTGGGCGACCGCGTGCGGAAGTGGATCACCCTCAACGAGCCTGCGGAACACACCCTGTTGGGCCACGCGCTGGGCGCGCACGCGCCGGGCAGGCAGCTGATGTTCGACGCGCTCCCGGTCGCCCACCACCAGCTGCTCGCCCACGGACTCGCGGTACGGGCGCTGCGCGCGGCCGGTGCCACGGACATCGGGATCGCCAACTCGCACGGACCGACCTGGCCCGCCTCGCAGGAGCCGGCCGACGTGGAGGCGGCGGGCTTCTACGACCTGCTGCTCAACCGGCTGTTCGCGGACCCGCTGCTGCTGGGCCAGTACCCCGAAGGGTTGGGCGAGTTGATGCCGGGCGACGTCGAGTCGGACCTGAAGGTCATCGCCGAGCCCCTCGACTGGTACGGCGTCAACTACTACGCGCCGACCCGGGTGGGCGCCCCCGACGGCACCGACATCGACTTCGGCGGACTGACGATCCCGGCCGAACTCCCCTTCACCGTGCGGCAGATCGAGGGCGTCCCGGTGACGGACTTCGGCTGGCCGGTGGTGCCCGAGGGCCTGACGGAACTGCTGACCGGCTTCCGGGAGCGCTACGGCGACCGCCTCCCGCCGGTCGTCATCACCGAGAACGGCTGCTCCTACGAGGGCCTCGACGACCAGGACCGCATCGCCTACCTCGACGGCCATGTCCGGGCCCTGCACGACGCCGTGACGGCCGGGGTCGATGTGCGCGGCTACTTCGTGTGGTCGCTGCTCGACAACTTCGAGTGGGCGGAGGGGTACGCGCGCCGCTTCGGACTGGTGCACGTCGACTTCGCCACGCAGCGCCGCACGCCGAAAGCCTCCTACCGCTGGTTCCGCGACCTGCTGCGGGCCCAGCGGCAGCCGGCCGGCCCGACCGGCTGACCGGGCCCGAACGACGTCACAGCGCGCGGTCTCACAGGGCCCCGGCCTCCTGTGCGGTGTACACGCTCGGGTAGATCGGCCGGAAGCCGAGCTCGCGGCGGATGCGCCGGGTGTCCACGATGTTGTGCCACGGGTCGGGGTCGGTGTTGTCGTACAGCTCGGCGGGCACCTCCACGCCGTTGAGCTGGTACAGCTCGACGGTGGTGACCGGGGCGTCGTCGCCGACGTTGTAGATCCGGCCCGCGATGCCCGGCGCGTACAGCAGCCGCATCAGGGCCTGGGCGACGTCCGCGTGGTGGGCCATGTGCAGCCGCTGCTGCGGGGCCCAGCGCGGCGCCCAGGCCATGACGTTCTCCAGGTGCGGGTCGCCCTCGCCGTAGACGAACGGCAGCCGGGCGATGCGCACGTCCAGGCCCTCCATCGCCAGCAGCGCCCGCTCGGCCTCGGCCTTGGAGGCGGGATAGGCGCCCCACATGTGCCCGCCGGGCCTGCTCTCGTCCTCCTCCACCAGCGGGCGCCCGCGACCGGAGCCGTACACGTTGTTCGTGCTGACCTGCACGAACCGCTCCACCCCGGCCGTCTGCGCGGCCCGGCCCAGCGCCACCGCGGCGTCCCGGTTGACGGCCCACGCCTCCTCGTCGGGCACGCCGCGGAAGGCGGCGGCGACGTTCACGACCGCGTCCACCCCGGCGAGCGCCTTGCCGAGCGTCTCCTCGTCCCGCAGGTCTCCCACGGCCACCTGGGCGCCCAGCTCCGCGAAGCGCTCGCCGCGGGCCTCGTCGCGCACCAGGACCCGGATCTGCTCGCCCGGCTGCCGCCGCGCCAGCAGCCGCGGCACGAAGCGCCGCCCGACCTGTCCCGTCGTACCGGTCACCAAAGTCAGCATGATGTGCTCCTCCCGCAGGACCGTCCTGCTTGCCCCTCCAGCCTCGGCGGCCGGTGCGGCGGGCGGGAGAGACCTCTTCATCAGGGGATCGGCAGTCCCTGGATAAGCCGGGCGGACGCGCGCACCCTGGAGGGGTGAACCGAGCCGAACTCGCCGACTTCCTGCGCCGCGGCCGCGCCCGCCTCGACCCCTCCGACGTAGGGCTCACGGCCGGTGCCCGGCGCCGTACGCCCGGGCTGCGCCGCGAGGAGGTGGCCCAGCTGGCCGGCATGTCCGTGGACTACTACTCGCGCCTGGAGCAGTCCCGGGGCCCGCGCCCCTCCCGCCAGATGCTCACCGCGCTGGCCCGCGCGCTGCGCCTGACCGAGGACGAGCGCGACCATCTCTTCCTGCTGACCGGCGAGGAGCCGCCGCGCCGGGAGGCCACCAGCACGCATGTGCGCCCGGGCCTGCTGCTGGTGCTGGACCGGCTGCACGACACCCCGGCGCAGGTGGTGACCGACTGCGGGGAGGTCCTGGCGCAGAACGCGATGGCGCGGGCGCTGAGCGGGGACGCGCTCGCCCGTCCGCCCCGTGAGCGCAACATCATCCGGCGCTTCTTCCTGGACCCGGCTGCCCAGGACCTGTTCCCGCCCGAGGACCGCCCGAAGCGCGCCCGTGAGCAGGTGGCGAGTCTGCGCGCGGTGTCGGCGGCCCGTCCCACGGACCCCGAACCGGCCGCCCTGGTCGCTGAACTGCTCGCCGCCAGCGAGGAGTTCGCCCGGCTGTGGGAGGAGCACGAGGTGGCCGTGCGGCGCGCCTCGACGAAACGCTTCCGGCACCCGGTGGTGGGCGTCCTGGAGCTGGACTGCGAGGTCCTCGTCAACTCCGGCCACAACCAGCAGCTGGTCGTCCACACCGCCCGCCCCGGCACGGAGTCCTACGAGCGGCTGCAGCTGCTGCGGGTGGTGGGCCTGCAGGACCTGAGGCCGTCAGAAGCCCAGACGCCGTAGCTGCTTCGGGTCGCGCTGCCAGTCCTTGGCCACCTTGACGTGCAGGTCCAGGAAGACCGGGGTGCCCAGCAGCGCCTCGATCTGCTTGCGGCTCTTGATGCCGACCTCCTTCAAGCGCTTGCCCTGGGGGCCGATGACGATGCCCTTCTGGCTGGGGCGCTCGATGTAGAGGTAGGCGTGGATGTCGAGCAGCGGCCGGTCGGCGGGGCGGTCCTCGCGCGGCAGCATCTCCTCGACCACGACCGCGATGGAGTGCGGCAGCTCGTCGCGCACGCCCTCGAGGGCCGCCTCGCGGATCAGCTCGGCGACCATGACCTGCTCGGGCTCGTCGGTCAGATCGCCCTCGGGGTAGAGCGGCGGGCCCTCGGGCAGCAGCGGGATCAGCAGGTCGGCGAGGAGGCTCACCTGCGTGCCGCCAGTCGCCGACACCGGGACGATCTCCGCCCACTCGATGCCCAGCTCCTTGCCCAGCTGGTCGATGGCGATGAGCTGCTCGGCCAGGGCCTTGGAGTCCACGAGGTCGGTCTTGGTGACGATCGCGACCTTCGGCGACTTCTTGATCCCCGCCAGTTCCTTGGCGATGAACCGGTCGCCGGGGCCGATCCTCTCGTTCGCCGGCAGGCAGAAGCCGATCACGTCGACCTCGGCCCAGGTGGTGCGCACCACGTCGTTCAGCCGCTCGCCGAGCAGGGTGCGCGGCTTGTGCAGCCCCGGGGTGTCGACCAGGATCAGCTGGGCGTCCTCGCGGTGCACGATCCCGCGCACGGTGTGCCGCGTCGTCTGCGGCTGGTTCGCGGTGATGGCGACCTTCTGCCCGACGAGAGCGTTCGTGAGGGTGGACTTGCCCGCGTTGGGGCGGCCGACGAAGCAGGCGAAGCCCGACCTGTGGGCGGCCTGGGGCGGCTGCGACGACCCGGATGACTGACTGCGAACGCTCATGCGGCCCATTCTCCCTGATCCACAGAGCCCCGCCGCACCGACGGTTGATCGCCGCCCGCCCCGCGGCTGTCCACCCTGTGAGATCCAGGAAACCTGAACGCAACGAAACACCGTGGAAACACACCCGTGCACATCCGGAAACGCGGGCCGGTGACGCTTCGACGAGCCCCCACCCCGATGGAGACGCCCGTGACCTTCGCCGCCACGCACGCAGACACCGGTGACACCGCCTGGCTGCTCGCCGCCACCGCCCTGGTCCTGCTGATGACACCGGGCCTCGCCCTCTTCTACGGCGGCATGGTCCGCACGAAGAGCGTCCTCAACATGCTGATGATGAGCTTCGTGTCGATCGCCCTGGTCACCGTGGTGTGGCTGGCGGCCGGCTACTCGCTCGCCTTCGGCGACGACGTCGGCGGCGGTCTTATCGGCGGTCTGAAGCACGCCGGGATGGCCGGGCTCGGCCCGGACAGCCTGCACGGCACCGTGCCCACCCTGCTCTTCGCCACCTTCCAGCTCACCTTCGCGATCATCACGGCGGCCCTGGTCAGCGGGGCGATCGCGGACCGGGCCAAGTTCGCCGCCTGGCTGGTCTTCGTGCCCGTCTGGGCGCTGCTGGTATACGTTCCCGTCGCGCACTGGGTGTGGGGTCCGGGCGGCTGGATCGTGTCCCACCTCGGCGCCCTCGACTTCGCCGGCGGCCTGCCCGTCGAGATCACCTCCGGCGCCTCCGGACTCGCGCTCTGCCTGGTCCTCGGCCCGCGGCTCGGCTTCAAGAAGGACGCGATGCGCCCGCACAACCTGCCGATGGTGATGATGGGGGCCGGCCTGCTCTGGTTCGGCTGGTTCGGCTTCAACGCGGGCTCGGCCCTGGGCGCGAACGGCCTCGCCGCGGCCGCCTTCCTCAACACCCTCGCCGCCGGCTGCACCGGCCTGCTGGGCTGGCTCTTCGTCGAGCAGAAGCGCGACGGCCACCCCACCACCCTGGGCGCGGCCTCCGGCGCGGTCGCGGGCCTGGTCGCCATCACCCCGTCCTGCGGGACGGTCTCCCTGCTCGGCGCCCTGGTCGTGGGTCTCGCCGCCGGTGTCGTCTGCTCGTACGCCGTGGGCTGGAAGTTCAAGCTCAACTACGACGACTCGCTCGACGTCGTCGGTGTCCACCTGGTCGGCGGCGTCATCGGCACCCTGCTGATCGGCGTGTTCGCCGAGAGGGCCATGACGGGCTCCGCCGAGGGTCTGCTCTACGGCGGCGGGCTCGCCCAGCTCGGCAAGCAACTGGTCGCGGTGGTGGCCGTGGCCGCGTACGCCTTCCTGGTCACCTTCGGCCTCGCCAAGCTGATCGACAAGGTGATGGGCTTCCGCGCGGAGGAGGAGCACGAGCACACCGGCCTGGACCTTACGGTGCACGCCGAGACGGCATACGATCACGGCGTCCTGGGCCATGGCGCTCCGGTCTCGTCCTCCGTCCTCTCCCCCACCCAGAAGGTCCAGAGCCAGGCATGAAGCTGATCACCGCGATCGTCAAGCCCTACCGCCTCGACGAGGTGAAGACCGCCCTCCAGGAACTCGGTGTGCAGGGCCTGACCGTGACCGAGGCCAGCGGGTACGGCCGCCAGCGCGGGCACACCGAGGTGTACCGCGGCGCCGAGTACCAGGTCGACCTGGTCCCGAAGGTCCGCATCGACGTGGTCGTCGGGGACGAGGAGGCGGACGCCGTGATCGACGCGATCGTCAAGGCCGCGCAGACGGGGAAGATCGGGGACGGGAAGGTGTGGGCGGTGCCGGTCGAGACGGTCGTACGCGTGCGGACGGGCGAGCGCGGTCCCGACGCGCTCTGAGGAACAGCGCGACGCCCACGACCACCACCACGAGCAGGACCAGCGCCACCAGCCACGGCAGCGAGAAGAACGACGCGCTCGCCGACTCGCGGGTGTGCTGCGCGCTCGCCGTCAACGTCACCCGGCCCCAGTCGAGTTGGGGCGCACCCTGCCACGGTTCGGTGAGTTTCACGCGCTGTCCGGGCAGCAGTTCGGCGGGGACGCGGGTCAGGCCGCGGTCGAGCAGCGTACGGCCGAACAGGCCCTTGGCCCTGAGTTCCACCTTGGGGTCGAGGGTGACGTTGCCGGTGTTGTGCAGGGTGTAGGAGATCGTCGCCGTGCTGTCGCCGAGGCCGGGGACGAGGGGCTGGTGGTGGACGACATGGACGTTCTCGACGGCGATCGCGGGCAGGGTCGGGCCGCCGACGCGGAGGTAGACGCGGGCCGCGACGGCCCGCTGGACACCGAGCGCGAGTGAGCCGTCGCCCTGGTCGACGTGTTCGTCGAGCGCCACCAGGGCGCCCGGGTGGTCGCCGGGTTCGGCCCCCTCGGGGACCTTCAGCGTGAAGGGCACGGTGATTCTGCCGTGCGCGGGGACGGTCACGCGCGCCTTCGCGGGCCTCGCCCAGGCGCCGACGCCGCGCTGCTTCTCGTGCACGGTCCGTACGGCGAATCCGCCGTCGCGCGCGGTGTTGTAGGCGTCGGCCGCGTACAGCCGGAAGGTCAGCGGCCCGCCGGTCTTGTTGGCGACGACCACCTTGTCCCGGAGGGTCGTACCGGGGTCGGCGGAGAGATAGAAGTAGGGGCGCGCGGCGATCTGTGTCGCGGCCGGGTAGACGGACCAGCTGCCGTTGTCGGCGGCGTGCGCGGGTGCGGCGAGGGCGGCGAGGAGCAGGCCCAGGACGAGGACGTACAGCTTGCGCATGGGTGCGGCCCCCCACGGCGAGAGGTGGGACGGGCGGGTGCGGGCGCCCGTGCGGTCAGGAGAGCGTGAGGGTCAGGACACCGGAGTACGAGCCCGGAGGCGTGAACGCCGGTACGTCCAGGGAGAGCCCGGCGTCCGCGGTGAACTCACCGCCGGTGAGCGTGCCGTCGGGGGTGGACGCCAGGGTCGCGCCCGAACTGCCCACCGTGCCCGCGGAACCGGCCTGGCAGGTGCTCGGGCTGCCCGCCTTGGTGGCGCAGGCGGGGCTCCAGCTCAGCTTCCCGGCATCGATCTTGGCGCCGGGACCGGTGAAGTCGGTGACCTTGCCGGTCAGGGACCAGCCCGCGGGCCCGCCGCGGAAGTCCTTGACGGTGACGGAGTGCAGGGCGCCGGTCGAGGCCCCGCCCTTGCCGAAGTCGACCGCCGACAGGGCGACGGCGTCACCGGCCTGGGACATGGCCAGCGTGCCGGCCTTCACCGTGGTCGTCAGCTTCTGGCTGCCGTCCGGGACGGGCGTGGTGTCGTTGACGACGTAGGCGGCGGGGCCCGCCCCCTTGTCGGCGCTCCACGTACTGCCCTCGTAGGCCACCACGCCTGTCGTGGTCTTGTCGTTGACCACGAGCGTGCCGCTGAAGGAACCGTCGGCTGCTGCGGTGACGGTCGCGGTGTCCGCGGTCTGGGTGTCCCCGGAGCGTCCGGCGAGGGTGACGGTCGCGCCCGCGGTGAAGTTGCTGCCGCTGACGGTGACGGGGTCGCCCACGTTGCCGGAGGCCGAACTCAGCGAGATCGCCCGGTTGTTGACGGGGGTGGAGTCGGTCGCGGTGACGGTGGCGGAGACCGGTGCGGGCGGGTCGGTCACCGTGCACGGGGTGTCGAGTTCGAGGATGTAGCTGGTGTGGATGTTGTAGTCGCCGGGCGAGAGGGTGATCGCGCCGGGCGAGGTGACCTTGAAGGTGCCGGTCATGGAGAACGACGGGAAGGCGCCGTTGCCCGGCACCGGATCGTTCTTCTTCGGTCCGGCGACGGTGACGTCACCGGTCTGCGCACCGCCGAGGGTGACCTTGCCGGTGGGCGTCATGATGTCGGCCGGCAGGGCGATGGCGGTGGGGTTGTTGGCGGCGGGCTTGACGACGGTGTAGGTGACGGTGACGGTGTCACCGACCTTCGGACTGGCGTTGTCCACCGCGACGTTGGCGGTGGTGGTGCCGTCGATCGGCGGGATGCCGGCGACGGCGGGCGGGATGCAGTGCGTGGCGAAGTCCACGTCGGTGGCTGCGCCGGCCGGACAGGCCAGCGCCGCACCCGCGGAGACCGCGAGCGCGGTCGCGCCCAGCAGCGAGGCCAAGCGGCGTCTTCGGGTTGTCGAACCCATGGGTGTGCCCCCTTCCTTGTGCGCTCACTGGGGGCATTGATGTGGGGATCGCGTGAGAAGTCAATGGAGATGACGCAACTGAACTGATGGACCGTCAGTCCCGTGAGTGCGGGAACTGACGGTCCACGTACAGCGGTTCAGCGCCGGCCGGCTCAGTCGAACACGAACGGTCCGGGTGACTGCGGGCCGGTCGCCGTACAGGTGATGGTGATGCCGAAGACGGTCATCTTCAGCGAGCCGCCGAAGGCTTCCAGGCTGTCGCCGGAGGCCACGGTGCCGCTGAGCGGACCGACGGTGACGGGGTCACCGGCCGCCATCGCCGGGTTCTTCGTACCGGTGAAGTCGGTGGTGCCACCGCTCGCCTTGACCAAGGTCAACGTGGACGAGATCGAGTCCGCCGACAGGGCGATCGGAGCGGTGACCGCCGACGACGTGAGCGTCATGGTGGCCGACGTGCCGTCCTGGGTGGCCGTGAGCGTGGCGTCGCCGCCACCGAAGCTGCCGCAGTCGGCGGTGAGCGTCGCCGACTGCGGGGTGACCGCGAGCGCGCTGGGGGCGAACGCGAGCGAGGCGACCGCGAGGGCCCCCACCGCCATGGCCGCACCTGAGGTGATACGTGTGGCTCTCATGAGGAACCGGCTCCCTTCCCGAAGCTGGGAACTGCCATGTGGGGATGGTTGGGAGAGATCCGTACGGGCCGTCGGCCGGGCGTGGTGCGGTACGCCGGGTGGGGGGTGAACGGGCGGATCTGACGGACCGTCGGAACTACCGGTTCCATTGATGCCCGTGGGATGAAGAAACGGCAAGGACGAATTCCGGACGACTCTGAAACGGCCGGTTTTCAGCCTGCGGTCACGGTGCTGCGGACCGTCCCGTCGGGCCCGGCCACCAGCACCGGAGTCTGCGGTCCGCCCAGGTCCGCCACCGCGGCACGGTCCTGCTCCGAGGCCGACCAGGCCTCGGTCACCACGGCCGCCGCCTCCAGCGACTTCGCCCCGGAGGCCACCGCCATGGCCACCGCCGTCCGCAGCGCGCTCAGCTCCAGTGACGGAAGAGCGACGGTCGCGGCGACATACGTACGTCCGGTGTCGTCCCGTACGGCCGCCCCCTCGGGCACACCGTTGCGGGCCCGCGCCGAACGGGCCAGGGTGACGATCTTGCGGTCCTCGGGGTCGAGCGCACTGCTGTCGGTCATGATCCGAGCATACGTACCACCGCGGCCGTCATCCGGCCACGGGGTACATCGCCCCGCGCCGCCCCTCCGGGGACGCCAGCCACTCCAGCTTCGCCGCCGTGTTCGCCTCGTCCAGCGGTGTGTGCAGCACGACCGTCAGATCGGGCCGCGCGGGCACCCGCATCGCCGTGGACTCCACGACCAGCAGCCCGACCAGCGGATGCTCCAGCTCCTTGCGGATCTGCCCGGCGTCCTCGATGTCCCGCTCCGCCCACATCGCCGCGAACTCCCGGCTCATCTCGGTCAGTTCGGCCAGCAGCGTCTGGAAACCCTCGTCGTCGGGCCGCGCCGCGCTCGCCGCCCGGAACTGCGCGACGACCGTGCGCGCGTTGCGCTCCCAGCTCTTGGACCGTGAGCGGTACAGGGGGTCGGTGAAGAAGTCGACCACGCAGTTCTGCGTGATGTCCGGCCGCATGCCCAGCACCGCGCCGGCGGCGTCGTTGTAGAGCACGCAGTTGTAGTACGGGTCCATGATGTGCGCGGGATACGGCATCCAGGTGTCGATCAGCCGCCGCAGCCCCTCGTACATGTCCCGCCGGTCGGGCTCGGCCTCCGGCGGCGGCGGATTCAGACCCGCCAGCAGATACAGATGGCGTCGCTCGGCACCGCTCAGTTTCAGCACCCTCGCCACCGAGTCGAGAACCTGCGGGGAGACCGAGATGTCACGCCCCTGCTCCAGCCACTGGTACCAGGACGCACCCACACCCGCGAGAACGGCGACCTCCTCGCGCCGCAGCCCGGGCGTGCGCCGCCGGGCCCCGCCGTCCGGCAGACCCGCCTCGGCCGGGGACACCCGTGCCCGTCGGCTCATCAGGAACTCGCGCAGCTCCCTGAGCCGGTGCGCCTTACCCGCCGCTGTCTCGACGACATCCGCCACGTACCCCACTCCCCCATTGCCGTGCCTGGTGCTGCCACCACCAGCACAACCTGCCGCTCCCCACCGCTATTCCGGCGCCCGCAGGCTCTTGCCCATGGCGATCGACACCACCCGATACGACACCACCGACGAACCGCTCGACACCCCCCGGCTGTCGACGCGCGACAAGCTCGTCCTCTTCGTCCTGTGCGCGGCCCAGTTCATGGTCGCCCTGGACTTCTCCGTCCTGAACGTGGCACTGCCCGACCTCGGGGCCGACCTCGGCATGAACCGGTCCTCCCTGCAGTGGGGAGTCACCGCGTTCGCACTGCCCTCCGGCGGTTTCCTGCTGCTGTTCGGCAGGATCGGTGACCTCTACGGCCGCCGGAGGCTGTTTTTGACCGGGCTCGCGCTGTTCGGCGCGGCCTCACTGCTGGCGACCCTCGCCCGGGACCCGGCGTCGTTCCTGACCGGACGCGCCCTGCAGGGCCTCGGCGCGGCGGCGATCGTCCCGACCGGCATGTCCCTGCTGACCACGACGTTCCCGGAGGGCCCGGCCCGCGACCGCGCCCTCGGCATCTCCGGCACCCTGCTCTCGCTCGGCTTCACCGTCGGCATGGTGGCGGGCGGTGTGCTCACCGACGCCTTCGGCTGGCGCTCCACAATGGCCCTGCTGACGCTGTTCGCGCTGCTCGTGCTGCCGATGGCGCCCGCCCTGCTGCCGGAGTCCCGCACCCCCGAGCGCCCGCGCCTCGACGTCCCCGGCGCGGTCACCGTCACCGCCGGCCTGCTCTCCCTGATCTACGCCCTGTCGACGGCCGCCGACCACGGCTTCGCCCGCACGGACGTCGTCGCGGCCCTCGTGGCGGGCGTCGTCCTCCTCGCCGCCTTCGTCGCCGTCGAGTCCCGTACGGCCGCACCGCTGGTCTCACTGCCGATGCTGCGCCGCCGCACGGTGGCGTGGGGCAATCTGGGCGGCCTGGTCACCTTCTCGATGATGTCGACGGTCGTCTTCGTGCTGACGCTGTATCTGCAGGAGGTCCTGGATCTGTCGGCCTTCGAGACGGGCCTGGTCTTCGGCGTCCAGGGCGTGCTGTCGGCGGTCGCCGGGGCCTACGCCCCGAAGGTCATCGGCCGCCTGGGGGCCCGCCGCACCCTCGTCGCCTCGCTCGCCGGCCAGGGCGCCCTGATCGCCGCACTGCTCGGCCTGAACGCCCACACCTGGTCGGTCTGGCTCGCCGTGAGCGCCGTCTCCCTGTCCAGCATGGGCCACCTGGGCGCGATCATCTCCTACGGCCTGACCGTCACCTCAGGGGTCCCGGACGAGGAACAGGGCCTGGCCACCGGCCTGGTCACCTCGACCCAGCAGGTCGGCATCACCATCGGCATCCCGCTCCTCGGCGTCCTGGCCACCACCTCGGACGACCTGCTCACCGGCGTCCACACGGTGCTGGCGGTCGACGCGGCGGTCGTGCTGGCCGCGGCCGCCCTGGTCGCCGTAGGACTGCGGGTGCGCTCAGGGGCGGTCGAGGCGCAGTCGCTCGGCGCGCGGTAGACCGGCCACCACCAGGTCGTACGAGTCCTCCACGAGCTCCCGGACCAGCCGGTCCGGGAGTTCGCCGTCCACCGTGACGGTGTTCCAGCGCCGCTTGTTCATGTGATAGCCGGGGACGATCAGGCCAGGATGGTCGGCGCGCAGCCGGACCGCGTCCTCCGGGTCGCACTTGAGGTTGACGGTCAGCGGCCGCGCACCGAGGTTGGTCAGCGCGAAGAGCTTGCCCAGCACCTTGAAGACGGAGGTCTCCGGGTTGAACGGGAAGTCCTCCACGGTGGCGTTGAAGGACAGACAGAGGTCGCGCAGTTCCTGCGGGGTCACTCCTCCTTCGCCTCCTCCTTTGGCCGAGCCTGCGGAGCCAGGGGCTCCACCAGGACGGTGACGATCTTGTTGCGGCGGCCGGCCGCGGCCTCGGCGGTCAGGCGCAGTTCGCGGCCGTCGGGCAGGTCGACGACGGCGGACGCCCCGGCGATGGGCACGCGGCCGAGCGCCTTGGCGAGCAGTCCGCCGACGGTCTCCACGTCCTCGTCGTCGTACTCGTCGAGGCCGTACAGCTCGCCGAGGTCGGTGATGTCGAGGCGGGCGGTGACACGGTGGCGGTCGTCGCCCAGGTCCTCCACGGGCGGCAGTTCGCGGTCGTACTCGTCGGTGATCTCGCCGACGATCTCCTCGAGGATGTCCTCGATGGTGACGATGCCGGCCGTGCCGCCGTACTCGTCGATGACGACGGCGACGTGGTTGCGCTCCTGCTGCATCTCGCGCAGCAGGTCACCGGCGTTCTTGGTGTCGGGCACGAACGCGGCCGGGCGCATGGCCGTGGAGACCAGCTCGGACTCGGCGTCGCGGCTGATGTGCGTCTTGCGGGCCAGGTCCTTCAGATACACGATCCCGACGATGTCGTCCTCGCTCTCGCCGGTCACCGGTATCCGCGAGAAGCCCGAGCGCAGCGCGAGGGTGAGGGCCTGACGGATCGTCTTGAACCGCTCGATGACGACGAGATCGGTGCGCGGGACCATGACCTCCCGCACGAGCGTGTCGCCCAGTTCGAAGACCGAGTGCACCATGCGGCGCTCCTCGTCCTCGATCAGGGACTCCTTCTCCGCGAGGTCGACCAGCGCGCGCAGCTCCGCCTCGGAGGCGAAGGGGCCGCGGCGGAAGCCCTTACCGGGGGTGAGCGCGTTGCCGATGAGGATCAGCAGGTTCGGGATCGGGCCCATGATCCGGGCCAGCGGCAGCAGGACGTACGCCGCGGCGGTCGCCGTGTTCAACGGGTGCTGGCGGCCGATGGTGCGCGGGGAGACGCCGACGGCGACGTACGACACGAGGACCATGACGCCGATCGCGACCAGCAGGGCGCGGGTGGTGCCCGGGAACTCCTGGAGGCAGGCGTACGTCACCAGGGCCGCGGCCGCCATCTCGCAGGCGACGCGCACCAGCAGCGCGACGTTCAGATAGCGGGTGGGGTCGGCCGCGACCTGGGCGAGCTTGGCGCTGCCGCGGCGGCCCAGGCGCACCGACTCCTCGGCGCGGAAGCTGGAGACCCGCGCGAGGCCCGCCTCCGCGCAGGCGGCGAGCCAGGCGACGACGACCAGCGCGATCGCGCCGGCGACGATCTGCGCACTCATGAGACGGTCGGGGCCGGGGACGGGCCGGTCAGGCCCTTCTCCGCGCGCCAGCCGTCCACGATGGCCGCCTGCAGACCGAACATCTCGGCCTTCTCGTCGGGCTCCTCGTGGTCGTAGCCGAGGAGGTGCAGCACCCCATGGACGGTCAGGAGCTGGAGCTCCTCGTCCATGGAGTGCTGCGTCGGCGCCTCTTCGCCCTGCTTCTTGGCGACCTCGGGACACAGCACGATGTCACCGAGCAGACCCTGCGGGGGCTCGTCGTCGTCCTTCGACGGCGGACGCAGCTCGTCCATCGGGAAGGACATGACGTCCGTCGGCCCCGGCAGGTCCATCCACTGCACATGCAGCTGCGCCATGGCGTCGGCGTCCACGACGATCACCGAGAGCTCGGAGAGCGGGTGGATGCGCATCCGCGCGAGCGCGTAACGGGCGATGTCGAGGACCGCCTGCTCGTCGACCTCGGTTCCGGACTCGTTGTTGACGTCGATCGACATGGTGCTGGGGTGTCTACTTCCGTTTGGTGCGGCCGCCCTTGTGGGTGCCGTTCTCCGTACCGTTCTGGCTGTCGTACTTCTCGTACGCGTCGACGATACGGCCGACCAGCTTGTGCCGGACGACGTCCTGGGACGACAACCGGGAGAAGTGGACGTCGTCCACCCCTTCCAGGATGTCCTGCACCTGCCGCAGCCCCGACTTGGTGCCGCTGGGCAGGTCGACCTGCGTCACGTCACCGGTGATCACTATCTTCGAGTCGAAGCCGAGCCGGGTGAGGAACATCTTCATCTGCTCGGGCGAGGTGTTCTGGGCCTCGTCGAGGATGATGAAGGCGTCGTTGAGGGTGTTGTGCGTCAGCAGGTAGTCCTGCGTGACGTACAGCGAGTCCTCGGCCGCCACCTGGATGCAGACGGTCTCCTCCCGGCCTGCCGGCTCGATCGAGTCGATGAATCGCATCGGGCGCCCGCCGCCTCCGGCCTCGTGGTACTTGGCGCGCTTGCGGGCGAGGCGGAACGGCTCGATGCCCTCGGGCAGGCGGATGTCGACGACATGGCTGTCGTAGCGGTGAGCCGCCAGAGCCGTCCCCTGCTCGCGGCCCTCGGCAGGACGACGGCGTGTGTAGGCGACGCCACCGAGCGACCGGACCAACGCGATGACGTCGTCCCGCAGAAGGATCGACGCGGTCGAGAACTGGATCCGGCAGGTGCGGTCCCGCTGCGTGACCGGTCCGCCGTCGGAGTCGAGCAGACCCTGAAGGACGGCCAGCCGTACCTCCGCGGAGTTGTACAGGTAGTCGTCCGGGACGAACTTGGAGTGCGAGCGGGTACGCAGCAGATCCAGCTCACGCAGTACCCGCGTGACGGGATTCTCCAGGGTGACCACATCGCCGGGGGACTTGACCCGGTTGAGTACGTAGTCCGGTCCGCCCTTGTGCCGCACCACGACACCGGGCAGAGCCGCCTCCAGCGCCTCGGCCAGCTCCGGATCCTCCGTCGCGAAGCTCGGCGTGGTGGAGCCCGTGAGGCAACCGTCGCCCAGCAGCAACCCCAGCGCGTACGCGTCCATGGGCACTTCACGCTCGGGGAAGCACACCGGCGCCGTCAGCAGCGGCAGCTCGTACCGGCGGGCATGCGCCGCACGCAGGTTGCCGATCATGTCCTGCGTCTCCAGCACCCGCCACGGCTTGTCGCGGCGCTTGTCGTCGCGCGTCCTGACGGTCCACAGGTGCTCGCCGCAGGCCAGGGTCCAGGAGCCGTCCTGGGCCGTGACGCGGTAGATGTCACGCTCGCCCTGCGGGTAGACACCGAGGACTGGCGTCGGCTCGCCGTTCGAGCCGATGACCAGATCACCGACCTGAAGATCCCCGATCGGCCGCCAACCGTCCGGCGTCAGGACGTTCGTGAAGATCGGCTGGCTGCGTCCGCGCATGTATGCCAGCGGCGCCACCTCGATCGTGCCCGCTGCCATCAGGCGGGGGATCGAGTCGGGGTCGAGCATGTCGTGCAGGGCGTCGTACAGGGGGCGCAGGTAGGGGTCGATCTTTTCGTAGAGGGTGCCGGGGAGGAAGCCGAGGCGTTCTCCGGCCTCGACCGCCGGGCGGGTCAGGATGATGCGGTTGACCTGCTTGGACTGCAGGGCCTGCACCGCCTTGGCCATGGCGAGGTAGGTCTTGCCGGTGCCGGCGGGGCCGATGCCGAAGACGATCGTGTGCTTGTCGATCGCGTCGACGTACCGCTTCTGGTTGAGGGTCTTGGGGCGGATCGTGCGGCCGCGGGAGGACAGGATGTTCTGCGTCAGTACCTCGGCCGGGGTCTCCTGGCCGTCGCTCGTCCCGTTCTCGCTCGCCTTCAGCATGGCGATCGAGCGTTCCACTGCGTCCTCCGTCATCGGCTGCCCGGTGCGGAGCACCAGCATCATCTCGTCGAACACGCGCGAAATGAGGGCGAGGTCCTTCTGGTCGCCGACCGCGCTGATCTGATTGCCCCGGACATGGATGTCGGCCGCCGGGAAGGCCTTCTCGATCACGCGCAACAGGGAGTCGCCGGACCCCAGAACGGTGACCATGGGGTGCTGGGCGGGGACGGTGAACTCTGCTCTCGCCTTCCCCTGCGCGGGGGTGTGAGCTGTGGGTGTCTGCGTCATGGGCCGGCTCGTAGGCCTTGCTCGTCCTCCTCGTCACGGCACGCTCGCCGCTCGGGCTGCCTGGCGATTTCCAGGGTACGCCGGGGCACTGACAACGCCGTAGGGCTTTTCCGTGCCCTGGGTTTCACAGCGCCGCGCCGAATCCGCGCGCTCACGCGGAGCGGAAACCGATCGTCGGCACCGCCCGCCGCAGCGGCCAGGGCCGGGCCTCCTCCTCCGGCACCAGCGCCTGCAGGAAGGAGTACCGGCGCAGGGCGGCCGGGTCCTGGGTGCGTACCGACTGCACCTTGCGCCACCAGGCGCCGATCTCTGACCAGCCCGGCGCGGAGAGGGAGCCGCCGAACTCCTGCACCGACAGGGCTGCCGTCAGGCCCGCGAAGGCGAGGCGGTCGGCGAGCGGCCAGCCGGCCAGGGTGCCGGTGACGAAGCCCGCGACGAAGACGTCCCCGGCGCCGGTCGGGTCCAGGGCCTCCACGGCGATGGCGGGGACCTCGGCGGTCTCGCCGGTACGGCGGTCCACCGCGTACGCCCCCTCGGCGCCGAGGGTGACCACCGCGAGCGGGACGTGCTCGGTCAGGGCGTGGGCGGCGGCGCGGGGGCAGGTGGCGCCGGTGTAGCGCATCGCCTCCTCCGCGTTCGGCAGGAAGGCCTCGCAGTGCTGGAGGTCGGTCAGGCCCGCGAGGTCCCAGGCGTCGGTGTCGTCCCAGCCGACGTCGGCGAAGACGCGGGTGCCGCGGTCCGCGGCGCGGGCGATCCAGGGGGCGGGCTTGCCGGGGGTGAGGGAGGCGACGGCGGCACGCGCGCGGGGAGTGCCGCCGGGGGTGCCGGACGGGTCGAGGACGGCCTCGACGGGCGGTTCGTGGCCGTGGGAGACCATCGTGCGCTCGCCCTCGTAGGCCATGGAGACGGTGACCGGGGAGTGCCAGCCGGGGACGGTGCGGGAGGTGGAGAGGTCGATGTGCTCGCCCTGTTCCAGCGCGTCCCAGCAGTACTCGCCGTAGTGGTCGTCGCCGAAGGCGGCCGCGAGGGACGTTTTCAGGCCGAGGCGGGCGAGCGCCGTGGCCATGTTGGCGACGCCGCCGGGGCTCGACCCCATCCCGCGCGCCCAGGACTCGGTCCCGCGCACCGGGGCGGAGTCGAGCCCGGTGAAGATGATGTCGAGGAAGACGGTGCCGGTCAGATACACGTCCCAGGGCGGATCGCCGGGGGCGCGCAGCACGGCCAGGGGGTCGACCTCGGCCTGGCACTGCGGTCCTTCGGTGATGGGCGACGGTCCCTTCCCGGTGGGCGTGATCACGGTGCGCTCCCTGACATGGTGCGGATCAGGCCAGTGTGCACCACCCCAGTGACACGGGGGCGTCAGGCGGTCGAGGCTCCGGGGTGTGCCGTGGGAGCCGTACGGGCCGTGCAGGCCGCCCCCGGTGCCGCCTTGCCGGGCGCGGTGGCCGCAGCAGGGGCCGGGCGGGTGCGGATGCGGTCGTTGCGGCCGCCGCCGCGGACCAGGAGCACGCTGAGGGCGGCGAGGAAGCCGACGACCGTCAGGCCGACCAGTCCGGCCCTGGTGGAGCCCGTGGTGTCCTCGATGATGCCGAAGGCCGTCGGGGCGACGAAGCCGAAGGGGAGTTGACGGCCTGCGTCACCAGCGGGGGACGGCCGGTGTGACCCAGTCGGGGTCCTCGACGCGCATCGCCGCCGCGTCGTCGCGCTCGCGCAGGGTGCCGTCGTCGTCGAGCCAGCGCTGGTGCAGCAACCGCACCTTGTCGCGGTCGAGTTCGACGCCGAGGCCCGGCGCGTCGGAGACGGTGACCTTGCCGCCTACGAAGGTCATGCGGTCGCTCAGTACATCCTCCGACTGCCAGGGGTAGTGGGAGTCGCAGGCGTGGTGGAGGTTCGGGACGGTGGACGCGACGTGGGTCATCGCGGCGAGGCTGATCCCCAGATGGGTGTTGGAGTGCATGGAGACCCCGACGCCGAAGGTGCGGCAGACGGCGGCGAGTTGCTGGGTGTTGCGCAGGCCGCCCCAGTAGTGGTGGTCGGACAGGACGACCTGGACGGCGCCCTTGGTGAACGCCTCCTCGATCTCGGCGAAGGTCGTCACGCACATGTTGGTGGCGAGGGGCACGGTCGTGGCCGCGGCCACTTCGGCCATCGCGGGGGTGCCGAGCGCCGGGTCCTCCAGGTACTCGAGGACGTCCCCCAGCTCGCGGGCCACCTTCAGCGAAGTCTCCACGGACCAGGCGCCGTTGGGGTCCAGACGCAGCGGATGCCCGGGGAACGCCTCGGCCAGGGCGCGGACCGCGGCGATCTCCTCGTCGGGCGGGAAGACCCCGCCCTTGAGCTTGAAGGAGGTGAAGCCGTATCGCTCGGTGAACAGCCGGGCCTGCTCGACGACCCCGGCCGGGTCGACGGCGGCGCCCCAGTCGTCCTTCTCGCAGGCCACGCCCTCGGGGTGGTCCGCCCACTTGTAGAACAGGTAGGCGCTGTACTCGACGCTGTCGCGCAGCTTGCCGCCGAGCAGTGTGTGCACGGGCAGGCCGAGCGCCTTGCCGAGGGCGTCGAGGCAGGCGACCTCGAAGCCGGAGACGACGGACAGCCGCAGCTTGTCGGCGGTCTGCACCCCGCGCAGGCCGCCGACGTCGACCTGTCCTGAAACCCGGGCCTCGTCGACGGCGACCTCGTCGGCGAAGGTGAACAGCCCGTTCAGCTCACTGACTTGACGGCCGATCAGCTTGGTCGCGAACGGCCTCGCCAGCTCCAGGTACTTGGTGTCGCCGTAGGTCTCCCCCACTCCGGTGATCCCGTCGGCCGTCACCACCTCCACGATGAGCCGCGGGGTGTACGGCTGATGCACGCCCTGCGTGTTGAGCAGGGGCGGGTCGGCGACCAGAATCGGCGTCAGCCGTACGTCGGTGATGGTGAGGTTCACAGGGAGGCTCCCACGAGGTCGAGTCCGGTGGTCAGGAGGGCTTTGAGGTCGGCCAGGTCGGCGGGCGAGGGGTCGGTGAGCGGGGCGCGCACGGGGCCGACGGGGCGGCCGCGCAGCCGGGCCGCGGCCTTCACCAGGGACACGGCGTATCCCGGTACGCGATCGCGGAGTTCGACGAGCGGGACGTAGAAGTCGCGCAGCAGTGTGTCGAGGGTGGCCGGGTCGTCCTTGTGCAGTGCCGTGAAGAAGGCGTCGGCGATCTCGGGGGCGAAGGCGTGCACGGCGGAGGAGTAGGCGGGGACGCCGACGGTGGCGTAGGCGCGGGCCTGGATCTCGGCGGTGGAGGCGCCGTTGAAGAACAGGAAGCCGTCGGGGGCGGCGAGGGTCAGGCGCTGGAGGCGGTCGAGGTCGCTGTGGCCGTCCTTGAGGCCGATGACGTTCTGGATGCGAGCGATCCGCCTGAACGACTGTGCGGTGTAGGCGACTTGGCCGCGCTGGTAGGCGATGAGCGGGAGCCGGGTGCGGGCCGCGATCTGCTCCAGCTGGGCGACCAGGCCGTCCTGCGGGGCGGCGGTCAGATAGTGCGGCAGGACGAGGAGCGCGTCGGCGCCGGCCTCTTCGGCGATGCGCGCGAACCGTGCGGCCTGCGCCCAGCCGTAGCCGGTGCCGGCGACGACGGGCACGCGGCCGGCCGCCTCCTCGACGGTGATCGTCACGACCTGCCGGTACTCGTCCTCGTCCAGTGAGAAGAACTCGCCGGTGCCGCAGGCGGGGAAGACGGCGCCGGGCGCGGTGGCGAGCTGGGCCGCGACATGGGCGCGCAGGCCCTCAGGGTCGAGCGAGCCGTCGTCGTGGAAGCTCGTGAGCGGGAACGACAGCACGCCCTTCGCCATGCCGTCCCGCAGCCGCCGGACCGTGCCGGTATGGAGGCTCACCCTCGCCATCTCCCTATGTAGACGTCATCTACGTATGAAGATGGAGGTTAGATACACGAACCGCGGGCGTCAATGGGGCGGGGCGTCCCGCTTACGATCGGGCCATGTCGGAGACAGAGGGCGGCGTCCGCGAGGTGAAGTCGGCCGCACGGACGGTCGAGCTGCTGGAACTGCTCGCGGCGCGCGGCGACCGGCCGGCGCGGCTGCAGGAGCTGGCGGACGAGCTGGGCGTGCCCCGCAGCTCGATGTACGCGCTGCTGCAGACGCTGATCGGCCGGGGCTGGGTGCGCACGGACGTCACCGGGTCGCTGTACGGCATCGGCATCCACGCCCTGCTCACCGGCACCAGCTACCTGGACTCCGACCCGCGCGTGCGCATCGCGCGGCCGTATCTCGACGAGGCCTCGGACGCGCTGGGCGAGACGATCCACCTGGGGCGGCTGGACGGCCGGGACGTGGCGTATCTGGCGACCCGGGAGTCGCACGAGTATCTGCGCACGATCAGCCGGGTGGGGCGGCGGCTGCCGGCCCATGTCGGGGCGCTGGGCAAGGCGTTGCTGGCCGAGCGGGCGGATGCGGAGCTGCCCGAGGGGCCGTACGAGGCGATGACCCCTCACACGCACACCAGCAGTGAGTCCCTCCGCGCGGACCTCGCCGAAATCCGCGCGCGCGGCTACTCGGTCGACCGCGAGGAGGGCGTCCTCGGCATCGTCGGCTTCGGCTTCGCCCTGCGCTACGACACCCCCGCACAGGACGCGATCAGCTGCTCGGTGCCGGTGGCCCGGATGACGCCGGAGCACGAGGAGCGCATCGTCGCGACCATGCGAGCGATCCGCCTGAAGATCGAGTCGACGGCGCCCGGCGCGGCGGGGTCGGCGCACTGGCGTTAGCGGGCATTTACCCGCGAGTCGGGCGCCCGTTCACGCGGAGGGGCCCTTGTGGTTACCCGGTCTCTCCAGCCCCAAACAGAACGTGTGCCACATCACACCCTCCGGGCTTTTTCGGGAAACCGCGTGCTTGATACAACTTGCTCGCGCGTTCCTGTCCGTCGACGGCCTGCGCCCCAACCCCTTTCCTGTGCCGGTCCATTTCGCATGCCCTGGGAACGCCCGTGTTCGCCCCTCGCACCACCCCCTGGCCCCTCGTCGCCCTTTTCGCGGCCGGGTACCTCGCCCCCTATCTGCTGCCCACCACCGTGGGCCGGCTCGATGCGGGGCTGCCCCTCACCGCCACGCAGGCGGGTGCCGTCGGCAGTGCGCTGCTGCTGAGTTCCGCGTCGGCCGGCTTTCTGCTGGCCTCGCGCGTCGAACGGATCGGGGCACGGGCCCTGGCCCGCGTCGGACTCACCCTCGCCGTGCTCGGCTACGGCACCGCGGCCCTGAGCCACGCCGTCCCGGCCGTCGTCCTCGGCGCGCTGGTCGGCGGCTTCGGCTCCGGTACGGCGACGACGGTGGCCGCCACCGGGATCGCCGCCCAGCCGGACCCGCACCGCACGACCACGGTCGGTCTGCTCGGCGTCTCCGCGCTCGCGGGCGCCGTCTATCTGACAGTGCCGCACCTCGGGGCGGGCCACGGCCAGCCGCTCGCGGCGATCGCCCTGACCGCGCTCGCCGTCTGGCCGCTCACCGGCCGCCTCCCGCAGCGTACGGCGACCCAGCGGTCCGCCCTTGACGGCCCCCGCCTGCCCCACTTCCGCTCCGGGCTGATCCTGGCCCTCTCCCTGCTGTGCTGGTCCCTCGCGCAGAACTCCCTGTGGGGCGTCAGCAGCCGGATCGGGCTGGCGCAGGCGCATCTGTCGGAGGCGACCGTCGGCGCGGTCTTCGCGGTGGCACTCGGCGCCGGACTGCTGGGCCTGACGGTCGCGGGTGCGGTCGGGCCGCGGTTCGGGCGGGCCGTCCCGGTGGGCGCCGGCACCGGCGTCATCGCCGGCTGCATCGTGCTCAGCGCGTCCGCGACCGACCTGCAGTCCTTCGCGACCGGCGAGATCGCCTGGAACCTGCTCTACCCGGTCGTTCTGTCGTACGTGATCGGCCTGGCCGCCTCGCTGGACACCCGCGGGCGCTGGGCGGTCCTGGTCGGCTCGGCGTCGTCACTCGGCACGGCGGCGGGCCCGCTGGCGGGCAGCGTGCTCGCGGCGCAGGCCGGGTTCGCGGCGATGGGCGCGGTACTGGCCGCCGGCCTGCTGCTCATCGCGGTCCCGATGACGGCGATCGCCCTGCGCGTGAGCAAAAGCCCCCTGCCGGTCGTCGAGATCCCGGTGGAAGCACCCGCGGCGAGCCCCTACGACACGACAGCGGCGTAGAAGCCGCCTCCTGGAACGCGTACGCGTCTCAGAACTCGTACGCCTCCACCTCCGCCAGACACCCGGCCCGCCGCTCCTCGTCGTCCTCCAGAAAGGACGCCGTCAAGGAGTCGCGGGCCGACTCGCACGGGCAGGTCCCGGGCAGACCCGGGGCCTTGCCCACGGCGTCGAAGGTGTCACCGGCGTAGCCGCACTCGCCCTGCGCGTCTACAACACGACAGCGGCGTAGAAGCCGCGCCGCTAGAACTCGTACGCCTCCACCTCCGCCAGATACCCGGCCCGCCGCTCCTCGTCGTCCTCCAGGAAAGAGGCGACGAAGGAGTTGCGGGCCAGTTCGCGCAGCCGTTCTGCGCTCAGGCCGAGTGTCGAGCGCACCGCGTCGAAGTTGTCGTCGGCGTACCCGCCGAAGTAGGCCGGGTCGTCGGAGTTGAGCGTGCAGAGGAGGCCGGCGTCGAGCATGGCGGGGAGGGGGTGGTCGGCGAGGGTGTCGACGGTGCGCAGGCGGACGTTGGAGAGGGGGCAGAGGGTGAGCGGGACGCGGTCGCGGACCAGGCGCTCGACGAGTGCCGGGTCCTCCATGCAGCGCAGGCCGTGGTCGACGCGCTCGATGCCGAGGACGTCCAGGGCCTCGGTGATGTACTCCGGCGGGCCCTCCTCACCGGCGTGCGCCACGCGTCGCAGGCCGAGCGCCGCGGCGGCCTCGTAGACCTCGCGGAACTTGGCCGGCGGATGCCCCACCTCGGCCGAGTCGAGGCCGACGGCGGTGATCCGGTCCAGATACGGCTTCGCGGCCTCCAGGGTGCTGAGCGCCGACTCGGCGGACTCGTCGCGCAGGAAGCAGAGGATCAGCCGCGTCGAGACGCCGTGGTGCGCCTCGCTGCTGCCCAGCGCCCGCCACAGCCCCTCGACCACCGTGCCCATCGCGACGCCCCGCGCGATGTGGGCCTGCGGGTCGAAGAAGATCTCCGCGTGCCGCACGCCCTGCGCGGCCGCGCGGGCGAGATAGGCGTTCGCGAGGTCCTCGAAGTCCCGCTCGGTGCGCAGGACGGCCATGAGCTCGTAGTACAGGTTCAGAAAGGACTGCAGGTCCGCGAAGTCGTACGCCTTGCGGAGTTCGTCAGTGTCCGCGTACGGCAGCTCGACGGCGTTGCGCGCGGCCAGCGCGAAGGCCAGCTCCGGCTCCAGGGTGCCTTCGATGTGGAGGTGCAGTTCAGCTTTGGGGAGGGGCATCGAAGTATCGTACGGGCGTTTTACCGGCGTTTCGGAACCGGTACCCGCAGCAGATCGTGCGCGACGGTCAGCTCCCCCTCGAAGCCCGCCGCCCGCGCCTGCCGCTCGAACTCGTCGGGCTCGGGGTAGCGCTGGCTGAAGTGCGTGAGCACCAGATGCCGTACGCCCGCCTCGCGCGCGACCGCCGCCGCCTGCCCGGCGGTCAGATGGCCGTGCTCGGTCGCGAGGGCGGTGTCCTCGTCGAGGAAGGTCGACTCGATGACGAGCATGTCGCAGCCCTCGGCGAGCGCGTGCACCCCGTCGCACAGCCGGGTGTCCATGACGAACGCGAACCGCTGGCCGCGCCGCACCTCGCTGACGTCCGCGAGGGAGACGCCGTCGAACGAGCCCTCCCGCTGCAGCCGCCCGACGTCCGGGCCCTTGATGCCGTGCGCGGCCAGCCGCTCGGGGAGCATGCGGCGGCCGTCGGGCTCGATGAGCCGGTAGCCGTAGGACTCGACCGGGTGGGAGAGCCTGCGGGCTTCGAGGGTGTACGAGCCGGTGACGGCCAGGATGCCGTCCGCGTCGACCGGGGTCTCGGTGAGCGCGACCGTCTCGCGGTAGGCCGTCGCATACCGCAGCCGGTCGAAGAAGTGCTGCCCCGAGCGCGGGTAGTGCGCGGTGATCTCGTGCGGCACCCGGTCGAGGTTGATGCGCTGGACGACACCCGCGAGGCCCAGCGAGTGGTCACCGTGGAAGTGCGTGACGCAGACCCGGTTCAGGTCGTGCGCGGCGACCCCGGCACGCAGCATCTGGCGCTGCGTGCCCTCGCCGGGGTCGAAGAGCAGTCCCTCGCCGTCCCAGCGCAGCAGATAGCCGTTGTGGTTGCGGTGCCGGGTGGGGACCTGGCTGGCGGTGCCGAGGACCACCAATTCACGTACGGACACGGCCTGTTACCCGGGGGGCCACTGCATGCCGCGGCCGCCGAGGACGTGCGCGTGGACGTGGAAGACGGTCTGGCCCGCACCGGGGCCCGTGTTGAAGACGACGCGGTAGCTCTCCAGCTTGTCCTCGTCGGCGACCGCCTTCGCCTCGCGCAGCACGTCCGCGGCGAGGTCCGGGTCGGCCGCGGCGAGCGCGGCGACGTTCTCGTAGTGCGCCCTGGGGATCACCAGGACGTGCGTGGGTGCCTGGGGGTTGATGTCGCGGAAGGCGACGGTGGTCTGCGTTTCCCGGACGATCGTCGCCGGGACATGTCCTTCGACGATCTTGCAGAACAGGCAGTCGTCCTGCGGCTCCCCTGGCATGTGCTCTCCTCAAGCCGGCCGATCGCGTACGGGGGCATCGTATCCAGCGCCTGCCGCGCGGACGTCAGTCCAGGCCCGGCGGCGTCTTGGCGGGGTTCTCCGCCAGCGCCGCGAGGGCGATACGGACCGCCTCGTCCAGCTGGACGTCCCGGCCCGCCGCGTGGTCCTGGGGGCGCTGGATCACCTCCACGTCCGGATCGACGCCGTGGTTCTCCACGCCCCACTCGTAACCCTCCAGCCAGAACGCGTACTTGGGCTGGGTGATGCCCGTGCCGTCGACCAGCCAGTAGCGGTGGTCGATGCCGATGACCCCGCCCCAGGTCCGGGTGCCGACGACCGGGCCGATGCCCAGGGCCTTGATGGCCGCGTTGACGATGTCGCCGTCGGAGCCGGAGAACTCGTTGGCGACGGCGACGACCGGGCCGCGCGGCGCGTCCTGCGGATAGCTGTAGGGGCGCATGCCGCGGGGCAGCGCCCAGCCGACGATGCGGCGGGCCAGCTTCTCCACCACCAGCTGGGAGGTGTGGCCGCCGCGGTTCTCCCGGACGTCGACGACCAGGCCCTCGCGGGCCACCTCGACGCGCAGGTCGCGGTGGATCTGGGCCCAGCCGGGGGCCTGCATGTCGGGGACGTGCAGGTAGCCGAGGCGGCCGCCGGAGCGCTCGTGGACGTGGGCGCGCCGGTCGGCGACCCACGCGTGGTAGCGCAGGGGTTCCTCGTCGGCGGTGGGGACGACGACGGCGTGCCGTGCTTCGCCGCCGCCGGCCGGGGAGACGGTCAGCTCGACGGGCTTGCCGGCCGTGCCGACGAGCAGCGGGCCGGGCCCGGTGACCGGGTCCACGGGGATGCCGCCGACCGCGACGATCGCGTCGCCTGCCCGTACCGCGACGCCGGGTGCGGCCAGCGGGGAGCGGGCGTCCGGGTCGGAGGTCTCGGTCGGCAGGATGCGGTCGATCCGCCAACTGCCGTCCTCGTGGCGGGAGATGTCCGCGCCGAGCAGTCCCTGCCGGGGTCCGCGGCGGTGGCCGGCGCGCGGGACGACATAGGCGTGGGAGGTGCCGAGTTCGCCCTGTACCTCCCACAGCAGGTCGACGAGGTCGTCGTGGGTGGCGACCCGGTCGAGGACGGGCCGGTAGCGGGTGAGGACGCCCGGCCAGTCGACACCGCTCATGTCGGCCCGCCAGAAGTGGTCCCGCATGATGCGGCCCGTCTCCTCGTACATCTGCCGCCACTCGGCCGAGGGGTCGACGGTCTGCCGGATGCGGGAGAGGTCGACGGTGATGTTGCTGTCGCTCTCGTCGTCGTTCGAGGCCCGCCGGTCGCTGGGTACGACCTTGAGCCGGCCGTCCGTCCACAGCAGCACCCGCTTGCCGTCGCCGCTGACCGCGAAGTGGTCGGCGTCGGCGGCGAGATGCTCCAGGCGCTGCTGGGCGAGGTCGTAGCGCTCCAGCTCGGTCCTGGGGTCGGGGTCGTCCGGGGTGGCCCGGGAGGAGCCGAGGACGCCCTGCACCGGGTGGCGCAGCCACAGCACGCCGTCCTTGGCCGCGCGCAGGTTGGAGTAGCGGGCGGCCTCCACGGGGAAGGGCACGATCCGGTCGGCCAGGCCCTCCAGGTCGATACGGGTGGCCGGGGTGCCCTCGCTGTCCGGGGTCTCGTCCTTGTCGGGCGCCTCGAAGGGACGGCCGTGCCGCTGCGGCCCGAACGGCGAGGGGGTCGTCGCGGCGAGCGTTATCAGGTGCGGGCGGTCGCCGACCACGAAGGCCAGGTCGAAGACGTGCTCGTCGTAGACCGGGTCGAAGGAGCGGTTGGACAGGAAGACCAGGTGCTTGCCGTCCAGGGTGAAGGCGGGGGCGTAGTCCTGGAAGCGCAGCGGGGTCGCCTCGGTGACCGACAGGTCGGTGGTGTTGGCGAGGCGGAGCTGGCGCAGCGGGCGCGGGCCCGGGTGGGACCAGGCGAGCCAGGCCGAGTCGGGCGAGAAGACCAGGCCGGACACGTCGCCGTCGGCGCTGCTGTCGACCTCGCGGACCTCACCGGTCTCGCGCTCGACGAGCAGCACCCGGCCGTCGTGCGCGGCGACGGCGGCACGGCTGCCGTCGGGCGCCATGGCCAGCCCGAGGACCCGGCCGAGCTGTCCGGCCGCGAGCCTGCGCGGGGTGGCGCCGGGGGCGAGGCCGGTGGCGGGCGCGAACTCCAGGGCGTCGTCGCCCTCCGCGTCCGTCACCCACACCACCCACTCCTCGCCCTCCGCGCGGAAGGTGCGCGGCAGCCGGGCCCGTACGCCGGGGGTGGCGGCGAGCGCGCGGGCCGGGCCCGAGCGGTGGGTGACCCAGTGCACGGCGCCCCGGACGGCGACGGCGCTGCCGCGGGCAGTGTGATCGGGCGCGGCGGAGCCGAACCAGCGGGAGGCGTCCAGCGGGAAGGACCGCCGGTCGGCGCGCTGCCCGCCGAGCCGGATGTCGAGCCGGCGCGGCCCGGCCCCGTCCAGGTCGTCGAGGAGCCACAGTTCACCGGCCGACGCGTAGACGATCCGGGTGCCGTCGCCGGCGGCGTGCCGGGCGTAGAACCCGTCGACCGGGGTGTGCCGGCGCAGGTCGGAACCGTCGGCGAGGGAGGAGTAGAGCGCGCCGGTGCCTTCGTGGTCGCTGAGGAAGGCGATGCGCTCCCCCGCCCACACCGGGAACTCGATGTTCCCGTCCAGGTCCTCGTGCAGCCGTACGAACTCGCCCTCGCCGTCGCGGTCGATCCACAGCTTCCCGGCCGTGCCGCCCCGGTAGCGCTTCCACCAGGCGGCCTCGCGCCCCATCGGCGCGGACAGCAGCACGGTCGCGGGACCGTACGCGACTTCGCCGACGGGCCCGTACGGCAGCTGTGTCGACGGGCCCGCGTCGAGCGGGACGGCGTGCGCCCAGGTGCGGCGCAGGCTGGCCTGGCCGTGGGTGGTGATCGCCAGGACCTGCCCGTCGGGTGTCCAGCCGCGCACCTGGGTGCGCAGGCTGCCCCAGTGCGTCAGCCGCCGGGCGGGACCGCCCTCGACCGGGGCGACGTGCACCTCGGGGGCGCCGTCCCGGCTGGAGGTCCAGGCGACGGCCGTGCCGTCGGGCGAGATGCGGGGCGTGGAGACCGGCACGTCGTCGGCGCTCACCCGCCAGGCCCTGCCGCCGTCGAGGGGTGCGAGCCAGATGTCGTCCTCGGCGGCGAAGGTCACCAACTCGCCGTGCACATGCGGGTAACGGAGATACGCGGGGAAGGCTGCTGATGCCGTCGAGGCAGGTTCGGTCACCCGGTCACCTTAGGCAAGGGCGCTGCCGGCAGCCAGCCACCGATCACTTGCCCTCCACGGGCCAGCACTTGGGGTCGCCCTTGCACCAGATGGTCCTGGTGACCGTCACGGTGACGGTGGCGCCAGGGCGCTGTCCATTGGACGGGTTGTTGAGGATGGGGGACGGCGTCGCGTTGCAGTTGCCGAGCCCGGTCACATGGAACCAGGTCTTGCCGCCGACCTTGGCGGTCAGGTCGCCGCGCACGCAGGAGCCGTCGACGGCCTTGGTGACCTTGCCGCTGACGGTGATGTCCTTGCCGTCCTTGGTCTGCCCCTGGCAGTCGACGTTGGCGATGGTGGTCTCGCTCGCCGAGGGCGCCTGGCTGGAACCTTTGTTGTCGCCGTAGTTGGCGGTGCAGCTGAGCCACTGCACGTTCACGTGCTGCCGCTTCAGCTCCGCGGTCGCGGTCTGGTCGGTCGTGTACGCCACCGACGCGGAACTCAGCCCGGCCGGATCACAGGCCACGGCTCCGCCGACGGCCACCGCCGCGAACAGGCCCGCGACCGCGACCCGCCGTCCCCGCGGCCGCCGCCCAATGCGCCTCAACGCCCCCATGGACGGCAGCCTGCCACCGAGTGCCGTCCGGCGGTAGAGCGCATACGGTCACGAACGCGCCGGGCTCAGCCGCGCAGCAGCAGCCACTCCTGAAGCTCCACCACATTGCCCTCGGGGTCCTTGAGATGGGCCACCCGCATACGGTCGGTCATGGCGGCCGGGCCGTGCACGAGTTCGGCGCCACGGCCGGCGATCTGCTCGCAGTAGGCGTCGAGGTCGTCGACGCGCAGCACCACCAGGGAACGGTGGCCGGTCGCGGTGTCGCCCAGCTCGTTCAGCACCTCGGCCATCATCGAGCGGTCCTGCAGGGCGATGCCCGCCGAGCCGGTGGCCGGGCTGAACTTCTCGTACGGCCCCTCGGTCGCGCCCGACTGCGGCTTGAGCCCGAGCACTTCGGCGTAGAAGCGGTAGCAGGCGGGGAAGTCGCTGACGAGCAGTCGGACCTGGGCGAGTTCCACGTGTGTTTCCCCTTGGGCGTTCAGGACCAGCGGCCGGTGCGGCCGAGGAGCAGGGCGGTCGCCGCGGTCCCCGCGGTCGATGTACGCAGCACGCTACGCCCGAGCCGGTACGCCTTCGCGCCCGCCTGGGCGAAGATCTGCAACTCCTGTTCCGAGACGCCCCCTTCGGGGCCCACGACCAGCACGATCTCACCCGTGGCGGGGAGTTCGGCGCTCGCCAGCGGCTCGCTCGGGTAGTCGCGGTCCTCGTGCAGGACGGCGGCGAGGTCGGCTTTGGCCAGAAGTGCGGCAACCTGTTTGGTCGTTGCCGCGTCCGCGACCTCGGGGAAGCGCAGCCGGCGGGACTGCTTGCCGGCCTCGCGGGCCGTGGCACGCCACTTGGCGAGTGCCTTCAGGCCCCGGTCGCCCTTCCACTGGGTGATGCAGCGGGCGGCCGGCCAGGGGACGATGGCGTCCACGCCGGTCTCGGTCATCGTCTCCACGGCCAGCTCTCCGCGGTCGCCCTTGGGGAGGGCCTGGACGACGGTGATACGGGGGGCCGGTTCGGGCTCCGACACAAGCTCGGAGACCTCGACGAACAGCCGGTCCTTGCCCTCCGTGCGCACGACCGCGCCGGAGGCGCCGCGGCCCCGGCCGTCGCTCAGCACCACGTCCTCACCGGGCTGCAGCCGCCGCACGGAGACCGCGTGCCGCCCCTCGGGCCCGTCCAGTTCGACGGTCGTCCCCGCGGCCGCGTCCGCGAGGGAGTCGACGACGAACACCGGGGCGGTCATCGCAGGTCGCCCTCGGCCGACAACGCTGTCCTGGCCGCGTCGAGTTCGGCGACCAGGACCTCCACCAGCTGTCCGGCCGGGAGCTCGCGCGCCATGCGGTGGCCCTGCCCCGCCCACAGCGCCATGCCCTGCGCGTCGCCGGACGCGGCGGCCTTCTTGCGCAGCGGCGCGGTGAGGTGGTGGACCTCGGGGTAGGCGGCGGGGGCGTAGGGGCCGTGCTCGCGCAGGAAGCGGTTGACCAGGCCGCGGGCCGGGCGTCCGGTGAACGCGCGGGTCAACTCCGTACGGACGAACAGGGGGTTGGTCAGGGCCTGCTTGTGGACGGCGCTGGCGCCGGACTCCGGCGTGACGAGGAAGGCGGTGCCGAGCTGGGCCGCGCTCGCGCCCGCCGCCAGCACCGCGGCGATCTGTCCGCCGCGCATGATGCCGCCGGCGGCGATGATCGGAATGCTCACGGTCTCGCGGACCTGGGCGACCAGGGAGAGCAGGCCGATGCCCGCGCCGCCCCGCTCCGGGACGTCGCGGTGCGTGCCCTGGTGGCCGCCGGCCTCCACGCCCTGGGCGATCACCGCGTCGGCGCCGGACCGCTCCACGGCGAGGGCCTCCTCCGCGGTCGTCGCGGCGACCAGGGTGAAGGTCCCCACGCGGTGCAGGGAGTCGATCACATCGCGGCTCGGCACGCCGAAGTGGAAAGAGACCACTGGCACCGGGTTGTCGAGCAGCACCGCGAGCTTGACGTCGAAGCCGTCGTCGCGGCCGCTGTCCGGGTCGCCGAGCTCGGTCTCGTACCAGGCGGCCTCGCCGGCGAGTTGGTGGGCGTAGATCTCCACGGCGCCGGGGTCGGCGGAGTCGGGCTGCGGCACGAAGAGGTTCACGCCGAACGGGCGGTTGGTCAGTCCCCTGAGCTGCTTGATCTCCTGGTACATGCCGTCGGCCGTCTTGTACCCGGCGGCCAGGAACCCCAGCCCGCCGGCCTCGGACACGGCCTGTGCGAGATGCGGCACGGAAACGCCGCCCGCCATCGGGGCCTGCACGATCGGATGCGGGAAAAGATCGGTCAGCGCGGAGGACATGACCGCATGTTGTCACGTCCTCCGAACAAGTCCGAATCGGGTCGCGCCGTGGCATACGCCACAGGAAAGACCCCCGTCGACCGATACGGAACCCGGCTACGTCCGCCCGTTGAACGCGTCCTTCAGCCGCGAGAACAGCCCCTGCTGTCCGGGCTGGAACTGCCCCTGCGGGCGCTCCTCGCCGCGGAGCTTCGACAGTTCGCGCAGGAGGCGTTCCTGCTCGGGGTCGAGCTTGGTCGGGGTCTGGACCTCGACGTGGACGATGAGGTCGCCCCGGCCGCCGCCGCGCAGATGCGTGACGCCCCGGCTGTGCAGCGGGATCGACTGGCCGGACTGGGTGCCGGGCCGGATGTCGACCTCCTCCATGCCGTCCAGCGTCTCCAGCGGGACCTTGGTGCCGAGCGACGCCGCGGTCATCGGGATGGTGACCGTGCAGTGCAGGTCGTCGCCGCGCCGCTGGAAGGTGGAGTGCGGCAGCTCGTGGATCTCGACGTAGAGGTCGCCGGCGGGGCCGCCGCCGGGGCCGACCTCGCCCTCGCCCGCGAGCTGGATCCGGGTGCCGTTGTCCACACCGGCCGGGATCTTGACCGTGAGGGTGCGGCGGGAGCGGACCCGGCCGTCGCCCGCGCACTCCGGGCAGGGGCTGGGCACCACGGTGCCGAAGCCCTGGCACTGCGGGCACGGCCGCGAGGTCATGACCTGGCCCAGGAAGGACCGGGTGACCTGCGAGACCTCACCGCGGCCGCGGCACATGTCGCAGGTCTGGGCGGTGGTGCCGGGCGCCGCGCCCTCGCCGTTGCAGGTGGAGCAGACGATCGCCGTGTCGACCTGAATGTCCTTGGTCGTGCCGAAGGCGGCCTCGTCGAGCTCGATCTCCAGCCGGATCATGGCGTCCTGGCCGCGGCGGGTGCGCGAGCGCGGACCGCGCTGCGACGCCGTGCCGAAGAACGCGTCCATGATGTCCGAGAAGTTCCCGAAGCCGCCGGCCCCGAAGCCGCCCGCGCCACCGCCGCCCGACTGCGAGAGCGGGTCGCCGCCGAGGTCGTAGACCTGCTTCTTCTGCGGGTCGGAGAGCACCTCGTAGGCGGCGTTGATCTCCTTGAACCGCTCCTGGGTCTTCGGATCCGGGTTGACGTCCGGATGCAGCTCGCGTGCGAGCCGCCGGAAGGCCTTCTTGATCTCTTCCTGCGACGCGTCGCGGCGCACGCCGAGTACGGCGTAATAGTCGGTGGCCACTTACGACTCCGCCAGGATCTGTCCGACGTACCGTGCCACTGCGCGTACCGCTCCCATCGTTCCCGGGTAGTCCATGCGGGTCGGTCCGACCACGCCGAGCTTGGCGACTGCCTCGCCGCCCGAACCGTAGCCCACCGACACCACAGAAGTGGAGTTGAGTCCCTCATAGGCGTTCTCGTGCCCGATGCGCACCGTCATGCCCGAATCCCCCGCCTCACCAAGCAACTTGAGGAGTACGACCTGCTCCTCCAGGGCCTCGAGCACCGGGCGGATGGTGAGGGGGAAGTCATGTCCGAAGCGGGTCAGATTGGCGGTGCCGCCGATCATCAGCCGCTCCTCGTTCTCCTCGACGAGGGTTTCGAGGAGGGTGGACAGGACCGTCGATACGGTGCCCCGGTCGTCGACGTCGAAGGCCTCGGGCAGGTCCTCGACCAGCCGGGGCACGTCCGCGAACCGGCGGCCCGCGACCCGGCTGTTGAGCCGCGCCCGCAGGTCGGCGAGCGAGGCCTCGCCGAACGGCGCCGGGCAGTCCACCATGCGCTGCTCGACCCGCCCGGTGTCGGTGATCAGTACGAGCATCACGCGCGCCGGGGCGAGCGAGAGCAGCTCCACGTGCCGCACCGTCGAGCGGGTCAGCGAGGGGTACTGCACGACCGCGACCTGCCGGGTGAGCTGCGCGAGCAGCCGCACGGTGCGGGCCACGACGTCGTCGAGGTCGACGGCGCCGTCGAGGAAGTTCTGGATGGCGCGCCGCTCGGGCGCGGACATCGGCTTGACGCCGGCGAGCTTGTCGACGAAGAGCCGGTAGCCCTTGTCGGTCGGGATGCGCCCGGCGCTGGTGTGCGGCTGGGCGATGAAGCCCTCGTCCTCCAGGGCCGCCATGTCGTTGCGCACGGTGGCCGGGGAGACGCCGAGGCTGTGCCGCTCGGTCAGGGCCTTGGAGCCCACCGGCTCCTCGGTGCCGACATAGTCCTGGACGATGGCGCGCAGCACTTGGAGCCGTCGTTCACTCAGCATCTCGCGCACACACCTCCAGAAGTCGTCCCCCAGGCACCTGGCCTGGCACTCTGTCCAGCCGAGTGCCAGAGTTCCCCGGCCCAGTGTACGGCGGTGGGGTACGCCCCGGGCAAGGCAGTCCCTGCCGGAGCGGCTCGTACCGCTAGCGTCGCGGTATGACGGTGACTTGGGAAGACCTCGGGTGGGAGCGGGTGTCGGCCTCGGTGGGTCGCCGGCGGCTTCCCGGGTGGGACTGCACGGCCGGGCTGGTCGTGGGCGAGGACACCGCGCTGGTGATCGACGCGGGGTCGAGCCTCGCGGAGGGCGCGCGGTTGCGCACCGAGGCGCAGGAGCTGGCCGGTCACCGTGTGACTCATCTCGCGCTCACGCATCCCCACTTCGACCATGTCTTCGGGGCGGCGGCGTTCGCGGGCGCGGAGGTCTACGGCGCGGTGGGCCTGGACGCGGTGTTCGGCGCCCGGCACGCGCGCGAGGAGCTGCGGGCGGACGCGGTGGGCAATGGATTGGCGGCGTGTGCGGCGCAGGAGGCGGTGGACGCCCTGGTCGCGCCCCGGCATCTGGTCTCCGGCGAGTGGACGCTCGACCTGGGCGGCGGGCGGCAGGTCCTGCTGGCGAACGTGGGGCCGGGGCACACCGGCCACGACCTGGTGGTGCTGGTGCCGGGCTCGCCCGAGGTGGTCTTCTGCGGCGACCTGGTCGAGGAGTCCGGCGAGCCGCAGGCGGGCCCCGACGCCGTACCGTCGCACTGGCCCGCCGCCCTGGACCGGCTGCTGGGCCTGGGCGGGGACGACGCGTTGTACGTGCCCGGTCACGGAGCGGTGGTGGATGCCCGTTTCGTACGGGCTCAGCGGGACGAGCTGGCTGCCCGTTTCGGCGTGTCGTGACCGCCGCCGGGCCGCTTCTCCTATCGTCGTGCGAATGCGCCAGTACTCCGCCGATCTGACCCCGCCGTGGAAGAAGTCCCAGCCCGCCCCGGAGGTCGCGGCCGAGCCCGGTCTGGTGGTGGAGGAGCCCGGCACCGGTTTCTGCGGGGCGGTGATCCGCTGCGAGGCGGGCACGGTGACCCTGGAGGACCGCTTCGGCAAGCACCGGGTGTTCCCGCTGGAGCCGCGGGGGTTCCTGTTGGAGGGCCGGGTGGTGACGCTCGTACGACCGTCGTCGTCCGCTCCTGTACGTCCCTCCCGTACGGCTTCCGGCTCGGTGGCCGTCCCGGGCGCGCGGGCGCGCGTGGCTCGCGCCGGGCGCATCTACGTGGAGGGCAGGCACGACGCCGAACTGGTCGAGAAGGTGTGGGGCGACGACCTGCGTGTCGAGGGCGTGGTCGTGGAGTACCTGGGCGGTGTGGACGACCTGCCGTCGATCGTGGCGGAGTTCGCGCCGGGGCCGGACGCGCGGCTGGGGGTGCTGGTGGATCACCTGGTGCCGGGTTCGAAGGAGTGGCGGATCGCGGAGTCGGTGACGAGCGAGCACGCACTCGTGGTCGGGCACCCGTACATCGACATCTGGGAGGCGGTGAAGCCGTCGTACCTCGGCATCGCCGCCTGGCCGCGCGTCCCGCACGGGCAGGACTGGAAGACGGGGGTGTGCCGGGCGCTGGGGTGGCCTTCGGAGAACACGGGGGCGGTGTGGCAGGCGATCCTGAAGCGGGTGGGGTCCTACAAGGATCTTGAGCCGGAGCTGCTGGGACGGGTGGAGGAACTGATCGACTTCGTCACAGGTACCGGTGAGGCCTGATGATCTCCTGGGTGAGGGCGTGGATCGAGCACCCGCCGGAGTGATCAGTCCACCAGATCCCGCACCACCGCGTCCGCCAGCAACCGCCCCCGCAGCGTCAGCACTGCCCGCCCGTCCTCGTACGGACCGCTCTCCAGGAGCCCCTCCCCCAGCGCTCGCCGCGACGCCGCCAGCCCCGGCTCCCGCAGCAGCATCAGCGGTACGCCCTCGCGCAGGCGTAGCTCCAGCAGGATGCGCTCCACTCGGCGGTCCTCGTCGGAGAGCAGTTCGCGGCCTGCGCCGGGCGAGCGGCCCTGCGCGAGTGCCGCCGCGTAGGCGCCCGGGTGCTTGACGTTCCACCAGCGCACGCCGCCGATGTGGGAGTGGGCGCCGGGGCCCGCGCCCCACCAGTCGGCGCCGCGCCAGTACAGCTCGTTGTGCAGGCAGCGGGCGGCCTCGGAGGTGGCCCAGTTGGAGACCTCGTACCAGTCGAAGCCGGCCGCAGACATGATCCCGTCCGCGATCAGGTAGCGGTCCGCGTGCTCGTCGTCGTCCGTCATCGGGATCTCGCCCCGGCGGATGCGGCGGGCGAGTTGGGTGCCCTCCTCGACGATCAGGGCGTAGGCCGACACATGGTCGGGCCCGGCGCCGATCGCCGCGTCCAGCGAGGCCCGCCAGTCGTCGTCCGACTCCCCCGGGGTGCCGTAGATCAGGTCCAGGTTGACGTGCTCGAAGCCCGCCGCGCGAGCCTCCGCCACGCACGCCTCCGGGCGGCCCGGGGTGTGCGTGCGGTCCAGGATCTTCAGTACGTGCTGCTTGGCGCTCTGCATGCCGAAGGAGACGCGGTTGAAGCCGCCCTCGCGCAGGGCCGCCAGATACGCGGGGTCGACCGACTCCGGGTTCGCCTCCGTCGTGACCTCCGCGTCCGGTGCGAGGCCGAACTCGTCGCGGATGGCGCCCAGCATCCGTACGAGATCGTCCGCGGCCAGCAGCGTGGGGGTGCCGCCGCCCACGAAGACCGTGCGGACCGGGCGCGGGTCGTCGCCCAGGACCTTGCGGGCCAGGCGGATCTCGTCGGTCAGGGTGTCGGCGTAGTTGTCGCGGGAGGCGAGGACGCCGCCCGTGCCGCGCAGCTCGGTGGCGGTGTAGGTGTTGAAGTCGCAGTAGCCGCAGCGGGTCGCGCAGTACGGGACGTGCAGATAGAAGCCGAGGGGGCGGTCGGCGGCGGCGGTGAGCGCGGACGCGGGCAGGGCGCCGTCGGCGGGGACCGGCTCGCCGTCGGGGAGTGCGGAAGGCATGCCCTCCATTGTCCAGCACGCGGGCGGAGCCCTATTCCGCCTGCAGCACCAGCAGCGCCAGGTCGTCCTCCGGGGGTCTTCCGCCGAACTCGTGCACCAGCCTGCGGATGCGCTCCGCGATCAGCTCGGCGCTCAGGCCCGCACACCCGGCGAGGACCTCCGCGAGCCCGTCGGCGTCGTCGAACATGCGGGAGCCGGAGCGGCGCTCGGTCACCCCGTCCGTGACGCACAGCAGGGTGTCGCCGGAGCCCAGCTCGAAGGTCTCGCTGGTGTACGTCTCGTCCTCGATCACCCCGAGCAGGGTCTGCGGGCGCGCTGCCGTGCGGACGGCGCCGTCGGGGCCGAGCAGCAGCGGGAGCGGATGGCCCGCGGAGGCGAGGGTGCAGCGGACGCCGCCGTCGAAGGGGGCCAGCTCGCCGTAGAGGAGGGAGAGGAAGCGGGTCTGCGGGCCGTCGCCGGGGGTGGGCGGCCGTACCAGGGCCCGGGCGGCTGCGTCCGCGGCCTCGGTGGCGTCGTCGAGGAGGAGGCGGTTGAGGCGGTCCAGTACGTCGGCGACGCGGTAGCCCTCACGTGCGAGGAGGCGCAGCCAGGGGCGCGCGAGGCCGATCACCACGGCGGCCTCGGGGCCCTTGCCCTGGACGTCGCCGACGGCGAAGCACCAGCGGCCGTCGCCGGCCGGGAAGAGGTCGTAGAAGTCGCCGCTGGGGCCGCCCTTGTCGCACGGCTCGTAGACGAGGGCGCTGCGCACGCCGGGGATCTCGGCGACGGCGGCGGGCAGCAGGCCGCGCTGCAGGACCTGGCTGATGGTGGCCTGGCGGGCGTACTGGCGGGCCGCGCCGATGGCGAGCGCCACCCGGCGGCTGAGGTCCTCGATCAGCCCGGTGACCTCGTCGGGGAAGCGCAGCAGTCCGGCCCGCCCGATGACGAGAGTGCCGAGCGGGCGGCCGCCCGCGATCAGCCGGTAGGCGAGCGCGGTGCCGTGCTCGTCGCGCACGCCGAGCGCCTCGCCCGGCCAGGGGTGCGGCACGGGCCCGGAGCGTAACGGGTCGGAGGGGTGCGGCGGGTCCTTGTCCAGCGCCCGGCGCAACTCCTCGATGCGGTTCTCGCTGCCGTGCCAGACGCGGGCGAGCCGGGGCCCGGCGCCCGCGGTGCCGTCGGCCCAGCCGCGGCCCATGGCCTCGTCCTCCAGCCACACCGCGCACCAGTCGGCGAGCCGCGGCACGATCAGTTGTCCGGCGAGCGCGGCGACCAGGTTCTCGTCGAGCTGTCCGGCGAGCAGGTCGGAGGCCTCGGCGAGGAAGGACAGCGCACCGCGCTGCAGCCAGTCCCGGTCGCGCTCGGCGCGCTGCGGGTCGGGGGCGAGGATCTCCGCGGCACGCAGCCCGCGCTCCAGGGCGAGCCGGCCGCCGTACGAGTCCTGGTCGCTCCCTGTCCTGTGCCGTTCGGCGGACAGCCGCGCCCAGACCGTCTTGGTGCCTCTGCCGAAGGTGACGCCCCAGGACTCGGCGAGCGTGGCGACCAGGCGCAGTCCGCGGCCGTGCTCCGGTGTCTCGCAGGACCCTTCGGCGCGGGAGTCGTGGGGCGCGCGGGAGGGGTGGTGGTCGGAGACCTCCACGACCAGTTCGCCGGCCGGCTCCTCCAGTCGGCACTCCACGTCGACGTCGGTGCCCGCGTGCACGACGGCGTTGGTGACGAGTTCGCTGACGACGAGTACGGCGTCGTCGGCGACGCGGTCGGTGAGGTGCTCGGTGCCGGGGAGGCGGGCGTCGATCCAGTCGGCGACCGTGGCCCGTACCAGAGCGCGGGCGGAGCCGGGTGCGAGGGAGCTGCCGGAGAGCGTGGTGCGGGTCTGCGCACGGGAGTTGGCGCTCCCGTGCGCGGTCGTCTGCGGGTGCGCAGGCGCCCCGCAGGCACAGGAAGCGGTATCCCGTTGCGTCGGAATGGCCCCCATGGACAGCTCCCCGAGCGGTTCGTACGAATACGCCTCAGTCGATGCCGACAGAGTGACAGACTGGCCACGCCCATAAGCGTCGAGTTACCGAAGTGGGCAGCCATGAGTGAGAACAGTGCTACACGCGCGCTCGAAGACGGACAAAATGTGGAAGAAATCCGAGCATCGGAGCTGCGCACGCTGCTCGCCGCGATGAAGGCGGCTCGGGACGGCGACTTCACGAAGGTGCCCGAGACAGGGCACGGGATCGTGGCCGAGCTGACGGCGGCCTTCAATCAGATCGTGGACCGCAGTGTGCACTTCAACGGGGAAGTGCGGCGTGTGAAGCGGGAGTTGGTGCGGCACGGGCGGCTCGACGAGCGGGTCTCGGCCAGCCCGGGGCAGGGCGCCTGGACGTCCCGGGTCAATGATGTGAACCAGATCCTGGACGCCCTGGTGGCCCCGGCGGCCAATGCGACCCGGGTGCTGGACGCGGTGGCGGGCGGCGATCTGACCCAGCGGGTCGATCTGCACGACGGCAGCCGCCAGTTGAGGGGCGATCTGCGGCGGCTGGGCAGGGCCGTGAACAAGATGGTCGACCAGCTGTCGCTGTTCACCGGCGAGGTGACCCGGGTCGCGCGGGAGGTGGGCACGGAGGGGCGGCTCGGCGGACGCGCCAAGGTGACCGGTCTTTCCGGCAGTTGGCGGGCCGTCACCGAGGCCGTCAACACGATGGCGTCCCGGCTGACCGCCCAGGTGCGGGACATCGCCCTGGTGACGACGGCGGTGGCGCGCGGCGACCTGACCCGTACGGTCACCGTCGAGGCGACCGGTGAGCTGCTCGAACTGAAGCTGACCGTGAACACGATGGTGGACCAGCTCTCCGCCTTCGCCGACGAGGTCACCCGCGTCGCCCGCGAGGTCGGCACCGAGGGGCAGCTGGGCGGGCGGGCCCAGGTGCGGGGTGTGTCGGGCGTCTGGAAGGACCTCACCGACAACGTCAACTTCATGGCGTCGAACCTGACGTCGCAGGTCCGCAACATCGCCCAGGTGACCACCGCCGTCGCCAACGGCGACCTGAGCCAGAAGATCACCGTCGACGCCCAGGGCGAGATCCTGGAGCTGAAGTCGACGATCAACACGATGGTGGACCAGCTCTCCGCCTTCGCCGACGAGGTCACCCGCGTCGCCCGCGAGGTCGGCACCGAGGGAAACCTCGGCGGCCGGGCCCAGGTGCGGGGCGTCTCCGGCGTCTGGAAGGACCTCACCGACAACGTCAACTTCATGGCGGACAACCTGACGTCGCAGGTCCGCAACATCGCGCTGGTGTCGACCGCCGTGGCCCAGGGCGACCTCGGCAAGAAGATCACGGTGGAGGCGAAGGGCGAGATCCTGGAGCTGAAGTCCACCATCAACACCATGGTCGACCAGCTCTCCGCCTTCGCCGACGAGGTCACCCGCGTCGCCCGCGAGGTCGGCACCGAGGGAAACCTCGGCGGCCGGGCCCAGGTGCGGGGCGTCTCCGGCGTCTGGAAGGACCTCACCGACAACGTCAACTTCATGGCGGACAACCTGACGTCGCAGGTCCGCAACATCGCGCAGGTGTCGACCGCCGTCGCCAACGGCGACCTGAGCCAGAAGATCACCGTCGACGCGCAGGGCGAGATCCTGGAGCTGAAGTCGACGATCAACACGATGGTGGACCAGCTCTCCGCCTTCGCCGACGAGGTCACCCGCGTCGCCCGCGAGGTCGGCACCGAGGGAAACCTCGGCGGCCAGGCGCAGGTGCGCGGCGTCTCCGGCGTCTGGAAGGACCTCACCGACAACGTCAACTTCATGGCGCTGAACCTGACGTCGCAGGTCCGCAACATCGCCCAGGTGACGACCGCCGTCGCCAACGGCGACCTGTCGAAGAAGATCACGGTCGACGCCCGCGGCGAGATCCTCGAACTGAAGGACACCGTCAACACGATGGTGCAGCAGCTGCGCGCGTTCGCCGACGAGGTGACCCGCGTCGCCCGCGAGGTCGGCACCGACGGCCGGCTGGGCGGAAGGGCGCAGGTGCTGGGCGTCTCCGGGGTGTGGCGGGACCTGACCGACAACGTCAACTACATGGCGGACAACCTGACGTCGCAGGTCCGCAACATCGCCCAGGTGACCACGGCCGTCGCCAACGGCGACCTGTCCAAGAAGATCGACGTGGACGCGCGCGGCGAGATCCTGGAGCTGAAGACCGCCATCAACAC
>NZ_JAFJSY010000140.1 GCF_019857225.1 Streptomyces plumbidurans
TCCCCGAGTGCGTAGGCGGCGGGGGCGGCGACCGGACCGGCGATGCGGGCGCCGAGCGCGGTCAGCACGTCGAGCACGCGCGCGTGCAGCGCACGGCCGGACTCGTCGCCGCAGAAGCGGGCCACCGCGGCCGGCCAGCCGGGCGGCAGCAGGGCGCCCGCCAGGTCGGAGACGACGGTGACCCGGTCGGGCAGCATCTCGGCGGGGCTGACCAGCACGGTGTCGTGCGGTGCGTGCACGGTGTCGCGCCAGGTCTCGTCGCTGACCAGGTGCAGGCCCTCCGCCGCGGCGGCCTGCACGCACTCGTGCAGCGCGTCGGGCGGGGCGACGGTGGCCGTGGGGTCGTCGGCGACCGACAGCACCAGCAGCCGCGGGTCACCGCCCTCGGCGCGCACCCTGCGCACGGTCTCCAGGAGGGCGTACGGGTCCGGCACGCCACCGCTCTCGGCCGGCGTCGCGACATGGAAGGCGGGTCTGCCCAACAGGCGTGCGTACGGCGCCCACCAGGCCGCGCACGGCCTCGGCACCAGGACGTCGCCGCCGAGCGCGGCGGTCAGGGCGAGCAGCAGGGCGGGGGCGCCGGGTCCTGCCGCCACGAGGCCGTCCTCGGTGGGCAGGCCGCGCCGCTCCCAGTAACCGCGGGCGGCGTCGAGCAGTTCGGGTCCGCCGCCGATGGGCTCGCTGCCGGTCCGGGTCGCTGCCGCGGCCAGCGCGTCGGCGAGTTCGGGCGGTACGGGCAGCCCGTCCTCGGGCAGGGGTGGCCCGTAGCGGACGGGGCCGTGGCCTTCCGGGTCCGTCCGCCGCATGCCTACCTCCGCGCAGTCGTGCCTCGGGCAGTGAGTACCCAGGGTGCCGCAGGGCCACGGCCGTCCGCCGGGGTTGCGCCGGTCCCACAGTGGGTCGGCACATGGCGGGTCGGCGCACGGCGGGCCGGCGCGTGGCGGGTCAGCCGCGCAGGACGGAGCGCTTGTGCCACACCCGGTACGCGGCCCCGCCCAGCGCGCCCGCGATCAGGAGGCCGCCGGCGACCAAGGCGGGCACGGAGTCGGTGAAGGCGCCGCCCTCACCGGCCTGCACCCCGTGCTCGACCGGCCCGCCGCCGCCACCGCCGCCGCCGGTGACGTCGCCCCGTCCGCCGGGGACTTCACTCGGCTTTCCGGGGACGTCGCTCGGGCCGCCGGGGATGTCGCTCGGGCCGCCGGGGACCTCGCCGGCGCCATCGCCACCATCGCCGTCGGAGCCGTCGCCGTGGCCGCCGTGGAACGTGGCGCTCCACTCCTTGCCCTTGCCGCCGGGCGCCCCCGGGCAGGTGCCCTCGACGGTCCACGCGACGTCCTGGGCCGCCTCGGCATTCTGCGCGCCCTGAGCATCCTGGCCGGGGACGGCCCCATCGGGAGCCGCCCCACCGGGAGCGGCCTCGTCCGGGGCCGCCTCGTCCGGGGTGTCGCCCGCGAGATCGTCGGTGCCGGAGACGCGGGCGGTGCCGCGGTAGGAGGTGGAGGCGCCCTTGTCGTCGCCGGGGACGCGTTGCAGCTTGACGGTGCCCTCGTCGAAGGCCTCGGAGGTGGCGTCGATGGTGGCGGGGGCCTCGCCGCCGGTGGATTCGCAGGTGACCGAGACGGTGACGCTGCCGCCCGGGGCGACGGTGCTCGGACTGACCTCCGCGGCCGGGTCCGCGAGGGCGGCCGAGGCGGCGAAGCCGAGCGTGGCACTGGCCAGGGCCGCCACGGACAGCACACGGGCGGTGGAACGCATGGGGAGGGCTCCTTCGACGGGCGATGTGACGGGAGCACCCGAGGCCGTACGCGAGGCTTGGCCGTGCTCCCTAGCCCATCAGAGCCCGCTTCGCCTCGAGGCGCGCGCGGCCGGGCCCCATTCGCGCGAAAAGGGGCGTCCGAGCGGGTGAACCGGCCCGCCCGGACGCCCCCGCGGCGCCGCCTACGCCACGTCGCGCATGATCTGGTCCCGCATCCGGGAGCAGGACCGGCTGATCAGCCGGGACACGTGCATCTGGGAGATGCCCAGCAGCTCGGCGATCCGGCTCTGCGTCATGTCGCCGAAGAACCGCATGTAGAGGATGGTCCGCTCGCGCTCGGGCAGCGCCGCCAGCCGCGGTTTGACGGCCTCTCGGTCCACCACCGTGTCCAGTGCGGGGTCGGCCGCGCCGAGGGCGTCGCCGAGGGAGTAGCCGTCCTCGCTGCCGGGCAGTTCGGCGTCGAGCGAGAGCGCGGTGAAGCTCTCCAGCGCCTCCAGGCCGGCGCGGACGTCGTCCTCGCTCATTCCCGTGTGCGCGGCGAGTTCCGCGACGGTGGGCCTGCGGCCCGGGGTGGTCTGGGAGAGTTCCTGGGCCGCGAACCGGACGCGGTTGCGCAGGTCCTGCACCCGGCGCGGCACGTGCAGCGTCCACATGTGGTCGCGGAAGTGCCGCTTGATCTCGCCGGTGATGGTGGGCACGGCGTAGCTCTCGAAGGCGTTGCCGCGTGCGGGGTCGTAGCGGTCCACGGCCTTGACCAGGCCGAGGGACGCGACCTGGCGCAGGTCCTCGTAGCTCTCGCCGCGGCTGCGGAAGCGTCCGGCGAGCCGTTCGGCCATGGGCAGCCAGGCCTCGACGATCCGGCCGCGCAGGGCGTCGCGCCGCGGGCCCGCGGGGAGCGCGGCGAGCGTGCGGAAGGCCTCGGCGGTGTCCGGGGCGTCGTCGTGCGGGTGGTGCTTCGCGCTCGCTTGGGTGGGCATGTGCGTCGCAACTCCCTCGATGGTGCTCTGGGGTGGACGGTCCCGTGGGAGTGCTGCCGCGCTCGGGGACAGGACAGGCGCGACCGGGCGGCCCTGGCCGCTCCCCCACGGACGTGCCTCCTGTCCGAAGCACTGGTGTTGCGCCTGCCCATGAGTCCCCGGACCAAACACCGCACATGTTTTCCGGCGCACTTCGCGGTGACTCGGTTGTCAGACGACTGCCAGTCCGTCCACGCCAAGGCCCGGGAGGTCCCCACATGAGCGTCAAGGTCTCCGACCACATCCTGCAGCGACTGCGTGAGTGGGGGGTGGACCACGTCTTCGGCTATCCCGGCGACGGCATCAACGGACTGCTCGCCGCCTGGGGCCGGGCGGACAACCAGCCGCGGTTCGTCCAGTCCCGGCACGAGGAGATGTCCGCGTTCGAGGCGGTCGGGTACGCCAAGTTCAGCGGTCGGCTCGGAGTGTGCGTGGCGACCTCGGGGCCCGGCGCGATCCATCTGCTCAACGGTCTGTACGACGCCAAGCTCGACCATGTGCCGGTGCTCGCGATCGTCGGCCAGACGCACCGCACCGCGATGGGCGGCTCGTACCAGCAGGAGGTGGATCTGCACACGCTCTTCAAGGACGTCGCCTCGGACTTCGTGGAGACGGTGACGGTTCCCGAGCAGCTCCCGAACGTCATCGACCGCGCGATCCGTACCGCGTACGCCCGCCGCAGCCCGACCGCGCTGATCATCCCCGGCGATGTGCAGGAGCTCGACTACTCCCCGCCCACGCACGACTTCAAGATGGTCCCCTCCAGCCTGGACCGCAGTTCCTGGACGGCGGTGCCCTCCGAGGAGTCCCTGCGGCGGGCGGCGGAGATCCTCAACTCCGGTGACAAGGTGGCCATTCTGGTCGGCCAGGGCGCCGCGGGCGCACGCGCCGAGGTGGAGCAGATCGCCGGACGGCTGAAGGCCGGCGTGGCCAAGGCACTGCTCGGCAAGGACGTCCTGAGCGACGAACTCCCCTACGTCACCGGCTCGATCGGGCTGCTGGGCACCCGTCCGTCCTACGAGCTGATGCGGGACTGCGACACCCTGCTGACCATCGGTTCCTCCTTCCCGTACAGCCAGTTCCTGCCGGACTTCGGCAAGGCGCGCGCCGTGCAGATCGACATCGATCCGCACATGGTCGGGATGCGCTATCCCTACGAGGTCAATCTCATCGGCGACGCGAAGGCGACCCTGCAGCAGCTGATCCCGCTGATCGGCGAGGACCGCGGGCCCGAGTGGTACGACACCATCTGCGACAACGTGTCGCGCTGGCGCGAGGTGATGGAGCGGCGGGCGCAGCAGTCCGCCGACCCGATCAACCCGGAGTACGTCGCGCACGCCCTGGACGCGCTGCTGCCGCAGAACGCGATCGTCACCTCCGACTCGGGTTCCGCGGCCAACTGGTACGCCCGGCATCTGACGATGCGGCCCGGCATGCGCGCCTCGCTCTCCGGCACGCTGGCCACGATGGGGCCCGGGGTGCCGTACGCGATCGGCGCGAAGTTCGCCCACCCGGACCGGCCGGCGATCGCACTGGTCGGGGACGGGGCGATGCAGATGAACGGTCTGGCGGAGATGATCACGGCGGCCAAGTACCGCGATCTGTGGGAGGACCCGCGGCTGGTCGTCGCCGTGTTCAACAATCGCGATCTCAACCAGGTCACCTGGGAGATGCGGGCCATGTCGGGCGCCCCGTCGTTCCTGCCGTCGCAGGAGCTCCCGGACGTGCAGTACGCCGCGTTCGCCCGCTCCCTGGGGCTGACCGGGGTCCGGGTGGAGAAGCCCGAGGACGTGGAGGCGGGCTGGCGCGCCGGTCTGGAGGCCGACGGCCCCGCGGTGATCGAGTTCCTGACCGACCCGGCGGTCCCGCCGATCCCGCCGCACGCCACCTGGGAGCAGATGGAGGCCACGGCCGCCTCGGTCCTCAAGGGCGACGCGGACCGCGCCGGAATGGTCAGGCAGGGGCTCAAGGCAAAGGTGCAGGAGTTTCTCCCCCACCGCGAGAAGTGACGGCGGGGGCGACGGGGCCGGGGTGCCGCAGGGCGTCCCGGTTCCCGTCGTCCGGTCCGCGCGGCAGCAGCAGTTCCTCGTAGCGGCCCAGAGCCAGCACCACGCCGAGCATCAGAATCGGGATGATCACCGCGAGCAGTGCCATGGCACGTCCTTCCCCAGGTCCTGCGTGTGGGAGGCGCCCTCCGGGTTACCAGCCGCGCGGGTCGGCAAACACGGTGTCGGCGTCCGGTCATCGGGTACGCGGAGCGGACCGCGGAAGATCTGGAGAACGACATGCAGCGAGGCAATGACCGGCTGAGCGTCCACCGCGACGAGGAGATGAAGCACGAACTGCAGGGACTGCTCCGTTCCGGGCACCCGACGCGGACGGAGGAGTGGCACGACCCGGAGCCCGTCGCCGACGACGACCCGCAGGTCGCGGGCGGTCCGGTGGCGCCGGGCGGGTCCGGGGCGTCGTTCGAGACGGTCCGGCTGGAACTGGCCCGGATCCTCGGACGCAGCTCCTTCCCGGCGGGTCCCCGGGAGCTGACGGGCGTGCTGCGCCGCAAGAACGCGCCCGACATCCTCGTGGAGGCCGTGGGGCGGCTGCCCCGAACGGACCGCTACACGAACGTGCAGGAGCTGACGAAGGCGCTGACCCGGCCGGGGAACGTCCCGAGGGAGATGCGGTGACGGCGGATTTCGTCCGGGAGGTGATGACTCCGGGGGTCGTCGCCGTCCGCCCGGACGCGTCCCTCGTCGAGGCGGCGCGGCTCATGCGGACCCAGGACATCGGCGATGTGGTGGTCGCCGACGGGCAGCGCATCGTCGGCATGCTCACCGACCGTGACATCACCGTACGAGCGGTCGCGGAGGGCGACGATCCGGCGGTGGTCAGCGCGGCGTCGGTGTGCACCCGCGATCCGGTACTGCTCGCCCCGGACGATCCCGTCCCGGCCGCCGTGGCACTGATGCGCGCCCACGCGGTCCGCCGGCTGCCCGTCGTGGAGGACGGGCTGCCGGTGGGGATGGTGAGCCTCGGCGATCTGGCCGAGTCGCAGGACCCGGACTCGGCGCTCGCACAGATCAGCCGTGCCGAACCCGCCGACCGGGACACCCGGTGAGGCGAACAGAGTCGAGCAGAGTCGAGAAAGACGAGGAAGGGACGTCGAACACCATGCGTATCGCGTTTCTGACCGCGCCCGAGGGCGTGGAGCAGGTCGAGCTCACCGAGCCCTGGCGGGCCGTGCAGGACGCCGGTCACGAGCCCGTGCTCGTGTCGACGAAGTCGGGCGAGATCCAGGCCTTCGACCACCTCGACAAGGCGGACACGTTCCCCGTGGACGAGGTCGTGGGTGAGGCCTCGGCCTCCTCGTTCGGCGGGCTCGTCCTGCCGGGCGGTGTCGCCAACCCGGACTTCCTGCGCATGGACGACAAGGCCGTGTCGTTCGTCCGGGAGTTCTTCGACGGGGGCCGGCCGGTCGCCGCGATCTGCCATGCCCCGTGGACGCTGGTGGAGGCGGACGTGGTCCGCGGCCGGGTGCTCACCTCCTGGCCGAGCCTGCGGACCGACATCAAGAACGCGGGCGGCACCTGGGTCGACGAGCAGGTCAAAATCTGCGACCACGGCAGCAACAAGCTGGTCACCAGCCGTAAGCCGGACGACCTCAAGGCGTTCTGCGACGCGCTCGTGAGCGTGTTCTCGGAAGGCTCGTGAGCGTGTTCTCGAAAGGTGCCGGCTGAGCGGGTGACGTCAGCTGCGGGGAGTCGCCGACTCCCCGCAGTGCCGTTCCCTGGCGCCTTCCCGGGTGCGGCCCGCGGCGACCATGCGCTGCGGGTTGCGGCGCAGGTACTCGCCCTCCAGCTGGGCCATGCGATCGTTGTGGGCCCGCAGCGCGTCGGTCGAGGCGTAGAGCAGCGTGTCGTGGCGCGTGCGGTGGATCGTCTCCAGCTCCTTCATGAGCTGCTGGTCGTCCAGCCTGCTGGGGTCGACTCCGGTCATGGTGGTACCCCGCTCGTCGTGTTCGTCCATGCGGTACGAGTACCCGCCCGGCGCGCGTCAGACCCGAGCGGCATCCGGGAGGGAAACCATGGTTCTCACCCTTCTGCATCCACTCTACGAACAACCCGGCGCCCGGGCCTCCGTCGCTCGCACACTTCGGCGCCGGGGTGCGGTCACCGCACCCGCTCCACCCGCCGCTCGTCCCATACGGCGTCGGCGCTCTCGCGGACGCGTCCGTCGCTTCCGAACACCAGGTACCGGTCGAAGGAGCGGGCGAACCAGCGGTCGTGCGTGACCGCGAGCACCGTGCCGTCGAAGGCCTCCAGCCCCTCCTGGAGGGCCTCGGCGGACTCCAGGTCGAGGTTGTCGGTCGGCTCGTCGAGCAGCAGGGCCGTGACGCCCTGCAGTTCCAGGAGCAGGATCTGGAAGCGGGCCTGCTGCCCGCCGGACAGCCGGTCGAAGCTCTGCTCGGCCTGGCCGGTCAGCTCGTAGCGGCGCAGCCGGGACATGGCCGCTCCCCGGTCCTGGGCGTGCTCCTGCCACAGGATGTCCACCAGCTTGCGGCCCTGCAGTTCCGGGTGTGCGTGCGTCTGCGCGAAGTGCCCCGGCACGACCCGCGCCCCGAGCTTCCACTCCCCCGTGTGCGCCACCTCGTCGCCGGCCAGCAGCCGCAGGAAGTGCGACTTGCCGGAACCGTTGGAGCCGAGGACGGCGACCCGTTCGCCGTAGAAGACCTCCAGGTCGAACGGCTTCATCAGGCCGGTGAGTTCGAGTTGCTTGCAGGTGACGGCCCTGACGCCGGTACGGCCGCCCTTGATCCGCATCCTGATGTCCTGCTCGCGGGGCGGCTCGGGCGGCGGGCCCGCCTCCTCGAACTTGCGCAGCCGGGTCTGGGCGGCCCGGTAGCGGGAGGCCATGTCGGGGCTGTTCTCGGCGGCCTGACGGAGTGTCAGGACCAGTTTTTTCAGCTGCGCGTGCTTCTCGTCCCAGCGTTTGCGCAGCTCCTCGAAGCGGGCGAACCGGGCGCGGCGGGCCTCGTGGTAGGTGGCGAAGCCGCCGCCGTGCACCCAGGCGTCCGCGCCCGCGGGCGAGGGCTCCACGGAGACGATCTTCTCGGCGGCGCGGGCGAGGAGTTCGCGGTCGTGGGAGACGAAGAGCACCGTCTTGCGGGTCTCCTTCAGCCGCTCCTCCAGCCAGCGCTTGCCGGGCACGTCGAGGTAGTTGTCCGGCTCGTCGAGCAGCAGCACCTCGTCGGTGCCCCGCAGCAGCGCCTCCAGGACCAGCCGCTTCTGCTCACCGCCGGAGAGCGTGCTCACCTGCCGCCACTGCGCCCTGTCGTACGGCATCCCGAGCGCGGCCGTGGTGCACATGTCCCACAGCGTCTCCGCCTCGTAGCCGCGCGCCTCGGCCCAGTCGGAGAGCGCCTGCGCGTACGCCAGCTGGGCGGCCTCGTCGTCGACGGTCATGATGCCGTGCTCGGCCCTGTCGACGGCCCGCGCCGCTTCCCTGATGCGCGGCGGCGCGACCGACACGAGCAGGTCGCGCACGGTCGTCTCGTCCCGTACGGACCCCACGAACTGGTGCATCACGCCGAGCCCGCCGCTCACGGTGACCGTGCCGCCGTGCGGTTTGAGCTCACCGGAGATCAGCCGCAGCAGCGTCGTCTTCCCGGCGCCGTTGGGCCCCACCAGGGCCACGGCGGCGCCTTCGCCCACCCGGAAGGACACATCGCCGAGCAGCGCCCTCCCGTCGGGGAGGTAGTACTCGAGATGTGCGGCTTCCAGATGTCCCATGAGGCCGCATTCTGCGGGCCGCCGCGCGGCGCGGGCAAACCGTTATACGGGCCGGCCCGTGGGTCCGCCCTCGCCCGCCGGGGCCACCACGGCGCCCGCCCAGGAAAGAGCCTTCCAGCCGTCGGTGGGCGAGCCCTCCAGGATCACCACGCCGGTGTTGTCCAGCGGACGGTCGGCGGCGAAGGCGACGTCGACGTTGTCGGCGCGGGCCGCCGTCCACATCCGGATGGCGGCGCCGTGGCTGACCATCGCGACCGCTGCGGCGCCGCTGCGGGCGGCCTCCGCGACCACGGCGTCGTAGCGTGCGAGCGCCTCCTCGCCGTTCTCCCCGCCGGGCATCCTGAGCGCGGTGTCGCCCTCGGCCCAGGCGAACACCGTCGTCATGTAGAGGAGGCCGTGCTCGGAGTTGCCGGGGAGCATCTCCAGATCGCCGGCGGCGATCTCCCGGATGCCGTCCCGGACCAGGGGCTCCAGGCCGCGGGCGGCCGCCAGCGGGGCGGCGGTCAGCTGAGTGCGTACCAGCGTGGAGACGTACAGGGCCTCGATGTCCTCGTCGGCGAGGGCCCCCGGCAGGGCGGCCGCCTGGCGCTCGCCGAGTGCGGTCAGGCCCGGGCCCGGCACGGCGGTGTCGAGCAGGAAGTCGACGTTGCTGGGGGTCTGGCCGTGGCGTACGAGGAGCAGACGCATGCAGGTGACCTCCGGGTGTGGTCCGCCGCCCGTGGACAAGATGGACAGGAAACGGGCACTTCAGGGTAACCGGCACCGCATGAGCCCCGATCGCGACCTCACCTCGCCGACGCCCGGTCCGCGCCCCCTGCGCAAGCGGCTGTTCGCACTCGACAGCCGTGTCTTCGGCTTCGCCGCCGAGCGGGACTGGCCGGGCGCCGGGCCGGTGCTGCCCCGGCTCAGCCGGAGCGCGAACCACGGGGTGCTGTGGTTCGCGGCGGCGGCCGCGATCGCGGCGAGCCGCAC
>NZ_JAFJSY010000141.1 GCF_019857225.1 Streptomyces plumbidurans
ACGAACCGGGAGCGGAACTCGTCGACGACCTCTTCGGTCAATGACGGACGCTGAGCAATCAGCACGGGGTATGGCCTCCAGTGTTTGGCGCCCGCTATGTGACGCCGTAGACACCTCGAAGGGTACGGGCGGTACGGGCCTGGATGAGACCGAACCGCCCTACCGCGCGGCCTCGCGTCGCGCCGGAGAGGGGTTCGAGGACGGCTGAGGCTGCCCTTAGGGGCCCTCGTAGGCGCATACTGGGGGCAATGACAAGACCTGCCGCACCGAAGCGTCACTTGCCCACCAGCCCCTTCAAGGCCCCGGTCGCGCCCGACCCCAAGCACTTCACCGTCGGCGACCGGGTCACTCACGATGTCCACGGCCTCGGCCGGGTCGTCGGGATCGAAGACGGAATCGCGGTGCTCGTCGATTTCGGGTCGTCGCAGATGCGGGTGCTGAGCCCGTACTCCAAGATGACCAAGCTGTAGAACCGCCGTGCCCGGTCACGGCACACCAGGCCCCTCGGGGACCTGACACGCAAGGGAGTCCTCTCATCGATCCGACCTCGCTGTTCTCCGCCCCGGAAGGGCGGCCCCGCAGTGCCGCCACGGCCTCGCCGCCTCCGACGACCGACCCCTTCCGGGCCCCTGACTTCGGGGAGGACGAGACCTTCACGATCGACGCGGCACAGGGCCCTGCCCCGGACGGGCGCGCCGCACGCCCCGAGGCGGCCTAGCGGGCGCCGCCGCGCCACACCGTGCGGCCGCACCGCGCTCAGGGTGCTCAGCGTGCGAGGAGACCTGAGAGCCGGGGCGGCCGCTTGCCGGACCGCCCCGGGGATCAGCCCTTGTTGGCGCCGAGCGTCAGGCCGCTGACGAACTGCCGCTGCAGCACGAAGTAGACGATCAGGGTCGGGATCGCGGTGAGCAGGGCGCCCGCCGCGACCAGGTTGGGGTCCGTGAAGTACTGGCCGGAGAGATTGTTCAGCGCCGAGGTGATCGGCATGTTCTCGCCGGTGGAGATCAGGACGATGGCCCAGAAGAAGTCGTTGTAGATCCAGATGGACAGCAGCGTCGCCAGCGCCGCCATCGCCGGCTTGCACAGCGGCAGCACGATCTGCCAGTACATCCGCCACACCGAGGCGCCGTCGACGAGGGCCGCCTCGGTCAGCTCGTGCGGCAGCATGCGCATGTAGTTGCTCAGCACGAACGCGCAGAAGCCGGACTGGAACGCCACATGGATGAGCACCAGGCCGAGCGCGGAGTCGTAGAGCTTGCCGCTGGCGGTGATGCCCGGCAGGTCGATCAGCAGGTACATCCGGTACAGCGGGGTGATGATGACCTGCTGCGGCAGCAGGTTGCCCGCCGTGAACACCAGCAGCAGGAAGATGTTGAGCCGGAAGTCGAAGCGGCTGACGTAGAACGCGACCATCGACGACAGCAGCAGCGTGATCAGCACAGCCGGGACCGCGATGATCAGCGTGTTGCCGAAGTAGTGCAGCATGTCCGACTGCTCGAACGCGTTCTTGAAGTTGTCGAAGTTCAGCTTGTCCGGCCAGGAGACATAGCCCTTGTTGCTGGTCTCCGCATACGGGCGCAGTGCCGCGAAGATCGCCCACAGCAGCGGGGCGAGCCAGGCCAGCGACGTGACGACGAGGAAGACGTGCAGCAGGATCCGGGCGGGGCGGACGGGCGTGCGCTGCTTGGCCAGAGCGTCGGCGGTGCTCATGCCTGCCGCTCCTTCCGGAAGGTGGCGATCAGATACGGGATGATGACCGCCAGGGAGATGACCAGCAGGACGACGGCGATCGCCGATCCGTAACCGATCCGGCTGGACTCGCCGATGATGTTGTTGGTGATCAGGATCGACAGCAGCTCGGTGCCCTGGGCGCCCTTGTTGAAGACGAACACCAGGTCGAAGGCGCGCAGCGCCTCGATGATGGTGACCACCAGGACGACCGTGTTGGTCGGGCGCAGGGTCGGGAAGATGACGCTCTTGAACGTCTGCCACTCGTTGGCGCCGTCCAGCGCCGAGGCCTCGCGCAGGGACGGGTCGACGCCCTTCAGGCCGGCCAGGTACAGGATCATCATGTAGCCGGTGTGCCGCCAGGAGGCGGCGACCAGGACGGCCCACAGGTTCAGGTGCGGATCGCCGATCCAGTCGATGTAGTGGCCGGGCTTGTTGGCCCCGATGAGGCTGTTGATCAGGCCGGTGTCGGGGTTGTAGACGAGCTGCCAGACGAAGCCGGTGACCGCCAGCGAGACCACGACCGGCAGGAAGAACGCGGTCTGGTAGACCCGGCTGAAGCGGATCTTCTTGTCCAGCTGGACCGCGAGGAACAGCCCCATCGGCGTCGGGATCAGGATGAGCACGACGAACCAGATGATGTTGTGCTCTACGGCGGGCCAGAACTGCGGGTTGTCGCTGAACAGGTGCTTGAAGTTGTCCAGTCCCACCCACTTGATGGAGCTGAAGCCGATCCCGTCCCAGCTGGTGAAGGCCAGGGCGATCGAGGCGATGGCGGTGACCCAGACCAGGGCCACGTGCAGGACCGTGGGCACGCCCGCCATGAAGGCGAGCGTGATGCGGTCACGGCGGGTCAGCAGGCGCTTGTGCCCCCGCGGTACCCGCTTCTTGTCGGGCGCACGGCCCGGAGGCGGCACGGCTGCCGCCTCCGGGCTCTTCATGTTCGTGTCGGTCGTCACTGTCTGATCTCAGTTCAGGAGGACGCGAAGATCGTCTTCTTCTGACGCTCGATCGAGGACAGCAGACTGTCGATCCCCTTGGGGTTCTGCAGGAACTTCTGCAGGCTGGGCTGCATCACCGAGGAGGTGAAGTCGGGGCGCGAGTCGCGGTCCATGAACTGGGTGAGGTTCTTGGCGCCACTGATCATGGTGTACGCCTTCTTCTGCAGCGGCGTGTACGAGGAGGTGTCGGCCTTGCTGGAGGCCGCCACCACGCTGGAGTCGGCCTTGAGGTAGATCTGCTCGGCCTCCGGGGTGCCCAGGTACTCCATGAGCTTGACGGCGCCGGCGTGGTTCTTCGGGGACTTGCTGACCATGAAGCCGTCGGTGGGCGCCTCCACGGTCTCCTGGCCGTAGGCGGAGTTGATCTCCGGGAAGGCGAAGAAGTCGAGGTCGTCGAGGTCGGCCTTGTTGGTGAACTGCTGGGCCGCGAACGAGCCGATGACGTACATGCCGGACTTCTTCGCCACCAGGCCCTGCGCGGCGTCCTGCCAGGTGCGGCCCATGAAGCCGTCCTGGTGGTAGGGCAGGATCTCCGACCAGTGGTCGAAGACGGCCTTGACCTTGGCGTCGGTCCAGGAGGCCTTGCCCGCCATCAGGGACTTGTGGAAGTCGTAGCCGTTGAGGCGGAAGTTGATCTGGTCGAAGGTGCCCATCGCAGGCCACGCGTCCTTGTCGCCGAAGGCGATCGGGACCAGTCCGTCCTTCTTCATCTGCTTGCACAGGGCGACGAACTTGTCCCAGGTGGTCGGGACTTCGTAGCCGTGCTGCTTGAAGACGCTCTTGCGGTAGAAGACCGCCCAGGGGTACGTGTACAGCGGCACGAAGTAGTACTTGCCGTCCTCGCCCTTGCTGAGCTGCTTCATCGCGTCGGGGAAGTCGCCGCCGATCTTGGCCCACACGTCGTCGATCGGCGAGGCGAGCTTCTTGGCCGCGAAGAACTGCATGCGGTAGCCGGCGAACCAGGTGAACACGTCGTCCGGCGTGCCCTGGAGGTAGGAGTTGATCTGCTCCTGGAAGGTGTTGTGGTCCTTGGTGTTCACGTCGACCGTGATGCCGGACTGCTTCTTGAAGGCCGCGTAGATCTCGGCGAACGCCTTCTTCGGCACCGCGTCCGAGGCGTTGGAGCCGAGACTGACGGTCTTGGGGTCGGAGCCACTGCTGCTGTCGCCACAGGCGCTCAGCAGCGGCACACCGGCGCCGGCCAGAAGGACGGCGCCGCCCACTCCGCGCAGCAGACTGCGGCGGGAGGGAGAGACGAGCTCACTGGGAGTGGGGGGACCCGAAGGGGAGAGGTCTGACATAACGGCTCCTGAGGCAGGGTTTCGGTCACAGCTGCGCCATGTCGAAAGAAGTCGAAACCGACCAGAAATCAACTCGACCGAACATCGTGGCGGTAATAACAGCCCCATATCCGGTCATCGGTCAATAGCTGCCCTAGAGCTTTGTGGAAACGTAACCGACACACTTGTGATCGTTGCGTTCGAGGACCCGAACATACGGCTACGTAAGGTGCCTTACTGGATACGCACGGCCTTGGTCACCGTCACCTGGTCGATGTCGGTCGTGCGGACCGTGACGCTCATGGTCCAGGTGCCCGCGATCGGCAGCGTGAGGTCACTGGTGCCCCAGTAGCCGCCCAGGTTCCGCAGCTTGGCGTCGAGCGGGCCCAGCTTCCGCGCCGGGAGGCTCAGGGTGAGGCGGACCTCGGGGACGGCGACGATGCCGCCGTCGGGGCCGAAGACCACGGCCTGCACCGAGTTGTCGCCCACCCGGCCCGGGTCGATGGTGATCTGCACCTTCCCGTGGCCGTTGGGGGTGCCCACGTCGAACGGCACGTTCGTGACGGACGCGACGGGCAGCCCGCCCGCCGTCACCGGCTGCCCGGCGGCCTCGGCCGCGGCCCGGCCCGGGAGCGTGCTCGTGAGGACCGTCGTGAGGACCAGCACCACGACGCCCACGGCGACCTCGGCGAGGACCGAGCGGCGCAGACCGCGGCGCCCGTCGTCCGCGCCCGCCAGCCCGGCCGGTTCCTCGGCAGAGACGGACGGCGGCCCGCCCACCGGCTCGGGCACCCGCTCCCGTACGACCGTCCGCGCATCGGCGCCCACCAGCCGCGCCGTCCAGCGCCGCGAGAACCCCGCGGCGGCCAGCAGCAGCACCACGGCCGCCACCTTGGCGAGCAGCAGCCGCCCGTACGTCGTCCCGGTGAGCGCGCCGAAGGAGCCGAGGCCGCGCCAGGACTGGTAGACGCCGGTGACGACCAGGACGGTCACACAGGCGAAGGCGACACGGGAGAAGCGGGCGACGGCCGCCGCGGGCAGTTCGGTGCGGTGCAGCAGGATCAGCAGGGCCGCGAGTCCGCCCAGCCACAGGGCCATCGCCAGCAGGTGCAGCACCGTGGACGTCATCGCGAGCGGCACCTGGATACCGGCCGAGGCGTGCTCGGCGGCGGCCCAGGTCAGGGCCAGCGCCACGGCGAGCACACCGCCCGCGGCCAGGACCGGACGCGACCACTGCGTACGTCTGCGCAGGCGCACCGCGAACAGCGCGACGACGAGGAGCAGGGCGATCCGGGCGAGCAGGAGGAGCCCGGGGCGGCCGGTGAGGGTGCGGCCGAAGGCGTCGGCGTCGAAGGCGGTCGCGGGGGCCGTGCCGTTCTCGTACGGGGCGCGCAGCACCAGCAGGACCACGCTGGTGCCCAGCAGGGTCCACCAGCCCGCCACCAGCGGCCCGCGCAGCGGCCCGCGGTCCGCCGGCCGGCACAGCTCCACGAAGGCGGCCGCGCCGATCAGCAGCGCGACGGCCAGATAGGCGAGATAGCGGGCGATGTTGAACAGGCTCGCGGTCGCCGGGTTCTCGGTGGGGCCGGTGCTGGTCGTGGCGATGGTCGCGGAGGGTTTGCCGACGGAGAAGGTGAACGCGCCGCCGACCGGGTGGCTGTCCGCCGAGACGACCCGCCAGGCCACCACGTACGTGCCCTCGGCGAGCTTCGCCGGCAGGGTCACGGAGGCGGTGTCGGAGCGACCCTCGGCGTGGCGCGCCTCGCCGACGCGCACCCGGTGGTTGCCGGGGTCGAGGACGCGCAAGGAGTCGTCGAGCAGGCCGACGGACTCGGTGAAGGTCAGGGTGATGTGGCGGGGGGCGGACTTGAGGACGGCTCCGTCGTCGGGGTCGGTGCCCTTGAGGGCGGCGTGCGCGGACGCGGGCCCCGCCCCGCCGAGGACGAGCAGGACCAGCACGGAGCCCAGCAGCGCCAGCCCCTGAAGCCCTCGGCGCCGGAGGGGTCCGCGGACGTGCCGACGCTCTCGCCGTCCGCCCTGTGCACCGTCACACCGCACGTGGTCTCTCCGTCGTCGTCCAGCACCTCCCGGTACGTACGGACACGGGCCGCCGTGTGCTCACCACGGGGGCCGGGCCGTCACCCCACCGTCCACCACCAGGTCGTGTCCGGTCACCCAGGAGGCGAGCCGTGAGGCCAGGAACACACACGCGTCCCCGACGTCCTCCGGCCGCCCGAGCCGCCCCAGCGGGGCCGCGGCCCGCCACCGCCGCACCCCCTCCGGCCAGGCCTGCTCCAGCCCCTCCCGCCCGATCAGGCCGGGCGAGACGCTGTTGACGCGGATGCCCGAGGGGCCGTACTCCAGGGCCGCCGCCCGGGCGTGCATCACGACCGCGGCCTTGGACGCGCTGTAGTGCGCGTGCAGGGGCGCGGGCGCGCTCCCCTCGATGGAGGCGATGTGGGTCACGCTGCCGCCGCGCCCGCGCATGACCTCGGCGGCGGCCTGCGTGCAGGCGAAGACGCTGGAGAGGTTGGTGTCGACGACCGCCCGCCACTCGTCCGCCGTCATGCCGGGCAGCTCCCGGGTCGGCTGCACGCCCGCGTTGTTGACCAGCGCGTCAAGGCCGCCGCCCCACTCGGCGGCCTCCCCCACGACCCGCCGGCAGGTGTCCTCGTCGGTGAGGTCGCCCCGCAGGACGACGGCCCGCCCGCCCGAGCCCTCGATCCGCGCGGCCGCCTCCCGCGCCGCCCCGGCCGCCGTACGGCAGTGCAGCGCGACCGCGGCGCCTTCCTCGGCGAACCTGAGCGCGATGCCGCGTCCGATGCCGCCGCCCACGCCCGTGACGAGGGCGACCTGTCCGTCGAGAAGTCTCATGGGCGGCACAGTTCCAGGATGTGGGCGGCGCGGTCCGGATACCGCGCCGTGAGCCCGTCCGCGTCCCCGTGCTCGTACCCCTCGAAGGTGAATCCGGGCGCCATGGTGCAGCCGAAGAACGTCCACGCCCCGCCGCCGGTGACGCGTGCGCCCATCCAGGTGCCGGCGGGGACGGTGAGCTGCGGGTGCTGGCCACCGAGGACGTCCGGGCCGAGCACGGCCGTGGTGGAGGTGCCGTCGGGAGCGAGGAGCAGGAGTTCCAGCGGGTCGCCGAGGTAGTGGTGCCAGATCTCGTCGGTGGGCAGGCGGTGCAGGGCGGAGAAGTCACCGGCCGTCAGCAGGGCGACGATCGCCGTCCCCTCGGGCCGTCCGTCGGGCCGCTCGGGGCCCGCCCACGTCCGGCGGTACAGACCGCCCTCGCGCGGGATCGGCTCCAGGCCGTAGTGGGCGACGAGGTCTTCGGGACTCACCCGGGCGGGACTCACCCGCGGAAGGCTACCGCCGCCCCCGGGCGGCCCGAGCGCACACACGGCATCATCGGGAGCATGGACCTCACCCTTCACCTCGCCCAGGACGCAGGGGCCGACGAGCTCCTCGGACGCTCCCCGCTCGCCGCGCTGACCGGGATGCTGCTGGACCAACAGGTCCCGATGGAGTGGGCGTTCAAGGGACCCCGCACCATCGCGGACCGGCTCGGCGCGGACGACCTGGACGCGCACGACATCGCCGCGATGGACCCGGAGGTCTTCTCCGCGCTGCTGTCCGAGAAGCCGGCCGTGCACCGCTACCCGGGCTCCATGGCCAAGCGCATCCAGCAGCTGTGCCAGTACCTCGTCGAGCACTACGACGGCAACGCCGAGCTGGTCTGGAAGGGCGTGGACGACGGCCGCGAGCTGCTCAAGCGGCTGCAGGACCTCCCCGGCTTCGGCAAGCAGAAGGCCCAGATCTTCCTGGCCCTGCTCGGCAAACAACTCGGCGTACAGCCCAAGGGCTGGCGCGAGGCGGCCGGTTCCTACGGCGACCCCGGCTCCTTCCGCTCCGTCGCCGACATCACCGGTCCGGAGTCACTGACCAAGGTCCGGGCGTTCAAGCAGGAGACGAAGGCGGCGGCGAAGGCGGCGAAGGGGGCCGGGAAGTAGGACGGGGCTGCGCGTGAGAGGCCGCGCCTGCCGGGCGCTCGTGCAGCCGTGCGCCCTGCTGGCGCCGGACACCACGCCCTGCCGCACACGGCGCCCGCCGTCTCGCTGGAGATCGTCGAGTACGGCGTCGTGGACGCGGCCGTACGCCCGCCGACCGGCGCCGCCGTCCCCCGGACGGTCGCGCGCCGCTCGCCGCGCGCCGCCCGGGCTCGGGGCGTCCCGTTC
>NZ_JAFJSY010000142.1 GCF_019857225.1 Streptomyces plumbidurans
CCAAGGTCGTCGCGCTGGGCGGCGGCATGGGCCTGTCCGCCTCGCTCGCCGCGCTGCGCCGGATCACCGGCGACCTCACCGCCGTCGTCACCGTCGCCGACGACGGCGGCTCCAGCGGGCGGCTGCGCGACGAGCTGGGCGTGCTGCCGCCCGGCGATCTGCGCAAGGCGCTGGCCGCGCTGTGCGGCGACGACGACTGGGGCCAGACCTGGGCCCGCGTCATCCAGCACCGCTTCCAGTCCAAGGGCGACCTGCACGAGCACGCGGTCGGCAACCTCCTGATCGTCGCCCTGTGGGAGCAGCTCGGCGATCACGTCCAGGCGCTCGACCTGGTCGGCAGGCTCCTGGGGGCGCACGGACGGGTGCTGCCCATGTCCGCCGTGCCGCTGGAGCTGCAGGCCCTGGTCAGGGGGCACGACCCGGACCGCCCCGAGGAGACCGACCTGGTGCGCGGCCAGGCGACCGTGGCGCTCACGCCCGGAGAGGTGCAGTCCGTGCACCTCGTGCCGCACGATCCGCCGGCCGTTCCCGAGGCCGTCGAGGCGGTCCTGGACGCCGACTGGGTCGTCCTCGGCCCGGGCTCCTGGTTCTCCTCGGTCATCCCCCATCTGCTGGTGCCCGACCTGCTGGACGCACTCGTGCAGACGAAGGCGCGCCGGGTGCTCTCACTGAACCTCGCCCCGCAGCCCGGAGAAACCGAAGGCTTCTCCCCGCAGCGTCATTTGGAGGTTTTGGGACGACACGCCCCTAAACTCGCCCTGGACGTGGTGCTGGCCGACGAGGCTGCCGTGCCCGACCGCGAGGACCTCACCGAGGCGGCCAAGCGGCTCGGGGCAGCGGTCGAGCTGGCGCCGGTGGCCCGGAGCGACGGAACTCCGCGGCATGACCCGGAGCAGCTGGCCGCCGCGTACGACCGTATTTTTCGGATGCATGGAAGGATCGGCCCATGGCGATGACGGCAGCGGTGAAGGATGAGATCTCCCGGCTCCCCGTCACCCGTACCTGCTGCAGAAAGGCGGAGGTCTCCGCCATTCTGCGGTTCGCCGGCGGCCTCCACCTGGTCAGCGGGCGCATCGTGATCGAGGCGGAGCTGGACACCGCGATGGCGGCGCGGCGCCTGAAGCGGGACATTCTTGAGATCTTCGGCCACAGCTCCGAGCTGATCGTGATGGCCCCGGGCGGACTGCGGCGCGGTTCGCGCTACGTCGTCCGGGTCGTCGCCGGCGGCGACCAGCTGGCCCGGCAGACCGGCCTGGTGGACGGCCGGGGCCGCCCGATCCGCGGTCTGCCGCCGCAGGTGGTCTCGGGGGCCACCTGCGACGCGGAGGCGGCCTGGCGCGGCGCCTTCCTGGCCCACGGCTCACTCACCGAGCCCGGCCGTTCCTCCTCCCTGGAGGTGACCTGCCCGGGCCCCGAGGCGGCGCTCGCCCTGGTCGGCGCGGCCCGCCGGCTGTCGATCGCCGCGAAGGCGCGCGAGGTGCGCGGCGTGGACCGCGTGGTCGTCCGTGACGGTGACGCGATCGGTGCCCTGCTCACCCGCCTCGGCGCGCACGAGTCCGTGCTGGCCTGGGAGGAGCGCCGGATGCGCCGGGAGGTCCGCGCGACGGCGAACCGTCTCGCCAACTTCGACGACGCCAACCTGCGCCGCTCCGCGCGTGCGGCCGTCGCCGCGGGCGCCCGTGTGCAGCGCGCGCTGGAGATCCTCGCCGACGAGGTTCCCGAACACCTCGCGGCAGCGGGCCGGCTGCGCATGGAGCACAAGCAGGCATCGCTGGAGGAGCTGGGTGCGCTTGCCGACCCGCCGCTGACCAAGGACGCCGTGGCCGGCCGTATCCGCCGACTCCTCGCGATGGCCGACAAGCGCGCCCAGGACCTCGGCATTCCGGGCACGGAGTCCAGCCTCACCGAGGAGATGGCCGACAACCTGGTGGGCTGACCGGGGCCGTTCGTCCGTCCCGAGGCCGACAATCATGCAACTCGCCGGTGCCGGCGCCCACTTGAGGGCGCGGGCACCGGCGTTTTCCCGTCCCGTGGGAGTGCGCGGGGCTGCACCCCGACCGCAGCACCGGCACCTGGTACAGCAGGGTGAACTCCGTGGTCAACGGTGACCACCTCACCGTAGTCAAAAGGGGTGATCGGGGTTTTCCGTCGGGCGGTCCGTACCCCTACTGGCGGGTACGGACCGCCTGCCCGTGTATGCGGCATCTCGATGTCACCGCGAGGGCCCGCGGGAGGTAGGGTCGGGGGTGGTCGGGGACATCCCAAACAGAGCTCGCCGGCACCGCATGGCCGGCGTACCAACGAGGAGATCGGTTCGTGACGATCCGCGTAGGCATCAACGGCTTCGGTCGTATCGGTCGCAACTACTTCCGCGCGCTGCTGGAGCAGGGTGCAGACATCGAGATCGTGGCTGTCAACGACCTGGGTGACACCGCGACCACCGCACATCTGCTGAAGTACGACACCATCCTGGGCCGCCTCAAGGCCGAGGTGTCGCACACCGCCGACACGATCACCGTGGACGGCCACACCATCAAGGTCCTCTCCGAGCGCAACCCCGCCGACATCCCGTGGGGCGAGCTGGGCGTCGACATCGTCATCGAGTCGACCGGCATCTTCACCAAGAAGGACGACGCCGCGAAGCACATCGCCGGTGGCGCGAAGAAGGTCCTCATCTCGGCCCCGGCCAAGGACGAGGACATCACCATCGTGATGGGTGTCAACCAGGACAAGTACGACCCGGCGAACCACCACGTCATCTCCAACGCCTCCTGCACCACCAACTGTGTGGCGCCGATGGCCAAGGTGCTCGACGAGAACTTCGGCATCGTCAAGGGCCTGATGACGACGGTGCACGCGTACACCAACGACCAGCGCATCCTGGACTTCCCGCACAAGGACCTGCGCCGCGCGCGTGCCGCCGCCGAGAACATCATCCCGACCACGACGGGTGCCGCGAAGGCCACCGCCCTGGTCCTGCCGCAGCTCAAGGGCAAGCTCGACGGCATCGCGATGCGCGTCCCGGTCCCCACCGGCTCGGCCACCGACCTGGTCGTGGAGCTCGCGCGCGAGACCACCAAGGACGAGGTCAACGCCGCGTTCAAGAAGGCCTCCGAGGGCGAGCTGCAGGGCTACCTGTCCTACACCGAGGACCAGATCGTCTCCTCGGACATCGTCAGCGACCCGGCGTCCTGCACCTTCGACTCCTCCCTGACCATGGTCCAGGAGGGCAACACGGTGAAGATCCTCGGCTGGTACGACAACGAGTGGGGCTACTCCAACCGCCTCGTCGACCTCACGGTCTTCGTCGGCAACCAGCTCTGAGCTGATCCACGCAGCAGGCAACTCGATGTGAACGCAGGGCTCGGGCGGCGCAGGGACGCGCCGCCCGGGCCCTGACTCACGTACACAGCAGCCCTCGTACGATCAGAGCACCCTCACCAGGAGCCCTTATGAAGACGATCGACGAACTCCTCGCCGAAGGAGTGGCCGGCAAGCGGGTCTTCGTCCGCGCCGACCTCAACGTGCCGCTGGACGGCACCACCATCACCGACGACGGCCGCATCCGCGCCGTGCTGCCCACCGTCAAGGCCCTTGTGGAGGCGGACGCCAAGGTCGTCGTCGCCTCCCACCTGGGCCGCCCCAAGGGCGCCCCGGACCCGGCCTTCTCCCTGCTGCCCGCCGCCGAGCGCCTCGGTGAACTCCTCGGCGCGCCCGTGGCGTTCGCCCAGGACACCGTGGGCCCCGCCGCCCACGACGCCGTGGACGGCCTCCAGCCGGGCCAGGTCGCGGTCATCGAGAACCTGCGCTTCAACACGGGGGAGACCTCCAAGGACGACACCGAGCGCGGGGAGTTCGCGGACCGCCTGGCCGCGCTCGCCGATGTCTACGTCGGCGACGGCTTCGGTGCGGTGCACCGCAAGCACGCCTCGGTGTACGACCTGCCGGCCCGGCTGCCGCACTACGCCGGCTACCTCATCGCCACCGAGGTCGGCGTCCTGAAGAAGCTCACCGACGAGGTCCAGCGGCCCTACGTGGTCGCGCTCGGCGGCGCGAAGGTCTCGGACAAGCTCGCAGTCATCGACCAGCTGCTCGGCAAGGCGGACCGCATCCTCATCGGCGGCGGCATGGCGTACACCTTCCTCAAGGCCAAGGGTTACGAGGTCGGCGCGTCCCTGCTGCAGGAGGACCAGATCCCGGCCGTTCTTGAGTACATCGAGCGCGCCGAGAAGACCGGCGTGGAGCTGGTCCTGCCGGTCGACGCCGTGGTCGCCCCCGCGTTCCCGGACCTGAAGACGAAGGCCCCGGCCGACGCGACCACCGTCGCCGCGGACGCCATCCCGGCCGACCGGATGGGCCTGGACATCGGCCAGGCGTCCGGCAAGCTGTACGCCTCGAAGATCACCGACGCCGCCACCGTCTTCTGGAACGGCCCGATGGGCGTCTTCGAGCACCCCGATTTCGCCGAGGGCACCAAGGCGGTCGCCCAGGCACTCCTCGACTCCCCGGCCTTCACGGTCGTCGGCGGCGGCGACTCCGCCGCGGCCGTGCGCCTCCTGGGCTTCGACGAGACCGCATTCGGCCACATCTCGACCGGTGGCGGCGCCTCCCTCGAATACCTCGAGGGCAAGACGCTCCCCGGCCTCGCCGCACTGGAGGACTGACTTTTGAGCACGCGCACGCCGATCATGGCGGGCAACTGGAAGATGAACCTCAACCACCTCGAGGCCATCGCGCACGTCCAGAAGCTCGCCTTCGCCCTCGCGGACAAGGACTACGAGGCCGTAGAGGTCGCCGTCCTGCCGCCCTTCACCGACCTGCGCTCCGTGCAGACCCTGGTCGACGGCGACAAGCTGAAGATCAAGTACGGAGCCCAGGACATCTCGGCGCACGACTCCGGGGCCTACACCGGCGAGATCTCCGGCCCGATGCTGTCCAAGCTGAAGTGCACCTACGTGGTGATCGGCCACTCCGAGCGACGGCAGTACCACAACGAGTCCGACGAGCAGGTGAACGCCAAGGTCAAGGCCGCCTACAAGCACGGTCTGACCCCGATCCTGTGCGTCGGCGAGGAGCTGGAGGTGCGGGACGCGGGCAACCACGTCGCGCACACCCTCGCCCAGGTCGAGGGCGGCCTCAAGGACCTCCCGGCCGAGCAGGCCGAGTCGATCGTGATCGCCTACGAGCCCGTGTGGGCCATCGGCACCGGCAAGGTCTGCGGCGCCGAGGACGCGCAGGAGGTCTGCGCCGCCATCCGCGGCAAGATCGCCGAGCTGTACACGCAGGAGCTCGCCGACCAGGTGCGCATCCAGTACGGCGGCTCCGTGAAGTCCGGCAACGTCGCGGAGATCATGGCCCAGGCCGACATCGACGGCGCGCTGATCGGCGGGGCCTCACTGGACGCCGACGAGTTCGTCAAGATCGTGCGCTTCCGCGACCAGTGACACGAGCTGGGAGTATGCGGTAGCGGCGATACGTCGTACCCTTGCGGGGGCACAGCCCTGGTGCTGTGCCCCCGTCGTTCATCCGAATCCGAGAGAGTTGGTCCAGCCGTGGTTTTGGGGTTCTCGATCGCCCTGATCGTCTTCAGCCTGCTGCTGATGCTGCTGGTGCTGATGCACAAGGGGAAGGGCGGCGGCCTCTCCGACATGTTCGGTGGCGGCATGCAGTCGTCCGTCGGCGGCTCCTCGGTCGCCGAGCGCAACCTGGACCGCATCACCCTGGTGATCGGTCTGCTGTGGTTCGCGTGCATTGTCGTACTCGGCATCATCATGAAGACGAACAGCTGAGCAGCAACGCACAGACCACACCCGCATTCCGCACGTAAGGCCCCATGTCCGGTACGCGCAACTGAGCGCGGCCTATCATGGGGCTTGCGTCTGGGTACGGAGGTTGTAACTCCAATCACTGGACGCGCGTTGGGCCTTACGTAGACTGAGGCGCTCGCAACGAAGCGACACGCCGACTCGCTTCGCGGCACCATCACGCAGGGAGTTACACCGTGGCAAGTGGCAACGCGATCCGAGGAAGCCGGGTCGGGGCGGGGCCGATGGGCGAGGCCGAGCGCGGCGAGTCCGCGCCGCGTCTGCGCATCTCCTTCTGGTGCTCGAACGGGCACGAGACGCAGCCCAGCTTCGCCAGCGACGCGCAGGTTCCCGAGACCTGGGACTGCCCGCGCTGCGGCTTCCCGGCCGGGCAGGACCGGGACAACCCGCCGGACCCGCCGCGCACCGAGCCCTACAAGACGCACCTCGCGTACGTCCGGGAGCGGCGCAGCGACGCGGACGGCGAGGCGATCCTCGCCGAGGCGCTCGCCAAACTGCGGGGCGAGATCTAGAAGTTGACGACCGGCCGGGTGCCCAAGAGGTGCCTGGCCGGAGCTGTTTCGCGCCCGCCCGGCCGATCGCCGCCGGACCGATTGTCAGTGCTGCCCTCTACGGTTTGTGCATCGGGCAACCGTGAGGGGGAGTTGTGGCGACGGTCCAGGAGACGGGTGCGCTTGCGCCCGCGTGGCGTGGGGGATTCGGGCGGCTGTGGACGGCCGCCGTGGTGTCCCGGTTCGGGGACGCGCTGCGGGGCGCCGCGCTGCCCCTGCTCGCCGTCTCGCTCACCGACCGCCCCCTGCTGGTCGCCTCGGTGACCGCCTGCGGCTATCTCCCGTGGATCGCCTTCGGACTGCTGGGCGGCGCGGTCGCCGACCGGGTGGACCAGCGCCGCGCCATGTGGACGGTCGACGCGCTACGAGGGCTGCTGGTCGCCCTCTTCGCCGTGGCCGTCGCGCTCGGTCACGCCTCCATCGCGCTGCTCATCGTGCTCGCGTTCGCCCTGACCACGCTTCAGACCCTCTTCGACAACGCCGCGACGGCCCTGCTGCCCGCCCTGGTGGACCGCGAGGCACTCGGCAGTGCCAACGCGCGCCTGATGACCGGGCAGAAGATCGCGGGCGGACTGCTCGGGGCGCCCGCGGTGCCGCTGCTGATCGCGGCGGGCGCCGCCGTGCCCTTCGCGGCCGACGCGGCAACCTTCCTGCTGGCCGCCGCCCTCGTCTTCGCGCTGCGGACCGAGGCGCCCGAGCACGCTCCGAGACCGGCGGGCGGCGCCCTGCGCCAGGAGATCGCGGACGGGCTGCGCACCCTGTGGCGCGACCGGGCGCTGCGCGGGCTGTGCGTCGCCTCGTCGCTGTGCAACATCGGCATGGGCGCGCTGATCGCCACGCTGGTGCTCCTGGTGACCGGCTGGCTGGACGCCGGCACGACCGGATACGCGGTCGCGGCCACCGCGTACACCGTGGGCGGTCTGGCCGGGGGAGCGGTGAACCGGCGGATCACCTCGCGTCTCGGGGCGCCGCGGGCCGTGCTGCTCGCCGGCTCCGTGCAGATCAGCGCCCTGGTGCTCATGGGCGCGGTGCGCAGCCTGATCGCGACGGCGGCCGCCCTGGCGGTCTTCGGCCTCATGGGCATGGTGTGGAACGTCAACACCACGACCCTGATGCAGCAGCGCGCGCCCGCGGACATGCTGGGCCGGATCAGCTCCGCCTTCCGCACCCTCGCCGTCGCGGGGGCTCCGCTGGGCGCACTCCTCGGCGGGGCCGTGGCCACCGCCTGGGGAGCCAACACCCCGGCGCTGCTCGCCGCCGTCTTCTTCGTCCTGTCCGTCCTCGCGCTGATACCCGCCGGCAAGCCGGACGTACCTGTTGTTGCGCCGGACGACGACGCCACGACGGCTCGCGCCCCGCGCTGATCAATTAGGTTGGAACAGCTGGGACTGGCACGAAAGAAGGCTGACGTCGGACATGAACGCAGACGGCCGTAACAGGCTCAACCGGACGCCCGAGTGGACCGCGCTCGCCGAGCACCGCGAGGAACTCGCCGGCACCCATCTCCGGGAGCTCTTCGCCGCCGACCCGGGCCGCGGCACCGGATACACCCTCCAGGTGGGCGACCTGTACATCGACTACTCCAAGCACCTCGTCACCGACAAGACCCTGCGGCTGCTGCGCGAACTGGCCGCCGCCACCGATGTGTTCGGGCTGCGGGACGCCATGTTCCGCGGGGAGAAGATCAACACGAC
>NZ_JAFJSY010000143.1 GCF_019857225.1 Streptomyces plumbidurans
GAGTACGTGGCGGCCCTGCACCCGCTGGCCGTTCACGTCGATCGAGGTGGGCGACGACAGCCGGCCCTCACCCTCGATATAGGTGATGTCACGTGCCTTCACCAGGCCGGTCAAACCTCGGCAGAGTCCGGCGACCGTATCGTCTTTGTAGCGCTGCACGGACGCCATGTCGATGCTTTCGAAGGAGGCCCTCACCCCGAACAACTCCGCGTCGCGGGTCCGGTCGGCGATCTCGCCCGCGTGCAGCAGGGCCTTGGTGGGGATGCACCCGTTGTGCAGGCAGGTACCCCCCAGCTTGTACTTCTCCACCATGGCCGTGCGCAGACCGAGTTGGGCACCGCGCAATGCGGCTGCGTACCCCGCGCTGCCACCACCGAGCACTACAAGATCGAAGCTGTCGGAGGCTTCCGTCATGTGGGCCCCTGCCTTTCACGTTGTCTGTTTGCACGGAGGAGCCCCGCCTACGAGGTTTCACGGCCCGGTGCGGCCACGCGTCCGGCGCACTCGAAAGGGGCGCGGAAGGGCAGCGATCTCTCCGCGGAGAACTTGGTCCGCGCCGTGATGGACCTACGTGCCGACAGGCTCATCGCCCTCCCCGGCCAAGGACTTCGGCGTCCCATCTCGGCCCGAGCGATGCGGACACCCTCGCACCGCCTGGCTTCAAGAAAGCCCCATCAGGATCGATTCTGCGTCTACTCGCCGTCGCGGATCGCCACCAGACCCCCGCTAGTGCCGCTGCTAGCGCACCACCCTCGGTGACGCCGAGCTCCCGGCCAGTAAGAACCGAACCGAATGGGGCCGCCAACCCGGTAATGCCGCTACAGACGGCGATCGGCGTCCAACACGCCCATACGCATCAAGGGCTGATGTATCAGCCAGACGCAGAGAGGAGCGGCCAGTGGCGACGCCTCCCCCTCAACACCCCTCACCTGGGGGTCAGAACGAAAGCTGTACGGAACGCCGCGCTCGGTTCGAGCAGGACGCGCTGGCACATCGGCGATCCCTGCTTGCCGCCGCCCGGAGGATGGCGCGCAACCCGGCCGATGCAGAGGACCTCGTGCAGGACGCCTACACGCGGGCGTATGCGTCGTTCGATAAATACCGCCCTGGAACGAATTTCGGCGCGTGGATGCGGAGAATACTCGTGAACCAGTACATCAACACGTACCGAAAGGAGCAGCGGCGGCCGCGGCAATACCTCGTAGCGGATGCCGAGGAACAGCAACTGCCGCACCATGACGCATACGGCCGCTTGGCGTTCGGCTCCGCAGAATCCGCCGCCTTGGCTCACATGCCCAGCCCCGACCTCAAGGCGGCCCTCAGCGTGGTCCCACCGGTTCGCCGAACGGCCGTTTACTTGGCGGACGTCGAGGGATTCAGTTACCGGGAGATCGCGGACTTCATGGGGACCCCCGTGGGCACGGTCATGTCCCGCATCCACCGGGGCCGGAAGCAGCTGCGCAGCCTGCTGCTGCCTCAAAACGGGCAGGGAGGGTCCCAGGCATCGTGACGGCCGCGCGGTCGCGCGTCTTGGGGACGGGGGGCCAGGTGGGTTCGTGCGAAGGGAGATGTCATGGCCGAGGTGTTGTTCGACGACAGCGCGAAGCGGGTCCGGGTGGTCGACGAACCGGAGTACCGTCGATATGCGCTCTACCTGGACGGAGCGCAGGTGGGAACCCTGTCGTACCGTGTCGTCGAGCAGCGACGGGTCCTGGGCCACACCGAGGTCGACGAGACCTGTCGTGGGCGGGGGTTGTCCCAGATCCTGGTTCAGGTGATCCTCGACGACCTCCGAGAGAGACGGCAGAAGGCCACGGTCCACTGTCCTGCCGTCGCTCAGTTCATGACGCGGAGCGTCAAGTACGCCGACGTCATCGATCCCAGCCATCCGGGCATCTGGGTCCTCGGCTTCGGTGGGGACCCCGCGGCCTGACGTCCGGCGGTGGGAGGGTGACCGACCGACAGTCTCCCACTCGCCGTCCCCGCGTCCTCACGGACGAATGCGGATGATCGTCTTTCCCTTGACCCGCTCGGTCGGGCTGAACGCGTCGACGGCGTCGTCAAGGGGCGTCACGCTGCCGATGTCGGTCCGCAGCCGACCGTCCCGTACCCACTGCACAATCTCGCCCAGTTGGGCGCGACTCGGCTGCGCCGTGCACCAGGACGCTCTGTCCGGCTTGCAGGTGGCCGTGCTCGAACAGGCCCAGCCACGCGGTCAGGCCCGGCATCACCATGGCCGCGCCGGTCGTGAAGTCGACCTCCCCGGCAGTGGCGCGAGGTTCGTGCCTCGACGCCTACGTACTCCGCCAGTGTGCCGTCGCGCGTCCAGTCCGTGAGGCCGAACACCCGCTGTCCCACCGACAGGCCCGCTGTTCCCGAGCTGAGGGTGGTGACCACTCCGGCCACCTCGTGTCCCGGGATCGAAGGAGTCCGGTCTGGCCGCTCCACCAGCTTCATTCCGGCCGTTCCCTTCGCGCCCGGCGCGTCGTGGCCCGGCTCAGCGGCGAGGGCCTCATCCAGTTGTACCCTCGTCCAACTTCCTTCCAACTAGGCTCTGTTGTTCGGCGGCGCCGAGCTTACGGCCGGCCGGCGCGAAGGCTGGGGGGTGCACCTCGCTCGCGTCGGAACGGTCCGGTTCGCCACCGTTGACGAAGGCTTTCCGCGGATGCTGCACGGAGAGCAGCGAGACCAGGTCCCTGCCGAACAGTGCCGCCGTGAACCAGACCGAAAGAACGCGGACCTTCCGCTCCCAGGTGGGCACGGCCAGGACGTGATAGCCACGGTGCATCAGCCAAGCCGGAAACCCCTTGATCACGATGCGCTTGTACTGGAAGATGCCCCGTCCCAGTCCCAGCGTCGCCACCACGCCGAGACTGCTGTGGCGGTAGTGCCGGATTCTGCCTCCCCGCAGGCTCGCCACGATGTTCTTCGCGAGACGTTTGGCCTGCCGCACGGCGTGCTGGGCGTTCGGCACCGTGTACGCCCCCGGCACAGGGGAGGCCAGGTCGGGTACGGCCGCGTCGTCTCCGGCTGCCCACACACCGGGCACGGGCTCGCTGTCGGTGCCAACGCGCAGATCGGGGCGGACCATGAGCAGACCACGCTCGTCGACCGGTAGATCCGTGTGGTTGTGCACAACCGGGTTGGAGGCGTTGCCGGCCGTCCAGACGATGAGCGCCGAGTCGAACTCCTCTCCGTCGGAGAGGACGACGTGTCCGTGCTCGGCGGACACGAGCTGGGTGTTCAGATGCACGCGTGCGCCACGCCGTTCCAGGGAGTCGACCACCCAGGCACCGGCCTTGTTCCCCACCTCGGGAAGAATGCGGCCTTGTGCCTCGACCAGATGGAACTGCAGATCGTCGATGCTCAGCTCGGGGTAGGACTTGAGCATCGCGGTCGCGAGCGACAGCAGCTCACCGAAGCCCTCGACACCGGAAAAGCCTCCGCCCACGAACGTGACGGTGAGCAGCCTGCGCCGCTCGGGTCCTGGGGGCAGTGACCCCGCCTGGTCGAACGCGGTCATCAGTCGGTCGCGAATGGCGACCGCCTCCTCCACGTGTTTCAGACCGATCGCTTGCTCCGCGACGCCGGGTACGGGGTACGTGCGGGTGACAGCGCCGGCGGTGACCACGAGGACGTCGTAGCGCAGCCGTTGGTCGGCGCCGTTCGCGAGCCGCACGGTGACAGTCCGGCCGGCATTGCGGATCTCGGTCACCGAACCAGCGATCAGCCGGGTACGACGCAGATGGCGCCGCAACGAGACGGCGGCGTGACGTGCCTCGACCGATCCGGCCGTCACCTCGGGCAGGAAGGGCTGGTAGGTCATATACGGGCGTGGGTCGACGACCGTGACCCGTGCCTCGCTCCTACGGAGCGCCTTCTCGAGGCGCCAGGCCGTGTAGAAACCCGCATAGCCTCCACCGACGATCACGATCTCCCGCATGATGTTCTCCGCTCGTAGGTCCACATCGGGTAAGCGCCGGCACGGAGTCCAGTGCGAGGCCGTCAGGCTCCTGACCGCGTCCCGCCGCCGTGAGTGAACCGGCCGACGCTCCGAGCCCGTGCGATCAGCCCGCGTGCTCCTTGCCCATGTGTTCCTTGAGGTAGGAGACCAGGCCGAGGACGTCCTCCGGCACGAGTCGGCCGATCGCCCCGGTCGAGTAGACGGCGGTGATGACAGTGCCGTTGGGAGCCAGGACGAAGCCCGTGGACTGCAGGTGCACCGGGTCGTCGTTGAGGAAGGCACCGGTCGCCTCGGCGATCGCGTGGGCGTCCACGCCGTGCGCCACGGGAAACGTGAGCTCGTGCTTCTCCACGAGCTCCTTCGTCGTGGCCTCGTCGTCGACGGAGAGCGCGACGACCTTGATACCCACCTGCGTGAATCGGTCGCTCGCCCGTTGAAACGCCCTCAGTTGCGCGGTGCAGTAAGGGCACCACGAACCGCGGTAGAAGAGGACAACGCCGAAGCTGTCGGCGAGCTCCTCACGGATGTCGAGGGTGCCACCTCCGACGGTACTGACTTTCAGGGCGGGAAATTCCGCACCGGAGTTCAACAGGCCCATGAATTCTCCTTGGTGACCAGGCATGTCAATGTGCCGGAGGTGGTGGCGCCGAGATGCATCAGTGCTCGATTCTGACCTCGCGGGCGTCGAAGGCGACGTAGCCGCTGAAGTCGCGACCGACACGGGTCACCGCCGACTCCCTGATGTTCGGGTAGGACCAGGCCCCGTCCCTGAGCACCGTCTCGCCGGCCACAACGTCGTGATACTGCGCCTTCCCCTTCCAGGGACAGGTGTAGGGGGTCGGGCTCTCGCGGAGCGCGTCAGCCGTCACGGAGTCCGGTGGGAAGTAGGTGTTTCCCTCAATGCAAACCACCGCTTCGCTCGCAGCCTCCGCCACGACAGTTTCGCCGACCAGTGCCTTCATGACTCTTTCCCCTTGTTCCCCTCGTGAATGACCTTGCCCGGGTCGCGCGTCGCCGGTTTGGGCATCGGGCCTGAACCGCGCGACCAGTTGGCAGCCGAGGCTCCCTTGTGCATTCGAGCAGTGGGTTGGTGTCGCGTGGGGCGCCGCTTCTTACCTGTGTTTTGACACCACCGGCAATAGGTCAGGTGCGGCAGAAGCAACCGCAGGAGCCGAAGTCGGAGAGATCAAGGCTCGGTGCTGTCAGCCACCGGCCTCCGTCAGCGCCGACTCGGCGGCCGCGCGATCGGTGTAGCCCGGGTGCCGGGGGTCGACCAGATCGGCATAGGTGGTGGTTCGCGAGAGGTAGTCGACCACAAACGGGCAGATCGCGGTGACGGTGCCCTCGCGGGAGCGGATCTCGTCGAAGACTCGCCCCACCAGCGTGCCCCCGACCCCCTGGTGATGATGACTCGACTCCACCTCAGTGTGCCGAAGGGCGTACCGGTTGGGCTTCAGGCGGGTGTAGTAGAGCCAACCGACCAGGTCATGGTGACGGTAGAGCTCGAAGCGACCTCGATCGATGTTGTCGATCAGTCGCTCGGTCACCGGCACCTGCTCCTCGCTGCTCATCGAGCTACTCCTCTCCCTGCTGTCACTCATGCTGAGACTCGTCGCCTCGGACTCCATGGTCCGATTGCGAAGCATGGCAACCAGCACACCACCGGATACGTATCATAGATTGGACTACATAGTCCGTTCAAACGATGCCTGGGTCAGAGCTACCCAGGGCCACCGACTGGAGACGAGCCATGCCAGAAGACAACATGGAGCCATCACCGGCCGCCATTGAGGTACGCAAGAACGAGACCGCCCGTCTCTACGAGGCACTGATCGAGGGCCAGGTCGTCGGCACCCTGGCTTACGAGACAACGGGCGGACGTTTCTCGCTCACGCACTCGTACGTGGACCCGGATCAACGACACCGGGGCATCGCGTCAGCCTTGGCGCGCCACGCCCTGGAAGACCTGAGCCGGACTCAAGGCCAGGCCAGGATTGGCATCTACTGCGGTTTCGTCGCCGACTACGTCCAAGCGCACCCCGCCTGGAAGGAATCCGTCGACATCAACCGTTCGGCTTTCATCGCCACTTACACGGCACGCGACACGACCACGAGAATCACGATGAGCGGTGAGCTGAGCTGAGTCCCGGGCTGAAGTCGCCTTCCCTGTGGGTGACTTGGTTACCGGAACTCAACCGGCAGACAGGCTCTCGATGTGTGCAAGCGCCATGTCGATCGAAGTTGCCATCGGTGTGGCGTCGCGTGCCGTCTGCGCCAGCAGGTAGCCGCCCTGGAGGGCCGCCATGAGCCCGGTCGCGAGCTGGTCGGTCGACGCCGTGGGCGGGAGTACGCCACGGTCCTGCATCCGCCGCAGCACGCCGGCCAGGAGCCCCTGCCATTCCGTGAACAACCGCGACAGGGCTCGGCGTGCGAGCGCGTCGTGATCGGAGACCTCGGTGGCGAGCGAGCCGAGCGCACAGCCGTAGGCGCCATGCTGAAGGGCGTTGTTCTGCACCAACGCGTTACGCCACCGTCGCAGACCCCGGATCGTCGAGACGCAACCGAGGGACCTGCGCTCGCGTTCGATGACGCGCTCCCCCACATGATCGACGACAGCTCGCACGAGCGCATCCTTGCCGTCGAAGTGGTGATACAACTGCGACTTGCTCACCCCGCTCGCCGCCAGTACATCATCAAGCGTGGTGGTGCCGACTCCCTTGACGTACATCAGGTCGGCCGCTGCGGCGACGATCCTTGCCCGTGTCTTCGCGCCGCGCGCCGTCAGGCGTCTGCCGTTGTGAGAGTCAGCGGTCGTCATCACGGGTTCATGTTACTTATCGGTCGTCTCGCTCCCCGTTCAGGAAGTCGTCCTCGGTTGCCGCCACAGGCACGAGCGCGAGGTCGAGCGCCGCGTTGAGCGGCCGAGCATCTGGCGCAATCCGGCTCAAGGTGCTGCCCCCCTGAAGCGCCGCAAGGATCAGCACCACGATCTTCCGGGCGTCGACACCGACATCTCCGGTCCGGCGCGACGTGCAGAGCCTGGCCCCTGGGGCGCCGGACTTCAGCAACCGGTCAACCGCCTCCGCGATGAGCTCGCGCCACTGGTCGAGGAAGTCGGCTCGCGCTCGCATGTCACCTGTTTGGCGCAGCGCCACCACGTACGGCGACGACGGGGTCATGAGTTCCTCGACCACCTGGCGGCGCCAGTCCGCCAACTTCGCCCTGTCAGTTACCGCGGCCAGACCAGCACTCTCGCGCGCCGGGACTTCCGCGATGTGCGTCCTCATCGCTCCCTCCCAACCAGTCGACACCACTGGCCCACCCTGCCAGCGACTGGACTATTTCGTCCTTTTCCCAATGACGGTAGCTGCCCGCGGGGCGTCCGCAGCGCGTACGTCAGTTGCGCAGGGTAAGAAGCCGGGCGCTGATGCCGCCAAGTGCTCACCGGGCGAAGATGCTGTGCAGACGAAGAAGCGGCAGGGAAGGTGCGGGATGAAGGCGATTGTGGTGACAGATCAGGCCGC
>NZ_JAFJSY010000144.1 GCF_019857225.1 Streptomyces plumbidurans
CGCCGCACCCGGACCCGCTGCGACGGCGGGCCCGGTCCGCTCGGAGGCGCCGATCGGTCCGCGCGGTACGGCGCCGGGCCCGGTCTCCTTGGGCACCTGGCTCTTGGCCTGGGGTGCCTCGCGCTCGGACCTGGGCGGCGCGGCGCCACGCCGGGCGGCGGGCGAGGGGTCGCGGTCCTCGACCGGGGTCTTGGGCGTCTGCGCTCCGGCGGGCCGGGACACGGCGGCGGCGACGGGCGTGGCGACCGCGGGCGCGGGGCCCGGTGCGGACGGGGCCGTGGCGGTCGTACGGGACTCCGCCGCCGTACGCTCCCGCTGCCGGTCCTTCTCGTCCTGCTCGTCCGTGGCGTCCGGCTTCTCGTCGTCACCGTCCGTCCGGTCGGCGTCGGAGTCGTCCGGGTCCTTGGTCTGCTGCCTCTCCTGCCGCTGCTCGGGGTCCGGTTTCTCGGTCTCCGGCTCGGGCCGTTCCTTGTCCTGGGTCGCGGGGTCCGGGCCGACCTCCTGGTCGAGCGGCTTGTCGGTCTCCTGGAGTTCCTTGGTACCGCGGTCCTGGGCCTGTGCGGCGGGCCCGTTCTCGGGCTGCGGGGCCTCGCCCTCGACGGGCCCCTCGTCCTGGCCGGGCGCCTTCGGTTCGGGCCCGGCGTCGTCCTCGTCCTCCTCGCGCTCGTTCTTCTCCCGCTCCTGCTCGGTCTTCTCCGCCTTCGTCGGCGGCGGGCTGGGGAAGGAGGGCAGGGACGGTTCTGCGGCACCGGGCGTGAGTTTGTCCGCGGTCGGTACGGCGGACAGGTCGAGGTCGGACTCGGGCAGGTAGTCCTCGGGCTTGAGCGCGGGCTCGTCCTTCTCGCCCGGTGCCCCTGCGCCCTCGTCCTCGCCGCCCGCGACCACCTGGTCGGCGCCCGCCTCCAGGCCGAGCGGCCGTTCCTCCTCGCGGGGTTCGGCCTCGGCGCCGCCGTCCTCGTCCTGCTCGTTCAGCCCGTGCTCGGACAGCGCGGAGTCGGGCCGCTCGGCGCGTTCGTCGACCTTCTCGGGGCGTACGGGGCCGGGCTGGGCCTTCTGCTTGGGGTCGGGCTGCTCGTTGCGGGAGCCGGCGGCGGGCTGGGTCTGCTCGTCGCGCCGTGTGCGCTTGTCGGCGCCGGGAGCGGTGGCCTGCTGCGGGTCGGCCTCCTCCCGTTCGCGCTGTTCCTTGCGCTCCTCCTTGGCCTGTTCGGTGCCCTCCTGGCGTCCTTGGGCACGTTCGTCGGCGGCCTGGTCGGTGCGCTCGCGATCGGTGGCGGACTGCTCGTCCTCCTGCTGCTGCTCCTCCTTGGCCTGCTGCCGTGAGGCGTTGCGGGTGTCCTCCTGCTCGGTGCGCTGCGCGGCGTCCTGTTCCTCGGTGGCGGCGTCCGTGCGGGCCCGGCTGCGGTTGCTGCTGCTCCGGGCGTCGCGCGCCTTGGCGTCCCGCTGTTCCTCGCGGGAGTCGTCGGCGCGCCGGTCGGCGGAGCCGCGGTCGGACTCCTGCTTCTTCTGCCACCGGGTGCGTTCGACACCCAATTCCTCGAAGAGGTCGATCTCGGGCAACGGCGCTTCGGCGGGCTGGAGTTCGACGGGTCCCGGCCGGGCCTGCTCAGCGATCTCCAGCAGCCGGTCGTACTCGGGGGTGAGGAGCCTGTTCTCCAGGCGCTTCACGACCGCGCCCTCCAACTCCTCCGACATTCGCGCCAGTTGCAGTCGAACGCGGCCGGAGGCGTCGCTCGGGTCGCCGCGCAGGCTGCGCAGCACATTGCCCGCGATGCGGTCCACGAGGGTCGCCGGGTCGACGGCCTCGGCGCGCATCCGGTCGGCGTCGACGGTGGCGTAGCGCAGCCAGCCGGGGGTGTCCTGGCCCTCCTCGACCTGCGGGGCGGCGTCCGGAGTGTCCGGGCGCACCAGGGCCTGGGCGGCTTCCTCGGCCTCCTGCTCGATGGCCTGCTGCGGCAGGCTCACGGCGCCGAGTTCGCGGCCGGCCCGCAGGGTGCCGAGGCCGTGCGGGTTCTGCACCGTGTGCTGCAGCTCGTGGGCGAGCAGGCGGCGGCCCTCGTCGGTGCCGGGGCGGAAGGCGCCCTCGCGGAAGAAGACGTCCTGACCGACGGCGACCGCGTCCGCGCCGAGCAGTGCGGTCAGCTGCCCGGCGTCGCGGCCGGTGTGCAGCCGTACCCGGCCCAGGTCGTGGCCGAACTGCTCCTCCAACTCCCTGCGCAGGCCCGGGTCCAGAGGCTGTCCGGCGCCGCTGACGATGTTCTTGGGCTCGGGCGTACGGGACCTGGCGGCCTTCTCCTTGCGCTTGCGGCGGCGCTGCTCGGCGGACTGCTCCGCGGCGGCGTCCTGGGTCCGGGCGCTCATCGGCTCACCTCCCCGTCGCCGCTCAGCCCCTGGTGCACGGCGCGTGCCAGCTCCTGGCCGAGGCGTCGTGCGGACAGCCCGGCGGGCAGGGGCGGCAGCCCGGACAGGGCCTCGAGGGCGAGGGGACCGTCCGCGGCCAGCGGTACGCCGTGCAGCCGTACGAGACGGGTCAGTTCGGTCTCGAAGGCGGCCGACACCCGGTCGGGATCGGCCCGGAAGCCGTCGAGGACCAGTTCGCCGACCTCGACGCGGATCGCCGAAGGCTCCCTCGCGGGCCCGGAGTTCACACCCATCCGCGGACCTCCGTCGGCGTCAGGGAACGCTCCAGCTTCAGGTACTCCGTGCGGGCGGCGGCGAGCATGTGCCGCATCTGCAGCCGGTCGCCCTCCTCGGCGGCGAGGAACGCGCCGGACAGGGCGATGTTGCGGATCGAGCCGCCCGCGACGGTGAGTTGGGCGAGCAGCGCGGGGTCGATGTCCTTCACCGGGGCCTGCGGCGGCAGCACGCGCCGCCAGATCTCGGCGCGCTCGTCCTCGGCCGGGAAGGGGAAGTCGACGACGAAGCGGATGCGCCGCAGGAAGGCCGTGTCGAGGGCGCTCTTCATGTTGGTGGTGAGGACGGCGAGCCCGCGGTAGGCTTCCATGCGCATCAGCAGATAGCTGACCTCCAGGTTGGCGTACCGGTCGTGGCTGTCCTTGACCTCGCTGCGCTTGCCGAACAGCGCGTCCGCCTCGTCGAACAGCAGCAGCGCGCCGCCGCGTTCGGCGGCGTCGAAGACCCGGCGGAGGTTCTTCTCGGTCTCGCCGATGTACTTGCTGACGACCTGCGAGAGGTCGATGACGAACAGGTCGAGGCCGAGCTCGTTGGCCATGACCTCGGCGGCCAGCGTCTTGCCGGTGCCGGAGCCGCCCGCGAACATCGCGGTGACGCCGAGGCCACGGCGCAGGGTCGCGCCGAATCCCCACTCCTGGTGGACGGTTGCCCGCTGCCGTACGTGCGCCACGATCTCCCGCAGCACGCTCGTCTGCCGCTCGTGCAGCACCAGGTCGCCCCAGCCGGCCCGCGGGGTGATCCGCCGGCCCAGCTCGTCCATGCCGATGCGTGCCTCGTCGAGCCCGGCCCGCCAGGCGAGTTGGGCGGCGTCCAGCTCGTCCTCCTGCGGCAGCCGCCGTCGTACGGTCGCGGCGGCGGACCGCACGATGTGCGGCGGCAGACTGAACTGGGCGACCAGTGACCGCAGTTCACCGTCGTCGAGATCGGCGACGTCGTGGAAGGCCTCGCCCCAGAGCGCGAACTGCTCCTCGTCGTCGAGCTGCGGCACGGCGACCCGGGCCGCGTACGACCGCTCCGTACGCAGCGGGTCCTCGCTGGAGACCACCACCGGTACGGCGGCCCCGGCCAGGAACGCGTCGGTCGCCGCCCGCTGGTCGCGGTCCAGGTCGCCCACCTCGACGAGCAGCGCGGCGGGCAGCAGAATCGCCTCGCGCTGCCACAGCCGGGCGAGCCGGTCGCGCTCGACGGGGTCGGAGGGGATGTCCTCGGCGCTCATCGAGTACAGCCCGAGCCCGGAGCGCGCGGCCGCCGCGGCCGCGATGTCGGCCCGGCCGCGCAGCTCCCCGCCGGTGACCTCGACGAGCGGCGCGTCGGCTGCGCCCGCCGTCGTCCAGCCCTCCACGAGCCGGTCGGCCGCCAGGTCGTACGACGGTGTCAGCGCCTGTGGCACCGGGGTGCGGCGCAGCTGGCCGTGCAGCCGCGCGTCCAGATAGGGCGAGCCGAGCAGGAAGTGCAGGATGCGCTCGTCCAGCCGCAGCCGTGAGGTCGTCAGCCGTGACTCGTCGTCCAGTTCGGCGATCCGCCAGCGCCTGAGCGGGGCCACGGGGGTCAGTGCGCTCCAGTGCGGCTCGGCGAGCGCGGCCAGGGCGAGCGAGAAGGTGGGGTACGCGCGCTCGGGGTCACCGCAGGCGGCGGCGCATCTCGCGGCGGCCGTGGGCTCCAACTCCTGGGCTGCGGTGAGGAGTACGAGGTCGCGCTCGAAGGCGGTGAGGCCGAAGCAGGAGACGAGGGCGTCGAGCGGGGCGGTGCCGGGGCCTTCGACGGGGGCGAGCTCGGCGCCGGGTGCGCGGTCCTTCTCGGCTGACCGCGCCGCGTGCGCGTCGACCCGGGCCAGGACACGGCGGATCTCCGCGGTCAGCGTCGTCCCCTGCCCGGTCGTCCCCATGTCCTCACCTGCCCCCGTCGTCGTCATGCCGCCTCACTTCTCCGTGCTGTCGTCGCCCCGCCGCGGGGTCTGCCTGGCGGTCCTGGGTGCCGACTTGCGGGTTCGCGCGGGGGACTTTGCGGCGGTCTTCGCGACGGACTTCGCCGGGGCCTTGGCGGTCTTCTTCTCCGGTGCCGGAGCTGGCTGTTGGGGTGAGAAATCCTCAACTCGCACCACACCAGGCTCACTTGAGACAGGGGCCTGCTCGGCTCTCGGAGGGACCGGCGCGCCCGGCGCCCCGAACGGCAGCACCCGTACCTCGGGCCGCTCGACCGGCTTGCCCGCCACCGGTATCTGACGTCCGTCGATGTAGACGAGCGTCGCCTGGTAGACCACGGACAGGGTGTACGGCGTCTGGTAGAGCATCCCCCACAGCTTCGACGTCTCGTCGACGTCCATCACCGTCGGCGTGAACCGCACCCGCTGCGCCGCCGCGGCGAGGTCGCTGCCCGCCAAGTAGGGCCGCTCACCGGCCAGTTCGATGACGTCCTTCGGCAGGACCGGGATCTCGTGCAGGGTGCGCACCACGGAGCCGATCAGCCGCTGCCCGACCAGTTCCCGCTCGTCGCCGTAGGCGCTGATCACATAGTGCAGGTCGAGCGCCGCGGCGGGCCGTTTGACCAGGGTGCCGTCGGCCGCGCGGGTGGGCAGGTCGTTGTTGCGCTGCGAGGTGTTGGGCGTGACCTGGTAGAGGAACACCGAGATCGTCGGCTGCTCCAGCTGCGGGTCGGCGGGCGGCTTGCGCGGCTCGACCTTGACGGCCTCGCCGAACTCCGGCCCCACGTTGTTCTCGATCAGCAGCGCGAGGGCCTGGGTGACATGGGCGATGGCAAGTGCGTTGCTCATGACGTCAGTTCCTCGGTTCCTCTCGGCCTGCTGTTCTCTGTCCGTGGTTCACTCGCGCCCCCGGGCCAGATAGTCGGCGAGACTCACGGTCGCCCCGGCCCGCTCCTTCGCGGGCGGGTTCCGCCGCCCGCCCCCCGAGGGCTGCGCGGTCACTTCGAGCCGCCCGATCTGCACCTGCACCACCTGCTCGGTGGTCCGTGCCGGGCGCCGGGCCGCGGCCTGCCGTACGGCGTCGCGTGCTGCCGCCGTGTCGGCGGCGCTGGGTCGCAGCGCCGCCGACACGGCGTGGGGGGCGGTCTCCGCGCCCGGGGGGTTGGGCACGGGGACCGCGGACTGTGCGGGCTCCTGCTGC
>NZ_JAFJSY010000145.1 GCF_019857225.1 Streptomyces plumbidurans
CGGTGTCCGCGCGGTAGAAGCGGTCGAAGACGCGGGCGGCCTGATCGTCCGTCATTCCGGGTCCCTGGTCGCTCAGTTCGAGAACCGCCTGGCCGTCCTGTGTACCCACGCCGATACGGACGGGGGTGCCGGGCGGGGTGTGCGCGATGGCGTTTCCGACGAGGTTGGACGTGACTTGGCGCAGGCGTGCCTCGTCGCCCAGGACGGGTGCCTCGCCCGGCGGCCGCTGGTGCGCCGTAGCACCGCCTGGATACGCAGGACGAGTTCCTCCAGATTGAACGGCTTGGTGACGTAGTCGTCCCCGCCCGCCCGCAGCCCGCTGATCCGGTCCTCGGCCGCATCCCGTGCGGTGAGGAACAGGATCGGCGGATGGGCGAGCCCGTGCGTCGGCTGCTCGCGCAGGCGGCGTGCGACCTCGAAGCCGTCGATGTCGGGCAGCATCACGTCCAGGACGATCAGGTCGGGGTGCCGCTCGCGCACCGCGGTCAGCGCCTGGGCGCCGGTCTCGGCCGGCACCACATGAAAACCCGCCAACTGCAGGCTTACAGACAGCAGTTCACGCAGTGTCGGCTCGTCCTCCACGAGCAGCAGGTGTTGCGTTGTCGTCATGGCATCCGTTCCGACAGGTGATCGTCCGGCCTCCAGCTCAACACATCCAGGCGCATCGAGGCACGTCCAGGCACATCCAGGCACGTCCAAGCACATCCAGGCACGTCCAAGCACATCTACGCAGAGCTAGGCGTCGCGTTTGCGGAAGACGACGAAGGCCGCCGCCATCAGCACCAGGACGCACCCGGCCATGACACCCAGCCCTGCGCCCGGACTCAGCAGCTCAGGGTCCTGGACCGCGGTGATGATCTGTCCGCCGGCGATGGGCGGCCAGTACTTCGACACCCAGTCGCCGAGCCCTCCGGGCAGCGCGGGGGCGAAGGCCTGGACGATGAGCATCACGCCGAACAGCGTCGTCACCGTGGCAGTGGTGGAGCGGATGATCGTGCCCAGTGCCAGTCCGAAGAGCCCTGCCAGCGCCAGATATACGCCACCACCAAAGATGCCGCGCAGCGCCGCACCGTCGGACAGCGCCAGGTGCGGGGCGCCCGCACCGGACAGCGCCGCCTGCCCGACGAGAAACCCGACCAGCGAGACCAGGATGCCGACCGGCAGGGCCACTCCCACGAGGACCACGGCCTTCGACGCCAGAACACGCACCCGGTGCGGCACGGACGTCAACGTGGGCACGATGGTGCGGGCACCGTACTCGGACGTGATGACAAGACCTCCCAGCAGGCCCAGCGCGATCTGCACCAGCAGATAGCCGCGCAGACTGATCGCCAGCGGATCGAAGGTGGCCTGGTCGGCGGCGGACATGTCGGCGTAGTCCGTGCCGGCGGACGAACCGTTCAGCGCGGCGAGTCCCGCGCAGAAGGCCGGCGTGCCCAGGACCACGAACAACGTCGACCGCATGGTACGGATCTTGATCCACTCCGCGTGCAGGCTGTGCCAGGGGGTGGCTCTGGCGTCTCCTGCCGGGCGCCGAGTGGGCCGTGCGCTGAGCGCACCGCGTACATCGCGTGTGCCGCGTATGCCGCGTATGCCGCGTACGTGGGTCATCGGCTCGTTTCCTCTCCGGCGTGGTACTCCACCGCGTCCTTCGTCAGATCCATGAACGCCCTCTCCAGGGAGACCTGGCGTGGGGACAGCTCGTGCAGCTCCACCCCGGCCGCCGCGGCCAGGCCTCCGATCCTGACGGTCTCCAGACCGGTCACCACGAGGGTGTCGTGGTCCTCGGCGCGCACACCGGTGGCTTCGGACAGCAGGCGGCGCAGGGCCTGGGTCTGCGGGCTGCGCACAAGGACCTCGCGCTCGGAATGCGCCTCGATGAAGTCCTTCATCGTGGTGTCGGCGATCAGCTTGCCGCGGCCGATGACGATGAGGTGGTCGGCAGTCAGCTCCATCTCGCTCATCAGATGGCTGGACATCAGCACGGCGCGCCCCTCGGCGGCCATGTTCCGCATGAGCGAGCGGATCCACACGATGCCCTCGGGGTCGAGTCCGTTGAGCGGTTCGTCGAAGACCAGGACGGGCGGTCGGCCCAGCAGCGCCGCGGCGATGCCCAGGCGCTGGCGCATACCGAGCGAGTACGTACCTGCCCGGCGCCGGGCCACCTTCTCCAGGCCGACCTCGGTCAGCGTCTCGTCCACCCGGCTGCGGGGGATCCCGTTGCCGGCGGCGAGGGCCAGCAGGTGGTGGAAGGCGGTGCGGCTGGACAGCACCGCCCCCGGGTCCAGGAGCGCGCCGACCGCCCTGAGCGGGGCGGGGTGAGCGGTGAAGGGCATCCCGCCGACGGTCGCCGTACCGGAACTCGGGGCGTCCAGCCCCAGGATCATGCGCAGGGTGGTCGACTTTCCGGCTCCGTTCGGTTCCAGGAAACCGGTTACCTCGCCGGGGCGTACGGCAAAGGTCAGATCGTCCACGGCGAGGACCTCGCCGTAGCGCTTGGTCAGTCCGCGTACCTCGATCATTGGGTCTCCACAAGCCCGGAGGGAACAGGGCACGCGACACCCGCGAGCCCGGCTTCACTCTGGGGTGGAGACGTCGACGACCTCTGGGCAAACATGTGTGCCGTATGGGAAGCGCGCGCCCGTGACCTGCGTCAATCGACGATCAAGCGGCCTGCGCCCGGGGATCTCCCATGAAACTCACATGGAGCCGGAGCCGGAGCCGGAGTTGTGCCCAGAGTCGGGGGACGGGGAGGACTTCCTACGGTGGGCTGCCGCCTTGGCCTGGTTTCCGCAGCGCTGCATGGAGCACCATTTGCGCGGCCGGCCACGGGCGGCGTCCACGTAGATCATCTGGCACACCTCGGATGCGCAGGCGCGCAGTCGCGAGCGGCGCTCGTCGTCGCACATGAGGTCGATCAGGTCCCGCGCGATGACGGACAGCAGCTCCTGTGGTGTGAGCACTTCGCTGGCCGGACTGCTACGGGGGCCGTCGGAGACCATCACCAGCTGCGGCGCCGGGGGATGGACGCGGGCGAGCCGGTTGACGAGTGCGATGGCCTGCGGGGCGGGCGCATGTCCGTCCACGGCCGAGGAGGCGATGTCGAATGCGGCCGTACGCAGCTCGTGCAGGGACGCGAGAACACCGGCCGGGTCGTACCCCTGCCCGAGGGAGACTCCCACGCCCCGGCACCATGCCTCGAGCCGGGTCGCGTCTCCCATCCGTTCGACCGGGAGGTGCGGGCGGCGGCCCACGGTCGCCACGAGATTGAGGCAGAGCGCGCCCGCGTCGAACCGGAGGTCCCGTAGTTGCTCCGTGGTCCGCCGTCGGGGTTGGTCTTGCGTCGAGACGCCCATGCAGACGATAGTAACCGTTCAAAAGGTTATTAAGAAGCTTTGAAAGGACCATGAACCGTGCGCATCGCAGTGATCGGAGCAGGCGGCGTCGGCGGATACTTCGGCGCGCGGCTGGCCGCGGCCGGGCATGACGTCACCTTTGTCGCCCGGGGGCGTCACCTGGAAGCCATACGTCGATCCGGGCTCCTGGTCCGCAGCCCGCTGGGAGACGTCCGGACGCCACCGTCCTCGGCTGTCGCCGACATCCGTGAACTGGGCCCCACCGATCTCGTCCTCGTCGCGGTCAAACTGTGGGACACCGAAGACATAGCCCGTCGGCTGCGCTCGGCCGATCTGGGCGAGCCGCACGTTCTGTCCCTGCAGAACGGGGTGCACAAGGACCTCATCCTTCGCCGTCACCTCGGGGAAGAACTCGTCCTGGGCGGCGCCTGTTTCATCTCGGCCTTCATCGAGGAACCCGGCGTCGTCGTCCACAACAACAGCCTGCAGAGGATCGTTGTCGGGCCCTACCTCGAAGCGCAGGCGGCCATGAGCGAGGCCGTCCACTCGGCATTCCGCGATGCCGCGATCGACACGGAGTTGAGCACGGACATCGAGAAGGTGGTCTGGGAGAAGTTCGTGTTCCTCGTGGGGCTGTCGGCCACAACGGCCGCTGTCCGCCGCCCCATTGGCGTCGTACGCTCCAACGACCGCACGCGCGTCCTGTTGAGCGAGGTGATGCAGGAGGCCGCCGAGGTGGCGCGTGCCTCCGGCGTGAAGCTCGACGACGCGTTCGTGCAGGCCCAGATGGACTTCTGCGACACCCTTCCCGCGACCATGACCTCCTCCATGCACAACGACCTGGAGAAGGGCAACCGCCTCGAACTGCCCTGGCTCAGCGGGGGAGTTGTGGACCTGGCCGAACAACTGGGCATCGCGGTACCGCGCAACCGAACGGTGACCGACATCCTGGCGCCCTACGCCGAGGGGACGCCGGCCGCCTGACGGGCGTGGGGTCGGTAGGGTGGCTCGGCGATCATGACGTGTGCGCTGCACGCGCTGATCGCCGAACACATTAGAGAAACGGGGATACTTTGCCATGGCCAATTCGGCCCGCACCGCTCGTAAAGTCCGCACCGCTCGTACAGCCCACACCCCTCGTCCAACCCGTTCCGCCCGCTCTGTTCACACGGTCCGTGCCGCCCGCATCGGCGTGCTCGCCGTCGTGTTGTCAGCCGCGACTTCCCTGACCGGATGTTCCGCCGATGACGACGCTTCCGCGCCCGCGGGCGCCACGGCGGCCGAGAAGCCACTGCTCACCAAAGCCGAGGCGAACAAGACGGTGGACGCCTACCAGAAGCTCAACAACGAGGCCAACGCCAAGCGTTCATCCTCCGTCATGGCGAAGGCGGAGGGCGGGGCTGTCCTTGCGATGGACCAGGCGTACTTCACGCAGATCCCAGGTCTCAAGAAGAGCGACGTCGCGCGCGACATCGCACCGTTCGCGTACGTCAACCGCACCTTCTACATCCCGCCCGCGTCCGCCAAGGCGGACTGGTTCCTGGTGCGCACGCAGGGCGCGCACATCACCGACGGCAAGCCGGGCAAGCTGATTTCGAAGAACGTCAGGTTCCTCGTCTTCAAGCACTCCGGCGACGGCTGGCGCATGGTCGTCGCCCGCGACTTCGAGGGCCCTGACGTGGAGAAGGTGCCGCGTCTCGCTCTCGACAAGTCCGGACTGATGAAGGTCGCCGACCCCAACACCAAGATCGGTAAGACGGCGCCCTCGCAGTTGCCAGGGCTGGTCGCCGACCTGTGGGTGGAGGGCGACGGCCACTCCCCGCTGGCCGACACCTCGGCACGACGCGCCGGCAGTTCCTGGTACAGCGAGCGGGAGGACGGCCTGGACGGTCACGCCTGGGTCGACTTCAAGAAGACCGCGCCTCGCGCCGGTGACGTCTTCGCCGCGAGGACTGCGGACGGCGGCGCCCTTGTCCTGTCCGACAGCGCCGTCAACGAGACCTTCCTCGCCAAGGACCTGAATTCCTACATCAGCCTCGGAGACACCGACAAACCGTTCGTCAAGCACAACCCGGACGGGCGCATGGAGAAGGTGGTCCGGCACTACGTACAGACGGAACTCGGACTCATCTCCGCAGCCGGC
>NZ_JAFJSY010000146.1 GCF_019857225.1 Streptomyces plumbidurans
TGTGAGTGGGTGGTGGGGTGGCAGTGGGTGGTCGTCAGCGGGATCGTGGGATGGGTGGCCTGGTAGCAGGTCCTGGACAGGGTGTTAGTCGCTGTCGTGGGGTGACCAAGTGGCTGTTGTGGGGCGGTTAGCAGGTCGGGTTGTGGCTGTCATGGGTTTCGCAGCCGTATGACGGTTCAGGGGGGTTCGGCGGGTGGGGCCGGGGCGGGTCCGGCTGCTGGCGTGCGGGCCGGTGGTGTGCCGTTGGCGCGGGTTGTGGTGGTGCGGCGGCTTCTTGAGGTGGATGGGCAAGGGGCGTTGTCGCGGCTGCATGTGCGGATCGCGGCGGAGTTGGCGGGGGTGTCGGAGCGGACGGTGTGGCGGTGGCTGGCGGAGGGGCGCCGGGGGCTTGTCGAGGCGCGGCCGCGGCGGGACGGGTTTTCGCTGAGTGACGTCTTGTGGGAGGTCCTGGCTCAGGGGGGCGGGAATGTTGCGGAGTTGCGGCGCAGGATGCTCCAAGCCGAAGAAGAAGGGCTGTTGGAGGGGTGGGGTGCGCGGTGTGTGCCGTCGCTGGCGACGTTGCATCGGGTGATCAAGCGGGATCTGGGGGCGGGGCGGGTGCTGGAGGTGGCCCGCCCGGCAGGGGCGCGCGCTGGGGTGGAGCCGAGTCCCTATGACCGGGCGCTGGCGGAGTTGGGGTTCGTGGACGGGGCGGCCGGATTGGCCGTGGTCGATGAGCCGGCCGGCGCTGCGGATGCGGCGCAGGGCGGGCCGGGCGCCGTGGAGGCAGCGGTGCGGGCGGGTGGGGTGCGGTTGTACGTGCCGGGGGCGCGGTTGGTGTCGACGCGGCAGGTGGCCGGGGTGGTGGAGGCGGTGGGGCATACGGTCGCCGCCCGCGGGATGTGCTGTGTGTTCGGGGATCCGGGCATGGGCAAGTCGGTCGCGGTGGAGCAGGCGGTGCGTCTTCTTCCCGGACGGGTGCCGGTGTGGCGGGCGGTGGCCGGGGTGGCACCCGGCCTGCCGCAGCTGCGGGCTGCGCTGTGTGAGGCGCTCGGCCTGCCGTCGGAGGCACTGAGCCACCGGGCCGGGCCGGCCGGGCAGGCGCTGGTGCGAGCCCTGGCTGAGCCGGGGGTGCTGGTGGTCGATGATGCCCAGCGTCTGACGCCGCCCTTGCTGGACTATCTGCGGCAGTTGTGGGACGCGCCGGGCTGTGCGGCGGCGCTGGTCTTGTGCGGGGCGGGAAGCGAACGCGCGGTGGCGCGGGCGTCGGCGTTGCGCTCGCGGGTGCTGACCTGGCACCAGGTCGGCCGGCTCGAGCCGTCTCAACTGCCGCAGACGCTGGGCCTGTTCCATCCGGTGTGGGCGCAGGCGGACCCGGATGACCTTGCCCGGGTGGACGAGCAGATGGCGCACGGCAATTTCCGTACCTGGGCGAAGATCACGGCGCATGTCTATGCGGCCCATGAGCGCGATCCCGTACGGCGGGTGGATGGGGAGCTGATCGAGCAGGCCTGCGCGCGTCTGGGCCCCTACCCGTGACGCCGGCTGCGCGGAGGGCTGGTGTACGGGGGTCTTCGCCTGTTGGTGACGAGGTAACGGGGTGGGCGAAGAGGCGCTCCACGCAAGCGGGCAAGGACGAAGGGGGGATGGGGTGGACGGACAGCCGCTGGCGCCGCCGGAGGATCCGGCCGGTGTGCTGGGGGAGGAGTCGTTGAGGGCGCTACGGGCGCCGGCGGTGCGTCGGCTACTGGCCTTGCGCGGCCAGCGGCGGCTGTCGCGGGAGCATGTGCGCCTGGCCGGGGAGTGCCTGGGGGTGTCGGAGCGGACGGTGTGGCGGTGGCTGGCTGAGGCCTCCCGCTCGCCCCGGGCCGCGCTGCGCCCCGGTGAGCGCAGCGGTGGCCGGTTCGAGATCACGGGGGAGATCCGGGTGCTGCTGGCGTACTGGCACGGCAACGCCTCCGCCGTGCACCGCCAGTTGGCGGCCCGGGCGGAGACCGGCAGCCGTGAGGGTCAGCCGGCGACGGCGCCTGAATCCGTGGCTCCTCCCGCGGGCGCGCCGCCGGCGCCGGTGCCGTCGCTGTCGACGTTCCTGCGCGCGGTGCGCCGTGATCTGACCGCGGGGGAGCGGGCCGGTCTTGCCGCGGGAGCGGACGCGGCACGCGCGCACGACGTCTTCGGTAAACGGGCGCTCTCCTGGCGCAATGACGTGTGGGAGGCCGATCACGTCCAGGCGCCGCTGCTGGTCGATGCCGACGGCGACCTGGTGCGCCCGTGGGTGACCTGGTTCATCGACACCGCCACCAAAGTCATCACCGGCACCGCCGTCACTCCCGGTACTCCTTCCCGCGCCTCGGTGCTGGCCGCGCTGCGCGCCGCTGTGCTGCGGGAAGAGCCCTACGGTCCCGCGGGAGGGACACCGGAGCAGGTGCGGGTGGACCGGGGCAAGGACTTCCTGTCGACCACCGTCACCGCGGCGTTCGGCACGATGGGCGTGACGGTGAAGGACCTTCCCGCCTACAGCCCTCATCTCAAGGGCACGGTGGAAAACCTCAACCGGGCCGTTGACCGGATGCTGTTCGCGGCCCTGCCCGGCTACACCCTCGCCCCCGTCACACACTGCTCCGGCCGGCGACGCAAAGGCGCGGGCCGCAAGCTGGAGAGGTCCGGGGCCTTGTCGTTTCAAGACTTCACCGCGGAAGTGCTGGCCTGGACCCACTGGTGGAACACCGAGCACCGGCCCCAGGTGCTGTCCGGCCGCACGCCGCTCGAGGCGTGGCAGGCCGATCCGACCCCCGTCACCGACGTCCCCGCCGCTGACCTGTGGACGTTCACCCTCGAGGACGACGGCCGCCCGCGGAAGCTGTCCAGCCACGGTGTGCGATGGCGTGGACGTACCTACATTGCGCCCTGGATGACCGGCCAGGCCGGCCGTACCGTCACCGTGCGCTACATGCCGCACCACGATCACGAGATCGACGTCTGCGACGCCCACGGCGCGTATCTGGGGCCCGCGCACCTTGCAGACGCGGCCACCCCCGAACAGCTGGCGGCCGTGCGCACGGCCCGCGCGCAGCGGGCCCGACGCCTGCGCGCGGAGGTGAAGGCCGCCGAGACGCTGCGCCGGCAGCGCTTCGCCCCGGCCACCACGGCCGAACCGGCCCGAAGGCTGGGAGCCCTCACCTCCGCCCAGGCCGAGCACGAACTGGCCGCCGCCGAACACACCGACCCCTCGAAGCTGGCCCTGCCCGACCTCATCCCGCACGCCGCACCCCCGGCCGACTGGCGCACCCCGCCCTCCCTCGCCGCCCGGGCCACACCCGGCCGGCCGGCTCCGCCCCCGCGTGAACCCGACCCCGACGGACCGCCCACTGGGGTGGCGGCTCCTGACGCCCTCGAAGACGGAGACGCCTTGTGACCGCGCCCGCCTACCAGTACGTCGACCTGCCCGATGCGTCCGTGGTCACCACCCGCGCCCTGCTCACCGCCCGGGAGAACATCATCGACACGGTCGCCGCGCGGGCCATGATGTGCATTCACGGCGGCGCCGGCTTCGGCAAGACCCTCGCGGTCAATGTCTGCCTGCGCGACCTCGAGCACGAGGACGTCCGCCGGATCACCTTCCGGGCCCGTCCCACCGCCCGCGCGGTGCGCTACGAGCTGTTCACCGCACTCGACCTGCCCGGCCAGCCCCCGCGTCACCCCAGCGAGTTCGACCGCCTGCTGAAAACCGCCCTGGCCGAACACCCCCGCACCTTCCTCGTGGACGAGGCCCAATGGCTCAACGGGGAGGCGTTCGAGTACTTCCGCTACCTCTGGGACGAACCCTCCACCCAGCTCGCCATCATCTTCGTCGGCGCCGAGGGCTGCCACACCGTGCTGCGCCGCGAGGCGATGCTCTCCTCCCGCATCTTCATCTGGCAGCACGTCACCCGCCTCACCCCCAGCGAAGTCCTCGAGACGATCCCGCTGTTCCACCCGGTCTGGGCCGACGCCGACCCCGCCGACATCACCTTCGCCGACAGCCGCGCCGCACACGGCAACTTCCGCGCCTGGGCGAGATTGACCGCCCACACCCGCACCGCACTTGCCCGCACCGGCCGCCCCCGCGTCGACCAAGACGTGCTGCGCTGGGCCTTCAGCCGGCCTGGGCGCCTCAGCATAAGGAACGACCGCCAGTGAGGCGCGCGGACGAGAGACAGTCAGTCGGCGGCCGGGGGATGGTCGTCGAGGACGATGGTCGTCGGTCTGCAGCACTCTCACTCGCGCCCGGATTCGGCTGTGGGGGTCATGGCGGTGTAGCGGGTGGGGGGTCGGCCACGTTCGTGGGCGTCGATGTCGGTTCGCCCACTGCAGATGGGGCAAGGGACGAAGCCTGTACTCGCTCGAGGTAGGCAAGCGCGGTGCCGATGTCGGTGGCCCCGCTCAGGAGTCTGTCTTCCTGCCTGCATCTCATCGAGGCCGTGCGGTAGCGGGAGATCCCGGCAAGTACCTCGTTGAAGATCCGTGCCAGGGCGATCAGCACCGGGGGGAGTGCGATGGTGAGCGCGAGCCAGAGCGGGGCCTTGCTCAGCGCTGTCAGGCTGGCAGCGGCGATGGTGAGAACGTCGTGGACGCGGGGTGTCGTCATGGGCTGGCTCCAGGAGGCGAGGCGGTGAGCGTGGGCAAGCAGGGAGCGGGCAGCAGGAGGCGTGGCGGTGCGGGCAGCGCGGCATGATTGACGGGACTGTGCCGAGCGCGGTCGCTAGTGGCGCAAGCCCGCTGTAAGCGGGGAGCGGACCGCCGTCGCACCCTGAGTCGAGCGAGTCGAATGCCCGGCAACAGCAGATGGGCCGTGTGTTACACCGCCACCGCCCAAGCCGCGCATCCCGCGGAGGCCCGGGCTACAGCCCGGGCCTCCGCTGACGTATGGGTTATGTCGTAATGCCGGGCGTCTGTGACGCTCGGCTGTGGAGCTTGTTGCGCTACTTGATCGCAGTGATCAGCACGCCGAGGAGGGCCACGCCGATCGTCAGCGCGCCCGCGAAGGCGAGCGCGGCACGGCTGACGGCGTCGGGTACCGCAGCGCCGGTCCACCGGGCCAGGCCGAAGCCGATGATGCCCACGAGAACCGAGGCCAGTACCAGGACCAGCACGGTAAGCATCAGGAACATCGCGTCATGCGTGGTCACGCGGCACTCCGCTGGTTCGTGCGGTCGCGGTCGACGTGCAGCGGTGCCGGGATCCAGATTCGTCGCTCACGGGCCGCTTCATAGAGGAATGTGCGGAAGCGTGACCGGCGGTTGCGCACGGCGCCGACCGTCGACCTGAGCTTCTCGGCGATCTCGCTGTCCGCGTAGCCCTCGAACGTCAGGCGCACCACGGCCTGCGTCTCGGCCGGCTGCGTGTCGAGCAGCTCCATGAACGGCC
>NZ_JAFJSY010000147.1 GCF_019857225.1 Streptomyces plumbidurans
ATCAGGTCCTGGTCCAGGGTGATACGGCCGAAGTCCATGGCGACCGTGGTGGTCGTCTTGTCTCCGGTGTGGGTGAGGTCGTCGATGCCCGCGCTGGCGGACGTCATGACGGCCTCGGTGCGCAGCGGGTTGATCTCCGAGACGGCGCCGACGAACGTGGTCTTGCCCACGCCGAAGCCACCCGCCACCACTATCTTCGCGGAGGTGGTGGAACGACTGGGAGAAACCGGCCCTCCGCTAGAGCTTGCGAAGTCCACTGAGCACCCTTTCGAGCAGTGTCACATCTGGCTGGCCGCCGGCGTTCTCGTCGCCGCCGGGCTGATGAATCGCGACCAGTCCCGCCTCCGCCAAGTCGGCGACGAGGATCCTGGCCACTCCGAGAGGAATCGTCAGAAGCGCGGAGATCTCGGCTACCGACTTGATCTCCCGGCAGAGGTTGCAGATCCGCTGATGCTCGGGCAGTTGGCCCTGCATCTGGTGCGGCTGCGCGGTGGTGTGCACCAGCGCCTCGATGGCGAGCTGGTAGCGAGGGCGCGTCCGGCCGCCGGTCATGGCGTACGGGCGCACCAAAGGGTTGTTCGACGACCCGGCGGGCGCCGGCTCAGGGGTGCGTCGCTGCGGCTGCACAGGCTGGATGCGCGGGGCCGGCGGCTGGTCGTACGGCGAAGGGCCGGGGCCCTGCGGGGAGTACGGCTGCTGACGCCGGTGGCTCGGGGCGGAGGGGAAGTAACGGTTCGGGTTCTGGGAACCGTCGCCACGGCCCTGGCCGGGACCGTACGACCAGTTGCCCGACGACGGACCGCCTGGGGGTGTTGCCACTTTCTCCTCCTCCGACTGTGCCTGGCACCAGATGCCTGTGGAGCCGCGTCCCGAAACCTTACGGCCACGGGACGCCAATACGCACCGTCTGTCTGTCAGTTGAGCAGGCTGCCCTGGAGCTCCGCGCGCAGATCCGGGGTCAGGACCGAGCCGGCACGGTCCACCAGAAGTGCCATCTCGTACCCGATGAGGCCGATGTCCGCCTCCGGATGTGCGAGAACCGCGAGCGAGGAACCGTCGGATACGGACATGATGAAGAGGAATCCCCGCTCCATCTCCACAACCGTCTGATTCACGCTGCCGCCCTCGAAGATGCGCGAAGCACCGGCGGTCAGCGAGGTAAGACCCGACGCGACGGCCGCCAGCTGGTCGGCGCGGTCACGCGGGAACCCTTCGGACATAGCCAGAAGGAGTCCGTCGGCGGAGACCACCACGGTGTGGGACACCCCCGGGGTGTTGTCCACGAAGTTGGTGATCAACCAGTTCAGGTTCTGTGCCGCCTGGCTCATCGGGCTCACACTAACGCTCCTGGTTGTAGGTGCTGTCAGGACCACTGTGCTGATTCCACGTGGCCTGGCCGTTCGTTTCACTGCCTGCGCTGGCGTTGCGTCCTCGCTGGACACCTCGCCGCAGGTTGCTCAGCCTGCCCCGGACGTCCTCCGGGGCGCGGGAGACCTGTGGGCCTCCCTGGGGGGTCGACTCGGCGGTGCCCTCGACCAGGTTGGCCCTGGGCACCCGTCGCGGCAGGCCGGAGGAGGTGACCCCGCCCGCCTTCGGCTTCCGCAGTGCGGAGGCCTGCTGCCAGCGCTCGTCGTTGGCCGAGCGCCAGTCGCCGTTGCCGTTGCCCGTGGAAGCCGCAGCCGGCGCCGGAGCCGGCGTCTCCTGGTTGCCGAGCCGCGTGCCGTTCGACCCGTTCGTGCCGCCCGCGAACGCTCCGCGGCGAGGCAGTCCCGCATCGGTGAGCTCGGGGCCCGTGGAGGGTGCCGGTCCCGGACGGTCGAAGCCTACGCGGTCGCCCTCACCGGCGTCAGGAGCCTGTGCGGGTTCCGTTTCCGGAGCGTAATCAGCCGTATAGCCGTTCTGGAAGGTGTCCTGCTGCGGCCAGTCGTCCTGGTAGCGCCGCTCCTCGAAGGCCGAGAAGGACTCCGGGGCGGACGCGTGGGCGGCAGCGGGCTCCTCGGCGACCGGTTCCGTATACGCGGGCTCCGCATAGCCGCCGTTCGACGAGAACGTGTCGTTCTGCGGCAGGGGCGTGTTCTGCGGGTAGTACGGCTCCTCGTACGACGGTTGCGCGGCCGGCTCGTCGTACGAGGGGCTCTGCTGCTCCTCGTACGGAGTCTGCCGGGGCTCGTCGTACGCGGGCTGCGCGTCGTAGCCCAGGGGCTGCTGTTCCGGGTAGCCGCCGGTGCCGTTGTCGTAGGCCGGGCGCTCGTCGTAGGCGTTGCCGTACGGGGACGCCTCGGGCGACTCCTGGTCCGGCTGGTCCTGGCCCTGACGGCCCTCCAGGGCCGCACGGCGCTCCTCGCGCATCAGCGAGCGGCCTACGGGGTCCAGCTCGCGGATGTCGTCGGGGATCTCGGCGTAGCGGCTGTCGTCGAAGCCGAGCTCCGCGGCCGTGCGCATCGGCTCGCTGAAGTCCTCACCCTGGTAGCTCTGCTCCGGGATGATCTGCGAGACCGTGAACTCATCACGGTTCATCTGCTGCTCGCCGCCACCGCCGTGGGTGATCGCGTCGGGCAGCATGACGAGTGAGGTGGTGCCCGCCTGCTCGCCCGAGGGGCGCAGCTGGACGCGGATGCCGTGCCGGTCGGACAGTCGGCCGACCACGAACAGGCCCATGCGCTGGGAGATCGCGGCGTCCACGGTCGGCGGGTTGGCCAGCTTGTGGTTGATGTCCGCGAAGTCCTCGGCGGTCAGGCCGATGCCCTTGTCGTGGATCTCGATCATGATGCGGCCGTCGGGCAGACGGGTCGCGGTGACGCGGACCTTGGTCTGCGGGGAGGAGAACGTCGTCGCGTTCTCGAGCAGCTCCGCGAGCAGGTGCACGAGGTCGGTGACCGCGCGGCCGTGGATCTCGGCCTCCGGGACGCCGGAGAGCTCGATGCGCTCGTACTGCTCCACCTCGGAGGAGGCGGCGCGCACGACGTCGATGAGCGGGACCGGCTGGTCCCAGCGGCGGCCGGGCTCCTCGCCGGCGAGGACCAGGAGGTTCTCGCCGTTGCGGCGCATACGGGTCGCGAGGTGGTCCAGGCGGAAGAGGTTCTCCAGCTGGTCCGGGTCGGCCTCGTTGTTCTCCAGGTCGGTGATCAGGGTCAGCTGGCCCTCGATCAGCGACTGGTTGCGGCGCGAGAGGTTGGTGAAGATCGCGTTGATGTTGCCCCGCAGCAGGGCCTGCTCGGCGGCCAGGCGGACCGCCTCGCGGTGCACCTGGTCGAAGGCGCGGGCGACCTCGCCGATCTCGTCGCGGGTGTTGATCGGGATGGGCGCGACCCGGGTGTCGACCCGTCCGGGGTCGGTGCGGGAGAGCTGGTCGACCAGCATCGGCAGGCGCTGCTCGGCGATGCCGAAGGCGGCGTTGCGCAGCTGGCGCATCGAGCGGGACATCTGGCGGGCGACGGCGCCGGCCAGGATGAACGCGAGCAGCAGGGCGATGACGACCGCGGCGCCCGTGATCAGGGCGTCACGCTTGGCGTTGTCCGCGATGTCCGAGGCCTCGTTCACGGCCGTGTCGGCCATGTCCGCCTGGATCTTGCGGTAGACGTCGTAGCGGAGGGTGTTGACCGCCCACCAGTTCTGGGCGGTGACGCCCTTCTGCGCGAGCAGGGCGCGCTCGCTGGTGTCGGTGCTCTTCAGCGTCGCGAGGTCGTTGACCATGGTGGTCGGATCGGACGGCGGCGGCACATAGGTCTGGTGGGCGGCGGCGGCCTTGGCGGCGGCCTCCTTGGCCTGTGCCTTGCCCTGCTCCGTGGCCTTCGCCTCGAGGTCGACCAGCTTCTGGGCGTCGGCCTCGGTGCCACCGGCCTTGTACTCCTCGATGGCGATGCCCTCGAGGTAGGCGTAGGAGGAGAGGGCAACGCGCTGCTTGGCGAGGTCGGAGTCGTCGGGGCCGGGGCTGACCAGCAGGTGCATGCCGATCGAGCGCTCCAGCGACAGCGCGGCCTGGGTCAGCGAGATCGCGTAGACGGTACGGCCGTAGCTGGTGATGTTGCCGGTGCCCAGACCGAGTTCGTTGGCGAACTCCATCAGGGGGTGGGCGATGGCGATGTAACCCTCTTCGGTGGTCACGCCGGAGCCCTTGTAGGCCGTCGCGCGCAGCTTGGCCAGCTGCGGTTCGGCCTGGCGGAACAGCTTGAGGCGGCGCAGCAGGCCGGCCTTGTGCGGCATGTCCTGCGCCGCCTCGTCGAAGCCGTCGGCAGCGTCGTCGGTGGCCTTGCGGGCCGCCGCGACCAGCTTTCTGTCGTCGGCGGTCTCGGCCTTGCCCTTGAGGAGAGGTGCCGCGCTGATGTCACGCTCGTTGTTGACCGCGTTGGCGTAGGTCAGGGAGGCCCGCACCAGACGTGCGGTCTTCTCCGCGTTCTGTGCCTCCTGCCAGGTGTCGATCGAGCCCTTCACCTGGAAGCCGCCCATGACCAGGCCGACGGCCACGGGTATGAGCAGAATGGCGTTCAGCCGGGTCGGCACCCGCCAGTTGCGGGGGGAGAAACGGCCGCCGCTGGGGGCGGGAGGGGCCGTCGGTTCCGATCCGGGCACAGGGGCGGGCGCCGCTCCGCGCGGCGGCGGGGTGAAGTTGCCCCGGGCCGACGGCTCGGGGCCGTTCTTGCTTCGCCTCACTCGACCAACAACCTCTCGGCGGCGGGCACCAACGTTGTGCCGCAGTGTCTCAGAGCCCAGTACGTCTCTGAGTACGCAGTACTACTGAGTACGTCTTTGACCAATGGGCAGTTCAGGCATTCCAGCACGACGACCTGCGCTCTTCCAAACAGCGGAAAGCGGGGATTCCGTGTGATGTAAGCCCCACATAAAACGGTCATAAAGAGCGAGCCCCGTCAAATGACGGGGCTTTCGTGCGCGCAGCGGTACCGGTTGGCAACGACGCGTGGCCGTATCCGGCGATTCCTCTGCCGAAACGTTATGAACACCGGGGCCGACCGTGTCAAAGGCCACAGTCGGCTCCGGCTGTTCTACGACAACTGCCGTACGCCCTCACTGATTTGGAGTTGATCTACCGCAGCCGGGCCATCAGGGCGTGCTCGACCAGGGTGATGAGCGCGCTCTTGGCGTCGCCGCGGTGGCGGGCGTCGGTGGTGATGATGGGGGTGTCCGGCCCGATCTGCAGGGCCTCGCGGACCTCCTCGGGAGCGTAGGGCTGGTGCCCGTCGAAGCCGTTCAGGGCGACGACGAAGGGCAGGCCGGAGTTCTCGAAGTAGTCGACCGCCGGGAAGCAGTCGGCCAGGCGCCGGGTGTCCACGAGCACCACCGCGCCGATCGCACCGCGGACCAGGTCGTCCCACATGAACC
>NZ_JAFJSY010000148.1 GCF_019857225.1 Streptomyces plumbidurans
CCGACACCGCCGGTGTTGATCGCCGCACCGATGCCCGCCATCACGCCACAGCCCAGCAGCCCGGCCACCTGTGCCGACACGGCCGGGTCGACCTTGGTGCACTGCCCGGCGGCGACGAGGGTCTTCTCGGCGAACGCGCCGATGCCCAGCGCGGGCGACAACTCGGTGCCGTCGGTCAGGGTCATCCTCTGCTTGGCGTTGTGGGTGTTGAAGCAGTACCAGGGGCGGCCGCGCAGACAGGCCCGGCAATTGCCGCACACGGCACGCCAGTTGAGGATCACGAAGTCGCCGGGGGCCACATCGGTGACGTCGTCGCCGACCGACTCCACCACGCCCGCCGCCTCATGGCCCAGCAGGAAGGGGAAGTCGTCGCTGATCCCGCCCTGCTTGTAGTGCAGGTCGGTGTGGCAGACGCCGCAGGCCTGGATGCGCACCACCGCCTCCCCCGGCCCCGGATCGGGCACGACGATCGTCTCCACCCGCACCGGCTCGTCCTTGCCCGGTGCGATCACGCCGCGAACTTCCTGCGCCATGGTCCTGAACCCTTTCGTGTGCGGGTGTCCGTCCCTTCGACCCTACGCGTGACTGATCAGTAACGGGCGCTGCTCCCGCGACGCGGCGCACAGCCGACCGCCCTGCCGCGGACGGGTCGTCGGCCGCGCTTCCGGGGTGGATGCAGACGTAGCCTGAAGGCTCCGCACGACTCCCGAGGAGCGCCGTGAGCATCGCCGTCACCGAGTCCCGTCCGCCCGCCTGGCGGCTGCTTCTCGCCTATGTACGACCGCATCGGTGGACCCTGCTGGCGGGCGCGGTGCTGTCGCTGCTCACGGGGGCCGCCGGGCTGCTGCTGCCGCTGGTGGCAAGGGAGTTGATCGAGAACCTCTCGCACGACCGGGCCATCACCGGCGCGCTGCTGGTCATGTCGGCGCTGGTGGTCGCCAACGCGGCGCTGGGTGCGCTCGGTTCGTACGTGCTGCGGCGCACCGCCGAGTCGGTGGTGCTCGGCGCGCGGCGGGCCCTGTCGTCGTATCTGCTGAGGCTGCGGATCACCGCGGTCGACCGCAGCGAGCCGGGCGATCTGATGGCCCGGATCACCTCGGACACCACGCTGCTGCGGGAGGTCACCACCGACTCGCTGGTCGGGCTGGGCACGGGCGGGCTGACGCTCGTCGCGACGGTCGTGATGATGGGCCTGGTCGATCCGGTGCTGCTGCTCGTCACGCTGGCCGTGATCCTCGGTGCGGGCACGGTGCTCGGTGTGATCGTGCCGCGCATCAACCGGGCGAGCCGGCAGGCGCAGGACGCGGTCGGCGTCATGGGAGCCTCGCTGGAGCGGATACTCGGCGCGCTGCGCACGGTGAAGGCGTCGGGCGCCGAGGACCGGGAGGAGCGGACGCTGCACGAGGCGGCCGAGGAGTCGTGGCGGCAGAGCGTGCGGGCCGCCAAGTGGTCGGCTGCCGCGGGCAATACGGCCGGTCTGGCGATGCAGATCGCCTTCATCACGGTACTCGCGGTGGGCGGGGCGCGGGTGGCGACCGGTGCCATCGAGGTCGGCACCCTGGTCGCGTTCCTGCTCTACGTCTTCTACCTCATGTCGCCGATCCAGCAGGTGGTCGGCGCGATCACCCAGTACCAGACGGGCTCGGCCGCGCTCGCCCGGATCCAGGAGGCGCTGAGCCTGCCGTCCGAACCGGTCGCCGGACCCGCCCGACTGCCCTCCCCCGGCGCCGAGCCGGCCGCGCTCACCTTCGAGGAGGTCCGCTTCCGCTACGGCGACGATCTGCCCTACGTCCATCACGGCGTCACGTTCGCCGTGCCGCCCCGCGGCATGACGGCGTTCGTCGGCCCCTCCGGCGCGGGCAAGACCACGGTGTTCTCGCTCATCGAGCGGTTCTACGACCCCGGCTCCGGCGTCATCACCCTCGACGGCCGCGATCTGCAGGACTGGGAGCTGCCCCAACTCCGTTCCGCGATCGGCTATGTGGAGCAGGACGCGCCGGTGCTGTCGGGGTCGCTGCGGGACAATCTGCTGCTGGGCAACCCGGACGCCGACGAGGAAGCGCTCACGCGCGTGGTGAAGACGACCCGCCTCGACGGGCTGGTGGCCCGGCTGCCCGCCGGGCTCGACACGCTGGTGGGGCACCGCGGCACCCGGCTGTCGGGCGGCGAGCGCCAGCGGGTCGCCATCGCCCGCGCGCTGCTGCGCCGGCCGCGTCTGCTGCTGCTCGACGAGGCCACGTCGCAGCTGGACGCGGTCAACGAGGCGGCGCTGCGGGACACCGTCACGGACGTCGCCCGGACGACCACGGTCCTCGTCGTCGCGCACCGGTTGTCCACGGTGACGACGGCGGACCGGATCGTGGTCATGGACGCGGGGCGGGTGCGCGCGGTGGGCACCCATCGGGAACTGGTCGCCGCCGATCCGCTCTACGCCGAGCTCGCGGCGACGCAGTTCCTGGCGACGGCCGACTGAGGGCGCCCGCAGGAGGATTCCGTACGGCGACGGGCCCCTCGCGGTCCGCGGCGCGCCGCGATCGGGACTGGGGAAACGCCGAGGGCCGCCCGGTGTTCCGGGCGGCCCTCGGCGGGTTGCGCGACGCGACGCCGTTCGGCTAGACGGCGCCCGGCAGTGCGGTGCCGACGGCTCCCATCTGGGCGACCTGGTCCAGCTGGTGGAGGTTGTTCAGGCGGTCGAGCTGCTCGGAGGGGCGCGGCATCTCGGCCTGGCGGTCGGCCGGGACGCCGGTCGTGGCGAGCGAGTCGACCAGGGTGAGCGGGTTCAGCTCGCTGCCGTCCCGGTTCGAGATGGCCGAGTCGGAGGCGCTGGCCATCGGCGCGGCCAGGGCGGTGATGCCCGCGGCGAGACCAACGGCAGCGACGATGCGTCGTGTTGAGATCATGCTTCCCACAACGTCACCACACCTGCGGCGGTCACGGGCACGGTGCGTCACTCACCCGTCAGGGGCAGCGTTCCGGTTGCGCTTGCCGAGCCCGGCGAGGCGGAGGAGCCTCGAAGGTGAGGCCCTTCGCGGCCCGCGTCTCATCGGGTCGCGGCCTTCGGAGGAGGTCACCATGGGCACCACCGCAACCCCCGTCTTCAGTGCCGATACGCTGCAACGGGGCGTCGAAGGACACAGGGCGGCAGACCTGCTGTCGCTCTACGCGGACGACGCGCAGATACGCATCGTGGACCGCAACACCCAGCCCAGCAAGCCCAGGATCCTGCGCGGTCGCGAGGAGATCGGGGCGCTGCTGGAGGACGTCTTCAGCCGTGACATGACGCACAAGGTGGACCAGTGCGTCATCGAGGGCGATCACGCCGCGTACAGCCAGTCGTGCCGGTACTCGGACGGGACATGCGTCCAGACCGAGTCGATGGTCACGCTGCGCGACGGCAAGATCACCGATGAGCTTCTGATCCAGGTATGGGACGAGTAGGAGGCACAACCGCGAAGGTCCAGGTCACATCTCGGTTGACCTGGACCTTTTCAGCGCGTGTGGGGTTGGGGCGGGGTGATCAGCGCATCCAGGCGCTGTAGTCCATGACGTCGCCGGCCTTGACCCCGTACTGGGGATCGGCCTTCGTGAAGACGGTCTCCAGGCCGAGGACCTGCCCGGTGGACGGCGACATGATCAGCAGTCGGCGGGTGCCCGCGCTCCGGTACTCGTACGCCGCTCCGCTGCGCCCGAGCCGGTCCGTCACTCGGCCTACCGGGCGCAGCCCGGCGGTGTTCGCGAGGATCCGGGCGAGGGCCGCGGACTCGCGGGCGCCGAGGGTCCAGTGGTCGAGCAACTCGTCGATCGTGTCCAGGAGTTCGGGGGTGGTGAGAGGGGTTCGGGTGTACGCGGCCTCCTGGAGGTAGGCGCGCAGCCGGGCCGCGTCGTGCGGGGGCGTCGACTCGGGCGGGGCGTCGCTCCAGCTCGGTGGATAGCTGTGCCGGGTCAGGACGTGGCCGTCCTCGACCAGGTGCGGGGCGCCTCCGTCGTCGCGCAGGACCGGGCGGCCCGGGTGCCGGGGGTCGGTCGCCACGACGAGTTCGGTGTGGCTGCCGTCCGCCTTCCAGCGCACGACGCGTTCCTCCGGGAGCGTCACCGGGGGCTTGTCGTCGCTCATGCCCATGCTCCAGGACTGCACATGGGTGCCCTTGCGCAGCTTCGGCGCCCCCTGCGCCTGCGTCGCCGCCTGTCGTGCGGCGCGTTCCGCCAGTTCGGTCAGGGACACGGGGGTCGCGTCGGCCCGAATGGTCAGGGGGCGGGGTGCGGCGACCGCGGGCGTGGTGCCCGGGCCGCTGAGCAGCAGCGTCAGTACGGTCACGACGGCTGCCGTACCGGCCGCGAGGCTCCAGACGAGTCGGGGGCGGCGGCGGACGGCGGGCCGTTCGTTCAGCAGAGCGGCGAGACGACGTTCGGCGTTGTGGTCCAGCGGTCCGTCGCCGTAGTGGGGGCCGTGGGCCGGCACCGGGTCGGCGCGGCGCAGCAGTTCGAGTTCGTCAGCCATGACCGTGCTCCTTGGTGGCTGTCGGACCGGTGGTGAGTGCGGGGCGCAGTCGGTCTATCTCGGCTCTGAGCCGGCGCCGGGCGCGGTGCAGCCGCATCGAGGCGGCCCTGCTGCCGCAGCCGAGGGCTACGGCGACCTCGTCGATGCCGAGTTCCTCCCAGGCCGTAAGACGCAGCACCTCCTGGTCGGCCTCGGAGAGACGGGCCAGCGCCTCGTGCACCCAGGCGCCCGGGGCCTCCGCGTCGGGGCTGTCCACGATCTGCCGGCCGTGCGCGGTCTCGTCGTTGCCGAGCCGGTGCACCAGCCGACGCCTGCGCCCGTGGCCGCGTACCGCGTTCGCCAGACAGTTGCGTGCCACGCCGTACAGCCAGGGCAGCGGCGACTCCGGCAGGTCGGCGCGGCGTCGCCAGGCGACCGTGAACACCTCCGCCACCACTTCCTCCACCTCGCCGGCCCGCCCGTCCAGTCGCCGCGCGACATAGCGGCTGACCGCCCAGTAGTGCTCGCGATAGGCAGCGGCGAAGATCTCGTCGTTGCTCATGTTCCGTTCGTGTCCGGCACTGCCCGGATCGTCACACCCGCTTCCGTGATTCTCGTCGCGTCCTGCGAGTGTGACCGGTGTGCCGGGCCCGGACACAGGCGGGGTATGAGGCACCTGAAGTGGTTGACGACCACTGACCACAAGACGATCGGGACGCTGTATCTC
>NZ_JAFJSY010000149.1 GCF_019857225.1 Streptomyces plumbidurans
CGAGAGGGTCAGGGGGAAGACCATCATCCGCGTTCGTCCGTGAGGACTCGCGACATCGAGACGGCTGCCGTCACCGCCGATCGCCGGCAATTCCGCAAAGCTTTGCGCAATGCCTATGCAGATGTCGCACCGCGAACTAAGTTGTGCGGCAGTCCTGGCGGGTCGAGGAGATCCGTCGGCCGAAAGGAGCAGGTCATGAGTCATCTGCGTATCTCCGCGAGAGTGCCTGTCGTCGCGGCGGCGGGCGTGGCCCTGCTGGTCGCCGGCTGTTCGTCCACCAAGAGTGGGGGTTCGGACAGCGGCACCGACTCCGGCGGCAAGATCGCCATCGGACTGGTGACGAAGACCAACAGCAACCCCTACTTCGTGAAGCTGCGTGAGTCGGCGCAGGACGAGGCGAGCAAGAAGGGGGCCAAACTGATCGCGCTGGCGGGCAAGTTCGACGGTGACAACCAGGGCCAGGTCGACGCGATCAACAACCTCGTCGCCCAGAACGTGAAGGGCATCCTCATCACCCCGAGCAACTCCACCGGCGTCCTGGGCGCCATCAAGGCCGCCCGTGACAAGGGCATCGTCGTCATCGCGCTGGACACCGCGACCGACCCGGCCAGCGCCGTGGACGCCACGTTCGCCACGGACAACGAGGCTGCGGGCGTCAAGCAGGGCAAATACGTCAAGGGTGCGCTGAAGGGCAAGAAGCCCGCCGTCGCCCTGCTCGACGGAACGCCGGGCTCCACCGTGGACGATCTGCGGCACAAGGGCTTCCTGAAGGGCTTCGGGCTGACCAACGGCTCCCCCGAGATCAAGGGCACCGCCGTGACCAACGGCGACCAGACCAAGGCCCAGACCGCGATGGAGAACCTGTACCAGCGCGATCACGGGATCAACGCGGTCTACACGATCAACGAACCCGCTGCCGCCGGTGCGGCGCAGGCTCTGAGCGGCAAGTCGGGCGTGGTCATCGGTTCGATCGACGGCTCGTGCACAGGTGTACGCAACGTGCAGAGCGGCAAGTTCGCCGCCACCGTCATGCAGTTCCCGAAGAAGATGGCTCAGCAGGGCGTCGACGCCGTGGTGGCCTACGCCAAGGACAAGACGAAGCCCTCCGGATTCACGGACACCGGCTCCCAGCTCATCACCGACAAGCCCCTGCCCGGACTGGCCTCCAAGGACACCGCCTGGGGTCTGAAGAACTGCTGGGGCTGATCCGTGACCACCACGCAGACCTCCCCTGTGGCGCCCGAGGGCGACACCACCCGTCCCCCGGCCAAGACCGCTGTCGCACGGGCCCTCGGCAACACGGCCGCCGGCCCGCTGGCCGCGCTGGTCATAGCCGTGATCGTCTTCTCGGTCACCACCGACACGTTCTTCAACATCGACAACGCTTCACTGATCGTGGAGCAGTTCCTGGTCATCGGCACGCTCGCCCTCGGCCAGACCCTCATCATCCTGACCGCCGGCATCGACCTGGCCAACGCGGCCATCATGGTGCTGGGAACCCTCGTCATCGCCAAACTCAGCCAGAACGCCCTGCCCGCGGGCGTCGCCCTGATCGTCGGCGTGCTGCTGTGCACGGCCATCGGCGCCGTCTCCGGAACGCTCGTGACCCGGCTGCGGCTGCCTCCGTTCATCGTCACGCTCGGCGTGCTCAGCGTGCTGACCGCGACCGGCCAACTCTTCGCCAACGGCGAGAGCTTCTCCGTCCCCTCCGGTGTGCTGACCTTCCTGGGCAAGCGCTCCTACCTGTTCGGCAGGGTCGAGGTCACCTACGGCATGGGGATCGCGATCATCCTCATCGTCGGCCTGTGGTTCCTGCTCACGCAGACCTCCTGGGGCCGTAACGTCTACGCGGTCGGCGACGACGAGGAAGCGGCCCGGCTCACCGGGATCAACACCCGCCGCACCCTGCTGAGCGTGTACGTCCTGGCCGGGTTCGTCTACGCCATCGCCGCCTGGCAGGCCCTGGGCCGCATCCCGAACGCCGACCCGAACGCCTTCCAGACGGGCAACCTGGACAGCATCACCGCCGTGGTGATCGGCGGCACCAGCCTCTTCGGCGGGCGCGGCGGCGTCCCGGGCACCGTGCTGGGCGCCCTGGTCGTCACCGTCCTGACCAACGGGCTGACCCAGGCCGGCATCGACAGCCTGTACCAGCAGGTCGCCACCGGCATCCTCGTCATCGTCGCCGTCGCGGTGGACCGCGTCGTCCGCAGGAGGGCAGCATGAACCAGCCCCAGGCATCGGCCCAGGCGCCCGCGCCGCGTACCGACGACGTGGTGATGCGCGCGAGCGGCCTGGTCAAGCGCTACGGCAACGTCGTGGCCATCCGTGAGTCCGACTTCGAGATCCGCGCCGGTGAGGTCCTCGCCGTCGTCGGGGACAACGGAGCGGGCAAGTCGAGCCTGATCAAGGCCCTGAGTGGGGCGCTTGTCCCGGACGCCGGAACCATCGAACTGAACGGCCGGCCGGTCCGCTTCCACGGGCCGCGCGACGCACGCGCTGCAGGCATCGAGACCGTCTACCAGACGCTCGCCGTCGCACCGCAGATGGACATCGCCACCAACCTCTTCCTGGGCCGGCCCCTGCGCCGCCCGGGCCTGCTGGGCTCGGGTCTGCGCATGCTGGACCACAAGAAGATGCGCACTCAGGCCGCCGAGCAGCTGGACCGGCTCGGCATCGCCACCATCCAGGACATCACCCAGCTGGTCGGCACGCTCTCCGGCGGTCAGCGCCAGGCCGTGGCCGTGGCCCGCGCGGCCATGTTCGGCACCCGGCTGATCATCATGGACGAGCCGACCGCGGCCCTGGGCGTGCGGGAGTCCCGTCAGGTTCTGGACCTCATCGCCCGGATCCGTGACCGGGGCATGCCGGTCATCCTCGTCAGCCACGACATGCCGCAGGTCTTCGAGATCGCCGACCGCATCCATGTGCACCGCCTGGGCAGGCGCGCCGCGGTGGTCACACCCAAGTCGGGCACGATGACCGAGGTCGTGGGCCTGATGACCGGCGCCCTGCAGATGGCCGCCGACGGGGCGCTCCTGGAAAGCACCACCCAGCACATGCCCGAGGAGAAGCCCACCTCCCCCCACCCGTCGGAGTCCGCCGAATGACGATCGCCGGCAGCAACGACATCGACAGTAATGACTTCGACAGCAAAGACTTCGACACCGCTGACATCGACACCACTGACATCGGCGGGAAGGCCCACCCGCCCCGCAACCCGCTCTACGGGCACCCCCCGATGAATGCCCTCGTCGAGCGCGCGCTGCAACTGAGCGCGAACGGGCGGGGCCTGCTCGGGATCGTAGGAGAACCCGGCGCGGGCAAATCCACGTTCGCCGAGCAGCTGTTGGAGGAGGTGGAGGACAGGCAGGCCGGAGTCGCCGTAGCCGTGTCGATGGACGGGTTCCATCTCGCCCAGAAGGTCATCGCGGCCCGCGGGCAGGCCGCCAGCAAGGGCACGATCGAGACCTTCGACGCGGACGGCTTCCTCGCCTTCCTGCGCCGTACGCGCGCCGAAACCGATCGCAGCGTGTGGTGGCCGGAGTTCAACCGCGACCTCGAGGACGCGGTGGCCGGGGCGATCGAGGTCGCACCGCGCCACCAACTGGTCATCGTCGACGGCAACTTCCTGCTGTCCACGCGGGGTTCATGGGGGCAGGTGAAGTCCCTGCTGGACGAAGCCTGGTTCCTGGACGCCCGCCCGGAGCCCCGGCGCGAGCGGCTGACCCGCCGTTACATCAGCTACGGCTTCACTCCACAGGCCGCCCGCGCGAAGGCTCTCGGCGTCGACGAGAGCACCAGCGCCCTCATCCGCAGCACCGCCCCTCGGGCCGATCTGGTGCTCAGCGAGCTTGGATAAGATCCGGACATGGCAGGCAGAACACCCCGACAGACACCCACCATGTCCGATGTGGCACGTCGGGCAGGCGTATCCGTGTCGACGGTGTCGCACGTGCTCAACAAGACCCGTCCGGTCGCGCAGGCGACGGTGCGCAACGTCCTGGATGCCGTGGCGGAGATCGGTTACGTGCCCGATCCGGTCGCCCGCGCCCTCGACAGCACCGGGTACGGGAGCATAGGCCTGGCCATGTCGGCCCTGTCCAACCCGTACTTCAGCAACGTCGTTCACGGCATCGACCGACACGCCTCCGCCGCCGGCTACTCGGTGCTGCTGGCGGACACCCACGACGAAGCGGACATGGAAGTGAAGGCGGTCAGTGAACTGCTGCGCCGCAGGGTCAGCGCGATCATCCTGGCCGCCTCGTGCGACGGCGCCCAGGCCATCCGCTACGCCAACAAGGTCGACGTGCCCGTCATCGCCATCGACCGTTTCGTCCCCGCTGACGTCGACCAGGTCGCCGTGGACAACACCGAGCCCACCGCGGTGCTCGTGGATCACCTGGCGTCCATCGGGCACACCCGCATCGCCATGATCGCCGGGCGGGACGGCCTGACCACCACCGTCGAGCGCAGCGCCGGTTACCGGCTGGGGCTACGCCGCAACGGCATCGAAGTCCGCCCGGACTACGAGGCGAACGGCGACTCCAGCGAGGACGGCGCGGAGGCCGCTCTCGGCCGGCTCCTGTCCCTCCCCGAACCGCCCACGGCTCTCGTCGCGGGCAACAACCGCATGACCATCGGCGCCATGCGCGCGCTGCGCAACGCGGGCCTGAAGGTCCACGGCGACATGGCCCTCGTCTCGTTCGACGACTTCGAATGGGCGGACCTCTTCCACCCCCGGCTGACCGCCATGGCCCAACCGGCCCTCTCCATCGGCGAGCAGGCCGTCTCCATGGCCCTGTCCCGGATCGCCTCCCCCTCC
>NZ_JAFJSY010000015.1 GCF_019857225.1 Streptomyces plumbidurans
GGCCGTCGCCAACGGCGACCTGTCCAAGAAGATCGACGTGGACGCGCGCGGCGAGATCCTGGAGCTGAAGACCGCCATCAACACCATGGTCGACACGCTCTCCTCCTTCTCCTCCGAGGTCACCCGCGTGGCCCGCGAGGTCGGCTCCGAGGGCCAACTCGGCGGCCAGGCAAGGGTCGAGGGCGTCTACGGCACCTGGAAGCGGCTGACGACGAACGTGAACGAGCTCGCGTCGAACCTCACCACCCAGGTCCGCGCCATCGCCGAGGTCGCCTCCGCCGTGGCCCAGGGCGACATGTCCCGCTCGATCACGGTCGAGGCCCGCGGCGAGGTCGCCGAACTCAAGGACAACATCAACCTGATGGTGTCCAACCTGCGCGAGACGACCCGCGCGAAGGACTGGCTCGAGTCCAACCTGGCCCGCCTCGCCGCCCTGATGCAGGGCCACCGCGACCTGATGGAGGTCGCCGACCTGCTGCTGCGCGAGCTGACCCCGCTGGTGAACGCCCAGTACGGCGCGTTCTTCCTGGCCGACCCGGGCGCGGACAGCACCTCACTGCCCACCTCCGTGCCCGCGAAGGGGCTCGCGTTCATAGCCGGATACGGCTCGGCGCAGGGCGCGACGGTGGAGACCGGCGGTCTGCCGGTGCACGGTCTGGTGCAGCAGGCGGCCCGGGAGAAGAAGCGGATCCTGGTGGAGGAGGCCCCGCCGGACTACATCAAGATCAACAGCGGCCTCGGCGAGGCGGCACCGACCAGCGTCGTCATCATCCCGATCCTCTTCGAGGACAAGCTGCTCGGCGTGATCGAGCTGGCGTCCTTCTCCCGCTTCTCGGACGTGCACCTGGCGTTCTTCGACCAGTTCGTGAACACCATCGCCGTCGCCATCAACACGATCATCGCCAACTCCCGTACGGAGTCCCTGCTCGGCGAGTCCCAGCGCCTGGCCATGCAGCTCCAGGAACGCTCGGACGAACTGCAGATGCAGCAGGCGGAGTTGCAGCGCTCGAACGCCGAACTGGAGGAGAAGGCCGCCCTGCTGGCGACCTCCTCGCAGTACAAGTCGGAGTTCCTGGCCAACATGTCGCACGAGCTGCGCACCCCGCTGAACTCCCTGCTGATCCTCGCCCGTCTGCTGTCCGACAACCCGGACGGCCATCTCACCGACCAGGAGGTGCAGTTCGCGACCACCATCCACCGTTCGGGCTCGGACCTGCTGCAGCTGATCAACGACATCCTGGACCTGTCGAAGATCGAGGCCGGCCGGATGGACGTACGCCCGAAGAGGCTGCCGCTGATCAAGCTGCTCGACTACGTCCACGCCACCTTCCGCCCGCTCACCGTCGACCGGGGGCTCGCCTTCGAGGTGTCGGTCGGCCAGGACATGCCGCGGGAGATGTACTCGGACGAGCAGCGGCTGCAGCAGATCCTGCGCAACCTGCTGTCCAACGCGATCAAGTTCACCGCGTCCGGCCGGGTCGAGCTGCGGGTGAGCCGGGTCGAGGACCCCGAGCACCTGCATGTCCGCGAGGGGGACGAGCAGGTCCGCGAGGGGGACGAGGTGCTCGCCTTCTCCGTCTCCGACACCGGCATCGGCATCGCGCCGGAGAAACTTTCGGTGATCTTCGAGGCGTTCCAGCAGGCCGACGGCACCACCAACCGCAAGTACGGCGGCACGGGCCTCGGTCTGTCCATCAGCCGGGAGATCGCGGGCCTGCTCGGCGGCCGTATCGTCGCCGAGAGCGAGCCCGGCAAGGGCTCCACCTTCACGCTGTACGTCCCCGTCGTCAGCCCCGGCCACACGGCGACCGGACCGGTCGCGGAGGAGCGCCGGCTGCCGGTGCCGCAGCAGCAGCCCGTGTCCGAGCCGTTCGCCGCATCGCACGAGGCGGAGGACGCCTGGCCGACCCCGACCAAGCTGGAGGAGTGGAAGGCGGGCCGGGCCGGCCGGATCCTGCCTGGGCGGCGGGTGCTGATCGTCGACGACGACATCCGCAACGTCTTCGCCCTCACCCATGTCCTGGGCCGCGTCGGCATGCCGGTCCTGTACGCGGAGAACGGACGCGAGGGCATCGAGACGCTGGAGCGCAATCCCGACGTCGAACTCGTCCTGATGGACATCATGATGCCGGAGATGGACGGCTACGAGACCATCTCGGCCATCCGCCGCACCTCACGCTGGACCGACCTGCCGATCGTCGCGCTGACCGCGAAGGCCATGCCCGGCGACCGCGAGAAGGCCATCGCCCGGGGAGCGAACGACTACGTACCCAAGCCGGTGGACGTCGACCTGCTGCTGAAGGTCGTCTGCGCCCTCCTGGACCCCGAGGATCCCGGCCCGGGCACCACCGAAACCGTTGCAGCGGAACCGGCTTCCGGTGGGGAAGCCGCGGTTTCGCCGACGACCGACTGATGAGGCACATTCACCATGAGCGCTGAGGCCACGACCGAAGAGCGCGCCGGCATCCTCCTCGTCGACGACATGGAGGACAACCTGATCGCGCTGGAGGCCGTCCTGGGGTCCCTCAACGAACCGCTGGTTCGCGCACGTTCGGGCGAGGAGGCGATGAAGGCGCTGCTGCGCCGGCACTTCGCCCTCGTCCTGCTCGACGTCCGCATGCCCGGCATGGACGGATTCGAGACGGCCGCGAACATCAAGCGGCTCGACCAGACCAAGGACGTTCCGATCATCTTCCTGACAGGCGCGGACGACGACTCCGGCTACGCGTTCCGCGGCTATGCCACAGGGGCCGCGGACTATCTGACCAAGCCCTTCGACCCCTGGGTGCTCCGGGCGAAGGTCACCGTCTTCCTCGAACTCCACCGCAAGAACCAGCAATTGGAGCGCCTGCTGGCCCAGGAGCGCGCGGCCGACGGCGAGGTGGACGCCCGGCTGACCGAACTGGAACGCCTGCTGGACGGGGACGAGCCCCCGGACCTGGAACAACTGCGGATACAGGTCCGGGAGCTGCGGCGGCTGCTGGGCAGGGGCGGCCGCCGGAACTGACCGCCCCGCCGTCCGCTACGCCTCCCGCGTCCCCGCGTACATCTCGTCGATCAGGTGCTTGTACTCCCGCTCGACGACGGGGCGCTTCAGCTTCAGGCTCGGGGTGATCTCGCCGTGCTCCACGTCGAGGTCGCGCGGCAGCAGGCGGAACTTCTTGATGGTCTGCCAGCGCTGCAGGCCCTGGTTGAGCTCCGTCACGTACCCGTCGATGAGGGCGACCGTGGCGGGGGCGGCGACGACCTCCGCGTACGACTTGCCGTCCAGCCCGTTCTCCTTGGCCCAGTCGAGGATGGACGGCTCGTCCAGCGCGATGAGGGCGGTGCAGAAGTTCCGGTCGGCGCCGTGCACCAGGATGTTGGAGACGTACGGGCACACCGCCTTGAACTGGCCCTCGACCTCGGCCGGCGCGATGTACTTGCCGCCGGACGTCTTGATGAGGTCCTTCTTGCGGTCGGTGATGCGCAGATAGCCGTCCGGGGAGAGCTCGCCGATGTCGCCGGTGTGGAACCAGCCGTCCGACTCCAGCACCTCGGCGGTCTTCTCGGGCAGCCCGTGGTAGCCCTCCATGATGCCGGGGCTGCGCAGCAGGATCTCGCCGTCGTCGGCGATGCGCACCTCGGTCCCGGGCAGCGGCTTGCCGACCGTGCCGGTGCGGTAGGCCTCGCCGGGGTTCACGAAGGAGGCGGCCGAGGACTCCGTGAGGCCGTAGCCCTCCAGGATGTGGATGCCGGCGCCGGCGAAGAAGTAGCCGATCTCCGGGGCGAGCGCGGCGGAGCCGGAGACGCAGGCGCGCAGGTTGCCGCCGAACGCCTCGCGGATCTTGGCGAAGACGAGCGCGTCGGCGACCTTGTGCTTGGCGCCGAGCGCGAACGGGACGGAGGCCGTGCCGGTGCGCCGGAAGTTGTCCTGGGAGACCTTGGCGTACTCGCGGGCGACCTCGGCAGCCCACTGGAAGATCTTGTACTTGGCGCCGCCACCGGCCTTCGCCTTGGCCGCGACCCCGTTGTAGACCTTCTCGAAGATGCGCGGGACGGCCGCCATGTACGTCGGCTGCACGACCGGCAGATTCTCGATGATCTTGTCGACGCGGCCGTCGACGGCGGTGACGTGGCCGACCTCGATCTGGCCGGAGGTGAGCACCTTGCCGAAGACGTGCGCGAGCGGCAGCCACAGATACTGCACGTCCTCCCGGCCGACCAGGCCGGTCGCGGCGATCGCCTTCGCCATGTACGACCAGTTGTCGTGCGGCAGGCGCACGCCCTTGGGGCGGCCCGTGGTGCCGGAGGTGTAGATGAGGGTGGCGAGCTGGTCCCGGGTGATCGCGCCGACCCGCTCCCGGATCAGCTCGGGGTCCTTCTCCAGGCGGGCGGCGCCGCGGGCCTCCAGCTCGGCCAGGGTCAGCACCCAGTCGCCGGTCTCGACGCCGGCCGGGTCGATCACCACGACATGGGTGAGGGCGGGCAGCTCGGCGCGCCGGGCGGCCGCCTTGGCGAGCTGGGCCGCGTCCTCCGCGATCAGCACCCGGCTCTCGGAGTCGGCGAGGATGAACGCCGACTCCTCGGCGTTGGTCTGCGGGTAGACCGTGGTCGTGGCGGCCCCGGCGCACATGATGCCGAGGTCGGCGAGGAGCCACTCGACCCGGGTCGAGGAGGCGAGGGCGACGCGCTGCTCGGGCTGGACGCCCAGCTCGATCAGACCGGCCGCGATCGCGTGGACCCGCTCGGCGGCCTGCGCCCAGCTCAGCGACTTCCACTCCTCGGGGCCCGCACCGGAGGCCGATGCCACCGGGTAGCGGTACGCCTCGGCGTCCGGCGTGGCGGCAACGCGTTCCAGGAAGAGGGTCGCCACGCTCGGCGGACGGTTCTCGATCAGTGTCTGTGTGTCGCTCACGACATCCTCCGGGGCCCGCGGCAGTGCGGCTGGCTCAAGTGCGGCTGATTTTCACTCGCGGCTGTTGTTTAACTCGCGAGTAACTATGGAGCAGAGATCAGAGTAGAGCCCGACCGGCCGGTGCGTAAGGGGCGGCGGCCTGTCGCTTCCTACAGAGAGCAACGCTACGCACGCGTAGGGGCCCGTCGCGGTTTCGTACGACGGGCCCCTGTTGTGTCCGGTTTGACGGCGTGACCGGTCGTTGCCGCCGGTTACTTCTTGCCCTTGCCCGACCCCGCGCTGTCATCGCTGGAGAGCACGGCGATGAACGCCTCCTGCGGAACCTCCACGGAACCCACCATCTTCATCCGCTTCTTGCCCTCCTTCTGCTTCTCCAGAAGCTTGCGCTTACGGGAGATGTCGCCGCCGTAGCACTTGGCGAGGACGTCCTTGCGGATGGCGCGGATGGTCTCGCGGGCGATCACCCGGGAGCCGATGGCGGCCTGGATGGGCACCTCGAAGGCCTGGCGCGGGATCAGCTCGCGCAGCTTGGCGACGAGCCGCACGCCGTACGCGTACGCCTGGTCGCGGTGGGTGATCGCCGAGAAGGCGTCCACCTTGTCGCCGTGCAGCAGGATGTCGACCTTGACCAGGGAGCTGGTCTGCTCGCCGGTGGGCTCGTAGTCCAGGGAGGCGTAGCCGCGCGTCTTGGACTTCAGCTGGTCGAAGAAGTCGAAGACGATCTCCGCGAGCGGCAGCGTGTAGCGGATCTCGACCCGGTCCTCGGAGAGGTAGTCCATGCCGAGGAGGGTGCCGCGCCGGGTCTGGCACAGCTCCATGATCGAGCCGATGAACTCCGACGGCGCGAGAATCGTGGCGCGTACGACCGGCTCGTACACCTCGCTGATCTTGCCCTCGGGGAACTCGCTGGGGTTGGTGACCGTGTGCTCGCTGCCGTCCTCCATGAGCACGCGGTAGACCACGTTCGGCGCGGTGGCGATCAGGTCGAGGCCGAACTCGCGCTCCAGGCGCTCGCGGATCACGTCGAGGTGGAGCAGGCCGAGGAAGCCGACGCGGAAGCCGAAGCCGAGGGCCGCGGAGGTCTCCGGCTCGTAGACCAGCGCGGCATCGTTGAGCTGGAGCTTGTCCAGGGCCTCGCGCAGCTCCGGGTAGTCGGAGCCGTCCAGCGGATACAGGCCGGAGAAGACCATGGGCTTGGGGTCCTTGTAGCCCCCGAGCGCCTCCGTGGCCCCCTTCTGCTGGCTGGTGACGGTGTCACCGACCTTGGACTGGCGCACGTCCTTCACACCGGTGATCAGATAGCCCACCTCGCCGACGCCGAGGCCGTCGGCGGAGAGCATCTCCGGGGAGTTGGTGCCGATCTCCAGCAGCTCGTGGGTGGCGTTCGTCGACATCATCTTGATGCGCTCGCGCTTGTTGAGCTGGCCGTCGATGACACGGACGTAGGTCACGACGCCGCGGTAGGAGTCGTAGACGGAGTCGAAGATCATCGCGCGGGCGGGGGCGTCCGCGACGCCGACCGGTGCGGGGACGTCCCGGACCACCTTGTCGAGCAGCGCGTCGACACCGACGCCGGTCTTGGCGGAGACCCTGAGCACGTCGTCGGGGTCGCAGCCGACCAGGTTGGCGAGCTCCTCGGCGAACTTCTCGGGCTGCGCGGCCGGCAGGTCGATCTTGTTCAGTACGGGGATGATCGTGAGGTCGTTCTCCATCGCCAGGTAGAGGTTGGCGAGAGTCTGGGCCTCGATGCCCTGGGCGGCGTCGACGAGGAGGATGGTCCCCTCGCAGGCGGCGAGCGACCGCGAGACCTCGTAGGTGAAGTCGACGTGCCCCGGGGTGTCGATCATGTTGAGGATGTGCGTGTGGTTCTTGTCGTGGGCAGGAGCCCACGGCAGGCGCACCGCCTGGGACTTGATCGTGATGCCGCGCTCGCGCTCGATGTCCATGCGGTCGAGGTACTGAGCACGCATCTGCCGCTGCTCGACGACGCCGGTCAGCTGGAGCATCCGGTCGGCGAGTGTGGACTTGCCGTGGTCGATGTGCGCGATGATGCAGAAATTGCGGATCAGAGCCGGGTCGGTACGGCTCGGCTCGGGCACATTGTTAGGGGTCGCGGGCACGCAGGGTCCTGTCTCTTGAGGCGCCTTATGCCTCGGGTCGGATCGTTACGTAGGCTCCATGGTCCCACGGGCGGGGACCTGGGACCGTTTTGGGCCGTCGGCCGGGCCACTGGTAGCCTGGGTGGCTGTGTCTCATGCCCTCTCAGCGCGAGGCACACCTCAGAAAATCACCTGGCACGGGTCCCGAGCGGTTCCGTGCCTGAACCTGAAAAGGCTCAATCAGTGGCGAACATCAAGTCCCAGATCAAGCGGATCAAGACCAACGAGAAGGCCCGGCTGCGCAACAAGGCCGTCAAGTCCTCCCTGAAGACCGCGATCCGCAAGGCCCGTGAGGCCGCTGCCGCGGGTGACCGCGAGAAGGCCGTCGAGTACCAGCGCGTTGCCGCGCGCCAGCTCGACAAGGCCGTCTCCAAGGGCGTCATCCACAAGAACCAGGCCGCCAACAAGAAGTCGGCGCTTGCTCAGAAGGTCGCGTCCATCCAGGGCTGACATCTCTCTGATCTGACCGCCGGAAGGACCCAGAGCGGGCCCTCTCTCATCCGCTCCCGACCGGCACCCACGGAGCACGCGCGGCCTGCGTTCGCCACGCGGGCGTGACTCCACAGAGCATGATCCGAAGGCCCCGCCTCCGTCCCCTTCCCCGGGGGCGGGGCGGGGCCTTCGTCGTGCGGACGGGGCGGGGCCTTCGGCATACGGACGGGGCGGGCGCTCGGGCTGGTGTCAGCGGGCGGCGCGGCCCACGAGGTCGACGACCTCGCCGAGGAAGCCCTCGTCGAGCATGGTGGAGACGGCCGTGTCGCCCTCGTCGCCGTAGCCCGCGTCGTGGCAGGCGACGCCGATCAGATGGCCGCCGGACAGCTCGAAGGTGGCGAAGGACCACTCGCCGTGCGAGGCGGGGGTGCCCTGCGGGGTGAGCAGGGTGGAGTGGGCCGCGTCGAAGCCGAACTGGGTGAAGCCCATCCGCATGCCCTGCCCGAGCGCCTTGGTGTACGCCTCCTTCAGTACCCAGGTGTGCACGAGGTCGTGCTGCAGCTCCTTCGGGGACAGGTCGGCGAGGCGGCGGCGCTCGTCCGGGGTGCACAGATGGCGCTCGACCGCCGAGTACTGGATGCGGCGGTCGGCGCGCTCGGTGTCGACGCCGATCCGGCCGCGCCGGTTCAGGCCCACCACGAGCAGGTCGCCTGTGTGGCTGAGGCTGACCTCGATCTGGTCGCAGCCACGCAGATACGGCCGCCCGCCCGCCTTGGAGGCGAGCTCCACGGCGTCCGGCGGGGTCTGCAGGGCGGCCCCCGCCGTGTACTTCAGCAGCAGCCGCGAGGCCGCGAAACGGTCCCGGGCCTGCGGGTCGGTCAGCGCGTGCAGCCGCTGCCAGTCACGTGGCCCGAGCAGCGGACGCAGCTTGGGGTCGGCCAGGGTCGCCGGCAGCCAGTCGCGCCATTCGGCATGCACGACAACATGCCCGTGCCAGGCCATCGCCTGCCGCACCCGGCTCCAGGGGCTGTCCGGCCCGGGCATGAGAAGGGGGGGTGCTACGGGGGGATTGTTCATGGGGTGCCTGCTTCCGCCAGGGGGGCGCCGGGGGGCTGCTGCCGCAGGGGGGCGCTGGGGGGCTGCTTCCGCGGGGGTGCGCAGGTCATGGGGGCCTGCACCCGAGGGGGTGCGCCGGTCATGAAGGCCTGCACCCGCGAGGGCGCGCAGGCCGTGGGGGCCTGCACCCACAGGAGTGCGCAGGGCGTGGGTACATGCACCCGCAGAGGTGCGCCGGTCATGGGGTGCCTGCTCCGGACGGAGACTCGCCGTCCATGGGGTGCCTGCTTGCGCAGGGCTGTGGCGGTCATGGGGTGCCTGCTTCCGCCAAGAGGGCGCCGGTCAGGTCGAAAGCTTGGCCGGCGGTGAAGCGGGCCAGTAGCTCCTCTGTCACGTCGTCGATGCAGGGTGTGGGGAGGGAGGGGAGGGTGAGGCCCAGGCGGCGGCCCAGGCGGTGGAGGGACAGGATCAGCCAGGCGGGGTGGGCGAGGAAGCCGTCGGTGTGCTGTTCCCAGGTGGCCAGGGCGGCTCCGGCCACGCTGAGCACGGCGTGGCGGTCGGCCAGGGCGGGCATGGTCGGGCCGGTGAGTGCCGCTCGGTCGCCGGGTTCCACGGCGCGGCAGCGTTCCCGTAGGTCGAGCAGGGCGTCACGGAAGGCGGCGGCCAGGGTGCGCAGGACGTCGCCGTACGGGCCCGGTGTGCCGTTCTCGGCGAGGCGGGCGGCACCGGCGCCGAGTGCGGCGGCCAGGAAGTCGCCGCCGCCTGCGACTTGCAGGGCGGACAGGTCCAGGGCGGGCACGCGCGCGTCCGGGGCGAACAGCGCGGGCGGCGGTTCGGGTTCCGTGGTCCAGGATCCGCGGGCCAGCAACGGCAGTTGGGGGACGACGACGGCCTGGCAGGAGGCGGTGCCGGCGTGGCCGAGGCCCGCGGCGGGCAGGTCGCGCAGCAGTTTGGAGAGCATGCCCTGGTCGGTGTCGCGGCGGTAGCCCCCCGCCCCGAGGACGGTGGCCAGCTCCTCCAGGTCGTCGCGGAGCAGATCCGGTACGAGGTACTTGAGCCCGGCGGCGGCGAGATGGGCGCTGTGCGGCAGCAGGGACAGGGCTCGCAGTACGGCGGTGGCGCAGCTGTCACCGGCCAGCAGATCGGCGAACACACCTGCCAGGACGCCGCGTTGACGCTTTCCGAGAGTGCCCGCGGCGAGCGCGGTGCGTACGGCGGAGCGCAGCACCGTGTCCACGGAGGCGATCACCGCGCCGGTGATGAGGGTCCGGTTGAGCTGGAAGGTGCGCAGGGCCAGGCGTACGCCGCTGCCCTCCTCGCCGACCAGGGCGTCGCCCGGCACCCGGCAGTCCTCGAACTCGTAGCCGGCGAAACGGCAGCCGCGCATGCCGGTGGTGGGGCGCCGGGGCAGCAACCGCAGCCCTTTGTCCCGCAGTTGGTCCGGGTCGAGCAGGAGCACGGAGTGGGCGGCGGGGCCGGGTGCCGGGTCCGTGCGTACGTGGGCGACGACCGCGCCCGCACGCTCCGCGTTGACGACGACGTCCTTGCGGCCGCGCAGCAGATAGTCGTCCCCGTAGGGCATCGCGTCGACCTCGCCGCGGAGCATGGCGGTGCCGTGGGCGAGGGAGCGGTGCACGATGGCGGCCCGGCCGCCGGAGGCGAGGAGCCGGGCGACCGAGGCGCGCTGGGCCTCGGACCCGGCGGCGAAGACGGGGGCCGCGGCGAACAGGGACGTGATGCCGTAGCCGAACCCGAGGGCGATGTCGCGACGGAACACCGGTCGCAGCATCCGCACCAGCCCGTCGGCGTCGTGCAGACGCCCGCCGAGGAAGACCGGCACCAGCTCGGCCCCGAACCCCTCGCCATCCAGCAACTCCTCTGCCTGCGGCAGGAGTTCGCAGTCCGAGTCGGCACCGAGCAGGGCACGGAAACCGAGCGGGTTGGCGGGGTCGCCGGGGTCCCCGAACCGCTGCTCCAGGTGCGCGGCGCGGTCGCGGGGGTCCGGGTGGGCCCCGGGAGCGCTGGGGTCGGCAGTGGGCGCCGGGCGGGCGGTCTCGGTGGCCGTCGCGGCAGCGGCGGTCGGGGGCCCGGGTGGGTTCTGCCAGGTCATGGGCTCAGGTCTCCTTGCGGCGACTCGGTGTACAGCGGGCGTAGTTCGCCGCGCAGGTACATTTCGCGCATCAGGGAGCGGCGGACCTTGCCGCTGGTGGTGCGGCGTACGGTGCCGGGGCGGACCAGGAGTACTCGGCCGGGTTCGGCGCCGAACTCGCCGTGCAGGCAGCCGCGTACCCGGTCGGCCAGGTCGGCGAGCTGGCGCGGGCTCCAGCCGGCGCCGTGGACCTCCTGTATGGCGACGATCTCCTCGCGCTCGGCGGGCGCGGCCAGCACCACCGCCGAGCCGAACGGCGCTCCCGAGCGGGCGAGTTGGCGTTCCGCCTCCTGCGGGTGCAGGGTGCGCCCGTCGACCAGGAGGGCGTCCTTGATGCGGCCGGTGACGTACAACTCCCCGTCCAGCAGGGCGCCGAGGTCACCGGTGCGCAGGAAGCCGGTCTCGCCGGAGGCGGTGGTGGCGCCGAAGGCGGCTGCGGTCTCGGCGGGCCTGCGCCAGTAGCCGGCCGCCACGGCCGCGCCGCGGACCCAGATCTCCCCCACCGAACCGTCCGGAAGGACCGCCGAGTCGGCCGGGTCGACGATCCGGACGGTGACCGAGGCGGGGCGGCCGCAGCCGACGAGAGTACGGACCGGGCCGCCCGGCTCCGGTCGGGCGAGCAGCCCGCGCTCCAGTGAGTTCGCGGCGACCGTGGTGGCTGTCGGCGCCTCGCCCGGACGCCCGACGCTGACCAGCAGGGTCGCCTCGGCGAGGCCGTATCCGGCAAGGAGTGCCCCGGGCCGCAGTCCCGCGGCGGCGAAACGGTTCGCGAAGGCGGTGCGGGTGACCGCCAGGACGGGTTCGGAGGCGTTGACGGCGACGGCCAGCCGGCCGAGGTCGAGGTCCGCCAGGTCGGCGTCGGTGACGGCGGCCAGGCAGCGGGCGTAGGCGGAGTCCGGTGCGGCGGTGACGGTGATGCCGTGCCGGGACACCTCCCGCAGCCAGCGCACCGGGTCGGCGGCGTACAGCTCCCCGGGCATCAGCACGGCGGTCGCGCCCAGCCAGAGCGGGTGCAGCAACTGCCCGACCAGGCCCAGGTCGTGGTGGAGCGGCAGCCACCCGCCGATGCGCGCGGTGCGGTCGGTGCCCAGGGCCCGTCTGAGGCCCTCCATGGTGGCGAGCAGATTGGCATGGGTGACCCGCACTCCGCGCGGTCCTGCGGTGCTGCCCGAGGTGTACTGGATCAGCGCGGTGTCCTGCGCCCCCACGCGGGGCGGCGCCCAACTGCCGCCCGCTGCGGGCAGGTTGTCGACGGCGAGGCACACCACCGCCCGCCGCCCCGCCTCCGAGAGCCGGCGGGAGAACTCGGGGGCGTCGGCGGAGTGCGTGAGCAGCAGCGGGGCGTCGGTCTCCGCGGCGATGGCGGCGGTGCGCTCGGCCGCGGCCCGGGAGGCCTCCGGCGGTGGTACGGGCACGGCGACGGCACCGGCGTACAGGCAGCCGAGCAGGGCCGCCACCGTGTCCGGGCCGCCGCCGGTGGCGACCAGGACCGGGGCGCCCACGGCACCGCGGGCGGCCAGTGCGGCGGCCACGGTGCGGGCGCGGGCGTCCAGTTCGGCGTAGCTGTGGCCGGTGGTCCGGCCCGCCGGGTCCAGGCAGAGCAGAGCGGTGTCCCCGGCGCTCGCGGCGAACCGTTCCGCCAGCGCGTGTGTGAAGCTCCTCGTGGGTGTCATCCCTCTGCTCCCCCTGGCTCGGCACGGATGTCTGTCCACCCCACTGTCCGCGCCGGCACTACACGGACGCTCGAAGATCAACTGTGCTGTCACCTCCGGAATCCGGGCGTCCCGTCCAGCAGTTCCTGCAGCAGGAGTTGCTCCTGCGGGCTGAGCGGGATGTCGGGGCGCAGACGTTCCGGGTGACCGGGCGGCGGACCGTCGGCGTCCGTCGAGACCATCAGCCGGAAGCCCTCGTCCAGGCCGCACAGCCGGGCACGGGTGCCGTCGGCCGCCCTGAGGTACATGTCCACTCCCCCGTGCACCATGAGGGCCTCCGCCACGGGCCGCAGCACGCGGCCGAGCCGACGGCGCCACTGGCCGGGATGTTTCCGCCGCGCCATGTCAGAGCGCACCTTTCGAGCCGCGCTGTGCATTCATCTCGGGTCGCCTCTCTCTCCGCCCCGGGCCCCACGGCGACCGGGCGGCTGGGAGGATGAGAGGGCAGGCTGGAGAAGTACTGGAGCTTGCGTGGAGGGACCGGGAAGACGAGTGTTGCGACGGGTCGGTATCAAGCCACCAGCTTTGGCCACGACTTACGGCATACTTGGCCGAGACTCATCAACCGAGGCGCCGGGGGGCCTAAGTGGTACGAGTTCTGATCGCCGAAGACATGCATATGCTGCGCAAGGCGCTGGTCTCGCTGATTCAGCTGGAGGCGGGCCTGGAGATCGTCGCGGAGCTGTCGTCCGGCTCGGACATCGTGCCGACCGCACTCGCGATACGGCCGGATGTGGCCGTACTGGACATCGACCTGCCGGGCACCGACGGCATCACCGCCGCGAGCGCGCTGCACACCGCGGTGCCGGACTGCCGGACGCTGATCCTGACCAGTCTCGGCAGACCCGGGAACCTGCGCCGGGCGCTGGCCGCCCATGTCTCCGGCTTTCTGCCGAAGGACTCCGACCCGGACCAGCTGTGCGCCGCGATCCGCAAGGTCGCCGCGGGTGAGCGGGTCATCGACCCCGAACTGGCCCTCGCCACCCTGGACTCGGGGCCCTCGCCGCTGACCGACCGGGAGCAGGAGGTGCTGCAACTGGCAGCGGAGGGGCATGAGCCGTCGCATATCGCCGGCCGCCTTCATCTTTCCTCCGGGACCGTGCGGAACTATCTGACGTCGGCGGTCACGAAGCTGAACGCGCGCAATCGGGTTGATGCGATTCGTATCGCGCGCGAGGCCGGTTGGTTGAACGCGTAGGGGTCGTTATCGTCTGCGGGTTGGCTGTGGCTGGTCGCGCAGTTCCCCGCGCCCCTAAAAGCCTGCACTACCCCGCCCTTTCGAGTTGCACCTCTGCTGCCAGTTCGAACCAGCCCTCGCGGCACACCTGCGCGGTGAGGCGGCCGCCCACCGCCTGGATGCGGGTGGAGAGGTTGCCGATGCCGCTGCCTCCGCAGGGGGCGGCGAGGACGGCCTTTCCGGTGCCGTCCGCTCCGTCGTTGAGCAGGGAGAGCCGTACCGCGCCCGCCGAGCGCTCGGCGGTGATCCGGCACTGGCTTGCCTGGCTGTGGCGCAGGACGTTGGTGAGGCCCTCGCGGAGCAGGGTCGCGAGGACCGTGTCGACGTCGCCGGGCAACTCACCGCAGTCCAGCCGGACTTGGGCGCGAATGCCGACGCCGGCCAGCATGGCGGTGGCGTTCTCGGCCTCCGTGGTCAGGCTCATCCGGTGGGTGCCGCCGGCCACCACCCGTACGTCGGCCAGCGCTTGGCGGGCGATCTGCAGCACCTCGGTCAGTTCGGCCTGGGCGCGCACCGGCTTCACCGGGGCGAGCCTGCGCACCAGTTCGCACTTGAGGGTGATGGCGGAGAGGCTGAAGCCCAGCAGGTCGTGCAGGTCGCGGGCGAAGCGCAGTCGCTCGGTGATCACGGCGAGACGGGCGATCTCGGCCCGGGACCAGTGCAGTTCGGTGGCGAGCTGTGCCATGCGGGACAGTCCGAAGACGACGAGGGCGCAGATCACGTCGTACGCGGACTCGTAGATGACGTCCTGGATGCCGGTGCCCACCGCGTACAGCGCGATGTTGCAGCCGGCGACGGCGACGGCGGCGGCCGGCCAGGCGACGGCCGCGGGCAGGGCGAGCAGGGCGGAGCCGGCGAGCAGGCCGGGGATGCCCACCCAGTGCCTGCCGAACAGCAGGTAGGGCACCAGCTGGAAGACGGCCAGCAGGCCCAGCGCGACGTAGCGGGGTGTTCCGGCCCAGCGGGAGGCCCAGGACGTCCGCCAGTGGAACGACTCGGCGAGGTGCAGCAGGACGATCATCAGGAGGCAGAGCACCGCGCCGGTGAGCTGGGCGGCCGGAGGGTCGTAGGAGACCGTCACGACGCCGTAGGCGAGGAAGTAGCCGGTCAGAACGGCCAGGGTGATCAGGGCGGCGGCGCGCGGCACCAGGTCGGCGTGGCCCACCTCGGGCGCCGGCGCGGGCGGGGAG
>NZ_JAFJSY010000150.1 GCF_019857225.1 Streptomyces plumbidurans
GGAATCCTGCGGCTGTCCTCCTCCTGAGAGTGCCCTCTGACCGGAGCGGGTCAGTCCCCCATGGGGATCGACAGTACGGTGACGCCGCGCATGTCGAGCCAGCTCGTGCCCACCGTGCTCACCAGGCGGATCATCACCTCCCCGCAGCCCTGGCACCTGGCGACCAGCCCCGGGGCCTGCGTGTAGACGCGAAGTCCGGCGACGGGCCCGGTGCGACCGCAGTGCGCGCACCGGCTGGTCGCGGCGGTCAGGTCCACGGAGAAGATCTCGGCGAGGGGTCCGGC
>NZ_JAFJSY010000151.1 GCF_019857225.1 Streptomyces plumbidurans
CGGCGCGCGCCTCGGCCCCGCTGCGGGTGCGCCGGGCCTTGCGCGGCACGGGCAGCCCGCAGCCGGCCCGCACCAGCTCGCCCAGGCCCAGGCCGTAACGGGAGCGGAAGGTCTCGCCCGGGCTCTGCCCGTGGTCGGACAGGACGACGATGCGATACGGCCGCGGGGCGTGCTCGGCGACGTTAGCGATCAGCGCCAGCGCGCGGTCCAGCCGCTCCAGGACCTTCTCGGCGTCACGGCTCATCGGCCCGGAGTGGTGGGCCACCTCGTCGTACGCCACCAGGTCGGCGTAGACCGCGGTGCGTCCGGCGAGCAGGTCGCCCATCACCGCGGCGACGACGACGTCCCGCTCCACGACGGTCGCGAAGGCGCGCACGAGGGGGTAGAGGCCGCCGCGTGCGACGCGCGGGCGCTGCTTTCGAAACCGGGACCGGGTGGACTGGCCGATCTCGCGGCCGACCTCGGCGACGAAGGACATGGCGGTGCGCACGGCGTTGGCCGGGTCGGAGAAGTAGGCGAAGTAGCCCGCGCGGGAGCGGTTCTCCCGGCCGCGGCGGCGGGTTGCTATGGACAGTACGAGGGCCTGCTCGTCGGCGCCGCCGCTGAAGAGATTGCCGCGGCTCGCGCCGTCGGCGGTCAGCAGCCCTCCGTCGCCGGTGCGTTCGACGGCACGGCGCTGGAGCTCGGCGGCGCTGGTCGGACGGTTGCAGACCATCACCTCGCGGGTGTCCTTCTCGTACCACCGGAAGGCGGGGATGTCGTGGTTGCTGCCGTGCAGGATGCCGAGCTGGCTGGCGCCGGTCTGGCTGGACCAGTCGGTGCGCCAGGGGGTGAGCCGGTGGGTGCTCTCCAGCCACCGGGCCACCGTGGGCATCAGGCCCTTCGCGGCCGCGGCCACCAGTACGTCGTGTCCGACGCCGTCGAGTTGCAGGAAGACCGTGCCCGGTGTGGTCGGGCCCGGTGGCCCCTTTCTGCGGCGGCGGTCGGAGAGGCGGTACAGGCGGCGCCGGTAGGCGTCGTCGTCGCGCACGGCGAGGGCGGCGCCGGTGGCGGAGGCGACGGCGGACATCACGGCGGCCACCACGACGGCCGTCTCCGGAGCCGCCTCGGCACTGCTTGCGGGGTTGAGCCGCAGCGCGACCAGCAGCAGCGAGCCGTTCAGCACGAAGACGAGCAGGCCCAGCACCAGCGCGGGCACGAGCAGCAGCAGCCGTACCAGCAGCGGCCAGACCAGGGCCGACAGCAGACCGAAGGCACCGGCGCCGACCGCGGCGGTGACGGCGATGTGGGTGGCGCTCTCGCCGTCGGGGGACTGCAGCCGGAAGTCCGGCAGGAGCCCGGCGAGCACGAGCATGGTGAGGGTGGAGACCGCCCACACCGTGACGCTCCGCCCCACCTGACTGGCGATCCTCCGCCAACGCCCGCCGCGCACGCCCTGCTCACCTCACGTCCCGGCCCGTCGTCGGTGCGAGCCTGTACTCAGAGTGTCACAAGGGTCGGACAACCCGTTCCGGCACCGGGGACGGGCCAAGGGGTGGGGGTGTGAGCGGACGCGGGGGCGAGGGCGAGGGCGGTGAGGGCAGGGCGGCTCAGCGGCCGTCGTACCCGGCCGTCGGCATCGACAGCCGGCGGTGCACCCGTGCCTTCATCTGCGCGTCGTAGCAGGGTTCCGCGAAGCCCACGGTCTCCACCCGCACCCCGCGCCGGGCGCACTCGGCGGTGAACTCCTCGACGGACGACAGCGCGCTCTCCAGCACCCGACGGCTGGGCGCCACGAACAGATCCACCCCCGGCCGCACGCCGTCCCACAGCACGCAGTGGTCGGCCCGCAGTCCCCGCACCAGCAGCTCCCGGCTGACGATGTAGCCGCGCTCGGCGGCCCAGCGGGCGCACATCGCGTGCTGGCTGCGGGAGTCCACCAGGAAGGGATCGGCGTCCAGCTCCTCGAGCGGCGTCAGACTCGCGATCGCCGTGACCCGCACCGGTCCCATGGCGTCCCCCTCACCTCTGGGTTTCGGCGCCGACCCTACTCCTGCCCGTAGGCTTCGGGGGAGTCGCGCGAAGGAGGCAAAGAGGTGCCCGTGGAGATCACCTGGTGGGGTCATGCGACCTGCACGGTCACCGATTCGAACGTGCGCCTGCTGACCGACCCCCTGTTCGCGCGCCGGCTCGCGCATCTGCGCCGTCGGCGCGGCGCGCTCCCGCCGCCCGGTGCCGCGCGCGCGGACGTGGCGCTGGTGTCGCATCTGCACGCCGACCATCTGCACATCCCCTCGCTGGAGCGGCTCGCGGAGGGCACGCGCCTGCTCGTGCCCCGGGGCGCACCCCGTGCGGTCCCGGGACTGCGCCGGCTCGGTCATCTCCGGGTGAGCGAAGTGGCGCCCGGGGACCGGGTGGAGGTCGGCGAGGTGGTCGTACGGGTCGTCACCGCGCGGCACGACGGGCGGCGGCTGCCGCTGGGACCGCATCGCTCCCCCGCGCTCGGCTATGTCGTCGAGGGCGAGGGGCGGACGTACTTCGCCGGCGACACCGGGCTGTTCGACACGATGGCGGAGGAGGTCGGGCCGGTCGACGTGGCGCTGCTTCCGGTGGGCGGCTGGGGTCCCCATCTCGGTGAGGGGCATCTGGACGCGGGCCGGGCGGCGCGGGCGCTGGCCCGGCTGGCGCCGCGCAGTGCGGTGCCGGTGCACTACGGCACGTACTGGCCCATCGGCATGGACGCGGTGCGCCCGCACGAATTCCACGCGCCCGGCGACGAGTTCGTGCGCCTGGCGGCCGAGTACGCGCCGGACGTCACGGTGCACCGGCTCGGGCACGGGGAGAGCGTGCGGCTGGAGGTCGCCCGGTGACATGGCTCGCCGCCACGGCGACGACCGTGCCGCCGGAGTCCACCCAGCAGGCGCTCGGCTATCCGTCGCTGTTCCTGCTGGTGCTCTTCGGGGCGCTCGTGCCGGTGATCCCCACCGGGGCGCTGGTGAGTTCGGCGGCCGTGGTCGCCGTCCATCAGACGGCGCCCTTCTCGCTGGCCCTGGTGTTCGTGACGGCCTCGGTGGCCGCGTTCTGCGGGGATGCGGCGCTGTACTGGCTGGGGCGGCGCGGGATGCGGTCGAAGAACGGGTCGCGGTGGCTGGAGGCGATCCGGTCGCGGGCGCCGGAGGACCGGCTGGCGCAGGCGCAGGAGAAACTCGCCGAGCACGGGGGCACGGTGCTGGTGCTGTCCCGGCTGGTGCCCGCCGGGCGCATCCCGGTGATGCTGGCCTGTCTGCTGGCGAAGTGGCCGATGCGGCGCTTCGCCCGGGGGAATCTGCCGGCGTGCCTCGCCTGGGCCGTGACGTATCAGCTGATCGGGATTCTGGGCGGGTCGCTGTTCGCCGAGCCCTGGGAGGGCGTGGTGGCGGCGGTCGCGCTGACCGTCCTGGTCGGCGCCGCCCCCGGCGTCTGGCGGCGCATCCGCCGCACGACGAGTGCCGCCTAGGCCGGCGCCCCCGGCCCGGTTCGGGTCCTAGTCCAGGACCCGTGAGCCTCCGATCGGCAGGTCCCACAGGTCCGCACGGTCCAGGCCCGCCTTCTCCCACGCGGCACGCACGCGTGTCAGGGGTTCGAGCACCGGCTCCGCGGAGAGCACGAACGTGCCCCAGTGCATCGGGGCCATCCGCCGCGCGCCGACGTCCTGGGCCGCTCGCACCGCCTCCTCCGGGTCGCAGTGGACGTCGCTGAGCCACCACCGGGGGTCGTAGGCGCCGATCGGCAGGAGGGCGAGGTCGATGCCCGGGTAGCGGCGGCCGATACGGGAGAACCAGTGGCCGTAGCCCGTGTCCCCGGCGAAGTAGACACGGTGCCCGTCGGGTGCCGTCAGGACCCAGCCGCCCCACAGGGAGTGGCAGGTGTCGGTGAGGGTGCGCTTGGACCAGTGATGGGCGGGGACGAAGTCGAAGCGCACGCCGTCCAGTTCGGCCGCCTCCCACCAGTCCAGCTCGGTGATGGCGGTGAAGCGGCGGCGGCGGAACCAGGCGCCCAGTCCGGCCGGTACGAACACCGGGGTCTCGCGCGGGAGTCTGCGCAGGGTGGGGGCGTCCAGGTGGTCGTAGTGGTTGTGGCTGATGACGACCGCGTCGATGCGCGGCAGCGTGTCCCAGTCGATGCCGACCGGGGTGATGCGGGTGGGGGTGCCGAGGATGCGGCGGGACCAGACCGGGTCGGTCAGGACGGTCAGGCCGCCGATCTGCACGACCCAACTGGCGTGCCCCGCCCAGGAGACGGCGACCGTGCGGGCCTCGGCACGGGGCACGGGCGCCGGTTCGTACGGAAGGCGGGGGATGTCGGCGAGGCCGTCGCGGTCGGGGCGGATGGAGCCCTCGCGGGCGAAGCGGGCCATGGACTTCAGGCCGGGCAGAGGCGCGGTCAGACGGTCGTGGAAGGTCCGCGGCCACACCCTGCGCTCGCCCAGGGGGCGGGGTTCGGCGAGCGGCGGGAACGGGGGCGCGAACTCCTTCGCGACCGCCGGGACACCGGCCTCGCGGGTCGTGCTCGTGCTCGTGGGGGTGCTCGTGCTGGTGCTCGTGGGGGTGCTCGTAGTGGTGGTCGACTCGGACTGCTGCGTCATCGAGGAGGCTCCCATCGCTGAGCGTCGTCGCGGAGATCGTCGAAGACCGACTTCACATGGATCAACGCGCGTTGCACATGTGGCAGTTCCAACGGCGAGGGGGATGTGAGGCATTCCGCGCGTTCCTCGTCCGTATGCCCCAGAAGCGGGCCGGTGGACAACCGGACGCGCAGCGCGCCGAGTTCGTCGCCGAAGCGGTGCCCTCCGGGCGCGGGCATTCCGAGCCGGACCGTGAGGAAGTCCTCCAACTCCTGCGCGTCGCCGACTCCGTGTGCGGCGAGGGCGGTGCGCAGCGGGCCGAGGTCGGCGTAGAGGTGACGGCCGGCCTGCGGGGGCCGGGCGACCGCGCCCGCCGCGACGATCTCCGCGTGCACGGCGGCGGCCACGCGCGCGTGCAGCCGTACGGCGGCGGTCACCCGCGCGGTGACCGGGGCCGGTTCCCCGAGTGC
>NZ_JAFJSY010000152.1 GCF_019857225.1 Streptomyces plumbidurans
CCCCGTCGGCCCCGGCCCCGCAGCAGGTGACGACCCCGGCTCCCGACCCGGCCCCGGCCGCTCCGGCCCCGGCTCCCGCCGCGGTCACCCCGGCCCCGGCCGCGGGTGCCACCGACGAGGGCGCCTACGTCACCCCGCTGGTGCGCAAGCTCGCCGCCGAGAACGGTGTCGACCTGGCCGGCGTCAAGGGCACCGGCGTCGGCGGCCGTATCCGCAAGCAGGACGTCATCGCCGCCGCCGAGGCCGCAAAGGCCGCTGCCGCCGCTCCGGCCCGCGCCGCTGTGACTGCCGGGGGCCCTGCCGGCAAGAAGGCGCCGACGCTGGAGGTTTCTCCGCTGCGCGGCCAGACCGTCAAGATGCCGCGCATCCGCAAGGTCATCGGCGACAACATGGTCAAGGCGCTGCACGAGCAGGCGCAGCTGTCCTCGGTCGTCGAGGTCGACGTCACCCGCCTGATGCGCCTGCGCGCCCAGGCCAAGGACTCCTTCGCCGCGCGCGAGGGCGTCAAGCTCTCCCCGATGCCGTTCTTCGTGAAGGCGGCGGCCCAGGCGCTGAAGGCCCACCCGGTCATCAACGCCCGGATCAACGAGGCCGAGGGCACGATCACCTACTTCGACACCGAGAGCGTCGGTATCGCGGTGGACTCCGAGAAGGGCCTGATGACCCCGGTCATCAAGCACGCCGGCGACCTCAACATCGCGGGCATCGCGAAGGCCACGGCGGAGCTGGCGGGCAAGGTCCGCGCCAACAAGATCACCCCGGACGAGCTGTCCGGCGCGACCTTCACCATCTCCAACACCGGTTCGCGCGGCGCGCTCTTCGACACGATCATCGTGCCGCCGGGCCAGGTCGCGATCCTCGGCATCGGTGCCACGGTCAAGCGCCCGGCGGTCATCGAGACCGAGGAGGGCACGGTCATCGGCGTCCGCGACATGACCTACCTGACCCTCTCCTACGACCACCGTCTGGTGGACGGCGCCGACGCGGCCCGTTACCTGACCGCGGTCAAGGCGATCCTGGAGGCCGGAGAGTTCGAGGTCGAGCTCGGCCTGTAGGGCTCCCGCAGGGTCGGCCCGCAGGGTCGGCCCGCAGGGCTCCAGCAGGTGAGGCAGACGCCCCCGTCCGGGTTTCCGGGCGGGGGCGTTGTCGTGCACCCCGGCGTGTAAGTCTCGTCTCACCTGCACGAAAGCGCCCCCGTGCGCCCCTCCGGAAAGCGCTCACGGCCGTATTGTCTAAACGTCAAACGCCCCCGGGGCCGATGGGCGGCCCCTTCTTAAGGAGCCCCCATGACCGCGCCCGTCATCCACTCGCTGCGCGAACAGATCCGCGAGCACATCGTGGAAGGGATCGTCAGCGGGCGCTGGAAGCCGGGCGAGCGGATCGTGGAGCGTCGGATCGCCACCGAGCTGGAGGTCAGCCAGACGCCGGTGCGCGAGGCGCTGCGCGAGCTGGAGTCGCTGCGGCTGATCGAGTCGGCGCCCAACAAGGGCGTACGGGTGCGCAATCTGACCGCTGCCGACCTGGAGGAGAGCTACCCGGTGCGGGCCGGTCTGGAGGCGATCGCGGCGGAGCTGGCGGCCGAGCGCCTCGCCGAGGACTGCTCGACCCTGGAGCCGCACGTCAACGCCCTCTACGCGGCCGACCGCGCCGCCGACGGCACCGGCCAGGTACGGCACACGGTCGCCTTCCACCGCGAACTGGTGCGGGCCGCGGGCAACTCCGTGCTGCTGCACACCTGGGAGGGCCTGGGCATCGAAGTCTTCACGGCACTGTCCATCCGCTGGCTGGGGACCGTTCAGCAGTCGTACGCGGAGGAGCACGAGGAGCTGGTGCAGGCGTTCCGCAGGAGGGACCCGAGGATCGCGGAGCTGGTGAAGGCCCACGTTCTGGGCTGCGCTCCGCGGGCCTGACACAGTCGAGCATTTCTACGCTCACCTGCGGAAACCTTTCGAAAACGCGGCACCGCGTGCCACCCCGAAAGGCACCGCATGCCGACTTTCCCGTAATCGAGAAGTTTTACCCCTGAACCCTTTGATCGATCATCGATCAGGGAGTTATTGTCGCCAACGGGCCGAGCGGCGAAAGCCGCATGGTGTCACAGCACCGAGGCCCGAGCCCTGTCCTGCCAAAGATCCAGGGCACCCCCGAACCCTTACCGATGAGGGAACCCCCTTCGACTGAGGAAGGCGGCGACATGACCGACCCCCACGCCATCCAGCCGAGCGAGCTCGACCAGCTCCCGGACCGGGACCCCGAGGAGACCGCCGAATGGCAGGCCTCCCTGGACGCGGTCGCCAAGGCGGCGGGCCCGCACCGTGCCGCGTACCTGATGCGGCGCACGCTGGAGCGGGCGGAGGGCAACGGCATCGCGCTGCCCAAGCTCCTCGAGACCGACTACGTCAACACCATCCCGACCGCCGCCGAGCCGAGCGTGCCCGGTGACGAGGAGATGGAGCGCCGGATCACCGCGTGGAACCGCTGGAACGCGGCCGCGATGGTGACCCGGGGCGCCAAGCACGGCGTAGGCGGCCACATCGCCACCTTCGCCTCCGCGGCCTGGCTCTATGAAACGGGCTTCAACCACTTCTTCCACGGCAAGGAATCCCAGGAATCGCCCGGCTCCGGCGACCAGCTCTACATCCAGGGCCACGCCTCCCCCGGCATCTACGCCCGCGCCTTCCTCGACGGCCGCCTCACCGAGGCGCACCTCGACAACTTCCGCCAGGAGGCGGGCGGCGGCGGCCTGCCGTCGTACCCGCACCCGCGGCGCCTGCCCTGGCTGTGGGAGTTCCCGACGGTGAGCATGGGCCTCGGCCCGCTCTCCGCGATCTACCAGGCGCGCTTCAACCGCTACCTCACCGCCCGCGGCGTCAAGGACGTGTCGTCCTCGCACGTGTGGGCGTTCCTCGGCGACGGCGAGATGGACGAGCCGGAGTCGACGGCCGCCCTCGCGCTCGCCTCCCGCGAGGGCCTGGACAACCTGACCTTCGTCATCAACTGCAACCTGCAGCGCCTCGACGGCCCGGTCCGCGCGAACTTCAAGATCGTGCAGGAGCTGGAGGCCCAGTTCCGCGGCGCCGGCTGGAACGTGATCAAGACCCTGTGGGGCACGGCCTGGGACGAGCTGTTCCAGCTGGACACCACGGGCGCGCTGGTACGCCGGCTGCGCGAGGTACCTGACGCCCAGGTGCAGACGTACCAGACGCGTGACGCGGCCTACATCCGCGAGGACTTCTTCGGCAAGGACCCGGCGCTCGCCGAGATGGCGAAGCTGCTGAGCGACGACAAGATCCTCGAGTGCTTCCACCTCTCCCGCGGTGGCCACGAGGCGCGCAAGGTCTACGCCGCCTACAAGGCCGCCGTCGAGTTCAAGGGCGCGCCGACCGTGATCCTGGCCCAGACGGTCAAGGGCCACACCCTCGGCGAGGGCTTCGCGTCGAAGAACGCCAACCACCAGATGAAGAAGCTGACGGTGGACGAGTTCAAGGCGATGCGTGACCGCCTCGAACTGCCCATCAAGGACAGCGACTTCGTGGACGGCGTGGTCCCCTACGGCCACCCGGGCGCCGACTCCCCCGAGGTCCGCTACCTCCAGGAGCGCCGCGCGGCCCTCGGCGGCCCGGCTCCGGCCCGCCGCACGCACGCGCTCGCCCCGCTGCCCGCCCCCGCGGACAAGGCCTTCGCCGCCTTCGACAAGGGCTCCGGCTCGCAGAACGTGGCGACCACGATGGCCTTCGTCCGCCTGGTCAAGGACCTGGTCCGGGACAAGGAGACCGGCAGGCGCTGGGTGCCGATCGTCCCCGACGAGGCGCGCACCTTCGGCATGGAGAGCCTCTTCCCCTCGCTCGGGATCTACTCCCCCAAGGGCCAGACGTACGAGCCGGTCGACCGCGACCAGCTCATGTACTACAAGGAGGCCAAGAACGGCCAGATCCTCAACGAGGGGATCACCGAGGCCGGTTCGATGGCCGACTTCATCGCCGCGTCCACCGCGTACGCGACGCACGGCGAGGCGATGATCCCGTTCTACATCTTCTACTCGATGTTCGGCTGGCAGCGCACGGCCGACCAGATGTGGCAGCTCGGCGACCAGCTCGGCCGCGGCTTCCTGGTGGGCGCCACCGCGGGCCGGACGACGCTGACCGGTGAGGGTCTGCAGCACGCCGACGGCCACTCGCCGGTGATCGCCGCGACCAACCCGGCGGCGCTGTCGTACGACCCCGCGTTCGCCTACGAGATCGCGGTGATCGTCAAGGACGGTCTGCGCCGTATGTACGGCGAGGCGGCGCCGGGCGAGGACCCGAACGTCTTCTACTACCTCACCGTCTACAACGAGCCGATGCCGCAGCCGGCGAAGCCGTCCGCGCCCGGCGTCGACGAGGGCATCGTCAAGGGCCTGTACCGCTTCAACACCGCTGAGTCGGCGGGCCTCTCCCCGGTCGCGAACGCCCCGCGGATCCAGCTGCTCGGCTCCGGTACGGCCATCCACTGGACCCTCCAGGCGCAGAAGCTGCTCGCCGAGGAGTGGGGCGTGGCCGCGGACGTCTGGTCGGCGACCAGCTGGACCGAACTGCGCCGCGACGCGATGGAGGCGGATGCCGCGCTGCTGCGGGGCGAGGAGCGGGTGCCGTACGTCCGGCAGGCGCTGCACGGCGCCGAGGGGCCGGTGCTCGCGGTCTCCGACTACATGCGGCAGGTGCCGGACCAGATCGCCCAGTGGGTCGAGCAGGACTGGTCCTCGCTCGGCGCCGACGGCTTCGGCCTCTCCGACACCCGC
>NZ_JAFJSY010000153.1 GCF_019857225.1 Streptomyces plumbidurans
CTCGATCAGATCGACGTCGAGGAGAGTGAACACATCGAGTGGCAGGGAGGTGGGCCGGACGAATGGCCGGGACTCACCGAACACCCGCAGGAGTGACCGGAGCGCTGCCGGGCTCTGCCATGTAGTAGCCGGGCCCTGGCGGTGGTTGTCACCGGCTGCGGCCGACCGGCGTTTCACCCCGTCATGTGCCGGTCGGCTGCGACACGAGGGCTGCGACCGCCTCGCTCGTGTGCACCAGAAAGGTGAGGGTCTCCTCCAAGTACAGGGTGACAGTGGTCGCATCGTGCGAGAGGTAGCCGATCGACACGTCCTGGCCAAGGCGCATCTCGAAGTCGCCGCCGCGAGTCGAGAGCAGGAAGGCGCCGTCGATGGCGGGCGCCCAGACGATGTCTCCGTCGACCAACCTGGCGATGTGCTTGATGATCGGGTATCCGTGGGCGGAGGTCTCACTGACCGCCGTGTACGCCTCGGCGCTCAGCGCAAGACAGTACGGGCCGTCGACACCTGCCAGTCGCAGAGCCGAGACCGCCTGGCTGATCGCGTCCGGGTAGTCGCGCACGTCGGCGGGCAGCTTCACCGGTGAGTTGGAGGAGCTTTCCCGCAGACCGGCGATGCCCGCGGCCGCGTACCCTTCAAAGACGGCCCGGTCCTCCACGTGTGCGAGTCGCCGGGCAGCGTCCTTGGCGGGCTGCCAGTCAGTGTCCTTGGCCCCTCGCGCGACATCGTCGACCTGACGGCGGTCGACGATGAACGGGACACGCAGCTCGACCAACGGCTGGAAACGGCGCACATGGGCGACGACGTCATCGGCAGGGGTCTCCACACTGTCGAGGTGCCCCGTCGCCACACCTCCCAACTCGACTCCGCCCGGCTCGGGGACATCGACGATGCGCCGTGCCGCAGCGTGCGTTGTGAAGGTGCGGCGAGCCTCCTCCTCCAGATCGCTCCACGCGGCGGCGGAGAGGGGAGCAAGGTCACGGTGCAGATTGTTCATCGGGACGCGCTCCGCTTCATGCTGCCGATCCTCAATGAGGTGTCGGAAGAACGGGGTTGACTCTCGGGTTTTGCGACGACGGCGTGGACATCGGCGCCCATGGCCCCCGATCGCGCACCGGGTGGTGCGGGCAGGTCGTCCAGAAAGTCCGCCGTGGGGACGTGGAAGAGGCATCCCGTGACAGGGGTGGAGAAGTCCAGAATCCGGTCGTGTGCAGCGTCCTGCGTGCCCAGGAACATCCGCTCCAGCATCGCCTCCGTCACCCCCGGGGTACGGGCATAGCCGATGAAGTACGTGCCGAACTCGCCACGCCCCACGGTTCCGAAGGGCATGTTGTCCCGGAGGATCTCGCGTTCTGTGCCGTCGGCACCGGTGATGGTGGTGAGGGCGACATGTGAGTCGGCCGGCTTGGTGCTGTCGTCCAGTTCGATGTCCGACAGTTTCGTCCTGCCGACGATCCTCTCCTGCGCCTCGACGGGCAAGGTGTTCCAGGCGGCCAGGTCGTGCACGTACTTCTGCACGATCACGTAACTCCCGCCGGCGAACTCGCAGTCCTCGTCCCCGATCAGGACGGCGGCGCTCGCCGCCGCGCCCGTCGGGTTCTCCGTGCCGTCGACGAAGCCGAGCAGATCACGCTTGTCTAAGTACTGGAAGCCATGCACTTCATCGCGTACGGTCACCGCTTTCCCCAGCCGGCTCATGATCTCCGAAGCGAGGGCAAAGCACAGGTCGAGGCGTGCGGCTCGTATGTGAAAGAGCAGGTCGCCCGGTGTCGACACCGCTCGGTGCACCCGGCCGTTCAGCTCACGGAACGGATGCAGGTCCGCCGGACGGGGACCGGCGAACAACCGGTCCCACGCCTCCGAGCCGATACCGGTGACGCAGCTGAGCCTGCCCTCGGGTTCGGCGCGGAAACCCACAGACCGTTGCAGGGAGTTCAGGTCGGACAGTACGTCACGGGTCACCGCTTCCCCGCCGGGGTCAATCGTCACGACGAGGAAGATCGCCGCGCTGGTGAGAGGGCACAGAACCGTCTGCGGCGTCGGTGCCGACGTCTCATCGGCCATGTGCCCTCCCTCTTCCGACAGTTGCCGACACTCGCTGCCGGCCCTGTGCGCGGACCGTGTGCGCGGCCGCCACGGACTCCGGTGAAGATCCCGCACTTCCTCCAGCAACGTCTCCACCGTTCACTGGTATCGGCCCTCGAAGTGGCTTCCGCTTCGCAGATCCGAGAACCGGAGGCCGACAGCCTCTCCCCCCTCCACCATCCAGCGCAGGTCGTAGGAGGCCCGGTAGGACGGCGGCCAGAACGAGCAGAAGTGCCCGGTGTCGTCGACGAACCACGTTCCCTCGGTCTCCCGTCCGCCCTCGACGTAGCGGGTGGTGCCGTCGGAGTCGAAGGTCTGCGTCGCTCCGTCGGTGTAGACGAGCCGGCCTGCGGTGAGAGCGGCGGGAATCTCCTCGGCCGGTACAGGTGCGCCGTCTTCGGCTGAAACGCCGTTAAGTTTCTTGTTCACTTTGGGGACCTCCCATGGGCCCAGGCGGGCGTTGCGCGAGCTGTGGCGGTGCGAGGCGGTGGTGGCCGGGCAGCCATTCGCGGACCGCCTGCCCGGCCACTTACTCTGTTTCGGCGGCGCTCCGGTCCGGCATCTGGAACATGCTCAAGTACTGGCCGTAGCCCTCCTTCTCGAGTTCCGCGACGGGGATGAAGCGCAAGGAGGCCGAGTTGATGCAGTACCGGAGGCCGCCCATGTCACTGGGGCCGTCAGGGAACAGATGCCCGAGGTGGCTGTCTCCGTTCACCGACCGCACTTCGACTCGGACCATTCCATGACTGGTGTCGGGTCGTTCGACGACGTGACCGGGCTCCAGAGGTTTGGTGAAGCTGGGCCATCCTGTGCGGCTGTCGTACTTGTCCACGGAGGAGAACAGGGGCTCTCCCGACACGATGTCCACATAGATGCCGGGAGACTTGTTGTCCCAGAGGGCGTTGGCGAAGGAGGGTTCCGTCTCGTCCTGCTGGGTTACGCGGTACTGGACTTCTGTGAGTTGCGCGAGGCGTTCAGGACTCTTGGTGTATTCCGGCATGGCTGCCTCCCAAGTGGCGTAGCTGGATCAGCCCTTCTGGGATTTCGCGTCATGTGCCGCCGCTCCCTTACTTCGCGGCAAGAACCGGAGTGGAACGACAAGGTTGCCGGGATCAGCAGCCACGAAGCCGACTACGACGCCTTGGGCAGCCGCCACTCCGGGCGGATGCGGTGGCAGGTGTACCCGTTCGGATAGCGCTGCAAATAGTCCTGATGCTCAGGTTCGGCCTCCCAGAAGGCCGCGGCCGGCACCACCTCCGTGACGACCTTCCCCGGCCACAGGCCCGAAGCGTCCACCTCGGCGATCGTGGCCTCGGCGATGCGCCGCTGTTCCTCACCGAGAGAGAAGATGGCGGACCGGTAGCTGAGACCGACGTCGTTGCCCTGCCGGTTCAGCGTGGTGGGGTCGTGCACCTGGAAGAAGAACTCGACGAGAGCCCGGTAGTCGGTCCGGGCGGGGTCGTAGGTGATTTCGATGGCCTCCGCGTGGCTTCCGTGGTTGCGGTAGGTCGGGTTCGCCGTTTCGCCCCCCGTATAGCCGACGCGCGTCGAGACCACGCCGTCCAGGGCCCGAAAGAGCTCCTGCATGCCCCAGAAGCATCCGCCCGCCAGAATCGCCTTCTCGTGTGCCATTGCCGTGCCGCCCTCCTGTGAATTCCGCCGTCTCGAGCCGACGGGTCAGAGCACTTGGATCGTGCTCTTCGACCCTGGCCGTGGTCCGTTCGGCACGGTGGCCTCACGCCTGGGCACCCTGACAGCGGCCGTGCGGCGCCCACGGAGGTTAGCTGCAAGGCTCGCGGATTCCTTACGTCTCTTTGCGGACGATGGGGATGGCTGGCATCCGGGCCGTCTTGCGGATGGCCTGTGGGAGGTCACTCACGGGGCCGTGGATGACGTTCGTCAGGGGAGCAACTTCTCCACACCGGCAGCGCCCTCTTCCTCGAGAAGGCGGCGTGCCTGTTCAAGCCTCTCCGGCGTGATGTCGTGGCCAGATGCCAGTACTACGTCTTCCGGGTCGGGCAACTCTTCCGTTCCCGTGTGGAGAACCGCATCCGGCGTGTGCGGACCCCACTCATCGTCGCCAGTGCCTTCAGACATCATTTCTCCCGCGTTTAATTATGTGAGACGGGCGTCGCTCCGCACCATGTTCGGCGTGAGAGATCAACCCTTGAAATGGGCGGCAATCTTCACTGATCGCCGGTGCTCTCGTGCTGGTTCGCAGCCCAGGCATACGCCTCTGCCAGGTCCTTCAAGGCCGCTGCGACCGCTCCATGATCCTTGTGCTCCGCCTGCTGTCGGGCTTGAGACGCGATGGCCTCGAAAAGCGCTTCTCGAGCATCCTGTTGCGCCGTGGAGTCAGCACTGCTCACGATGTCCTCCTGATTTCCGTCCGGGCAAGAAACCAGACCCAGCCGACTCACGCCGGTTCTCGTTGCAACCAATGCATCTGGCAAAGGGGTTGGCGCGCCGGGCCGGTCAGTAAGTTGTTCCTACGCGAATGCTATTGCGGCGTTGATCTACAGCTCATCTATGCAGGATCGATGCCCCCGTGGAGCTGTCGGTCCTGCTAGTGCAGCGGCTTGCCCGCGAGGGCCAGGTGGGCTTCGCCG
>NZ_JAFJSY010000154.1 GCF_019857225.1 Streptomyces plumbidurans
CGCAGACACGACGCGCCGCCGCTACGCGGCGGATTCCGGCTTCGCCGGAATAACGGCGGAACTCCGTTCCGCCTCCCGGATCACTCCGTGATCCGGGAGCTCGGCCTCCGGCCGAACCCTGTCCCGTACCGGCCTGCTCCGCAGTCCAGTACGGGACCTGACGCACCCTCCGGGCGCGTCAGAAAAGCAGCAGCAGCGTGAGGAGGTGGCTTGGGCGGTTGATGCAGTGTCAGGACTGGCGCAGCGGTCCTCTCCGACCACTTCTAGCCACTTCTCAATCAACCTAGTGCGTCACTTTTTTACTCGGCTAGAATCTGGGATGATGACAGAGTACCTATCCCCCGAAAGGTTCGCACGATAGAAGTCGTCATTTTTGGATCCCGGATCGATTCTGGGATAGCAGTCGAATCCCTCTAGAACTCCGAGAATGCGAGACTCCGTGACTCAGATGGAATTGCGCCCACATCAGGTTGAGGCCGTCGAAAACGTGGTCCGAATTCTCGGCACACCGCCCGGTGGCCGTATGCCTCCCGAGGGGTTGAGGACGCAGGTAATCGCGGCCACAGGCTCCGGTAAAACTCTCATCGCTGCTGAATCGGCGCACCGGCTTTCGGCCCGGCGGGTGCTCGTGCTGGTGCCGACGTTGGACCTGCTGACGCAGATGGCCGGCGCGTGGCGTCGGGCGGGTCGGTCGGGCGCGATGGTGGGGGTGTGCTCGTTGCGGGCGGAGGAGAGTCAGGGTCTGCCGTGTACGACCGATGCTGACGAGCTCGTGGAGTGGGTGAGCGGGCTGGAGACCGTGACCGTCTTCGCGACGTATGCATCGGTGGGCCTGGGGGTCCTTCAACGTGCGCACGCCGCGGGGTTGGGGGTGTGGAGCCTGATGGTCGTAGACGAGGCCCATCGGACGAGTGGGGATGGGCTGAAGCCGTGGGCGGCCGTGCACGACCAGGCGCAGCTTCCTGCGGAGCGTCGGTTGTACATGACGGCGACGCCGCGGGTGTGGGAGGCCGAGGGCGAACGGCCTCGGATGGTGGCGTCGATGGAGGACGGCTCCCCTGTCTTCGGGCCGGTCGCCTACAAGTTGACGCTGTCGGAGGCGGTCGGGCGGGGCATCGTGGCGCCGTATCAGGTGCTGTGCCTCGACATCCGTGATCCCGACCTCTACACGGCGCTGACAAGCGAGGCCCCCGGAACTGATGCCGTGCGTGGAGCGCGGCTGGCGGCGGTGCAGACGGGGCTGATCCGCGCTGCTGTCCAGGAGCGCTTTCGTCGGGTGCTGTCGTTTCACAGTCGGGTGGGTGAGGCGGAAGCGATGGCGGCCGCGGTGCCGGCGACCGCAGACCGGCTGGTCGCCGACGACCCAGACACCTACCCGCCCGTGGAGCGGGTGTGGGCGGACTGGTTGTACGGCGAGCACGCGGCCGGCCACCGCCGCAAAGTGCTCGATGAATTTGCATCTGAGTTTCTGGGCGGGCCCGAATTCGAGGGTCGTGATGTGCGGGCGGAATTGCGGGTGCTTTCCTCTGTTCGTGTGCTTGGGGAAGGTGTCGACACTGCCGAGTGTGACGCGGTCCTTTTCTCGGACGCACGGGGGTCGATGGTGGACATCGTGCAGATGGTCGGACGCGCGCTGCGGCTCAATCCGGATCACGGGAAATTGGCGACGTTGATCGTTCCTGTGTTTCTCGGGCTCGACGAAGATCCGAATGAACTCCTCACGTCTGACGCCTACAACAGCCTGTCGAAGGTCCTTGGAGCCCTGCGGGCGCACGATGCTCAGACGATCGAGGCACTCGCTGATCCCCGGCTGCGCAACAGCCGCCTTGCCGCCGAAGACGACGGCGAGATCGGCGAGTTGAGCCAGGGCGGGGCGGCCCAAGACGACGTCGGTGAGGACGGGGGCGAGGAGCAGGACATCGTTCCGGCGGCGGGAGCTTCGGCGGCGGGCGTGCTGCGGTTCAGCGAACAACGCGACCCCGCCGCCCTTGCGCAGTTCGTGCGGCTACGGGTCATCGACCCCGAGAAGGCGTACTGGCGGCGCGGCATCGAGGCCGCCACGAGGTGGCTGCGCGAGACCGGGGAGGCAGAGCTGCGGGTGCCGTTCACGTACGTCACGCCTGAAGACTGGGGGGCGGGCATCGGCGGGCATCCGCTGGGGGTATGGGTGGCAGATCAACGCCGGTACTACCGCGAGGGCACGCTGGACGCCTCGCGCGTGACCGAGTTGGAGAACCTCGGCATGGTGTGGTCCGTGCACGCATCCGCGTGGGACGCCGGCCTCGCCGTCGCCCGCGACTACGCGGCTGTGCACGGGCATTGCCTGCCCGGCGCCACCGTGGTCTGGGACGGGTTTGCCTTGGGTACCTGGTTGAAGAATCAGAGGGCCGCGGCCCGGAAGGCCCGGGAGAACGCCGTACGCCGCGCGTACGGGGAAACGGGCCTGTCGTATGCCGGGGAGCTCTCAGAGTCGCGCATGGAGGCGCTGGCAGAGATCGACCCTGGGTGGTGCCCGGAGTGGGAGATTGGGTGGCAGCGCTGCTACCGGCTCGCGCTCGCTCATGTACGAGCTGGAGGTGCGCTCCCAGCCGCGGTCGGCGAGCTGATCGTGCAGGGCGAGGACCTCGGTGCATGGATCACCGGGCAGCGGGCCGGATGGGATCGGCTGATGCCGGCGCAGCAGTACCTCCTGGAAACCATCGGCATCGAACCCGCGGGCGAAGACGAGGCCGTACGGCCGGTACGGCGCACCCAGGACGACCGGTGGGCGGTCAACCTGGCTGCCGCCAGGGCGTTCTACGCCCGTGAGGGCCACCTCCGGCCCGCCCGAAAGCACGTCGAGCACGTGGACGGTCAAGCGATCAAGCTGGGCGCGTTTCTCGATAACACCCGACGTAGGAAGGCCAGGCTCAGCCCCGAACGTCGTGCGGAGTTGGATGCATTGAGCATGCGCTGGTAGCGAGGGACCTGGCTGGCTGTCCGGTGGCTGAGGGCCCGGACCACTTGGTCCGGGCCCTCAGTCGTGCCTCGCCACTGTCTGCGGTCCGGCGGGAGGCCCAGGGCCTCCCGCAGTCCGGATGATCCTGGACACCATGCCTGGCCTGCCGGAAGGTGAGCGGGCTGCCGTTTTGTGCGAACTGGCCCGCATGCAACACGAGCGGGGACGGGCCGCCTCCCGCCGATCCTCCAGCGACTGGTCCCGCGGCGTCCTCATGACCGTTTTGTGCAGCGGTTCTGCAGGGCCGGGCTGTCCTCGAAGCCTTTGGCATGCGCTGGTAGCTGCCGGTCCGGGTCGTCCGCAGGCCCGGTTCCCGTAGATGAGCCTGGGTGTGCTTCCGGTGCATTGCTGCTGCTCAGTGCGGCATTGCAGCGTCTGGCAGCGGCGTTTGAGCCCGCCTCAATACCGTGCGGGGCTCAACTTTTTCGCCTCGTCCGAAAGATTTTTGCTCGCTCGTGTGACGTTCCCACTTTCAGCCCGCATAGAAGCCAACGAGCGCGTACAACCAGATTTCTATTTCTCGCGCGCGCGAGTTGAAGCTGACGACTCGGAGGGGCAGCTCCAGACGGGGAGAGTTGTATGACAAACGAGATATCAGCCGCTGAGGTCCTGGACGACATCCTTCTGGAACCGCGTACGGCGCGCATCGCGCGTGACGTCGCGGTGGTGGAAGAGCTGGCCGCACACGGCTTCGAGGGCCCGGTCTACAAGACGTTCGAAGACCGGCTGTGCCGGGAGGCCTGGCCGGCGCTGCGGGGCATGCTGCGGACGGGTCTGCTCATCCAGCTGTCCGTGAAGTGGTTCACCGACCACCAGATCGTCTTCTTCGTGCCGCCTGACCACAAGGACCTGCTGCGCACCAGCGGCCTGGAGCGGGACGAGCTGCTCGTCGACATCGTGCTGCCGGCGCTGCGGAAGTTCCGCCTCAAGGCGCTGATCGGCGGCGGCTGGAACCCCGAGTATCGGGGGCCGAAGGGCCCCGGATGCCTGACGTCGTATTTCATCGGGCTGTGCATCCTGGAGTTCCGTCGCGCCTACCTGAAGTGGGCCAAGCAGCGGGCGCGGCTGGCGGAGCAGGAGGCCGCCCTGCTGGACCCGGAGGCATTCTTCCGTCTGCGTCCCGCGCTGCCGCACCTCGCGGAGCCCGAGGTCGTGCTGTTCACGGGGCCGTTCATGGAGCTGCTCGACACGCAGCCGGCCGAGACG
>NZ_JAFJSY010000155.1 GCF_019857225.1 Streptomyces plumbidurans
CTGCACTGGACCCGCCGCATGATCGAGATCCGCAAGCAGAATTTCGCCTTCGGCCTGGGTTCGTACCGGGAACTGCCGTCGTCCAACCCGGCGGTGATCGCGTTCCTGCGCGAGTACGAGGACGACCTGGTCCTGTGCGTCAACAACTTCTCCCGCTTCGCGCAGCCGACGGAGCTGGACCTGCGCGCGTTCAACGGCCGGCACCCGGTCGAGCTCTTCGGCGGCGTGCGCTTTCCGGCCATCGGTGATCTGCCGTACTTGCTGACCCTCGGCGGGCACGGCTTCTACTGGTTCCGGCTCCGCAAGGACCCCGTATAGCGCAGGTCGAGAACCCGGGAGGGGGCGGTTTCTCCCGCCCCACCCGGGGCACGCATCAGTAACACCCCGACCCCCCGGGGAAAGGAATGTGACACTATGGCGGAAACTGTCACCCTTTCCGGCACGGCGAGTCCCGGTCTGCTCGCGTCCCTGGATCCGCTTCTGCGGGAGTGGCTGCCGCGCCAGCGCTGGTTCGCCGGCAAGGGGCGTCCGGTCACCGGGTTCTCGCTGGTCGCGGCCACCGAGCTGCTGCCCCTCGACGGCAGGCTGGGCCTGTACCACCTGCTGGTGCGCGCCCACCAGCCGCTCACGATCGGCGCCGAAACCCATCCGGGCGACTGCTACCAGCTCCTGATAGGCGCGCGCGAGGCGCTGCCGCCCCGGCTCGCGCCCGCGCTGATCGGACATGTCGACCAGGGCCCGCTCGCCGGACGCACGGTGTACGAGGCCCTGCACGACACCCGGCCCGCCGAAGTGCTCCTGGAGGCGCTGCGCTCCCAGGCACGCATCGGCGGGCTGCGCTTCGACAAGGAGCCCGGCGCGCAGATCCGCTCCGGGCTCGTCCCGCGCCTGGTGACCGCGGAGCAGTCGAACTCGTCGGTCGTGTACGGAGATACGTTCATTCTCAAACTGCTGCGCCGGGTCGTGCCGGGCGTCAATCCTGACCTGGAACTGCCGCTGGCGCTGGCCCGCGAGGGCTGTTCCCGGGTGCCCGCGCCGACGGCGTGGCTGCAGGCGGAGCTGTCCGGCGAACCGTATGTGCTCGGCGTCCTCCAGCCGTATCTGCAGGGCGCCTCCGACGGCTGGGAGCTGGCGCTGCGCGAGCTGGCCAAGGGCGAGGACTTCGGTGCCGAGGCGCGGGCGCTGGGCCGCGCCACCGCCGAGGTGCACACCGCGCTGGCCCGCGCGCTGCCGACGGTGACCCTGGGCCACGCCCAGATGCAGGTGCTCGCCGACGGCATGATCGAGCGCCTGGAGGCGGCCACCCAGGCGGTGCCCGCGCTGCGGCCGTACGCACCCGCCCTGCACTCCGCGTTCACGGCGCTGGCGGATCTGGCCGCGGAGGGGCAGGTCTGGACGGCGCAGCGCATCCACGGCGATCTGCACCTGGGCCAGTGTCTGCGCTCGCCGGCCGGCCAGTGGTGGCTGATCGACTTCGAGGGCGAGCCGTCCAAGCCGCTGGCCGAGCGGCGGATGCCGCAGCCGGTGGTGCGCGACATCGCCGGGATGCTGCGGTCCTTCGACTACGCCGCCCACTCCGCCGCCGCCCCGGCCCCGGGGTGGGCCGATGCCTGCCGGGCCGCGTACTGCTCCGGGTATGCGGAGGTCAGCGGCCGCGACCCGCGCACCGACCCGGTACTGCTGCGTGCCTACGAGACGGACAAGGCCATATACGAGGCCGTCTACGAGGCCCGGCACCGCCCCGACTGGCTGCCCGTACCGATGGCCGCGATCGAGCGTTACGCCATGACAGACCTGACCTGACCCTTGCCGAGGAGGCGCCGCCCGTGACCCCCCGCACCACTCCCAGCGGTTCTGACCCGAAGAAGAAGGCCGCGAAGGCCACGGAGAGGGCTACGGGCCCCGAAAACCCCGAGAAGCCGGTCAAGAAGGCGGCGACCGCCAAGAAGGAGACCACCAGGAAGGCGAGCGCGACCAAGGCGACCGCGGCGAAGAAGACGGCAGCGAAGAAGACGGCAGCGAAGAAGAGTTCGGAGAAGACAAGTCCGGAGAAGAAGGCCGCGGGCAAGAAGGCCGTGGCCGAGAAGGCGACCGCCAGGAAGGCGAGCGCCACGAAGGCGGCCGCGGTGAAGAAGACGGCAGCGACGAAGCGCCCGGAGAAGAGTCCGGCGAAGAAGGCCGCGGGCAAGAAGGCGGTGGCTGAGAAGGAGACCGCCAGGAAGGCGAGCGCCACGAAGGCGGCCGCGGTGAAGAAGACGGCAGCGACGAAGCGCCCGGAGAAGAGTCCGGCGAAGAAGGCCGCGGGCAAGAAGGCGGTGGCTGAGAAGG
>NZ_JAFJSY010000156.1 GCF_019857225.1 Streptomyces plumbidurans
GACGGCAGCGACGAAGCGCCCGGAGAAGAGTCCGGCGAAGAAGGCCGCGGGCAAGAAGGCGGTGGCTGAGAAGGCGATCGCCAGGAAGGCGAGCGCCACGAAGGCGGCCGCGAAGAAGGTCGCCACTGCGACGGACGCCGCCGGGACGGCCGTGGCGAAGAAGGCGTCCGCGAAGAAGGCGACGGCAGCGAAGGGCACCGCCAGAAAGAGCACCCCCGCCGAGGCCACCGCGACGAAGGCCGCCGCCGAGAAGAGCACTTCCGCAACCGCTGCCCCGGCCGGGCATGTCCCGGCCGAGACGACCACCGTCGCCTCCGACCGCGTCACCGTCTCCGGCCCCGCCGAGCCCCCGAAGTCCCCCAAGCCGAAAAAGGCCCCCGCCCCCGCGGCGGCCCCCGCCCCCGTCTCCCCCGCCCTCGACGCCGGTGACCGTGAGCGGCTGCTGAGCGGTACGCATCATGATCCGCACACCGTGCTGGGCGCCCACCAGGTGGCCGGCGGGGTCGCCTTCCGGGCGTTCAGGCCGTACGCCCTGTCCGTGACCGCCGTAGCCGGGGATCTGCGGGCGGAGCTGCACGACGACGGGGACGGTTTCTTCTCCGGGCTGCTGCCGCTGTCCGAAGTGCCGCCGGGTTACCGGCTCCTCGTGCGGTACGAGGGCGCCGAGCAGGAGGTCGAGGACGCGTACGGCTTCCTGCCCACCCTGGGCGAGTTCGACCTGCATCTGATCAATGAGGGCCGGCACGAGGAACTGTGGACGGTGCTCGGCGCACACCCGATGACGCACCAGGGTGTGAGCGGCACCCGCTTCTCCGTGTGGGCGCCGAACGCGCGCGGCGTCCGTGTGGCCGGCACCTTCAACTTCTGGGACGGCACGGGTTATCCGATGCGCTCGCTCGGCTCCTCCGGCGTCTGGGAGCTTTTCGTGCCGGCGATCGGCGAGGGCGAGCTGTACAAGTTCGAGATCACCCGGCCCGACGGCTCGAAGACCCTGCGCGCCGACCCGCTGGCCCGCCGCACGGAGGTCCCGCCGAACACCTCGTCCGTCATCACCGCCTCGCACCACGAGTGGCAGGACGCGCCCTGGCTGGAACAGCGCGCCGCGCTGCCCGCGCACGAGGCGCCGTTCTCCGTGTACGAGGTCCATCTCCCGTCCTGGCGCCCTGGATTGACGTACCGTCAACTTGCCGAGCAGCTGCCCGCGTACGTGAAGGACCTCGGCTTCACCCACGTCGAGCTGATGCCGATCGCCGAGCACCCCTTCGGCGGCTCCTGGGGCTACCAGGTCACCGGCTTCTACGCGCCGACGGCCCGCCTCGGCTCCCCCGACGACTTCAAGTACCTGGTCGACGCGCTGCACCAGGCGGGCATCGGCGTCCTGATGGACTGGGTGCCGGCGCACTTTCCGCGCGACGACTGGGCGCTGGCCGAGTTCGACGGCCGCCCCCTGTACGAGCACGAGGACCCGCTGCGCTCCGCGCACCCCGACTGGGGCACCCTTGAGTTCGACTACGGCCGCCGCGAGGTGCGCAACTTCCTTGTGGCGAACGCCGTTTACTGGTGCAGGGAGTTCCACATCGACGGCCTGCGGGTGGACGCCGTGGCCTCCATGCTCTACCT
>NZ_JAFJSY010000157.1 GCF_019857225.1 Streptomyces plumbidurans
CGCGCGGCGGCGCCCAGCGCGAGCGCCGCCGCGAGGAGGAGCGCCGCCGCACGGGCGGCGGCGCTCGGGCCGGCTGCACCCCAGGAGAGCCAGCCGGCCGCCAGAACGCCCCAGGACCCCATGCCGTACGCGCCGATCGCGGCCAGAACGCGTACGGACCCGGCGGTCACCCGGAGCGCCACAACCGTGTCGAACCCGGCCGTCACCAGCAGTGCGGCCGTGATCCCGTACGGCACCGCGGACGCCCGGATCGCCCAGAACAGCAGCGGGAGTTGGGCCGCGGCCAGCGCGGCGTGCGGCGGCAGCCGCAGTCCGGCCACCTGAGGCAGCCGCCCGTACGCCACCCACAGCCCCGCCAGCAGCGCCGAGGCGAGCGCCGTGTATCCCGCGCCGTCCGCCCCCGTGACGGCGACCTGGTGCACGGCGTACGCGTCCAGCACCATCAGCGCGAGTCCCAGGCCGGCCACCGACTCGGCCGTCGAGCGCAGCCCGCGCCGCAACAGGGGCACCGGCGCGAAGAGCGCGGCCGACGTGATCGCGGCCAGTACGAGCGCCCGTCCGCTGATTCCCAGGCGCCCCCAGCTGACCAGGGTGAACACCGCCGCCGCGAGGGTGAGCAGCACACCGCCGAGCAGAAGGAGGACGTTCTGCACGCCGTGTGCGGTGGCCTCCGGGCGGGGCGGGCCGAGGGGCGCCTGCCGTGCCGGGCCCGCCGCGCCGGACGCGGTGAGCGGGGCGACCGGCTGGAGCGCGGCCACGAGCCACGCGCGGCGGTGCAGCAACTGGGCCCGGCGGGCGTCCAGTTGCCTCAGCTCGGCATCGAGGAGCCGCAACTCCTCGGCCGGGGGCGGAACGTGCGTCATGCCAGGGAGTGTGGTGCGCGTCACGTCACGCGACATGAGTGCGCGTACTCAGTACGTACTCAGTTCCCTGCGAAAGGCCCTGCGTACGGGCAGACTTCCGGCATGGACTGGACGCACTACCGCTTCGGCAGTCTCTGGACCCTGTCCGCCGCGCCCGCGATCGTCTACGAGGCGCTGGAGAGGGCCGAGGAGTACCCCCGGTGGTGGCCCCAGGTGCGGGAGGTGACCCGGCTCGACGACACCACCGGCATCATCCGCATCCGTTCCCTCCTCCCGTACGACCTGCGCTTCACCGCCCGCGCGACGCGCCGCGACCGGGCCGCCGGAGTCCTGGAGATCGCCATGTCCGGCGACATCGACGGCTGGGCGCGCTGGACGGTCACCGCCGTCGGCACCGGCACCCTCGCCCGCTACGAGCAGGTCGTCGACGTGCACAAGCCGCTGCTCAGGCGGCTGGCCGTGCCGGGACGGCCGGTGTTCCGCGCCAACCACCGGCTGATGATGCGGGCGGGGCGCAGGGGCCTGGCGGCCCACCTGGAAGCGGTTTGATGTGGGCCCGCGAAGACCTGTATTGTTCAGTCCGTTCCCGGGCGATTAGCTCAGTGGGAGAGCGCTTCGTTCACACCGAAGAGGTCACTGGTTCGAACCCAGTATCGCCCACCTGGTAAAGGCTGGTCCGCAGCAGCGGACCGGCCTTTGTCATGTCGCCTCCGTCATGCCGCCGCAGGCAGATCCGGTCGTAGCGGCCACTCGGTGTGCACGATCTCCGGAGCGCCGCTCTTGGTGAACCACGCCTGCAGGCCGCGGGCCTGGGCGGCGTGCCAGGTCGTCTGCAGGGTGTGCAGTTCGGCGGGGGAGAGGCGTTCGAGGCGGGCGGCGAAACGGCGCCCGATGGCCCGTACGAGATCCAGCGACGCCAGGGCGTCCGCGGCCGCGTCGTGCGCGCCCTCCAGCTGGACGTCGTAGTGCGCGCACAGGTCCGTCAGAGTGCGGCGGCCCTTGCGGTAGCGGTCGAGGTGTTTGTCGAGGACGCGCGGATCGAGGACGCGCAGCGCCGACGCCTCGAACCAGCGGTCGAGCGAGGAGGCGCGATGGCGGCGCAACTCGCGGTCCAGCAGCGTCAGATCGAAGGGCGCGTTCATCACGACCAGCGGGCGGGCCATCGCCGCCTGCTCGGCCAGTTCCTCCGCTATCTCGTGCATCACCGGCGCCGGCCAGCGGCCGTTGCGCGCCAGGTGTTCGTCCGTCAGCCCGTGCACCGCCGTCGCCGCCTCCGGCACCGGCACACCCGGGTTGACCAGCCAGCGGGTCACCCGGGGCCGGGTGCCCGGGGCGTCCTGGACGACGACGGCGGCCGACACGATCCGGTCGGTCTCGACGTCGACGCCCGTGGTCTCCGTGTCGAAGGCCGCGAGGGGCCCCTCGTACCAGCACGTCATGTCCGCACAACTCCCTGTTCACCCACGGCAGCTGACGACCCGTCTTCTGCCTGTTTGGTGATACCCGGGCTGTTTGCGCCGTACGCCGGAAGGACACAACAGGAGTACGGGTCTTTGCAGTTCAGCGGCCCGTCACGGGGAAACACTTGGCTTGGAAGGCTGTTTGGTCATGGCGATAGCGCAGCCCGAGCGGGGCGGGCTGCTGCCCGAACGCACGGGTCCCCTTCGCGGCACACTCGCCACCACCGCCTGCATGGAGACACTGCAGGTGGGTTATCTGCACGCGGTCGCCGCGGCGGCCGGCTGCTCGCTGTCGCAACCATTCCCGGACAACGGCATCGACTGGCACGTCAGTCACGGCTCGCCCGGGCACACCGTCGACGACGAGGTCACCATCAAGGTGCAGCTCAAGTGCACGTACCAGGTGCCGCCGAACCCGCCGGGCCGCTTCTTCTCCTTCACGCTCGACAACGACCATCTGCGCAAGCTCGCGCGCACCCCCGTGTCGGTGCACAAGATCCTGGTCGTGATGCTCGTGCCGCGCGCCCAGGACGACTGGCTGCGCGCCAGCCACGACCGGCTGGACCTGAGGCACTGCTGCTACTGGGTCAACCTCGCCGGGCACCCGATCACCGGCCGCACCCGCACCACCGTGCGGATACCGACCTCGCGCATCTTCGACGACCGAGCGCTCTGCGAGATCATGACGCGGGTCGGGACGGGAGGCAGACCATGACGCACCGCCCCCTGGAGGAGCCCGTCCGGCCGGTCCGGCCGCACCCCGACGACCTCGCCGCTGCCGCCTGGCACCGACCGCCCGAGCCCGGTCAGGTCGACCCCGCCGTGCTCGGCGCCCTGCTGCACCGGCACGGCTGGCGGCGCCGCGGCGGCGCGGCCGGACGCTACG
>NZ_JAFJSY010000158.1 GCF_019857225.1 Streptomyces plumbidurans
CCCGGGCCTCGAACGCCCGCGCCCGCGCGGCCCGCAGCGCCTCGCGCGCGACGTCACCGGGCCGCGCCCCCGCGCGATCGCCCTCCCGCTCCTGGGGCGCCGCCTCCGAGGCTGGTTCTTCGTCCTCCGGCTCGGGTGCCTCACTCGGCGGCGCGGACGGACCGGCCGAGGCCGCCCGGCGCAATGCCGCGCGGGCAGCGTCACCGGGCCGTGGCTCGCCACGCTCCGGCGCCTCGGGGGCAACGGGCACCTCAGCAGCCTCAGCCACATCGGGCGCGGATGCCGACGCAGGCGCAGGCGTGCGAGCCCATGCCGATTTCGGCGTCGTCGCCGATGCCGATCCCGATCCCGATGCCTCGGCATCCTCCGTAGCGTCGCTCCCCGGAACCCTCGGAACCTCAACCCCCGGAGCCCCCGAACCCCCCTCTCCCCCTGCCTGGCCCCGCGCAGCGGCCCCCTCCCGCTCCCGCGCCTCCCTCAGCGCCCTGCGGGCCTCGTCGGCCGGGCCCGGGCTCATGTCGTCCTCCGGAGGGAGACCAGGTCGGTCAGTTCACGGTCGGTCAGTTCCGTGAGGGCGGACTCGCCGGAGCCCAGGATGGCGTCGGCCAGGGCGCGCTTGGACTGAAGCATCTCGGCGATGCGGTCCTCGACCGTGCCCTCGGTGATGAGGCGGTGGACCTGGACCGGCTGGGTCTGGCCGATGCGGTAGGCGCGGTCGGTGGCCTGTTCCTCCACAGCGGGGTTCCACCAGCGGTCGAAGTGGATGACGTGTCCCGCGCGGGTGAGGTTCAGACCGGTGCCGGCTGCCTTCAGCGACAGCACCAGCACGGGAGTGGCCCCGGCCTGGAAGCGGTCCACCATGCGCTCGCGTTCGGGCACCGGTGTGCCGCCGTGCAGGAGGTCCACCGGGACGGCCCGGGAGGCCAGGTGCGCGGTGATCAGCCGGGCCATGCCCACGTACTGCGTGAAGACCAGGGCCGAGCCGTCCTCCGCGAGGAGGGTGTCCAACAGCTCGTCCAGGAGGGCGAGTTTGCCGGAGCGGGCGAGCAGGCGGCCGTCGGCCACAGCCTCCTCCTTGAGATACAGCGCGGGGTGGTCGCAGATCTGCTTCAGCGCACCGAGGAGCTTGAGCACCAGTCCGCGGCGTGCGATGCCCTTCGTGGTCTCGATGGTCTGCAGCGACTCGCGCACCACCGCCTCGTACAGAGCCGCCTGTTCACGGGTGAGCGGCACGGGGTGGTCCGTCTCGGTCTTGGGCGGCAGTTCGGGCACGATGCCGGGGTCGGACTTCTTGCGGCGCAGCAGGAAGGGGCGGACCAGCCGGGCCAGCCGCTGCACGGCCTCCTCGTCCTCGCCGTTCTCCACCGCGCGCGCGTGCCGGGCGCGGAAGGACTTGAGCGGGCCGAGGAGTCCCGGTGTCGTCCAGTCGAGCAGGGCCCACAGCTCGGAGAGGTTGTTCTCCACGGGCGTGCCGGTGAGCGCGACGCGTGCCGGTGAGGGGATCGTGCGCAGGGCCTTCGCCGTCGCGGAGTACGGGTTCTTGACGTGCTGCGCCTCGTCGGCGACGACCATGCCCCAGGGCTGCTCGGCGAGGCGCGGTGCGGTCGTCCGCATGGTGCCGTACGTCGTCAGGACGAAGCCGTTCTCGATGTCCTCCAGGCTGCGGTCCGGGCCGTGGAAGCGGCGGACGGGGACGCCGGGGGCGAAGCGCTCGATCTCCCGCTGCCAGTTGCCGAGGAGGGAGGCCGGGCAGACCACCAGGGTGGGCTCGCTGCGGGCGCGTCGCAGGTGCAGCGCGATGACCGTGATCGTCTTGCCGAGGCCCATGTCGTCGGCGAGACAGCCGCCGAGGCCCAGGGTGGTCATGAGGTCCAGCCAGGCGAGGCCGCGGAGTTGGTAGTCGCGGAGGGTGGCGTGCAGGCCGGGCGGTGGCTCGGCGGGGCGGATTCCCGCCGTGAGCCGGTCACGCAGGGCGGCCAGGGCGCCGACCGGGACCGCCTCGACCGACTCGCCGTCCACCTCCGCGCTGCCGCTGAGCGCGACGGAGAGCGCGTCCACCGGGTCGAGCAGGCCCAGTTCGCGCTTGCGGGCCTTGCGGACGAGCGCGGGGTCGACGAGCACCCAGCGGTCGCGCAGCCGCACCACCGGGCGGTGGGCCTCCGCGAGGGCGTCCATCTCGGCCTCGTCGAGCGGATCGCCACCGAGCGCCAACTGCCAGCGGAACTGGAGCAGTTCCTCGCTGTCGAAGAAGCCCGTGCCGTCCGTCGCGGAGCCCGGCGCGGGCCGTACCACCGCGGTCGCGCTCAGGTCCTGGGCCAGGTCGCGCGGCCAGTGCACGGCGACGCCCGCGGCCGCGAGCCGGGTCGCCGCCACGTCGAGCAGGTCGCCCAACTCCTCCTCGGACAGGGCCAGGACGTCCGGCACGTCCTGCTCGGAGAGCCGGTCGAGCGGCGGCCAGATCCGGGCCGCGCGCCGCACGGCGAGCGCGGCGTCCACGCGCGCGCGTGGACCGAACGCCGCGTCCGCCTCACCCGCCCACAGGACCGCCGCGTCGGCGACCAGGGTGGGGTCGGCGAGGCTGTGCACCTGGACGATCGCGGCGCCCGCGGTGCGTACGTGCTCGTCGCGGTCGAACAGGTCGGAGGCCGACAGGTCGAGGCGGAGCGAGATGCGCACGCCCGCGTCCATTCCGGCGGCGACCTCGGCGGCCCAGTCCCCGGCGGCGGGCAGATGCTGCGGGCTGCGGTCGGCGAAGGGCCTGCCGCAGGCGTGCGGTGCGGCGGGGGTGCGCGGCAGGGTGTCCGCGACCGCGTCCAGGAAGGCGCGCATCAGGGCCTCGGGCTCGGGCAGCCGCAGCGGGCCCGGTCCGGGCAGCGGGACCGCATGGCCCTCGTACGGCAGCGCGGCGGCGACCGCGCGCAGGTGCGCGATGTCGTCGGGGTCCAGGGGCCCGGCCCGCCAGGCGTCGTGGCCCGTGGCCGTCAGGCCGGGCAGCAGGCGTCCGCGTGCGGTGAGCCGGAGCGCGTGCAGCGCCGCCGCTCCCCAGCAGGCGGTGGCCGGGTGGGCGGCCGGGTCGCGCCGGGCGCGGACGAGCAGCGGCAGGGCCTCGGCGACCGGGAGGGACAGCGCGGGGGCGGTCCTGCGCCGTACGCCCGAGCCGTGC
>NZ_JAFJSY010000159.1 GCF_019857225.1 Streptomyces plumbidurans
CTGGTCGTTGTTTGAGAACTGCACAGTGGACGCGAGCATCTGTGGCCAAGTTTTTAAGGGCGCACGGTGGATGCCTTGGCACCAGGAACCGATGAAGGACGTGGGAGGCCACGATAGGCCCCGGGGAGTCGTCAACCAGGCTTTGATCCGGGGGTGTCCGAATGGGGAAACCCGGCAGTCGTCATGGGCTGTCACCCTTGCCTGAACACATAGGGCAAGTGGAGGGAACGCGGGGAAGTGAAACATCTCAGTACCCGCAGGAAGAGAAAACAACCGTGATTCCGGGAGTAGTGGCGAGCGAAACCGGATGAGGCCAAACCTACGACGTGTGAGACCCGGCAGGGGTTGCGTTGTGGGGGTTGTGGGATCTCTTGTTCACGGTCTGCCGGCCGTGAGACGAGTGAGAAACCGTTGATGTAGGCGAAGGACATGCGAAAGGTCCGGCGTAGAGGGTAAGACCCCCGTAGTCGAAACGTCAGCGGCTCGTTTGAGAGACACCCAAGTAGCACGGGGCCCGAGAAATCCCGTGTGAATCTGGCGGGACCACCCGCTAAGCCTAAATATTCCCTGGTGACCGATAGCGGATAGTACCGTGAGGGAATGGTGAAAAGTACCGCGGGAGCGGAGTGAAATAGTACCTGAAACCGTGTGCCTACAAGCCGTGGGAGCGTCGGAACAAGGCTTGCCTTGTTCTCGTGACTGCGTGCCTTTTGAAGAATGAGCCTGCGAGTTTGCGGTGTGTTGCGAGGTTAACCCGAGTGGGGCAGCCGTAGCGAAAGCGAGTCCGAACAGGGCGCATGAGTAGCACGCTCAAGACCCGAAGCGGAGTGATCTAGCCATGGGCAGGTTGAAGCGGAGGTAAGACTTCGTGGAGGACCGAACCCACCAGGGTTGAAAACCTGGGGGATGACCTGTGGTTAGGGGTGAAAGGCCAATCAAACTCCGTGATAGCTGGTTCTCCCCGAAATGCATTTAGGTGCAGCGTCGTGTGTTTCTTGCCGGAGGTAGAGCACTGGATAGGCGATGGGCCCTACCGGGTTACTGACCTTAGCCAAACTCCGAATGCCGGTAAGTGAGAGCGCGGCAGTGAGACTGTGGGGGATAAGCTCCATGGTCGAGAGGGAAACAGCCCAGAGCATCGACTAAGGCCCCTAAGCGTACGCTAAGTGGGAAAGGATGTGGAGTCGCAGAGACAACCAGGAGGTTGGCTTAGAAGCAGCCACCCTTGAAAGAGTGCGTAATAGCTCACTGGTCTAGTGATTCCGCGCCGACAATGTAGCGGGGCTCAAGCGTACCGCCGAAGTCGTGTCATT
>NZ_JAFJSY010000016.1 GCF_019857225.1 Streptomyces plumbidurans
GGCCGCCCGCGTCTTCGACCGCTTCTACCGCGCGGACACCGCCCGCGGCCGAACCGAGACCGGCGGGGCAGGCCTGGGCCTGTCCATCGTCCACTCCCTGGTCTCGGCCCACCACGGCCGGGTGGAAGTGCACACGGCCCCCGGCCGGGGCGCCACCTTCCGCGTGCTGCTCCCGCTGCACACCGACACCCTGATCCACAATTCCGAACGGTAGACCGGCCGACGGGCAATCTTTGGCTAGCGCCGTACCTGGTAGCGGAGGTAGACGAACTTGGAGTTGAAGGTGCGGGTCTCGATGAGTTCGAGATCCAGCCGGCGCTCGTTCCGCGCGAAGTAGGGAATGCCTCCGCCGACCAGCACGGGGTAGACCACGACCCGGTACTCGTCGATCAGACCCAGCTTGTCCGCCTCGGCCGCAAGGGTCGCCCCGCCGATCGCGATGTCCCCCTCCCCCGGCTCGGCCCGCAGCCGCTCAATCTCCCCGGCCAGACTGCCGGAGCCGTCAGAGCCGCCGGAGACGAGACGGGCGTTGCCCTGCACCTCCGACAGCGTGGTGGAGAACACCACCTTGGGCAGCGGCTTCCAGAGTGCCGTCCATTCGCGCGAGTCGTCGTCGAGGGTCGCATCCTGGTCCGCGGTCTCCCAGTACAGCATTGTCTCGTACAGCCGCCGTCCCATCAGATGAACGTCGACCTCCCGGATCTCCTCGATCCAGAACCGGAAGACGTCCTGGTCCGGCGCACTCCAGTCGAAGCGACCGTCGGGCCCGACGATGTAACCGTCAAGTGAGGCGCTCATCGAATAGGTCACCTTGCGCGTCACGGGTCCTCCTCGGTATGGGGTTCGAAACTACGACCGTCCAACGCCGCGGAACTCATCGCGGGGCTCGCGGGGTTTCCGGGGGGTCGTAGAAAGACTCTCAGTGCCGCCCGCGCCCCGGTTCGACCGACACCCGTCACCGGACCGGAACCCGAGGACCAATTGCAGGAAGCACTCAGAAATCTTGGGCTCTCGTGCCCCGCAGTTCCCTCACCAGGGCGCGTACGACTGCGGATTCGGCCAGTTCGGTGGTGGTGACATAGCCGACCTGACGGGTCGGGCGCTGAGGACCGAGGTCGGTGACCTCGACCGAGTCAGGTGCTCCGGTCAGGGAGAGTGCGGGCATGATCGCCATTCCGTGGCCTCCGCTCACCAGCGAGAGGACCGCTCCGTCGTCCTCGGCCTCGACGGTCGCCTGCGGGATCCAGTCCTGTGCCCGCCACCAGTCGTGGGTGTACGAGCCGCAGTTCTCGGCCCAGTCGACCAGCGGCAGCGAACGCGGAGCGGCGTGACCCACCGGGTGGACGAGGGCGTACGGCTCCTCGAAGAGTCCGTGAGCGACGAGACCCGGTGGCAGCGGCACCGAGCCGCCGAGCGTGGCGATGGCTATGTCGGCCTTCCCGTCGGCCACTTCGCCTGCCGTGCCGCGGCCCGTCTCGCGGACGATCCGCACCCGCGGCGCGATCCCGGGATGCCGGGCGCGCAGCCGTTCGAGCACGCAGGGCAGCAGATGGAGTGCCGCGCTGCGGAAGGCCGCGATGCGCAGCGGCCCCTCCACCGCGTCGGACCGTCCGGCCGCGCGTGCCTCGGCGGTCAGGATGTCCAGCAGGCGCAGCACGCGGCGGGCATGTGTCACGGCCTTGTCCCCGGCCGGAGTGGGGCGCGTCCCGGTCCGGCCGCGTTCGAAGAGGACCGCACCGATCTTGCGCTCGCTGCCACGAACCGAGTGGGACACCGCGGACTGGGTCAGCCCGAGCGTCCCGGCTGCGGCCGAGAAGCCGCCGCTGTCGGCGACGGCCACCAGCACGCGCAGTTCGTGCGGGGCGAGATCGGAGTCGGACGTGCGGGTCACAGGGCGCCTACCTCGACGTATGAGAACTGCTCATGCAAGGGAACGACGCATGAACTTAACGGGCTGCCCGTCAGGCGCATTCCCGCCCTACGGTCCGATCATGAACGAGACCGCGCTCACCGTGCACCAGACCGCTCGCCCTCAAGGTTTTCCCACCGCCGAGGACTTCGCCTTCGTGGAGTCGTCGCTTCCCACCCCGGCGGTCGGCGGCGCGCTGGTGAGGAACCTCTACTGGTCGGTCGATCCCTATCACCGCGAGATGATGGACGACGTGCCGGGCGGCTTCGCGCTCGACGCACCGCTGGAGGGACGCACCATCGGGCAGGTGGTCGCTTCGCGCACCCCCGGGCTGGCCGAGGGTGAGATCGTCTTCCACCGGCAGGGCTGGCGCACCCACTCGGTGGTCACCCCCGAGGAGATCCGCCGGCTGCCTCGCTTCGAGGGGGTACCCCTGACCGCGTACCTGAGCGTCCTCGGCGGCACCGGCCTGACCGCCTACGTGGGCCTGACCCGCATCGCCCAACTCCGGGAAGGCGACGACATGTTCGTGTCGGCCGCCGCGGGCGGGGTCGGTACGGCGACCGGGCGGTTCGCTCGACTGCTCGGTGCCGGACGGCTGGTGGGCAGCGCCGGCTCGGCCGCCAAGGCCGACCATCTCACCCGGCAGGTCGGCTACGACGCCGCCTTCGACTACCACGACGGACCCGTCGGCGATCTTCTCCGCACGGCCGCGCCCGACGGCATCGACGTGTTCGTCGACAACGTCGGCGGCGAGCAACTGGCCGCGGCGGTGGGCGCGTTGCGCGAGTTCGGGCGCATCGTCCGGGTCGGCACGATCAGCCAGTACAACACCCCCGACGCACCGCCACCACGCTTCGACTACGCCGACCTTGTGGAGAAGAGCCTGCGCATGGAGGGCTTCCTGGTCAGGAACTACCGTGACGTGCAAGAGGAGTTGTACGACTTCGCTGTACCGCATCTGCAGAGCGGGCGGCTCGCTCTGGACGAGACGATCGTCGACGGGTTCGAGGGCATCGTGGACGCGTTCCTGGGAATGCTGCGCGGCCTCAACACCGGAAAGATCATCGTGCGGGACACCACCGAAACCGACTCTCCAACCACGGTTGCGCCGCAGCGCCGAAGTACCACCAAGGTTTACCGACATCGTCAACCGGCGGACTGACGATCGAGCCTGGGCGGCTCCCTTAGCGTCGTTGTCGAACGCGGGGCACTCCGCGAGGTGACGACCGGGGGGACGGCACATGGGGCGGCACGGGGACACCTTCATGACCGGGAGAGAGCATGGCCGTGGGGGATCCATGCTCGTCACCTTCAGCGCGACCGTGGCCGTGGCCGTGACCACGGCCGCGCTGTCGGGGTGCGCCGCATCCGCCGGTCGGCCGGCCACGTACGGCCGACCGGCGGACGTCGGGAAGCTGCGCGATCTGACGTACGCGGAACAGGTCACCGTCGAACGCGGTGAGGATCTCCTCGTCAAGAGGTGCATGAACAAGCAGGGCTTCCGCTACTGGATCGGCCCGATCGCGAGTGTCGCGGACCGGCAGGGCCAGGGGTACGTCCTGACCGACGTGGCGTGGGCCAGGGCGCACGGCTATGGCCGGAAGCTGCAGGAGCGGGCGGAACGAGAGCGCCTCGGAGACCGCAACATCGCGTATGCCCGGTCGCTGCCCAAGCGGGACCTCGTCCGCTACAGCAACGCCCTCGACGGGAAGTTGTCCGGCGGCGTCGTGAAGGTCCGGCTGCCGACCGGCGGCACGGTGTGGACCGCTCGCGGTGGCTGCCGGGCCAAGGCGATGACCGACCTCTACGGCGACTTCCCGACCTGGTTCCGGGTCAAGAAGACGGCACAGAGCCTCACCGCTCTCTACGCGCCGGACATACTCGCCGACGCCCGCTTCAAGCGCGCGCTCAAGGCGTGGTCCGCATGCATGGGCAAGGCGGGCCACCCCTACGCCGATCCGCAGGAGATCCGCAGGAAGCTGCCGGCGCTCACCAAAGGCGCAAGCCCGAAGGCCGCTCAGGACACCGAGACCGCCCTCGCCGTCGCCGAGGCGACCTGCGCCGACAGCACTCCTCTGGCCGCCACCGCACGCACCGTCGAACGCGAACTGCGCCGCGTGAAGCTGCGCCCCTACCGCGACGACATCGCCACCTTCCAGCGCATGAACCTCACCGCGCTGGCCCGCGCCAGGGCACTCGGCGCAGCCGACTGACCACTGCCTTCAGGGCCACTGGATTCAAGGCCCCCGGTTTCACCAACACCGGTTTCACCAATACCGGATGCACCAAATCCGGTTCACCCACACCCACACAGGGAGCGATTCTCCATGCGCAAAATCCATGCCGCGTTCGCGGCGCTCGCCCTCGCGACTCTCGGCACGGCGGTGCCTGCGACCGCCGCGCACGCCGGCGCCCAGTCGGTCGCCACCTGCAAGGGGGCGTGGGACGGCGCGACGCCCGGCTACTTCTACGCCTACGACGGCTACAACTGCGTCGGTTTCCTCGGCAAGGCCGCGGGCTCGGACTCCAACTGGGGCAACGGTCAAGGATCCTTCCAGGGAGGCGACACCAACAAGGCGAGCTCGGTGCTGAACAAGGGCACCTCGGGCATGGCCGTGGCGGTCTACAACGGCACCGGCACGGACTGGGGCGGCGGTTACAGCTGTCTGGCGCGCTCCGAGTACTACGCGAGCAACCTGAGCGACAACTACTTCACCAGCGGGGCCGGGGTCAACAACGGCATCAGCTCCCACCGTTGGGTGTGGAACTCGGCCTGCTACGGGCACTTCCTGACCTGATCCCCACCGGCCGTCAAGGCCGTGGCGAAAACCCCGGTCGTCGAAGCCGACGACCGGGGTGTCGCCGTGCCCGTACCCTGCGGCCGTGGAAAGGACCGGACAGTTGATCGGACGGCGTCAGCGGTGGTTCCTGGATGTCAGCATCGCGGTGGCCTTCACGGTGGTGGCCGTACTCCTCGGCCATGAACCCGAACGGGGAGCGGACTGGCAGCCTCAGGACGCCCTGGGCATCGCGGTCACCTGCCTGGTCAACGCGCCGCTCGCGGCGCGCAGGCGGTTCCCGCTCGTGGTCTTCGCGGTCAGCAGTTCGGCCTGGGTCCTGTTCATCACGCTCGACTACTGGCCCGTGGTGAACTCGATGGGCCCCTTTCTCGCGCTGTACACCGTCGCCTCGCTGCGGCCGTTGCGTCCGGCGGTCGGCTGCGCGGTGGTGATGGGTGTCGTGTGGGTGTACGCCGGCTGGCTCGCGGGCCAGCCCTCGCCCGCCGTCTTCGCCCAGGCGGTCGTCTTCCCGGCCGTCGGCTGCCGGTTCGGCGTCGCCGCACGGGTCTCGGCCCGCCGCGCCGACCGGCTCGCCGAACTCGCGGAGCAGCTGCGCCGCGAGCAGCAGGACCGGATGCGCCGAGCGGTCGCCGAGGAGCAGCGTCGTATCGCCCGCGAACTGCACGACGTGGTCGCCCACCACATGTCGGTCATCAACGTGCAGGGCGGGATGGCGAGTTACGTGTTCGACAGCGCGCCGGAGACCGCGCGCTCGGCCATCCGCACGATCAACGAAACCAGCCACGAGGTCCTGGGCGAACTGCGTCGCATGCTGACACTGCTGCGCAGCGACCCCGACACCGGCGGCCCGGACGCCAGTCCGCACCGCTCGGACGGCGACGCCCCTGGGTCCACGCCGTACACACCGATGCCCGGGGTCTCCCGACTCGGCGAGATGGCCGAGCGCGTCACTGCCGCGGGTGTTCCCGTCGACCTGCAGACCCGCGGCACGCCCCGTCCGTTGACGCCCGGCATCGAGCTGTGCGCCTACCGCGTGGTGCAGGAAGCCCTGACCAACGTCCTCAAACACGCGCGCCCCGCAAAGGCGGAGGTGATCGTCTCCTACGGCCCCCGGGAGCTGACGATCACCGTCACCGACGACGGTCGGCCACACCGCTCGCTTCCGGACAACGTCCCGCCGTCGTCCGGACACGGCTTGATCGGAATGCGGGAACGCGCGAGGCTCTACGGCGGAACACTGGATGTCGGCCGGCGTGCCGAAGGGGGTTTCAGGGTGCGCCTGGTTCTTCCCGCCTAGACGTACGCCGCGAGTTGAGGAGACTGGTTGCGGCGATGATCCGGGTGCTCGTGGTCGACGACCAGGACCTGATCCGTGCGGGCCTCGTCGCGCTGCTGCAGGCGGCGCCCGGCGTGGAGGTCGTCGGGGAAGCGTCCGACGGCGAGCAGGCCGTGAGCAGTGCGGCCGTTCTCCGGCCCGATGTGATCCTGATGGACATCCGCATGCCGGGCATGGACGGCACCACCGCGACCGAACGCATCCTCGCCCAGGCCGCCGCCGCCCGGCCTGAGCCCGAACTGCCGGGCACAATGGCCCAGTTGCCGCGCGTGCTGATACTCACCACCTTCGACCTCGACGAGTATGTGTACTCGGCCCTGCGCGCCGGGGCGTCCGGCTTCCTCCTCAAGGACACCGGGCCCGCACGGCTGTTGGGGGCGATCGACGCCGTGGCGCGCGGTGACATGCTCTTCGCGCCGAGTGTCACGCGCAGGCTCATCGAGGCATACGTGCAACGCTCCGAGCCGGTCCCGGACTCCCCCGCGCTCCTGGAGACGCTCACCGCGCGCGAGCGCGAGGTACTGCTGCTCACGGCACGCGGCATGTCCAACACCGAGATCGCCGAGCAGCTCTACATCAGCCAGGCCACAGTCAAGACTCACCTGAACCGCACGATGACCAAGCTCGACCTCGACAGCCGGGCCCAGGCGGTGATCGTCGCCTACGAGTCCGGTCTCGTGACACCGGGCGGCTCGGCGGGCTGAGCCGCCCGGTACGGCGCGGGCTCAGGTGCGGGACACGACCCCGCACTCCGTGGAGCGGTCCTCGCCGATGCCCTTGCTCCGGTCGTACGGGTCCGTCGTCGGCCCGCTGGGAGGCGCGCCCGTGGGCTCGGAGCTCGGGAAGTTCGGGTGGAGATAGCCGTCGTAGACCTCGCAGGCCGAGTTGCCGATCTGCTGGTCGTAGCGCCGGACGGCGATCCTGCCCGGCGTTACCTGGTACTTGGCCGGGTCGGACATCTCGACGTCGAGGACGCGCCGCACGATGGTGCGGGCCACGTCGTGCGCGCTGTCGTCGGGTCGTACCAGCGGATAGACGAAGGTGTAGTCGGCGTGCACGACGACGGACGCCTGGTCGCCCGCCTTGAACGTCATACGCCCGCGCGTCTTGACCACATCACCGGCCAGGCGCAGCTCATGGGGGTCGAAGCGGCTGAACAGCAACAGCGGGTCGTGCTTCTGGTCCGGCTCCTTCAACGCCGCGTTCAACCGGGCGAGGAGGCTGGTCTGACGGGGTTCGATCACGCCGAGGGCGGTCTCGGGACGCTCGCCGCGCAGGGTGGCCGGATCGAGGTTGGCGTCCACGAGCAGCTTCTTCGTCTGCTCCAGCGCCTGCGCCACCTGCGCCTTCGACAGCGACCCGACGGGCTTCGCCTTCGGCGGTACGATGCCCGCCGCGCCGTCGGCCCAGGCAAGGGCGGGCGATCCGGCGAACGGCCTGTCCAGCGTGGGGTGTTCGGGATCCGTCGAGGAGGGCGGGGCGGTCGGCGCCGCCGTCTCGGCGGGCAGCGGGGAAGCGGCGGTGCCGGACCCTCCCGCCGTGCCGAAGGGATCACCCGGAATTACCGAGGGCCGCACCGCCACCACCGCCACGGCGATCGCGGCGACCAGGCCGAGAACCCCCCACACCCGCCGACGGGTTCCCCGCCCGCCCCTCTCCCCCAAGGCAGGCCCCGTGCGCCAGCCCTCGGGCGACTCCCCCCGCGCCTCTTGCTCCCGCAGCCGTCCGGCCACCATACGAGCACGCGCGGACGGCTCCTTCGGTGCGGAGGCGCGTATGTCGCTCTCACTGTCCCGGACGAACTTCTCCCACACTTCGTCGGATATGGGGTCTTCGGGCGATCTGTCGGCCACAGAACTAAGCGCTTTCTCTTCGTCGATTGGGGTCCAGAGCGTACGTCACATGCCGCCGGTCGCCCGGAAGCAGAACCCGCTCCGCGGCCAGAGTGCTTCGACGGCTTGCCGCGCCCGGCGTAACCCATAAGGCGCAAGCAGTAACCCGATACGACCAACTCCGGATGACATTTCGGCCCTGATGGGCACAGTGATCTCACATCCCCGACCCCTGCCGCTGCTCGCCTTCGCCCTCGCCCCACACACGAAAGCGCTGACGATGACCCGTAAGCCCGTGAGGCCCCGCTTTTTCCGGTACCGCTGTGCCGTGCCGTCCTTCGCGTTGGCGTCCGTACTGTCGCTCGTACTCACGCTCCTCATCGGCCAGGCGACACCGGCAGCCGCTGCACCCGTCAAACCGGTGGTCAACGGACCGGTGTTCAACGACCCGCTGGGCACGGCCGCACAGCAGGAGGCGATCTTCACGCAGCTCATCCGGCTGATCAACGCGACGCCGGCCGGTGAACAGATCCGCGGTTCGATGTACGAGTTCGACGACCTGGCCGTGGCGAACGCCCTGCTCGCCGCCAACTCACGCGGCGTGGCGGTCAAGCTCGTCGTCGACGACTCGACCTATGTGAACGGCAACGGGGACGAATACCCCAACCCTGCCTATCAGGCCCTCAAGTCCGGGCTGGGAACCGATGACTCGGCCCGCTCCTGGGTCGTCGTGTGCGACGACAAGTTCGAGGACGCGGACGGAGTGGACGACGTCAGCCGCGGTTGCCTGAGCGTCGCCCCTCCCAAACCTGCCTACGCCCACAACAAGTTCTTCCTCTTCTCGAAGATCGGCCCCTTCGACGACGGCACCAGCTACTCGAAGGTCGTCTTCCAGACCTCCTCCAACCTCGGCGACTGGTACAAGGTCGAGTCCTTCAACGACTCGGTCACCTTCGCCGACAGCGCGGTGTACAACGGCTACGTCACCTACCACGAGATGCTCCGCAAAGGGCGCTCGCGGGCCGGCGGCAACAATCACGCCTACTTCTCCACCCCCACCGGATCGACCTACCGCGCCTTCTTCTTCCCGCGCGGTGACTCGTCGTACTACAACCCGGCCACCGACACCATGGTGGGCGTACTGAACCAGCTCAGCTGCTCCTACACCGGCGCCGACGGCAAGAAGCACCAGACCGACGTCCGCATCGTGACGCACAGCTTCTTCGGCTCCCGCCGCCAGGTCGCCGACAAACTGGCCCAACTGCGCGGCCGGGGTTGCTGGATCGACATCCTCTACGCCGAGACCGACGCGGCGATCACCAGCCGGCTGGACGCCGCCGGAATCCAGCACCGTAGGTGCAGCATTCCCAACGGCCCCGGCATCGACGTGCGTCCGCACAACAAGGAGATGCTGATCGACGGCGCCTACGACGGCGACATCACACCCCGGGTCTACACCGGCAGCGCCAACATGACCGGGTCGTCGCTGCGTTCGGCCGACGAGGCGGTGGTGCGGATCGCGGACGCGTCGTACCACGCGAAATACCTGAGCACGTTCTACAAGATCCGCGCCGCCTGCGGTGGATAGACCGTGATCGACCACGGCAGATGAGCACTGTGATCGGTGCCGGTGCCGGTATCAGCGCCGGTGCCGGTCGCAGTGGTCAGCGGCGGAGCCGCGGTGCGAGGACCGTGCGTACGGCCTTTGCCACCCGGCCCGCTGCGGACGCGTCATCCTCCTCGGGTTCGGGCTCCAACATGCCCTGGATCTGAAGCAGTAGCTGGTTGGTCGACCGCCAGAGCGGCACGAACAGCCCGGCGACCGGGCCGACGCCCTGGATCGGGCCGTTGGACAACTCGGTGACGTTCTTGGCGACGGTGACGGTTTCCGGGTCCCGCAGGATCAGGTGCACCTCGTCGTCGACCACCCGGATCTCCATCCTGCGGGCGGCGGCCTCCTCGGGGTTCGCGTCCGTGGTTGTCTCCGGGTCCAGTTCGTCGATCTTTGCGGCGACGGCGTCGGGGTCGACCCCGAGTTCGCGCAGCACCTTGGCCGCCATGCTGTTCTCCGCCCGCAGCATCGCCTCCAGCAGGTGATGGCTGCCGACCGGTGCGCCGCCCGCCAGCGCGCCGGCGGTGGCGACGGTGTCCTCGGTGGCCGGTGTCCCGGCGGGCCACGGTCCGGCCGCGGCGTCCTGTGTTCCCGCCACCGCCGCCAGCACCGCGACGCGGATCTTGCTGACCGGGTTGATCCGCTCAGCAAGCACCTGCGCGCCTACGCCCTCTTCTTCCCTGACCAGGGCGAGCAGGATGTGTTCCGTACCGACGTGGTGGTGCTGCAGCTGCTGCGCCTCGCGCAGGGCGAGTTCCAGTGTCTTCTTCGCGCGCGGCGCGAACGGGATGTGGCCGGTCGACTCGCGCGATCCGGGCTCGACGACTGCGGCGATGTCGGCCCGCGCCGTCTCCTTGTCGTACCCGAGGCGGTGCAGCACTTTCGCCGCCGTGCCGTCTGGTACGTCGAGCAGTCCCAACAGGACGTGCTCCGTGTCGATGTGACTGTGTTTGAGCTGCCTGGCCTGCTCCTGGGCCGTGACAACCGCCTTGCGGGCGTGGGCTGTGAACCGTTCGAAAGTCATGCTTCCATGCTCTCAACCCTGTCAATACACTGCTTTTGATAGGGTCACCGTGCTGAAAGGAGGGTGTGATGGCGGCACCGTCGAATTGGGAGGACCGGCTCGCGCGCTGGCAGAACGAGCTGGAATTGTTCGAGCAGTTGGAGGAGACACCCTGGGTCACCCTGGCCAAGGCGGAGGCCGAGACCGGTGTTTCCCGCTCGGCCCTGCGCTCCTGGTACCGCAACGGCGAGATCCAGTCCCGCCTGGTCGACGGACCGAACGGGCCGCAACGCCTGGTCCGCCTGAACGCGGTGATCGAACGCGCCGCAGCATCACCGCGCATCCAGCGCAGGGCGGAGCGAGAGGTCAGCCTGGAGGCCCAGGTCACCTTGCTGCGACACCGGGTCGACCAACTGGAGCTGCGGCTGGCGGCGTTGGAGCGGAAGTGACCGGCACCGCACGCCGTGAGCCTGACTCCCGGACTTCCGTTGAACGCCCCGCCCCATCAAGCGAGTTCGCGTCCCACCGGATCTACTCGGCCCACGCCTGCTCCAGCAGCGAGTCGAAGCCGACGGGCTTTCGGCCGATCAGGTCGGCCAGCGTCGGGTCCACGGCGGTGAACTCGCCGTTTCGCGCCGCCACGAAGATGCTCAGCAGCAGGTCGGCGAGGGGGGCGGGGGCGCCGTGCGCCACGGCCTGCTCGCGGAAGGCGTCGTCGGGGACGACGGTGCGGGTGAAGGGCCGGCCGGTCGCGTGGGCCGCGATCTCGGCCACGGCGTCGAAGTCGAGCGCCTCGGAACCGGTGAGCGGCGGCGTGGGCCCCTCGAAGCGGCCCTCGCCGGTGAGGATCGCCGCGGTGGCCTCGGCGAGGTCGTCGTGGCCGGTCCAGGCAACGGGGCCGTCGGCCGGGAGGGCGATCTCCCCGGTGTGCCGGGCGGGCTCCAAAAACTGCAGGGCGCTGGCGGCGTAATAGCCGTTGCGCAGCGCCGTCCAGGGCAGGCCGGTGGCGCGCAGCATGTCCTCGGTCTCCGCGTGGTCGCGGCATGCCTGGAAGCGGGAGTCGTGGGCGGCGCCCATCTGGCTGGTGTAGAGGATGCGGCCCACGCCGGCCTGCACGGCGGCGTCGACGGCGACGCGGTGGCCGGTGACGCACTCCTCGCCCGTGCGGTCCACGGAGACGAGGAGCAGCTGTTCGGCGCCCTCGAAGGCGTGCGCGAGCGAGGTGGGGTCGTCGAAGTTGCCCTGCCGGACTCGTACGCCGCGTTCGGCGAGGTCCTGGGCCTTGCGGGGGTCGCGGACGCTGACGCCGACGCGGTCGGCGGGGACGCGGTCGAGAAGGCGCTCCACGGTGCGGCGGCCGAGCTTTCCGGTGGCTCCGGTCACGATGATCACGGGGTTCTCCCAACGATGGTTCCAGTGGAATCAACTCGACGATAACACTGGAACTAACGATGGAAGCAAGTTTTCGATATCATCGATATATGCCTACGCGTGACACCACCGACAGCCCCCGCCGTCGCATCGTCGAGGCGGCCGTCGAGCTGCTGGAGAAGGGCGGCCCGGACGCGGTGAGCACGCGCGCGGTCGCCGCCGCGGCGGGGATGCAGCCGCCGGCGATCTACCGTCACTTCGGCGACAAGGAGGGGCTGCTGGAGGCGGTCGCCGAGCACGGCTACGAGCAGTTCCTCAAGAGCAAGCGCGCACGGCTCGACCCCGCGCCCGAGGACCCGGTCGAGGAGTTGCGGCGCGGCTGGGACATGGTGGTGGAGTTCGGCGTCTCGCGCCCCGAGCTGTTCGCGGTGATGAACAGGGCCACCGGCCGGGAGACGGAGGTGGCGCACCGCGCGGGCCTGGAGATTTTGCACGGTCGCGTGCGCAGGCTGGCGGCCGCGGGGTGGCTGCGGGTCGACGAGGAGCTGGCCGCCCAGATCATCCAGGCCACCGGCCAGGGCGCGGTCGTCACCTGGCACTCAACGCCCGAACAGCGCCGCAACCCGGCGCTGCTGACCGTCCTGCGCGAGTCCATGATCGCGGCCGTCACCCGCGCCGAACCGATGGTGTCCGCCGCGGAGTCCGGCCCGGCCGCGGCCGCCCGCGCACTGCGCGCCGCGCTCCCCGACGACGGCGGGGTCCTCAGCGACGCCGAGCAGCACCTGCTGCGCGAATGGCTCACCCGGCTCGCGGCGGACGGCGGCACACACGACTGACGGCGGGCCGGCTCCGGGGATCGTGCCCGGAGCCGGCCCGCCGCGTTCAGCGCCTGCTCTGCCTCAGTGGCTCAGTGCCTCAGCCCCTCAGTGGCCGAAGGCGTAGGCGAACAGGTGGCCGGTGCCGGAGGAGCCCGTCACCGGGAGGGTGATCGACGCGACCTGCTTGGAGGCGTCGAGGGGGACCTTCGTGGAGAAGACGTAGGTCTTCACGTTGTCCCGGCTGCCGCTCGCCGTGTTGCGGTACGACGTCGTCACGGCCGTCGTGTCGCTCGGCAGCGGCTTGCTTCCTCCGGCGCCCAGCGTCCAGTCCGAGAAGCCCACCGTCGCCTTTGACGTGGTGCCGTCGGTGTAGGTGACGGTGAGCGTGCCCGAGACCCCGCTGCCGTCGGTCGGCGCGTTGGCCGCCGCGCCCAGCAGGCCCAGAGACGTACCCGATGTGCCGGCCGGCATGGGGATCGTCTGGCCGGCGATCTCCAGGTTGTCCAGCTGACCGGACTTCACGGTCGGCCAGGTGTAGGAGATGCCGTCGGCCGTGACGGTGGAGCCGCTGGTGACGCCCGCAGCCTCCAGGGCGTTCTGCGAGTACGCCCAGCCGCCGCCGTCGAACCCGGACGAGAAGGCGGTGCCGTCGGCATAGATGCCCTCGTTGGTGTCGTACGGCCACAGCGCACCCGGTTTGGCCACGGCCACGCGGAGTGCCGCGGTGCCCACCTGCGCGCCGCTGGTGTGGTCGGTCAGCGCGAAGGTGACCGGGAACGTCCCTTCGTCGGAGCCCGCGGTCACATGGACCTTGGCCTCCGCACTGCCCGAAGGGGCCACGGACAGCGAACCCGACGCCGTGTCCAACGTGACGCCGGAGGGCGCCGTCGCCTTCCAGTCGACCGTGACGGCCTTGCTGCCGAGGTTGGTCAGCTTCAGCGTGCCGTCACCGGACGCGCCCGGTTCGAGCACGAGACCGTTGCTGGAGGGACCGGTGGCGGCCAGCACCTTGTCGCCGCCCGTGGTGTCCGACGGCGGCACCGCGGACGGGTCGGACGCCCACGACTTGTTCGGCTGGGTGCCGAGCGTGAAGTCGAGCGTGCGTGCCCCGGTGAACTGCTGGTACGTCAGCCAGGAGCTGTTCCACTCCTTGCCCTTGACGTCGAGCGACTGGACGTACGGCGCGTCGGGCGCGGCCTGCGGTGCGTTGATCTGCACGGCCTTGCCGTTTCCGAGCGTCACCTGGGCCACCGGGAACGCCGGGCTGCCGAGCACCAGCGTGTCCGCGCCTGGGGTCTCGGGGTACATGCCGAGCGACGACCAGACGTACCAGGAGCTCATCGCGCCGAGGTCGTCGTTGCCGAAGGAACCGACCGGGGCGTTGAAGTACAGCTTCTGCTGGGCGTCGCGGACGGCTGCCTGCGTCTTGTACGGCTCGCCCGTGTAGGCGTACTCCCACGGGATCTCGACGCTGGGCTCATTGCTCAGGTCGGCGTCGGTGCCGCCGGGGTGGGCGATGTTGTCCAGCAGGCTGTCCAGGTAGGAGGAGTACTCCTTGGTGCCGCCCCGCGCCTGGATGAGCTGCTTCAGGTTGAACGGGACCATCGGGGTGTACTGGGCCGACGTACCCTCCACGAAGCCGTTACCGGTGCCGGGGGTGAACCCGCCCACGAACTGGCCGTCCTTGTTCTTGCCCTGCATGTAGCCGGTCTGCGGGTTGAAGACGTTCATCCAGTCCTGTGCGCGGGTGGCGAACTTGGTGTAGACGGACGTCTTGCCCAGCGACTTCGCGAAGGCCGCGATGGCGTAGTCCGCGGAGTCGTACTCCAGTTGCGTGGAGACCGGGCCGTAGAAGTTGCAGCAGCCGTAGTCGTTCTCGTCCAGCGGGAGGTAGCCCTTGGCGTCCCGCACCGACTCGCCGGGGCGGTCGTTGTTGGGAACCGTCGCCTCGTGCTGCAGGGCGGCCAGCGCCTTGCCGGTGTCGAAGCCCTTGGCTCCGAAGGCGTACGCGTCGGCGATGATGCCGGCGGCCGGGTCGCCGACCATCACATAGCTCTCGCCGTTGTTCGAGGCCCACTTGGGCAGCAGGCCCGTCTGGTCGTAGCCGTTGAGCATCGAGGTGACGACGTCGCTGGTGACCTTGGGCTCGACCATCGCCATCAGCTGGGTCTGGGACCGATAGGTGTCCCAGCCCGAGTAGTTGGCGTACTGGGCGTGCTGGCCCTTGGCGAGCTTGTGGATCTGGTTGTCCATGCCCATGTACTGGCCGTCGGCGTCCGAGAAGACGTTCGGGTGCAGCAGCGCGTGGTAGAGCGCGGTGTAGAACTGCACCTGCTGGTCCTCGGAACCGCCGCCGACCTGGACCTTGTTCAGGACCTCGTTCCAGGCGTCGTGGTTGGCCTTGGCGACGGAGTCGAGGTTCCAGTTCTTGATCTCGCGGTTGAGGTTGCCCGCCGCGCCCGCGTCACTGGTGTACGAAATGCCGACCTTCGCGCGCACCGTCGGGTTGGACGAGGTGTCGAAGGTCAGGTACATCCCGTTCGCGCCCGTGGTGGGGGGCTCGGCCGCGCTGCTCGACTTGGACTTGGCCGCGGACGTACGGGGTGCGGCGCTGGCGCTCGGCGCGGGGGTCGAGGCGGAGGACTTCTTGCCGCCGGTGCTGCCGTGGATGGTCGGGGACGGCCGCGCGGGCACGGTGAAGTGCTTTTCCTTCAGCGGCTTCGACGACTGCGACTGCAGCTTCTGCTCGGCCTTGCCCGCCTTCAGCGAGGTCGCGCTCGGGTTGATGGTGCTGCCGACCCAGGTCCCGCTCGCGGTGAACGGCTGGTCGAACTTGATGTCGAAGTGCAGCGTGTACCTGTTGCCCGCGCCGCAGAAGTGACCGCTGTCGACCGAGCCGGTGATCTCCTTCTTGTTCACCACCTGGACCCGGGTCCCGTCCACCTGGGTGGCGCCGCCGCTGAGCTTGAACAGCAGGTTCGCCTGCTGGCCCGCGGGGAAGGTGAAGGAGCCGAGACCGGCGCGCGTGGTGTCGGTCAGCCGGGTCGCGACGCCGTTCGCGTCGGTCACCTCGTAGGAGCCGATGCCGGCCTTCTCGTCGTCGTGGCTGAACCCGACGGACTGGTCACCGAGGCTGCCGGACAGCGCGCCGGTGACCGGCAGGATGGGCAGATCGCCGGCGACACCGCAGCCGGGGCCCGAGACATGGGTGAGGCTGAAGCCCGAGAGCTTCTTGTCGTTGTACTCGTAACCGCCGCCCGAGGGACGGTCAGGCGTGGTGTCGGGACCCCACTGCATCATGCCGGCCGGCATGTCGGGGCCGGGGAAGGTGTCCACCGCACCGGACGTGCCGATGAGTGGGTTGACCAGGGACGCGGGGTCCTTGACGTAAGCCGGCGCCTTGGTGCTCGCGGCCTGGGCGCCCCCGATCGCGGGGAGCGGGAGCACGGCGATGCCCATGACGGACACCACGGCCAGGCGTTGACGGAATCTCTTGCGGTTACGTGGCGCGGCTGAACGTCCGGATCTGAGCATCGATTGCCTCCGCAGCGTTTCCCACTTCGCACATGAGGTGCCGGCGTGCCGGAACAGGCGCACGCCGGCGACAGGCAACGACATCGGTCTCTCAACCGGCCTGACAACGTTGCCATGCACGAGAGACGAGTGAACGCGCGCGACTGTTGTGTGTCAACGAGGCCAACGGAACTTTCTGATGTGGAAGTTCACTGTGAGCGACCGCAGGAGCTCCCCTCACATCGGCCGACCGGGTGACCACGAGCCGGTGTCGGCCGCATATGCGGCCTCCACCTGCCCGACTTCGGCGACCTGACTGCGCGGGCAGGCTCATCTGCCCTGCCTGATCGGGCAGTTGGGCCTACGCACAGTCACCCGCCGGGGCTCAAAGGTTCTGCAAAGTGACCGATGAACCGGGCCTCACACGGAGGTGCCGGGCGACACCGGAGGCGGTGAACCGCGTCTCGTGCCCTCCGACGCTGTGCACCGTCGCGCGGGTGACCCGTCCCTCGCGCCAGGAGAAGTCGACTGTGAAGCCGCCCCGGGCCGGCAGGCCCCGCACGGTTCCCTTCTTGGCCCATGCGGCGGGCAGGGCGGGAAGCAGCTCGATGTCACCGGGGCGGGAGTGGAGCAGCATCTCCGCGATGGCGGCGGGCGTCCCGAAGTTGGCGTCGATCTGGAAGATGCTTCGGTTCGCGTCGACTTGGTAGATGTCGAAGAGGTTGGGCGCGGTGCCGTTGGAGTTGCTCGTCGAAGGGCGCAGGTTGGTGGTGACGAGCTGGTACGCCTTCTCCCCGTCCTTCAGCCGTGCCCAGCACAGCGCCCGCCAGGCGTTGGCCCAGCCGTAGCTGTTCATGCCGCGCGCGGTGAGCAGGCTGCGGACGGCGTCCAGCAGATCGGGCGTGGACGCGTCGGGGCGGATGCGGTCACCGGGGAACAGGCCGATGAGCGGGGAGAGATGGCGGTGGGTGGTCTCGCCGAGGTTGTCCGGCGACATCCACTCCTCCAGCCAGCCGGTGGTGGGGCTGATCCGCGGGAGGTAGAGGCGCTCGCGGAGCCCGGCGACGGTCTCGCGGTAGCCGGCGTCCTGACCGAGGATCTCCGCGGCCGTGATGAAGTTGCCGAACAGGGCGTGGACCAGTTCCTGTGAGTACGTGTTGCCCCTGGCGTCCTGGGGCCCGTGTTCGGGCGACCAGTCCCGGTCGTCGACGAGCACTTCGCGTTGCTCGCCGGTTTCGGGGTCGGTGACCGTGATCGACAGCAGCCGGGCCTCCCAGAACTCGCAGGCGCCCTTGAGCAGGGGGTAGATGCGGGCCAGCATGCGCCGGTCCTGGGTGTACTCGTAGTGCTCGAAGAGGGTGTTGCCGAGCCATGCGTTGGCCGCGGGGTGCCACCACCAGCCGGAGCCGCCGTGGATGTTGGTCGAGAAGGCGACCGCCCAGCCGGCGACCTTACCGCTGGTGTTGCGGAACCGGTTGCGGGGGTCGTTGAAGAGTCTGCGGGTGGTGTCGGTCCAGGAGGGAAGCTGGGCCAGGCAGTAGTCGGTCAGCGGATCGAAGCAGCGGGACAGGCCGGTGCGGTCGGGCATCCAGTAGTTCATCTGGATGTTGATGTCGGTGTGGTAATCCCCCATCCAGTCCGGGTCGTTGCCGTCCAGCCAGGGGCCCTGGAGGCCCATCGGCACACTGTCCCGTGACCCGCTGATCATGAGATAGCGGCCGAACTGCAGGTAGAGGACGTCCAGTTCGGGATCCGGCTCCGCGCCCTCCTGTGCGCGCGCCTGCAGACGGCTCCAGGTGTCCAGGTTCCGCTGACGACCGCTCGACTCCCCCAGCGACACCGACATCGTGTCGAACAGGGAACGGTGGTCGCGCACATGGGTGTCGCGCAGCGTGTCGTATGCGTGTCGCGTGGCGGCGAGGACCTTCTGCCGGGCGAGTTCACGGGGGTCGAGAGCGGAGTCGCGGTAGCCGCGGGAGGCGTTGGGAGCGTAGTTGGTGCCCCCGCTGAACACGATGGTGAGTTCTGCGCAGTCGTCGAAGGCCAGGCCCTCGTCGGTCACCGTCACGCGACCGGTGCTGCTCACGGCGGTCACGGCGGCGCCGTAGCGAAGGCTGTTGGAGAGCGAGGCGGCGAACGACACGACGGCATCCCCCTTGGATGTGGTCACCGACTCGCCGTGAGTGCCTTCCAAAGTGAGGGTGCCGGTGTAGGAGCCGCCGCCGGACCGGGAGAGACGGACGACGATGACGTCATCGGGGTGGCTGGCGAAGACCTCGCGTCGGCAGGTGGCTCCCTGGTGCGTATAGGCCGTGCTGACAAGGCCGTTGCTCAGGTCGAGGGTTCTGCGGTACTGCGACACCGACGCGAGGTCGTGGCCGGACAAGTCGAGGCGCAGGTGCGCGAGTTGCGTCAGGGAGCCGAACTCGACCCGCTCGTACGGGAATTGACCGTCGGCGTCGAGTACGTCGTTGAGTCCGCCGGTCCACAGGGTGCTGTCGGTGACGTAGAGCGCCTCGTGCCCGGGATCGCCGGCGACCAGCGCGCCGAGCCGTCCGTTGCCCACGGGGAGCGCCTGCTGGATCATCGCGGACTGGTCGGCCGGCTTGTCGTACCAGAGCCGTAGGGCCTTCTTGTCGGTGACCAGGGGCGAGGAGAGGGGGCGTTCGGGTTCGGCCGCGGCGGCGGTGAAGGCCGGGAGGCCACCCAGCGCGGCCAGGGAGCCGGCGCCCGCCGCTAGAAAGGTCCGACGACTTGCTGACGAGGTGCGGGCAGACGGACGTCTGGTCATGTGTGCGATCCTCCGGCCTTGAAAGCTGCTGCCTACTGAGCGACGCGAGGCGGGAGCACACTAAAACTACTAATTAATGTTTTCAAGGGTCCGAGCGACCTTGATACCTCCGATGAATGTGGAGACAATCGGCGTCAGGCCAGACCCGCTGCCAAGGCGCGGCGGACGGCGTCGGCGCGGTCGCGGATGTCGGCCTTCGCGAAGAGGTTGTTGATGTGGGTCTTGACCGTGGCCTCGCTGATGAACAGCTGCTGGGCGATGGCGCGGTTCGGCAGCCCCTGGCCGATGAGGGTGAGCACCTCGCGCTCGCGGGGGGTCAGGTCTGCGGGCAGCGACTGTCCGGGGGACGACGGCCGGGTGCGCACGGTGGCCAGGAGGCGGTCCTGGACCTCACGGTCGAGGACGGACTGTCCCGCGGCGGCGGCCCGGATCGCGCGGACGATGTCCTGGCGACCGGCGTTCTTCGTCAGATAGCCGCGGGCGCCCGCACTCAGGGCGGCCAGGATCGAGTCGTCGTCGGCGAAGGTGGTGAGCACGACCACGGCGGTCTCCGGATGCTCCTCGCTCAGCCGGCGCGTCGCCTCGATACCGTCCATCTCGGGCATGCGCAGGTCCATCAGGACGACGTCCACCGACGCGCCGGCCACGGCGGCGAGCACCTCGGTGCCGTCCGCCGCCGCGGCGACGACCTCGATGTCCTCGGACAGGGCGAGCACCGCGGCCAGCGGCTCACGGACGGCGGCCTGGTCGTCGGCGACGATCACCTTCAACCGCTGCGGTTTCTCGGTCGGTTCGCTCATCCCGGGATCACTGCCTCCACCTGCCAGCCGCCGGCCTCCGGTCCCTCGGTGACCGGTCCCGCGGTGATGGTTCCGCCCAGGAGGGCGGCCCGTTCGCGCATTCCTATCAGTCCCATTCCGCTGCCGACGCCGGCGGTCACCTCGCGGGTCGCGGGGCCGTTGCGGACTCTCAGGGTCGTCGACTCGTGCTCGTACGTCAGCTCCACGCGGACGTCGGCGCCCGGGGCGTGCCGGGCCGCGTTGGTCAGCGCCTCCTGCGAGATCCGCAGCAGGTTCTGGGTGACCTGAGCGGGCAGGTCACGGCTGGTGCCCGTGACGGTGAGGGCGTCGCGGTGACCGGAGGACTCGATCATCGCCGTCAGGCTCTCCAGCAGCGGCAGCGCGTCCTCGCGCAGGGCGTGCACGGTCCATTGGGCCTGCTTCAGGCTCTCTCTGACCATGCCGTGCGCCTTGTTGTTCGCCTCGCGGACCTTCTCCAGGTCTCCGGTGTCGATCAGGGCGTCGGCCAGTTCCAGCTGCATGTTGATCCCGGCCAGCGAGTGCGCCAGCACGTCGTGGACGTCCCGGGCGATACGGCTCCGCTCGGTGAGCACGGCGGCCTGCGCCTCCGCGCGGGCGGCCCGCTCGGCGGACTCGGCGGATTCGATCATCGCCGCCACCGCCCGCTGTCTGCTGCGGCTGAGGATGCCCGCCACGACCGGGACGCCGGTGGTCAGGCCGAGCACCCAGGTCACCTGTTCATGGCCGGGACCGAGGCGGAACCACACGACGGCTCCGCACAACAGGCTGCACAGGGCCGCGAGCGAGAGGGACTGCTTGAGAGGCAGGCGGTAGCCCACGTGACCGGTCAGGAAGTACGCGAAGATGTAGCTGGAGCCGCTGCGGCTGACGCCGATGAGGGCGGCGGCGGCCAGGATGCCGGCGGTCAGCCAGATCAGGTCTGCGCGGGGCGGGAGCCTGGAGTCGGACAGGTGCCGGGCCATCAGGGCGACGGAGTTGACCACCAGCAGAGCGACCACGGCCAGGCCACGGCCCTCCACGCCCAGGGGACGGACGGTCACGAAGCCGATGGCGATCACCGCCAGGGTGATGGCCGCATGCGTGCGCGGGTCCTGGCGGAGCGCGGCCCGCGGGCCGGACCCCTTGTCCGGGGCCGGCCCGCGGGCGGCGACACTCTCGGATGCGGACACGTCGCGACGATAGCCCATGGTCAGGCGGTGCGGTCGAGCGATGCCACCGACCGCGGCGCCGCCGGGATCCGCTGCTCGCGGACGACCATCCGGCTCCGAATGAAGATCGTCGCGAGACGGGTGACCACCTCGGTGAGCGCCATCAGTACGAACGCCGCCACCCAGGCATCGCCGGTGGTGATGTGGTGGGCGACGCTGAAGCGGCCCACGTCGTCGGAGCCGCCGTGGTCGACCCACATCTGGAAACCCATGCGCGCGCCCATGCCGAGCACCCACAGCAGGGCGGAGACGGCTCCCGCCTTGATGAGGAGGTGCTCCCCGGCCTTGCGGACCCTGGTGAAGATGCCGCCGGCGATGCCGAGCGCCGCCCCGATGGCGACCAGGGTGCCGATCAGTACGAGGTCGTTGCCGGCGGTGGGCACGCTGCGCAGGTAGTGCGAGGCCACGAAGGTCACGATCCCCAGCGGGATCAGGTAGGACGTGAGGCGCAGCCGGTCTTCCCGCAGCTGGCGGAAGACGACGAGGACGAGGGCGATGTCGGTGATCCAGTCGGTCGTGGTCATGCCTCAATCGTGCTGACGCGGCGCCTCTTCCACCTGGACCCATGGGTGGACGTACAGGTGGAGATCGACTCCCCGACCGTCGGGGCGCACCTGACCCGCCCCAGCCGTGAGGCTGCGGCCGGCCCGGACCTGGCCCTACGCGTCCGGCTTCCACTCCTCGACCAGGAGCCCGAGCAGCACCTGGTCCAGGAACTCGCCCATCACCCAGGCCGAGGAGCGCAGGACGCCCTCCCGGACGAAGCCGTTGCGCTCGGCGGAGGTCAGCATCGCGACGTTGTCCGCCAGGGTCTCTATCTGCAGGCGGTGCAGGCTGCGGACGACGAAGCCGTAGTGGCACAGCACGGCGACCACGTCGGTGCCGTAGCCCTTGCCGCGGGCGGACGGCAGCAGTCCCAGGCCGATGTGCGCGGACCGGCTGTGGGTGTCGATGCCCCACAGCGTCGCGGTGCCGATCAGCGTGCCGCCGTCCAGCTCCACCACGGAGAACGGGACGATCCCCTCCTTCGGGTCGTCCACGAACAGGCGCGGGTCCTTGGCGCCGGGCGTGATCGGCCGCCACGGCCCGCCTTCGGCCCGCGACGAGTTGACCACGTCGTCGTAGAGCTCGGCCCGCAGGATCGGGATGTCGTCCTCGTGCCGGGCCCTCAGCCCGACCTTGCTTCCCCTGAGCATGCAGGCTTCCTATCCGACCGCGGTGACCTGCGGCAACCGAAATAGCGGCGGGCTCAGTGGAAGCAGAGGCAGAAGGGGTGGCCGGCCGGGTCCGCGTAGACCCGCCAGTTGGCCTCGGGCCGCAGCTGGTCGGTCCGCTCCAGTACGGTCGCGCCGAGGGCGAGCGCCCGCTTCTCCTCTCCGTCGAGGTCGTCCACGTCGAAGTCGAGATGGAGCTGTTGCGGGTGCTCCTGGCCCGGCCATTCGGGCGGCCGGTAGCCGTCCACCCGCTGGCAGGCCAGTGGGATCCCCTCGAACCCGTGCACCTCGATCCAGTCGGCGTCGTCGGAGTCCGCGACCACCCGGCCGCCGAGCAGTTCCGCGTAGAACTCGGCGAGTTGTACCGGATCGGCACAGTCCAGCGCGACCGCTTGCAGCTTTCGGATCACTTGCGTCACTCCTCGCTCTTCGGCCGCTTCCGCGACACCCCGGTACGGGAGCAGTGGTACCCACCGCCGCGGCGGGCATGCGAGACGACGCGCCGGGCCGCGCGTCGGAGCGACTGAAGTCGAGCGTCAATGTCCCGTCGGCTCGGCGGTGACCCCGCCCCGGACGGCGGGGCCCGCCTGGCCCCTCAGATCCGGCCGCCGGTCATACGGGTGATCGGACCGAGCGTGCGTCGCCCCGCACGTCGGCCCGCGAGGTAGGTCGTGGCGCCCAGCGCCGACATGCCCGCGCCCACCCCGGCGACGAGGACCTTGCGGTCGGCGATCAGCGTCCAGGTGGTCTTGGCGAGGGCCACCGCCTGTCCGGAGGCGGCGACGACGGCCTGACGGCCGGCCTGGACGCGCTCGGCCGCGCCCTGCATGACCGCGGTGGTCTTCTCGGCCGAACGCCCCGCCGTGTCCACGGCTGCTGACGTGGCCTCACTGGTCTTCTCGGCGGCCTTGTCCGCCGACTTGGACGCGGGAGCGGTCGCCTTCTCCGTGGCCTTTCGGGCCTTGGCTGACGCGCTCCGCGTGGCTTCGGAATCTCGATTCGTGCCGCTGTTCGACTGATTCATGGACTTCGCGTTGCCGTTCGCGTCGACGGCAAACACGTTTCGCCGGGATGCAGTACGTCGTTCGTCCGCTATCGGCGCGTGGCCGCCGCGGACCTGCGCCGCACCAACAGGGCCGCCGCTCCCCCGGTTACCAGGACAACAGCTCCGGCACCCGCCATGAGCACCGACGCGTCGGCGCCGGTGCCGGCCAGGCTCCCGTGCGCGGCCGTGTCGGCGACGTCGCCGGTGCTGCCGGAGGTCGACCCCTGCTCCCCGCCGCTGCTCGAACCGCCCGCCGACTGCCCGTGGGGGTCGTTGCCCTGACCGCCCGTTCCGGAGTCACCGTGACCGGAACCACCATGACCGGAACCACCGGAACTGCCCCCCGACGCCGATCCGTTCTCGTCCGGTACGTCGATGGTCAGCGACGCCCTGTCGTTCGCGGGGTTCTTGTCGAACGCGGGATGGATGTCGTAGACGGAGGTGGCCTTCACCTCGCCCCGCGTCACCCCCGACGCCGAGGTCACCTTCAGCACGAAGCGGTAGCTGAGCGCCTGACCGACCTCCAGCAGGTTGTCGTTGTGCCAGCACACGTACACCGGGTGGCCGGGCTCCGAGGGACCGATCGGTCCATCGATCCCGAACGGCGCGCACTCCTGGGGTACGTGAACGGCCTTGGTGCCCTTGGGAATGTGTACCAGCAGGCCCGGCTGATCGTCGCTCTCCTGGTTGTGGATCCACCCCGGGCCGTCGTTGCGCAGCGTGGCCGTGACCTTCACCAGGTCGCCCCGCTCGGCCTTGGCCCTGTCACCGACGGCGGCCAGGTCGGCGGTGTTGTCGACGGTCAGCGCCAGGCGCCGATAGCTGTCGTCGAATTCTTCCGACGCGGGAGGCTGTCCGGTGCGGCCGGTTCCGTACTCCACGACCTCCAGCAGTCCCTTGGACGAGACGGTGAAGCGGACGTGGGTGGTGACGGAGGCGCCCGGCTCGATCACCTGGTCCAGCTTGCACAGCGCCTGCCTCACCTGATCGGCCACGACGGTGTACGCGCAGCCCTCTTCGGGTGGCGTGAAGTCGAGCCCGCGGGTCAGACGGACGCGGAAGGTGACGTCGCTCGCGGCGGCGTTTCCGTTGTTGGTGACCGTGACGGGCTGGTCGTAGGTCTGGCCGGGCTTCGGCGTGGCGGCGGGCAGTGCCGAGACCACCAGGTCGGGTGCCGCCTCGTCGGCGTGTGCCACGGGTGCCGACATGGCGGGCACACCCACCCCGATCACCCCTGCCGCCACGAACCTCGTCATGCCACGCAGCAGTGGACGCACAACCATCTCCTCAGCAGTACCAGTACGACGACGCGCCGATCGGCCGGCAGGTCATCTGCCGCACCGCCCGATCAGGCCATGTACTGGACACGCGAAGGACACCATTGGTTGTAGCGGCGTTGGCTGTAACGGCGGTCACCCACGTCAGGGCGCCCGCCGACCCGCCCGGCCCGTGTCATTTCAGTCCCGTGTGCGCCAGGCCCTCCACGAACTGCCGCTGGGCGAAGACGAACACCGCGACCACCGGCAGCGCGGTCAGGGAGGCGGCGGCCAGCTGGACGTTCCACATGGGGCCTCCGTAGGCGTCGACGTACTGGGTGAGGGCCTGCGGGAGGGTGAACATGTCCGGTGTGGAGAGGTAGACGATCGGCTCCAGATAGAGGTTCCAGCTGTGCAGGAAGGTGAAGATGGCGACCGCGGACAGCGCGGGACGCGCCAGCGGAAGGGCGATGCGCCAGTAGATGGCGAAGCGGCCCAGGCCGTCCATCCGGGCGGCCTCCTCCAGTTCGTGGGGCAGCGCGATGAAGAACTGCCGCATGATGAACGTCGCGAGGACGCTCGGTGCGCCGAGGACCGGCACCAGGATCAGCGGCCAGTGGGTGTCGATCATTCCCCAGTCGTGGAACATCTGGAACAGCGGGACGATGGTGACCTCGCTGGGGATCAGCAGTCCGGTGAGGACCACGAGGAACAGGATGTTCTGCCCGGGGAAGCGGATGCGGGCGAAGCCGTATCCGGCCAGCGACGAGACCGCGAGCGTCCCCAGGGTCACCACGACGGCGATGTACATGCTGTTGAAGTACTGGTGGCCGAACGGCTGGAGCTCGAACACCTTGCGGTAGGCGTCGAGTCGGGGGTTGTCCGGGAACAGCTTCGGCGGGAAGGCGAAGATGTCGGCGGCCGGCTTCAGCGACGACGTCGCCATCCACCAGGTGGGGAAGACGAACGGCACGCACAGTACGAGCAGGATGCCGTAGAGCAGCAGTTTGGCGCGGGTGGACAGCTTACGACTCATGGAACACCCACTTCTTGCGCATCTGCCACTGGATGACGGTCAGAACGAGCACGATCAGGAACAACAGGACCGAGAGCGTCGCGCCGTAGCCGAAGTGGTGGAAGGTGAACGCCTGTTGGTAGAGGTAGTAGACGAGCACGGTGGTGGAGCCGGACGGGCCGCCCTGGGTGAGGACGGCGATCTGCGCGAATACCTGGAGCGAGCCGACGACCGTGATGATCGAGGTGAGCAGGATCGTGGGGCTGATCAGCGGCACCGTGATCCGCCAGAACTGCCGCCACCGCCCCGCGCCGTCCACGGTCGCCGCCTCGTACAGCTCGCGCGGCACGCCCTGCAGGGCGGCCAGGAACAGCACCATGTTCAGGCCGACGTTCTTGAAGCACTGCACGACGACGGCCGACAGCATCGAAGTGCCCTCGCTGCGCAGCCAGTTGGGGCCGTGGACGCCGATCAGGTCGAGGCCGGCGTTGATGCCGCCGTTCTTCTGCAGCAGGAAGCCCCACACGATGGTCCAGGCGACGAGCGAGACGACGACCGGTGAGAAGAACAGGGTGCGGAAGACGACACTGCCGCGCAGCTTCTGGTTGAGGAGCACCGCCAGGGCCAGCGCGAGCGAGAGGTTGAGGACCACCAGGCCCACGGAGAAGTAGGCGGTGGCCCGCAGCACGCCCGGCAGCTTCGGGTCGTCGAGCAGCTTGTGGTAGTTGTCCGTGCCCACGGAGTGGAAGGTGCCCGCGAGCACGTTCCACTCGTGGAAGCTGTACCAGACCACCAGGCCGAGCGGGATCAGCACGAAGACGACGGTGCCGATCAGTTGCGGGGCGATGAACAGGTAGCCGGCCAGTTGGTCCCGGCGCCGGGAGGTCCAGAACGGCTGTGCGGCGCGGGTGCCGTCTTCCGGCGGACCGGTGGCGGCCGTGGAGCGGGGTCGGTCGAGGGTCTTCATCGCGCCGTCACTGCTCCAGCTGCGGCTTGATGGAGTTGCAGACTCCCGTCAGGACCTTCTGTACGTCGGCGTTCGGCTTCCACAGGGCGTCGAGACCGGAGCGCACGGCCGCGTAGATCTCGGCCTGGCCGATGTGGACGGGCTTGACCTTGCCGTTCTTGATGCCGTCGATGACGACGTCGGCGAGTTGCTTCTCGCTGAGCTTGGCGTTGCTCTTGGCGAGCGTGGCCGCGTTCAGTTGGGAGGAGCGGGCCTGCGGGAAGTAGGCACCGAGCTTCGCCGAGTTCTCCTTGTTGGTCATGAACGCCTGGAAGCCGGCCGCTGCGTCGGCGTGCTTGCTCTTGGCGAGCACCGCGATCCCGGCCTGGCCGATCACGGCGTACTTGCCCTCGGGTCCTTCGGGCAGCGGGACGAAGTCCCACTTGAACTTGTCGGTGAGGAGGGAGGCCCGGCTCATCTGGGTGACGGTCATGGCGGATTCACCGGCGAAGAAGTCGGCAGTCGTGCCCGGGGCGAGCATCGCCTCGTCGTCGAAGATCGCCTTGTGCAGGCTGGTCATCGCCGCGACCATCTGCGGCTTGTCGAAGCCGCAGGTCTTTCCGTCGGCGGACCAGGCCTGAGCGCCCCAACCGTCCCAGTAAGTGGCGAGGTTGTCCCACGCCTTGTAGTCGAAGTCGCGGATCACCATGCCCGTCTTCCCGGTCTTGGTGTGGACGGCGGCCCCGATCCTGTCGACCTCGTCCCAGTTCCACTTGCCCTGCTTGATCAGCTCGGCGGGGCTGGGCTGTCCGGCCTTCTTCAGCATGTCCAGATTGACGAAGACGCCGAACGGCGAGGTGGAGAAGGGGTAGGCGTAGAGCTTGCCGTCCTGCTGCCAGATCTTCTTGGCGGCGGGGAGTACGTCGGGGTCGTCCTTGACCTCTTTCAGGGCGCCCGAGGAGACGAAGTCGAGGGCGGAGTTCTCGAAGATCCACGCCAGGTCGGGGGCCTTGCCGCCGGCCATCTGGGTGGTGAGGGTCTCGGTGTAGTTCTCCACCGGCAGGACGTCGAACTTGATCGACTTCACCTCGGGGTGCGTCTTGCGGTACGTGTCGGCGATGCCGTTGAGGAGCTTGAGATGTTCCGGGGCGCCCGACCAGACCGTCATCCGCAGGGTCACGGGCCCGTCGTCGGAACCACTGCCGTCACCGCCGCCGCAGGCGGTCAGGGCGAGAAGTCCGGTGGCTGCCAGGGCGGCGAACTTCCTTGTGCGCTGCTGTCGTTGGGTGTTCATGCGGGTGTCTCTCCTGGTCAGTAGCCACTGATGTCGGGCCAGCGCAGTTCGACGCCGTGGGCGCGGAGCAGGTGCTGGAACGTCTCGAGCCGGTCAGGGGTGTTGCGTACGCCGCGGGGGGTGAGGTTGTGCTCGACGCAGTGGGCCGCGAGCAGTCCGGCGACCTCGCCGATGTTCCACTCGACGGGGTGCAGCCGGTAGCAGCCGTTGGTGATGTGGGTGGTGCCGAGGTTCTTGCCGGCGGGCAGCAGGTTCTCCATCCGGGCCGGTATCAGCGCGCCGAGCGGTATCTCGAACGGGCTGGAGGGGACGTCGATGTAGGTGTCGCCGCCGGTGGAGGGGTGCAGGTCGAGGCGGTACATGCCGATGCCGACCGAGTCCGGGTAGTTCACGGCGCCCTTGCCGCCGCGCACATCGAGGGAGAGGTCCTGTTCGACGACGGTGTACTCGGCGCGGATCCGGCGGGACTCGCGGATGTACGGCGCCTGGGCGAGGCCGTCCGCTGCCCCGGTGATGTCGCCGCGCAGCCGCAGACCGGGGAAGCCCGTGCCGCCGTCGGCGCGCGGGGCCTCGGTCTGCATCCAGTACAGGAGGGAGTACGACAGCTCCTTCGCGGCGGCCAGATGTTCCTGGGCGTCGGGGACGTCGATGACCGGGCCCTCCCAGTAGTCGATCATCGGCCAGTTGACGAGGGTGATGTCGCTCGCGTACGCGCCGGGGACGAAGTTGTCGCGGGCGGCGATGCGCCGGAAGGTCCACAGGTTCATGTCGCCGCCGCTGACCCGCTGGTCGGCGACGACGTCGGCGGGGTCGTCGCCGGGGTTCGGAGTGAAGCCACGTTCGACGACTTCCAGGGTGCGCGGGTGCGGGGCCGACCAGGACAGCAGCGGGGCGCCCCAGAAGGAGGGCCGGTAGGAGCGCCAGAAGTCATAGGAGGCGGGGCGGTCGATGGTGTGGTCGCCGTCGACGTGGTCGAGGGCGAAGCAGTAGGAGACGGCCTGCATGTTCAGCGGCTGTGCGGTCTCCGGGGCGGAGGGCTCGCCGGTGTCGCTCTGCGCCTCGAAGCCGGTGACGTACTCGGTGCCGGTCAGCGGCAGCAACTCGCCGGTCTCGGTGGCGTCGAGGACGTAGGCGGCGGTGGCGGTGATCCGCTCGCCGCTGTCCCGGTGGGCGAGGGTCACGGCGGTCACCCGGTCGCCGTCCGTGGCCGCGGCCACGGGGCGATAGGGCTGCAGGACGGTGAGGCGGCCGCTGCCGCGGTAGGGGGCGAGCATCGCGTCGATGACGGCGACGCCCACGCGCGGCTCGTGGCAGAGCCGGCTCACCCAGCCCGCGCCGGGGTTGAGCTCGCGGCGGGCGCGGGCCTGACTGGTCAGCGGGTAGTGGCGCCGGTAGTAGTCGCGGATGCCGTCGCGCAGCGCCCGGTAGGAGGCGGTGGCGCCGAACTGCTCGATCCAGGTGTGCTCGTCCGGCGGCACGGCCTGGCTGGTGAGCTGACCGCCCAGCCAGTCGTACTCCTCCGTGAGGATCACACTCCGGCCGGCGCGCAGCGCACCGAGCGCTGCCGCGACACCGCCGGTGCCGCCGCCGACCACGAGGACGTCCGCGTGCATGGGTCTCCTTGCTGAAAGGGGGCTCTACTTGAGGGGGCTTTTCCAACAACTTGGTTTGTCTGTAAGGGCGTTGGGCTGATTGGCGCATCAGGCGGCCGGCGGCCCGAGGGTCTCCCCCTGGGTCAGCTCGCAGTCGAGCAGCCGCTGGGTGACGGACGTCTGTCCGTGCAGTACGTCGACCAGCAGCTCCACCGCCTGCTGCCCCATCTGCGGCCGGGGGATGTGGAATCCGGTGAAGTCCAGGGAGGAATGGACGGGGATGGTCGGATCGCCCAGGGTGACCATCGACAGGTCGCGCGGGACCGAAAGGCCTTGTGCCGCCGCGGCCCGCGCCAGGGCCACCGCCTCGGCCTCCACCTCCGCGAACACCGCGGTGACCCCTGCCTCCAGGAGCCGGGCCAGCCGCTCGGCCGGGTCCGGTGCGTCGGCGGAGAGGAACGGCGCATCGGCCCCGGCCGCCCGGCGGAAGCCCGTCAGGCGGTCCGCGGAGGACTCCGCCCCCGTGCCGGGTCCCACGAAGGCGAAGCGCCGATGGCCCAACGAACGGGCCCGTTCCACGAGTTGGGCGGTCGCGTTCACATAGTCGGCGCCGACGTACGGCACGGGCCGGCCGTCGGCGTCGTCGCGGCGGCCCACGCACACGAACGGGTAGTCCTCCGCCACCAGCCTGCTGAGCTCGGCCGACGGGATCTCGCGTCCCAGCAGGACACAGCCGTCGGCGACGCGCAGCCGGTTGTCCTCGTGAAAGATCCGCCGCTGACCGTCGCGCACGGGCGCCGAGGTGAACAGCAGCAGATCGCAGCCGCTGCGCTCCGCGCTCTCCTCGATCCCGCGCAGGAAGGGGTGGTAGAAGTCGGCGCTGGTGCTGGGGAAGACCGGCTCGTAGGTGAACACGCCGAGGATCTGGTTGAGTTGATTGAGCATCCGGCGGGCCAGCGGATCCGCCGCGTACCCGGTCTCCCGGATCACCTGCAGAACCCGGTCCCGGGTCTCGGGGGCGATCCGCGCACCGGCCTCGCCCCGGTTGTTGAGCACCAGCGAGACCGTGGTCTGGCTGACGCCCGCAAGCCGGGCGATGTCACGCTGCGTGAGCCTTCCGGGAGCCTGGCTCATGAGTGATCGCCCCTCATCGACGGTGCTAATACGCATTGCTGGTCGGGTGAACGGACCGTAGAGCGCGCGGCGCGAGCCCGTCAAGAGGTTCGACCGCGACAACAAATCCCAGTAGTAATTCGCATTAGCAGCTTGACGAGGGCTCCCGATGAGGCGAATGTGGCCGATCGAGTCGGCGGGATGCCGCGTCCGGTCACGCACCGTCGACGGTCATCTCCCGTGCCCCGACTCACCGTTGACTCATTCATCGCCCAGGAGTCGCCTCGTGAAGTACCAAACTTCCCTCTCGCGCCGCGCCCTGCTGACCGCCGCCGGGGCCGCGGGCCTCGCGGTCGCCCTGCCCGCACCCCGTGCCCTGGCGACGGGCAGCCTCCCCAACCTGGCGCCGCTGCCCGCAGGCGCACCCCACCGGCGTGACTTCGCCGCCGAGGAACAGCGCTTCGCGCCCTATCTCGTGAGCCTCGCCCCGATGGTCAACGACATCGAGGGCAGCGACTCCGCGACCTTCGGTTTCATGGGCGGCGGATGGTGGCGTACGCCGTCGGCGCCGTACAACGCCCGGGTGCAGGAGCACGTCTACACGCTGGCCTGGTTCCTCACCAACGCCCGCTCCTGGAACCCGTATGCGTCGGACGCGGCGCTGCTCGCGGGCCTGGACGCGGCGCTCGGCCACTATCTGGGCCTCCAGCACTCCGACGGCTCGTGGTCGGAGTACAGCGCCGGCGAACACTCCCTGCCCGCCACCGGCTTCGCACTCGGCTACCTCAGCAAGACCCATGTCCTGCTCAAGCGGGCGAACCTGCTGCCCGCCCGGCGCACCCAGATCGCCCAGGCCCTGCACGCCGCGATGACCTGGCTGCTCGACCCGTCCAACGACGGTGTGTGGCAGACCCCGATCCACTTCGCGAACCAAGTCACCGCGGGACTCGCCGGATCGGCGCTGGCGCTGAAGACCAATCCCGACGCGAACCTGAGCGCCCAGCTGAACAGCGCCTTCGCCCGTCTGGCGGACACCGGGCAGAGTCCGGCCGGCTTCTTCTACGAGAAGGGCGGCATGGACATGAACTACAACTTCGAGGTGATGCTGCCCGAACTGGCCGACGCCTGGCGCCAGTCGGGCAACAGCCACCTGGTGACCATGGCCGGGAAGTACACGGACTGGCTCGGCTACAACCTGCTCCGCGAGCCCGACGGCGCCGGCTGGTTCAGCAACATCGCACCCTCCACGCGGACCAGCACCCTCGCCTACGCCGACACCCGCCCCGACCCCGAACGCACGGCGCTCAACGCCCAGTTCGTCCCCGAGATACCGGCTCTGGGCGCGTTCCTGTCCGCGCGCGAGGACATGGCCGCCGCCCGCGCCGCCTGGGCCGCGGGCACCTCGCCCGTGCCGGGCCTGGTCAAGCAGGACACCTCCCCGCGCATCCTCAGCCACGCCATCTACGGCGAGCGCTACCCGACCAGGCAGGCGAAGAGCGCGGCCGTCGCTGCCGTGCCGTACATCGCCTCGAAGAACTTCACCGAGCACCGCACCGATCACGGCCAGGACTTCCTCTACGTCCGCCGCCCCAACGTCTATCTGGGCGCCTACCTCGGCGCCAGGCCAACCACCCTTGCCCGCACGGGACTTGCCTTCCTCTGGCACCCGGTGGCGGGCACAATCGTCCAGTCCCTGAACAACAACGACTACGGCGTGTGGTCCACCGTGCTGCCCGGTCAGAAACCGGACTCCGACGGCCCGCAGACCGGTGAGTTCTTCGGCGGCAAGCCCTACGCCTTCCGCTTCTCCACCCCGACCGGATCGGTCGTCACGGACGTGCGAGTCGGCAACGGCCTGGTGGAGCGTTCGGTGCGGGCCACCTCGTCCGCGACGGAGACCATGCCGCTGATCCTCAAGGAGTCCGACCGGGTCGTCTTCTCCGACGGCACCACCGTGCCCTGGGGCGGCTCGGCCTCGGCCACCGCGACCGGCATCGACCTGCACCGCGGCCCGGGCGTCGTACACATCCGCTGGGGCACGCCCCACCCGGCCACCGTCGCGGCCGCCTCGGTCACCTACCTCGGCGGGACCCGACGCATGCACATCCTGAAGGTCCCGCACGCCGGCACGATCGACGTGTCCATCAGACTCGCCTACTGACGGCCGCCCCGCTTCGGCACGACCACCTCTTCGCCGCATAGAGTTGGCCGATGCCTGAGCTGACGCAGCTGAATGCCGGCCATGAGGCGGCGGTCCTCGCCTTCGAGCTGGCCAATCGTGCCTACTTCGCCGCTTCGATCTTCGACCGCGGCGACGAGTACTTCGACCGGTTCTCCGACGGGTTCAGCGCCCTGCTGGCCGAGCAGCAGTCCGGCACATGCGTCTTCCACGTGCTCGTCGACGAGGACGGCTCGGTTCTGGGCCGCTTCAACCTGTACGACCTCAAGGACGGATCGGCCGACCTCGGCTACCGGGTCGCGCAGCACGCTGCCGGTCGCGGAGTGGCGACCGAGACCGTACGCGAGCTGTGCCGGCTGGCGGCCGAACGGTACGGGCTGCACACCCTCAGGGCGGCCTGCGCCCTGGCCAACACCGCGTCCCAGAGGGTGCTGCTCAAGGCCGGTTTCGTCCCGGTCGGCCCGGCCGATCCGTCCGACCTCAGCGGCAAGCCGGGCACCTGGTATCAGCTGGACCTGGCGGCCCGACGGTAGATCCGACACGAACTGCCGTTTCTACGGGGCTTGTTGTCACGGTCGTAGCGGACGATCCGGAACGAGGCGAGCAGTGCCTGCACGCTCGTCGGCCCGGCGTCCTCGGTGCGCAGCGGAAGGTGCTCCGCGACGAGGACGTACGGGCAGGGGTCGGTCGGGTCGCCGCCGACGGTTGTGCGGACACCGTCGGCGGCACCGCCCACGAGCTCGATCTCCATGCGGATCGTCTGCCCCGTCACGCGCCCTTCACATCCGCGGCACGCCGTGGTTCTCGGACGCGCGCACGGTGGGCCCGCATCGGGATGCATCGCAATGGTCAGGACAGGAGCTCGATGTACCCGTCCGTTCCGTGCACGCGGATCCGTTGTCCGTCCCGGATGAGCCGGGTGGCCTGCTCGACGCCCACGACGGCCGGCAGACCGTACTCCCGGGCGATCACCGCGCCGTGGGTCATCAGACCGCCCACTTCGGTCACCAGGCCGGCGATTCCCACGAACAGCGGTGACCAGCTGGGATCGGTGAAGGGCGTGACCAGGATGTCGCCCGCTTCGAGGTCGGCCTGCGCCATGTCCAGGATGACGCGGGCCCTTCCCTCGACGGTCCCGGCGGAGACGGGCAGGCCGACCAGGGCACCGTCCGGCACGTCGTCGCGTCGGTACGCACCGGTGACGCACTCGCCGTCCGAGGTGAGGACGCGGGGCGGCGTGAGCGCCTCGTAGGACCGGAAGGCTTCCTTGCGCTGCCGGATGAGTCGGTCGTCCACCCGCTGCGCGCGTACGGCTTCGTGGAACTCCTGGAAGGTGAGGTAGAAGACGTCCTCTTTCGCCGCGAGCAGCCCGGACTGCACCAGGCGCTCGGCCTCCGCCAGCAGCGCCTGCTTGTAGACGAAGTAGCGGCTGACGATGCCGTACTTCGGGTACTCGCGGTAGCCGATGAAGGTGCGGACCCGGTCGATCATCCGCTTGGTCTCGTCGGCCTTGCGCTCCCCGTCCGGCAGGGCCCGCAGACGTGTCAGCACGTCCTGTTCCTTCGCCAGCGCCGCCTGACGCCCCTGCTCGAAGCGCCGCTGGGCGGCGCCCGGTTCGAAGTTCCTGACGTTGTCGAGGATCACGGGCACGAGCGAGCTGGGACGTTCGCTCCAGCGCGGCCTGGTGATGTCGATCTCGCCGACGCAGCGCATGCCGTAGCGGTCGAGGTAGGCCTCGATGGCGGCGCGCGCCTCCGCACCGCCCGCGAGCTTCGCCATCTCCTCCAGGAAATCGTCGTCCTCGACGCCCTGCAGGAACTCGACCACCTCCGGATGCGGACGGACCGCGTCGGCGACGTCGAGCAGTGCGAGTCCCATCTCGGAGGTGATGTTGCCGGGGGCGGACAGGGTGAGCGTGTCGGCCGCGCTCTTCTCGCCGAGCCATTCCTGCAGATGGTCGTTGAGCCACCAGGTGGCCTCCATCCCCGCCATGATCGCCTGCATGTTCAGCGGGTCGCCGAGCGCCCGCTTGTGCTCGGCGAAGGCTTCCAGCAGGAAGTCGAACAGCTCCGGTCCGCTCTTCGTCCGGATGTCGCGCTCCAGCGCGGCGATGGACGCCTGGCTCCGCTCGATCAGTTCGGTGACGACGGCCGGATCGGTCTCGATCGGGGCGAGCCTGCTTCGGGCCGGCTGTCCGCCGGGCGCCTCGTCGGGGAGCGACGGGACGAAGTCGCCGCGGTCGAGGACGGTCTCCAGTGCGTCCCTGATCAGCGGATCGCCCCTGCCCATGACGTCCAGGAGGGCGGCGCGGCTCGCGGGCGCCGCCAAGCGCTGGGTGACCTCGACGAACAGCCTGCCGGCGGCCTCGTGCATCCGCACCATCGCCGTCAGCTGCCACATGGAGTACCCGAGGGGCTTCATGGGGTCGGTCATCATCTGCTGGTGGCCGACGGAGACGTAGACGTGATTGTCCTCGTCACTGGCCTCGGGGATGGGGAACAGCGTCGTGATCGGGCGGCTCTGCACGATGTGGAAGGCGTCGTCGACCAGGCACCATTCGATGTCCTGCGGGCGGCCGAAGTGTGCTTCGATCCGCCGACCGAGTCGTACGAGGTCCACGACCTGCGCGTCCGACAGGGCCGGCTGCTCCTGCTGCCGTGCGTCGATGGCCGTTTCCTGTGTACCGCCGGACGGCAGGGACTCGACGGCTCGCTGTTTGGCGGAGATCGTCCGGGCGACGACTTCGCCGTGCCGCACCTTGAAGACGTCCGGGTTCACCAGGCCGGAGACCAGGGCCTCGCCCAGTCCGAAGCCGGCGTCCACGGTGGCGACCGTCCGGTTGCCGGTGACGGGGTCGGCCGTGAACAGGATGCCGGACGCCTGCGGGAAGACCATCCGCTGCACGACCACGGCCATGTGGACCGCGCGGTGATCGATGCCGTTGCGCCGCCGGTAGGTCACGGCCCGCTCGGTGAACAGGGAGGCCCAGCACCGGCTGACGTGCTCGAGGATCGCCGCCGTGCCCACCACGTTCAGATACGTGTCCTGCTGGCCCGCGAAGGACGCGGTCGGCAGGTCCTCGGCCGTCGCGCTGGACCGGACGGCGTAGGCGGCCCACTCGCCATGGCGGGAGAGCGCGCCGGTGATCGCCGCGGCCAGGTCGTCCGGGATGGTGATGTCCTCGATGGCCGAGCGGATCCGTGCGCTGAGCGTGCGGATCGTGTCCGCGTCGTCCGCGTCGACCTCGTTCAGGCATGACAGCTGGTCGAGCAGGTCTCCGACGGACGGCTCCTTGGCCAGGATGCGCCGGTAGGCGTCGGTCGTCACGCAAAAGCCGTCCGGCACGCGGACGCCTTCGATCCGCGACAGCGCGCCCAGGTGTGCGCCCTTTCCGCCGACGACCGCGGTCCGCGTCTCGTCGGCCTGTTGAAGATCCAGCACGTACTGCTCGCTCATGCGATACCCGTTTCCGCAGGTGGTGGTCTCGGCGGATGATTCTGCGCGGTGACCCGGGCCTTGCCGCAAGCCCCCGGGTGCGCTATACGTTGGGAAGGGCAGGGAGAGATCTCCTTGCCTTTGTTTTTGCCTTCCGCCGGAACGTGTTATCCAGGAGGTGTGCGGTAAGGGATCTCGGGGCTCCATCGCACGGACTCGGGAATGGCTCTCCGGCGCGCGCCGGAGTCAGCGAGCTGGGTGAGCTGCATGGATCCCACGCCCTCCTCATCGGCGGGTTCGCCGTTCGACGTGGTCAGCGGCGCCCTGACCGGCTACAGGCCCCGGGGCGGGACCACGCGGGCCACGGGCCAGGCAGCAGCGCAGAACAATCCCCCTTCCGGGCCAACCGCGGAAGACCCTTCGGAAGCGGGAGGCGGCGACCGCCCGGAAACCGGAGGCCAGGAACAGATCCTCGCTGTGGTCAGCCTCGACCGGGATCTCAAGATCACCAGCTGCAATCTGGATGCCGCTCCGTTCGCGGGAGTGAGCGCCGCGCCGGGGACCGATTTCGCCGCGCTGCTGCCGCCCGGGGACGTGGCGACGGTCACGCAGCGGCTGAGGAACGCCGTCGAGACGCGCGAGGCGCATGTCGCCCGGGTGCAGCGGCTGCGGAGGGACGACGGGACGGAACTCGTCGTCTCGATGAGCATCCTGCCGTCCGCGGAACGGCACGGCGGCTTGACCGTCTCACTGATCGCCATGGCCAAGCGGCTGCACCTCTACGCCTCGGCGACCGCGATCGGGACGTCCCTGGACATCGGCGAGACCGCGCAGTCCCTCGCCCAGTCCCTCCTTGCCTGGGGGGACGTCGCCGCCGTCGACCTCGACTTCGCCGTGTGGACGGGAGAGGCCGTCACCGAGCAGACGCATGAGCGCATCCGGCTGCGCCGGGCCGCCCTGGTGCCGGACCGGCCCTGGCCCAAGGGGTATCTGACGTGCGGCGACAACCTCCCCCGTGAGGCGAGCCGGCTGCTGGTCGGTGCGGTCACCCGTGACGACCTGCCGCAGGCCGTCGTCATCCCCGACCGGGAGGCGATCGAGCGGGTGCTCGGCGATCCTCGGCTGGTACGCGCCCTCGTACCCGGCAACCTGCCGGCGACCGTCGCGTGCATTCCGCTCGTGGTGGAGGGGCCGGAAGGCGCGGCGGGACCCATCGTGCTGGGCGTGACGGAGGTCTGGCGGCGGCCCGAGCGGCCCTTCCGCGACAGCGAGCTGTTCGACCTCCAGGAACTCGTGGCCAAGACCGCGCGCCACGTGGACCTGGCCCGCCAGCACCAACGCGAGCACGCGCAGGTTCTCGCACTGCAGCGCCGGCTGCTGCCGCGGGCCGGCAGCGACACCATCGAGGTCGCCAGCGTCTATCTGCCCACCACTCCGGACAGCGCGGGCGTCGGCGGTGACTGGGTGAACAGCTTTCCACTGCCGGGCGACCGGACCGCACTCGTGGTCGGTGACGTCGTGGGGCACGGCCTGGGGGCCGCGGCGACCATGGGCCAGCTGAGCATGGAGGCCCGCGCGCTGCTGTCCGCGGGGCTGGGTCCCGGGGAGGTGCTGGAGCGTCTGGACGAGACGGTCACGCTGCTGGACGACACGGACGCGGGCCTGGCGGCCGGGTACAGCGCGCTGGGCTCGACATGCTGCATCGCGGTCTACGATCCCGTCGACCACCGGGTCACGCTGTCCAACGCGGGTCATCTGCCCCCGGTCCTCGTTCACCCCGACGGGTCCGCCGCGACCATCACGGCGCAGCCGCACCCGGGCCTGGGCACCGGATTCGCCGTGCGGGAGCCGTTCGACGTGCAGGAGTTCAGCGCGCCGCCCGGCTCGCTCCTCGCTCTGTACACCGACGGTCTGGTGGAGGAGCAGGCGTCCTCCATCGACAACGGGATCGACCGGCTGACGGACCTGGTGCGTGATGTGCACCCCTGGGACGATCTGCAGGCGACCGCGCGTCGTGTGGTCGGCGAACTGGCCCCGCAGGGGCGCCTGCGCGACGACGTGACGCTGCTGCTCGCGCGTATGACCGGCCGTCGCAGCCGGGACACCGCGACCTGGCAGCTGCCGGCGCACGACGACACCGCCGCGCGCGCCCGAAGCCTCGCCTCGTCCCTCCTACGGCGATGGCGCACCAGTGACCAGGCCCAGGAGAGGGTGCTGCTGGTGATCAGCGAACTGGTCACCAACGCCGTCCTGTTCGGCACCGGGCCCGTCACCGTGCGGCTGGTGAAGGCGGGGGACCATCTGACGTGCGAGGTCGGCGACACCGGCAACGGCCGACCGCGGCTGCGTCACAGCGACGTACTCGACGACAGCGGGCGCGGCCTGTACGTCATGCACAAGCTGACCACCCGCTGGGGCGTGCGCTGGACCAACACCGGCAAGGCCGTGTGGGCGGAACTGGACCTGTAGTTCGCTTGTCGAGCCGAGGCGCGCGATCAAGCGAAGCTCAAAGCCACTCCCCCTCCACGGCCGTGGCGGTCAGCCCGGGCGCGGCCGCGTACAGCACCGTGTGGCTGCCGGTCTTCTGTCCGGCGTCGTGCGCGCGCCGCAGGATGTCGAGTACGGCCGCGCCGCCGCGGTTGCCGGTGGTGTAGCTGTCGCGGCTGTACTCCAGGAGCCCGGTCGGCCAGTCGTCGGGCATGGTCTGTTCCATGTACTCCATCACCCGGGTTCCGCCGGGGTGGGCGAGCAGCAGATCGGGATGCCAGGCCTGCTTGTCGTTCTCGTGGCGGGTGCGCAGCCACTCCCACATCGCGGTGACGGTCTCCTGCACGGCGCGCGGCCCGCGGCGGTCCATCACGAAGTGCGTGCCGTCGGCCCGGGTGTCGAGCCAGTGCAGGTCCGAGGTCTTGGGCAGGGTGTGGTGCCAGGCGGCGTCCAGCCGCAGAATCGATTCTGTCCTGGGGCGGCCGGTCACCACCGCGGCAACCGCCGTGTCCGCGAACAGCAGCCGCACGATGAGGGACTCCAGGGTGTCGTCGGCTGGCTGGTAGGTGGTGCTGAGCGCCTCCGACACGACCACCAGCACCACCCGGTCGGGGTCCGCGGCGACGAGGTCGGCGGCAAGCGCCAGCGATCGGGTTCCGGCGATGCAGGCCCACTGGCTGGCCGGCAGCAGCAGTGCGTCGCTGCGCAGCGGAAGGCGGTTGAACAGGGACAGGTCCAGGCCCGGCAGGGCCGGGGTCGTGGAGTGACTGGTGATCAGGCAGTCGACGTCGGCGGCGTCAAGGCCGGCGATCTCCAGGGCCTCGCGGGCCGCGCGCTCCGCGTAGTTCTGCACGGCAGCCCAGGCCGGAGCGGTGCGCTCCTGGATGGTCTGCGGCGCCGGTATCGCATCCAGTGCGGCGATCGCGCGGTCCACCTCGTCCTCGTCGAAGCCGTCGCGGGTGAGTGCCTCACGGGCCGCGTCGGCGCCCGGAGTTCGCAGTCCGCTTCCGCCACTGGGGGCGACGGCCGTCTCCAGCGGCAGCATCCATCCGCGGGCGGTGATGCCCGTACTCGCGGCGATGCCGTCGATCCGCGGCAGCCAGGGGGCCTGCGGATGGCGACTGCGCACCTCCGCCAGGATCTGGTCGGTCTGTATGGAATGTTCGCCGTGCATCACGGCGGGAGGACACAGATAGGCGCCCACGATTACGCCCCTTTCTCAGCGAATCCTGACAAAACCCTGACGGCACGAAGTGGCCTGAACCTGCCCAAATCGGCAGACTGGGGTCAAGACGCCGTAGTGGCACTCTACTTCGCGCCGTTCGCGGATTGGCTGAAACCTGGGAGCGGGGATGCCCGGCTTGGACGGTTTCCTTCCCAGCCGCCGGCGGTTTCCTTCCCAGCCGCCGGCGGTTTCCTTCCCAGCCGCCGGCGGTTTCCTTCCTAGCGGTTGACGGACCGCATCCCGGCCTCGTCGTAACGCTCCCCCGCCGCCTGCGGCAGCTCCGCGTCGATGCGGGCCAAGTCGTCCTTGCTCAGCGTGATGTCGACGGCCCCGACGTTCTGCTCCAGGTAGGTGCGGCGCTTGGTGCCCGGGATCGGGACCAGGTGCTCGCCCTGGGCCAGCACCCAGGCGATGGCCAACTGCGCCGGGGTGACGTCCTTCTCGGCGGCGATCTCCTTGACCTTCGCCGCGAGCCGCAGGTTGGCGTCCAGGTTGGCGTCCTGGAACCGCGGGTTCTGGCGGCGCCAGTCGTTGGCGTCCAGGTCGTCGGGCGAGGTGAACCGGCCGGCGAGGAAGCCGCGACCGAGCGGCGAGTACGGCACGAAGCCGATGCCCAGCTCCCGGCACGCGGGCAGCACCTCGGCCTCCACATCCCTGGACCACAGCGAGTACTCGCTCTGCACGGCGGTGATCGGATGCACGGCGTGGGCACGCCGGATGGTCTCCGCGCTCGCCTCGCTCAGTCCGATGTGGCGCACGGTGCCCGCCTCGACCAGTTCGGCCAGCGCGCCCACGGTCTCCTCGATGGGCACGTTCGGGTCGACGCGGTGCTGGTAGTACAGGTCGATGTAATCGGTCCCCAGACGCTGCAGGGAGCCGTGGACCGAGCTGCGGACGTGCTCGGCGGAACCGTCCTGCGGACCGACCGTGCTGCCGTCGCCGGGTACGGCGTTGTCCATCCGGTAGTTGAACTTCGTCGCGATCACGTACTCGTCGCGGTGCCCCCGGATCGCCTCGCCGACGAGCGACTCGTTGGTGAGCGGCCCGTACATCTGCGCGGTGTCGAGGAAGTCGATGCCGAGGTCGAGGGCGCGGCGGATGGTGGCGATTCCCTCGTCCTGGTCGGCGGTGCCGTAGAAGGCGGACATGCCCATGCATCCGAGGCCGATGGCCGATACGTGGAGATCCCGCAGACTGCGCTTCTGCATCTGGTGTCCCAGCCTTTCTGCACGCTCTCGCGTCGTCCGGACGGCGGGGCCTCGTGCGCCCCGCCGTCTGCGACGCTACGACCTGGAGCGCGCTCGAGTGCAAGCCCGGCCGGCGGGCGTGTTCAGCTCTGGCACTGCTTCGTCGCGGCGGGAGACCAGCCGCTCCAGGCGGCACCGTCGGCCCGGGCGTGGACGCGGATCTCGACCCTCACGGGCGCGCAGACACGCGTGGTACTGCCCACTTCGACCGGGCCGACCTCCTGCCCGGGCGCGACATACGAGCGGCCCGTGCCCACCTTCGCCCAGGAGCCGCCGTCGGGGCGCGAGAACGCCTCGTAGGTGATGTTCACTCCCCTGGAGCCGGTGTTGCGCGCCTTGATGTACGCGGAGATCTCCCTCGTCGGGAGGCGGCCCACCGATCCGCGCTCCGCGCTGATGCATCCGTTGATGGCCACGCGGCCGGTCGACACGCCTCCGCCACACGCGATTCCTGCTGCGTGAGCGTTGGTCGGCATGGTCAGTGCGGTGAGCGCGGCTGCGCTCAGGACCATTGCGGTGCGCCTGAATTGCAAGGCCTGTCTCCTCTGCGAGTTCCTGCGGTTCGAGGAGACGATGGCTCACCCACGGTGACGAGGCACGCAACGTCGCCCATTTCTCACCCAAATGGGCAAGTTCGGGTGGTTGGTAGCGGTGAAACGCGCGGGTCCGCCGGGTCGGTGCGACCCGGCGGACCCACCGTTCAGGGGTTCAACGGTCGTTCGGCGTCCGTGCCGCCGGATCGGCTACCAGCCGACGGCGACCAGGAGCCATTGCGGGTCGGCGTGGGAGATGAAGGAGGATCGGCCCGCCACGTCGTCGTAGGGGAATCCGTAGGCGAGGTTGTTGATGGCGTTGTCGTGCCAGAACTTGGCGTAGTAGTTCGCCGGTGCCGCCTTGTAGAACTGGGCCGGGTCGGACTGCTGGGAGGCCGGCAGTGTGGCGACGTGGCGGTTGAGGGCGGCGCACATATTGGGGTTGCCCGCCAGGGAGGCGGCGCAGCCGAAGATGTCGGAGGTGGCCGCGTTGACGCCAACGGACTGGGCGTAGGCGGTGAAGTAGTTCGCGTTGGCGCCGCCCGCGCGGAAGCTCGGGTCGCTGCCGGGCGCGATGATGCGGTACGGGGCCTGGGTCTGGGCCAGCACCTTGAACTCGTTCGGTACGGCGTCGGTGAAGCGCTGGAAGGTGGTGGCGCGGTCCTCGGCGAACGTCTGCCGGTTCTCGCCGACCTCGACGTCGTAGCCGTCCTTGCTGTGCAGGCGCATGGCCAGCTTCAGGCCGAAGGCGTCCACGCGGGTGGTGTTGCCGTTGAAGACGTTGTTGCCGACCGTGAACTCGATGAAGTCGTAGTAGGGGCCGTTGGGCGAGCCCAGGTAGAAGTACATGCGGCCCGCGGAGTTGGCGGGCATGTCGAGGTAGGGCTGCTCGGCGATGGAGTGCGTCTGGCCGTTGAAGCTCCAGTACACCTGACTGTCGGGGTACTTGCCGTTGGTGCGGTTGAGGATCTTCACCTCGACGGCGTTGTGGGCCGCGGGTATGTCGCTGGTGCTGCCCCAGAAGTCGTCGGGCGGGGCGGAGGTGCCGCCGGGGCCGTAGACCTGGAACTCCCACAGGGAGTAGCCGTACGGGGTGGCCCGCGCGGTGCCGTAGACGCGGACGTAGCGGCCGCTGCCGGAGATGGTGATGTTCTGGGTTCCGCCGGTGGCGCTGGTGGTGGAGTGGACGGTGGTCCAGGTGTTGGCGTCGGTGGAGGTCTGGATCTGGAAGGCGGTCGCGTAGGCGGCCTCCCAGTTCAGCGTGACGCGGCTGAGCTGCTGGACGGATCCGAGGTCGATCCGGATCCACTGCGGGTCGGAGAAGGCCGAGGACCAGCGGGTGCCGGTGTTTCCGTCGACCGCCGCGCTCGCGGGGAAGGTGCCGTTCTCGGTCGAGGAGGCGGTGGCGGGTCTGCCCTGGGAGAGCAGCTGGTCGGCCGCGTGCGCGGGCGAGGGTGCGAGGACGGCGAAGAAGGCGGCGATCAGGACGACGACCAGGCCGAGAGCCGCGTGCGAGCGCGCGGCGCCGGCCGGTGGTCTGCGGGTGGGTGCGCCGACAACACTCTGCATGGGGGTCTCCTCAGGCCGGTTCGGCGTGCGTGGGGGTGGAGCAACAGCAGAACAGAGAGCGCTCTCTGGGGTTGTAGTCCCACCGCTGCCTGGCGTCAACAACTGAAGCCAAAATCAAGTGCGTTGCACTCTGCTCCTACATCCCTTGACGCATCCGGTACGGACCTGACGGCGCCGTCAGGCCGATGCGCGCACCACGAGTTCGGGCTCGAAGACGACCGCTGTGGGGTCGGTGCGTACGCCGTCGATGTGCTCGTCGAGCAGGCGGGCCATCCGGGCCGCCATCTCCTCGACCGGCTGGCGGACGGTGGTCAGCGGGGGGCGGCAGGTGACGGCGATGCTGGAGTCGTCGAAGCCGACGACCGCGACGTCCTCGGGCACCCGGCGGCCGCGTTCGCGCAGCACCTGGCAGGCGCCCTGCGCCATGAGGTCGTTGGCGGCGAACACCCCGTCCGTTTCGGGATGGCGGTCCAGGAGATCCGCCATGGCCGTGATGCCGCTGTCGAGGGTGAAGCCGCCCTCGGCGACCGGGACGTAGGGGTGGCCGTGGCGGGCGAGCGTGTCGCGGAATCCGGCCAGCCGCTCCTGGCTCGCCGCGACGTCCAACGGGCCGCTGATGGTGCCGAGTCGGCGGCACCCGCGGGCGAGCAGATGCTCGGCGGCGAGGTGCGCTCCGTCCCGGTGCGCGAGGTCGACATAGCTGAGCGGCACCGGGCGGGAGGGGCGGGCGAAGAGCACCGCGGGGAGCCGGGCGTCGGCGAGGAGGGCGGGCAGCGGGTCGTCGGCGTGGGTGGAGACCACCAGGGCGCCGTCGGCACGCCCCTGCCGCAGATAGGTCAGCACCTCCTCCCGAGCCTCGGCGGACTCGGCGAACATCAGGACCGGGTGCAGGGAACGGGGGCGCAGGAAGCCGACGATGCCGCCGACCACCCGCCCGAAGAAGGGGTCCGCGAACACCCGCGCGGCGAAGGCGTTCTGGCCGGCGTCCGAGGTGTCGCCCGCGCCGGACACCACCAGGGCGACGGTCTCGGTCCGCCGGGTCACCAGCGAACGGGCGGCCCGGTTGGGCGCGTAACCCGTCCGCTCGATGGCACGGCGGACCAGTTCCTGTATCTGGGGATCCACATTGCGGATGCCGTTGACGACCCGGGACACGGTCGCCCGGGAGACACCGGCCTCCCGGGCGACGTCCTCAAGCGTCGGGGCCCGTCTGCTCATGCAGGCACCCTAACCGACCTGCGGATCACGCAATAGAGCGCTCTCCCGGCATGGCGTGCCGGGCCGGGTGCCGTCAGGAGTAGACGCCGAACTCGTAGAGCGAATATCCGTAACCGGTGCCCCGCGCCGTGCCGTTGACCCGTACGTACCGGCCTGTTCCGGTGACGTCGAAGTCATCGATGCCGCCGTTGCCGTCCGTCACGGTGTGCACGGTCTGCCAGTTCTGGCCGTCGTCGGAGGTCTGGACGGTGTACGCCTTCGCGTACGACGTCTCCCAGAACAGCTGGACGTGCCGGAACGTGGTGCGGGTGCCGAGGTCGACCTGGAGCCACTGGGGGTCGCTCCAGTCGCTGGCCCAGCGGGTGGCCGGGTTCCCGTCGACCGCGTTGGCGGCGGTGCACGGGCAGTCGCCGTAACTGGGCTGGAACGACGAGGCCGTTGCCGGTTTGCCCTGTGCCAGGTTGGTGCCGGACGGCACGGGTGGCACGACGCGGACCGAACGGGTCTCGACGCCGACGTTGCCGTGGCCGTCGGTCGCCTTGACGTAGACCTTCCAGACGCCAGGGCGGTCGGGTGCGGTGACCTTCAGCCGGCCGCCGCCGAGGTCGGTGAAGGGCAGCGAGGCCAGGTTCTTGCTCTGGTCGATGTACATGCTGTTGTCGAGGACCTCGTAGGAGATCGCGTCGCCGTCGGGGTCGGTGGCCTTGACGTCCAGCACGAGATCATGTTTCGCCTGCACCTTGCCCGCGTCGCCCTCCACGCTCAGGTCGGAGATGACGGGCGGGGTGTTGTCGTGCGAGGTGTCGCCGCCGTAGGCCTTCTTCACGGCGTAGTACGACAGGCGTTTCTGGCCCGCGGGCAGCAGGTTGAACCAGATGCCGCCGAAGTCGTATTCGGTGCCGTAGTGGAACATGGTGGCCCCCAGCGCGACGCCCTTGTGGCCGGTGATGCAGCCCCACGCGTGTGTGTAGCCGTCGGCCTTGGCCCGGTCGGAGGGTTCGAGGGGCACGCCGTTGGCGTCGTCGGGGACCTCCCACTCCCCCGCCGGTCCGGTCTCGGTGACGATGTAGGGCTTGGTGTAACCCCCTTGCTCCCAGGCGGACTTGACGTCGCAGACGCCGTTGTAGGAGTTCACGGCGTACAGGTCGAGGTCCGGCGCGTTCTTCTTGTAGTACGGCCACGCGCCTACCCAGGCGTCGGTCGAGGTGACCGGGTGGTTGGGGTCGACGGCGTGGATCTTCTTGGTGATGTCGTTGACGAGGGTGGTGTAGGCGTCGCGCTGCCGCTCCAACTCGTCGCCGCTGAAGCAGTTCTGCAGCCCGAGCACCGACTCGTTGCCGACGTCCCACATGAGCACGCCGGGGTTGTCCTTGTACGTCTGGACCCACTTGGGGAACTCGTCGAGCATTTGGTTCTTGTACGCGGTGTCGGTCACGTAGTTGACGCAGCCGCCGCTGCCGGGGCCGCCGCCGGGCTGGAGCCAGAAGCCGGCGACGACCTTGATGCCGTGGGCGGCGGCCGAGTCGAACAGCGGCTTGCTGGTGGCGTCGGTGCCCCAGGTGCGGATCGTGTTGACGCCCATGGACTGCAGGTCGGGCATGTACTTCTCGGCATCCGCGACGCTCGGGCCCCAGGTCAGGCCCTTGACCTGGTACGGCTGCCCGTCCACCGTCAGCTGCCAGTTGCCCTGGCTGCCGGTGACCTTGACGACGCTGCCGGCCGCGTGGGCCTGGGCGGCGGGCAGTGCGGTGAGCAGGCCGACGGCCAGGACACCGGCGGTGAGGGGTGCCGCTGCGCGGCGTCTGCGGGTGCGGGGTCGTGGGGTCATCGCCGTTTCTCCTCAGGGGAGTTCATAGTTCTCGTCGAGTGCGGCGCCCGCCTCGGGGTGGGTCTCGTCGTAGCCGCGCGCGTCGCACTGCAGCCCGCCGACGACGCAGTGGTCGACCAGTGCCTTGAGCGTGGCGTCGTCCCAGGCGTTGAAGAAGTCGTAGTGGAAGCTGTGGCCCGTGCCGCTGGCGAGGCGCACCTTCGACATGTCCCCGTTGACCGGGAAGGCCATCTTGAACTCGATCATCGGCAGGGCGACCGGGTGGTCGGCCGGGCAGATGTTGTCGTTCGTGCCGGGCTTGACCACGGGGTAGGCCATGTGGCTCTTGTGGTCGGGGGTGTCGAGGTACTTGCCGTCCCAGCAACTGGGCGCCTGGAAGCGGATGTTGAGCTGGACGTCGGCGCGGTCGGGGCAGGTGGCGGGGAACTCGGTGTTGAAGTAGCTGTCCCCGCACTCCCAGCCCTCGACGAAGCCGGGGTGGTTGCGGAACTCGTCGGCGCTCTGCATCGGGTTGGCGACGACGAACCGCAGGCCCTTGGGGAAGGGCCGGACGCTGGTGTAGTCGGTGACGCCGGCCTTGTAGTAGATGACCTGCGGGCCGACGGGGAGGATCTGCTGGTCGCCGTTGTAGAGGGTGGGCATCCAGTAGCCGGACAGGTCGCCGGGCGCCTTGCAGGTGGTGCCGCCGGCCTCCAGTGAGGCGGTGGTGCTGAAGGCGTCGGTCGTCGTGTTGCCCATGAACGTGTGGTCGTGGGACTTGCCGGGCTGCTGCGGATAGACGATGGGGTCGTCCGGCTTGGTGTGGGTGACCGAGCAGTTGGCCTGGAACTCGTGGAAGTAGCGGTGGGGCGGGTCCTGCGTGGACGGCGTCACGCCGGTGACCGGCGGGTTCGCGGGGATGTAGCCGTCGCCGTCCGGGTCCTCCGGGGAGCCGGCGGTGGACGCCGCCATCGCGTGACCGGAGTGGGTGGCGGCGAAGGACTGCGCGGCGGAGCTGTGCGCTGCGGGCGGTCCGGCGCTGGTGGCCACGCCGCCGATTCCGATCGAGGTCAGTAGGAGCGCGCTGGTGATCAGTGTGGCTGACAGGCCTTTCGATCTCCCGGACATGGAGACCTCCTCCTGAACGGTGGGGGTTGGAGAGACCGCGCTCCGGAACGGGAGAGCGCTCTCCCGCCGAGGAGTGTTGAGTGCATGTCATCAAGATGTCAAGCGATCCGGCAGAAGTGGACCAGGAAAGATTTCAACTTCCGAAGGCTTGCCGAGAGTTGGACCTCATCAGTTAAATCAAGACTTGAACTAAGCGCCGTGGCAGTGACCTTGGTGCGTCACCCCCACCTGCCTTCGGCGCCCCCTCGTGCTCTTCGTGTTCTTTCGTGCTCTTCCCATCGCACCCGCAGGGACCTCCATGAGACTCAGATCCTTGGGCGTCGCGCTCGCCGCCGTGGCGGCGCTGCTCGCCCTTCCCGTTCCCCGACCGGCCGCCGCGGCCGAACTCCCGCTGTCCCAGGGCAGAACCGCGACGTCCTCCTCCGACGAGAACGCCGGCACACCCGCCGCCGACGCCGTCGACGGCGACACCGGCACCCGCTGGTCGTCGGCCGCGAGCGACTCCCAGTGGCTCCAGGTCGACCTCGGCGCCACGGCCTCGATCTCGAAGGTCGTCCTCAACTGGGAGGCGGCCTACGGCAAGGACTACAAGATCCAGGCCTCCGCCGACGGCAGCACCTGGACCGACCTCACCTCCGTCACCGGCGGCGACGGCGGCACCGACACCCTCGACGTCGCTGGACAGGGCCGCTACGTGAGGATGTACGGCATCCACCGCGGCACCCAATACGGCTACTCCCTCTGGGAGTTCCAGGTCTTCGGCACCTCCGGCACCGGCACCTCCTCGTGCGACACGGCGAACGCAGCGAAGGGCAGGCCCGCCTCGGCCTCCTCCACGGAGAACGCCGGCACCCCCGCCTCCGCGGCCTTCGACGGCGACGCCGGCACCCGCTGGTCCAGCCAGGCCGCCGACCCGCAGTGGGTGCAGGTCGACCTGGGCTCGGTCAAGGACCTGTGCAAGGTCGACCTGACCTGGGAGGCCGCCTACGCCAAGGAGTTCCAGATCCAGGCCTCCGGCGACGGCCAGAACTGGAGCACTCTCAAGAGCGTCACCGGCGCCACCGGCGGCACGGCCTCCTACGACGTCAGCGGCTCGGGCCGCTACCTCCGCATCAACGGCACGGTCCGCGCGACGGGTTACGGCTACTCCCTGTGGGAGGTGGCCGTCCACACCGGCTCCGGCGGCAGCACGCCCCCGGTGCAGGGCGGCGGCGACCTCGGGCCGAACGTGATCGTGGTCGACCCCTCGACCCCGAACCTGCAGCAGAAGTTCGACCAGGTCTTCGCCCAGCAGGAGAAGGCGCAGTTCGGCAGCGGTCGCTACCAGTTCCTGATGAAGCCGGGAACCTACAACGGCATCAACGCCCAACTCGGCTTCTACACCTCGATCTCCGGGCTCGGCCTCAACCCCGACGACGTGCGCATCAACGGTGACATCACCGTCGACGCGGGCTGGTTCAACGGCAACGCCACCCAGAACTTCTGGCGTTCGGCCGAGAACCTCTCCCTCAACCCGGTCAGCGGCACCGACCGCTGGGCCGTCGCCCAGGCCGCGCCGTTCCGCCGCATCCACGTCACCGGCGGACTCAACCTCGCCCCGAACGGCTACGGTTGGGCCTCCGGCGGCTACATCGCCGACTCGAAGATCGACGGCACTGTCGGCCCGTACTCCCAGCAGCAGTGGTACACCCGCGACAGCTCGGTCGGCGGCTGGACCAACGGCGTGTGGAACATGACGTTCACCGGCGTCCAGGGCGCCCCGGCGACCAACTTCGACTCCGGCCCGTACACCACGCTCGACACGACGCCCGTCTCCCGCGAGAAGCCGTTCCTCTACCTCGACGGCAGCACCTACAAGGTCTTCGTGCCCGCCAAGCGCACCAACGCGCGCGGCGTGTCCTGGCCGGCGAACGCGGGCACCTCGCTCCCGCTGGACCAGTTCTACGTCGTGAAGCCGGGCGCCACCGCCGCCACCATCAACCAGGCCCTCGCCCAGGGCCTCAACCTCCTGTTCACGCCCGGGGTCTACCACCTCGACCAGACGATCAACGTGACGCGCCCCGGCACCGTGGTGCTGGGCCTGGGCCTGGCCACGATCGTGCCGGACCACGGCATCGACGCCATGCACGTCGCCGACGTCAACGGTGTACGGCTCGCCGGATTCCTGATCGACGCCGGCGCCACCAACTCCGACACGCTGCTGCAGATCGGGGAACCCGGCGCGAGCGCCGACCACTCGGCCGATCCGACCACCATGCAGGACGTGTTCGTCCGTATCGGCGGGGCGGGCCCCGGCCTCGCCACCAACTCCGTCGTCGTCAACAGCGACGACGTCATCATCGACCACACCTGGCTCTGGCGCGCCGACCACGGCGACGGCGTCGGCTGGGACACCAACCGCGCCGACTACGGCCTGCGCGTCAACGGCGACGACGTGCTGGCGACGGGGTTGTTCGTGGAGCACTTCAACAAGTACGACGTGCTGTGGAGCGGCGAACGCGGGCGCACCATCTTCTTCCAGAACGAGAAGGCCTACGACGCCCCGAACGCGGCCGCCATCACCCATGACGGCATCGTCGGATACGCGGCCTACAAGGTCGCCGACAACGTCACCCAGCACGAGGCGTGGGGGCTGGGCAGTTACTGCAACTACACCAGCGATCCCTCGATCGTCCAGGCGCACGGCTTCCAGGTACCGGTCACCGCCGGGGTGAAGCTGCACGACGTGCTGGTGATCTCCCTGGGCGGCAAGGGCCAGTACGCCCATGTCGTCAACAACACCGGCGCCCCGACATCGGGCACGGACACGGTGCCGTCGAAGGTGACGTCGTTCCCATGACCGGTTGGGGATCGGTGACACCTTGAACGGCTGAGCCCCTGCCGGGGTCGCGTACCGCGGTCCCGGCAGGGGTTCGTTCGGGTTTCCGGTCGGTCACGTCTGCGGCGGGTGATCCGCGGGAATCTCCGTCCGCCCGACGGGGTTACCGACTGTGACGACGATCCACACGGAGACCCGCGGTCCGCCGCAGGGAGGACAGGAGGCGGGAGCCGATGAGTCTGCGCCAGTTCGAGTACGCCCTGGCCGTCGCCGAGGCGGGCTCGGTCACGGCGGCGGCGGAGCTGCTGCATGTCGCTCAGCCGTCGATGTCCCAGCAGATCCGCGGCCTGGAGCGGGATCTCGGCGTGGAGCTGTTCGCCCGTACGCCGACCGGGCTGGTGCCCACCGTCGTCGGCCGCGCGTTTCTGCGGGAGGCGGAGGTCGCGGTGAGCGCGGCACGGCGGGCGAGGGCGACAGCCCGGGCCGGTGCCGAGGAGCTTGAGGGCGAGGTCGTCGTCGCGGCCCAAATGGGCTTTGGCACACGGCAGTTGCCGGGCGCGCTGAGTGCGCTGCGGCGCCGCTTCCCCCGCTTGGAGGTCACCGTCTTCGAGGAGCCGAGCTCGGCCGAACTGGACCGTCTGTGCCGCCGGGGCGTGCTGAACCTCGCCCTGATGGCGGCGTGCGAGCGGACCCCCGCCGACGCCCACCACCTGGGCGACGAGGAGTTCGTCGTGGTGCTGGGCGCCGGGCGCCGGCAGCTCGCGGCGGACCGGGTCGACCTGCGCGAACTGGACGGGGAGCCGTGGGTGAGGTTCGACCGTGACAGCGCGCTCGACGGCGTGCTGCTGAACGTACTGCGGGACAACGAACTGGCCCCCACCACGGTCGCCCGCGTGTCCCAGACGGCGACCGCCGTGCGCTGGGCCGCACACGGGCTGGGGGTGACGCTCGTACCGGCCTCCGCGGTGCCCCATGGTTACGAGCACCTCGTACGCCCGGTGTCCCCGGTCGTGACCCAGCCGGTCATCGCCGTGCTCCGGCCCGGCGCGGGCCCGGCGGAATCGGCCCTGCTCGAATTCCTGCGCAAGGAGACGTGGTCCGAGCCGACATTCTTCTCGGCGGTGCCCTAATGGCAGTGTCCTAAAGGCGGGGCAGGAAAGGGGCGGGTTTTATTGCGTTCTCAGCCCCTGGGGAATTCGCCGCCGTCCACGATGATATTGCTTCCGGTCAGCCAGCCCGCCCGGTCGGACACGAGGAACCGCACCGCGTGGGCGATGTCGTCGGGCAGGCCGTCGCGCCCCAGCGGGGTGGTGTCGTCGGCGTTGACCTGGGCGGGCGCCTCGGAAAGCTGCGCCCACTGCTCCCGTGTGGCCTCGCCGCCGGGGGTGGTGACCCTGCCGGGGCTCACGGTGTTGACCCGGATTCCGGCCGGGGCCAGCTCCAGGGCCAGCCCCCGGCTGTAGTTCTCCAGTGCCGCCTTGGCCGCTGTGTAGTGCAGGAACGGTCCCACCGGGGTGAGGACGGCGGCCGAGGAGACATGCACGATCATCCCCGAGCCCTGGTCCCGCATCCCCGGTACCAGCAGCGCGTCAAGGCGCACCGAAGCCAGGAAGTTCAGGTCCATCGCGTCCTGCCATTCCTCGTCGGGGATGGCGGAAGCGACCTTGTGCGGTCGCGCACCTCCTGCGTTGTGGACCAGGATGTCCACCCCGCCGAGCGTCTCGCGCGCGACCGCGGCAAGCGCCTGCGCGCCGGCCTGGGTCCGTACGTCCGCCTGCACGAAGGCGGCTCCCTGCGGCGCCGCGCTCGTCGCCGACCGGGCGGTCGTGAGCACCTCGGCGCCCGCGTCCAGGAGTTGGCGTACGACGGCCGCTCCGATTCCGCGGGAGCCGCCCGTGACCAGGGCCCGCTTTCCTGCGAGTTCCCGCATTCCCGATCCGCTGTCGACAGTGGTCATGCCACCGGTCCTCTCCATTATGCAATCCGTTGTGTATGGGCGCTCGAATCAAAGATGAGCTGTTTCACCGTACGTACGGAAAAGAGGGCGAGGCAAAGACGAAATAGCAGCACGGGGTATAGGGAGGTCCTATGGCCATTTGGGGAGGTGGCCATGGGAGAGGCCGGCGATTCACTGGCCGTTGCATGGACCCGACGTTCGAGGGGCGCGGGGTCGGTGAGACGATCACGGCGAACGGCCGCTCCTTCGGAAGGGGAAGAAGAGTGTCCGTGTTCCAGCGCATCCTCGTCGCCGTCGATCCCAGCCCCGCCCGCCACCGCGCCGTACGGCTGGTCGGCGAGCTCGCACAGCTGCACGGCGCCGAGGTCCGCGTCGTACACGTCGCCGCGCAGGCCGCCTCCGCCGCCGCGATCGTCCCGCTCGAGAACGACGCCGAGGCAAAGGCCGTCGTCGATGAAGCCGTCGCCGCCCTACGGGGGCAGGGGATCAAGGTCGAGGGCACCCTCGCCAAGGGGCTCACCACGCAGATCGCGGAGGCCATTTCCGAGGCGGCCGTGGAGTTCGGCGCCGACCTCATCGTTCTGAGCCCTCACCACCGCAGTGCGCTCGAGGCACTGTTCCAGCCTCGTGTCAGCGACGCCGTCGCCCATCACACCGGCGCCGCCGTGCTGCTCGCCCCGGAAGCCCCCGACCAGGCCTGACCACGCCGTCCGCGTCCCGGCTCCGAGCGAGCGGGCGAGGGGGCGAGCGGGCGATGAGTTCTCTCGTGGTGACCGGTCTTCACTGCATGGCGTGACCAACCGCAGCTGAGGAGATCACCATGACCGTCACCTACACCTTCGACGTCTTCTGCAGCCTCGACGGCTTCGGTGCCGCCGGCGGCGACTGGACCGGCTACTGGGGGAAGCAGGGCCCCGAGCTTCTCGACCACCGCCTCGCCGTCTACAGCGAGGAGCAGCAAATGGTCTTCGGGGCCAACACCTACCGGGACTTCGTGCGGATGCTGGCGTCCAGCACCGAGGAGTCCGACGTGCGGGACCCGTGGGTCACGAAGATGCGGAACATGCCGGCGACGGTGGTGTCGAGCACACTCAAGGAGGCCCTCGACTGGCCGGACGCGACCGTGGTGAGCGGTGACGCCGTCGAGGTCGTGGCCCGCCTCAAGGAGGAGTCCGAGGTTCCGCTGCGCTCGCACGGGAGCCTGTCGCTGAACCGGGCGCTGATGGCCGCCGGTCTCGTCGACCGCGTACAGGTGACGCTCTTCCCCGTGATCACCGGTCGGACAGGACAGGCCCCGATCTTCCAGGGGGCTGCCGACTTCGACCTGGAACTGATCGAGCAGCGCACCCTCGACGGCCACATCCAGGAACTCGTGTACCGCCCGACCCTGCACGGCTGAGCGCTCCCCTCCCCTGCTGCAGACCTGAGCTGTAACGGCCTCAACTCGCCCGCGGGGTGCCCACGGTGGTGTGTCCGGCGCGCTCGTGCTGTGCGCGGGCCGCTTCCAGCAGATGCTGCCAGGAGGTGACGGTCGGCCGGCGGCGCAGCAGGGCGCGGCGCTCGCGTTCGGTCATGCCGCCCCAAATTCCGTACTCGATGCGCTGGTCGAGGGCATAGGCGAGACACTCGGTCCTGACCCCGCAGCCGCCGCACAATGCTTTGGCCCGGTTCTGCGCGGTTCCCTTGACGAACAGTTCGTCGGGGTCGGCTGTCCTGCACAGCCCTTGCTCGCCCCAGGTGGTGTCCATCATCCGGTGATGCCGTCCTCTCCCCTGGCCTGCCTGATGAGTTGCCTCGTGCCGAGGGCAACGGGCATATGTGATCACGCCGTTTGAGGAATCGTTACTTCCTTCACCCTGCGCATCACACCTTCGAGTGATCGGTGATTGCCTTCCTAGCGCTGCCGCGCTACAGGGAGTTCACCAATCAACGCCGTCGCCAGGACCATCCACTGCCGATTCCGGCCACGTGCAGGGCCAGCGCGGTGAGGCCGAGCAACATCACATTGGTCGAGCTGAAGGTGTCGTTGGTGGAGATGTCCGCCGCATTGATCAGGAACGAGATGAAAAACAGGACCGCCGAGAGTATCGCGAGCATGATGACCGTCCGTTCGGTGAGTTGACGCATCCGGTGTGCAGTCCGGATGCCCGCGACCGGGCGGAACACACTGACGGTCGCGCCGATGACGCAGCCCGTCGACGTTGCTCCTCGGTACGGCTCTGCCGGGGCCAACTTCCGCCCCGGCAGAGCCGCCAGAGGATCAGGCGTAGTAGTGGATCGTGCCGTGCAGAGCGGGTACGCCGCCCTCGCAGTGCTGCACGAAGGTGGCGGCGAACGCCTTGATCGCGCCGTCGTCACCGCGGGCCAGCCTGGTCACCGTGATCTCACCAGTGACGGTGTTGCAGCCGCGTCCGTCGCCGAACACGTCCAGTCCCGCGACCGAGGCTCCATGGCTGCGCTCCGCCTGATAGGTGTGTCCGGCCTCGAACTGCTCGCCGTCGGGCGGGGTCAACTGCGCGGTCCAGTACTCCCGCTTGCCGGAGACGTCGTACTGCACGCCGTCACCGTAGGACCTGAGCGAGAAGGTGCTGGTGGCGCCCTGGTGGGTCTGGGCGACGCCCTGGCCTATGTAGTCGCCGGCGTCGCTCGTGTACGCGTAGGAGAGCGGGTAGGCGTGGTACTTGATGACTCCCTTGAGCGCGGGAGCGTCGGCGCTCTCGCAGTGCTGGGTGTAGGTGGCGTCCAGAACGGTGATCGCCCCGGATGTGTCTGTCTCGATCTGGTTGACGGAGAACTGGCCGTAGACCTCGTTGCAGCCGCGGCCGTCGCCATAGACGTCGAGTCCGGGTGACCGGCCGGTCCGGGTCGCCGCTCCCTCCGCGTTGCGGTATATGCCGGGCCGGAGTTGCTCACCTCTGGGCGCCGCGAGGTTGACGGCCCACTGTTCGTCGGCGGTGCTCACAGTGAGCTGCACGTACCCCGCGTCACCCCCGACGCTGATGGTGCTCGTGGACGGCGTGTACGCGGCACTGCCGCCCTGGCCGATGTAGTCGCCGGCCTGGCTGGTGAAGCTGTACTTGGTCACGGCCACCGGTGTGCCGGTGGCGGCCGATGCCGCCCCGGCCGTCCCGAAACCGAGACCGACCGCCACGAAAAGACTCAAGAGCGCGCCCAGCAACGAAAGCAGTGAACCTGCGCGTCTGTGCACAGTCACATTCCCCTCCTTGGCACGGAACACCCCCACTGAGTGCCCGCAACCCCGGTTATAACAAGGGGCACTGACATCGATGTCGTAGTCGAGCCATCACCGACACCGACCGGTTCGGCCGGTGGACGCCGATCTTCAGTCCAGGTCCGACATGTCCAGAGTTTCTTGCGGCCCACGAGCAGGTCGGTGGTCTCGACTGTGACGGGGCCGAGGTCGTGTGGGGCGGAGAGGGTGTCGCCGACGACGTCGAACCGGTCGCGGGCCTCGGCCATCTGCTTGGGGTCCGTCGAGACGATGAGGGCGTGGGCGCCGAGCCGGCGAGCGTCCTCGGCCTTGTCCGGTGAGCGGCTGATCACCGAGGTGTCGGCGCCGTGTGCCACGGCGAACTTGACCGCCAGATGGCCCAGGCCGCCCAGTCCCGCCACGGCGACCCGGGTCCCCGGCCGCGGCCGGATCCAGACCGGCGGGAAGGGCGTAGGTGAAGCGGTCGCGGACGACGTACTCGCGGGAGTAGCCGCCCAGGGTCGTCGATCCGTCGTGCCGGTCGATGCCGTCGTAGGTCAGGGTCGGGAAGGCGTGGCAGAAGATTTCCTGGCCGGCCCGGCGCATGGCGCGTGACGTCGCCGGGTGCGAGCCGGCGACGTGGAACGCCTCGCGACCGTGATCTCGACGACCGGCAGCGGCTCACCAGGTGGGGATCATGCCTCCGTCGATCACGAAATCGCTGCCGGTGATGTTGGCCGAGCGGTCCCCGGCCAGGAACAGGGCCAGGTCCGCCACCTCCCTGGGCTTGGTGAAGCGGCCGGTGACCATGGACGACTGCGCCTCGGCCACGATGTCCTCGGGAGTGGCGCCCACCGCGGCCGACACCGTGTCGGCCACTCCTCCCCCGCCGAGCCACAGATCCGTCTCCACCGGACCCGGGCTCACGGTGTTGAGGCGGATGCCCTTGGGGCCCACCTCCTTGGACAGGGCCTTGGAGAAGGCGACGAGTGCGGCCTTGCCCGCGCTGTAGTCGATCACCAGCGGGTCGGGCAGGGTGGCATTGACCGAGGCGATCGTGACGACCGAGCCCCGGCCCGCCGCGAGCATCAGCGGCAGGGCGGCGCGTGTGACCCGTACGGCCGCGAGGAGGTTCAGGTCGAGCGTGCGCCGCCACTCCTCGTCGGTCACCGTGAGGAAGCCGCCGGTGCGGGGCGGAGCCGTGCCGACGTTGTTGACGAGGACGTCCACCCGCCCCTGCGCGGCCCCGATCAGCCGCTCGGCCGCCGCCGGATCGCTCAGATCGACGGACACCCAGGTCACCGAGGCGTGCTCGGCCAGCACGTCCAGCTCCTTCGACGACGTACGGGACCCTGCGATCACGCCCGCTCCGGCCGCGGCCAGAGCCTCGGTCACCGCGAGCCCGATGCCCTTGCTCGCACCGGTGACGACGGCGGTCCTGCCCTGCAGTTCGTTGGCCATGGGATCGGCTCCTCGGAGTGGGTGAGAGGCGGGCACGCCGGGGAGACGGCTCGGCCCGGCACCCACGGTGCCAGGCCGGTCGCGGCGCTGCAGGGCGAACGCCTCACCTCGTCCGCCGGGTGGCGCCCTCGGGCGAGCGGTTACACGCTGGAGAGGTGTGCGCCGGTGATCAGGACGCAATCCCCCCGCGCATCGTGCACATCCGTCGCTGCGGTGACGTTTGCACGCGCCCCTGGGGGTCACCCCGCACACGGGGACGTGCCGGGTCTCCCGATGACGCGCGACCCGGCACACGACCGCCCCCGTACGACGAAAGGCAGATTGATGACGGAAATCCCGCCCGCCACCACGACCGATTCCGGCGCCCCGGTCGAGAGCGACGAGCATTCGCTCACCGTGGGACCCGGGGGCCCGATCCTGCTGCAGGACGCCTATCTGATCGAGCAGATGGCACAGTTCAACCGGGAGCGGATCCCCGAGCGGCAGCCGCACGCCAAGGGAAGCGGCGCCTTCGGGCACTTCGAGGTGACCCACGACGTCAGCGCGTACACCAAGGCGGCCGTTTTCCAGCCGGGCACGCGCACCGACCTGGTCGCCCGCTTCTCGACCGTGGCGGGTGAGCGCGGCAGCCCGGACACCTGGCGCGACCCGCGCGGCTTCGCGGTGAAGTTCTACACCAGCGAGGGCAACTACGACATGGTCGGCAACAACACGCCGGTGTTCTTCGTGAAGGACCCGATGAAGTTCCAGCACTTCATCCGCTCCCAGAAGCGCCGCGCCGACAACAACCTTCGCGACCACGACATGCAGTGGGACTTCTGGACGCTCTCCCCCGAGTCCGCGCACCAGGTCACCTGGCTGATGGGCGACCGCGGCATTCCGCGGACCTGGCGCCACATGAACGGCTACACCTCCCACACCTATATGTGGATCAACGCGGCCGGCGAGCGGTTCTGGGTGAAGTACCACTTCAAGACCGACCAGGGCATCGAGTGCTTCACACAGCACGAGGCCGACCAGATGGCCGCTGCCGACACGGATTACCACACGCGTGATCTGTTCGAGCACATCCGCGACGGCGACTTCCCCAGCTGGACGCTGAAGGTGCAGGTGATGCCGTACGAGGACGCCGCGCACTACCGCTTCAACCCGTTCGACCTCACCAAGGTGTGGCCGCACGGCGACTACCCGCTCATCCCGGTCGGCAGGATGACGCTCGACCGCAACCCGACCGACAACCACGCCCAGATCGAGCAGGCCGCCTTCCAGCCCAACAACCTCGTCCCCGGCATCGGACCCAGCCCGGACCGCATGCTGCTGGCCCGGCTGTTCTCCTACGCGGACGCACACCGCCACCGGATCGGCGGCAACTACCAGCAGCTTCCGGTGAACGCCCCCGTCGTCGACGTCCACACGTACTCCAAGGACGGGGCGATGGCGTACCGGAACACCACCGACCCGGTGTACGCCCCCAACTCCAAGGGCGGCCCCGCGGCCGACAGCGCCCGCTACACGCCGCCCAGTTGGGAGGCGGACGGCGCGATCACCCGTGCCGCGTACGTCAGTCATCCCGAGGACGACGACTGGGGCCAGCCCGGCACGCTGGTGCGCGAGGTCATGGACGACGCCGCGCGCGACCGCCTCGTCGACAACGTCGTGGGCCATCTCCTCAACGGCGTGACGGAGCCCGTCCTCAAGCGGGCCTTCGAGTACTGGTCGAACATCGACAAGACCATCGGGGACCGCATCGCCCAGGGTGTCCGCGCCAAGGCCGGCGAGAAGGACCCCAAGGCGGCCGAACAGGCCAATCCCGCACGGAGCAGCATGCAGGACAAGGCCTGACGGCCCGACCGTCGGGCAGCCGCCACCCGGCACTGCCCATGTCGGTGCCGGGTCGTTGTCAGTGCCGAGTGAGATTCTCGCGATATGAGTGGAGAGTCTTTCAACTGGCAGGCGTTCCTGGGTCGTTGGCAGGAGGAGTGGGTTCCGCGCGACGACTCGGACATGGACGCGTACGAGGACGACGGTGAGACCTTCGTCCTTCCCGGCAGACCCGGTGCGGACGAGGCGGCGATCGCCGCGGCCGAGGAGCGGCTCGGACGGCGACTGCCGCCCTCGTACCGCGCGTTCCTGGCCGTGAGCGACGGCTGGCATGTGGACGAGACCGTCGGGGTCTACCAGCTCGGCGGCGCCGCGGACATCCGCTGGTTCGGGGACCCGCACGGCATGACCTCGCTGTACGAGGAGAACCTGGGCGACGACCCGCGCGAGGAGGACGTCCGGCTGGCCGGGATGTGGAAGCGGGCGCTCCAGCTGGAGACCGACTCCGACATGTCGCACGCCCTGCTGGACCCCGGTGACGTCGACGCGGACGGCGAATGGGCCCTGTACGTCTACAAGGGCTGGAGTGGTGAACTGCCCCGCCGGTACCCGTCGTTCCGTGCGTACATGGAGGCCATGTACCGCCGCTTCCACGCCGATCGCTCGCAGGACACCGACTTCGTGAACGCGACCACCCGCGCCCAGGACGCGCATGTGGACGAGGCCCGAGTGCTGGCTGTGCTCGGACGCTACGAGGAGGCCCTCCCCCTGCTTGAGGAGGCTCGGTCCTTCGGACGGCCGCGTAGCGCCGCTCTCTTCAACCAGCTGCGGCAGTTCATGCATCCGCACGAGACCCCCGGCTACGGCAACCTGGTGGCCGACCCGCTCTACCTGCCCGAGCTGCTGCCCGTTGAGGCCAAGTCGGAAGTGACCGGCCGATGGCAACCGGGCGGGGACGACCACTGGTTGAGGATGATGGTCGCTCGCGGGGTCGCCCGGAAGAGGGCCGAGGCCGTGCGGAGCGCGGTGCGGGACGGCAACCACCGCTACGCACCCGACGGTTCGTGGGGCCGTGCCGTCAGCGAGGCGCGAGGGGCTGCTCGTTGGGGAAACAGTGACGCCGCATGGCGGGTGCTTCGGGCCGCGCTTCCGCACTGGAAGGCCCCCGGGCCCCTGCTGATCGCCCCGGTCGGTCTCCTCGCCGATCCGATCCTGGGCCCGCTGATCACCCCGGAGCGTGGTCGGGAGCTCCTCGCGACACCACGGGACGGACAGCAGGGGCCCGCTCCCGAGCCGGTGCCCGATCTCGACCCACCGGGTCTCGTCTGGCTCGCCGAGACCGCGACGATGCGGCAAGCATTCGACGGGTACCGCTGCGTCTGGGTCGAGGGGAGCGACCCCGCCCGGCTGCCCGCCCTGATCGGCGAGGACGGCGCCGAGCTGGGTGCGCCCGTCGATTCGCGTACGGCGTTCTGGCGTGCCCCCAGGAGTAACGACCGGGAGGGCGTGCAACCCTGGGAGGACCGGGCTCTGGTCTCCGTCGGCCGCACCGCCGAAGGGTGGGCCTTCGCCTTCGACGGCCGCGCGCACAGCTCCCTCAGCACGAGGTTCGTGTCCCCCGCTCAGGCCGCTTCCGTGTCCGGCCGCGCGGTGGTGGTCTGTCGCGAATCGAGGCCCTCGTCCCCGGGCGGCCGGTCGGCCACCTTCCACCTGTCGGTGGCCGAACAGGGCGTGGACCTCTACGCGTTCACCGTGCAGGGTGCGGAGATCACGCGCTCCGGGGAGATACCCGAGGCACTGGACCCCGCACGATTGTTCCGCCCAGAGGACGCCGAACTGGGCGCCGAAATACGCATGTTGGCGGCCCTGCACACCGAACTCGGCCTCTCCCTGCCCCGCTTCGCCCTGACCCGGGGCAAGCTCCCCACCTTCACCACCCGGTCCTGGACCCGGGCGCCCCGCGAGGGCGAGGGGTACGCCACTCTCACCTTCGTACGCCACCGGCCCTGACGGGTACTGCCGACCGCCTCATGCGACGCCCGTGCGGTGGATCGGGGTGCCGGAGCCCGTCAGGGGAGCGCCCGTTCCGCCCCGGCGGCTGGCGACGATCTCCGCCGCGATCGACAGGGCCGTCTCCTCGGGGGTACGGCCGCCGAGGTCGAGGCCGATGGGCGATCGCAGGCGGGCCAACTCGGCTTCCGTCAGGCCGACTTCACGCAGGCGGCGGTTGCGGTCGGCGTGGGTGCGCGGTGAACCCATGGCGCCCACGAAGGCGACCGGCAGCCGCAGCGCGACCTCGAGCAGCGGAACGTCGAACTTGGCGTCATGGGTGAGGACGCACAGCACGGTGCGGGCGTCGGTCGTGGTGCGGCGCAGATAGCGGTGCGGCCAGTCCACCACGATCTCGTCGGCCTCGGGGAAGCGCGCCCGGGTGGCGAAGACGGGACGGGCGTCGCACACGGTGACGTGGTGGCCGAGGAACTTGCCGACCCGGACCAGCGCAGCCGCGAAGTCGATCGCGCCGAAGACGATCATCCGGGGTGGCGGCACACTCGATTCGACCAGCAGGGTGAGCCCGCCCGGGCAGTGCGAGCCGTCCTCCGAGACCTCGAACGTGCCGGTGCGACCCGCATCCAGCGCGGCCCCGGCCTCGGCGGCAGCCGTGCGGTCCAGCGCCGCGTCACCGCCGAGCGTGCCGTCGAACGAGCCGTCGCCGTGGACGAGCAGACCGGCGCCGAGGTAGGGCTCCGGGCCGCGCACCACGCGTGCGACAGCGACCGGTTCGCCCTTGACGGCGAGGTTCAACGCCATGTGCAGCAGGGTTCTCAGCGGCGCGTCCACGGGCAGCGGTGTGACGAGGACGTCGAGGACCCCGCCGCAGGTCAGCCCCACGGCGAAGGCGTCCTCGTCGCTGTAGCCGAAGCGCTCCAGCACGCTGCGGCCGCTTCGGCGTGCCTCGACGCACAGGTCGTAGACCGCCCCCTCGACGCAACCGCCGGACACCGACCCGATGACGGTGCCCTCATCGTCGACGGCGAGTGAGGCGCCTGGCCCGCGAGGGGCGCTGCCGCCGACGGCCACGACCGTGGCGACGGCGACAGCGCGGTCCTCGTCGAGCCAGCGTTTCAGCTCCGGTGCGAGATCAAGCACCGTTGCCCGCCGTGAGGATGCGGTCCGGGCGGATGGGCAGGCTGCGGTGGCGTACACCGGTCGCATGCCAGACGGCGTTTGCCACGGCGGCCGCGGCGCCGACGATGCCGACCTCGCCGATGCCCTTGATGCCGACGGGGTCCTCGGGATCGTGGTCGTCCACCCAGTCCGCCTCGATGTGCGGGACGTCGGCGTGCGTGGCCACGTGGTAGCCCGCGAGATCGGCGCCGACCTGGCCGCCGAAGTACGCGTCGCGGGCGGCCTCCTCGTGCAGGGCCATCGAGAGGCCCCAGATCATGCCGCCGGTGAACTGCCCTTTCGCCGTGAGGGGGTTGACGATGCGCCCCGCGGCGAAGATCCCGAGCATGCGCCGCACCCGCACCTCACCCGTGGCCGGGTCGACGGCGACCTCGGCGAACTGGGCGCCGTAGGAGTGGCGTTCCTTCTGGGCGAGGGCGGTGATGGCCGCGGTGGTGTCGGAGCGCACGGTGATGCCCTGCGCGGGGATCTCCATGCCCGGCACCAGACGTTCCCGCAGCTCGCTCGCCGCCGCGGTGACGGCCCAGGACCAGGAACGGGTGCCCGAGGAACCACCGGCGATGCTCGCCGGTCCGAATGCACTGTCGCCGATCCTGACCCGGATCCGCTCGGGCGGTGTGTCGAGTGCGTCCGCCGCGACAAGGGTGAGCGCGGTACGGGCGCCGGTGCCGATGTCCGCGGCGGCGATGCGGACGGTGAAGGTGTCGTCGGCCTCGGCGGTGATCGTGGCGGTCGACGGGAGGGCGGCCGCCTGGAAGGACGCGCCCGCGGTGCCGCTGCCCAGCAGCCAGCGCCCGTCGCGGCGCACGCCGGGCCGCGGATCGCGCCGGTCCCAGCCGAAGCGGCGGGCGCCTTCCTCGAAGCAGGCCCGCAGGTTGCGCGCGGCGAACGGCAGGCCGGACACCGGGCCCTTGTCCGGTTCGTTGCGCAGGCGCAGCTCGATGGGGTCGACGCCGCACTTCTCGGCGAGTTCGTCGAGCGCGGCCTCCAGGGCGAAGGACCCCGGCGCCTCGCCCGGGGCGCGCATCCACGTCGGGCTCGGGACATCGCGCCGTACGACCCGGTTCTCGGTGTGGTGGGCGTCCGCGTCGTACATCGCCCGAGCGACGGTCGCGCTGGGTTCGACGAAGTCGTAGACGGTGGAGGTGCGGCTGAGGGAGCGGTGGTCCAGGGCGCGCAGCCGTCCGTCGGCGTCGGCGCCGAGGCGGACCCGCTGGATGGTGGGGCTGCGGTGTCCGGCCAGCGTGAACATCTGACGTCGGGTCAGGACGACGCGTACCGGCCGCTGCAGGACACTTGCGGCCATGACGGCCGCCACCTGGTGTGCGCGTACTCCCTTGCTGCCGAAGCCACCCCCGACGTGTTCGGAACGCACGCGGATGGAGGCCGGGTCGAGGGAGAAGAGTTTCGCGAGTTCGCCGACAACCATGGTGGTGCTCTGGTTGGAGTCGACCAGTTCGAGCCGGCCGTCGTCCCAACGGGCCATGGCCGCATGGGGTTCCATCGGATTGTGGTGTTCTTCGGGCGTGGTGTACTCGGCGTCCAACACGACCGCGGACGCGGCGAGTTCGGCCTCCAGGTCGCCCTTGTCCGTGACGGCGGGAATACGGCCGTCCACGTGGCAGGCATCGGGATCCTCGCTGCTGAACTCGACCTCGTGGGGCTGCTCGTCGTAGTGGACGACGAGGGATTCCGCGGCCTCCCGCGCCTGTTCGGAGGTCTCGGCGACGACCAGCGCCACCGGCCAGCCCAGGTGGGGCACCTGGTCGTTCTGGAAGACGGCACAGGTCGGATCGGGTTTCGTACCCAGCATGCCGATGAAGTCGGTCTCCACATGCGGGGCGTTGCCGTGGTGCAGGACGGCGAGGACGCCGGGCATCTCGAGGACCGGGCCGGTGACGACGTCCTCGATGCGACCGCGGGCGACCGTGGACAGCACCAGCCAGCCGTGGGCGAGCCCGGCGAAGGGGACCTCGCCCGCGTACCGGGCCGCTCCGGTGACCTTGTCCCGGCCCTCGACGCGGACGTGGTCCCTGCCGACGGCGCGGACCGGCGCGGCGGTCACGGTGGTCGTGGTCATCGGCCGGCCTCCTCGGCGAGTTCGCTCAGCACGGCCACCGTCAGGTTCCGCATCAAGGTCACCTTGTACTCGTTGTGGGCCAGCGGCCTGGCGGCCGCCAGTTCGGCATCCGCGGCGGCCGCGAAGGTCTCCGCGTCGGCGCTCGCACCGGCGAGGACGCGTTCGGCCGCCCGCGCCCGCCAGGGGCGGGAGGCGACGGCGCCGTAGGCCAGGCGGACGTCGTGCACCAGGCCGTCGCGGACGTCGAGCGCGGCGGCGATCGAGCCGATGGCGAAGGCGTAGGAGGCGCGCTCACGCACCTTGCGGTAGCGGGAGCGGGCCGCGACCGGAGCCGGCGGCAGGCTGACGTGGGTGATCAACGCGCCGGGCGGCAGGGCCGTTTCGCGGTGCGGGGTCTCGTCGACGGGCAGGAAGAACCATCCGATCGGCAACGCGTCCGGCCCGTCGACGGTCTCGAAGTGCACCACCGCGTCGAGGGCGGCCAGGGCCACGGCCATGTCCGAGGGGTGCACGGCCACGCAGTACGCGGAGGCACCGAGCACGGCGTGATTGTGGTGCTCGCCCCGGATGGCGGGGCAACCGCTGCCGGGGGTGCGCTTGTTGCACGGCTTGGACAGGTCGGTGAAGTATCCGCACCGCGTGCGCTGCAGGAGGTTGCCGCCGACGGTGGCCATGTTGCGCAGCTGGCCGGAGGCTCCGGCGAGCAGCGCCTGCGCGAGCATCGGGTAGCGGCGCCGCACCTCGGGGTGGACGGCGAGGTCGCTGTTGGTGACGGTCGCGCCGATGCGCAGCCCGCCGTCCGGTGTGCTCTCGACACGGTCCAGGGGTAGCTCACGTACGTCGACGAGCCGGGTGGGCCGTTCGACGCCGCTCTTCATCAGGTCGACCAGATTGGTGCCGCCCGCGAGGAAGCGGGCCTCGGGATCGGCGTCGAGCAAGGCGACTGCGCCCGACACGTCGCCGGCCTTCTGATAGGCGAACTCCCTCATGCGGCCTGCTCCTTCGTGTTCGGCCGGGCGTCGATCCGCGATGCCGCGGGGGCTTCCGCCGCTCGCGCGACGGCCTCGACGATGGAGGCGTAGGCGGCGCACCGGCACAGGTTGCCGCTCATCCGTTCACGGATCTCGTCGGCGGTCAGGGGCGGCGGCCCCGCTTCCGGCCGTACGTCCTCCGTCGCGGCGCTCGGCCATCCGTCGGCGTGCTCGCCGAGCATGCCGATGGCCGAACAGATCTGTCCCGGCGTGCAGTAGCCGCACTGATAGCCGTCCAGGTCGAGGAACGCCTGCTGGACGGGGTGCAGTTGCTCGCCGTCCGCCACTCCTTCGATGGTCGTGATCTCACGGCCCTCGGCGGCGATGGCGAACTGCAGACAGGAAACGGTCCGGCGTCCGTCGACCAGGACCGTGCAGGCACCGCACTGGCCCTGGTCGCAGCCCTTCTTGGTGCCGGTCAGATCGAGCCGCTCGCGCAGTGCGTCGAGAAGCGTGGTGCGGTGGTCGACGGGCAGCGTGAACTTCTCGCCGTTGATGTGCAGGGTGATGACGCTGGACGTCGATACGGCCATGGGCCACTTCTTTCACAGTGTGTTCGCGACGGAGCCGGCCGCTGGACTTGGCGGCGGGGCGGGGCGAGGACCGAGGCAGGCAGGGGGGCAGGAGGCCGGCTGTACGCCGCCGAGTGACGGGGGGCGCGGGCTGCCGTTCGGTCGCGGGCAGGGCTATGCTGGACGCAACCGGACAACTGTCCGCTACACAGCAAACCTAACGGACAGCTGTCCGCTTAGCAAGGACGGCTTGGCAAGGACGGGTTTCGGCGCCGGCCCGCGAGGAGTGACGAGTGCAGCACAACGACGACGCGCCCCTGCGCTCGGACGCCCAGCGCAACCGTGAGCGCATTCTCGAGGTCGCCCTCGCCGAGCTGACGCTGCGCCCGGACGCGCCCCTCAGCGCGATCGCCAAGAAGGCGGGCGTCGGGCAGGGCACCTTCTACCGCAACTTCCCCAACCGGGAAGCGCTCGTCCTGGAGATCTACCGCCACGAGATGCAGCAAGTGGCCGATCACGCGGCCCAGTTGCTCGAACAGCTGCCGCCGCAGCAGGCGCTGCGGACCTGGATGGACCGGCTGGCCGAGTTCGCCATGACCAAGGCGGGCCTGGCCGATGCGATGCGCCTCGCCACGAGCACCCCGGGCGGCCCCGCCAAGCCCGCCCCCACCCCCCTCACCGACGCGACCGAACTCCTCCTGCGCGCCAACGAGGACGCGGGCACCATCCGCCCCGGCCTGACCCCCGACGACTTCCTGCTGACCATCGCCGGCCTGTGGCAGTTGCCCCCCGCCGAGGACTGGCGGCCCCGCGCCGCCCGGCTCCTCGACCTCGTCATGGACGGCCTGCGGGCCGGGGCTCCGCGAACCTGAAGGTCAGGGCAGGATGGAGTCGACGTATCCGCCGTCGACCCGCAGCGCACCGCCCGTGGTGGCCGACGCCTGGTCGGAGCTGAGGTAGACGACCATGTTGGCGATCTCCTCCGGCTCGATCAGCCGCTGCAGCAGGGACTGCGGACGGTGCTCGCGCATGAAGGCGCGCTGGGCCTCGTCCCAGGGCAGGTCACGGTCGACGAGCTCGTACACGAAGTCCTCGACCCCACCGGTGTGGGTGGGACCCGCGATGACCGAATTCACCGTCACGCCGGTACCGGCCGCCTGCTTGGCGAACCCACGGCCGACCGCGAGCAGGGCGGTCTTCGACATGCCGTAGTGGATCATCTCGGCGGGGATGACGACGGCCGAGTCGCTGGCGATGTACTGGACACGCCCCCATCCCCGCTCGGTCATGCCGGGTAGGCAGAGGCGGGTCAGCCGGATCGCCGCGAGGACGTTCACCTCGAAGTAGCGGCGCCATTCGTCGTCGGTGATCTCCATGGGGTCGGCGGATCCGAAGATCCCGAGGTTGTTGACGAGAATGTCCACCTGCGGCAGAGCGCCGAGCGCCTGCTCCGCCCCTTCCTCGGTGGTCACGTCCGCCGCCACGGGCACCAGCTCGGCTCCCGGCACCTGCTGCGCCAGCCGGGCGGCCGTCTCCTCGGCGCGCTCCGCGCTGCGGCCGTTGACGGCCACCCGGGCACCGGCGCGGGCGAGACCGGCGGCGATCGCCGCGCCGATGCCCTGCGTGGAACCGGTGACCAGTGCCGTGCGACCGCTCAGATCAATACGCATCTCGTACGCCCCTTCGTGTGCGCCGCTTTCGCGACGCCGCCTTCGTTGTACGTCCCTGTCGTGTCTTGTCCCCCTCGATGATCACCGGATACTGTCCCGCACGGCACGGACACGACGGGGGCGGAGTGCATGAAATCCGAGGAAGTGCAGCGATGGGCGTCGACGCTCGACGCGGTCGTGGTGTACGCGCAGGGCGCGCTGTGCACCCGGGTGGCCCGCGGCACGGTGCCGGAGGGCGGCCGGGTGCGGGTGACGGGGCTGCCCCGCTCGATGGATGCGGGCTCGCTGCGCGCCAAAGTCGTCGGTGACAGCGGTGTACGGGTCACCGAGGTGCGCGTGGAGGTGGACGCCGAACCGTCCGGCGCCGAGACGGCCGACACCTTGCGGCACGAGATGGAACGGCTGCGGGACACGTACGAAGCCGCCCAGGGGCACCGTGACCGGCAGCTGAGCCAAATCGCCGAGGTCGCGGCGCTGCGCCCGGTTCCGCCGGGCCGCAAGCGAGAGGACCCGCCCCGCCGCACACCCGCCGACGCATGGCTGCGGCTCGCCGATTTCGTCGACGAACGACTGCGCGGCCTGCATCAACGGCTCGCGGAGCTGGAGGAGGAGCTGCGCCGCGCCGAGCACGAGCTCTCCCTCGCCACGGACCGCTGGGTCCGCGCCTCCACCGCCGTACCGTCCGGGCCCGTGGAGACCACCGTCGGCGCGCTGCTGACCCTGGACGGATCCGGACCGGTGGAGCTGGAGGTCGAGTACGGCGTGCCGGGTGCCGTCTGGGTCCCCGCCTATCGCCTGACGCACCGTCAGGACGACGACGGCGGAACCCTGGTGCTGCGCGCCTCGGTCGCCCAGCGCACCGGAGAGGACTGGACCGGGGTGCGCATCGCCCTGGCCACCGCGGATCTGCGGCGCCGCACCGACCTGCCGAGGCTGCGCTCGATCCGGGTCGGCCGACGCCAGCCCGCCCCCGCACCCTCCGGCTGGCGCGAGCCTCCCGCGGGCCTCTCCGACCTGTTCGCGGGCTACGACGCGGCGGGCCCCCGCCCAGCCTCGAACGCGAGGCCCGCTGCCGCTGCCGTCGCGGGAGCCGGTTCCGCCCCACCGCCGCCCCCACCGCCGGCACAGGCGTACGGCATGGTGGCGCCCGCCGCACCCGCCGAGTCCGGCTACGGCGCCGTCCTGGAGGAGGACTTCGACGACGCCATGCTCGACGCGGCGCCGTCCTCGCAGTCGTCGCCGTCCTCGCCGTCCGGACGACCGCGTCGCAAAGCTCCGGCCGAGCGCGCCGCCGCTCCCGCCGCCTTCGCTCCCGCGGCCCCGGGCATGAGCGCGCCGCCGCCCCAGCCGCCGCCCGTGGTGAACGGCCCGCCCCGGCCGAGCGGCGCGGAGCTCGACTACGCCGCGCTCGTGCTGTCCGGTGCGGACGAGCCCGAGGACCGCAGGGGCAGGCTCTTCCCGCAGCTGACGTACGACCCGGTGGCGGTGGAGTACCGCCGCCGTGCCGAAGCGGTGTCCGCGCTGCCGTTGCCCGGACACGCCGTGCGGCCGCGCGAGTCGGCGGGTTCCTTCGACCACCGCTTCGACGCGGTCGCCCGCGCCGACATCCCCTCCGACGGCACCTGGCACACCGTCACGGTGACCGAGATCCCGGTCGGATTGCGCACCGAGTACGTGTGCGTGCCGTCCGTGGAACAGACGGTCTACGCCACGCTCGTACTCTCCAACGCCACCGAACAGGCCCTGCTGGCGGGCCCGGTGGAGGTCACCGTCGACGAGGACTTCCTGCTGACCGCCGCCCTGCCGACACTCGCCCCCGGCGGTGTCCGCCGCATGGGACTTGGCCCGGCCGAGGGCATCCGGGTCACCCGCCGGACCAACCTGCGCGAGTCGACGGCAGGTCTGCGCGGCAACACCACCGTGCTCGACCACCAGGTCCATGTGGAACTGGCCAACCGGCTCGCCAAGACCGTCACCGTCGAGGTCCGCGAACAGGTCCCGGTCACCTCCGAACCGGACGTCCGGATCGAGGAACGGGCCGACTGGACGACCCCCGAGCAGGACTCCGGACCCGATCGCCACGCCCCGGGCACCCGCATCTGGCGGGTGGACCTGCCCGCCGGCAGCAGCGCCGCCCTCGACGGCGGCTACGAGATCCGCGTCCCGGCCGCCAAGGCCCTGGTCGGCGGCAACCGCAGGAGCTGACACGATGCCCACGGAAACCCTGCCGATCCCCCTGCCCGTCACGGCCGTCACCTGCCTGGAGGACCGCGCCCACGTCGAGCGGACCACCGGACTCGACCTGCGCGCCGGCGTCCAGCGGCTGCGCCTCGGTCCGATCAGCGCGCTCGCGGTCGACCGCACGCTCCATGCGGAACTGACGGGTGAGCACGGGGCGACGGTCCTCGACGCACGGATCGTCCGCACCTGGACGCCGCGAAGCCCCGAACCCTCCGCCGACGATTCCGTGCTGCGTCTGCGGATCCATGCCCTGGAAGAGGAACGGCAGGCCCGCGGCCACCAGGGCGACCGGCTGCGCACCCGCCTCGACCTGCTCGGAAAACTCGCCGCCGATCTGCTGCGGGACATCGCCGAGGGGACCGGCTTCGGGGAGACGGACGAGGCCCGCTGGACCCGGGAGCTGGACCGGATCGACGCCGAACGCGCATCGCATGGCGAGCAACTCCGCGCCGCCGACGCCCGGTTGGCGGTGTTGTCCACCGAACTCACGGAGGCCCGGCAGGCCCTCGACCTCGCCGAGGAGCAGCCCGCCGAACTGGTCGGCCATGTCGAACTGACCGTGCAGGCCGAGGCAGCCGGACCGGTCCGGCTGCGTCTGACCCACCTCACCTCGTGCGCCCTGTGGCGCCCGGCCTACCGTGCCGTACTCGACGCGGACGCGCTGACGCTGGAGACCGACGCGATGGTGTGGCAGCGCACGGGCGAGGACTGGTCGGACGTGCGGCTCACCCTGTCGACGGCACGCTCCGCGCTGACCACCGACCCACCGCGGCTGACCGAGGACCGGCTCACCCTCAGGGACCGCTCCGCCGCCGAACGCCGAACCGTCGACGTGGAGCTGCGGGAGGAGGACATCGCCGACCTCGGCCCCACCCCGGTGCTCGGTCTTCCCGGCGTGGACGACGGCGGCCAGGCGCGCGTCCTGCACTCCCCCACGGCCGTCTCCGTCCCCACGGACGGCCGCGCCCACCGGGTGCCGCTCACCGCGATCACCACCGCCGCGAGCAGGGAGTACTCCTCCTCCCCCGAACTGTCGCCGCTGGTCACCGAGGTCGTGCGGTTCGACAACACGTCCGGCCACGCGCTGTTGGCCGGACCCGTGGACCTCGTACGAGGCAGCGGGTTCACCGGCCGCGGGACGCTGGAGTTCACCGCTCCGGGCGCCCCGGTCGAGCTGGCCTTCGGCAGCCACGACGACTACCGCGTGATCCGGCACGCCGAGGAGTCCCGCGACACCGCGACGCTGACCCAGCGGACCCTGATCACCCGCACAGTGCGCCTGCATGTGTCCCGCTTCTCCGCACCCGGAGAAACGGGTGAGCAGGTCGTCGCCCTGCGCGAACGGATCCCGGTCTCCGAGGTCTCGGCCGTGGAGGTACGACTGCGCAAGGAAGCCTGCGCGCCGGAGCCCGACGCGATCGACGCCGACGGCATCGCCCGCTGGGACCTTCGTCTGGCACCCGGTGGCCGCCGCACGGTCACCCTGGTCTACGAGATCTCGGCGAGCGGCAAGGTCGTCGGGCTGTGAGCACGGGGCCACCCTGACCGAGGGTGGCCCCGCACTGTTGTGCACCGCTCACGGCACTACTCGATGTTGATCTTGAATGTGCTGGTCGTGTTGCGGACGTCCTGGGCGTTGCCGCTCATCCGCAGGTTGCGGAAGGTGGCCTCGCCGACCGCGGGGCCCTGGCCGGGTTCGGGCAGTTCGTTGGCCCAGATGCCGAAGCCGGACTTGGCGTCGAAGGCGTCGCCGCTCTTCTTGGAGTCGGTGATGGAGATGTCGGTGAAGACGGTGTCCTTCACCGGGAACTGCGGCTGTCCTCCTACGTAGTTGGTCTGGAACATCACGCCTCCGTAGGTGGAGTCGTCGATGTCGACGTCGTTGACCCTGATGCCCTGGAAGACCTTCGAGGCGGAGAACGCCCAGATGGCGGGGAAGACCTGCGCGCCCCAGAAGTGGCCGCCCGTCCGTTCCAGGGAGACGTTCTCGATCGTCGTGGGTTCGGTGCCGAAGCCGTTCATCGGATAGCCGAAGTCCAGCGAGGAGATCGTGATCCCGGAGTAGACCAGGGTGTCGGCGACCCGGATGTTGCGGAAGGTGTTGTCGTAGCCGCCGTAGACCGCGATACCGGCCGCCCGCCAGGTGAGGGTCGAGGTCAGGTTCTCGTAGAGGTTGTTCTTCTCGTCGGCGCCTCCCGCGTCGATCGCGGAGAACAGGGCGAAGCTGTCGTCTCCCGTGGCGCGGGCGTCGTTGTTGACGACGTGGTTGTCCGTGGAGCCGTTCGTCATGTTGATGCCGTCGGCGAACATGTCACGGATGCGGGAGTTCTTGATGGTCATGTTGTCGGTGTTGGCGCCCCAGTACAGGCACACCATGTGCTCGACCCAGATGTCGTCGATGGTGACGTCGGAGACATTGGAGAAGTCGAACACCTTGCCCGGACCGTCGATCCGGGACGTGTAGTTGCCGAAGTAGGAGAAGCCGGCGAAGGTCGAGCCCTTGGCAGTTGCGTCCGCCCGGAAGCCGACGTCGGTGTTCTCCTGGGAGGCCGGTGCGTGGAAGCGGGTGAACCACGGCCCGGCTCCGACGACCTTGACGGCCTTGCCGTAGATCTGGAACTTGCTGGAGGTCTCGTAGTCGCCCGCGGGCAGATAGACGCCGACGAGCCTGCCCGTGGTGTCCATGCGGACCTGGTCCAGCGCGTTCTGCACGTCATGGTGCGAGAAACCGGCCGGGACCGCGTAGGCGGCCGGGTCGGGGTTGGGATCGGCCGTCGCCTGCTCGGTGTTGACGAAGTCGATGGCGTAGGTGGAGGTGTTGGCGGCGTCCTTCTGCAGCCGGATCCTGGAGCCTGCCGGGACGGTCTTGCCGAGCAGCAGGTTCGCCTCGTCGTAGATGTGGCGCGGGGCGCCGGAGCCGGGTGAGTTGCCGGGCGAGGTCTCGTTGCCGTACAGCCAGGCGTACTTGGAGGTGAGGTCGATCGGCTTGAGGAACTGGCCGTCGACGTAGACGTCGAGTGTCGTGTCGGTGCCGTCGGGGATCGAGAAGCGGGTGACCAGGGTGTCGGTCGCCGCGCGGGTGGTCCACTCGACGTACTGTCCGGTCGAGTTGAGGGTGACCGCCTTGCGGCCGCTCGCCTCGCCAGCGAGGTCGCCGATGGTGCGGTTGGGGCCGACGACCTTGGCGCCGCCGCCGACCGTGCCGTCCTCGGCCTCGTACATGTCGTACGGCATGTCAGCGCCGCGGCCGATGAACAGGGGCTGTGTGGTGGTATTGTTGGCCCGTTTGACCGGGAGTTCGTTGGTGTCGTCGGCGATGACGGTCTTCACGGTGTACTTGCCGTTGGCCGCCGTCCACGAGCCGAGGTCGACCGGTGCGGTCGTCCGGCCCGCCGCGATGGCGCCGTTGTAGGAGCCGGTGAGCGTCTTGACGGTGGCGCCCTTGGAGTCCTGGATCGTCAGCGTGACGTCGTGGCCGCCGGAGGCCGAGTCCACGGTTCCCTGATTTTTGATGGCCACGGTGAACTTGACCTCGTCACCGGACGAGGCGCTGGACGGGGTCCAGGAGACGGGGGCGGCGAGCAGGTCGGAGCTGGAGACCGGCTTGACGACGAGTGCGTCGGAGCGGGTGAAAACGTTGTTCGCCTCGTTCTGCTCGATGACCTTGTTCGACGGGTCCACCTCGGCGCCCACCGGGTAACTGCCCGCGTCCCGGGTCCCGATGCTCGCGGTGACCGTCTTGGACTCGCCGGCCGCGAGGGCCGGGACGTCCGCCGTGGCGGCCTTCGTGCCCCCGAGCGTGAAGTTCACGTCGGTGGCCTTGGACGGCTTGCTGCCGCTGTTGGTGACGGTCGCCGAGAGGCTGATGGTGTCCGACTCGACCGGCGCCGAGGGCGAGTTGGTGAGGGCGGTGACCTTGAGGTCCGGGTTGGCGGACGGCGTGCCGATCACCTGGAACTCGGCGACCTGCGCGCCCGGGGCACCGGTGTTGGAGGTGAACTTGAGCTGGATGTCGGCGGCGGAGCCGGAGACCGGGATGGTCACGGTGTTCTCGCTCGCCGGGTTGAAGGTGTAGTCCTTCGCCGCGGCGAGGCTGGTGAAGCCCGTCGCGTCCTGGTCGCGGCCGAGCACCTGGATGTTCTGGGTACGCGTGGACCAGGCGGCGTCCGGATTGAGCTTGACGACGACCTGGCTGAGGTCGGCATTGGCGCCCAGCTTGGTGGTGAGAGTGGCCGGGTAGGCGCCGCCCGCGCTCTCCCAATAGGTGCTGTTCTGGCCGTCGTTGGCGTTGGCGGCGACATAGGTGAAGACGTACGACGAGGCCTCGATCGGCTTCCCCTCGGCGAGGTTCGAGCCACCGTCGGTCGTGCCGGGCCGGGTGACGCTGTTGCTCGCCACGGACACGTTCCCGGCGGCGTCCTTCGCCTTCACGTAGTAGGTGACCGTGGCGGCGGCGGACGGGGTGTCGGTGTACGTCGTGACGTCGCCCGCCACGGACTTGACGAGCCGGTCGTCGGCGTAGACGTCGTAGCCGGTGACCTTGACGTTGTCGCTGGACGCCTGCCAGGTGAGCTTCACGTCGCCGCCGGACTGCGTGTAGGCGAGGTTGCCGGGCGCCGTGGGGGCCTGCGTGTCGCCGCCCGCTCCCTTGCGGGTGACGCTGTTGCTGTTGGCGGAGACATTGCCGGCGGCGTCCTTGGCGCGTACGTAGTACGTGATGTCGCTGCCGGCGGGCTGGGTGTCGGTGTAGGTCAGCACGTTCCCTGCGACGCTCGCGCGCAACTGGCCGTCGGCGTAGATGTCGTAGCCCGTCACGGCGGTGTCGTCGGTGGCCGCGCTCCAGGTCAGTCTGATCTGTCCGGTGGCCGGTTCGGTGTAGCTCAGGTTCGTAGGCGCGGTGGGCGCCTGGGTGTCGCCGGTCGCGGGTCCGTAGACCTCCAGCTCGGACAACTGCCCTGCGGGCCAACCGGTGTTGGCGGTGATCAGCACGCGGACGTATCGCGTCGTGGTGGTGTCGATGCTGACGGTCGCCGACTGGTCGTTGCCGCTGTCGAAGGTGTACGCCTTCGAGGCCGTGAGGTCGGTGAAGTTCTGGTTGTCCGTGGAGCCCTGGATCTTGAGGGTCTGGCTGCGGCTCGGCCAGCCGCCAGGCAGCCGCAGGGTCACCTGGTTCACCTTGACCGAGGAGCCGAGGTCGACCTGGAGCCACTGCGGGAAGGCGTTGTTCTTGCTCTCCCAGTAGGTGTCGCGGTTGCCGTCACCGGCGTTCGCGGCGCCGTAGACATCGGCGTGCCCGCTCTCCGTGAAGGGCTTGCCCTGGGCGAGGTTGGGGGTCGAGGCGGCGCTCGTGAGGACCTGCATCTCGGCGAGCTGGGCGGTCTCGGCGACCGAGTTGCGGGTGAAGTCGGCGCGCACGTAGCGGGCGAGGGTCGCGGGGAAGGAGACCTTCACCGTGTTGCCGTTGCCGGGGCTGAAGACGTACTGCGCCGACGACTTGAGCGTGGCGAAGCTCTTCCCGTCCGCGCTGCCCTGAAGTGCCAGTGTCTGCTTGCGAGTTCTCCACTGTTCGGGCAGCCGCAGCACGACCTGGCGTACGCGCTTGGTCTTGCCGAGGTCGGTCTGCACCCACTGCGCCGACTTCTTCCCGGCCTGCCAGTAGGTGCTGTTGTCGCCGTCGGTGACATTGGCGGCCGAGTGTGCGCGAAGGGCGCTGCCGGCCCTGGTCGCCGTGTCGGCCGCGGCATTGGGACCGCCGGCCGCGTGCGCGCCGACGGCGGGCATGCCCAGAGCCAGGACGGCGGAGGCGAGCGCGGCCGTTGCCGCGCGCCGTCTGAAGGATCTCGGTTTGTGTCGCATCATGCGTGGTCACTCCCTGCGAAGGTGCGCGCGCCGGAAGGGGCGGCGAGGACGGCTCGTTCCTGGGCAGAGCGACGGCGCACACGACCCCCTCTGCCATGAAGCAGGGAATGCATGCGCAGCTTCTTGCACTGTTTCATCGCAATATTGCAGAGCAATGTGAGCACGTCTACTGCACGCGCACCGCATTTTTCACCGTCAACTCCCGCACTCCAGCGGGAAAATTGCGATGTTCCCACACCTTGCATCGCACAGCGCAAGCACACGCAAGGAACGCAAATTCTTGCGTAGCTCTACGAAACTCCGTGCATATCGAGGGCCCGGCGTCTCAGCCCTGGCCCGCGTGCAGGTGACTGTTCGAGGCCTCCGGCGGGCACGGCTGCCGTTCGGCGCGGAGATCGCGTCGCCAGTCGTGGATCGCGAGGGCGAGCGAGCAGACGATGGGGAGGGTGCCCAGGCCGACGGAAGTCGCCACGGCGGTGCGGTAGTTGTGGGCGCCTGCGCTCAGCACGACGTAGAAGAGCCCGGGCAGGGCGGCCGTACCGATCGAACCGCCCAGCCGCTGCCCGGTCTGCAGGGCGCCTCCGGCCGCGCCCGCCATCCGCACCGGCACGTCGCGCAGGGTCATGGTGATGTTCGGGGAGATGACACAGCCGCTGCCCAGGCCGCCGGCGAACAGGAGGGGAGCGGTGATCCAGGCGGCCACATGGGCGGGTTCGAGCAGCAGGATGAGCGCGGTGCCGCCCAGGCCGAGCACCACGGCGGCCAGGCCGCACACGGTCAGCAGCCGGCCCAGCCGGTCCACGAGACGGCCCGAGGCCGCCGCCCCGAGGGCCGATCCGATCGCGAACGGGGTCACCGCGAGACCCGAGCGCAGGGGCGAGTAGTCCAGGCCGTTCTGGAAGAACAGCGCGAAGACGAGCCACACCCCGCTGAAGCCGACGAAGTACAGCGTGCCGATGGTGGCGCCGACGGCATAGCCGCGCGTGGAGGTCACCAGCCGGGGGTCCAGCAGCGGTTGGCCCTCTCGTGCCGCGACGCGCCGCTCCCACCGCACGAAGGCGGCCAGGCACACCGCGCCCAGCAAAAACAACCACCACAGCCGTCGTACGCCGCCCGATTCGGCCAGCACCAGCGGCAGCATCAGCGCCAGGACTCCGCACCCGAGCAGGGCGACACCGACCAGGTCGAGCTGTTCCCGACGGCCCGGTGTCGTCCTGGGCAGCAACCGGATGCCCAGCAGCAGGGCGACGGCGCCGACGGGGACGTTGACGTAGAAGATCCACCGCCAGCCCTGCGGGCCGTCGGCGAGGGCGAGGATGAGCCCGCCCGCGATGGGGCCCACGGCGCTGGAGACGCCCACGACCGCGCCGAACAGGCCGAAGGCGCGGCCGCGTTCGGCCCCGCGGAACATCTGCTGGATGAGCGCGGAGTTCTGCGGGGCGAGACAGCCCGCCGCGACGCCCTGGGCGAGGCGGGCGGCGACCAGGAAGGTGATGGTGGGCGCCGCGCCCGCCGCCGCACTGCACAGCACGAAGGCCCCCAGGGCCAGCAGGAAGATACGGCGCCTGCCGATAGCGTCACCGACCCGGCCCGCGGTGACGAGGACCAGGGCGAAGGCGAGGGCGTAACCGGAGACCACCCATTGGATGGCGGGGGCCGACGCGTGCAGGTCGCGCTGCATGGACGGCAGCGCGACCGCCACGATCGTGACGTCGAGCAGGCTCATGAACCCGGCGACCAGCGTGACCCACAGCGCCTTCCAGCGCCGTGGATCCGTTCCGTCACCCGCCTGCGTCGGCACCGCTCCTCCTTCGCCTGCCGTGGGCCTGCACCTGCCCGTGGCCCTGTTTCGATCAGGACATGCACACCTTTACGGGCATACCACGCCGACGCGCGTCAGAACCTGGGCGTCGGCGCCTGGCTCTCCACCATGCGGTCGGCCTCCTCCGCCGTGGCGACTGAGGGCGGCGACCCGGCCAGCGGCCGGCGCGCCGTCTCCCGCATGCACAGCACGGCGATCACGCCGACGAGCGATGCGCCCATGACGTAGAAGGCGGGCATCAGCTCGTTGTCGGTCACCGAGATCAGCGCGGTGATGACGAAGGGCGTGGTGCCGCCGAACAGGGAGACCGCGAAGTTGTAGCCGATGGACAGGGAGCCGTAGCGGACCTCCGTCGGGAACAGCGCGGGCAGGGTGGCGGACATGGTGCCGAGCAGGCAGACCAGCGAGAGTCCGAGCATCAGCATCGCGGCCGACACCGCCACCAGACTGCCCTGCCTGACCAGCAGGAACGCCGGCAGGGACAGCACGAGGAACCCGAGCATCCCGGTCATCAGCAGCGGCTTTCGGCCCAGCCGGTCGCACAGTCGGCCCACCTGGTTCACGATCAGCATCAGCACGACCATGGTGGCGATCAGGACGAGCAGCCCGTGGGTCTCGGAATAGCCCATGTCGTCCGACAGATAGGTCGGCATGTACGACAGGAGCATGTAGTCGGCGATGTTGTAGGCGCCGACCAGGCAGATGCACAGGACGAGGGTCGGCCAGTAGTCGCGGAAGATCTTCGTGAGGTCCTTGCCGGTGGTCGTCTCGACCGCGGACGCGGCATCGGACGCCCGGTGCATCGAGCCGTCCTCCAGCTTCTGGAAGGCGGGTGTCTCGTCGAGCCGGAGCCGCAGGTAGAGACCGATCATTCCGATGGGACCGGCCACCAGGAACGGCACCCGCCAGCCCCATGCGTCCATGCCGCCGCTGTCCAGCACCGATGTCAGGGCCGTGACCAGCCCGGCCGCGCCGACATAGCCGGCGAGGGTGCCCAGTTCGAGGAAGCTGCCGTAGAAGCCTCGGCGCAGATCGGGCGCGTACTCGGCGATGAAGGTGGAGGCGCCGCCGTACTCGCCTCCGGTGGAGAAGCCCTGGATCAGCCGGAAGAAGATCAGCAGGACCGGGGCCCAGAAGCCGATGGTGGCGTACGAGGGGATCAGACCGATCGCGAACGTGCCGATCGCCATGAGGATCATCGTCAGGGCGAGGACCTTCTTACGGCCGATCCGGTCGCCCATCGGTCCGAAGAACATGCCGCCGAGGGGACGTACGAAGAAGGCCACCGCGAAGGTCGCGAAGGACGACAGCAGCTGGACGGTGTCGTTCCCGGAGGGGAAGAAGACGTGTCCGATGGTGACCGCGAGATAGCTGTAGATCCCGAAGTCGAACCACTCCATGGCGTTTCCGAGCGAGGCCGCCTTCACCGCCCTCTTGACGGCCGCCTCGTCGGTGACGGTGATGTCGGTACGGCGCAGTGGCGGGTTCCTGCGCCGGCGCACGGCCCTGAACAGGGTGCGATGTCGTCTGACCGCTCCAGGGTCCGCGTCGCCGACGAGGAGACCGGACTCGTTGTCGGTCATGAGCACGCTCCTTTCAGCCTGGCACGGGTGCCGCGAGATCGTCTGCTCGCCGACGGCTGCCGCAAACCGGGGAACGGCCGAAAAACGGTCGAGGGACACGTCCGAGTACCCAGGCGAGCGGGGCGGACCCGCACGGACGCCGCTCACGGACGCCGGTGTGATGCCGCTCACGGGGCGTCATATTACTGAAACGTAACCTTCCAACTGCTACCGCCGGTAACACCCTCGCGGATACCGTCCTGACACTTCGTCTAAGAGTGGCAATGAAAGTGGCACGGGGTGCGGGGCGCGGCGGAACGACCGCGCCCGAACCACCGGCCCCTCCCCCACCGGCCTGGCCCCACCAGGCCGTCAACCCCACCGAGCCGCAGGTCGAGGCTCGGCCTCCCCGACACCGGAGACCGTCATGCCCGCATCCGCCCGCCTCCTGGCCGTCGCCGTCACGACCGCCGCATGTCTCGGCAGCACCGCGCTTCCCGCCGTAGCGGAGCCGCAGACCGACGCCGTGGTCTCCCGCGGTGTCACGATCCCGGAGTTCTACAACCCGCCCGCCGCCCTGCCCTCCGCCAACGGCGCCCTGGTGCGCAGCGAACCCCTCCCCCTGGCGCTGAGCCTGCCGGGCGTCCACGGGCCGCTGCCCGGCACCGCCACCCGTCTGATGTACAAGTCCACCGACTCCAACGGCGAACCCATGGCGGTCACCGGCGCCTACATCGAACCCAGCGCGGCCTGGCGGGGCTCCGGCGACCGTCCGCTGGTGGCAGTGGCGCCCGGCACCATGGGCCAGGGCGACCAGTGCGCCGCCTCCCTCGGCCTGGAACACCCCCTGACCCTCAACGGACAGACGGTGTCGATCGGCTACGAGGACCTGGCGATCTACCGCCTGCTGGCCAAGGGCGTCGCCGTCGTCGTCACCGACTACGCCGGGCTGGGCGCGACGGACCGCACGCACACCTACGTCAACAGGGTGGACGAGGGCCACGCCGTGCTCGACGCCGTCCGAGCCGCGCGCTCGCTCGACGGGACGTCTCTCACGCCCACCTCACGCGTGGGCCTCTTCGGCTACAGCCAGGGCGGCGGCGCCACCGCGTCCGCCGCCGAGCTGCAGCCGTCGTACGCCCCCGAGATCACCCTGTCCGGGACCTACGCGGGCGCTCCCCCGGCCGATCTGGTCGAGGTCACCAAGGCCATCGACGGCAGCGAGCTGGCGGGCGCCCTGGGCTGGTCGGTCAACGGGTTCCTGGAGTCCGACCCCGCGCTGAAGCCGATCGCCGACGCCCACCTGAACGCGGCGGGCCACGCGGCCCTCAAGGATCTGTCGACCATGTGCGTCGGCGACGCCATCTTCGGATACGGCGGTCGGCACAGCACCAGTTGGACCACGGACGGCCGGACCATCAGCGACATCATCCAGTCCGAGCCCGCGCTGACGGACTTCCTGGACAAGCAGCGCATCGGCACCATGAAGCCCGCGTCACCGGTACGGCTGGCCACCGGCATCAGCGACAACCTCGTACCGCACGCACAGGCCCGGCGGCTCGCCGTCGACTGGTGCGCCAAGGGCGCCGACATCACCTACAAGCCCGTCCCCGAGCTCGACCTCGGCAGCGCCCTGATCAACCACTTCACTCCCCTGCTCACCGACCAGGGCGACGCCATCTCCTGGCTCACCGACCGCTTCGACGCCAAGCCGGCCACCTCCAACTGCGCCGCACTGCCCGGTCTCTCCTGAGCGTATGCGACGGCTGGAACTGTGGAACTGCAGTCCCTAGGCGGCCAGGGTCTCGCCTTCGCGAACGATGACCGCACGCTCGGCGGTGTACTGCTCCATGAGCAGATCCGCCGTGCGGAGGGCCTGCGCGACGGTGCGGGAGCCGGTCATGACGCACAGCGTGTACGTGACGTCCTCCAGGGCGGCGCTGCTGCGGCCGCTGGGACGTACGTCGTGCTCGATCCGCGCCTCGGCGAACCGGGCCAGCACCGCACGCAGTTCCTTCTCCGCCGGCACCATCATGGCGATTCCTCTCCCACACAGCACAGCTCGCAGGCGGGCAGGCGCCACCGCGAGGATTTTGGACTTCATCAGTGGCGTCGTTGTCACTGGGCGACGCCGAGGGGCGTCGGGTACAGCCCCAAGTGCCCCGGTGTGAGAGATACATACCTGCAGGGGCCAAAGATCCGTCGCATGGAGCAGTGAGATCGCTCAGCGTCGGCGGTTGTCCGATGCCCGGTCCGGCTTCGCGCCGGACGCCGGACGCCGGACACAGCACCGCGGCCCCGAGGCAATCGAAGCACTCGGGGCCGCGTCTGCGCTTTGTGGTTGTGAAGGGCGGTCGCCTACGCGGCGAAAGGCACTGCAGGGCTTCAGCCGAACGATCTTCCCTGCAGGCGATAGGTGAGGCCCGGGGACACTGTTCCCTTCACTCCCACGCCGGTCATAACGCCGTCGCCCGGCGGGGCATTCCCGCGAGCGGTGCGCCGCCGGATCTCCTGGCGGATGTACCGCTCACGGCCGAGTGCCTTGCGCCGTTCCGCGGTCGACCGCGGAGGTACCTCGATCCCGCCCGGCATGCTCGCGATGGGTGTCGGCATGGGCCCGTCCGTGCGTGCCCGACCGCTCAGTCAGGCAGTCCGCGAACGAACTCCTCGACCGACGTCGCCACCGCTCCCGGAGCCTCCATGTTCATGGGGTGGGTGGCATCGATCCGGGTGACGCTGATCGTCGGCCGGGAGCGGGAGAGCACGGTCAGCTCGTCCCAAACCCCTTGGGCGAACCGGGCGTTGAAGTCGGCGAACCACTCCATGCCCGGCGAGGGCGGCAGCCGCCGGCCGGCCTGTACCAGCAGCAGTGGGCGGTCGATACCGTCCAGCCATGCGGTGACACCGAGCGCGCCCAGCCTGTGCAGTTCGTCGACGATCTCGAGTGCCGCCGCCCGCTCCGGCAGCGTCTGCCAGCTGCCGTCGGGCAACGGGCGTACGGCGGCGCGGGCGGCGGCCTCGGCGCGGTCGCGAGGGATCCCGAATCTGGCGGAGTTGGTGATCTGCTGCTCGATGTACTCCGGCGGCGCGACGGTCCCGGCCGCCGCCAGCAGCCCCTTGCTCACACGTTCCGCGCCCGGCTCGTCGGGCCCCCACCAGAAGCCGTCGAGATTCACGGCGGCTCGGACCCGCTCCGGGCACGCCCGGGCGTACTCGACCGCGACGAGCCCGCCGAGGGAATGGCCGACCACGACCGCCTCCGGTACACCAAGCGCGTCCAGCGTGTCCGTGATCCGCCGCAGCACGGCGGGGATGTTCCAGGAAGGGATATCGGGTGAATTGCCGTGTCCGGGGAGGTCGACGGCGAGAACGCGGTGTCCGGTGGTGAGAAGGGCCGCCGAGGTGTCCCAGTCCGTGTGGGACCGTGCGTAGCCGTGCAGGAGAACGAGTTGCGGGCCGTTGCCCCCGTAGTCGTGCGTATGCAGAAATGTCATTGACCTTCACTCTACGAGACACCGGCGTCTGCACATCGCCGTACGTCGCGTGCTGGACCGGCCTCACGCATCGACTACGGCGGCGACCGCCTCGATCTCGACGAGCTGGTCCTCGTAGCCGAGCACGGTGACGCCCATCAAGGTGCTCGGGACGTCATGATCGGCGAACGAGTCCCGGACGACGGTCCACGCCGTCACCAGATCCTCCCGTCGGGTCGAGGCGACGAGAACCCGGGTGCTGATGACGTCCTGAAGGGACGCGCCTGCGGCGGCGAGAGCGGTCCGCATGTTCTCGACGGCCTTCGCCGCCTGGCCCGCGTAGTCGCCGATCGCAGCCGTGGAGCCGTCGTCGTTCAACGGGCACGCGCCGGCAAGGAAGATCAGGCGGGAATCGGCGGGCGCCGTGGCGGCGTAGGCGTATTCGGCGATGTCGGACAGGGAGGAGGAGCGGATCAGGGTGACGGTACGAGCCATGGTCGTACGGTCCTTTCTCATCGGGTGTTGAGCGGTGGCACGGCACTCCCGAGGGTGCGGCACTCCCGAGGGTGCGGCCGACGGCCCTCGCGCCCATGGGTCTGGGTCACTCGATCGGCCGCGCCCGAAATGAGACCGGCACCAGGGGCAAGCAGAGTCGTCCGCATGAAGGCAACACACAAGAACCGACTGGAGATATCCATGTCACGCGCACTCGCGACAAGCACCCTACTCGGCCTCGCCCTCGCAACCGGGATGGTCACGGCCGGATCCGCTCAGGCCGCGCCGTCAGCCGTTCACTCCGCCATGAGGACCGCCACGGTTCAGTCCAGCCCGGGCCACTCCGCCTTCGGCGGCTGGGGCGACTGGGACGATGACGACGGCGACTGCAACGGAACCGCCAACATCTGTGCGTGACGCCCATCTCGTACAACCGAGGGCAGGCAGAGGAGGGCTGCGTCCCCGCAGTACCTCCTCCGCCTCCCTGATCGCCGCCTACGGGCGGCCTTTTGCATGCACTCAGTGCGTGACGACCGCGCCCGCGTAGACGTTGTCCGGGGTGACGATCTCCGTGATCGCCCGGGCAAGGAGGGTGGAGGGCTCCTGACCCTGACTCGTGGAGTCCGTGTTGATCATGATCACCATGGTGGCCTTCTGCGAGGGCAGATAGACGGTCACCGTCTCGTAGCCAGGGATCGAACCGTTGTGCCCGATCCACCCGTTGGTCTCGAAGATGCCGAGGCCGTAGTCGGTGCCGGGGAAGCCGGTCGGCAGGGTCTGCAGCCGCTGCGCCTGGGTGCGAGGGCTCAGCAGTTTCCCGGTCGCGACGATCTCGGCCCAGCGGCGCAGGTCGTGGAGGTTGGAGATCATCGCCCCGGCCGCCCAGGCCCAACTGGGGTTCCAGTTGGTGGCGTCGGCGACCGACCCGTCCAGCGTCTGGTTCGTGTAGCCGTGCGGATGCGGCTGGGGGAACTGGGCACCTCGCGGGAGCAGCGTGTGCCTCAGCCCGGACCGCCGGAGCACCTGCGCGTCGATCACATCGCCGAACCGGTGACCCGTGACCTTCTCGATCACCAGGCCGAGCAGGACGAAATTGGTGTTGGAGTACTCGAACTGCGCGCCCGGCGCGAACGTGTTCGCGTGCTTGAAGCCGTACGCCAGTAGCTCCCGAGGGGTGTACGAGCGCTGCGGGTCGCTCAACAGGGCCTGTACGAAGTCCGGGTCGGAGGTGTACGGGAACAGGCCGCTGCGCATTTCCAGGAGGTGCCGCAGCGTGATCCTGCGGCCGTTCGGCACGCCGCTGATGTAGCGGGAGATCGGGTCGTCGAGGCGGACCCGGTGCTGGTCCACGAGTTGAAGCAGCGCGGTGGCCGTGAAGGTCTTGGTCTCGCTGCCGATCCGCACGAAGGAGTCGGTGGTCATCGGCTGCTGGGTGACGGTGTCGGCGACGCCGCTGGCGCGGACGTAGCAACCCTTGCCGGGCAGCCACAGGCCGACGACGGCACCGGGGATGCCCGCCTGCCGGCGGACGTCGTCGATCGCCGCGTCCAGCCGGGCGTTCAGCGTCGCGCCGAGTCCGCTCTGCGGGCAGTCGTGGCGCCCGTGCCGGTCGACGGCCCCGGCGGCGTGGGCCACCGCGGCGGGAGCCGCCGTCGACGGGATGAGAACGGACGCCGCGAGCAGCGTGGTGGCGAGCAGTCGGCGGTGGGGGGTACGTCGCATGTCGGGGCGCCTCTTCCGGTCACAGGCTCGGACAAGACGGCCATATGATCAACGGCGACCTCGTCATGAGGGCCCCTTGCACCTTGTTCACCTGAGAGTCCACCCGTTCGGTGGCACGCCGGCCGATGCCGGGCGCCCACGCGCTCCAGAAGGGGCCCCGCCTCATGTCTCCCGCACCGGCGCGTACGCCTCGGCCTGCAGGCCGAACGTCCAGGCGACACCCTCCTTGGCGGTCCGGGTCGACGGCGGTACCCGCAGCCAGTACGTGCGCCGGGTCCCGTCCGGTTCCGGAGTGGAGTTGAGGACTTCCACCATCACCACGGGCTCGTCGTCGACCAGGTCGATCCGCCACAGCGTGCCCGTCTCGTCCTGGTGCACCGGCCGGGCGCCCGAGTCGGCGAGATAGCGGTCGTAGCCGTAGTACTCCAGCATCACGCGCCGCAGTTCGGCGTTCTCCTCGCCGCGGATCCGCTCCGGTGTGAGCGTGCGCAGTTCGGCCAGGAAGGTGGCCGGTACGGGCATGCCGCGCCAGGCGTGCAGGGCGAAGCCGTCGGGATAGGCGAGGGCCGGACCGTCCCCGTGGTCGAGCCGTCCGGCCTCGTCGCGGTGCAGGGCGACGGGCCGCTCCGACAGGACGGCCACGCGGGCGAAGGGCCACCACCAGCCGGCGCTGCGGCACACCTGGGCCAATGCGCCGAGCGCACCGTCGTCGCAGGAGAACGCGGCGAGCCACGGAGCGTCGTGCTGTCCGAGCACGGCGTCCAAAAGGAGCAGCCGGACCTGTGCGGCCTCCTTGCCCGTGTCCTTGCCGACCAGGTCCTCGATGACGCCGGCGTGTATCCGGTCCACGAGGGCCTGAGTCGAGTCCCACAGGCGCCCGCCCGTCGCCGCCCAGTGCGCGGCCCAGCCCGCCGCCCCCAACTCGGCGTGGACCCTGCACCGTTCAAGCGCCCACGGAGTGCTGCGCACCACGTCCCGTACGCTCGCCCCGCGGTCCGGCAGTTCGCGGATCAGCGCGACGGCCGCTCTGGGCGACCCCACCCACACCACGCGCTCCGGTTCCGCGAGTCCCGCAAGCCGGTAGGCACGCCGTACGCCGTCCTCGGCGGTGGCACGATCGGCGGGACCGGTCGCGGCGGCCCATGCGCGCCACTGGCCCAACTCCTCCAAGGAGACGTTCTCTTCCAAGGAGACGCTCTCCTCCAGGGAGACACTCTCCTCCGCGGAAACGCTCTCGTTCACGGTCTCTTCGATGTCCGTCCTCGTCATGTGCCCCTCCGCCATCCGCTGTTCAGTCCGCCACGATCCGGACGGATCCGGGCACGTACTCCCGCTGTCTGATCACGCGGTACCAGCCCTTGGGCAGCGATCGCCGCGTGCTCCTCGTGCACCACCCGGCCGCCCTGGGGAAGGTGCAGCAGGAAGGGGCCGTACGATCCCGGCTCGCGCACCAACTCCCCCGGCCCGACGACCGCGTGGGCATGGCCCGTGACCTCGCCCAGCGCCAGCACGAGCCGGCCCCGCCCGTCGCGCCGCTCCCTGGGGGCGTGCGCCACATGGGCCGGCAGCGCCCCCTCCGTCACCGGCACGATCAGCACGTCTCCCTGTCGGTACATGGCTGTCCCCTCACCGCCGGGTGCACCGCGCACCGGCCTCATGACCACGACGGTAGGCGGCACCACTGACAACGCCCCGGATCCCCGCCCCGCCGAACGCCGTTGTCAGTGGCTGTTGGTAGAACTGCGGTCATCACAGATCGCACACACTTCCCTTCTCCTCAGGAGCGGCAGCATGACCATCGGTGACCACCTCAGCTCGCTCTACCGGCTGCCCTCCCACACCTTCCCGGGGCCGGACGCACCCACGGACAAGCTGCCCGAGCCGGACGCGGTGGCCTGGCGGATCAGCAGCGAGGTGTACGACTCCAACGAGGACTGGCCGGACGCCTTCGCCCGTTTCTGTGCCGCGGTCGACACCACCCGGGTGCGAGCCGTGATCGTCGGGGCCTGGCAGGAGGCCTACGACTCCGACCCGCACGCCGTCATCGCGGCCCTGCGTGCCGCCCGGGACCGCTTCCCCGCGCTGCGCGCGCTGTTCCTGGGCGACATGGTGATGGAGGAGTGCGAGATCTCCTGGATCAACCAGACCGACGTCGGCCCGCTCCTGGCCGCATTCCCCCAGCTGGAGGAATTCGGTGTGCGCGGCGGTTCCGGGCTGGGTTTCACCGCGCTCGAACACACCGCGCTGCGCAGGCTCGTTGTGGAGACGGGCGGGCTGCCCGCCGAGGTGGTGCGCGGCATCGGCGCGAGCGACCTGCCCGCTCTGGAGCACCTCGACCTGTGGCTGGGCACACCCGACTACGGCGGCAACAGCGAGGTCGCCGATCTGGAGCCGATCCTGTCCGGCGCCCGGCTGCCGCGCCTGCGTCATCTGGCCCTGCGCAACAGCGAGATGCAGGACGCGGTGGCCGCCGCCGTGGCCGCCGCCCCGGTCGTGGACCGCCTTGAAGTGCTCGACCTGTCCATGGGTGTGCTGACCGACGAGGGTGCGGTCGCGCTCCTGGGCGGTCAGCCCCTCACCCACCTCAAGAAGCTCGATCTGCACCACCACTACCTCAGCAAGCCCGTGGAGGAGCGGGTGCGGGAAACCCTGGAGCCCGCGGGCGTCGAGGTCGACCTCGACCGCGACGACGCGGAGGAGGACACGGAGGACGACGGCACGGTCTGGCGTTATGTCGCCGTCGGCGAGTGAGCACGTCCTCCAGTGAGTACTTCCTCCATGACTCGGCCAGTCGCCCACGGCAGGCCGCGGTTCGCCGTGGTCGGCAACCCCGGCAACCGCCGGGTGTCCCTCTTCGCGGACGCGGTGCGCGCGGCCGGTCTGCCCGGTCCGCGGGTCATCGCCTGGGCGGACGTCCTGCGCGAGCGGGGAGCGGACTTCGCGGCCGACGAGATCGTACGGATCGACTCACCCGGTGAGGATTCCGAGGTCGACCGGTTGCTGCGGGGCTCGCTCGATCCCACCCGGGTCGAGGGCTCGGCCCGCTGGTACGCCGGGTTCACCGCCGCGCTGCGCACCCTGCGCGGCGGCATCCGCCTCGACGACCCCGGCGAACTTGCCGTGCTGTTCGACAAACGCGCCTGTCACGCCGTGCTGGACGCGGCGGGCGTACCCGTCCCCGCCTCGCCCACCTCGGGCCCCGACGGCGCGCCGGTGCGCAGCTGGGACGACGTACGGACGCTGATGCGCGAGCACCGTATGCACCGGCTGTTCGTCAAACTCGCCCATGGGTCGTCGGCGTCGGGAGTCCTCGCCGTCGAGTCGGGCGGCGGGCGGATCAGGGCCACCACGTCCGTCGAACTCGCCCCCGACGGCGCGCTGCACAACTCGCTGCGGGTACGCCGCTACGACAGTGAACGGGACATCGCCGCCATCGTCGACACGCTCGCGCCGGACGGGCTGCATCTCGAACGCTGGGTGCCGAAGGCCTCCCAGCAGGGCCGCGCCGCCGACCTGCGGGTGGTGGTCGTGGCCGGCCGGGCCACCCACGCCGCGGTCCGCACCAGCCGCACTCCCCTGACCAATCTCCACCTCGGCGGGTGCCGCGGCGACCTGGACGCCGCGCGTCAGGCCGTGGAGGCGGCGGGCGCGCACTGGGCCGACGTACTGGACGTGTGCGAGCGCGCCGCCTCCTGTTTCCCGCGCACCCTCTGCGTCGGCGTGGACCTGCTGCCGGCCGTGGGCTGGCGCAGGACCTTCGTCGGCGAGGTCAACGCCTTCGGCGACCTGCTGCCCCGGCTCACCGGCCTGCCCGGCAGCGGCGCCGAGGGCCTGAACACCTACGCCGCGCAGGTGGCGGCCGCCGTGCGCAGCATTTCCGGGTCTGCCCTGCACAGCCCCACCGGCTCTGCTCTGCCCAGCCCCACCGGCTCTGCTTTGCCCAACCCCACCGGGGCCGGCCCGCTTCACCCGTACAGAACAGGAACACCCCATGCCTGAGCCCGACATGAACGAGGTCGTCGGCCGTCACGACATCCTCCTGGTCACCCTCGACACACTGCGCCACGACGTGGCCGTCGAGCTGGCGGCCGAGGGCCGCATCCCGAACCTCGCCCGCCATCTCCCCGGCGGCCGCTGGGAGAAGCGCCACGCGCCGGGCAGCTTCACCTACGCCTCGCACCAGGCGATCTTCGCGGGCTTCCTGCCCACTCCGGCCGAACCGGGCCCGCATCCGCGGCTGTTCGCGGCGAGCTTCGCCGGGAGCGAGACGACCGCCGACGGCACCTTCGTCTACGACACCCCGGAGTTCGTCTCCGGTCTGGCGCAGGCGGGCTACCGCACCGTCTGCATCGGAGGCGTCGGCTTCTTCAACAAGCAGGGCCCGCTCGGCACGGTCCTGCCCGGTCTCTTCCACGAGGCGCACTGGGAAAGGGAGTTCGGCGTCACCTCACCGCACTCCTTCGAGAACCAGGTCGCCCGAGCCGAGCAGGTGGTCGCTCAACTCCCCGTCGACCAGCGGCTGTTCCTCTTCGTGAACGTCTCCGCTCTGCACCAGCCCAACTGGTTCCATCTGCCCGGCGCGACCCGCGAGACGGGCGACACCCGCGAAACGCACGCCGCCGCGCTGGAGTACGTCGACCGGCACATCGGCCGCCTCTTCGCCGCCGCGAGCTCCAGGCGCCGCTGCTTCGCCATCGTCTGCTCCGACCACGGCACCGCCTACGGCGACGACGGCTACTCCGGCCACCGCCTCGGCCACGAGTCCGTGTGGACGGTGCCGTACGCCCACTTCTTCCTCGACCCCTCAGAGACCGACCTGGCGGTAACCGCCCCCGCGGAGGCCGTCCGATGACCACCGCCCAGCTCACCAGCCCGTATCAGCACTACGTCTACGCCTACCCGCACAAGACCGCCTACCGCAGGCTGCCCGACCGGCCCACGCTGCGGTCCCTGTGGGCTAACGAGGACAAGAGTGCGCTCTCGCTCTACCTGCACATACCGTTCTGCGAGGTCCGCTGCGGCTTCTGCAACCTCTTCACCCGCATCGGCGCTCCCGACGGCCTGACCAGCGCCTACCTCGACGCCCTCGAACGGCAGGCGGACGCCGTGCGCGAGGCTCTCCGGCCCGGCGGGCAGGTGCGATTCTCGACCGCGGCGCTCGGCGGAGGCACCCCCACCTTCCTCACCGCGCCCGAACTGGACCGCCTCTGCGACATCGCGGAACACCGTATGGGCGCCGACCTGCGCGCGATCCCGCTCTCCGTCGAGGCATCGCCCGCCACGGCCACCACCGACCGCCTCACCGTCCTGGCCGAGCGCGGTACCACCCGGCTCAGCCTCGGCGTCCAGAGCTTCGTCGACTCCGAGGCGAGAGCAGCCGTACGCCCGCAGCGCCGCGCCGATGTCGAGGCCGCACTCGCCCGGATCCGGGACACCGGCATCCCTGTCCTCAACATCGACCTCATCTACGGCATCGCCGGCCAGACCGAACAGACGTGGCTGCGCTCCCTGGACGCCGCCCTCGACTGGCTGCCCGAGGAGCTGTACCTCTACCCGCTCTACGTCCGCCCCCTGACCGGCCTCGACCGTCACCGCACCGGCAACGGCCCCGACCCAGCCTGGGACGACCAGCGGTTGCGCCTGTACCGCGCGGGCCGCGACCACCTCCTCGCCCGGGGCTACACCCAGCAGTCGATGCGGATGTTCCGCAGGATTGATGCCCCGCGGCAGGGCGCCGACGACTACGCCTGCCAGACCGACGGCATGATCGGCCTGGGCTGCGGCGCCCGCTCGTACACAGCCGGTCTGCACTACTCCTTCGACTATGCGGTGGGGATGCACGAGATCCGCGGGATCATCGACGACTACGTCTGCACCGGCGACTTCACCCGCGCGGAGGTCGGCTACCGCATGGACGCGCACGAGGCGCGCCGCCGCCATCTGCTCCAGTCGCTCCTCCAGGCGGAGGGCCTGACGGTCGCCGACTACCGTGCGCGCTTCGGAGCGGAGCCGCTCGACGACTTCGGCCCGGAGCTCCAACTCCTCGCGGACCGGGGTTGGTTGACCGACACCACCACCGACACCACCACCGACCCCAGCCCCGGCCCCAACCCCGGCCCCGGCTTCGCTCGGCTGCGGCTCACCCCGGAGGGACTGGCCCACTCGGACGCGATCGGACCCGAGTTGTTCTCCCCCGCCGTCCGGGCCGCCATGGCCGCCTACGAGAGGAAGTGACGGGCCCGCCATGGATCTGACCGTCCTCTATCGCGGACCGCTGGCCTCCTGCGACTACGACTGCCCGTACTGCCCGTTCGCCAAGCGGCGCGACTCGACCGCCCAACTCCGCGCAGACCGGGCCGCGTTGGAGCGCTTCGCGCAGTGGGCCGCGGACAGCGACGACCGGTTGTCGCTGCTGTTCACACCCTGGGGCGAGGGCCTGGTCCGCACCTGGTACCGGCGCACGCTCACCGACCTGTCGCGCCTGCCGCACGTCCGCCGGGTCGCCATCCAGACCAACCTCAGCTGCCGCACCAACTGGCTCGCCGGGGCCGATCTCGACACACTCGCGCTGTGGTGCACGTACCACCCGGGCCAGACCCCCTACGACCGCTTCCTGGGCAAGTGCCGCGACCTCGCCGAACGCGGTGTGCGCTTCAGCGTCGGCGTCGTCGGCCTGCCCGAGCACCTGGAGGCGGCCCGCCGTCTGCGCGCCGAGCTGCCCGCGCATGTCTACCTGTGGATCAACGCCGCCGAGGGACACACCTACCGGGACGCCGAGGCCGACGAGTGGACGGCGCTCGACCCCCTCTTCCCGTACAGCCGCCACCCCCACGCCAGCGCCGGTCTGCCCTGCCGCACGGGTGAGTCCGTGATCTCGGTCGACGGCGACGGCACCGTACGCCGCTGCCATTTCGTCCGCGCCGAACTGGGCAACCTCTACGACGGCTCCTACCGCACCGCCCTGCGCCCCCGCCCCTGTCCGCTGACGACCTGCGACTGCCACATCGGCTACGTCCATCTGGAGACGCTGCCGCTGTACGACGTCTTCGCGGGCGGGGTGCTGGAGCGCATTCCGGGCCGTCCCGTCGATGTCCTGGCAGGATGACGGCATGGAACGTGTGCTTGGCATCGGTGGCTGTTTCCTGCGGGCCACGGACCCGGCGGCCCTGGGCGCGTGGTATCGCGACTGTCTGGGGCTGGAGGCCGACGAGAACGGTTTGTGGCAGCAGGAGACCGGGCCGACGGTCTTCTCGACGTTCGAGTCCGGGACCGACTACTTCGGCTCTCCGGACCAGCGGACGATGCTGAACTTCCGGGTGCGCGATCTGGACGCGATGCTCGCGCAGTTGCGGGCCAAGGGGGCGGATGTGGCCGAGGAGACGCAGGAGATGGAGGGCGTCGGGCGGTTCGGCTGGGTCACCGATCCGGCCGGGAACCGGATCGAGCTGTGGCAGCCGGCCTGACCGCGATCGAGTCAGGCCGGCTGGTGTGTCACAGCGTGGCGGTCGTCGACTCTCCTGACGCGCTGCCGGCGAGCCACTGGTCCCAGCTCAGGTTGAACGACGCGTAGCCGTTGTCGGCCGGGGCCTTGGCGCGGGGCGAGCCGGTGATGGTGATGGGGTCGCCCTGCTTGACCTGGCCGTAGAACCACTTGGCGTCCGCCATCGAGAGGTGGACGCAGCCGTGCGAGCCGCGGGCGCTGCCGCTGCCCGGGTTGGGGTCGCCGGTCGAGTAGTGGACGTACGTGCCGGACTGCGTGAGGTGGACGTCCCAGGGCAGCGTCAGGTCGTAGTAGTTCGGGCTGCCCTTGTCGCAGCTGATGCCGACGCTGCAGGAGGTCATGTGGACCTTCTCCTGCTTGTCGATGACGGCCATCGTGCCGTTCCACGTCGGGTACTGGGCGCTGCCGGCGTTGATCGAAAGGGTGCGCACCGCCTGGCCGTTGCGGGTCACCTTCATGGTGTGGCCGGTCACGGAGACGTCCGCGCGGACATCGTCACCGATCTTGAAGGTGTGCGTGTAGCCGTGCACGCCGTAGCGTCCGTTGCCGTTGCTGACGCCCGTCATGTCGGCGTCGATCTTCACCGTCGTGCCGGTGGGCCAGTACGTCTTCGGCCGCCAGTCGGCGCGCCGGTCGCCGAACCAGTGCCAGGCGCCGGCCACCGGCTGCGAGGCGCTCACCTTCATGTGCTTCTCGACCGTGGCCCGCGCCTTGGCGGCCACCGGGTTCGTGAAGATCACCGAGATGGGCATGGCCACGCCGACGGTGGTTCCCGTCTGCGGGGTGATCGTGTCCAGCAGCATCGGCGGGCCCTTGGGCTTCGTCGGCGAAGGCGAGGCGCTCGCACTCGGCTTCCCCGAACCCTTCCCGATGTCGTCGCTCGCCTTGTCACCGCTGCCCCCACCGCAGGCACTGGTGCCCACCAGCATCGCAACCGTGACGAATGCGATCCCTATGCCGCCCTTGCGCCCTCGCACGCCCTGCCCCACTCTCTTGCTCTTCGACTGCTCTTCGGCCCGGATGAACCTTGCCTACTGTCAGACTGCGCTTGGCACGGTGGGAGTTTCCAACCGTACGTAAAGCATGTCCCAAAACTACGGCCACCTTTCAACCCGGCGGACACCGCCCTCGAGCGGATCCGCCCGTCTCACGGTCTGCGCGACTGATCCGAGAACCCGAACACCCGTAGCCCCGCAAGGCTCAGCACGGTCATCGCGGCGGCGGCCGTGGTGGTGATCGTGAAGCCGCCATGTGGGCCGAGGGAGTCGATCACTCGGCCGGAGACCGCCGCCGCGGCGGCCGAGCCTGCGGCGCCGGCCGAGCCGAGCCAGGCGAACGCCTGGGTCAGGACGGTCGGGTGGACGGTCGACTCGGTGAGTACCGAGAAGAGTGCGAGCAGGGGTGGGATGGTGGCGCCGGTCAGCACCACGACCGCTCCGAGCGTGAACGGTGAGCCGGCCGTCGGCAAGAGCAGTGTGCCGAGGAGCAGGGCGCCGGTTGCCACCAGCAGTTGTACCGGCGGTGCGGCACGGCAGCGTCGCATCCCGTACAGCCAACCGGCCAGCAGTCCACTGCAGTTGGAGACGGCGAAGATCACGGCAGCGGAGTCGGGTTCGCCATGCTCCACCGCGAACGCGGTCACCGACACCTGCATGCCGCCGAAGAAGACACCGATGGCGAGATTGAGGCCCATCAGTACGCCGATGCCGCCGCCGCACAGCAAGGTGCGGCTTTTGCGGGCGGCGCGTTCGCCGTGGGCCGCCGGTGAGGGTGCGCTGCCGCGTTGGGCCGCGAGGATCAGGCCGCCGGTCACCGACAAGGTGGCGGCCGACACTGTGCCCGCCACGGGATGTCCGGCCGCGGCGAGTGCGCTGACCATGGTCGGGCCGAGTAGGTAGCCCACCGCGTTGCTCAGGGACTCCAGCGCGAAGGCGGTGGGTAGTTCGGCCGCTCTGGTGGTGCGCAGCATTGCCGCCCATCGGGCGGCGGACATCGCGCCGAGTTGCGGAAGGGTCGCTCCGACCAGCGCACCGCCCAGGACCAGAAAGGCGTCGGAGGCGTCTGCGGCCACCAGGGACACCAGGACGGCCACGGACAGGGCGTGGGCGAGGAGCGCGGGCGGCAGGATGCGCGTCTGGCCGAACCGGTCGACGAGCCTTGCCAGTTGGGGCGCTCCGAGCGCTTCGGCCACCGCGCACCCGGCGCCGACCAGACCCGCCGCGGCGAAGGTGCCGGTGTGACTGTGCACGAGCCATACGATGCCGAGGCCGGTCATCGCGACGCCGACGCGTCCGAGCGAGGCCGGCAGGAAGAAGGCCGCGGCACCCGGGGTGCGCAGCAGGGAACGGTAGTTCGCCGACGGCACGGCGAGTCCTGTTCGCTGCCCGGCGGGACGGCCCACCTGGGTCGTCGGTGCCCGAATGTACCGACCCGTGGTCGCCGCCTGGAACCGTCCAGTGCTGGCGCGGAGAGGGGACACTCGCCCCGCGCCGACTCCATCACCGGGCAGAAGTCTCGGTGTGTTGTTGGTGGTTGTGAACCGCGGACATTCTCACCGCCGGGGTCGGAGATGTCCATCACGACCGAGGGCGGGGCGATGCCGTCCGGATGCGCCGAGGCCGAAAAGGAGTTGCTCCGCGCCGCGGTCTCGAAGAGGATCGCCCGCATGGATCTGTAACGGCTGCCACATACGCACGGTCGACCTGTCGCGCGATCGGCCTCGGAGCCTGACGACCCGGCCCGGGGCGGTCATCGCGCCCTCGTGTGCATCCACCAGATCCCGGGAGCCGCGGCCCGGCCCGCGAGCGCTCCTGCTCAGCCCAGAAATCAACCACATCCATGAATATCGATCGCAAGGCCCAGTGGGCCGTGCGCCAATCCGCGCTGCCCATGATCGTGCGGCCCTGCCCGGACTGCCCCGGCACCCGGCACCGCCCCTCGGGCAGGTTCCGCGTCAACGCGAACGGCAAGCTCCTCGACGTCTGGCTGCTGCTGCACTGCGCGGGCTGCGGCCGGACCTCGAAAGTGCCCGTCCACGAACGTGCCCACGTGTCGTCGCTGGAGCCCGCTCGGCTGGTGGCGTACGAGGCCAACGACCCCGCCACAGTGCGGGAGCTGGCGATGAGCGCGTCGCTCGCCGCGAAGAGGGTTTACCGCCTCGACTGGACCGGGGCGTGGGAGCTGCGACGCGACACGCCCCGGCCCGCACTCGACGACCCGAGGCCGCTCACGGTGCGGGTCAGGTTCGAGCTGCCTGCGCCGGTCCGTGTCGAAAGACTGCTCATGGCCGGGTTCGGTCTCAGTCGGAACGGGATACGACGCCTGGTCGCGGACGCGCGCATCCAACTGCCACTGCCTCCACGCGCCAGGACTCATCGGGACTTCGAGCTGACGTTGACGGGAGCGGTTCCGCTGATTCCTTTGCCGCTAGGGCGACCGAAGGTGGTGATCGTAGGGGCTACTCGGGTTTCCAGCCCCACGCGGTGAGCATCCCGGCCGACAGTGCGGCGCATTCGTCGGAGTCGAGATAGCGGACCGCCGCATCGATGCCGGTCTCGTCGACCAGGCCGGTCGCGAGCATCGCCTCCCGGCTCCGTGCCCAAGTGTCGGCCCAGAAGCGGCTGATGGGGCTGCCCGGCAGCAGCGGCGGCACGTGGATCTCGGCGGCGACGGGCGAGAGCCCCGCCCCGCGCAGGAGTTGCGGGTACGTCGGCGCCGAGGTCGCATCGGTGCCGATCGTGTCGCGCAGCCCCTGCCACATCGCCCGCATGGCGACGGTGTACGGCGTGCCGGGGGCGCGGTCGCTCGTCAGATCGACCGCGTCGCTGAGCACCAACACACCGCCGGGGGCGATGAGTTCGGCCAGTGCTGTGATCATGCGTTCGCGGTCGGACAGGTGCATCAGCACGAAGCGTGCGTGGACCAGACGGAATTGCCCGGGTGTGAAGTCGGGGGCGGTGATGTCCGCCTGCAGAACGTCGAGCCGTGGCGCGGGCCGCGCGTTGAGGAAACGTACGTCGCGGTCCACGGCGAGCACGTGGGCCGCCCCGGCCTCGGTGAGCAGCCGGCGGGCGATCGTGCCCGTCCCGGCGCCGATGTCGAGGCAGTTCCACCCCGGACCGACCCCGAGCGCCCGCAGCCGTGCCCAGGTGATGTCGTCGTAGGCGAGGGCGCCGAAGTCGATGCGCTCGCCCTCGCCGGTCTGTTCGGGGCGGAAGACGGCCTCGCCGTAGCGGCCACCGTCCGGGGCGGTCTCGGGGGCGTTGCTGTCGGCGTTGGCGTTGCTGTCGCCGTTGGCTTTGTCGTCGTCGAACCGTTTCATAGCGGGACCTCTGCGCACGGTGGGGCAGCCGCCGGAGTGGGACGGGCTGCTGATCGCTGGGGCACCGGTTCCGCTCAGGCGCCGCTGCCGCCCGTACCGATGAGACGGCCGACGAAGTCGATGGTGGCAGCGCCGAACTGGACAAGGCCGGGGCCCGTCATCGCGCCCGCGGGGGCAGCAGGCCCGCCCGGGGTCGGGGACGTCGCTCGTACGACCTGCGCGTGAGAAGTGGATGCTGCGGCCGGGCCGATCACGACGAGGGAGGCGGCAGCGGCGACGACGGTGGCGGTTGCCGCACGAGCCAGAGGCTTGAGGTTCATGGTCATTCTCCTGAAGGCACCGGAATATGGGCTTCTGTGAGAATAGGTACGGAATCCTCCGTGTTTCCGACAACGCGCCTGGTGGCTCAGCCGTTTGTCGGCCGGAGGCTCCTCAGGGCCGCGGCGGGGAGAGCGGCGGGCCGAACATCTTGTCGAAGACGGCCAGGGCTGCCTGCAGCGCCTCCCTGTCACGGCGCGTCAACCCCTCCATCCGCTGGGCCAGCAGACGGTTGCGGCTCGCGCGGACCTCCTCGGCGACCTGCTCCCCCAGGGCCGTGATCTGAACGGTGCTCCCCTTGCGCGCGGGGCCGGAGCGGGTCACCCACCCCGCCGCCTCCATGCGGTTGACCAGCTGCGTCATGGTCGGCGGCTGCACTCCCTCGGCCTGGGCGAGCTGTCCGACGCTCATCGCTCCGCCGCTGAGCAGACTCAGCGCGGAGCCCTGCGCGGTGGTGACGGGCAGGCCGGCGGCATCGCGGCGGATCGCCTGACCGATCCGCAACAGCCGCTTGCGCGCCTCGTCCGTCAGCTTGTCTGTCAGCTCGTCTGTCAGCTCGTTGGCCGGCTCGGCCATCCCTCGGCCCGTCCTCACTCGTCGATGTTTTATAGTTAGGCTACCTATAAAACTGAGGGATGGCATGGCGATACGTGACCGAAGCAGCCAGAAGGTGGTTCTCCTGGCCATGTGCCTGGGGCTCATGCTGAGCATGTTCAACTCGACGATGACCAACGTCGCCCTGCCGGACCTGGGCCGCTCGCTGCACGCCTCGGACACGTCACTGCAGTGGGTCGCCACCCTCTACACGCTCACCTACGCCGCCGCCCTGCTCCTCGGCGGAGCCCTCGGCGACCGATTGGGCCGGCGCACCGCTTTCCTGCTCGGCGTCCTCGTGTTCAGCGCCGGATCCCTGCTGTGCACGCTCGCTCCGGTGACCGGACTGCTGCTCGGCGCCAGGGCGGTGCAGGCACTCGGCGCGGCGATCATGCTCCCGCAGACCCTGTCGATCCTGGTGCACGAGTTCACCGAGCCGCGCGAGCGCGCCCGCGCGGTGAGCGCCTGGGCAGGCGTGGCCAGTCTGGGGCTGGCGGCCGGTCCCGTGGTCGGCGGGGCACTGCTCAGCGTCACGTCCTGGCGCGCCGCCTTCGCTCTCACCGTGCTGCTCGGCATGGTCACCTGGCTGCTCGGCCGCAGGTCGATCCCGGTCGAGCGGCACGGTCGGCCCGAGGGGCGCCGGACACTGGACGTGGCGGGCTCGTTCAGCGCCGCCGTCACCCTCGCCGCGCTGGTCTTCGCGCTCAGCGAGGGCGAGAGCGCCGGCTGGTCCTCGCCACGCGTGCTCGGCACGCTCGTGCTGTCCGTCCTCGCCCTGATCGTTTTCATCGCCACGCAGCTGAGCAAGGGCCGCAACGGGCGCAACCCGCTGATGCCGATGGGCGTCTGGCGCAGCCGGCCCTTCATAGCCGCCAACGTGGGCGGCTTCGCCTACTTCGCGGTCTTCTTCGGGGTGCTGTTCTTCTACAGCCTCGACCTTCAGGACCAGCGCGGTTACTCGGTCCTGGCCGCCGGTTTCGCCTTCCTGCCCATGACCCTCGTGATGGCTCTGGTGGCTCCCGTCACCGGCAGGCTGATGGCCCGCTACAGCGCCGCTCCCGTGATGATCTCCGGTCTGGCGGTCACCGCTGCCGGGTCGCTGCTGCTGGCGGCGGCCTCCCGTGCGACGCTCGCGGGCATCGAGTGGCGCCTCGCCCTCGTCGGTATCGGCTGCGGGCTTCTCAGCTCCTCGATCAGCAATCTGGCGGTCTCCAGCGTGCCCGACCGCCTCAGCAACTCCGCCTCCGCCGTGCAGAACACGTTCCGGCAGATCGGCAGCACGCTCGGCGTGGCCGTACTCGGCATCATCGTCCGTGGCAGCGACTCGGGATTCACCGTCGGCCTGCAGGAAGGCATGGCCGCCATCGGCACGTTCCTCGCCGTGTGCGCGGTCGTCTCGCTCCTGCTCGTCCTCGGCTCACCCATGGGGCAGCGAACCCGCGAGGCCTAGGCGGAGTCCGCTTTCAGTGCCTCGGCGAGGGCCCGGGCGGCGGGCGCCGTCCAGCGTCTGCGGTGGCGGGCCAGCCGCACCGGGACGTCGGCGAACCGCGGTCCGTTCACCCGCGCCAGACGTCCCTGGCGCAGGTGCTCGTCCACGGTCGTGAGCGGCAGCAGGGCCAGTCCCAGACCGGCGCACACACAGGAGCGCGCCGCTTCCACGCTGCCGAACCGGGTCAGCCGCGGCCGGGCGCCGGGCACGGCCAGCAGCCGTCGTTCCAGATTGTCGCTGTACGAACATCCCTGTTCGAGAAGGAAGAAGTCCTCGTCGGCCAGTTGCTCCCAGGACGCCCGGCGAGAGGACGCGGCGAGCGGGTGGCCGGGGGCGCAGACGAGAGCGAGGGGCTCGCGGCCGATCGGCTCGGTCGTCACATCGGGGAAGTCGGCCTCCTCCTCCAGCAGCAGCGCCAGATCGAGGCGTCCAGAGCGCAGCCCTTCGACGCATCCCGCGGTACCGGCCGCGTACAGACTGACGTCCACCTCGGGACGGCTCATGCGCAGCGCGGCGATCACCCCCGGCAGCCGACTGGAGCACAGCGACTCGGGAGCGCCCACGACCACCCGTCCCCGTACGGCTCCGTCGTCGTCGCCGTAGGCCTTCAGCCGGGCGACGGCGTCCAGTACGTCCTCTGCCCTCTCCAGCAGTCGCCGTCCGGATTCGGTGAGCAGCGCGCCCGTGGGCAGTCGGTCGAAGAGCCGCGTACCGAACTCCCTTTCCAGGGACCGGATATGGACGGTGACCGTGGACTGAGCCAGGTGCAGCTCGGCAGCGGCAGCGGTGAAGCTGCCTGTTCTGGCGAGCGTCGTGAAGGTGTTCAGCAGGCGGGTGTCCACGAGGCCAGGGTATGCGATGTGTCGATGGACCGGATCGTAATCCATCGTTGGACTCGATCGACCGACCGTGGCAGCGTGGAGCCATGACCAACGACGCGAGCGGGGCGAGCCCCGTGCACCACGCAAAGCCGAACACGCGGATCCTGCGCTACGCCGCCTTCACCCACGATCCGGCGGGCGGCAATCCCGCCGGGGTCGTGCTCGACGCCTCCGGGCTCGGCGATGCCGAGATGCTCGCCGTCGCCGCCGAGGTCGGCTATTCCGAGACGGCCTTCGTCACCAGCCACGACGACGCGGCACGCCGGTTCAGGGTGCGCTACTTCAGCCCGCTCGCCGAGGTGGCCTTCTGCGGACACGCGACCGTCGCCCTGTCCGTCGCCCTCGCCGAACAGCTGGGCCCCGGCGAGATCGTCCTCGACACTCCCGCCGGGGAGATCCCCGTGGACATCAGGGTGGACGACGACGGAACGGCGCTGGCGACCCTCACCAGCGTGCCGACCCGTTCACGCCCCGCCACCAGCGCCGAGCTGGAGGCGACGTTGAAGGCGCTGGGCTGGGCCCCCGAAGAACTGGACCCCGCACTCCCGCCCCACGTGGCGTTCGGCGGCAACGACCACCTGGTGCTGGCCGCCCGCTCCCGGGCGCGCCTGGCAGACCTGGACTACGACTTCGACGGGCTCGCCGAGGTGATGCGGCGTCATGACTGGACCACCGTCCACCTGGTGTGGCGCGAGTCGCCGGAACGCTTCCACGCCCGTGACCCGTTTCCCGTGGGCGGCGTCGTGGAGGATCCGGCAACCGGGGCGGCGGCCGCGGCGTTCGGCGGGTATCTCCGCAGCCTGGGGCTGGTCACCTCCCCGGCCAGGATCACCATCCGCCAGGGCGAGGACATGGGGCGCCCCAGCGATCTGCTCATCGACGTCGACCCGCAGGACACCCGGACACGGGTCACGGGGCGGGCTGTGCCGATCGGTCGAGGTCCCGGCCATGTGCGGTGACGCTGTCGTCGGTCTCAGCGGCGGATCAACGAGTCCGAGCGGCGCAACCACATGAACCAGGGCACCGAAATCGCCTGGCGCAGCACCATGTTGGGGTCACCCGAAGGCGTCCCAGAACCCGCAGTGATGGTGGCCTTGCGTGGTGCGGGTGGGGGCGATGTGGTCCGGGGCGAGGGACAGCACCGTTCGGCGGGACCAGGGTGGTGATGATGGGCCGTTCGGGTTGGCGGTACGGGCGAAGTGGGTCCAGTAGTCGATCATGGTGTCGGCCAGGCGGTGCTGTGCCGGGGTCAGTTCGCGGGGGCGGCCGCCCAGGTCGAAGAGGTAGGGCAGTTCGCTCGCGTGGGGTGCGCCCAGCGGGAAGGGCGGCGTGTTCGAGGTGAGCGGTGGGGCGTGCTCGTCGGCGAACTCGTAGCGCCAGACCGGGACTTGAGTGGTGAGCAGGCTGTCGGTGCGGGCCGTCGGGCAGGCGAAGTTCGCGTCGCCGATGACCGCGCCGAACACCGGGCCGCCGTCGGTGCGGTGCACCGGGTACTCACGGACGATCGCCTTCGCCTGCCCAGGTGCGGGGAAGAAGGTGGCCGCGACGTCGGGCCAGGTGTCGGGGGTGACGGGATTGCCGGCCTGGATGATCCCGGCCGCCCAGCCGTTGCCCTCGTCGTGGTTGTTGCCGAGGAGCACCGGAACACGGTGGAAGCGTCCGGCGGCGAGAGCGGTTCCCGGATCGCGCGGCAGCAACGGCGTTCCGTACGCGGGCTGTTGATCGGTGGCCTGGGCCGCGAGCAGACGGTCGACAGGCACGCGCCGCAGGCACGCCATCACGTCACGGGCGGAAGCGCAGCCGACCTCGGCCGCGAGGTCGGCGCCCGTGGCCCGAGCCGTGGACAGGGGTACGGAGTACGGGGCGAACGGGCGGTCGGGGCGGCCGGTGCACGGGCCGCTCTCGATGATCGCCCGGTCGAAGAGCCCCGCGGCGGCGGGCGAGGCGAGCTGGGCGCAGACGCTGTAGCCGCCCGCGGACTCACCCGCCAGGGTCACCTGGTGCGCGTCGCCGCCGAAAGCGCCGATCTCGGCGCGGACCCAGCGCAGCGCCGCCTGCTGGTCGGCCAGGCCGAAGGTGCCGGAGCCGGGCAGGCCGGCGTGCCCGAGAAAACCCAGGGCGCCGAGGCGGTAGTTGACGGTGACGACCACGACATCGCCGCGCGTGGCCATGCGGTGGGCGTCGTAGGAACTGCCCGCCCCGGTGGTGAACCCGCCGCCGTGCAGCCACACGATCACCGGCCGGGGGTGCGTCGGTGCTGCGCCGTCGGGCGCGGTGACGTTCAGGTGGAGGCAGTTTTCGTCGATACTGCCGCCCGGCACTTCACCGGCCGGCTGCGGGCAGGCGCTCGCGGGACGCGTCGCGTCCCGCACCCCTGGCCAAGAAGCGGCGGGGCGGGGCGACACCCAGCGCAGGCCGCCGACCGGCGGCGCCGCGTAGGGGATGCCCTCGAAGGTGCGGTAGCCGTCGTGGGCCGTACCCCGGATCGCGCCGTCGTGCGTGCGGACCGTCGTGGCCGCGGGCCGGGGCGACGATGGCGGTGGCGCCGCCGACCAGGCCGTCGCGAGTACGGCGGTCAGCGCGCAGGCCGTGGTGGCCAGGACGCGGTGCATGGTCATCGTCTCCCCGTTCGTTCGGTCAACTACGGCCGCTTGCCGCCGCGTTCGTTTCCGGGACTGCTGGCGCATGCAGCCACGCTCGTTCAGTCGACTACCGGCACATGCCGCCTTGTGCGGTCATCTGCCGCCCCAGGCCGCGCCGTTCAGTCATCTGCGGCCCCACGCCGCCCCGTTCGGTCATCTCCCGCCCCACGCCACCCCGTTCGGTCATCTCCCGCCCCAGGCCACGCCGTTCAGCATCTGCCGCCCCACACCGCCCCGTTCACGCGATCAGCCGCCGCCCATACCCCCCTGCGCCGCGATCACGGTCGTCGGCAGGGCGCGTACGGCCTTCTCGAGGCCCGGTGCGAGGACGGCGAGAGTTCGTGTGCAGGCGTCGATCCGGGCCCGGTGGGTCTTCTGGTCCTGGCGGGAGACGACCGAGCGGAGGCCGCCCGCCGCGGCCAGCGCCAGCAGTGCGGCGTCGGCGGTGGGGATCTCGTGTACGGGGCCGTTGCCGTGCAGGGCCGCGGTGACACGGGTGTGTATGGCGGCGGGCACGGTCCGGTCCGTCACGCTCACGCGCCTGGTGCCGAAGGGGGTGCGGGGTTCCTTCACGGTGAGCAGTCCCGCCGAGGCGAGCCGGTCCTCGACCTGCGTCAGGGTGCGCTTGCGGTGGGTGCGCACCAGATGCTTCCAGCCGTGTCCGGCAGCGGCGTCGCCGAGCACGCCGTCCAGGACGGGGTTGCCGGTCGGTTGTGCGCCGGACACCGTGACCCTGCCGCCGTCCTCTCCCAATCGGCCCCGCGAGGCGAGGTCGATCAGCGCGGCGGCCCGGAGCAGCAGCAGTGTCCTGGAACGGTCGTACGGGCCTTCGGCCGCGTCGTCGTGGGCGAGCAGATACATGAGGCAGGGCAGGTCGTCGGTCACATCCCGACGCTACGGCCGGTGCCCCTGCCCGCGGATCGGCCGCACGAGCGGTCCGGCACTGGGAACACAGGAGGATCGCGGCCCGGCCTCCTCCTTGAGGAGGAGACGCCCAACGCCTAACGGGACGGCCTGCGCGGCTCTACGAGGCCGTGGTCGTAGGCGGCGACGACTGCCTGGACGCGGTCGCGGAGGCCCAGTTTGCGCAGGACCGCGGTGACGTGGTTCTTGACGGTGGCCTCGGAGAGTCGCAACCGCTCGGCGATCTCCGCGTTCGACAGGGCCTGCCCGATCAGGGTCAGCACCTCCCGCTCGCGGGCGGAGAGATCCGTCAGGGCGGGCGGCGGCGCCGGGTCGGACGTGGTGCGCAGGAACTGGTCGAGGACACGGCTCAGCACGGTCGGCGCCAGGAGCGCGTCGCCGCGCGCGGTGAGGCGGATCGCGTCGACGAGTTCGGTGGGGCGGATGTCCTTGAGCAGGAAGCCGCTGGCCCCGGCCCGCAGGGCGGCGACCACATGCGCGTCGACGTCCCAGGTGGTCAGCACGAGCACCCGGGCCCGGCTGCCACTCTCCACGATCCGCCGGGTCGCCTCGATGCCGTCGACCACGGGCATGCGTACGTCCATCAGCACCACGTCGGGCGCCAGTTCCAGGGTCAGCCGCACCGCCGCGTCGCCGTCGGACGCCTCGCCGATCACCTCCAGGTCGTCCCGGGCGTCGATGATCATGCGGAAACCGGTACGGACCAGGGCCTGGTCATCGGCCACCACCACGCGCAGTGTCATGAGGCGCGCTCCAACGGCAGCCGCGCCGTCACCTCGAACCCGCCTCCGGGCAGCGGCCCGGCGCGCAGGCTGCCGCCCACGAGCCGCGCCCGTTCCTTCATCCCCACAAGCCCTCGCCCCGCTCCCGCGGTGGCCGAACTGCCTTGCCTGGTACGCCCGTTGTCGACCACCGTGACCTTCACGCACTCCCCTTCCGTCGTCACGTGCACGCTCACCGCGTCGGCGCCGGTTGCGTGGCGCAGGGTGTTGGTGAGGGCTTCCTGGACGATCCGGTACGCGGCCAGGTCCACGGCGGGCGGCAGTTCGTCGTCGCCCTCGCGGTGCACCCGCACAGTCATCCCGGTCGCGCGCACGGTGTCCGCCAGCTCGTCCAGGCGGGCGAGCGAGGGCTCCGGGGCGGGCCGTTCGCCGGCGCCGTCCCCTCCCTCGCCCACCCCGCTCTCGCCCGCTCCTCCCTCGCCCGCCCCTCCCTCGCCCGCTACTCCCCCGCCCGCCCCTCCCGCGGCGGGCCCGAACGCCCGTAGCAGCAGGCGCAGTTCGCCGAGCGCGGAGCGGGCGCCCGTCTCGATGGCACGCAGCGCCGTACGGGCCTGGTCGGGCCGTTCGGTGAACACGTCGTCGGCGGCGCCCGCCTGAATGACCATCACCGACAGGGTGTGCGCCACGACATCGTGCACCTCGCGCGCGATCCGGGCGCGCTCCTCCACCACGGCCCGGCGCGTCTCCGCCCTGATCCGCGCCTGCTGCGCCCGCCGCCATTGCCCCACGGTCCAGGCCAGGACCACCGTCAGCAGATAGACCGCGAGCCCCGCCGGGCCGCCCGCGCCGAAGGCCGGCACCGCCGGCAGGCACATCGCCGCCAGCGCCCACACCGACATTCGTCGCGACGCGGTGGCCGACAGCACGCACAACGTGATCTGCGCCGCGAGCAGCGCCCCGGTCAGCGACACCTCGGGCAGCAGGCCCCACACCGCGAGCCCGGTCAGCGCGTTCACCGCCAGGACGGGGACGGGGGCACTGGCCTGCCATTTCAAGGCACATGCCTGCGCGAGGACCAGGACCGCGGCCACGGGCAGCCTCCACCCGCGCTCCGCACCGGCGACGACCACCGAGGTGCCCAGGACGCCGAGCACCAGACCGGCCGAGCCCCACCACAGCGCCCGGACCGTCCGGGGCGACAGCTTGCCCTGCACCTCCCGGGCGAGTACGTCGTCCGGCTGCCTGCTGCTGAGCTCCACGCCCCGACCCTATCCAGCGGCGGCGGCCGGGTAGCTCAACCGTCAGCGCGCGACTCGGCTTTTCGCCTGGTGGGGTCCAGGGTGTGCATAGGATCGCGGGCATGACACTGCGCCCCGTACAGGTGAACATCAAGGCCCTCGACGCCGCGGCCGTCGGCCGGTTCTGGGCGCAGGCACTCGGCTGGACCGCGCACAGTCCCGGTGTGACGACGTACGTAGGGCCCGGGGCCGACCTCGTGTGGCCGGACCCGGTCGTCGTGGGCATCGATGTCGTCCCCGTTCCGGAGCTCAAGTCACCGGTGAAGAACCGTGTGCACCTCGATCTCGCCACCACCTCCACGGCCCACCAGGCGGAGCTGACCGCCCGCCTCAGGGCTCTCGGTGCGACCCCGGTTCACGTCGGCCAGGGCGACGGGCCGTGGACGGTGCTCGCCGACCCCGAGGGCAATGAGTTCTGCGTGCTGGAGCCTCGGGAGATCTACCGGGAGACCGGGCCGATCGCCGCGATCGTGGTCGACTGCGTGGATCCGCGGGCGATGGCCCGGTTCTGGGACGAGGCCCTGGACTGGACGCTGCACGAGGTGAGCGACGATCAGGCGCGGTTGCGCTCCGCCCAAGGGGTCGGCCTCTACGTCGAGTTCATCCGCACCCCCGACCCGAAGACCGTGCCCGACCGCGTCCATCTCGACCTGCTGCCGCACGCCGATGACGACAAGGAGGCGGAGGTGAGTCGTCTGCGCGCGCTCGGCGCCACCGACCTCGACCTCGGCCAGGGCGACGTCCCGTGGACGTGCCTGAGTGACCCGGAGGGCCATGAGTTCTGCGTCCTCGCCCTGCACTGACGCGGCACTTCGACGCCACCCCGGTCGCTTCCGGCGCGCGGGACTTTTCGCGGTGGGCAGGTCGCAGGTCCCCCGCTTCCCCATCCCCCAACTCTCGTACGCCGCAACCCATTGACGCTCCGTCTCCCCGTCATTACCTTCTGAGAGCGCTCTCTATTTCATCCACAGCATGCTCCCGGGCCGTCGCAGTCTCCGTCACCGACGCCTTCCGCGAAGCGGCGTCGGCAGGCCCACGGCAAGGCCAGGAGAGCATTGAGCCGATGGGGAGGCCCCATGACTCCCGTACGAAGACCTCGACGGCCCCGGCGCACCCGAAGACCCCACCGATCCGGACCCCTCACCGCCGCGGTGTCGGCCGCGGCCTTCGCCCTCGCACTCCTCGCGGGCCCCGCCCCGCAACCGGCATCCGCCGCCGACAACGGCACCTCCGCCGCCGCGGCCATCTGCAACAAGTACTGCGACGCCCGTGATCCCGCCCTCTCTCCCGGCGACCGCTCCCCGGTCACCGCCGGCATCTACGGGCGGTCGATCGCCCTGCACTTCGACGACGCCGACGCGATGGGCTGGGCGTCCGTCGACAACGGCAACCCGGGTGACGAGGTCTGGCTCGACCGTTCCCTCGACGGCGGCCGCACCTGGAGTTCCGGGAGCAAGCTCGGCGACACCAACGTCCCTGCGGGGCAACGGGGTTGGCGCACGCTCATGTACAACGTCGACGACTGGAACAACCAGGGTGTGGGCGCCCTGCGCGCCTGCGGCAAGGCCGGCGACCGCGCCGAGATCGCCTGCACTCCGTGGGCCCGTACCACATGGAACGCCGGCGACCGGCGGACCGCGGCGGCCACCGGCCTGATGACCCTCTACAACAACTCCACCGGCCTGTTCGACACCACCGGCTGGTGGAACTCCGCGAACGCGCTGACCGCCGTCATCGACAACATCCGCGTGTCGGGGATGGGCAGTTACAGGTACGCGATCTCCCGCACCTACGACCTGAACCTGAACGCGCAGGGCGGGCAGTTCCGCAACGACTACATCGACGACACCGGTTGGTGGGGGCTCGCCTGGGTCGCCGCCTACGACCTGACCGGCGACAGCCGCTACCTCAACACCGCCCGCGCGGACGCCGACCACATGGCGGCGTACTGGGACGGCACCTGCGGCGGCGGGGTGTGGTGGAGCACGGCGAAGACGTACAAGAACGCCATCGCCAACTCCCTCTACATCCAGCTCAACGCGGCCCTGCACAACCGCATCCCGGGCGAGACGGCCTATCTGGATCGAGCACGCGCCGGCTGGACCTGGTTCCAGGGCAGCGGCATGATCAACGGCTCGAACCTGGTCAACGACGGGATAGATCTGGGCACGTGCCGGAACAACGGCCAGGCGGTCTGGTCCTACAACCAGGGCGTCCTGCTCGGTGCGCTCACCGAGCTGAGCCGGGCCACCGGGGACGGCACGCTGCTCACCCGGGCGCGGCAGATCGCCGACGCCGCCACCACGACCTCCTCGCTGCACACGGCCGACGGCATCCTCCGGGATCCCTGTGAGAGCGGTGACTGCGGCGGCGACGGGCCCTCCTTCAAGGGCGCGGACGTGCGTGGTCTCGGCAAGCTCAACGCCGCGCTGCCGGACCATCCGTACACCGCCTATCTGCAACGGCAGGCCGATCGCGCCTACGCGAGCGACCGCAACGCCCTCGACCAGTACGGACTGCGCTGGTCAGGACCGCTCGACAAGGTGGACGCGGCGCGGCAGCAGAGCGCCCTCGATCTGCTCAACGCGGCGCCCTGACAGGGGCGTTGACAGCACCTCCGTACGGCGCGACAACGTTGTCCGCACACGGTTCCCGCTCCCTGTGCGGACAGCGCCCTCCCCCTCACCCGGAGCGATCGTGGCGGCCGCCCACCTGACCGGGCGGCCGCCGACTCCTCCTTCGGCGCACGGCCCTCACAGATCGGCGGTACGTCATGTCAGCGCGGACCCACCCCGCCATCGGCGGCCTCCTGGCCCTGCTCCTGGCCCTGACCGGCCTGGTAGCCCTCCCCACTCCCTCGCATGCCGCCACGGCGGTCTGCGCCCTGGCCTGCGACACCCTGGATCCGTCCCAGGCACAGCAGGACACCTTCCCGGTGCCCAGCAAGAACATCAACGGCCGCACCGTGCGGCTGCACGTCTCCGACCCGGACGACATGGCCTGGGCCAGCATCGACGACGGCGTGAGCGGCGACTCGGTCTGGCTGGACCGGTCCTGGGACCGGGGCGCCACCTGGGAACCGGTGCTCGGCAAGGCGAGCATCCCGAGCACCTGGACCGGCACCCGCACGCTCATGTACAACATCACCGACCCGGTCGGGCACCGCCGCGGCTGGGTCCGCGCCTGCGGTGACGCCGCCGGCGTGGCCTGCACCGACTGGGTGTACCCGAAGGTGTGCGACGGCACGTCCTGCGACGGCGCCGACCCCGCGACCGCGGCGGGCGACGACACCCCCGTCCCGTCAACCAGCCTGTACGGACGCACCATCAGCCTGCACGTCGACCAACAGGGCGGCATGGCCTGGGGCGTCATCGCGGGCGGTGGCGCGGGCGACGAGATCTGGCTCGACCGGTCCTGGGACAACGGCGCGAGCTGGCCGGAGGGTTCGTCGCTCGGCCGTACGAGCGTGTCGTCGGGAGCCTCCTCGACCAGGACCGTCATGTTCGCCACCCGGGACCCGCGCGGCCTGCTGTACGGCGGTGCGGTCCGCGCCTGCGGCCGGGAGGCATCCCACCAGGAGGGCAGCTGCACGGCCTGGGTGCGGCCCGCACCGACCCGGGCCCGCGCGGGCGCGGACGCGCTGATGGCGTCTTACCAGACCAACGAGGGGTGGTGGCGCAGCAGTTGGTGGAACTCGGCCGTCGCGCTCACCGCGCTGATCGACTTCGCCGAGCAGAGCGGGCGGCACGACTACGACTGGGCGATCGCCCGTACCTTCGAGCAGAACCGCGGCGTCTTCCCGGCGGGCGGGCGCAGTTCGGACCCGATCGAGGGCCACTTCATCAGCCGTGCGATCGACGACGCGGCATGGTGGGCGGTGGCCTGGGTGACGGCGTACGACTACACGGGCGAGCAGCGTTATCTGGACGAGGCGGTCACCATCACCGACTACGTGCAGCAGTACTGGGACACCGGTACATGCGGCGGCGGTGTGTGGTGGAACCGGGAGCGCACCTACAAGAACGCCGTCACCAACGGGCTGTATCTGTGGCTGACCACCTCGCTGCACGAGCGGATCGGGGGCGACACCGTGTGGGGCGCCCGGGCGACCACGGCCGCGGACTGGTATCTGGCGAGCGGGTTGATCAACTCCTCGGGCCTGGTCAACGACGGACTGACCGCGAGCTGCGCCAACAACGGCCAGACCGTGTGGAGTTACAACCAGGGCCTGGCCATCGGCGCGTTCACGCAGCTGTGGCGTTCGACGGGCGACGGCCGGTACCTGGACACGGCGAAGCGGCTGGCCGACGCGGCGATGTCCTCCTCCGCGCTGACCCGTGACGGCGTGCTCACCGAGTCCTGCGACGTCGGTTCGGGCTCCTGCGACGACAACCAGAAGCAGTTCAAGGGCATCTTCATCCGTCACTTCGCCGACCTCGCCGACGCCACCGGGTCCGCGACCTACAAGGCGTACGTCAGGAAACAGGCCGACTCCCTCTGGGCCGCCGACCGGGACTCCCTCAACCGCCTCGGCCAGCGCTGGTCGGGCACGAGCCCCAACACCTCGGACTGGCGCACCCAGGCGAGCGCGCTGGAGGCGCTGACGGCCGCGGCACGGTTCTAGGCGCCGTGCGGGGAGGCGGTGCTACGACACCGGGAGGACGAGCTTGGCACAGTGCAAGCTTTACCTGCGGCAAAGGTTCAGGCATGTGCCGTGCTCGTACCTCCTGGTGTCCGCGCTCGCCCGCACCGGAGGTGCCCCCGCCCATGTCCCGCTTCACCATTGGATCCGTCTTCGTCGGCGGCGCCCTGGCCGTGACCGTCGCGGCCCTGGCGTACCCGAGCTTCCTCGGCGTTCAGAAGACGTCCAGCAACGGCGCCCGGGTGATCGCCAACACCCGCTTCGGTCCGCTCACCGAGGCCGACCGCAACTTCGTCGTGTTCGTACGGGCGGCCGGGCTGTGGGAGTTCCCGTCCGGGGAGCTGGCGGTGAAGAAGGGCACGACCGCGGCCGTACGCGAGGCCGGGCGGCATCTGATCATCGGGCATGCCGCACTCGACGCGAGTTGCCGCAAGATCGCTCCGGAGCTGAACATCACCATTCCCAACCAGCCGACGCCGCAGCAGCAGGGTTTCCTCGCGACCCTGCAGTCGGACACCGGCAAGCAGTTCGACTCCGACCTCACCAACATCCTGCGCGTCACCCACGGCTCGATCTTCAACACCATCGCCAAGATCCGTTCGACCACCAGAAACACGCTCGTACGGCAACTGGCGGAGCAGGCCAACGATGTGGTGCTGGATCACATCGCGCAGATGGAGGGCTCCGGGCTGGTCAACTTCGACCAGGTCAACGCGCAGGAGACGAGCCCGCAGAAGCTTCCGTCCAACCAGGTCACCCCGCCGGTGCCTCAGTCGGGTGTGCCCATGGTCGTCCTCACTCCGCCGCCCGGAGTCTCGGCCGAGGGGGTTCCCACGGGAACCTCGGTCCCGGCCACGCCGAACGTGCCTGCCGCGCCGTCCGGTTCCGCGACGGTGGGGTGACCTCGGCGTCGCGTCACATCGCGGTTCGCAGGCGCCGGAGGGCCGGACAGGCGGAAGGAGCGCACGACGGCGACCAGGCTGCTCGTGACGAGCGTGGCGGTCCACGGGGCGAGATCGCGCAGCGGCCTGGGGGCGGCGTCCCCCGTCCGCACTCCGCGCGGGCGTACCCGCCCTTCGGGGTCGTAGCGGACGGAGAGCGCGTCCCCGGGGCGGGTGGCGCGTCCGCAACCGCGCCAGATGCGGACCTTGAGCGGGATGCCGTCGGCGTCGGTCACCGTGCAGAGGTACCGCTCATGCACCCCGTCCGGGAGCCGGCCCTCGTCGACCGATGTCACCACGACGGACTGCACGCGTCCCCGTTCCGCCAGCACCACACCGGCCGCGGCCTGCGGGGTCTGCAGGGCCAGGCATACGCCGAGCAGCGCGACGATGCCGACCAGCGCGCGCCCGGCCCCCGTCAGGGCCACATAGAGGGCGAGGGCCGCCGCGCACACCAGGCCCGACTCGCCGTCGGCCAGGGCCGGTCGCCCCGTCCAGGCGCCGTAGAGCGTCGGGCCGATGATCGCGGCGGCGCCCAGGAGGCCCGCGAGGAGCCCCTCCCCCACGAGCCACCAGGGCGGCAGGCCGACGAACTCCGCGGGGCCCCACACCGATGTGCGCAAGTGGCCCATCAGCGGGGACCGGTGTGAGGACCGGGGCCGTCTTCTTCGGTGCATGCGTGCCACGCCCCGTGTCCTTTCCGGTCCTTCGGACCGGTGCTCGTGCGGCGCCGGTCGCGCCCTTGCATTATGCAAAATATGCGGGGCGTGGATGAGGGGCCGCCGGAGGCGGCGGGCGTACGGGAGCGGGAGACGTCAGGCGTCGTGCGCCGCCACGCCGTCCATGGCCGGGTCGGGCGGGTGCGGTTCGGGGCCGTCCGTGGCGGAGGCCAGGGGTTCGCCTCCGGCCCTGTTGAAGGCGTTGAGGGCTTCGATGAGCGCGAGACGCTGGGTGGGAGCGAGTCGTTCGACGATCGTGGCGATCTCCGCTCGGCGGCGGGCAGTGACATGTGCGACGGCACGCCGGCCCTCGTCGGTGAGCTGCAGCAGGGTCTCGCGGCGGTTCTCGGGGTTGGTCTGCCGGTCGGCGAGCCCGGCCGCGATCAGCCGGTCGACCATCCGCATCGCCGTCGACGGCGCCACCTGCAGCAGATCGGCGAGGGCGACCAGTTTGGTGGCGCCCCGGGTCTCCAGCACGACCAGCATCCGGAACTGCGGCAGCGTCACCCGGTCCTCGTACTCGGCGAGCGAACGGGCGGAGACGGCCAACAGCAGGCGGGAGGCGGACAGGACCGCCCGGGAGACCGCGTCTACGTCGTCCATGGCCCCCGCGGGGCTTTCGTGCTCCGGCATGCGTTCTTTCTACCTCGCCGAAGTCGCCGCCCACTTACGTGATGGGCACACGTTTTCCTTTTCATGACCGGGACATCGGTCAACAGCACCCGGCGCCGCCCTTCGGGCCGTCGTGCGCGGTCCGGGTGGCGGCCCCTTGTTGCACTGTGCAAAAATCGCGCCGGTCCCCCAACCGGCGGTCCGGTACGCAGCGCCCATGAGTGAGCGGCACTCGATCACGGGATCGGACGACGTACCGGGCCGTCGGTGGGCCCGCCCACTCCCCGCGCCCGCAGCCTCTTCGACCACGGATGCCCGGGCGTGCCTTGAACAACAGAACCAACTCCGGTACCAGGTAGGGATTCCATCCGGGGTCCGCTTGATGATCGAGTCGTACGGCAGCCGCAGGCTCTCTTGGCCGGATCCCGGAGCCAGGTCTGATGCGTGGCCGCCAGCGTCTCGGCGTCCGCCGCGGCCCAGACCCGTCCCGAGCCGACCGCGTCCCACACGTACTCCGTAAAGCGGTCCCGCACTTCCGGGAAGGCCGTCGAGGGCACCGCGATCTCCAGATCGCCGTGCGGCCCGGTCTGCTCCCCGCGGAAGAGGTCCAGCGCCCATCCTGCCGCCACGCACCAAGGTGCACGGACCCCCTGCAAGCGCTCCGCGACCTGCTCCGGACGCCACGCATGCGCCCAGCGGGCCTTGAGTTCGTCCGCGTCGAATACGGTGCCGCCCGGCGGCAGGGAGTCGGTCGTCATGTGTGCAACGTAGCGAAGGGGCCCGCGCGTTCAGCTGTGCGCGGGCCCCTCGGGATGGGCTGCTACTGGTAAGCGATGGTCAGTGCGCTGTGGATGCTGTGCGCGGGCAGGGTGATGCGCAGGGCGTGGGTCGTGGCGTCGTAGTGCCAGGCCGATGCGGTCAACTTGGCGGCGCCCGCGTGTACTTGCTTCGGAGCCTGGTCGACTCCGAGGAAGGAGACGGTCCAGGTCCGGTGGCTCGCCTGGCCTCGGAAACTCCCCTTGGTGGGGGCGATCCTCAGCAGGTGCGCACCCTTGTGCTCGGTGTAGCGGATGCGGGTGGTGGCCGTACGCGCGGACTTGCCGGAGGTGACGCCGTCGTCCTCGTAGAGGGAGAAGGTGCCGGACGCTCCCGGGGCCACCGAGACGCTGACCTTGTCGAGCGGGCTCTTCGCGTCGGCGGCCACGTTGTTGGACCGCGTGGTGACGATGCCGCCCGCTCGGACGAAGACCGGCATGGTGTCCAGGGTGGTCTCGACGTCGTGCGTGGCGCCACCGGTGTAGGTGCGGCCGGTGAAGTAGTCCGTCCACTGGCCCGGCGGGAACCACACTGAGGTGGTGGTGTCGGTGCCGGGTGAGGTGACCGGCGCGACCAACATGTCGGAGCCGTAGAGGTACTCGCTGTCCGCCTTGGTGTAGGCGGCCTCCTCCTCCGGATACTGCAGGTACAGCGGGCGGACGATGGGGATGCCGGTGGTGTTGGCCTGCTGCGCCAGCGTGTAGGTGTACGGCACGAGCGACTCGCGCAGCCGCAGGAACTTCTCGGCGGACTTCTGCGCGTCGGTGCCGTACTGCCACGGCAGCCGGTCGCTGTGATTGCTGTGCAGGCGGTCGATGGGCTGGAAGGTGCCGAGCTGCACCCAGCGGGCGTACAGGTCGTCGGGCAGTTTCGTGGTGCGGTGGGTCTGGCCGTCCGAGGTGTACGTCTCGGCTCCGGGGATGCCGTATCCGTCGTTGTGGCCGCCGATGTCATGGCTGATGTTGGAGAGGCCGGTGGCGGCGGACTCCCCCGGTGTGTAGCCGATCTCGGCGTGCAGGGTGCCCCAGTTCGAGGTCGTGTCCCCGGTGAAGTGGAGCGTGCTGCGCTTGTCGGCCCACGGCCCGGTGGGCAGGCCCACGCCCCCGCTGTAGCCGCCGGCCTGCAGCGATCCGTAGGCGCGGGACAGGACGAAGGGGCGGTCGCTGGTCTCGGAGGTGAGGTCGGCGTACTTCTGGTTGATCCACGCGTCCGGGGTGACGCCCGCCTGCGAGGAGCGGGAGGCGTCGCAGCACCAGTCCAGCCACCAGAAGTCGTTTCCGGCCGCGTCCATCGGACGGTGCAGGTCGAGGTAGGCCTTGAGCTGGTCGGGGTCGCCGAAGTCGAAAGTGTAGCAGTCCGAGCCCGCGCCGCCCGCGCAACCGCCCTTGCGCAGCTTGCCCTTGGCCGTGCTCTGGGCCTTCGCGAACTGCGGGTCGGTGCCGAGGATGCTCGGATGCACGTTCAGGGTGTTGTGCAGTCCCTGGCTGGTCGACCAGTCGAAGAAGCCCTTGGGGTCGGGGAACTTGGCCGGGTCGAAGTTCCAGCCGCTCCAGGTGTTGGGCGACTTGAAGTCGGTGTCCGTGACGAGCACGTCCAGCGGTACGTCCGCGGCGCGGAACGCGGGCAGGATCGTGTTCTCGTAGTCGTTCGCGGTGCGGTCGATGTACTCGGAGTACCAGACGCCGTAGGCCCAGCGGGGCAGCAGCTGGGACGGTCCGGTCAGGGTGGAGAGGTCGGACAGGCCCTTCTGGTAGTCGTGTCCGTAGCCGAAGAGGTAGCCGTCCTGGTAGGCACTGCCGCCGTGGGAGGGGCGGGCCGTGGCCTTCTTGGTGGCCGAGTCGTAGATGGCGGAGGCGGTGTCGTCGAGCAGGTACCAGCCGTCGCGGTGCAGCAGACCTGGTGTGGTCCACGGCGTGGGGTCGTTGTCGCCGTTGAGCCCGTCGAGGCTGCGGCGGTAGCCGCCCAGGGCGAGGTGGGGCGCGGGTGCCGGATCCCCCTCGCGGCTGAGCGCCAGGGTGTCCACGTTGACGTGACAGCTGCTGGAATCGGGGCAGTTCAGGGTGACGTCGTCGGTGCCCGCCTTCAACTGGACGGGGACGGACGCCGATTGCCAGGTGTCCCAGTTGTCCGTGGCCGGGAGCGTCAGGGTGCGGGAGGCCCCGCTGCCGGTGCCGACCTCGACCGTGCGCGCCTGGTGCAGGCCGTCGCTGCCGGTGCCGTTGGCGTAGCGCAGGTTCAGCAGATAGGTGCCGTCGGCCGGGATGCCGGTGATCCGGTCCTTGACGCTCGATCCCTGGTTCAGCTCGGCGGTGAAGCCGTAGCCGGCGTGGCCCTTGTGGTCGGTGGCGATGGTGGCGGAACCGGCGAGGAGGGCGTCCTCGGCCTCGCAACTGGTGCCGAAGCGGCAGCCGTTGACCGCGCTCTGTGCCCGGGAGGGGTAGTCGGCGCCGGAGTTGAGGAGGGCGAGGCTGTCGATGTTGACGTCGCCGGAGTCGCCGGAGGTGCGGTGCAGCGTGACGGTGTGGGTACCGGCGCCGAGCGTCAGCGGCAGACGGGCCACGCCCCAGGTGTCCCAGTCGGCCGTCGCGGGAAGCGTGAACGTCTTGTCGGCGCCCCCGTCCACGTCGAGGCTGAGGGTGCGTGCCTCGTGCTTGCCGTCGGCGCCGACCGCGTTGGCGTAGCGCACGGCGAGGTCGTAGGTGCCGTCGGACGAGGTACGGACGTCGGCGGCAAGGGAGTTGTTGTCGACCTCGAAGCCGGCGAGGAAGCCCTTCCCGGTGAACCCGCCGTGGTCGGTGGCGAGTCCGGGACCGTCGTAGCGCTGGTCCTCCGCCTCGCACAGGGCGCCGACGGCGCACACGTCGTGCTGCCAGGGCGCGGCGAGCACCGGGCTCTGCCCCGCCTTGAAGGAGGTCGTCAGGTTGTCGGCGTCGAAGGGTCCGGAGCCCACGCGGTAGCGCAGCGTCATGGCGCTGGTGGTGATGGTCAGGACGCCGTCGTCGACCGACGAGGTGTACTGGGGCGGGGTGAAGGAGTCCCGGCCGACCGCGTTGAAGGTGGGCCGGTCCTCGAAATGACCGTCTCCGGCGTACTCGGTCCGTATCAACGTCGGTGACAGCACCTCGAACCGGGCGTCCTCGACGGTCACGGTGGCACGGTGGGGCCGCTGGTGTGCGGTGCCCGCCGTCGCGATGCCCGGGCTCACCAGGCACATTCCCACCACCGCACCGGACGCGACGACAGCCGCCGCCCGTCGGTATCTGGACGAAAAAGGTCTCACAGCACTCTCCGTCTCCGGCCCAGCCAAGTCTGGGCAACGACCACCACGGCCAGGAACGCCCCGCTGACGACCTGCTGGTAGGCCGAGTCGAGCGAGCCGATCTGGTTGATCACGTTCTGGATGACCTTCAGCAGCAGCACTCCGACGAGGGAGCCACTGATGAAGCCGAAACCGCCACTGAGCAGGGTGCCGCCGATGACGACCGCCGAGATCGCCTCCAGCTCCATCCCGCTGCCGAGAATGGTCACGCCGGACACCAGCCAGGCCGCGTTGAGCGCGCCGGCCAGCCCGGCGCACAGGCCCGAGAGCGTGTAGACGGAGATCTTCGTACGGGCCACGGGCGCGCCCATCAGGGCTCCCGCGTCCTCGTTGCCGCCGACGGCGTAGACGTACTGTCCGAACCGGGTCCCGCGCAGCACGACGGCGCCGAGCACGAACAGCGCCACGGTGATCCACACGGGCACGCCGATGCCGAGCAGTGAGCCCTGCCCGAGGGTGGCGAAGAAGGAGTCCTTGTCGACGAGGTAGGTCTTCGAGCCCTCGTCCGTGATGGCGAGCAGGATGCCGCGGGCGCCCAGCATCGCCGCGAGGGTGACGATGAACGGCGCCAGCCGGACGTGCGCGATGAGCACTCCGTTGACCAGGCCGATCAGCCCGCACACGGCGAGCGGCAGCAGCAGGGCCACTACGGTGCCGTACTGCGAGCCCCAGGCCGCGAGGACGCCGCCGAGGGCGAACAGCGAGCCGACCGACAGGTCGATGCCGCCGGTGATGATCACGAAGGTCATGCCGAGGGCGACCACCGCGAGGAACGCCGAGGACAGCGCCATGTTCTCGAGGTTGTCGCCGGTGAGGAAGGTGTCGAAGCTCAGCGACGCCACGGCCATGGCGATCACGAGGGTGACCAGCGCGCCGTGCTGCTGTGCGAGGGCGCTCAGCCGCTCGGAGCGGTTCGTGCGCCCGGGGTCGTCGTCCTTGGGGCTCGCGGTGTCGGCCGGCATGCCGGCCTCTTCGGTCTGCGTGGTCATCGCCTGCCTCGTTCCCGGGCCGCGTAGACGGCGAGGACGATCACCACGGCCTGGGCGATCTGGGTCCACGACGGCGGCAGATCGTGCTTGATGAGCGTGGTCGTGAGCAGCTGGATGAGCACGGCGCCCGCGACGGTGCCGCCGATGCGCACCCGCCCGCCGGTGAGCGGGGTGCCGCCGACGACCACGGCGGTGATGGCGGAGAGCTCCATCAGGTTGCCGAGGGAGGTGGGGTCGCTGGCGGTGAGGCGGGCGGTGGCGAGGACGCCCGCGATCGCGGCGAGGGCGCCGGAGCAGACGTAGACCACGATCAGGACCCGGCGCACCGGGAGTCCGGCGAGCCGGGCGGCCGGGCGGCTGTCGCCGATGGCCAGGACCTGCCGACCGAAGGTGGTGCGGCGCATCACGAAGGCGACGAGGACGGCGAGCACCGCTGCGATGAGCACCAGGTACGGCACGCCGAGGACGTCGCCGGAGCCGAGTGATGCCAGGCCGGGGTCGCGTACGTCCTTGAGTTGGGGCAGCAGGACGAGGGCCAGTCCGCGTCCGGCGACCATCAGGGCGAGGGTGGCGACGATGGGCTGGACGCCGACGAAGGCGATGAGGGCGCCGTTGGCGACGCCGACCACGATGCCTCCGATCACCGCGGTCAGGGCCGCGATCCAGGGGCCGTAGCCGAGGTAGAGCGACAGCAGGGAGGTGGCCAGGGCCATTACCGAGCCGACCGACAGGTCGACGCCCTCGGTGCCGATCGCCAGTGCCATGCCGAGCGCGACGATGAGGACGGGGGCGACCTGGACGGCCTGGGTGCGGAAGTTCTCCGTGGAGACGAAGTGCGGGGTGAAGGCGAAGTTGAAGAGCAGAAGCACCAGTACGCCGGCGTAGACGCCGTAGTCCTGGAGCAGGCGCAGCAGCCGATCGCGGTCCAACGAGCCGCGCGACAGGGCGAGTTCAGTCATCGCTCCCTCCAGCGGGTACGGCCGCGATGGCGCGCATCAGGGCGTCCTCGGTGACGGCGTCGCCGGTCAGTTCGCGCACGACGGCACCGTCCTTGAGCACCACCACGCGGTCGCTGCCCTCGATCAGCTCCTCGGTGTCGGAGGAGATCAGGAGTACGGCCAGTCCGTCGTCGGCGAGTTCGTCGATGAGGGCCTGCACCTCCGCCTTGGCGCCGACGTCGATGCCGCGGGTCGGCTCGTCCAGCAGCAGCACCTTGGGGTGCAGGGCGAGCCAGCGGGCCAGCAGGACCTTCTGCTGGTTGCCGCCGGAGAGTTCGCCGACCTTCTGATGAGGGCCTGCGGCCTTGATGCGCAGCCGCTTCATGAACGTCTCCACGATGGCGTCGATGCGGGTGTCGTCGACGAGGCCGAAGCGGGACAGTGCGGGCAGCGCGGCGAGCGCGATGTTCTCGCGCACCGACAGTCCGGGCACGATGCCCTCGGCCTTGCGGTCCTCCGGCAGCAGGCTGATGCCGGCGCGGATCGCGGCGGCCGTGGAGCCCGCCCGCACCGGTACGCCGGCGACGACGACCCGTCCGGCGTCGGTGGGCAGCGCTCCCGCGATGGCCTTCGCGGTTTCGCTGCGGCCGGAACCGAGCAGTCCGCCGAGGCCGACGACCTCCCCGGGCCGGACCTCCAGGGACACGTCCCGCAGCCGATGACTGACCGTCAGCCCCTCCGCGCGCAGGACCGGTTCGGCCTCCGTGTCGTGCGAGCCGGTGAACTTGGTCATGCCCTCCTCGCGCACCTCGCCGATCTCACGGCCGAGCATCATGGCCACCAGCCGCAGCCGGTCGAGTTCGGCGAGCGGGCCGGTGTGCACCACGCGTCCGTCGCGCAGGACGGTGACGGTGTCGCAGATCTCGTACAGCTCGTCCATGCGATGGCTGACGTAGACGACCGCAACGCCGCGCTCGCGCAGCATGCGGATCACCCCGAAGAGGGTCTTGACCTCGCGTGGTTCGAGGGACGAGGTGGGCTCGTCCATGATGACGACGCGGGCGTCGACGGCGACGGCGCGGGCGAGTGCGACCATCTGCTGTGCGCCGACGCCGAGTTCGCGCAGGGGCCTGCGCACGTCGACGCGGATGCCGAGTCCGCGCAAAGCCTCGTCGGCCTCGCGGTGCATGCGCCGGAAGTCGATCAGGCCCAGCCTGCCGAGGGGTTCGCGGCCGAGGAAGAGATTGCGGGCCACGCTCATCAGCGGGACGAGGTTGACCTCCTGGTAGATGGTGGAGATGCCCGCCTGCTGGGCCTGCAGGGGCGTGCCGAAGCGGACCGGTTCGCCGTCGTAGGTCAACTCGCCGGCGTCGGGCCGGTACACGCCGGTGAGCACCTTGATGAGCGTCGACTTGCCCGCGCCGTTCTCGCCGACGAGTGCGTGCACCTCCCCGGCGCGCGCGGTGAAGTCCACGTCGGACAGGGCGCGCACGCCGGGGAAGGTTTTGGACAGGTGGCTGACCGAGAGCACGTCAGAAGGCCTTGCCGATGTCCGACTGGGCGTTGCTCTTGGAGTAGGCGCTGTCCTTGATAACGATGTCCTGGCTGACCTTGTCGCCCTTGGTGAAGGTGTCGAGGGTCTGGAAGGCGAGCGGCCCGAAGCGCGGGTTGGACTCGATGACGCCGGAGATCCAGCCGTCCACGATCTGCTGCACGGCGTTGCGGGTGCCGTCGACGGTGACGATCTTGACGTCGCCGGGCTTCTTGCCCGCGCCCTTGAGGGCGTTGACGGCGCCGAGGCCCATCTCGTCGTTCTCGGCGTAGATGCCGGTGATGCCGGGGTTGGACTGGATGAGGTTCTCGGTGACCGACTGGCCCTTCTCGCGGGCGAATTCACCGGTCTGCCGGGAGACGATCTTCAGGCCGGGGGCCTTCTCCTTGATGCGGTCCTCGAAGCCCTTGGTGCGCTCGGTGGTGACGTTGTTGCCTGCCGCGCCGAGCAGGATGGCGATCTTGCCCTTGCCGCCGGTCGCCTCGATCATCTGGTCCGCGGCCCGCTTGCCCTGCTCGATGAAGTCGGAGCCGATGAAGCTGACGTAGTCCTTGCAGGCGGTGGCGTTGATCTTGCGGTCGATCGTGACGATCGGGATGTGCTTGGCGGCCGCGGTGCGCAGTACCGGCTCCCAGCCGTCGGAGTTGAGCGGGGCGATGACCAGCAGGTTCGCGCCCTTCGCGATCAGGTCCTGGACGTCGCTGATCTGCTTGGAGAACTGCGACTGGGCGTTGGCGGTGAGCAGCTTGATGCCGCGCTTCTTGGCCTCGGCCTTGATGGAGGCGGTCTCCGCGATCCGGAAGGGGTTGGCCTCCTTCTCCGACTGGGAGAAGCCGACGGTGGCGCCCTTGAGGTCGAGCTTCTTGGCGCCGTAGGCATCGATGGTGCAGGTCGGTCCGGAGCCCGCGGCGGGCGAGGCCACCACCTGGCCCGCGTCGTCCTGCTTCGAGGCGGAGGGCTTCTTGTCCGAGTCGTCCTCGGACTTGGTGCATCCGGTCGCGAGCGCGAGGCTCGCCACGAGGCCGGCGGCCAGGAGGTGTCTTGCGGAGGTGCGACGGACAACTGCGATGGGCTTCATGGGTGTCCCCAAACGGCGCGGCCCCGGAGCTGAGAGCGCTCTCGGGGAGGCTGGCTCTTGCGGTCAACTCGGTGTGGCACGTCGTTCAGAGGAGGTTTTTACATCGTTGGAAGGGCCGTGTAAAGAGCTCCGTCCGAAATCTCGTCATCGCCGGCCCAGAGTGCTCTCGCGCTCAACGAGCTCGAAGGCGGCGGTGAGTTCACGTCCGCCGGGCTCCTCGCGGCCCGACAGGCTGCGCAGCAGCGAGGCGACGGCCATCTTGGCGATCGCCTGCTTGTCCGGTGAGACCGTGGTCAGGGTGACGGCGCCGAACCGCCCCTCGGCGATGTCGTCGAACCCCACCACCGCCACGTCCCAGGGCACCCTGAGCCCCCGCTCGTGCAGCACCCGCATCGCCCCGATCGCGATCAGGTCGTTGAAGGCGAAGACGGCGTCCGGGCGCACGCCGGAGTCCAGCAGCTCGGCCATCGCGCGCGCCCCGTCGTCCCGGTCCCACCCGCCGACCGGGACCACCAGGCTGTCCGGCGCGGGCACCCCGGCCGCCGCCAACTCCGCGCGCCAGCCGTCCAGTCGCAGGTGGGCGGGCCGGTTCACGGAGTCGGTGCGCACACCGAGGTAGGCGATCCGGGTCCGGCCGCGGCCGAGCAGATGACGCACCGCGCACCGGGACGCGGCCACGTTGTCGATCGCGATGTGGTCGAAGGGCAGGTCGTACTCGCGCTCGCCGAGCAGCACCAGCGGCACGTCGTCGGACCTGCCCTGCAGATCCTCGGCCTCCAGAGCCAGCGGGCTGAGGATCAGCCCGTCGATCACCCGGCCCCTGAACCCCTGGCTGACCAGGATCTCCTGCTCGCGGTCTCCGCGGGTGTGGTCGAGCAGGACGGTGAACTCGTGCTCGGCGGCCGCGTCGATCACGGCGCCGGCCAGCTCGGCGAAGTAGGGGTTGCCGAGTTCGGGTACGGCGAGCGCGATGATCCCCGTACGGCCGCCCCGCAGATGGCGCGCGGTCAGATTGGGCCGGTAGCCGAGCTCGTCGATCGCCGCCTGCACCCGGGCCCGCATGGCCGGGGTGACGTGCGGATAGTTGTTCACAACGTTGGACACGGTCTTGATCGAAACGCCCGCGCGTTCCGCCACGTCCTTCAGGCTGGCCCGCAAGGGATCTCCTCAGCATCGATGGGTGCCTCATCCTCGGGGATTTGTCATGCCCCTGGACAGAGGCCGGGAGCCGTGCTCTTATGCCAACTGCCGTTCCTTCCAACGTTGTACAGACTGAAGCAGCGAGCCGCCACCCTTCCTCAGCCAAGGAGGATTCGTGCGCATCAGACCGATCCGCCAACGCCTCGCCCTGTTCGTGGCCGCGGCCCTCGGTGCCGCGGGCCTTGCCGTGACGCCTGCCGCCAGCGCGGCAGACGATCCCGTCGAGGTCCACGGCCTCAAGGGCGAGTACTACACGCAGTCGGCACCCGGCGCCTTCGATTTCGACAAGCTCAAGGCCACCGGGTTCGACCCCAACCTCGATTTCGACACCCTAGAACCACGACTGAACTTCGCCACCGGGCAGTCCGACGACGTGAGCGTCCGCTGGACCGGAAAGGTCGTCCCGGAGAAGACCGGGGCCACCACCTTCTCGATCATCGGCGACAACGGCTTCCGCCTGTGGGTCGACGGGAAACTGGTCATCGACCACTGGGTCGACGACTGGGACACCGAACAGACCGGCCAGCCCGTCGAGTTGACCGCGGGCAAGGCCTACGACATCAAGGTCGAGTACTTCGAGCACTACGGGGGCTCCAACCTCCACCTGCGCTGGACCCCGCCGGGCGGCAGCAAGACCGCCGTACCGCAGTCCGCGTTCCGTCTGCCGGACGGCTATGACTACGACGGTGCCATCTCCACCGACGTCCTGGCGAGCGGCCGTACGCTCGTGCTCCAGTTCGCGCAGCCGCTCGGCGCGCCGCCGGCCGATCTGGCCGACCACCTCGACGCGGTGATCGGGGGCGCCACCTGGCCCCTGGGCACGGCCCGGCTGGACTCCGCCGACCCGCACAGGCTGCTGGTCTCGCTCAAGGAGCCCGTCGTCGGCAACAAGACCGGCACCGCGTCCGGCCTCGCCGACGTCCGCTACGACGGCCAGGGCGGTCTGACCGGCACGGACGGCAACGTTGTCAAATCCTTCTGGAGCAGCGGCGCCAACAAGTCCACGTACGAGTTGAGCACCAAGTGGGCCGACGACGTCTCGCCCTCCAACGCCCACCCCGAGTACCCGCGGCCGCAGTTGACCCGTGACTCGTGGAAGAACCTCAACGGTTCCTGGCAGTTCGCCGCCGCCAAGGCGGGAGAGCAGCCGCCCGTGGGCAAGAACCTCGGCGAGAAGATCCTCGTCCCCTACCCCGTCGAGTCGCAGCTGTCGGGTCTGGAGCGGCACGAGGACCGCATGTGGTACCGGCGCACCTTCACCGTGCCGGCCGGCTGGAAGGTCGGCTCCGGCAAGCGGCTGCAGCTCAACTTCGGCGCGGTCGACTGGCGGGCCGAGGTGTACGTCAACGGCACCAAGGTGGCCGAACACCAGGGCGGCTACGACAAGTTCAGCGCCGACATCACGGACGCGCTGAAGCCCGGCCGCACCCAGGAGCTGATCGTCGGCGTCTACGACCCCACCGACTCGGCGAACGGCGAGAACCCGCCGGTCGGCAAGCAGCGCCTCGATCCCAGCGGCATCTGGTACACGCCGACCTCGGGCATCTGGCAGACGGTGTGGATGGAGCCGGTGGCCGCCGACCACGTCGACCAGCTCAAGCTCACCCCGAACGTGGACGACAGCACGCTCACCGTCGAGCCGCAGGGCGTCCGCGACGGCGTGCCGGTCACGGCGACGGCGTACGAGGGCAAGCGCAGGGTCGCCACGGTCACCGGCCGCACCGGCAAGGCCCTGACGCTGCACCTGCGCAAGCCGCATCTGTGGTCGCCCGACGACCCCTTCCTCTACCACCTCAAGGTGAGCGTCGGGGCCGACCGGGTCGGCAGCTACTTCGGGATGCGCTCGATCAAGGTCGAGAAGATCGACGGCGTTCCGCGCACCGTCCTGAACGGCAAGCCGATCTTCATGATGGCCACGCTCGACCAGGGCTTCTGGCCGGACGGCCTGTACACGGCGCCGACCGACGAGGCGCTCGCGTACGACCTGAAGATGCACAAGAACATGGGCTTCAACGCGGTGCGCAAGCACATCAAGGTGGAACCGGACCGCTGGTTCTACTGGGCCGACCGACTGGGCCTGATGGTGTGGCAGGACATGCCGGCGATGACCGCCGGGGTGAACCCGTCCACCGCCGCGCGCGCCGAGTACGAGCGCGAGATGAAGCAGATGATCGACGAGCACATCAGCAGCCCGTCCGTCATCATGTGGGTCACCTTCAACGAGGGCTGGGGCCAGTACGACATGGCCCGCATCGCCGACCAGGCCAAGTCCTGGGACCCGACCCGGCTGGTCAACTCCATGTCCGGGATCAACCTCGGGGCCGACGGCGGCACCGGCGACATCCTGGACGAACACGGCTACCCAAGTCCCGCCCTGCCACCGCAGCCGGACGGCAAACGGGCCCTGGTCAGCGGTGAGTACGGCGGTCTCGGGCTCGCGGTGCCGGGACACGCCTGGTCGGTCCAGCAGTCCTACGTCGACGTCGACCCGGCCACCTACACCGACGACTACCTCGCCAAACTCGACGAGGTCCACGCGCTCGCCTGCAAGGGCAGCAACGGCGCGGTCTACACCCAGATCACGGATGTCGAAGGTGAGCTCAACGGCCTGATGACGTACGACCGCAAGGTCGTCAAGCCTGACGTCAAACGGCTCAAGGCGGCTCAGCAGGCGCTGATCTCCGACGCCTCACGGGCCACACCGGCCGGGTGCGCCTGACACCCGCCCGGGCTCGGCGAACGCCCCCCCGCGCCACGCCGAGTGTCCATCGCTGATCCGTGAGGGATCGGGCAAAAGGGTGCGGTTCGCCCGCCGTTGGAGCGGCGGGCGAACCGCACTGTTGTCGCGGTCACGCCGCGAATACCTGTGAATCGTCGGCGAACGCCTTGAACTCCAGGGCGTTTCCGGCCGGGTCGTGGAAGAACATCGTCCACTGCTCGCCCTTTTCGCCCTCGAAGCGGACGTAGGGCTCGTTGTGGCCAGGGTTTGCGGTTGACCGTTGACCACTTCCTCAGCTGCTTGCCGACCGCCTGGACGGGAGTGGGGTCAGGCGAGCGACGCCCGTGGCAGCTTCGAGTGCCTCTCTCAGCTTCTGGTTTTCCAAGGTGATTCGCTGAATGTGGCAGGCGGCGAGGGTGAAGGTCTCGGTGAGCTCGCGGTTGTGACGCTTGAGCTTGGCGTTTCGGGCGACGAGCCTGTCGTAGCGGGTCGGTTCGCTTGGTGCTCCTGGCGTCGGCGGTGCTGCTCGGAGGGCGGCGATCTCCTGTGCGATGTCGGGGAAGTGGCGGCGGAAGGTGGTGTTGCTCATGCCGAACTTGCTGGCCAGGGCCAGGACGCTCGGCTGGGTGCCGTTGTCGCCCGCTCGCTGGCGGAGTTCGTCCAGTGCCGCCCGGACCTGGGATTCGTGGGGTGCGTCAACGCGGCGGGTCATGCGGTCTCCGGCGTGCTGGTGTTGCGACTGAGGAACGCGGTGATCTCGGCCCGTCGTGACGCGAGGCGGTGCTGCATGAGGGGCGGCAGCGGCGGTCGTGCTGCCAGGCGTCGGTCGATGCGGTCGAGTTCGGACTGCCAGGCTTCGGTGTTGCTGCTGGTCAGAGCGACGTTCTGGCAGGCGAGGGGTTGGCAGTGGCCATGATCGGGCAGCCCTTCGAAGCGGCCTTTGCGGGCTCGTTCGCAGAGTGCCTTGCTGTGGTCGTGGACGCAGGTGATGTAGGTGCCGGGATAGACGGCGGGGTCTTCCCGTTCCATGATCCGTTTCAGGCGGCGTTCGTCAGTGACGACGATTCCCTGGAAGCGGGTTCGGTGGCCGAAGCCTTCGAGGCGGCGGGCCGCCTCGGCGGCTGCTGGGCCGGTCAGTTCGGTGTGTTCGTGGGCGTCGACCATGGCGAGGTAGTGCTCACCGCGGGCGAGAGCTTGTTCGCTCTCGACTTCCGCGCGGAATCCGGAGTCGCTGGTGCCGGCATAGCCCTCGAAGATCTGGATGCCGTGGTGACGGTATTGCAGGGCTCCGGCGATCGAGCCGCCTGGCCGGCGAGCGATGAACCAGGCCAGGGTCCGCCGGAAGTGCGACGTCATCAGCCGGAACATTCTGCCGTTGACGGCGGGGATGCCGTCGGCGCGTCCCTGCTTGTCGCAGTAGGCGTTCACCCAGTCGATGAAGAGGTTGAGATTTTCGTTGGTGGTGCTGTTGAGCATGGCGCTCGCGTCGCGGACACGGTGGCGGGTTCCGTATCCGTGCGGGAGCCGGGTGAACAGGATGTCGGTGCCGGGCGGCTGGAGCGCTTCCATGACCGCGATGGCCCGTGCGACGGGTTCGCCCACGATCCAGGTCGCCGGCACGCCCCTCGGGTCGTCCTCGCCTTTAAAGGCGATCCCGTCGACCTTCCAGCGGTAGGGGCGCCCGTCGGGGTCCCGCTCGGTCCGCAGGCAGCCGCGCCGGAGCTCCTTGACCTCTGAGTCTCGCATCCCACTCAAGTACGCGATCACGGCATAGGTAGCAGCCTGGAGATGCCGGGCGAGGACGGCCAGGCTGTTGGGCTGCTCTGGGTGGGTGACGATGTCGTCGATCCAGGGTCGGCCGTCGAGCGAGCCGAGGATCGGAATGTCGAAGGCGGCGCTCTCGCTGACCCCGACCTTGGCCTCTGCCTGGTCGATGAGCACCTGGTAGACGGGGTCATCCAGGGACTTTCGGCTGCATCCGATCTGCTGGGCGAGGACCTTGCGGTTTGGCGTTCCCCGCCAGCCCGGCAGCGGCCGGCCGCTGCTGACGTACTCCTCCAGATGATCGGAGATCGCCTGGGGCAGGTTGCCGGTGGACCTGTGGAACTTCCGTTCCGGAAGCCGCTGGTAGACCCCGACGAACCGGGTCTTCCTCCACTGCTGGTCGGCGGCGACGATGTCGGGACCGAAGAGGTCGATGAACCGTAGGGCCCAGACGAACAGCGGGCCGAGAACGGCTTCAGGGATGCGGCTGGTGCGGTTCTCACTTCGCGTTTGTCCGCGGGTATCGGGTTCGCCCCACCCGTCGATGTGAACGGGGTCGAAGGAGAGACGATCGCTGAGGTTGTGCCTCCAGCGCCAGAACAGCCGGACCTTCGCACGGCACGTTTCACGCTGTGCCGCTGAACCCGGGAACAGCCCGACAAGGTGCCGTTGGTAGGCGAGAAGGTCGGCGCCGGTCAGTGTGCCCAGCTGCTGACACCGGGGTTCGCTCTGGTCGTCCAGCCAGGTCAGGAAGCGGAAGAGTTCGGTGGACGCGCAACGTACTCCCTCAACCTTGCAGCGCCTTTCTCCTTGCGGGAGGGGCCCGGACAGCATGGCGTAAGCCAGCTGCTTGGCGACCGGTCGGAACCGGGCCGGGAAGCGGTCGAAGTTCAGGATCAGGTTGCGGCCGCTGCTCTTGTGGATCGCGGGCTGCAGCCGCCAGACGGCGTCGCCGAACTGCGAGGTGTCCTCCAGGGCGACGCCGTCCCGCAGGGGCCGGTCGTGGAGGACGAAGACGTCGTCGCCGGGAAGCGCGACGCTGCGGGCGAGGGCGGTCACATCTGCTCCCAGGGTTCTTCGACCAGATCCAGCAGGACGTCGGTCGGCTTGGCCCGCTCTGCGTGCTGTCGTTCCGCGGGGCTGAACTTCGCGAGGATGTCGTGGCGGACCGCGGCCCAGGCCGGCCCGTAGCGCCGCCACCACTCGTCCTCGTTCATCGTCAGGCGACGCTCGGCCAGGGCGTCCATGAGCCCCAGCAGCCGGGGTAGGTGATCACGGGTGACCAGGCAGTTCCCGCAGTGGAAACAGGCCAGGAAGGATGCCTCGCAGGTCTTCCCGGTCGCCGGGTGGACGTGGTTGCCGCAGGCGGTCCAGGCGGTGTCGAGTTCGCCGTCAACCGCGCGCCGGGCCGACTCGGCATCCAGGCCCGCCTCGCGCTGCACCACTTCGGCGTCGGCCGGGCCGGTGACCACCCGCAAGGGGCCGCCCGCGGAGGTCAGCACCTGCTCGTGAGCGCGCAGTGCGGCCTGCTCGGCGTCGACGAGCGCCTCGCCGAGAACCTGGTGGGCCCACTCGACGATGACGGGGTCGCCACCCAGGTAGTTGCGGAAGAGGACTTGCATGGTGTTTGACTTCGCGGCCGACGGCAGATGTCCGCCCAGCCGTCGTGTGCGGCGGACTTCGGTGCTGGTCTTGATGCGGTTGAAGGTCACCTGCAGCGGCTTCGCCTCGTGGCCCTCGGAGGCATCGGCCAGCAGGGGCCGCCGCCGGTCCCCGGCCCATTTCGACAGCTTCACCTCGCCCCAGAGCTTGACCGCGAACGGCGGGTGGTGCTCGGCAACATCGTCGCCCCCGAGCTCGAGGATGTTGCGCCAGGCGCAGAAGAGCCGGTCCGAGCCGCAAAACGCCCGGCTGCGGGCTGTCAGCTTGTGGATCAGCAGGTAGAGACCGCCGGGGGTGTGCAGGGCTCGGTGCGGGGGACCAATCTCCCAGGTGACCGTCTCGAACCATCGCCGCGGGCCGCGACGCCGTTTGATGAGAGTGAGCTCGACAGCCCGGCCGTCAAGGATCTTGTGCTGTGCGGGCAGTTCCTTGATTGTTTCGCCGTTGCGTTCGGTGAGAGCACACAGCAGGACCATCAGCGGCGCGAGGTCTCGCAGGTGCAGAAACAAGTGCTGGGCCAGCTCGATCCGTCGCGTCAGGTGGTCGTGACGACCGTCGTCGCTCAGGCGCGGAACCCTTCCACTGGTAGCCATGTCGGCCAGCAGGGCGCCCTTTTCATCGCCGGCGCCGTCGTCGTGCCGGCGTACGAGTTCTTCGCCGCTCGCGATCCGGCCGCGGATTCGGGCAACGTCGGCTCGGGCCGCGGACAGCAGCCGCTTGAACTCGCCGTCGGAGTAGCCGGCCTGGCCGAAGCTGCGGGATCGTGGCTGACGCCGGACCAGAGAGTCCCGGGCTTCGGGCGCCAGGAGCGAGACGATCGCGTCCATGTCGAGCAGGAGCTTGATGTCCTGCACGTCCTTGAACGCGGTTTCCTCGCCCGCCTGGGTCGTGCGGAACCGTACGAACCCTTCGACATGGGCGGCGGTGAGCCGGCCGGGATCGGCGGGCGGGGTGGGAAGTCCGGCCAGGAACCGCATCCAGCGACCCAGGCACCACCACGTGCCCGCCGCTGAAGTTCGGGTGCGCAGTCCGCCGCCGGGGCCTGTCCGCTGGGCAAAGGCTCCGGCCAGCGGCATCCACCAGCCTGGCAGCGGCAGCCGGGCCATGTCGAAGACGTCGCGGCGGCCGTCATCACCGTGGAAGAAGACCACGGTCGCGCCCGCAGGATCTGCTCCCACGGGGCCCGGCGGGTCGTACTCGCCCGCCGGCGAGGCCGACGGACGGCCTGGTCCCGTGCTGCCGCGGCCCCGGCGCGTCACCGAACCGCTTCCTGGTCAGCGTCGGCCGGGACGGCATCGTCGCCGAGCTGGGCCAGCGGGGTGTCTCTCGGGTCGTCCCACGTGTCCGGCACCAAGGCCATGCGGGTTTCCATCTCCAGCTCCTGGAGGGCGTGCAGATAGATCAAGGTCGTCAGGATCGACCGGTGTCCGAGCCTGCGGCGGACCCAGTCCAGCGGGTCGCCGAAGATGCGGGTGTAGTGCCCGCGCTGCTGGGGGTTAAGTTCGGCGAGCTGAGCGATGTGGGCCCGCTGGAGTTGTTCGAGGGTGACCACCGCGAACGTGTGCCGCAGGAGGTGGGCGTGTGCTTCGACCAGCACGTCGGCCTTGTGGCAGCGGTCGTTGGCCGTGGAGAACATCGCCTGCCAGCCGGAGACGGACATCGGCAGCCCGTTCTCGTTCAGCCAGAGCATCGCAGGTTCCAGGCCGTCCTCGGTTTCCCGCAGAAGCCGCCGCCGCTCGGCCGGCGACAGGTCTTGCAGCCGCATCCGGTGGACACCGCCGGCGCTGAGCCGGTGCACCACATGCGGGCGGGACGGGTCGGCGATGACCAGGGGCCGGCGGATGCGCTGGTAGCGGCCCGCTGCCCGGGCCTGTTCGACCACCTCGGCCCGGTCCCACTCCACGTAGGCGATCACCTCCTGGACGATGCTGTGCGGGAGGTAGACCCACCGGGCGGAGAAATTCTTCGCGATTACCCCGGGCAGCCAGAACCGCTGGTATCCGCCCAGGGCAGTGCTGGTGGGGATTTCGAAGACGGTGACGCTGGCCTGCTCAGTCAGCCGCAGCCCCGTGCGGACCATGAGGTCGCTGAACGTCGCGTTGCGGGCCGCCCACCGGCCGCGGAACCGGTCCGCGGGCAGTCCGTCCGGGCCGTAGCCGCGAAGCCCCACATCCCGCCAGAGCCGGTAGGTCGCCGGCGGCATCCACTCGATGCGCTCCCCGTTCTCGTCATGCGCGTACGTCGCCGGAACCGTGGAGGGACCGGTGGGCCGGAGAACCGACCCCGTCGGCGCGGGCCGGGCGGCGCGATGCGGGATCGGGACCGCCGCGACGTGTCCCTGCCGCACCGCCCACGCGTAGAACTGGTTGACCAGCGCCACTTCGTGATTCCAGGTGCTGCCCTCGACGCAAGGTCCCGTCTCATCCCGGCGGCGCCACTGATGGAACGCCAGATGATCCGCTTTAGTAGCAGCCCTCCACGATTTCCCACCGCGCGCGGTATGCAGGAACGTGAAGAACCGGGCCATAGCTCTGGCCCGATTGGCGTTGCTGTTCCACGGAGCCGTCAGATTCGCCTGAAGGAAGTACGCGTTGAGCGCGACGTCGTACTCGAACCGCGGCGACAGCAGGAACGGCAGGCCGTCTGGCAGCCCTTCCTCATCCAGCCACGCCACCAGGTCACCGTGCACCACGTCCAGGAAGGAAGGCGTCGTCGTGGGCACGGGTAAGTCGCGGCTCACGAAGTGCACCGTCCACCTGGGTCTGCTCAACACCCGCGGACCCTAACCGGTCAGTGGCCGACTACTCGCTCCTGCCGCAGTACGGCCGGGCACTCACCTCTGTCGACGCGCTGCGTCCCGCTGCGTGGGGCCGGCGGCAGGCGGCGCAGTCATGTCGAGGAGAAGCAGCGCATCGTGGTCGGGGCTACCGGGCTCGGCGGTATAGACGCCGATGCGCTGGCCAGGGGTGCCTTCCACGTGCAGGGACTGCGAAGTCAGCGTGAGCGTTCCGACCTGGGGGTGCCGGAACGTCTTGTGAGCAGGCTTGCGTCCGGTCACTTCGTAGCGTTCCCACAACCGGGCGAAGTCGGGGCTCTTGAGGAGGAGCTCGCCGACCAGGTTGGTCAGGTCGGGGGCATCGGGTGCGGTGCCGGCGACGGCGCGCAGCCGGGCGACGCAGCCGGTGATCTGCCGGTCCCAGTCCGTGAAAAGGTCGCGGGCCGCGGGGTGGAGGAAGAGGTAGCGGGCCAGGTTGCGGTGCTTGGCCGGCCAGTCGTCCAGGCCCGCGTACAGGGCGAGGCCGCCGGGGTTCCAGGCCAGCATGTCCATGCTGCGGCTGATCACGTACGCGGGGTTCGGGCGCAGAGACTCCAGCAGCAGCTTCAGGTGGGGGCGCACGGTGCGGCTCGGGGCCGGCGGCGGCTCGGGCGCGTAGCGGGCGGCACGCGCGGCGAGCTCACGCAGGTGCTGGTGCTCCTGGTCGTCCATGTGCAGGGCGCGGGCGAGGGAGTCGAGGACGGCGGGGCTGGGGCGGGTCTCCTTGCCGCGTTCCAGGCGCACGTAGTAGTCGATGCTGATCCCGGCGAGGGTGGCCAGCTCCTCACGGCGGAGCCCCGGGGTACGGCGGATACCGGCACCTGCGGTGAGGCCGACGTGTTCGGGGCTGGTCTGGGTGCGGCGGGCGCGCAGGAAGCGGCCCAGCTCGGCGCCCTCGCTGTGCGCGCTCGTCGAAGTCATGACTCCAGTCTCACCCGCCGGGCACCCGCTACGCGGGCGGGAGGGGGGCCCTGTCGTTACCCCCGAAGAGCCCGCCCTGCCACACCCGAGCGTTCCGGGCGAAGGTGAATGAGGAAGACGTCGGCCCCTCGCGCCGCCCGGCCTTCAACCGGCACGACCTGCCGGGCCGGGCGACAGTGAGAGACCAGGTAACACCATGATCGGAAGAGGGCGAGATGCGGTACATCAAGCTGCGTGACCTGGAGGTTTCCCGGATCGGGCTGGGCGCGATGGGCATGTCCCACGGCTACACCGGCTCGGGCACCGATGACATGGAGTCGATCAGGACCGTGCACCGGGCGCTGGAGCTGGGCGTCACGTTGATCGACACCGCCGAGATCTACGGCCCCTACACCAACGAGGAACTGCTCGGGCGGGCGCTGAAGGGCCGGCGGGACAAGGTGGTGCTGGCCACCAAGTTCGGCCTGGTCTCGCACGGCGGCGACGGCGCGTGGAACCTGGACTCCAGCCCGGCCAACATTCGCACCGCCATCGAGGGCTCCCTGAAGCGCCTGGGCACGGACCACATCGACCTGTACTACCAGCACCGGGTGGACCCGAACACGCCGATCGAGGAGACCGCCGGCGCCGTGAAGGAGCTGATCGACGAGGGCAAGGTCCGCGCCTTCGGGCTCTCCGAGGCCGGCCCGGACACGATCCGCCGGGCCCACGCCGTCCAGCCGGTCACCGCGGTGCAGTCCGAGTACTCCCTGTTCACCCGCGGCATCGAGGGCCGTGTCCTGCCCGTCCTGCGGGAGCTGCACATCGGTCTCGTGCCGTTCTCCCCGCTGGGCCGCGGCTTCCTGACCGGCACCGTCCGCTCCACCGATCAGTTCGACGAGAACGACTTCCGTCGCGACAACCCGCGCTTCACCGGCGAGAACTTCCAGCACAACCTGGCGCTCGCCGATGAGGTCAAGGCCCTGGCCGACGAGGCCGGTGCCACGCCCGGTCAGGTGGCGCTGGCCTGGCTGCTCGCTCAGGGCGACGACATCGCCCCCATCCCCGGCACCAAGCGCGTCAGCCGGGTCGAGGAGAACGCCGCCGCCGATGCCGTCACGCTGACCGCCGAGCAGCTCGACAAGCTCTCCAGCCTGCCGCCCGCCGCTGGCGACACCCACACTGCGGCCCAGGCGCAGATGCTCGAACGCTGACCCCAATCCCGGCACGCTGCGCTTCGCGTGGCGCCCCCGCCCCTCGTTTGGAGTAACACCTTTCATGCGTGCAGCAGTGATGTACGGAGCCGGCGACGTCCGCGTCGAGGACCGGTCCGACCCGAAGATCGTCCAGCCCACTGATGCCGTGGTGCGCGTCGTCGCGTCCTGTGTGTGCGGCAGCGACCTGTGGCCGTACGCGTCGATGCCCGCCACCGGCACCGGCCGCCCCATGGGGCACGAGTTCATCGGCGTGGTGGAGGACACCGGTCAGGACGTGACCGGCCTGAAGGCCGGTGATCTGGTCGTCGCCCCGTTCACCTACAGCGACAACACCTGCGACTACTGCGCCAAGGGCCTGCATATCTCGTGCCGTAACGGCGGCCGGTACGGCTTCGACGGCGTGGACGGCGGGCAGGGCGAAGCCGTCCGCGTCCCGTACGCGGACGGCACCCTGGTGAAGCTGCCGGTGGCAGCCGACTCCGCGCTGCTGCCGTCGCTGCTAGCGCTCTCCGATGTGATGACCACCGGCCACCACGGTGCCGTCACCGCCGGCGTCGGCCGCGGTGATGCGGTGCTGGTGGTCGGGGACGGGGCGGTCGGCCTGTGCGCGGTGATCGCCGCCAAGCGGCTGGGTGCCGAGCGGATCGTGCTCGCCGGCCGCCACGAGGCCCGCACCGGTCTGGGCCGTGACTTCGGCGCCACGGACGTGGTTGCCGAGCGCGGCGAGGAGGGCATCGCCCGCATCCGCGAGCTGACCGGCGGCGTGGACAAGGTCATCGAGGCCGTCGGCACCCGCCCGGCCCTCGAGACCGCGCTCGGCGCGGTCCTGGACGGTGGCACCATCAGCCGCCTGGGCGTGCCCCAGTACGAGCAGGGACCGATCGGTCCGGCCGAGTTCATGCGCAACATCACCCTGACCGGCGGCGCCAGCCCCGCCCGCGCCTACATCCCGGAACTGCTGCCCGACGTCCTGGACGGCGCCATCACCCCCGGTCGCGTCTTCGACCAGGAATTCACCCTTGACCGGACACCGGACGCCTACCAGGCCATGGCCGACCGCCAGGTCCTCAAGGCCCTCGTCCGCCCCTGACCACCCGCCCGCGCCCTCCAGCGAAGGACATCCCGCTCATGCAGACCGTCACCCTCAACAACGGCGTCGAGATGCCGCTCCTCGGCTTCGGCGTCTACCAGATCCCCGCCGAGGACACCGAGCGCGCCGTCTCCGAGGCCCTGGCCGCCGGCTACCGGCTGCTGGACACCGCCGCCGCCTACGGCAACGAAGAAGCCGTCGGCCGTGCCATCAAGTCCAGCGGCGTCCCGCGCGAGGAGCTGTTCGTCACCACCAAGCTGTGGGTCCAGGACGCCCCCGCCGAGGACAACACCCGCCGCGCGTTCGAGACGTCCCTGACGAAGCTGGGTCTGGACCACCTCGACCTGTACCTGATGCACCAGCCCTTCGGCGACGTCTACGGCCAGTGGCGCGCCATGGAATCCCTCAACCGCGAGGGCCTCGCGAAGGCGATCGGCGTCGCCAACTTCTACCCCGACCGGCTGATCGACCTGATCCTCAACAACGAGATCACCCCGCAGGTCAACCAGATCGAGACCCACCCCTTCTTCCAGCGCGCCGACTACCAGGACCTCATGCGTGAGCACGGGGTGCAGATCCAGTCCTGGGGCGGCTTCGCCGAAGGCAAGAACGACCTGTTCACCAACCCCCTGCTCGCCGAGATCGGCAAGGAGTACGGCAAGTCGGTCGCCCAGGTCGTCCTGCGCTGGCTCACCCAGCGCGGCGTCATCGCCATCCCCAAGTCCGTCCGCGCCGAGCGCATGGCCGAGAACATCGACGTCTTCGACTTCGAGCTCACCGACGAGCAGATGGCCCAGATCGCCACCCTCGACACCGGCACCTCCCTGTTCTTCGACCACCACGACCCCGAGATGGTCAAGTGGCTCGCGGGGCGCCGTCTGGACAGCTGAACGCCTCACTCACTGCCCCTCGCCGGCCGCACGTGCCCTCGAGGCGAATGCCCGGGGCACCCGCCCGGCACCCACTGTTCTCCGGGAGCCACCCACCATGATCCCGCCGCAGCACCTCGGAGCCCTGCCGGGCCGGCGCACCGTTCTGCGCGGCGCCCTGCTGACCGCAACCGCCGCTTTGAGCGCGACCCACCTCGCGGGCTGCTCACCCTCCTCACCGAGGTCCGGCACCCCCACCGCCTCCCAGTCCGCCACGACGACCAGAAGCAACGTGAAACGAGTCCTGCTGGCCTACTTCTCCCGCTCGGGCGAGAATTACCACTATGGCGGCCGCACCGACCTGAAGGTCGGCAACACCGAGGTGCTCGCCGAGAAGATCGCCGACCGCATCGCCTGCGACACCTACCGCATCCAGGCCGCTGACCCCTACTCGCACGACTACGACGCGACTGTGAAGCGCAACGTCCGCGAGCAGGACACCGACGCCCGCCCGGCCATCGAAGGCCGCCTGCCCACCCTCGACAGCTACGACACCATCCTCCTGGCCAGCCCCATCTGGAACGTCCGAGCACCCATGATCATGACGACGTTCACCGAAGCCCTCGACTTCCGCGGCAAGACCATCCACTCGGTCACCACCTACGCCATGAGCGGCCTGGGCACCACCGCACGCGACTACGCCGCCTCCTGCCCCGGCGCAACCATCGCCGAGGGCCTCGCGGTACGCGGCGAAGAAGTCAAAGACGCCGACACCGAAGTCGAGGCATGGCTGCGACGCATCAGGTTGCCCGCCCAGTGACCACCCGCCGAGCACACCATGGCTCGACCGGATGGCGGCACATTCGCCGCAGCCTCAGTGGATCTGCCGCGGCGCTGGTGGGGCGACTCGGTACACCAACCCAGCCTCGAGGTAATGCCCTTCTCGAAACCGGTCACTGACCGCTTATGCACAAGGGTGCATGACGAACTCGACGCGCGCGGCGCGCAACCGCTCGGCGAGCGCGTGGAATTCGGCGATCGTCAGGATCAGCCCGAAGTGCGGCACCGGGACGTCGTGACCGTCGACCGGGTTGTGGATGCGCTGTCCGCGCTCCGGGGCGAGGTGGGTGACGAACTGGTGGCCGTGCAGGTTCCAGTCCACCCAGGTGTCCGCGCTGCGGCCCTGTTCCAGGCCCAGCACGTCGCCGTAGAACCGGCGGGCGGCGGCCAGGTCGTCGACCGGCATGGCGAGATGGAACCGCGGGATCGGGGAGTCGAGAACGCTCACGGGACCGCCCTCCAAATTGTTGGAATGTTTACATCGAGAGCGATGTGAAAGTTAACATTCCTACATCGCAGGGGTGAAGACCGAGGGGGCCGAAGACGATGAGCGAACGGGGCCGAGTGGCGCCCGCCCGGCGCCGGGGTCTCGCAGACGAGGTCGCCGACCGTATCCGGGAGGCCGTCTTCGACGGGACATACGCCCCCGGTGCGCAGCTGCGCGAGGTGGAGTTGTCCGGTGACATGGACGTCAGCCGCGGTCCGGTGCGCGAGGCCCTTCGCCTGCTGGAACGGGAGGGGCTGGTCCACTGCGCCTGGCACCGCGGTGCGACGGTGACCTCGCTGACCGCGGACGACGTGGCCGAGTTGGACAGTCTGCGCGGTGCGCTGGAGGACCTCGCCGTCCGCGAGGTGATCGCACACGCCTCGGACGAGGACCTTGCGTCCATCGCGAGGACGGCCGGCATGATGCAGCGGGCCGTCGACGCGCACGAGATGGTGCGCTGCGACATCGCCTTCCACGACGCGGTGTTCGCCGCCACGGGTCACCGGCGCCTGGCCGAGGCATGGGACGGCATCCGCTGCCAGGTGCATCTGTTCCTGCTGACCCGGATCGGCCGCAGTACCCGGGGCTATCTCGACCGCATCCCGCGCGAGCACCTGGAACTGCTCACCGCGCTGCGCGCCCGCGACACCGGCACCGCCCTCGAACTCTTCGCCCGGCACCGGCGCCAAGCCGTGGACGTGATCACCGGTCCCGCCGAGCCGGGTTCCGGCCCGCACACCGCACACGAGGAGACGCACGCGTGACCCGAACGACGACATGGACCCCGGCATCGGGCACAGGGGTGTGGTCGGTGCTGGGGGCCGCCGCGGCGGAGGCCGTCAGCCACGGCAACCCGGGGTGGATCGGTCTCGACGCCCAACACGGCTTCTACGACGACCAGTCGATGCGCGACGCGCTTCGTGCCGTGACCGCGGCCGACGTCCTGGTGCGTGTGCGCTCGCTCGACGCCGGTGAGATCGGCCGCGCACTCGACGCCGGGGCGCGAGGGGTCATCGTCCCCATGATCGAGTGCGCCGAGTCGGCCGCTCGCGCGGCAGCGGCCGTACGCTATCCACCGGTCGGCAGCCGCAGTTGGGGGCCGTTCGCCCCGTACTGGGGGCGCGCGGAGGTCGGCGTCGAGGAGGCCAACCGCCATGTGGTGTGCGGCGTCATGGTCGAGACCCGGGCCGGGCTCGACCGCGTCGACGAGATCGCCGCGACGCCGGGGGTCGACATGGTCTTCGTCGGACCCTACGACCTAGCCCTGTCGCTCGGCGTCCCGCTCGACGACCTCGTCGCGGGAGACAAGGGCGAGTTGCGGGCCGTCGTCTCCGCGTGCCGGGCCCATGACGTCATCCCCGGTGTGTACGCGGGCAGTTCCGCACGGGCCCGGCAGCTCGCGGGCATGGGGTTCGAGGTACTGGCGGCCCGCTCGGACCGGGATCTGCTGATCGACGGGGTGGGGGCGCTTGGCTAGGTTTTCACTCCCGAACGGGCAGGCCGATACGGACGCTGCGGTCGGCGCTGCGGGCCGGGACGCCGTACGAGAGCAGCGCGGCCACCGGGCGCGATGCGGTCGCCGCTTACTGGCCGGCGCGCCTGGCGGTTTTCGAGACGGTCGGGGCCGACTCCTCTCGCCGCCACCAGGACGAGGGGGGGGCCTGCCCGAACAGGCCTCGACGTGCCCGGAAGGCAGCCGGACCGACCCTGCTCAGCGCTCCCCCGTCAGGCCCGCGAAGGTTTTCTCGACGCGTGCGCGGTCCGCGCCGTCGGCCAGTAGGGCGTGGAGGAGGAGCCGTGCCTTCGGGGCGTCCAGCGGGCCGGCGGAGATCAGGCCCCGGCCCAGGACGTCGTACTCCGACCCGGGCCCGAGGTACGTATTGCTCAGGAGCGGTCCGGCGCCCGTGCGGGAGGCGAGGACCACCGGCATGCGGGCGGCGAGGCGTTCCAGTGGCTCGACCAGCCACGCCGGGACATGTCCCGCGCCGAAGGCCGCCACGACGAGCCCGTCGAAGCGGTCGTCCACCGCGTCCAGGAGTTCTCCTCGGTCCCCGAGCGACAGCGTGACCAGCGCGACGCGCACCGCGCGGTCGAGGCGCAGCGGGCCGGGCACGGTGTGCGCCGGGGGCCGGAGCAGCATGCGCGGCCGCCCCTCCGTCACTGTGCCGAGCGGCCCTGCACCCGGCGAGGCGAACGTCGCGACCGACGTCGTGTGCGCCTTGCGCACATGCCGTGCCGCGTGGATCTCGTCCGCCATCACCACTACGGCACCCGTGTCGCGGAACCGCGGGTCGCCGGCCACCGCAATGGCCGCCGACAGGTTCGCCGCACCGTCCGCGCCGGGTGCGTCGGGGCGTCGCATGGCGCCGGTGACCACGATGGGCTCGCGGTGCGCGCACAACAGGTCCAGGAGGAAGGCGGATTCCTCGATGGTGTCGGTGCCCTGGACGACGACCGCGCCCGAACCGTCGGCACCGGCCTCGTCGATCAGCCCGGCGAGCTCCGCCACGTCGTCGACGGTCAGCGCCGAACTGGGGACCCGCCGAAAGTCCCGCAGCCGGATCTCGACGTCGTCGGGGAGCGTCAGCTCGGACAGCACCTGGGCGCCGGACAGACGCCCCGGGCCTCCCTGTGCGGCGGAGATCGTCCCACCGAGTGTGAACACGGTGACGGTGTGGGCCATTCACCCTCCTTGCGCCTCATGGGTGGCTGCGTCAGGCCCATGTATACAACGGCGGCCAGTGTGTCCTACGAGAACCGGTACCCGGTGAAGTCGGCCAGCGGGACGTATCCGATGCGTCGGTAGAGGGCGTTGCTGGTGGCGTTGGCCGGGTTGGTGAACAGGACGACGTCCGTCGCGCCCGCGGCCAGCGCGGCCCGGGTCACCTCGGCGGTGACGGCGCCCGCGTAGCCGCGTGCGCGCAGGTGGGCCGGGGTGTAGACGGGGTCCACCCGGATCATGCCGGCGATCATCGACGTCGATCCGGCCATGGAGACCGGGGTGTCCTGCGGGGTCTGCCAGAAGGTGAAGTGCTTGTCGGCGAAGCGCGAGTCGGGCCAGGAGTCGGCGTCCAGGGTGGCGGGCTCCCCCACGTCGGCGGCGAACTCGTTGCAGAACCGGATGAGTTGCTCCTGGTCGCTCGCCTCCACCGCGCGCCCCCGACCGGCCGGACGCGGCTCGGGCGGCGTGAGCGTGCCGAGCCGGTGCAGACGGCCCCACCAGTGCGCCACCGGCGTTGCCCCGGTGCGCCGCTGCCATGCCTCGGCGAAGAGGGCGGCGGTGTCGTCGTCCGCAGTGACACCTGAGAGGGGGCGGCCCAGCGCGGCCAGGCGTGCGGCGAGGGTGTCGGCCTGCTCGTGGGACAGCGCGGTGAGGGTCACTCGGCGGGTGGCGAGGAGGTAGCAGATGGCGCTCACCTCACCGGCCGACTCCAGCAGGCCGAAGAGCGGGGGTTCGGGGCCGTATGCGTCGGCGCGCACGCGCAGCTTCTCGATGGTCGTCAGTGGTGTGGTGTGCAAGGCCGGCCGCGAGCGCAGGAAGTCAACGGCGCGGGTGCGGAATTCGTCGATGTTTTCGGTCAACTGCCAGTCGTACGGCGGCCGTTCGTCCACGTGCCAGTCATCCGGGCGCATGCCGCATGATCTCTCACGAGAGCCGTTCGCGCACCCACCCGGGGTCAGGATTGACGTGCGGACGGCCCGCCACGAACACCGTGGGCACCGTCTCGTTGCCGTCGTTGACCTCTCGCACCGCCGCGGCTCCCGCCGGGTCGCGCCAGATGTCGACCCAGTACAGCTGACGGGCCCGGAGCCCCAACCGCATGCGCAGCCGCATGCAGTACGCGCAACCCGGCCGCCAGAACACGACCGGCCGACCGTCGACGGCACTGCGGCGCTGCGCCTCCAGCGCGCCGATGGACCTCGGGAAGACCAGCGGCGAGTGGGCGGCGCCGAGCAGCACGAACACCACCAGCAGCACCGCGCCCAGGCCGGGGCTCCCCGTGAGGATCAGCCCCACCCCGGCGACCGATCCGCAGAGCAGGTAGAACATCGGCAAGGTCCAAGCGCGCATCATGATGACGCAGGCTACCGTCACTCCGTCGGCCGGACCGGGGCGCTGCTGCGCCCACCGGCGACGGTGTCGCCGACCCGGATCTCGCCGTGCCCGACCAGGCCGTCCTCCCGTGCAGGTCACCGGCTACGCTGCGGTGTCATGCCGCAGACGCGTCTGGACACCGCTCGGATCCGGGCCGCTCGCCGGGTGATCGACCCGGTGTTTCTCGACACGCCGCTTTATCGATGCGAGGCGCTGGAGGCCGACCTCGGGTGCGCCGTGAGCATCAAACTCGAAACGGCGAACCCGGTCCGCAGCTTCAAGGCTCGCGGCACCGAACTGGTCACGAGCCTCCTTGCCGACAGCGGCTCACGGGCCGCGGTGTGCGCCAGTGCGGGCAACCTCGGGCAGGCTCTCGCGTGGTCGGCTCGCGGCCGGGGGCTCGATGTCACCGTCGTGGCATCGCGCCACGCGACGGCGGCCAAGCTGGAGCGCATCCGTGCCCTGGGCGCCAGGCTGGAACTGGTCGACGGCGACCATGAGTTGGCCCGTGAGCGGGCGGCGGCCATCGCGCTGCACGACGGCATCCGGCTGGTCGAGGACAGCCTGGACGTCGAGACCTGTGAGGGCGCGGCGACGATCGGTCTCGAACTGGCCGACTCTCAGGCGTCGTTCGACGCCGTCCTGATCGCCCTCGGCGGTGGGGCGCTGGCCACGGGTGTCGGCCATGTGATGAAGGACCTGGCGCCGGGCGTCGAGGTGATCTGCGTGCAGCCGCTGGGCGCACCGGCGATGACCCGGTCATGGCGCCAAGGACGCGTCGTCACCACCGAGTTCACCGATACCATCGCCGACGGCGTCGCCGGCCGGCGTCCCATCCCGGCCGTCCTGGACGACCTCCTCGCCGTCGCCGACGACGCCGTACTGGTCCGGGAGGCATCGATCGTGGCCGGTATGCGGCTGCTCCTCGACCGCGCCGGACTCGTCGTCGAACCGTCGGCCGCGCTCGGCGTCGCCGCGCTCCTCGAAGACCGCGCCCGCTTCGCCGGCCGGCATGTGGTCACCATCGTGTGCGGCAGCAATGTCGACAAGGATGCTTATGGTCGTTGGGTCGGACCGGACGGCCGCTGAACTCCCGCACAGGGCCTGCCTGTTGGCGACTCCCCCCAAGTACTCGCTCAGCCGCTGCTCGGCGGCAGTTGCGCCGGGCTGACCAGTTCGCCCAGCACCTCGGACATGAAGGCGACCAGCCAGCGCTGCGAAGGGCTCCGTGACGATTCGTGCCGGGCATAGAGGGCCACCTCGATCGGCTCGGTCTCGAAGGGCAGCCGTACCAGCCGGAGGCGATGGGAGGCGGTGAACACCTCGCCGACGTACTCGGGGACGATCGCTATGAGGTCGGTGCGTTCCAGCAGGTAGGGCAGCATCGAGAAGCGGGTGGCCTCGACGGCCACCCGGTCCAGCAGGCCGTGGGTGGCGAGCAGGGCCCGCGGCACGACATGGCCGCTGGGGCCGTACACCGTCGTGTGCCGCTCGGCCATCAGCTCCGCGAGCGTGACCGACGCACCGCGGACGCGGGGGTGGTCGGCGACGACCATGCCGACGTAGCGCTCGTGGAAGAGCGGGATGCGCACGGTGCGGTGCGAGGTGAGGACGGGTGTGGCGATGAAGGCGTCCAGTTCGCCGCGGCGCAGTTGGCTCTCGGCGTCGTCCACGTCCAGCGGGCGGACGGTGAAGGACACCCCGGGCGCGCGCTCGCGGGCCGCCGCCGCGAGCCGGGGCAGCAGCGTCGCCTCGCCGAGGTCGGAGAGGGCGACGGTGAAGCGGCCCGACATGGTCGCCGGGTCGAAGTCGTCGCCCTGTCCGGTCGCCGTGTCGATGACGGCAAGGGCCCTCTGCAGCGGCTCGTACAGCCGCTGCGCGCCCGCGGTCGGAGTGAGGCCGCGACCGGTGCGGCGGAACAGCTCGTCGTCGAAGTGACGGCGCAGCTTGGCCAGGCTGTAGCTCACGGTCGGCTGCGTGACGTGCAGCGTTTCGGCCGTGGCGGTCACGCTGCCGGTCTCGTAGAGCAGCACGAAGACCCGCGCGAGGTTGAGATCGAAACTCCCCACATCGAGCCACTCTATATCGCAGCCCGACAACATTTATTGGTCGGCATGTCGGCCGGTGCCTAGCGTGTGCTGCATCACTTCGAAGGGAAGGGAAGCTGCCCGTGCCAACCGTGCGTCGCGTCGCCCATGACTTCCTCGAGCGCCGGGGACTCACCACCGTCTTCGGCAATCCCGGCTCCAACGAACTGCCCTTCCTCGCCGACCTGCCGGACGGCTTCCGGTACGTCCTGGGGCTGCACGAGGGTGCCGTGGTGGGAATGGCCGACGGGTACGCACAGGCCACGGGCCGCCCGGTGCTCGTCAATCTGCATGCCGCCTCCGGCTCCGGCAACGCGATGGGCGCGCTCACCAACGCCGTCGCCGCGCGCACGCCCCTGGTGGTCGTGGCCGGTCAGCAGGTGCGGCCGGCCATCGGACCGGAGGCCAACCTCTCCAATGTCGATGCTCCGTCCCTGATGAAGCCGCTGGTCGGCTGGGCCGCGGAACCGGCGTGCGCCCAGGATGTGCCCCGCGCGCTCGCCCAGGCCGTGTTCGAGGCCGAGTTGCAGCGCCGGCCGACCTATCTCTCCGTCCCCTACGACGACTGGGACGTGGACGCCGACGACAACGCGTCGGCCGTGCTGGACCGGCAGGTGCAGCGTGCCGCGGTGCCCAGCGGGGAGCAGGCGCGGCTGCTCACCGAGGCGGTCGTCACGGCACGGCGGCCCGCGCTGGTGCTCGGTGGTGACATCGACACGGCCGGGCTCTTCGACGACGCGGTACGGCTCGCCGAGCGGCTGGGCTGTCCGGTGTGGGCGGCGCCCTCGCTGTTCCGGCTGCCCTTCCCCAATCGGCATCCGCAGTTCCGGGGGGTGCTGCCCGCCGGGATCGAGCCCGTCTCGCGGGCCTTCGAGGGCCACGATCTCGTGCTGGTGCTCGGAGCTCCGGTCTTCCGCTACCACGAGTACCTTCCGGGCCGGTACCTGCCCGAGGGCACCCGGCTGATCCAGGTCACGGAGGACGCCTCGGCCGCCGCACGCGCGCCGATGGGCGAAGCGCTGGTCGCCGAACCCGGCGCGGTGATCGACCTGCTGCTGAAGGCGCTCGACGCGCCCAACACGCCCACCGGGGACTACCGATCCGTGCCCGCACCGCTCACCGCGGAGGCGCCGCGGCTGCACCCCGAGGAGGTCTTCGCGGCCCTGCGCGACGAACTGCCCGGTGACACCGCCTACGTGGTGGAGTCGACCTCGACGAACTCCTCCTGGTGGCGCCAGATGGATCTGCGCCGGCCCGGCTCGTACTACTTCCCGGCCGCCGGCGGTCTCGGGTTCGGCCTGCCCGGCGCGGTCGGCGTCGCCCTGGCCCAGCCCGACCGGCCGGTCGTCGGCGTGATCGGGGACGGCTCGGCCAACTACGGCATCACCGCCCTGTGGACGGCCGCACAGCACCGCGTGCCCCTGACCGTGGTGCTGCTGCGCAACGGCACGTACGGCGCGCTGCGCTGGTTCGGCGACCTCCTCGGCGTGCCGGACGCGCCGGGCATGGACATCCCGGGCCTGGACTTCACCCGTATCGCCGAGGGGTACGGGGTGGCCGCCCAACACGTCGACGGCGTGGAGGAGTTGCGGGTCGTTCTGTCCCAACTCCCGGACGGCCCGCGGCTGATCCAGGTCGACACCGCGCTCACCACACCGTCCTGACCGGCCCGTCACATCGCACGCCCCCTCCTGACAGGCCCGTCACGTTCGCGCGCCCTCCTGACGGGCCCGCCTCGACCGCACGCCCCTCCTCGCAGAACTCACCACCCCTCGGGTGACGGAAGGGAATTCGATGACACTCCTGAACAGCGCCGTCTGGAGCAAGAAGCTCTTCGGCGACGGCTGGAACGACGCCACCCGCGAGCACACGGTCACCGAGCCCGCGACCGGTTCCCGGCTCGGCACCGTGGGCCTGGCCACGACGCAGGACGTGCACCGCGCCGCCGCCCGGGCCGCCGAGGCACAGCGGGAGTGGGCGGCCACCCCTCCGCAGCGGCGCGCGGCCGTGCTGCGCCGCGCGGGCGAGCTGTTCACCGAACATGCCGCCGAGATCGAGGACTGGCTGATCCGTGAGGCGGGCTCGGTGCGCTCGAAGGCGTCGTTCGAGGTGCAGCTGGCCCTGGGCGAGTGCTTCGAGTGCGCGGCGCTGCCGACGCATCCCCAGGGTGAGGTGCTGACGTCGGAGGAGGCCCGCTGGTCGTTCGCCCGGCGCCGCCCGGCCGGTGTGGTCAGCGTGATCGCGCCGTTCAACTTCCCGCTCATCCTCGGTCTGCGCTCGGTGGCGCCCGCGCTGGCGCTCGGCAACGCGGTGCTGCTCAAGCCGGACCCGCGCACCGCGGTCAGCGGTGGTGTCGTCATCGCCCGCGTCTTCGAGGAGGCCGGACTGCCCTCCGGCCTGCTGCACCTGCTCCCCGGCGACGGCTCGGTCGGCCAGGCGGTCGTCGAGGCACCCGAGGTACGGGTCGTCTCCTTCACCGGGTCCACCCCGGTCGGGCGGGCCATCGGTGAGCAGGCCGGCCGGCTGCTGAAGCGGGCCCACCTCGAACTCGGCGGGAACAACGCGCTGGTGGTGCTGCCGGGCGCGGATGTGCACAAGGCGGCCTCCGCCGGCGCGTTCGGCTCGTATCTGCACCAGGGGCAGATCTGCATGACGACCGGCCGCCACATCGTGCACGAGTCGCTGCTGGAGGAGTACAGCGCCGTACTCGCCGAAAAGGCCCGCGCGCTGCCCGTCGGCGATCCCGCGCAGGAGGACGTGGCGCTCGGCCCGATCATCGACCGGCGGCAGCTGGAGCGGGTGCACGGCATCGTCACCGACAGCGTCGCGGCGGGTGCGACCCTGGCCGCTGGCGGCGAGATCGCGGGCGCCTGCTACCCGGCCACCGTGCTGACCCACCTCACCACCGACATGCCGGCCTGGCGCGAGGAGATCTTCGGACCCGTGGCGCCCGTGATCGGTTTCGCCACCCTCGAAGAGGCCGCGCGGATCGTCAACGACTGCGAGTACGGACTGTCCGTCGGCATCCTCGGCGACGTCGGCACCGCCATGAAGCTCGCGGACCGGATCGACTCCGGCAAGGTCCACATCAACGAACAGACCGTCGACGACGAGCCCAACGCCCCCTTCGGCGGCGTCAAGGCCTCCGGCACCGGCTCCCGGTTCGGCGGCCCCACCGCCAACGTCGAGGCCTTCACCGAGACCCAGTGGGTCACCGTCCGCCCCGACATCGCCGACTACCCGTTCTGAAACCTCCCCCGTCCCCACCCCGTCCCCCGCAGCCGCTCCAGAGGGAACTCCATGGCCAACACCACATCCGCCGACGCACCCGGCACCACCACGAGCAGAGGCTCCGACGGCCGCACCGCCTGGACCGTCGTCCTGTGCTGGATCACCGTCCTGCTGGAGGGCTACGACCTCGTCGTCCTCGGCGCCATCATCCCCACCCTCCTGAAGACCCGTCACCTCGGCATGACGGCCGGCGACGCCACCACCGTCGCCACGCTGTCCCTAGTCGGTGTCGCCATCGGCGCCGTCGCGGTCGGTCCGCTCGCCGACCGGTTCGGACGGCGACTGCTGCTCATCGGCTCGGTGGTGGAGTTCTCCGTCCTCACCCTGCTGGTGCCGCTCTCCTCCTCCGTCGCGATGTTCGCCGCCCTGCGGCTCGTCGCCGGCATCGGCCTCGGCGCGTGCATGCCGGCCTCACTGACGATGATGGCCGAGCACATGCCCGCCGCACGCCGGGCCCGCGCCAGCACACTGACCATGACCGGCTACCACACCGGTGCCGTCATCACCTCCCTGCTGGCCCTACAGGTCACCGGCGACTGGCAGGTCCTCTTCTACGTCCTCGGCGTCGCCGGCCTGGGCATCGCGGTCCTGCAGTGGTTCAAGCTGCCCGAGTCGGAGGCCTACGTCCGCGCCCAGCAGGCGCCGGCCTCCCAGCGCGTCCCCTTCACCGAACTGCTCAAGCCGGCCTACCTGCGCGCGGGCATCGGCGTCTGGGTCGCCTCGTTCATGGGTCTGCTGCTCGTCTACGGCCTCAACACCTGGCTGCCCAAGCTGATGAACGACGCCGGCTACCCCGTCCCCACGGCCGTCACCCAGCTGCTCGTCCTCAATGTCGGCGGTGTGGTCGGCCTGGTGCTGGGCGGCTTCGTCGCCGACCGGCGGGGCATCAAGCTCACCACACTCGGCTGGTTCGCCCTCTCGGTGGTCATGCTGGCCTGCCTCAGCGTGAAGATGCACAGCGACCTGCTGCTCGACACCGTCGTCTTCCTCACCGGCGTGTTCGTCTTCTCCGCACAGGTGCTGGTCTACGCCTACGTCACCCACTACTACCCGGCGGCCGTCCGCGGCACCGCACTCGGCTCCGCCTCCGGCATCGGCCGTATCGGATCCATCGTCGGCCCGACCGTCACCGGCGCACTCGTCGCCGCCGGCATCGGCCACCCCTGGGGCTTCTACTTCTTCGCCGCCGTCGCCGTCGCCGCGTTCCTGGCCGTACTCACCCTTCCGGTCCGGGCGGCCGGGGCTCCCGTCGAGGCGGCGGAACCCGCCGTCTGACACAGCGCGAGAACTTCGGGATGCTGCAAGGACGTTGACCCTCGCGCACGACTTCGCGCCGGAGGAGAGGCTCCATGTCGGACAGACTCGACCGCACGCGCGCACCACGCATCGCCATCGTCGGCGGCGGTATCGGCGGCCTCGCCGCCTGCGCCTTCGTACGTCGCGCGGGTCTGACCGCCACCGTGTACGAGCAGGCGCCCGCCCTCAGGGAGGTGGGCGCCGGGCTCGTCATGGCACCCAATGCCGTACGACTGCTGCGCCGTCTCGGCGTCATGGACCACTTTCTGCGACGGGCCGTACCGCTGGAGTGGGGCTGGGAGTTCCGCCGCTGGGCGGACGGCGGTGTGCTGTCGGTCGAGCGGCTGACCGGCGTGTGCGAGCGGCTCTACGGCGAGCGGACGTACGTCGTCCACCGGGCCGATCTGCTGGACGCCGTGAAGTCGGCCGTGCCCGCCGAGTGGGTCCGTCTCGGCGCCCGGTGCACGGCCGTGGAGGCGGCCGCGGACGGTGCGGTGCTGCACTTCGCTGACGGAAGCCGCGTCGAGGCCGACGTCGTCATCGGCGCCGACGGTCTCCATTCCGTCGTCCGCGGTGCGGTCACCCGGCCCGTGCGGCCGGAGTACTCCGGGATGTGCGCCTTCCGCACCGTCGTGCCCGCCGGCGCCGCGCCCGCGTTCGCCCTGCGCCCCGCCCAGACCCTCTGGCTCGGACCCGGACGGCACTTCGTGCACTACCCCATCGCCGCCGGGAGCGCGGTGAACGTCGTCGCCTTCGCCCCGGCCGGGGACTTCACCGACGAGTCCTGGAGCGCCACCGCCACCACCGGGGAGTTCCTCGCCGAGTTCGCCGGGTGGGACGCCCGCGTGCGGGACCTCATCACCGCCGGCGGGGTCCCGGGCCGCTGGGCCCTGCTGGACCGCGCGCCGCTGCGGCACTGGAGCCGCGGCCCGATCACGCTGCTCGGCGACGCCGCGCACCCCATGTTCCCGTTCTTCGCCCAGGGCGCGGCCCAGTCCGTCGAGGACGCCGCCGTGCTGGCCCGCTGTCTGGCCGCCGCCCCGGACGAGCCCGAGCGGGCACTGAAGCGGTACGAAGCGGCCCGCATCGACCGCACCACCCGCCTCCAGCAGGTCTCTCACGCCCGCCGCGACCTCAACCACCTGCCGGACGGCCCCGATCAGCGCTCCCGCGACGCCGCCCTCACGGCCTCCGACCCGCTGGTCGACAACGGCTGGATCTACGGCTACGACGCCGAGGCGGCGCTCGCCGACACAGGTTCGCCGTCAGCGGGTTGAACCTCGGCGGAGCACGGCGGCTTTCGACGAGGATCGAATCACCTGGCCGGTGGCGCCGATGTCCGGGCAGTCTGAAGACGCACGCGACCAAGCAATGCGCAGTACCGACCAACAGGGGGAACCACGGCATGCGTAAACGTGCTGCTTTCGGTGCGGTGGCGGCGGCCGCCTTCACCACCGTCCTGGCGACCGCGCCGGGGGCCTCGGCGGAGCCCAATCCGCCCGGCTGCCCGAAGGAATACTTCTGCGCCTACAGCGGCCCCGACGAAACCGGCCAACTCGTCCTGAAGACCGCCGGGAACTGGACCGGGAGCGTGGCCTTCCGCTCCGCGTTCAACAACGGCGTCCGTTTCCCGGGCGCCGACCACGTCGACATGACGTACGCCGTCGACGGCGGAGGGGAGACCGTCTGCCTCCACTACAACCCGGGTCCCGGCGTCTACAAGGGCAATGCCGCTCCGGGCACCCGCATCGTCAAGGTCAAGTGGCGCGGCGAGTGCTGAGCACAGGGGGGAAGCGCACCATGCGTGCCGTGTTCGCCGTGCCCTCCGTGTTGAACGGCGGGCGACTCGGCACACTGGGGGCGGGCGCTCTCGCGGTGGCCTTCACCGGCGTCCTCGCCACCGCACCGGCCGCCTCCGCGGAGGCCAACCCGCCCGGCTGCGGGAAGGGTTACTTCTGCGCATACAGCGGTGCCAACCAGACCGGACGGCTCCTGCTGAAGGTGGCGGGCAACTGGTCCGGCAGTCTGGGCGTCGGCTCCATCTTCAACAACGGGGTGCGGTACCCGGGTGCCGACCACGTCGATGTGACCTCGTACCTGGGCGGGGAGCCGTCGACCGACTGCTTCCACTACAACCCCGGTCCGGGCCGCTACAAGGCCAACGCCGAGGCGGGACTCACGATCACCCGGGTCGTGTGGCGCGGAGAGTGCTGAGGCCCCGACCGATGTGCTGAGCGGGTCGCGGTGCCCGTCCGGAAACGCTTCCGGACGGGCACCGTTCCAGGCCGTCCCGTAGTCCCGTGTGCCGGACGGCCGGGGGCTGCGTAGGCTGAGGGCTGATGATCGAGTTCGCCGCGGTCTTCGCCGTCGCGGGAGCCGCGAGCAACGCCGTCGGCACCGCGTTCCAGCGCAAGGCGGCCGCCACCGCAAGCAAGAGCGGGCTGCGCCTGCTCGCCGAACTGGTGCGGCGGCCCGCCTGGGTGATCGGCATGGCCGGGGTGATCGGCGCCGCCGTCTTCCAGAGCCTGGCTTTGGTCAACGGCCCCCTCGCCCTCGTACAGCCCCTGTTCATCCTGGAACTGCCCTTCGCCCTGCTCGTCGCCGCGCCGCTGATGCACCGCCGGTTGCCGGGGCTGGGCTGGTGGGGAGTGGCCGGGGTGGTGGCCGGCCTCGCGCTGGCCCTCGCGTCCGCCGCCCCGCACGGCGCCACGGACCAGGCACCCCTGACGCGCTGGATCCCGGCACTCGGTGCCTGCCTGGGCGCCATGGCCGCGGCCGTACTGGCGGCCGGCCGAAGGCGTCCGCCGGCCCTGCGAGCCGCTCTCCTCGGAGCAGCGGCCGCCATCGGCAACGCCCTGACGGCCGCCCTGCTGAAGTCCGCGTCGGGCACCTTCGCCGACCAGGGCTTCACGGCCTTCCTCACCGCCTGGCAGACCTACGGCTTCGCACTGGCCGGCGTGACCGCGGTGCTCCTGCTGGAGAACGCCCTCCAGGTCGGCCCCCTCGCCGCGTCCCAGCCCGCGCTCACCATCGGCGACGCGACCGTGAGCCTGGCGCTGGGCATGGTCCTGTTCGACGAGAAGATCCGCACAGGCTGGTGGCTGCTCCCCGTGATCCTGGGCGCCCTACTGATCATCACGGGCGTGCTCCTCCTGAGCCGAGCGGTGCAGAACATCACTGCAACCGACCACTGACACCAATCGCGTGCCACGTGACACGCGGTTACCCATGCAACGCCCGATACGCCCGCACCGCCCCCGGATGCAACGCCACACTCCCCGTACCGATCAGACTGCGCACGTCCAGGAACTGGGCCCCGACCGCACTGCCCGGCACGAGCTCGCTCGCGCGCAGCACCAGCAGCCGTGTGACGGCCTCGGCGACCTGGACGTTCAGGTCGGGGCGGCACACGAGGAGGTTGGAGACTCCGACTGTGGCGACTCCGCCTGCCCGCTTGTAGGCGCTCTCGGGGAACGTCACTTCTTCCAGGCCGGCGGCGGCCAGGCCCTCGTCGTGGCCGCGGCGGGGCAGCAGGTCGGTCAGCGGCAGAAAGCGCAGGCCGGGGTTCTTGTCGAGGGCCGTGAGGGTGGGCAGCGGGACACCGCCCGCCACCAGGAGACCCTCGACCGTACCGGCTCGGACGGCGTCGGCCGCGGCGGCCAGCCGCAGATGGCGTACGGGAACATCGATGCCCGGCTTCAGGCCCGCGGCGCGCAGCAGCCGTTCGCCGAGCAGGGCCGCCCCCGAACCGACGGCGCCGAGGGAGACGGTGTGCCCGGCCAGGCCCGACACGCTGACCACGGAGGAGTCCTCGCGGACCGCGAACTGGAGGTAGGTCTCGTACGGCCTGCCGATCGCCCGCAGCGGTACCGGGCGCGGGAAGAGCGAGGTGCCCTGGGCCTCGCGCGCGGTGTCGGTGAGCACGAGTGCGAGATCGACGTGGCCGTCGCGCAGCAGTTTCAGATTGGTGACGCTGCCCGCGGTGGTGCGGATACGGCAGTGCAGATCCGGGTAGGCCGCTTCGATCTCGTCGGCGAGGAGGCGTCCGAAGGCCGCGTAGAACGCCGTGGGCTCGCCGGTCGCAAGGCGCAGTATGCCGCTCGGGCCGGTGCCCTGCCGTGAGGCGTCGCCGACGAGCAGGCCGCCGAGGGCCGCCGCGGCCGCCACGCCTGCGGCGGTGCGCATCGCGGTACGGCGGTCGAGGAGGGGCCCGGTCATCGCGCACCGCCGTCGCCTGCGGCGCGCGGCACGAACGCCGTGACCCGCAGCCCGTGCGGCCGCGCCTGCCCCAGCTCCAGCCGGCCTCCGCGGCCCGCGAGCAACTGCTGGGCGATCGCCAGTCCCAGGCCCGTGCCGGTCGTGCCGCTCTGCCGGGCCGAGCGCCAGAACCTCTCCGTGGCCAGGGTCAGTTCCTCGGCCGTCAGGCCGGACCCGGTGTCGGTCACGGTGAGCCGCGCCCAGCCGCCTTCGGCGGTGCAGGACAGGGTGATCTCGGCGCCCTGACCCGCGTATTTGATGGCGTTGTCCAGGAGGATGTCCGCCACCTGGGCCAGCTCACGCTCCGTGCACAGGGCGGGTACGGGGCCGTCGGCGTCGGTGGTGAGGCGGATTCCGGCCCGGTCGGCGACGGGCTGCCACAGCCGGTGCCGAGCCAGGGCGACCTCGGCGGCGTCGCAGCGGGCGTCCGCGTCGTCGGTCACCGTCAGCTCCCCGGCCCGGTGCTCGGCGGTCGCGAGGGCGAGCATGTCGTCCAGGAGCGTCTCCAGGCGGTCGAGCTCGGTGGTGACTCCGGTGTAGGTGCGCTCGGCCGACGGCGGCAGGTGGGTGTGCAGGGCGTCCACCCGCAGCCGTAGCGCCGCCATGGGGTTGCGCATCTGGTGGGAGGTGTCGGCGACGAGCCGGCCCTGCTGTTCCAGGGCGGCGATCACCGTGCGCGCCATGCGGTTGAAGCCCGTGGCCAGCTGGCGCAGCTCGGGCGGGCCCGAGGCGCGGGTCTGTTCCGGTGGCAGGCCCGCGGCGAGCTGTCCGACGGCCCGGTCGAGGCGGCGCAGCGGGCTGACCACCCAGCGGGTCGCGACGCGGGCCAGCGCCGTGCAGGCCAGCGCGACCAGCGCCGTCCCGGCGAGGACAGCGGCCCAGCGTCTGGTGATGTCGGCGGCGGCGGTCGTGACCGAGGCGCGCAGGACGACGGCGCCGGTGACCTGGGTTCCGGTCCCGGCGGGCGCGGCGAACGTCCGGTGCCCCCGCGACCAGGGGCGCAGCGCCGCCGCGGGGCGGGCGCTCTGGTTGCGCAGCGCCGCGTCGATCAGCTGGGCGACGCCGGGCTGATCGGCCCGCATGCCGCCGGTCTGTACGACAGGGCCGTGGCGTCCGCGGATGTCGGTCACGACGAGTGCTTCCCCGTACAGCTGGGTGTAGCGGCGGGCCTCGGCGACGACCTGGGAGGTGTCGCCGGTCCGCGTCGCCTGGTCCATGAGGGAGGCGAAGCGGTCGAGGTCGGCGCTGCGGGCGAGCACGAGCTGCTGGGTGCGGTCCGAGGCGGTGAACAGCAGCAGCGGGACGGCGAAGGCGGCCGCCGCGAGGATCCCGAACAGCAGCAGCACGGCCTGGACGCGGGTACGCACGCCTCAGTCCCCGAAGCGGTAGCCGAAGCCGCGGATCGTGGTCAGCAGCTCGGGCCGTCCCAGCTTGGCGCGCAGCTGGGTGAGGTGGACGTCGAGGGAGCGGGAGGTGGTGTGGCGGGCGTCGCCCCACACCTCGTCGAGGAGCTGCTCGCGGCTGACCGCGGTGCCCGCCCGGCGCGCCAGCACGGCGAGGACGTCGAACTCCTTGGCGGTCAGCTCGACCTCGGTCCCGGCGACCCGGACGCGCCGGGCGTCGAGGTCGATCTCGACGTCGTCGGTGCGGACGGCCCGTACACCGGGCTTGGCACCCTGGGCCCGGATCCGCCGGGTGACGGCGTCGATACGGGCGAGCAGCTCGGTCAGCCGTACCGGTTTGACCAGGTAGTCGTCGGCCCCCAGCCGCAGCCCGCGCACCACCGAGCGTTCGTCGCCGCGCGCCGTGAGGATCACCACGGGCAGATCGCTCACCGCACGCAGTCCGCGCAGCACCTCCAGGCCGTCGATGTCGGGCAGACCCAGGTCGAGCAGCAGAAGGTCGGCGCTTCGGTGGTAGGTCATGACGTCCTTGCCGAGTCCGACCCGGCGGGTGTCGTGACCGTGGTCGTAGAGGACCTCCACGAGGGCTGCGGCCACCCCGTCGTCGTCCTCGGCCAGCAGCAGCTGCATACGCCACCTCCTTTCGCCTGTGGTCGTGGCCCCGAATGTAGACCACGAGGTCAGGAGGGGGTCGCGAATGTTAAGGGCACGTTAGTTCCGCGCCGGGGCGCCTTTCGGCCTGTCCGGCGCGGAGTGAGTCTGCAGCCGTCCATGCCGACGTACCGGACCGCGAACGGATGCAGCAATGATCATCGACTGCCACGGCCACTACACGACCGCTCCCCCGGCCCTGGCGGCCTGGCGGGAGCGGCAGATCGCCTCGCTCGCCGACCCGGCCGCCGCCCCCGCCCGCGCGGACCTGCGCATCGGTGACGACGAGCTGCGCGAGACGATCGAGGCGAACCAGCTGCGGCTGATGGACGAGCGCGGCATCGACATCACGGTCTTCTCGCCGCGCGCCTCCTTCATGGCGCACCACATCGGCGGCTTCGAGACGTCCGCCGAGTGGGCGGCCATCTGCAACGAACTCTGTCACCGCGTCAGCCTGTTGTACCCCGAGCGGTTCGCCCCGGCCGCGATGCTGCCGCAGTCACCCGGCGTCGACATCGCCACCTGCCTGCCCGAACTCACGCGCTGCGTCGAGGAGTTCGGCGCGGTCGCGGTGAACCTCAACCCCGATCCCTCCGGCGGGCGCTGGAGCGCCCCGCCGCTCACGGACCACTCCTGGTATCCCCTCTACGAGAAGCTGGTCGAGTACGACGTCCCGGCCATGGTGCACGTCAGCACCAGCGTCAACCCGGCCTTCCACACCACCGGCGCGCACTACCTCAACGCCGACACCACGGCGTTCATGCAGCTGGTGCAGGGCGATCTGTTCGCCGACTTCCCGACCCTGCGGCTGATCATCCCGCACGGCGGTGGCGCGGTGCCCTACCACTGGGGCCGCTTCCGCGGGCTCGCGATGGCGCTCGGCAAACCGGAGTTGGAGCAGCACGTCCTCGGCAACGTCTTCTTCGACACCTGCGTCTACCACCAGCCCGGCATCGACCTCCTGCTCGGCGTCGTCCCCACCCGCAACGTCCTGTTCGCCTCGGAGATGATCGGCGCCGTCCGCGACATCGACCCGTGCAGCGGCCATCACTTCGACGACACCCGCCGCTACGTCGAGCAGGCCGGGCTGAGCGCGGACGCGCTGGCCGCGGTCCAGGAACGCAACGCGCGCGCCGTGTACCCGCGTCTGGACGCCCTGCTCAAGCGCCAGGGCCGCTGACCTTCCCACCCCCGAAGGAGAAACCCGTGCCCACCGCTGTCCCCAACTCCCCCGTGACCGAAGGCTGGTTGGACTGGTACGCCGACCCGTCCTCGCCGGTGTTCGCGCTGCCGCCCGGCACGGTCGACACCCACTGCCACATCTTCGGCCCGCAGGCCGCCTTCCCCTTCGCTCCGGAACGCAAGTACACGCCCTGCGACGCGAGCAAGGAGCAACTGTTCACGCTCCGCGACCACTTGGGCATCGCCCGCAACGTCATCGTGCAGGCCACCTGTCACGGCGCCGACAACTCCGCCATGGTCGACGCCCTCCAGGCGTCGAACGGCCGGGCCCGCGGCATCGCCACCGTCCGCCCGGACGTCGGTGAGCGCGAACTGCTGGACCTGCACGACGCGGGCGTACGAGGCGTGCGCTTCAACTTCGTACGACGGCTGGTCGACGCCTCGCCCGAGGACGCGCTGAGCCTGATCGCGAAGAAGATCGCCCCGCTGGGCTGGCACATCGTCCTGTACTTCGAGAGTGCCGACCTGCCCGACCTGGAGGACTTCTTCGGTTCGCTGCCCACGCCGCTGGTGGTGGACCACATGGGCCGGCCCGATGTGACCCGGCCCGTGGGCGGACCGGAGTTCTCCCGGTTCCTGCGCTTCGTCGCCGCGAACGACGTCTGGGTGAAGGTGACCTGCCCCGAGCGCCTGAGCGTGACGGGCCCCGCCGCCCTGGACGGCGAACGGCACCCCTACGCCGACGTCGTACCCTTCGCCCGCCGCGTCGTCGAGGAGTTCCCCGACCGCGTGCTCTGGGGCACGGACTGGCCCCATCCCAATCTCACCGACCACATGCCCGACGACGGGCTCCTGGTCGACCAGGTGCCGCAGATCGCCGTCACCCCCGAACAGCGGCGCGGGCTGCTCGTCGACAACCCGATGCGCCTGTACTGGCCCGGCGAACCCACCACGGAGGTGGCCTGAGATGCAGCACTCCAACGCCCTCAACAGACTGAACCGGCTGCCCATCGGCCGCTTCCACAAGGTCACGCTGCTCGCCGTGTCCTTCGCGTACTTCTTCGAGTTCGCCGACATCAACACCTTCGCCACCACTGCGCCCAAACTGATCAAGCTGTGGGGCGTGACGATCGACCAGGTCGCCTACGTCACCTCGATGTCCTTCGTCGGCATGTTCCTCGGGTCGATCGTCGCGAGCACCATGGCCGACCGGTGGGGCCGCAAACGCGCCCTGATGGTGACCACGTTGTGGTTCGGCGTCTTCTCGTTCGCGTCGGTGTTCTCCTGGGACATCGTCTCGCTCGGCGTGTTCCGCGTGCTGACCTCGGCGGGCCTGGCCGCGATGACCGTCGTCGCCGTCATCTACGTCAACGAGCTCTACCCCGCTGCCGTACGCGGCAAGTTCCAGGCGTACGCCATCGTCATCGGCATCTGCGGCACCCCGGCCACCAATCTCGTCGCGAGCGCGGTCGTGCCGCTCAACGACTGGTCGTGGCGGCTGATCTACCTGTGGGGAGCCCTGGGCATCCTGCTCGTCGTGTTCACCCGGCGGCTGAAGGAGTCCCCGCGCTGGTTCGAGAGCCGCGGCGAGTACGCCAAGGCGGACGAGGTGCTGCGGGAGATCGAGACGAGCGTGGCCGCGGAGAAGGGGCCCCTGCCCGAGCCGGAACCCCCCGTGGACGAAGCACCCACGACCCGCGCCCCGTTGAAGCTTCTGCTGCAGAAGAAGTACCTCTTCCCGACCCTGCTGCTCACCGTGCTGTGGGTCACCCAGACCGTCGGCTTCTTCGGCTACTCCAGCTGGGCGCCCACCCTGCTGGCCAAGGAGGGCTTCAGCGTCCAGAAGTCCGTCTTCTACGTCGCGCTCACCACGGTCGGCGCGCCGCTGGGCTCGTATCTGGCGGCGCTGGTCACCGACCGCTTCGAACGCAAGTGGTGCCTGGCCGCGTTCGGCATCGTCATCGCCCTGTGCGGCCTGCTGTACGGGCTAACGTTCAACCCGGTCCTGATCGTCGTCTTCGGCTTCCTGGTCAACATGTTCGAGCGCGGCTACACCGCCCTCGCCTACGCCTACTCCCCCGAACTCTTCGACACCCGCGGCCGATCGCTGGGCACCGGCATGTCCTACGGCCTGGGCCGGCTGTCGAACGCCGCCGGTCCCCTGATCGTCGCGGGCCTCTACCAGAACCACGGATATCACAGCGTCTTCTACTTCATCGCCGGAACATGGCTGTTCGGCGCCGTGGCCCTGGCCGTCTTCGGTCCCCTGACCCGCCAGGCGCGCGGGGTCACGCGGAAGGCGGACCAGGAGGTCGTGCAAGTGCCGTAGCGACGCGGTGCGTTGAGGCTTCGGTGGCGGACCGGCTTTCATCGCGTGACCACGCTCAGCCCCTCCGGCGCGCTCACGTCCACCATCCCGTCAACTGCGACCGAGACGTCCAACCGACCCTGCCCGAGCTGGAGTTGTGTCACCGTCAGGGGTGCGTAGGCGGAGGCGAAGGCGGGCGCCACCGTGACCGTTCCGGCGGGGACGTCCGCGTCGAGGCCGAGGGCGGACCGGAGTACGAGGACGGAGGAGGCGGCCGCCCAGGCCTGCGGGCGGCAGGACGCCGGGTAGGGCGCGGGCCGTGAACCCCTCTCGCCGCCGTGCCCGGCGAACAGTTCGGGAAGACGGGAGTCGAAGGCGACCGACGCGGTCAGCAGTCCCTGCGCCAGGGAGGCGGCGGCATCCGGGAACCCGGATCTGACCAGGCCGTGCACGGCGATGGCGGTGTCGTGCGGCCAGATGGAACCCGTGTGGTAGCCGAAGGGGTTGAAGCCGACCGCGTCGCCGCTCAGCGTGCGCAGGCCGTGGCCCGCGTCGAGGTCGGGGCGGGTCAACCGGGCGGCCAGCAAGGCGCTCTCGTCGGCGTCGAGCAGTCCGGTGCCGAGAAGATGACCGAAGCCCGAGGTCACCGCGTCCGCCGGGCGGCCGTCGCCGTCCAGGGCGACTGCGGGGTAGGGGCCGTGCTCGTCCTCCACCCAGAAGCGCTTGCGGAACCGCTCGGCCAGTCGCTCCGCCCACTCCTCCCACGCATCGCCCCCGGGCCGGCCGAAGGCACGCAGCAACGCGGCCCCGCCGCGGGCCGCTTCGCAGGCGTACGCCTGCACTTCGCACAGGGCGATCGGGGCGGCGGCGAGTCGGCCGTCGCGGTAGCGGATGGAGTCGTAGGAGTCCTTCCAGCCCTGGTTGGACAGGCCGCGGCCACTGTGGTCGACGTATTTGAGGAAGCCGTCGCCGCTCGCGTCGGCCTGGGTGCGCATCCAATCGAGCGCCGCCTCGGCGTGCGGCAGCAGCGCCTCGACCTCCCGGGGGTCGAGGCCCCAGCGCCAGGCGTCGTGCAGGAGGGTGATCCACAGGGGGGTCGCGTCGACGCTGCCGTAGTACACGGGCGGCAGCGCGAGGCGGTCCCCCGACTTCAGGGTTTCCCGGCGCACTTCGTGCAGGATCTTGCCCGGCTGCTCCTCCGTGACCGGGTCGGTCGCGGCGCCCTGGCGGCGGGCGAGCGTGCGCAGGGTTCCCGCGGCGAGATCGGTGCCGAGCGGGAGCAGCATGCGGGCGGCCCAGAGCGAGTCGCGGCCGAAGAGCGTCAGGAACCAGGGCGCACCGGCGGCCAGAAAGGTGTCCGGGCGCTCCGCGTCGGGCGAGCGGGGATCGGTCAGGCGCAGCCGGTCAAGGTCGGCCAGCGACCGGGTCAGCCACCGGTCGAGTACGCGATCCGCGCTGCGCAACGCGGGTGTGCGCCAAGGGAGTTGATTGTCGGGCGGGGCGGGGAACCGATCGCCGTCCGCATAAGCCGCGGCGCAGCGGAGCGTCACGCTCCACGAGGTGCCCGGCGGCAGGTCGATGTCGTACGACAGCCGTCCCGCCGGCAGATGAACCGCGTCCGGTGCGGGTTCGCTGGTCAGCTGGACGGTGAAGTCCTCGGCCGCCCAGGAGAGTTTGATGCGGTCGGTGTCGGGGGCCTGCGGCGTCAGCACCCGCGGGGGCCGCCCGGACTTCACCTGCTCCATGGCGGCGAGGTCCGTTCCGGCGGTCACCGTCAGCCGGAGACCGACGTGCCGGACACCGGAGTTGGTGATCTCGACGACCTCCTCCATCCGTCCGGCCCCCGTCACCCGGCGCCGGTGCAGGGCGACCGCCGGATCCGGGCTCGTCTCGCCGAGGCCGCGCAGGACCGCCCTGAAGTCCGCCCGGTCCGCACCGCTCAACGCGCCCTGCACGGGTGCGAGAGCGATGTCCTCGACGGCGACGGTGAGTTCGGACAGTGCTCTGCGGTCTCCGTGGTAGAAGCCGTCCACACCCCCTCTGAACTGCCCGTCCGCAGACGAGATCGCAAGGCTCGGCGCATGCAGCGTGACCACCGCGTCGTGCAGGAACGGCTGCAGGCCCTCGGCCGCGGAGCCCGCCGTGGCCGTCGAGGCGTCGGTGTCCTGGGGCTTGACAGTGGAGTCCAAAGGAGTAGAACCTCTCAGCATTCGAACGTTCCAAAGACATTAAGTGACTTGTCAGAGCGCTCGCAATGCTTTTGGAACGCTAAAACCACCGCTGCAAGTGAACGCCGGAGACCGTATGCCTCGCTCCAGCAACCCGTCCGCCGCCAAGGGCGGTCCGGTGACGCTCACCCAGGTCGCCCGCCGGGCCGGGGTCTCCGCACAGACCGTCTCGAACGCGATCAACTCCCCTGACATGCTTCGGCCCGAGACCCTGGAGCGGGTGCGCAGGGCGATCGACGAGATGGGGTACCGCCCGAGCCGCGCCGCCCAGACCCTGCGCACCCGCTCCAGCAGACTGATCGGCTACGGCATCCAGCCCGCGCTGTCGAGCAGCCCGGTGCTCGACCGCTTCCTGCACGCGCTCTCCCAGGCGGCCGACGAGGCCGGCTACCGCATCCTGCTGTTCGCCTCCCCGTCCGGCGGCCCGGCCCTGGACGGCTACGAGGAGTTGCTGGGCCAGCACGAGGTCGACGGCTTCGTGCTCAGCGGCACCGAGCGGGGTGATCCGCGTCAGGCCTGGCTGACCAAGCGGGGTGTGCCCTTCGTCGGCTTCGGCCGGATGTGGTCGGGACGGCAGATCGGCGACTGGGTCGACGTCGACGGCGCCTCCGGCACGGACGCCGCCGTGGAGCATCTGGTCGCCCGGGGCCATCGCAAGATCGCCTTCCTCGGCTGGGAGCGCGGCGTCTCCGGCGCCGGTGACGACCGCGCCGAGGGCTGGCAGCGCGCGATGCGCCGGCACGGCCTGTCCACCCGCGGGCGGCGCGGACAGAGCGTCAACGACACCGACGCGGCCCGCATGGCCGTCAAGCCCCTGCTGGACGCGGGGGCGACCGCCGTCATCGCCGCGAGCGACATGCTGGCTCTCGGCTGCTATCAGATGCTGCGGGAGCGAGGCGCCCTGCCGGGCCGCGACGTCAGTGTCGTCGGCTTCGACGACTCGCCCGCCGCCGAGCTCCTCTCACCCACCCTGACGTCCCTCGCCCAGCCGCTGGAGGAGGTCGGCCGGGAGTGCGTACGGCTGCTGCTGGACCGTATCGCCTCCCCCGACGCACCGCCCGAGCGGCTTCTGCTCGAACCGTCCCTGGTCGTACGCGACAGCACCGCAGCCGCACCGCACGGCGCAGCCCGATAGGCGCCCCCCTGAGCGGCGGTCCCCCGCCCGCCGCGCCCGTGAACAGGCCTCACGTACCGCACTCCCCGAATCCTCGGAGGATTCCATGCCCCACCGCACGGCTGCCGCCGCCCTCGTCACCACCGCGGCGCTCCTGACCGCCACCGGCTGCTCGTCGAGTTTCGGCAGTGATCAGAAGACGGCCCAGGACTCCGATGCGAAGCAGCATCTGACCGTTCTGATCGCCTCTTCGGGAGACGCGGAGACGAAGGCCGTCAGGGAGGCGGCGACCGCCTGGGCCAAACAGTCCGGCAACACCGTGACCGTGGACGTCGCCAAGGACATCAACCAGCAGCTCGCCCAGTCGTTCGCGGGGCACAAACCGCCGGACGCGTTCTACGTCAACTCGGACCAGTTCGCCAACTACGCCAAGGCCGACTCCCTCTACCCCTACGGCGACCAGGTCAAGGACACCGACGACTTCGCCGCCCAGCTGCGTACCTCCTTCACCTACGACGGCAAGCTGGTGTGCCTGCCCAAGGACACCTCCACCCTCGCCCTCGCCATCAACTCGGATCTGTGGAAGAAGGCCGGGCTGACCGCCGCGGACTATCCGACCACGTGGGCCCAACTGAAGTCGGTGGCGACGAAGTTGACGAAGGGCGGTGTCACCGGGCTGGTCGTCAACGGTGAGTACGCGCGCGTCGGTGTCTTCATGAAGGAGGCCGGCGGCTGGATCACCAACGGCGACCAGACGAAGATGACCGCCGACAGCAAGCAGAACACCGAGGCCCTCACCTATGTGCGCTCGCTGCTGAAGTCGGGCTCCATGAAGTACGCCACCCAGGTCGACACCAACTGGGGCGGTGAGGCCCTGGGCAAGGGCAAGGCCGCCATGACCATCGAGGGCAACTGGCTCGCCGGGGGCATGCAGGCGGACTACCCGAAGGTGAAGTACGCCGTGGTCCCGCTGCCGGCGGGTCCCGCGGGCAAGGGCACGCTCGCCTTCAGCCAGTGCTGGGGCGTGGCCGAGGACAGCGCGCACCACAAGGCCGCCGTGGACCTGATCGAACACCTCACCACCCGTGCCCAACAGGTCAAGAACGCCGCCGCGTTCGGGGTGATGCCGTCCCGGACCAGCGCCCTCGCGGAGTACGCGGCGAAGAACCCCGCCGCCAAGGCCTGGGTCGACGCCGGCGCCTACGCGCAGGGCCCGGTGACCGTGGCCGGGTTCGACAAGGTCCTCACCCAGTTCAACACCGACCTCGCGGCACTCGCCGGCACCGACCCCGAGAAGATCCTCGCCGACCTCCAGCGCAACGGCGAACAGGCCCTCACGAAGGGCGACTGAACCACCGATGCCACGCCAAGACACCACCCCTGTGACGGCGGGCGGCGCCCCTTCGACGGCCGGCCGGCCGGGCACACCTGACGCGCCCGGTGCCGCCGGCCCGGGCGCGACGCCCCGCCCCAAGTCCGCACCGCGCGTGGGGCGTCGCGCCGAAGGCCGCTGGGGCTGGCTGTTCGTCAGCCCCATGGTGATCGTGCTCGGCCTGTTCCTGGTCCTGCCGATCCTGATGGCGCTGTGGGTGAGCCTGCTGCACTGGGACGGACAGTCCAACCCGTTCAACGGACAGACCGAGTTCGTCGGGCTCGACAACTACCGGGCCCTGCTCACGCAAGACGGCCTGGACCGCACCCTGTTCGCGACCGCCCTGCGCAACAACCTGTACTACGTCCTGCTGACGGTGCCCCTGCAGACGATCCTCGCGCTGGCCCTGGCATTGATCGTCAACCAGCGGATGCTGCGCGGCCGGAGCATCCTGCGCACCGCGTTCTTCTTCCCCTCGGTCACCAGCTCCATCGCCGTGTCCACGATCTTCCTCTTCCTCTTCCAGGGCAGCGGCGCCGTCAACACCGCGCTGTCCTGGGTCGGGGTGAAGGGCCCGAACTGGTTCAACGACCCTCGCGGCGTCCTGTCGTTGCTCCTCGGCGGCCTCGGCCTGGTCGACACCGGCCACCCCTCGGGCGTGCTCGCCGACCACTCCTTCATGGGGCTGTCCTGGTTCGAGTGGCTGTCCGGACCGTCGGTCGCGATGTGCACCATCATCCTGCTCGCCGTCTGGACGACCTCCGGCACCTTCATGCTGATCTTCCTCGCCGCACTGCAGGACATCCCCCGCGAACTGGAGGAGGCGGCGGCCATCGAGGGCGTCAACCGCCGCCAACTGCTGCGCCACGTCACCCTGCCCGCCCTGCGGCCCGTCCTCTTCCTGGTCCTCACCCTCGGCCTGATCGCCACCTGGCAGGTCTTCGACCAGGTCTACGTCATGAGCCAGGGCGCCCCGGGCAACACGACCCTCACCCCGGCCTTCCTCTCCTACAGCAGCGCCTTCGGCGACGCCGACTACGGCCAGGGCGCGGCCATCGCCTTCATCCTGCTCGCCCTGATCCTCGCCATGACCGCCCTGCAGCGCCTCGCGCTGCGCGAACGCGCGCCCCGCTTCCGGAGGAGCCGATGAGCACGCAGAACTCGGCCGTCCGGAGCCCGGGACGCCCCGTACTCGGCCGTTTCGCCCCGCCGTTGCGCATCCTCGGCTACGCGGCCGTGATCGCCCTCGGTCTGCTCTACGTGGTGCCGTTCGTGCTCCAGCTGGTCACCGGCTTCAAGACCGACCCGGACGCGGCCGCCCATCCGCTGGGCCTGATCCCGACCACGCCCACGACCGCCGCGTACCAGCGCCTGTTCGGGCTCAGCCAGGCCGGTGAGGGGGTGCCCTTCCTGCGCTGGCTGGGCAACTCCGCCTTCGTCGCCGTCGTCGTCACCGCCGGGCGGGTGCTGTTCGACTCGATGGCCGGCTACGCCCTGGCCCGGCTGCGCTTCCGCGGCCGCGGCGTGCTGTTCGCCTTCGTGCTCTCGGTGATGGCGGTGCCCGGAGTGGCCCTGCTGATCCCCAAGTTCCTGGTCCTCAACACCTTCGGCCTCTTCGACACCTACACCGGCATGATCCTGCCGCTGCTGGTCGACGCGGCGGGGATCTTCATCATGAAGCAGTTCTTCGAGTCGATCCCGCGTGAGGTGGAAGAGGCCGCCCGGGTCGACGGCGCCGGTGTCTTCCGCATCTTCTGGTCGGTGGTCCTGCCCATGGCCCGGCCCGCGCTGCTGACCCTCACCGTGCTCTCCTTCCAGGGCTCCTGGAACGAGTTCACGCACTTCCTCGTGGCCACCCAGTCCAGTCGGTACGAGACCCTCACGACCGGCCTAGCCCGCCTTGTCTCCGGTGGTCTCGGCGGCGGCACGCAGTACCCGCTGAAACTGGCCGCGGCCCTCCTGGCCACGCTCCCCGTCGCCGCCCTGTTCTTCTGCTTCCAGCGCTACTTCGTCCAAGGCGCCAACGCCGGGGCGGTCAAGGAATAGCCCGTTCGGGGGCGAGCTTCAGCAGCAGGTCGCTCAGCTCCGCCGGCATCGTGATCATGCAGTCGTGCCCGGTCGGCAGCTCCCACACCTGGGCCGGTGTGCCGTTGGGCTGTACCGGCGGTACGGGCCGCCGGGTGATGCCCTCCGGCTGTCCGCCGACGCAGTGGATGTGGGTGCGCGGGATCGCGTCGGCGGCCGGGTTGTCCAGCCGCACCGGCTGCTGCAGGCAGCGCACCGGCTGGTCCGAGAGCATCGAGCGCAGCCATGCGAGGTCCGCCGGGTCAGTGACCCCGAACAGACCGAAGGGGGCGGGCCGTTCGGGCAGCGGCGGTATGCGCCATGCGCTGTCGGACTGTGCGGCGAGATCGATCAGCTGCTGGGTGATGGGCTGGACGTCGACTGCCGTCTCGCCGTGCCGGGGGAACATGGCGTCGAGGTACACCAGCTCCGCGATCCGCTCGGGGATCTCGTTGGCCACGGACGAGATGACCAGCCCCGCGTAGCTGTGTCCCACGAGGACCACATCGGTCAGCTGCTGCTCGCCAATCAGTGCGACGACGTCCTCGACATGCGTGTCGAGTCCGACCTCGGGGCCGAGCAGATGGGCCCGCTCGCCGTAGCCGGTCAGCGACGGTGCGAACACCCGGTGCCCGGCCGACTCCAGCAGCGGGACGACCCGCTCCCAGCACCGGCCGCTGTGCCAGGCTCCGTGCACCAGAAGATACGTCGACATGGACGGTTACCTTTCCTTCCTCGGTACTCTTTGAGAACCGTCCTCATCGTGGTGCACCTGCCGCGCATAGATCAATAAGGCACTTTTCGGTGCCCCGGTTCCCAGGAGGTAACCATGAGCACAGCGGAGAGCGCGCCGGGATCCGGCGAGCAGCAGGACGCCTGCCGGACCCGCGAGGTGCTCGACATCGTCGGGGACAAGTGGTCCCTGCTCGTCGTACGCAACCTCAGCCAGGGCCCGCGCCGCTTCACCGAACTCAAGCGGGCCATCGACGGCATCAGCCAGCGCATGCTCACCGTCACCCTGCGCGGTCTGGAACGCGACGGAATCCTCACCCGGACCGTCCGCAACGTCATGCCGCCGCACGTCAGTTACGAACTCACTCCGATGGGCAGAACGCTCCGCGAGGCCACCGCGCCCCTGCTGAAGTGGAGCATCGAGCACCTGGCCCACATCGACGCCGCCCGCGCCACATACGATGCCCGCGACCGTGTCCCGGATTGATATTTCCTATCTTGACCCGCAGGCGTATCCCGGCATCGAGTTGAGCCTGACAGACCGTCACCCGGTCGAGGCCCTGCGGACATTGCGACGCCGCTCAAATCACCCGGAGCCGTAGGCCGCGCTCGCGGTCTCGACGAACGAGCGGATCAGCGGATCGGTGTCGCCCTCTTTCCATGCCACCACCGCGCGGCTGGGCGGCATGTCGACCACCGGGACCACGACGAGCCCCTGGGCCGGTTGGTGGCTCAGGAGCGTCATGCCGACCGTGCCGTTCCAGAGAACCGACTGCCGGCACTCCTGGACGGCGCGCACGACCGGGCCTTCGCGCGGTTGCCCGCCGTTCCAGTACAACTGCCAACGGGAATCGGTGCCTTCGGGGAAGACGAACCAGCGCCGGTCGGCCAGGTCGGCGAGTTCGAGCACGTCCCGGCGGGCCAGCGGATCGTCCGCACGCAGCAGCGCGCCCACCGGGTCGGTACGCAACTCCCTTACGGTCAGGCCGGTTTCGTCGAACGGTCCGCGGGTGAGGGCGACGTCGACCAGTCCCGCGTGCACACCGCACAGGGGATCCGTCAGGTCGGTCTCGCGGATACGGACCTCCACGTGCGGGTGCCGGCGGCGGTAGGCGGCGGCCAGCCGTGTCGCCGCGGGGTCGGTGCTGTCGCCCAGGAAGCCGACCGTGAGGGTCGCGGCGCCGGCCGCAGCGGCGACCCGTACGCGTGCCCGCTCGGCGTGGTCGAGCAGCGCCCGCGCCTCGTCGAGCAGCACCGACCCCACCGGGGTGAGCCCCACTCCCGCGGCGGACCGGTCGAACAGCGCGGCGCCGATCTCGGCCTCCAGCCGCTTGATCGCGCGGCTCAGCGGCGGCTGACTCATATGGAGGCGGGCGGCGGCCCGGCCGAAATGGAGTTCCTCGGCGACCGCGACGAAATAGCGCAGCGAACGTAGCTCCATACAGCGACGATACCCGTACGGTATCGGGGCCCCGGAACGGGTCTTGGACACCCGCGGCCCTGCGGCAGTGCAATCGGGAGTCATGAACGTCGCGTACTGGATCATCGCCGGCCTGCTCGCCCTCTTCTACCTCTACGGCGGTGGCGTGAAGGTCGTCCGGAGCCGTGAGCAGCTCCTGCCGATGATGGCCTGGGTGGACAGCACACCGATGCCCGCCGTCAGGGCCATCGGAGTCATCGAGGTGCTCGGCGCGATCGGGCTGATCCTCCCGCCCCTGACCAAAATCGCGGCCTGGCTGTCCCTGGTCGCCGCCATCGGGTTCGTGGTGCTGCAGATCGGCGCCACCCGGGTGCACGCGCGCCGCGGGGACCGGCAGATCGCCCTCAACATCACGCTCCTGCTCGCCGCTGCCGTGACCGCCTGGCTGTCGACGGCATGGCTGTGAACTAATGGTCACCATGCCTGGAACCAGCAACGCGAGCGGCGGGAAGCATCCGGTGGAGCTCGGCGCCGTACAGGAAACGCTGTTCGTCCCCTTGGCCGCGCGGGCCCGGGAGACGGCCAAGAGGCGACCGTTGCTGCGGGATCCGAAGGCCGTGGAGATGATCGACGAGATCGACTATCCCGTGGAGAAGTACGGGCCCGGGCCCGGTTCGTCGATCACGGTTCTGCGCACGGCGATCGTCGACCACTGGGTGCGGGCGTTCCTCGCCGAGCATCCGGCGGGGACGGTCGTCGAGATCGGCACGGGGCTCAACACCCGGTTCGAGCGGGTGGACAACGGCACGGTGCACTGGGTCGACCTCGATCTTCCGGACACGATCGCACTGCGCCGGAGGTACTTCACGGACAGCGAGCGCCGCCGTACGGTCGCGGCGTCCGTGCTGGACGAGGAATGGCTGCGCACGGTGGAGGAAGGCCCCGGCCCCTACTTCTTCGTCGCCGAGGGCGTACTCGTCTATCTCCCGGAGGACGAGGCGGCCCGGGCGCTCACCCGCATCGCACAGCGGTTCCCCGGCGCGCTGGTGGCCCTGGACACCTATCCGCAGCGGCTGCTGGAGAAGCAGCACGAGCAGGCGGTCCGCAAGGAGATGGAGGCCCGGTGGGCCTGGTCCTGCGAGGACCCGCGGTCGTTGGAGAAGCTGGGGATGAGCGTGGTGGAGGCGGCTTCCGTCACCCGGCCGCCTCGCGCGTTCCGTGCCGGACTCCCCCTGCGTTTCCGGCTGCTGTTGCCTCTGGCCGACCGGCTGCTGCACGGGATGTTCAACCTCACGCTTTTCCGGGCCGGAGAGCGCTGACCACGCATCGTCGGCGGGATTGTGCTAGGGTTTCACACGTTGCAGTTGTGGTACCCATGAACCTATGTGCGCCTGACGGGAATGTTTATCCTTCAGGCGCATTATTTGTTTCCGGCATTTCCGGATGGGGCCTCTGCCATAAGAAGGAGAATGTCATGGCACAGGGAACCGTCAAGTGGTTCAACTCCGAAAAGGGTTTCGGATTCATCGAGCAGGACGGCGGCGGCCCGGACGTCTTCGCCCACTACTCGAACATCGCCTCCCAGGGCTTCCGTGAGCTGCAGGACGGCCAGCGGGTGTCCTTCGACGTCACGCAGGGCCAGAAGGGCCCGCAGGCGGAGAACATCGTTCCCGCCTGATCGCGGACGCGTATCCGCTCACCGGGGTCCGCACCGTCACGGTGCGGACCCCGGTTTGTGCTGTTCCCAGGTTTGCGCTGTTTCCAGGAAGGCAGACAACCGCATGTCCCGCAGGTCCCAGAAGCCGAACCGACGCGTCTCGTCACCCCAGCCGTCCGCGTCGTCGCAACGGGAATTCCGGCTGCCGGAAAGTACGACGCCCGCACTTCCCGCCGTCGAGGACTTCGCCGGTATGGACATGCCCGCGGGACTGCTGAAGACCCTGGTCGCGCAGGGCGTGACCACTCCCTTCCCGATCCAGGCAGCCACCCTGCCCAACTCGCTCGCCGGCCGTGATCTGCTGGGCCGGGGGCGCACCGGTTCCGGCAAGACCCTCGCGTTCGGGCTGGCGCTGCTGGCCCGCACGGCCGGACTGCGTGCCGAGCCCAGGGCGCCCCTCGCGTTGGTACTGGTGCCGACCCGGGAACTGGCGCAGCAGGTGACGGACGCGCTGACGCCGTACGCGACGGCGGTGAACCTGCGGCTGGCCACGGTGGTCGGCGGGCTTTCCATCACCAAGCAGGCCGGTGCGCTGCGGCGCGGCGTCGAGGTGCTCGTGGCGACCCCCGGCAGGCTCAACGACCTGGTGGATCGCGGGGACTGCGTCCTCGGCGACGTACGCATCACGGTGCTGGACGAAGCCGACCAGATGACCGACATGGGGTTCCTGCCGCAGATCACCAAGCTGATCCAGCAGGTGCGGGCCGACGGGCAGCGGATGCTCTTCTCGGCCACCCTGGACCGCAACATCGACCGTCTCGTGCAGCGGTTCCTGACCGATCCGGTGGCGCACTCCGTGGATCCGTCCGCGGGAGCGGTGACCACCATGGAGCACCATGTGCTCCACGTGCTGGACGAGACCGACAAGAAAGCCGTCACCACACGCATCGCGGCCCGAGACGGCCGGGTGCTCCTCTTCCTCGACACCAAGAGATCCGCCGACCGGCTCGCCAAGCGGCTCCTGGCCGTCGGCGTGCGCGCGGCGGCGCTGCACGGCGGACGCTCCCAGCCGCAGCGCAACCGCACCCTGGAACAGTTCAAGAACGGCCAGGTCACCGCGCTGGTGGCGACGAACGTGGCGGCCCGGGGCATACACATCGACGATCTCGACCTCGTCGTGAACGTCGATCCCCCCGCCGACCACAAGGACTACCTCCACCGGGGCGGCCGCACGGCCCGCGCCGGAGGCTCAGGCAGCGTGGTCACGCTCGTCCTGCCCGAGCAGAAGCGGGACATGACCCGGCTCATGTCGGACGCGGGCATCCGCCCCAGGACGGCCCGCGTCACATCGAGCGACACGGAACTGGCCACCATCACCGGCGCCCGCGAGCCGTCCGGCGTCGCCGTCACCATCGAGGTCCCCCAGCAGGAGCCCCCGAAGACGTCCCGCCCCGCTCGCAAGCCGGGTACCACCCCGAGCAGGCGATCCGCCCGTCGCCGCAACGGCAGCGGAACAGGGACCCCCGCGGCCCCCGCTACGGGCAGCCGCGGCTCGGGCCGCCGATCCCCCGAGGGTGCAACAGCCAAGGGCGAAGCCACCGGCACTCCCACCCGCCGGGCCAGGTCCGCAGGAGCCAAGGGCGGTGCCGTCGGCGCAGGTGGCCGTGGCGCGGAGCGCCAGGCCACGAACGGCACGGCAGCGGGCGGCGCCTCCGGCAAGGCCACCCGCGGCTCGAGCCGACGCGCCACGTCCGGAGGAAACACGGGCGGCGCCGGCGCGGCCGGCGGCCGAGGCTCCGACCGCCGAGGCGGCGGACGCCGGACCTCCGCCACCTAGAGCCCGCTGCGCCGCGCGTCCGCAAGCAGGTTCAGCTTGCGGCGCGGTGGCCCACTACCGGTTCGGCTATCAGGCGGGCCATGGGGCAGAGGGTTTGGCCGTGGTGGGTGAAGAGGGCGTCGCGGGAGTCGAAGTGGCCGAGGTCCGACAGGACGTAGGCCGAGAGGTCGCAGGCGGGGCCCGTGGCCGGGCAGAGGGTGGTGCCGTCCCAGTCGATGGCGGTGCGGGACAGCGCCTCGAAGAGGGTTTCGCTGCCGGTGTTCGTGAAGCCGCCGCCGGCGCTCTCGCTCAACTCGTCGAGTCCGCCGAAGAGTTCGGAGACCGTCAGCCAGGACGTGGCGTCGATCCGGAACTCCGGCCAGGCCAGGACCACTTGGTGCGGGACGAGCTGGTGCAGGCGCGGGAAGCGCGGGTACCAGAACGTGCCGTCCACCAGCAGCCCCCGCACCCGCGTCGGCACTCCCGATGCCCGCGCGACGGCTTCCAGTACGGCCAGCCGCTGGCTGCACGAGCCGCGGCCGCGGCGCAGTATCTGCGAGACGGGCCGCTCGTCCTGGACCGAGTAGACCGGTTGCACGGCCTTGGCGATCCACTGGTGGGCCCGGCGCAGGTCCGCTGTCCGGCGCGCCCGATCCGCCGCGTCCCCCACGTCCGCCGTCATGCCGACCCGTCGTCGCATCGAGGTGACGTACGGATGCTGCCAGTCGAGGATCCGCGTCGGCGCCGTGTCCCCCACCGCCTCCTGCCGCGAGTCCACGCCCGCGCGGACGCGGCCTCGTGGCATGAGAAGCGAGCTCGTCATGACTGGTCCTCTCGCCGACGCGATTCCCGTGCATCTGTGCGACGCATCATGACAGAGGTTTTGAACACGTTCAACAATGCTGCGGAACGTCAGGAGTCGTAGTCGACCGTCAGCGCCTCCGACACGGGGAACGACTGGCAGGTCAGTACGTAACCGGCGCCGACCTCGGCGGTCTCCAGCGCGTAGTTGCGGCGCATGTCCGCCTCGCCGTCGGTGATGCGGGCCCGGCAGGTGCCGCAGACTCCGCCCTTGCAGGCGAACGGGAGGTCGGGGCGTACGCGGGAGGCGGCGTCCAGGATGGTGGACTCGCGGGAGAGCGCGGAGGTGGTGGAGCGGCCGTCCAGGACGACCGTGACCTGGCTGACAGGACCGTCGGCCCTGCCCTCCTCGTGCAGCACCGGCGCGAACGGCTCCTCGCCCGCGAAGAACAGCTCCTGGTGAACCCGGTCCTCGGGCACCCCCAGCTCCGCCAGGACCTTCTGGGCGTCCAGGACCATGCCGTGGGGGCCGCACAGCCACCAGTGGTCGGCCTCGGAGACGTCGACCAGGCCGTCGATGAGCGCGCTCAGGCGGGCGGCGTCCAGGCGGCCGCTGAGCAGCTCGGCCTCGCGCGGTTCCCGGGACAGCACGTGCGCGAGCTGGAACCGGGAGGGATACAGGTCCTTCAGGTCCGCGAGCTCGTCGGCGAACATCACCGAGTCGGTGCGGCGGTTGCCGTAGAACAGCGTGACGCGGGAGTGGTCGTCGGCGGCGAGGACGGACTCGGCGATGGAGACCATGGGCGTGACGCCCGAACCGGCCGCGATGAGCACATGGTGTCCCGGCGTGGTCAGGTCGGGGGTGAAGGCGCCGACCGGGCCCATCACCTCGACGGTGTCGCCGGGCCTTACGTCGTTCACCAGCCACGAGGAGAACAGGCCCCCGGGCACCACCCGGACCCCGATCCGTGGCCGGGAGCCCGCCGGAGCGCAGATGGAGTACGAGCGCCGCTCGTCCCGGCCCTCGATCTCGCGGCGCAGGGTGAGCGACTGGCCCGCCTCGAAGGCGAACTCCTCGGTCAGTTCAGTGGGGACGTCGAAGCTCACCGCGACCGCGTCCTCGCACAACCGCTGCACGTCCGCGACCCGCAGGGCATGGAAGGCCGGACGACGACGGGCTCGCCGCACCGGCGAGGGAGCGGCGGTGCCGGATGCCGGCAGGTCTTCCATCAGATCTCCTTGACGTACTCGAACGGTTCCCGGCAGGCGCGGCAGCGCCACAGCGCCTTGCAGGAGGTGGCGCCGAAGCGGGAGGTCTCCTCGGTGTCCGTCGCACCGCAGCGGGGGCACGGGACCGCGCGCCGGGTGGTGGACAGGACCAGCGGCACCGGTCCGGCCGACGGGCGCGGTGCCGGTCCGGGCGGTGCGATGCCGTGCTCGGCGAGCTTGCGGCGGCCTTCGGCGGTGATCCAGTCCGTGGACCACGGGGGATCCAGGACCGTACGCACCTCCACGCGCTCGTAGCCCGCGTCCGTCAGCCGGGCCGCGACACCGGCGCGCATCTCGGCCATGGCCGGGCAGCCGGAGTAGGTCGGGGTGAGTTCGGCGACCACCGTGCCGTCGGGGGTCAGCGTGACGTCCCGCAGCACTCCGAGGTCGGCGAGGGTCAGCATGGGCAGCTCGGGGTCGGGCACCTGCTCGGCGATGTGCCGGGCGCGCCGGTCGTCGGTGAGCGTGGTCACCATGTCGCCTCCGGATGCGCGCGGGCCACGCTCTGCAGTTCCGCGAGGAGCGGGGCGAGGTGTCCGGTGTGGTCGCCTTCGCGTCCGTTGCCGTCCGGCGTCCGCGGGAGGTCCGGCAGGGTCAGGCCCGCGGCCTCGGTGACCTGCCGCAGCACGGCGAGAACGGCCGTACGGGCGTCGTGGGCCGCGAACAACTCACCGAGATGGGGGGCCACTTGATCGAGGCCCGCCTGCATCCGCCGGTGGGACTCGTCCGTTCCGTCGCCGAGGCGGACGACCCACTCGGCCGCGTACTGCCGGTGGTAGGTCATCTCCTTCACGCCCTTGGCGGCGATGGCGGCCAGCACCGGGTCGGCGTGCGCGGCGAGCTGCTCGAAGTGGGCCAGGCGCCAGGAGGCGAACACCAGCAGCCGGGCCATGGAGAACGCGAAGTCCCCGTTGGGCAGTTCGGCCAGCCGTACGCTGCGGAAGTCGTCCGCGTCGCGGAAGTACGCGTAGGCGTCCTCACCGCGCCCGGTGCCGTCGACCTGGCCGCAGCGGGCGTACAGCAGACGCGCCTGGCCGAGGTAGTCGAGCCCGATGTTGGCGAGGGCGACCTCCTCCTCCAACTCCGGTGCGCGCGTGGTCCATTCGGCCAGTCGCTGGGCGGTGACCAGCGCGTCGTCGCCCAACGCCAGGCAGGTCGCGGCCAGTTCGTCCCGGTCGACGTCGTCGGGGACGGCCGTGCTGATGCCGTGCAGCGGGTCCTCGAAGCCGGTGCCGAAGGCCCAGCGGGCGTCGCCGTCCTCGTGCCCCTCGGCGAGGGACATGTAGACGTGGTCGTCGCTCATGCCCAGCTCCTAGATGTGGGGGACGTCGTCGGGGATGTCGTAGAAGGTGGGGTGGCGGTACACCTTGTCGGCGCTGGGGGCGAAGAAGGGGTCCTTCTCGTCGCGGGTGGAGGCCGCGATGTGCTCGGAGCGCACCACCCAGATGCTCACGCCCTCGTTGCGGCGGGTGTACAGGTCGCGCGCGTGCGTGAGCGCCATCGTGTCGTCCGCCGCGTGCAGGGAGCCGACATGGACGTGGTTGAGGCCACGCTTGCCCCGTACGAACACCTCGTACAGGGGCCAGCCGTGCTTGCCGGAGGTCATGCCGCCGTTCCCTTCTCGGCGCGAGCGGCCTGCTTGGCAGCGTGTGCGACGGCTGCCTCGCGCACCCAGGCGCCTTCTTCGTGAGCGGTCCGTCGCCGCTGGATCCGTTCGGTGTTGCAGGGGCCGTCGCCCTTGATGACCCGCATCAGCTCGTCCCAGTCCGGTGTGCCGAAGTCGTGATGGCCGCGCTCCTCGTTCCAGGTCAGGTCCGGGTCGGGCAGGGTGACGCCGAGCTTCTCGGCCTGCGGGACGGTCATGTCGACGAAGCGCTGGCGCAGTTCGTCGTTGCTGTGCCGCTTGATCTTCCAGGCCATCGACTGGCGGGAGTTGGGCGAGGCGTCGTCGGGCGGGCCGAACATCATCAGGGACGGCCACCACCAGCGGTTCACCGCGTCCTGCACCATTTCGCGCTGGGCGTCGGTGCCGCGCATCATCGTCATCAGCAGCTCGTAGCCCTGCCGCTGATGGAAGGACTCCTCCTTGCAGATCCGCACCATCGCGCGTGCGTACGGACCGTAGGAGGAGCGGCACAGGGGCACCTGGTTGCAGATGGCGGCGCCGTCCACGAACCAGCCGATCACGCCCACGTCCGCGAAGCTCAGCGTCGGGTAGTTGAAGATCGAGGAGTACTTCTGGCGGCCCTCGATGAGCCGCTCGGTGAGGTCGGCGCGGTCGGCGCCGAGGGTCTCGGCCGCGGAGTACAGATACAGGCCGTGTCCCGCCTCGTCCTGCACCTTGGCGAACAGGATCGCCTTGCGGCGCAGCGACGGGGCACGCGTGATCCACTCGCCCTCGGGCTGCATGCCGATGATCTCCGAGTGCGCGTGCTGGGCCACCTGACGGATCAGGGTCCTGCGGTAGCCCTCGGGCATCCAGTCGCGCGGCTCGATCCGCTGGTCCCGCGCGATCGTCGCCTCGAAGTGCTCCTGCAGCGCCGGCGGTGCCTCGTGCGCGACCGGCGAGTCGGCCTGCTGTGCCGTCATCCCTACCACCAATCCCAACCGACCGTTCGTTCGGTCCATCATAGGACGAGACTCCCGGGTCTCGGCAAGTGCCGAAGCCCGCTCAATTACCCGTACGGGCGGTGTCGCTCACACGCGCTCCACCAGCATCGCCACGCCCTGTCCTACGCCGACGCACAGGGTCGCGAGGCCGCGGGTGGCGCCTTCGCGCTCCAGCCGGCCGAGCAGGGTCAGCAGGATGCGGGCTCCGGAGCAGCCCAGCGGGTGGCCGAGCGCGATGGCGCCGCCGTCGGCGTTGACCTTGCCCTCGTCCAGCTTCAGTCGGCGTATGACGGCCAGGGCCTGCGCGGCGAAGGCCTCGTTGAGCTCGACGGCGTCCAGGTCGCCGGCCTGCCACCCGGCCCGCGCGAGTGCCTTCTCGGTGGCCGGCACCGGTCCGAGCCCCATCAGGTGGGGCTGCACCCCGGCCGAGGCGGAGGTGACGATCCGGGCGCGCGGGGTGAGTCCGTGCCGCTCCACCGCCGAGGCGCTCGCCACGATCAGGGCCGCGGCGCCGTCCGAGAGGGGCGAGGCGGAGCCCGCGGTGACGATGCCGTCCTCGCGGAAGACGGTACGCAGGGTGCCCAGCTTCTCCAGCGAGGTCGAGGGGCGCGGCCCCTCGTCGCGGGTGACCTCGCCGTCCCGTACCGGCACGGGCACGATCTCGCGGTCGAAGCGGCCCGCCTCCTGCGCGGCGACGGCCCGCTGGTGGCTGCGGAGCGCGAAGGCGTCGGAGTCCGCGCGGGTGATGCCGTCCAGGGCGGCGACCTCCTCGGCCGTCTCCCCCATCGACAGCGTGACCTTCGTCGTCCCGGGCCCCGCATCGGTGGCGACGGCGCGGTCCGCGGCCGTGAAGCGGGGGTTGGTGAAGCGCCAGCCGAGCGAGGTGTCGTACGCCTGTCCCGGCCGGGCCCACGGGGTTCCCGGCTTCTCCATGACCCACGGGGCCCGGGTCATGGACTCCACGCCGCCGGCCACGACGAGGTCGGCCTCGCCACAGCGGATCGCCTGGGCGGCCGAGGCCACGGCGGTCAGGCCGGAGGCGCAGAGCCGGTTGACGGTGTAGCCGGGCACGGTGTGCGGCAGCCCGGCGAGCAGGACGGCCATCCGCGCGACGTCCCGGTTGTCCTCACCGGCCTGGTTGGCGGCGCCCAGGATCACCTCGTCCACGACCTCGGCCGGGATGCCCGAGCGGCGCACGGCCTCGCCGACGACGAGGGCCGCCAGGTCGTCGGGGCGTACGGAGGCCAGGGCGCCGCCGTAGCGGCCCTGCGGGGTGCGGGCTCCGTCGATCAGATAGACGTCTTCGGACATCGGTCGGACTCCTCGGTCGTGACGGCGACGGGTCCGGCGCGGGAGTCTGGACCTCTGGACTCCGTTCGCCACACGGCTCGCCTCTTGACAGCCAACGGGGCGGCTTGATTACTTGGCCATTCCGAACGCTAACCGAATGGTCGGTCGGGAGACAAGGTGGTGTGAACATGACGGAGGCCGCGCAGTCGACTCCGGCACCCGCGGAGCGCATGTTCGCCGCGGACGAGGCCTCGCAACGGCTCGGCATCGAACTCGTCGAGGTGGGCGAGGGCACCGCCGTGCTCCGCATGACGGTGACCAAGGCCATGGTCAACGGCCACGGCATCGCCCACGGCGGATATGTGTTCCTGCTGGCCGACTCCGCCTTCGCCTGTGCCTGCAACAGCCACGGCCCGGTCACCGTCGCGTCCGGGGCGGACGTCACCTTCGTCGCCCCGGCGTACGAGGGCGACGTCCTGACGGCGACCGCCGAGGAGGTCACCCGGTTCGGCCGCAGCGGCGTCTACGACGTGAGCGTGCGGCGCGGTGACGAGGTGGTCGCCGTCTTCCGCGGCCGCAGCCGCACGATCCGCGACACGCAACCCGAGCAGCCGCGCTGACCGCTGTCAGGCGATCGCTGCCGCGAGCAGTTCGATCTGCTCCAGCCCCGACCCGGTGGGGACGAAGATGAGTTCGTCGCAGCCGCTCTCCTTGAACGCGGCGACATAGGACTTGACCATGTCGGGGCTCACCGCCGCACCCGCGGCCACCTGGCCGGCGACGTCGCCGAGGAAGCCGTAGTAGTCCAGAAGGTAGCCGTCGGCCTGGGCGCGGGCGTCTGGGCCGAGCCCGAAGTAGGCCAGTGACAGCTTGCGGGGGCTGCCCGCGCGTCCGGCGTCCTGCCACGCCTTGTCCACGCCCACCGCGGCCTCGGCGAACATCTCCGGTGTGCCGCCGCCCATGATCCAGCCGTCGCCGAACTCCGCCACGCGCCGGAAGCTGGCCGCGGTCCCGCCGCCCAGGATCAGCTCGGGGCCGCCCTCGCGCACCGGCTTCGGCCCGATCCCTCCGGCGAATCCGCGCTCCTCCCCGGACCAGACGCGCTTCATCTCCCGCAGTTGTTCCTCGAAGCGGCGCCCGCGGCCCTTGGTGGGCAATCCGCTCGCGGCGAAGTCGTCGTCACGGCCGCCGAGCCCCGCGCCCAGGACGAAGCGTCCGCCGGAGATGCGTTCGAGGGACGCCGCCTGCTTGGCCAGCAGGGCCGCGTTCTCGTACAGCGGGGCGAGGAGCACGCTCGTCGTCAGCCGGATTCTGCTGGTGACGGCGGCAGCCGCGCTGAGCGCGATCAGCTCCTCGTAACCCTGGTACACGAGCCGGCCGATCGTGCCCAGGGTGCTGAACCCCGCCCCCTCGGCCTGGCGGGCCCAGTCCAGCAGCCGCTGCGGTTCGGTGCCGGGAACCGTGTTGGGAAGGCCGATTCCAATGTCCATCGTTCCTCCGGTCGTAGACAACTCGCTCCGAGCCCATCATGCGCGCACCTACCGCACACGCGGGCGGCGGCCATCGGGTGGCGGCCTGCCGGGAAGCAGCAGCGGCGCCTCGCCGTCGGCGGCCGTGGCGGGCGCGTCGGTCAGCCGCATGCGCTCACGCAGGCGGCCGTAGAAGTTGGCGGGGTTCAGTCGGACCAGCCGCAGGGGCTCCGGCGCCGCCGTCACCCCGATCCAGTCCCCGGGGTCGAGAACGCCCCGCGGCTGCCCGTCGACGCTCACCGCGGCGCGCCCGGAGTGCGGTAGCAGCCGGAGGACGATCGGTTCGTCCGCGTTCGCGATCACCGTGCGGTTGAAGGCCATGTGCGGGGCGACGGGAGTGAAGACGACCGCTCGCATACGGGGTGACAGGACCGGTCCGCCCGCGGCGAAGCTGTACGCGGTCGAACCGGTCGGGGTCGCGACGATGACGCCGTCGGCCGAGTACGAGGCCAGCAGCCGGCCCGCGATGTAGACGCCCAACGCGACCTGGTGGTCCCGGGCCAGCTTCTCCACCACGATGTCGTTGAGGGCGGTGACGTCCAGCGCGATGCCCCAGCCGTCCTCCTGGGTGGGATCGGGCTGCGGCGGTGGCGGCGGCAGGGCGGGCCCGCGGCCGTAGCAGAGGAACTGCTCCAGGTCGGTGGGGAGCTCCAGCAGTTTCGACGCCCGCATGGTGAGCGTCATGCGCTCCTCGCACTCGGACCGCCCCGCGTGCACGGCGTCCAGCGCCTGCTCGACCTCGGTGACGGCGGTCTCGGTCAGGAAGCCGACCCTGCCCAGGTCGACGCCGAGCACCCTGATGTTCTTCTTGGCGGCGATACGGGCGCCGCGCAGGAAGGTGCCGTCTCCGCCGAGGGTCACGATGAGGTCGGGGCTGCCCGCGGCCCGCACCTCGTCGCGTCCGCTGCGGCGGCTCCCCTGGCCCTGCCACACGTCGATGTCGAAGCAGCCGATGCCCTGCCGTGCGCACCACCGGCGCACGGTCTCCCCTCCCGCCACCGCCTCGGGACGGCCTCCGTGCACAACGAGTCCCAACCGGCTGATCGGCATGTCATCTCCCACGCTGCCGTCGGGTCTGCGGGCTGTACGCCATCGTCACAGCATTTCGGGAGGGGTGCCACGGGTCGTGGCGGTGCCATGGGTCGGAGCGGCCGGGGGTCAGGCGTGGCCGGCGGCCTTGACGAGGGGCGCGTCCCGGGTGAACTGCCGGAATCCGACGCTGTAGTACAGGCCGCGGGCCGCCGGGTGGCCGGGCGAGCCCAGGCAGGCGACGGTCATGTCACGGGCCCCGGCGTCCCGCGCCAGACGCATCCCGTGCAGCAGCATCGCCCGGCCCAACCCGCGCCGCCGGTAGTCGGGATGGGTCCCGACCGGCTCGAACTCGGCGGTCCTGTTGTGCTCGTCCAGCCACATGATCGTCGACGCGGCCATCGTGCCGTCCGGCGCCTCCACCAGGACATGCAGGTCGCCGCGGTACGGCGGTGTGCGGCGTACGCCCTCGTAGGCCTCGGCCGTGTATGCCGAGGGTGCCCAGGCGTCCACGTGGGCCCGGACGGCGGCCCGGGGCCCGGCCTCGTCGGCGGTGCGGAACCGGAATCCGGCGGGCAGCCGCGGCTGTTCCAGGTCGGTGAGGTCCCGTTGGTTGAGCTGGGTCCAGGAGCCGTTGTCGCCGAGCGAGGCCGGATCGGTCTCGTAGCCGTGCGCCGCCCAGCGCTCCAGCGCGAGCGCGTCGGCGGCCTGCGCCATCACCGTGCGGCGGAGGCCGGCCGTCACGCCGTCGTACCACTCGATCACTCGTCCAGCAGCCCGCTGTGCGCGGGATGGACCTGGTGGGCCAGATAGGCGCTCGTCACGTCCTTCACCGACCCGTCGTTCCGCCGTAGCCGCCGCGGCAGGCTCGCCCAGCCCCAGGCCACCAACTCGGCGCCGGAGAACCACAGTCGACGCCGCCAGCTCCCGCCGTCGCTCGCATGCCCCTTGCCCCAGATCCAGGCCAGCTCGCCCACCGACGCGTCGCTGTTCACCAGGTCGGGCCGGGCGGCCGTCACCTGCCGCGCCAGGTCCTGCATGAGCTGCACGTCCGCGGCGGTCACCAGCTCGGAGTCGTCCATGGTGGGCCACTGTGCCAGGGCCGCACCAAGCGCTCGAACCATTTTCCGGACGGTTCCGGGGAGCGGGGCAGCGGCTGCCGAAACAACCTCGAATTCCCGGAAACTTCCCGAACAAACAGCGGGAATTCAGTGCGTGAGGCGCATTTGCCGGGGCACTAGATGCGGCGGAGGTGGATCACACAATGTTGCCCTTGATTCTTGTTCTACTGCTTGCCCTGGTCCTTTTTGGTGCTGGTTTCGCACTCAAGGCACTGTGGTGGATTGCGGTCATCGTTCTGGTGGTGTGGCTGCTGGGATTCCTGGTCAGGCCCGCCGGGCACGGCGGCCGGAAGGGCCGTTGGTATCGCTGGTAGATGAGCCGATACCGACAGCGGTCGGTGAGCGGGTCCCGCGGGCGCAGAGCCCGCGGGACCCGCTCGTCCGTGTCCGGGCGGCGCGCATGACGGGATGCCCAGGCCTCGTTCGCCCGGCACCGCGCGACACTGGAGATCGACCCCCGCGCCGTGCGGCGACGCGACCGACCAAAAGGAAGGCTGCGCGTTGATGAGACTCATACGATCCGGCGGACCGGGTCTGCGACAGCAGCTGGGCGGAGGTCTTTTCGCCCGGGTCGCCGGCCCCGACGGCCCCCGCAACCGCGCCCGCATCCACGGCGCCACGGGCCCGCGCTGGTTCGGTCCTGAGCGCCCCATTCGCCGGGTGCACGGCGATGCCTCGATGTTCATCGGCGGACTGTCCGCCCTGCTGCTGCAGTCGCTCCACCCGCTGGCGATGGCGGCCGTGGCGGGCCACTCCGGGTATCGCGGGGATCCCTGGGGTCGGTTGCAGCGCACCAGCACCTTCCTGGCCACGACCACCTTCGGCACCGAGGCGCACGCGCAGCAGGCCTGTGAGCAGGTCCGGGCCGTGCACGAACGCATCCGCGGGGTCACCGTCGACGGCGACGCCTACCACGCCGCCGATCCCCATCTGCTCGCCTGGGTGCACGCCGCCGAGGTCGACAGCTTCCTGCGGGCGCATCAGCGCTACGGCACGAAACCCCTGTCGGAGGAGGGCTGCGACGACTACGTCGCGGACACCGCCCGCGTCGCCACCGAGCTCGGCGTGCTCGATCCGCCGCGCGACCGCGCGGAGCTGGCGCGGCTGCTCGCCGACTACCGCCCGGAACTGCGGGCCTCCGCGCAGGCGCGGGATGCCGCACGCTTTCTGCTCCTGAATCCGCCGGTACCTCTCGCGGCGCGGCTGCCCTACGCCGTCCTGGCCGCGAACGCCGTCTCCCTGCTGCCCTCCTGGGCCGCCCGGGAGCTGAATCTGCCCCGGCTGCCGATCGTCGACGAGTGGTGCGTACGGCCGCTGGGCGTGGCCGTCACCTCGGCGGTGCGCTGGGCGATGGCGCCTCTGCGTCCGGCGACGGTCTCGACCGGGGGCTGAATGCGCCGCCAGAACGGACGTGACGTGGCCGTGCACCCGGACCGGCCGGGCGAACCACTTTCCACCCCGGCACCCGCGCGTGCAGCCCGAACTCAGCCGCAGCCCACGCAGGCAGGCCGGACCCGTTCAGGCGCCCAACTCCCCCAGCGGCGGGTCGTCGTAGAGCGCGAGCCGGGCCGTGATGCGTTTGCCCACGGGCTCCCGGCGCGCCTCGAAGTCCCGCACCACCGCCATGACGATCTCCAGACCGTGCTGTCCGATCCGTCCGGCGTCGGCGGCGCGGGCCCAGGGAAGCGCCGGATCGGTGTCCCAGACCTCGATCTCCACGGTTGCGTCGTCGATGTGCAGATGCAGCAGTGCCGGTCCGGGCGCGTATTTCAGCGCGTTGGTGATCAGCTCGCTGACCACCAGCTGGGCCAGGTCCACGGCGCGGGCCGCCACCGGCAGCCCCCACTCGGCCCGGGCCCGCGTCAGGAACTTCACCGTCTCGTTGCGGGCGTCGGCGATACAGCCGCGCGCCCCGTCGAGGGCGATGGTCACATCCGCAGGTGCGGCATCCGGCATGTGGGAACACTCCTCGGGCGGCACAGGCTCCCTGCCGATCATCTGCAGTACCCCGTTCATGGGCGCGCGGCTACCCCGCAATATCCGTGCTACTCCTGGGACACAGGAAAATGTATGCGTCGTCACACGTCACATGCATCGCAGGAGGGGAAGCGGGCTCCTGGGCGACGGAGACGCACGGCGACGGAGACGTACGAGACGTACGCTGCGCCTCGCGGGGCCGGGGGCGCCGCGCTGCAACCAGGAAAACGGCCCCCTCCGTGTGACGCCTGACGTTTCAGTCGCCTGCAGAGGCACATATGAACAACACGAGGATGTGTGCGGCGGGAACGGGCGGCAGCCCCATCGGCAGGGAGGCGAGGGCATGACGGGGCGGAAGGACGGGCAGAGCACGCGGCAGCGGCCTGCGACGACGGCTTCCGGCGACCTCACGGGCGCCCTGGAGGCCATCAAAGCCGGTGCCTACGTCGTCGACGACGAAGGCTGCATCATCGCGGTCAACAGCAGCGCCGAGCAGCTCCTGGCCCGTCCCGCCGAGCAGCTCCTCGGCCAGGACGCACACGACCTGCTGCACCGCGGGCCGCACGGCCGGCCGCTGCCGAGGACGCAGTGCACCATGCGTCAGGCCTTCCACGCCGGGCGCACCGCACAGGCCGACGAGGCCTACTTCGCCCGCGCCGACGGTTCGCTGCTGCGCATCTCCTGGCTGCTCACCCCGTACGATTCCGGCGACGACAGCGGCACACTGGTCGTCTTCCACGCCGCCGAGCGCGCGCAGGTCACCGGCCCACAGCCGGAACCGGTGACCTCGACCCTCAACGAGCTCGACCGGCTGGCGCTGCTGGCCGAGACCACCACGCAGCTGACCTCCACCCTCGACGTCGACGAGGCACTGCACCGGCTGGTGGGCCTGCTGGTGCCCCGGCTGGCGGACTGGGTGGTGGTCGACCTGATCACCGATCTCGACGAGGTGTGGCGCGCCGTCGTGGTCCATGCCGAGGACGGTGTGCTGGTGCACCGCGACGATCTGCAGGGCCCCATGCCACCGGTCCCGCAGACCTCGCAGATGCCCCTGTCCAGGGCTCTGCGCGGAGTCTCGGCGACACTGACCGGACCGCAGACCTACGAGGGGGCGCCGGACTCCGGGATCGCCGTCGAGCAGCGCAATCTCTTCGACGTCACCAGGATGCACTCCGCCGCCATCGCGCCCATCCGCAGCACCCGTGAGGTGCTGGGCGCGCTGACCGCGGGCCGCTCCGAGAACCCGGTGGCCTTCCACCCCGCGGACCTGCCGCTGTTCGAGGACATCGCGCGCCGCGCCGGCCTCGCCCTGGACAACGCTCAGCTCTATCAGCGCCAGCGCAAGGTCGCCGAGACCATGCAGAACCATCTGCTGCCCCAGATGCCCGGCGTCCCGGGCCTGCAGATGACGGCCCGGTATCTGCCCGCGCCGCACGCCTCACAGGTCGGCGGCGACTGGTACGACGCCTTTCCGCTGTCCGACGGGTCGACGGCCCTGGCCATCGGGGACGTGGTCGGCCACGACCTGGAGGCCGCGGCGGGCATGGCGCAGGTGCGCAACATGCTGCGCGCCTACGCCTGGGCCCAGGAGGAGCCGACCGGCAGGATCGTGGAACGGCTCGATGAGGCCGTCCAGCACGTCACCGACGTCGACATGGCCACCATGATCTTCGCCCGGATCGAAGCGACGGGCGACGGCCACTGGCAACTGACCTGGACCAACGCGGGCCATCCCCCGCCGCTGCTGATCAGCCGTGACGGTGTGACGCGCTACCTCACCGACGGCCACGGCCTCCTGCTGGGCACCGGCGCCGGCCGGGAGCGCGGCGGCGCCACGGCCTCCCTCGCGCCCGGCTCCACCCTGGTGCTGTACACGGACGGTCTCATCGAGGACCCCGGCCTCACCCTCGACGTCGGCCTGGACCGGCTGCGCCGGCACGCCGCCGCCCTCGTCCACCGCCCCCTGACCGCCTTCACCGACCAGCTCCTCAACCGCGTCCGCCCCGCTCGCAACGACGACGACGTAGCGCTTCTCGCCCTGCGCACCCCCGTCCAGGGCCCGGAGTCCGGGGGCGCCGGGCGCAGGCGGTGAGCGACGCCGGGCGCTACTGTTCCCGGCGTGAGAGGCGAGGGCATATCCACGACGCGGCCGGACGGCCGGGTCGAGCGGGGCAACCGGACCCGGCAGCTGGTGCTGGGGCGCACCGTCGCGATCGCGTCGGTCGAGGGGCTCGAGGCGTTGTCCGTCGGCCGGCTGGCGACGGAGCTGGGGCTCAGCAAGAGCGGGGTGTTCGCGCTCTTCGGGTCCAAGGAGGAGCTGCAGCTCGCCACCGTGCGGGAGGCGGGACGCATCTTCGCCGAGCGGGTGATCCGGCCGGTGCAGGAGGAGCCCCCGGGCCTCCGGCGAGTACGGCGGCTGTGCGAGGAATGGCTCGAGTACTCGCGCGGCCGGGTCTTTCCGGGCGGCTGCTTCTTCTACGGGGTCCTCGCCGAGTTCGACGCCAGAACGGGGCCGGTGCACGACGTGGTCGTGGAGGCCCAGCGGAACTGGTCGGCCTACGTGGAGCGCACCGTCGCCGACGCCCGTGACGCGGGCGAGCTGCGCGCCGACGTCGACGTACCCCAACTCGCCTTCGAACTCGTCGCGTTGATGGAGACGGCCAACGGCATCGCCGTCCTGCACGACGAAGAGACCGCTTATCGCCGGGCTCGGACGGGGATCGCCGCACGACTGCGGGCCGCGACGGCCGAGGAAAACAACTAGCACGACCGTTCGTACAGTTCTACGCTCGGCCCATGACTGTCACTGGAGCGGACATCACTGGAGCGGACATCACTGGGGCGGACGTCGTCGAATGGGACCGGATCGCCGTGCGGGAGGCGGTTCGGTTGGTGGATCTGGCGGCGAGCGACGATTGGGAGCGGGACACCCCCTGTGCGGGGTGGACGTTGCGCCGGCTCGTGGCGCACATGGCGGCTCAGCACCACGGCTTCGCGGCCGCCGCGCGGGGTGCTGGGCAGGATGCCGCCCGCTGGCGCGAACCGGAGGACATGAGCGAGCCCGCGCGGGTGCATCGGTCGGCCGCGGCGGACGTGCTCGACGCCTTTGGTGAACCGGGCGCGGGCGAGCGGGAGTTCGCGCTTCCGGAGCTGGGCGGGAGCTTTCCGGGACGGACGGCGATCGGCTTCCATCTCGTCGACTACGTCGTGCACGCCTGGGACGTCGCCGCCACCCTCGGCGTAGCGGTGGAACTGCCGGACGACGTGCTCCGTGCCGCGCTCGCCGTCGCCCGGCGCGTCCCGACCGACCCGGCTCTCAGGGGCCCGGGATTCGCCTTCGCCCCCACGGTGGACGTGCCCGCGGGGGCCGGACCGCTGAACGAGACGCTGCGGCTGCTGGGGAGGGTGCCGGAGGACTGGGTGGCCCGGAACTGAAGCCCTCGGCCCGGTCCAACACCCGCCCCCTCCGCGGACGACGTGACAGCGGTCACGTGCCCAACTCACCGGCTAAGACAGGGCAGTTCAGCTGTTCAACGGATCAGCGGTTAGCCGTCAGGACCGGTGCCGGAGCCTCGGCGGACGGAGTGGGCCGGCGGCGCCCCGGGATGCCGAGCGCGGCGATCGCGCCCGCCAGGGAGAGGGCCGCGCTGACCGCAATGGCCGCGGTGAATCCGTCGGTGAAGGCGGCCGGTGCCGAGTAGCCGCCCGACTTGCTGAACACCAGGGCCAGTACGGCGACGCCGAACACACCGCCGAGTTGGCGACCGGTGTTGAACACGCCGGACGCCTTGCCGATCTGGTCGGGGGCGACGGCGTTGAGCACGGCGGTCTGCGTGGCGGGCATGGCCATGCTCACACCGGTACTGGCGACGAGCATGGGGCCGATCAGCTCCCAGTACGGCACGGAGGGGGTGGCGGTGAGCGCGAGCCACCCCATGCCGACCGCTTGCAGGGCCAGCCCGAGCGCCGCGAGCGGTCGGGCGCCGACGCGGTTCGTCAGCCGTCCCGCGACGGGCGCCACGATCGTCACCGACGCGGTCCAGGCCAGCAGATGCAGCCCCGACGCCAACGGCCGGTCGCCGCGCCCCGTCTGGAAGTACTGCGCGGCGAAGAACAGGGCGCCGTAGAGCGAGGCGTAGAGGAAGAGCCCGGCGGTGTTGCCCGCCGCGAAGCCGGGGAGCCGGAACAGGCCGAGCGGCATCATCGGCTGGTCGGCGACCCGCTGCCGGCCGATGAACGCGGCCGTGCAGGCCGCGCCCGCCACCAGGGTGCCGATCACCTCCGCGCTGCCCCAACCGGCGGCCTGTGAGCGGATCAGTCCCCACACCAGCCCGAGCGCGGCTCCCGTGACCAGCACCAGACCGGCCGCGTCCACCCGGCCCGCGGCGCCCCGGCTCTCCGGGACCCGGCGCAGTACCAGCGGGATGACTGTCAGGCCGATCGGCAGGTTGAGCCAGAAGATCCACTGCCAGGCGAGCCCCTGGGTCACGGCGCCGCCCACCACCGGACCCGCGACCACCGCGAGCCCGGTCAGCCCGGCGAACAGGCCGAGCGCGCGCGGTCGTTCGGGCGGCGGATAGGCCGCGCTGAGCAACGCCATCGCCAGTGGCATCACCAGAGCGGCACCGGCGCCCTGGGCGGCTCGTGCCGCGATCAGCCAGCCCACACCGGGGGCGAGCGCGCACGCCGCCGAGGCGGCGGTGAACAGCGTCAGCCCGGTCGTGAAGATGCGCCTGCGTCCGAACCGGTCGCCGAGCACGGCGCCGGTCATCAGGAGCACGGCGAAGGTCAGGCTGTAGGCGTTCACCGTCCATTCGAGCTGTTCGATCGACGTGTCGAGGTCGAGCCGGATGCGGCTCAGTGCCGTCGTCACGATCGTGGCGTCGAGCGCCACCATCACCGAGGCCGCGGAAGCGAGCCCCAGAACCCATTTTCTGTCCATGCCCGTACCGACCGGCGGCCTCTTTTCGATTGGCCGGGTCCGGCCCGACGAATTTCGCCGGCCCGGGGGGTCTGTACAAGAAAGGGAGGACAATAGCGTGACCGTGATCGAACAGCAGCATGACGAGTTCGTCCGCCTGACCGGGCCACTGAGGCGTGAACTGCTGACCCACTGCTACCGGATGCTGGGGTCGCTGCAGGACGCCGAGGACCTGGTGCAGGAGACATATCTACGGGCCTGGCGGTCCTACGGCGACTTCGAGGGCCGCGCCTCGCTGCGCACCTGGCTGTACCGGATCGCCACCAACGCCTGCCTCAACGCCCTGCGGCACGGCAGCCGCCGGGTGCTGCCCGCGGGGCTCGGCGCCCCCGCCACCGACCCGATCGCACTGGCGCAGCGGGAGCCGGAGGTGCCCTGGCTGGAGCCGATCCCCGACGAGCGCGCCGATCCCGCGGCCATCGTGGCCGGACGCGCAGGTCTGCGGCTGGCTCTCATCGCCGCGCTGCAGCATCTGCCGCCGCAGCAGCGGACGGTCCTGATCCTGCGTGACGTGCTGGCCTGGTCGGCGGAGGAGGCCGCCGACGTGCTCGGCGTCAGTCCGGCCGCGGTGCACAGCACACTGCAGCGCGCCCGGGCCAGGCTGGACCGGCTGGCCCCGGAGGCCGACGAGATCGCCGAGCCCACCGAACAGGAGCAGCGCGACCTGCTCGACCGCTACGCCGACGCCTTCGAACGGGCCGACGTTCCCGCGCTGACCCGGCTGCTGACCGAGGACGCGGTCTGGCAGATGCCGCCCACTCCGTCCTGGTTCGCCGGGCGCGACCATGTCGTCGGTCTGCTCACGGCCCGTCTGCCCCGCAAACGGATGACCCGGCTGGTCCCCCTGCGCGCCAACGGCCAGCCCGGCTTCGCGATGTATGCCGCGGGCGAGGCCTTCTCCGTCCAGGTCCTGACCCTTCGCGGTCCGGCGATCGCCGAGGTCACGGCCTTCCACGACGCCGATCTCGTACGACGTTTCGGGCTGCCGTCCCGTATCGACCACTGACCGCACCGGAAACCGGCGCGGCCCCGAGATCGTCGTCGCCCTCTTTGTGCCGCAGGACCCAGTCGTCGAGGTCCAGGGCCGCTTCCAGGGGGTGCCTGATCAGGTGGGAGCGCCACCAGGTGAGGTGGTCGGGGGCGGTCGTGGCGCCGGGGACGGTCGCGGGGTCGGTGACGCCCATGGCGCCGGGGCTCTCGGGCGAGTGCAGCGCCTGCCGGAAGCGGGTCTCGGCCTGGGCGAACCGCTTGCGTGCGGTGTGGGCCGAGGTGCCGGTCGCGGAGCCGACGGCGTCCCAGGTCGCGCCTCTGGTGCGTTCGAAGACGACGGCGGCGTCGAGCAACCGGCGGGCGGCCAGCAGGACTTGGGCCGCCCGGGCCAGCGCGGCACCCGGTGCGCCCGGCGTGCCCGGGGTGCCGTCGCGGCGCAGTTCCCGCTCGCCGATCGGCACGGCGGCGCGTGCCAGGTCGGACAGTTCGCAGGCCTCGTAGGCCATCGCCAGCCGCGCCCGCGCCGCGTCCGAGAACGGCGCCCCGGCGTCGATGTCACCCTCGCTCATGTCGTGACCACACCTTTGGACGTCAGCCGCGTACGAAATACAGGACGGTCATGGTCACGGCGGTGGTCAGGATGACGCTCCGCAGCAGCCAGGAGGGAATCCGGCGGGCGAAGTGGGCTCCGGCGGCACCGCCGGCCACCGCTCCGATCAGCAGGGCGGCGAGGAAGCGCCCGCTGCTCAGCGCGTCGGAGGCGACGACGAAGAGCGCGGTCGCACTGAGATACACGGCCGCGAGCTGGGTGATCCGCATCGGGTTGGCGGCGGCCGTGTCGAGTCCGAGGCCGATGCTCCACAGGGCCATCATCATGATGCCTACGGCCCCGCCGAAGTATCCGCCGTACAGGGCGAGGACCAGCTGACCGAGCAGAACGGCCGTGGCACTCATGCCGAGCGGGCGGCCCAGTGCGGTGCTCAGGGCGCGCGAGACACGGCGTCCGAATGCGAGGAGGACCGTCGCGAAGGCGAGCAGCCACGGCACCGCGGCCTCGAACGATGTCGCGGGCAGCACCAGCAGTGCGCCCGCGCCGATCGCTCCTCCGACCACGCTCACGGACGTCAACGCCCATGTGGGCGCCGGTCCTACGGGCCTGTGGTCGCGCCGGTACACCCAGGCACCGGCCACCGCTCCCGGGACGAGCGCGATGGTCGAGGACGCGTTCGCCGTCACCGGTGACAGACCGACGGAGACGAGCGCGGGCAGGGCCACGAAGGTGCCTCCCCCGCCCACGGCGTTGAGCGCACCGGCGACACAACCGGCCAGCAGCAGGAGCAGCAACGGCGACATCTGCCGAGCATCTCCCCGTGACAGGACCTCTCACAATGCGTTATCCGCGCATGCAGCCTAAGGCTGGGCCTTAGGCTGAGGAGGTGCGTTACGACCTGGACGATCTTCGGCTCTTCCTCGGCATCGTGGACGAGGGGTCGATCACCGGCGGCGCCCGCCGGATGCATCTGAGCCTGCCCTCGGCCAGCGCGAGAGTGCGCGCCCTGGAACATCACGCGGGAGTGGACCTGCTCGTCCGCGGCCGACGCGGGGTGCGGCCCACCCCGGCCGGGACGACGCTGGCCCGGCACGCGCGAGAGGTGCTCGCCCAGACCGCGCGGCTCGACAGCGCCGTGGCGAGCTACACCCGTTCCCCGGCCGCCCCGTTGATCCTGCTGGGCGGTGGCTCCGCGATGCACCGGCTGGTGCCGCGGGCACTGGTGTCGTTCCTGCGGGCGCACCCGGACGTGGATGTGGCGGTCTCCGAGAGCCGCACCCCGGACACCGTGCGCAGGCTCACCGACGGCGAGGCGGATCTGGGGGTGCTCGTCGGCGACGAGGCCCGTGACTGCGGCCTGCGGATGGAGTCCCTCGGCGACGACTCCCTGGTGGTGATCGGGCAGGCCGGCGGAATCCTCGCCGGGCGCACCGCGGTCACGTACAACGAGGCAGCGGAGCATCCGATGGTCGGGCTCGCCGCCGGTTCGTCGCTGCGCCGCTGGATCGAGACGCATGTGGGTCCGCGGGCTCCGGCCGTGCGCTATCGCACCACCGTCGCCGGGCTGAACCAGGTGGTCGCGCTCGCCGCCGCCGGTGTGGGGCTCGCCGTCGTGCCGCGCCGGACCATCGACCCCGAAGCAGCGCTCGACCTCTGCGAGTTGCAGGATCCGTGGGCCCACCGCGACCATCTGCTCGCCTGGGGCGTCAAGGACGACGCCCCCCGCGCAGCAGCCACCGGGGCCCTGGCCCGCCATCTGCGCGAGGCCGCCCTTTCCGAACCCTTGCGGCAAGAGCCCGATACGCTGACGCGCCGTTGACCGACGCGACGGCCCCGGAGCAAGGAGAGATGTGAGCAGGTGGTCGACCGCCCTGGACCAGTGCGGCATCAGCGATCCTGCCCTGCGCAGGGACTACGGCCTGCAGCGCGCGGCGGTCCGGCGGTTCGCAGCCGCCGAGCACCTCGCGGTCCGGCTGCTCCTCCCGCCGCGGCTGCACCCCTCCGTCGTCGCGGCCGTCGCCTTCATGCACGAGACCGACGAGCGCATCGACAGCGGGGAGACGAGCGCCCGGCAGGCGGCACTGCACTCCTGGGACGAGCAGGTCACAGCCGCGCTCAAGCAGCCAGGAAGCGCTGAGCAGCCCCTGTTGAGGGCCCTCGCGGACACCGCTCGCCGGCATCCCTTCATGGCGGCGCGTGTGCGGGACTTCCTCGACGGTGCGCCGACGGAGGTCGCCTGGTCCGGCTTCGACACCGAGGCCGAGTTCCAGGCGTACGTGGACAGTTACTGCTTGCCCGCCCTCATGCTCACGGCGTCGCTGCTCGAACTGGCGCCGTCCGCGGACGCGTTGACGTTCCGGGACGGCTGCAGGACCTTGATCGAGGCCATGCAGCGGATCGACTTCCTGGCGGACCTGTCCGAGGACGCCGCCGAGGGCCGAGTCGGTGTTCCGCGTGACGCGCTGGAACGGTTCGGTCTCGACATCGCGGACCTGGCGCGCGGCACAGGCGATCACCTGCCCGCCGTCGAGCGTCTGGTCGCCGACCAGGCACGCCTCGCCGGCACCGCGCTGGACTCCTGCCGCGACCTTCCGGACCTCGTCGAGCCGGAACAGCAGCCGTTCCTCGAAACGCTGATCGCGGTCCAGCGCCTGCGCCTGCGGGACGTGCAGCGCAAGGGCGCCGCGCTGCTGACACGCGGCGCGCGTCCGGACGTACTCGCGACCCTGCGCCTGCTGATGCACCAGCACCGCGCCGCTCGACGACGGCGGCGTCAGTCCTGATCGCAGCGTCATTCCGAATCGCAGCGTCAGTCCGGGTGAGGTCGGCGCGCGCTGGGGCCGGCCGACGGACAGGGCCTGGCCCGGGGCCGTAGGCCGCATCACCGTCATGCGCTGTGCCGGTGACCGGTGCAGGCACCGGTGGGCACCGGAGAGTGGGGCGTCGGGTCGGGCGCAGCCGCTCTTCCCCGCACGCGCTCGCCGACCGGTCGGCCGAGCAGGACTCCGGTCAGGACCAGGGCAAGTCCGCCCGCCTGTTGCAGAGTCAGGGCCTCACCGGCGACGACCGTGCCGAGCAGGACACCCGTGACGGGGTTGAGCAGCCCCACCAGCCCTACGGTCGCCGCAGGCAGTCGGCGCAGTCCGGCGAACCAGGCGGCGAAGGCGAGTGCCGTGGCGACCGTCGTGACGTAGCCGAAGGCGAGCGCGGCCGAGGCCTCGAGGGCGGGAGGCGCCCCTTCGACGACGACCGCCACCGGCAGCAGAAGCAGACCGCCCGCGACGAGCTGCCAGGACGTGGCGGCGAGAACGTCGACCTGGTGGCTCCAGCGCTTGGCGAGGATGTACCCCAGCGACGACAGGATCAGGGCCGAGACCGAGGCGAGCACGCCGAGCGCGTTCACCCGCGTCACACCGGTGAGCAGCATGAGACACACGCCCACGATCCCGGCGGCCGAGCCCGCGAGATGGCGTGGCGCCGGGCGCTCGGCCAGGAGCGGCCAGGCCGTCAGCATCATCACCAGCGGTGACGTCGCCATGATCGTCGAGGCGAGGCTCGTGGGCAGCAGCTGAGCGGCTACGTAGACGAGGAAGAAGAAGACGCCCGTGTTGAGCGTGCCGAGGACCAGCGACTTCCACCACCAGGAGCCGTGCGGGCGCTTACGGGCGACCGCCAGCAGCAGGGCGCCGGCGGGCAGCGCCCGGATCACCGCCCCGTACAGCGGATCTCCCTCGGGGAGAAATTCGTGGGTGACGTAGTACGTCGTGCCCCAGGCCACGGGAGCGATCGCCGTGACCGCCGTCCACCGCAAGGTAGCTTCCATGGAAGCTAATATACCTTCCTCGGAAGCTATAGTGAAGGCATGGCTGACGACCTCGACCATGTGGCCCGGATCCAGGCGGAGTGGGCACGCGAGCGCCCGGACCTCGATGTGCGCCCACAGGGGGTGATCGGCCGCCTCCATCGCCTCGGCGGACTGCTCACCGAGCAACTCTGCGTCGTCTACCGGCGGTTCGGCCTCAGCGAGGGTGAGTTCGACGTGCTGGCCACGCTACGGCGCAGCGGTGAACCGTTCGAGCGGGCGCCGAGCGAGCTGTCGCAGCACACCATGGTGACCACCGGCGCCATGACCAAGCGGATCGACCGGCTGGAGCGCGCGGGCCTGGTGAGCCGACGGCGCTCCGAGACCGACGGGCGGGGCCGTGTCGTCGCGCTGACCGATGCCGGACGGGACCTGATCGACGCGGCCTTCACCGAGCACATGCGCAACGAACGGCGCCTGCTGGACGCGCTGACGGCCGAGGAGGCGGCGCATCTGGAGGCCCTGCTCACGGCCTGGCTCGGCCGGGTGGAGCCGCCGCAGTAACGCCATCACGTCACCCCCACCGCGGCATGGGAGCATCCTGGTAGTCGTCCGAACGGCCGGGAGGTGACGGCATGCGCTGGTGGATTGCGGGTCTGACGGTTGCCGGACTGGTCGCGCTCGCGGCCTGCGGTGCGTCGTCAGGGGATGCGTCGAGTGCGGAGTCGTCGCCCACGCCGGTTCCGACATCGCCGTCGACGTCGCCATCGACAACGCCCTCGCCCTCCCCCACCTCCACGCCCTCGACACCGCCCCCGTCCGCGCCCGCCTCCTCGCCCTCCACGGCCACCGGCAACTGCGTCGCCGGACATGTGCAGGTGACCGTCTCCCCCGGCGACTCACCCGTGCGGCAGCTGTGTGTGCGGCCCGGGACGGTCGTGTCGCTGGTGCTCGAGCCGCGGGTCGACGACCGGCGTTGGACGGCCGTGCACAGTTCGGCGGCGGTGTTCGTGGTGGCCGACGGCTGGCGGGTGGACGTGCACGGCACCGCCCGTGCCACGCTGCGGTGCGCGGGCACCCGGGGCGGCAAGGCCAAGGTCACCGCGCTGGCGAAGGCGCCGGACGTGGCGGGTGCCGCGCGCGCCGTGTTCACGCTGGACATGAGCGTCGTGCCGTATCCGAAGGAGGGGTGACCCCTAAGACCGGGATCACCCCTCGTTCCTCAGTGGTGCGTCAGTGGCAGTCACGCACCCGGGTCGTGAGGATGCCCCGGCCGTGCGTGGCCGCGTACAGGGTGGCGCCGTCGGGGCTCAGCTTCAGCTGGAGCACGGCGACGGCCGGAAGGGAGCCGACGCGCTGCCACTTGGTGTGGCCCGGCGCGCGGTACACGACGCCGAGATCGGTGGCGACGGCGAGACCGCCGTCGGGCGTGACGACCGCGGAGTTGGTCGGCACGTCCGGGAGGTTGGCGGAGATGTCCTTCCAGGTGGTGCCGCCGTCGGTGGACTCGAAGACGTGGCCGAAGCCGGCGCCCGGGCCCTCGGTCCAGTGCCGGGAGAAGCCGTTGACCGCGAGGAAGACGTGGTCGGCGTTCTTGGGGTCGATGGCGAAGCCACTGAGGTAGCGGTTCGGCACGGTCCCGTCCACCGGCAGGCTGATGTCGTGCCAGCCGGTGCCGTCCGCGTTGCCGACGGAGATGCCGCGCGCGAAGCCCTGCTCGTTGCAGGGGCCGCACCAGGCCGCGTAGACCTTGCCGCCCGAGGCAGCTAAGGCGGTCGCGGTCCGGCCTTCACCGAGGTCGTACACGCTCTTCCACTCGCTGCCGCTGCGGATGGCGTAGCCGTGGGACTGCACCCACACATGACGGCCGCCCGCGACCCAGGCCGAGCTGTTCTTCAGGTCGGCCGCGAGCGGGGCGGTGAAGCGGGCCTCACCGGTGGCGCTGTCGGCCGGGGCGATGTCGTACGAGGTCGCCTTGCTCGGGTCGTCGACCCAACTGCCGTCGTTGACGGCGCAGTTCTGGGTCACCTGGATGGCGAGGTAGACGTACTCCTGGGCGATGTTGCAGCCGTTGGCCGGGTCGGTGAGGGTGTCGCCGCCGTCACCGCCGAAGTTGGAGCCCATCACCTTGTCGTTGCTGCGCAGGATCGACTGGCCGTTGTCCTGCAGGCCGCCGGTGACGGCAACGCCGTGGTGGCCGGGGTCCTTGCCGATGCCCACCGAGTAGTACTGCAGGGTGTCGATGGAGCCGTCGTTGAGCGACACCCAGTCGGTGGCGTGCCCGGCGGAGTCCTCGGAGCCGTTGACCGGGCGCCGGTATGCGCCGCCGTCGTCGCCGACGTAGACGACGCTCTTGCCGTGGTAGCGGCCGATGGCCACGCCGTGCTGGTCGGCGTGCGTGGTCTGGCTGCAGTCGCCGGTCTGCTTGCCCGGGTCGATGCTCCAGCAGGGGAACGGGAAGTTCCAGTACGGGCCCACGGCCGACCAGTCGGCACCGCCGTCCTTGGACTCGAAGACCTCCTCCAGGCCCGCGTACACATGCTGGGGGTCGGCGGGGTCGACGGTCAGGAACTGGTTGTACCAGGCCTGTACGCCGGGCATGTAGCCCGCGTCCGTCAGCGCGGAGCCGTCAGCGGCCAGCTGCTTGTAGTCGGCGACCTTCGTCCAGGGCCCGAACGGCGAAGCGGCGCTGTAGATGCCCTCCAGATTGCTGTCCGGGTTGGTCGCCAGCTGCTCGGGCGACTGGTCGATGGCGTAGTAGCGCGAACCGTCGGCGGAGTGGGCGAAGGTGACCGTGCCGACGTTGTCCGGGTCGGTCGGCATGTCGCCGAAGCCGCTGGTGATCCGCGTCCAGCTGCCGCCGGATCTGGTGTAGAAGCCGTTGTAGTCGTCGCCGCTGCGCCAGCCGACCGCGAGGATGACCTTGGACGGGTCCTTGGGGTCGATGGCGATGTCGTTGGTGATGTTCTTGTACGCGGCGTCGTCGTCGTGCGCCTTCGAACCGCCCGGCAGATATTCGGGGTTGGGCGCGAACTCGAGCTTCCAGGCACCGCGCAGGCTCTTGGTGGAGTGGCTCCACACGCCTTCGCTGGTGGCCGCCCACACCTTGCCGCCGCCGAACCGCAGTTGGCGGACGGTCGTGCTCTCCAGCTGGTCGCCGCCGACCCGGTTGCGTGCGGAGAAGGTGCCGCGGTGGGGGTCGGACAGCACGTACACACCGCTGCCGAGATAGGCGTCGGCGTTGGTGTTGGCCTCGCCGGTGCCCAGCCAGAGGCGTCCGCCGCCGTCCAGGGCGAGCGCGCCGGTGGACTGCGTGGAGAGCCGGTCGCTGATGGGCTGCCAGTGGCCGCCGCCGGTTCTCGACCGCCACACTCCCCCGCCGGCGCTGCCCGCGTAGACGTAGCCGTGGTCGTCCGCGGCCATCGCCGCCATGCGGCCGGTGACGAGGCCGGAGCCGCCGCTGGAGTTGGAGTCGATGTCGCGGTAGCGCGGGTCGTCGGAGTCGTAGGGCAGATGGGTGATGTCGCGCCAACTGCCGCCGGTGCGGGGCAGCTTGCTCAGGCTCTCGAAGGCGGCGCCGTAGGCGCCCGGAGCGACGATGCCCGGAGCGGTGCGGGCCTCGGCGTACTGGTCCGCGCCCTCGGCTATCTCGTCGGCCTCGCCGCCGTCGTCACCGTCGTCCGCCTTCAGCTTGGGCGTGGCCGCGTCGGCCGACTGCTGGCGTTCGTCGGCGAGTTGAGCGAGCGTGCGGGCCCCGAAGGGGTCGGTGTGGCGGCCGGGCGCCGCGCTCGCGGGTATGGCGAGGAGCCCGGCGGTGGCGGTGATGGCACAGATCGTGAGCCATCGTCTTCTGCGGGTTCGTGCTGGCATCAAATCCTCCCGAGCGGGTGTGGATACTGCCGTCGCAGGAGACCCGATCACCGCACGGACCGGAGTGTCTGACTTTTGGCCAATTTTTTGTCCGGAACCTGTCACCGCGACGGCCGAGGGGGAGACCGGCCGTTGGTCTCCCCCTCTCCGTCAGGCGACTTCGATGCTGTCGAGTTCCGCGTACAGCTCGCCCTTGCCGAGACGGATCGTGTTCCAGCCCTCGTGCAGGTCGACGGAGACCGCCGTGTAATGCCAGTTGTCCCAGCCGGTGTACGGGTAGCGGACCTCGCCCGCGGCGGTGCCGTTCACGGTGAGACGGTGCGAGGAAGCCGCGGGTGAACCGGCGGCGTCCAGCGAGCCGTTGCCGTAGCGGACCGTGAGGGTGTGCGATCCGGTGGCGGGGGTGAAGACCGAGAACTCCACATAGCTGTCGTCGTTGTCGATGTGCCCGACGGCCCGGCCGTCCAGCGCGCCCGTGGCGTCCCGTACGGCGGCGTCGTGCACCGCCGCGTTCTCCGCCTGGTAGATCACCTTGCTGCCGTCGACGACCGGATAGCCGTTCGCCCAGCCGAGGTCCGCGACATACAGGGAGCGGTGGGTGCGGTCGGCGTTCCAGCCGTGGAAGACGATCCGGTCGCGGCCGTCGGGTCCGGTCACCACGTCCTGCCCACCGGGTCCGTGGACGGTCCCGGAGAAGGAGTCGGTGGTCATCAGCGGGGCGGCGGCCTTGGTGTAGGGGCCGGTGAGGCTGTCGGCCACCGCGTAGGACGTCTTGTAGCGGTCGTCGCCGTAGAAGTCCGCCGAGTAGAACAGCACATAGTGGCCCGCTCGGTTCACCAGGGTCGGCGCCTCGACGAGGCCGCCCTCCCAGGAGCGGTCGGCGTGGACGAGCGGGACGGGACTGCCGGTGGTGCGGGTGCCGTCCCAGGCGACCTCCTGCAGATACAGCCAGGTGTCCAGGCCGCAGCAGTTGCCGTCGTTCTTCCACAGCAGATAGCGGTGGCCGTTCTCGGTGTACGTCGACGGGTCGATCGCGCCGCCCTGTGCGGCCGGGCACACCAGCGGAGCGTCACCGACCGGGGTGAACTGGCCGTCCGGGGACGCCGATCGGGCCACCCCGATGCACTGCCGGTCGCTCGCCCGGTCCCGGGCGACGTAGTACATGGTGAAGCCGGCTCCGTTGTCGAAGACGTCGGGCGCCCACACCAGGGAGCGGTCCGACTTGGCCCAACTGCCCACGCCGGCAAGGGCGTCGGCGGAGGCCATCGTCCAGTTCACCAGGTCGGTGGAGGTGGCGTGCTGGATGTACTTGCCGTCGGCGTTGGTGGAGTAGGCGTGATACGTGGTGCCCACCTGCACCACGTCGGGGTCGGCGAAGTCCCGGTCCATGACGAGGCGGGCCCCGTCCGAGGCGGCCGCGGGTGTAGCGGACAGGCCGAGCGTCGCGGCGACCAGGACCGTCACGGTCGCGGCGAGGCGTCTGAAGTGCCTTATGCATGCGCTCACTTGGTGTACACCTCCGCTCTGTCGATGCTGATGAACGCTGCCTGTGACGAGGCACTGTGCTCGCCGGTCACCCGTACCCGCAGGGTGTGCCGGCCGGACGGGAGTCTGGGGCTGAGGTACTGCAGGGTCTCTCCGGTGCGGATCGCGCCGTAGAAGTCGACGCGTTGCTCGGCGCCGCCGTCGACGCTGATCGCGGCGATGCCGTTGCCGGTGTCGCGGACGGAGAGCAGGGCGATGCGGGTGCCGGTGAAGGTGAACGTCGCGGTGTCGCCCGCCTGGTCGATCCAGTGGTCGTCGCCCCAGAAGCACTGGGTGGCGCAGCCGGTGCCGGAGTTCCAGGTGCCGGTGTAGCCCAGGGTGCCGTCCCCGCTGGAGCGGCCGTCGTCGTTGATCCAGTACGTGCCCGAGCCGGGGTCGCCCGAGGGCAGGTCCTGGGTCGCTCCCATGGCGAGCGGCCGGCCGAGGTTCGGGCTGCCGTCCGCGTTCCAAATGATCTTCTGGGCGCGGGTGGTGCGGTCGGTGTAGGTGTACGCCGAGGTCGACTTGGCGTGGTACACGATCCAGTCCTCCGTGCCGTCCGGCGAGCGGAAGAAGGCGTGGTGGCCGGGGCCGTAGACACCGTGGTCGTCGGCGCGGGAGAAGACCGGCCCCGAGTGCTGCTGCCAGTTGGCGGGCACGAGCGGATCGGCGCCGTCGGCCAGCGACATCATCCAGACCTGGTAGTCCGGCTTGCCGGTGTCGCAGGTCGAATACGTCATCCACGTACGGCCGTTGCGATTGAGGAACTCCGGTCCCTCGCGGACCTCGGGGCAGCCGCCCGCGGCGTCGATCGCGACCGCGTCGCCCGAGACCGTGTAGGGGTTGGACATCGGGGCGATGTTGATGCCGTTGTGCTGGTACTGGTTGATGCCCGCGTAGGCGAGGTAGAGGCGGCCGTCGTGCTGCAGGATGCCGGGGTCGATGGCGAAGTCGGAGGCGTGGTTGGGCGGGGCCAGCTTCGCCTTGAAGTGGTAGGAGCCTGCCGGGTCGTCGCCGTCGGACTCCAGTACGTAGACGCGGTGGTGGTCGTCGGTGCCGTCGTCGGCCGTGTAGTAGAGGTACCAGCGGTTGCCGAAGTGGTAGAACTCCGGTGCCCAGATGTGCTGGTTGCGCGAGGGGTCGGTGTCCGTCCACACGGTGACGGGGTCGGCGGTCAGCAGCGTGCCGAGGGAGGGCGAACGCCACATGCGGATGCTGTCACCCTGGGTGGTGGTCAGGTAGTAGTTCCCGTTCCAGTACGTCATGAACGGGTCCGGACCGGTGTTGAGCGGGTTGCGGAAGGTGCCTGCCGCGGCCTGGGCCTTCGCCGGCCCGACCGCGGTGGCGGCGGGCCGGGCGGCGGCCGGTGTGACGGCGACGAGTCCGAGCAGCACGGCCAGGAGCGAGAGGACGGCCGTGAGGGGGGTGATGCGCGGTCTGACGCGCATGGACGGCTCCTTTACATCGATGTAGGCGAGTGCACGGTTCGACAGTGTCCCAGCGACCTCACTGACCGCCCAGACCCGTGGTGGCCACGGATTTGACGATGTGTCGCTGGAAGAACACGAAGACCACGACCAGCGGCAGGGCCGCGAGAACGGCGGAGGCCATGGTCTGGGCGTACTGGATGCCGTAGGCGTCCTTCACCGAGGTGATGCCGACCGGCAGGGTCATCAGCGCGGGGTCGGACGTCGACACGAACGGCCACAGGAAGTTGTTCCACGCCCCGATGAACACGAAGATCCCGACGGCCGCCAGCATCGGCCGGGACAGCGGCAGCAGCACCGACCAGAAGATCCGCCAGTGACCGGCGCCGTCGATGCGGGCCGCCTCCTCCAGCTCGCCCGGCAGCGAGTCGAAGTGCTTCTTCAGGATGAACACCATCACGGGCGCCACGGTCTGCGGCAGGATCACCGCGGCGTAGGTGTCGAGCAGATGCAGGGTGAGCATCTGCTGGAACCACGGCACGATCAGGATCTGCGGCGGCACCAGCACGGCGGCCACCGTGAGCACGAACAGCGGGCGGCGGCCGGGGAATCGGGTGCGGGAGAAGGCGTATCCGGCCATCGCCGAGACCAGCACGGTGATCACCGTGACGGCGGCCGAGATGAGCAGGCTGTTGAGCATCCACAGCGGCAGGTCGCCGCGCTCCCACACGGTGCTGAAGCCGTGCAGGGTGAAGCCGTGCCGGGGCCAGAACCAGTGCGCGGGATCGCTGGCGTCGGCCTCGGACTTGAACGCGGTCAGCAGCGCCCAGGACGCCGGCAGCACCCACACCAGCGCCAGGACGGCGAGGGCGCCGAGGGCGAGCACGCGGCTGACGCGGTTCTCGCCGAGGGTCAGGTTGGTGCGGCCGCCGCGGGCGCGCCGGGTGATGTTCAACTCCCGTATGGGGCCCGCCGCTTGTGCTGCCGGGGCGGTATTGACGTGCAGCTCGGTGGAGGTCATGTCACTTCTCCCGGCGGCGGAGGGCGGCGTACTGGGCGGCGGAGGCGATCAGGACCAGGGCGAAGAAGACATAGCTGATCGCCGAGGCGTATCCGAGCCGGTAGCCGGTGAAGCCGACGTCGTAGACGTACTCGACGACCGGGCGGGTGGAGCCGTTCGGGCCGCCCTTGGTGAGCAGATAGATCTGGTCGAAGACCTTCAGGGAGGCCAGGATCTGCAGGACGGTGATCACCATGGTGATACGGGACAGCTGAGGCAGCGTGATCGACCAGAGGCGTCGCCAGGCCCCGGCGCCGTCGAGGGCGGCGGCTTCGTAGAGATGGTCAGGGACGGCCTGCAACGCGGCCAGGTAGAGCAGGAAGTTGAAGCCGACCGTCCACCACAGCGTGGTCAGGGCCATGGCCCACATGGCGACCGACTCGTCGCTGAGCCAGGCCACTTGACCGAGGCCCACCACGTCCAGGAGATGGTTGTAGAGGCCGAGGTCGGGCTGGTACAGCCACATCCACAGCAGGCTGACGACGCCGACGGGCAGCAGGTAGGGGGCGAAGAAGGCCAGTCGCCACACCCATTGGCCGGGCAGGCCGGTGTGCACGAGCAGCGCCATCACGAGCGCGACCAGGACCAGGGGCACGGTCGAGATGAGGGTGAAGAGGACGGTGTGGCCGAGCGCCCGCCACATCTCGGCGTCCTGGAACGCCTCGGTGAAGTTGTCGAAACCGACGAAGCTCGGGTCGTGGGCCGACAGGGAGGCGTCGGTCAGGCTCATCCACAGGCCCTGGACCAGCGGCCAGACCATGAAGACGGCGAACAGCACGAGGAAGGGCAGCGCGAACAGCAGGCCGGGCGGGACCGCTCGGCGCACGGGCGTGGCCCCGGGGCGGGGCGCGGCATGCGGAGAGGACATCGTTGTGCTCCTGGGCGAAGGGGTGCGCGATCGGGTCAGGCCGGGCTGGGCTTGGACAGGAAGGTGTTGAGGCGACGCACCATCGCGCGTGCCGCACGGTCCGGAGCGAGGCCGTCGAGCAGGGCCTGCTGCAGGACCTGGGACATGGCGTTCTGGAAGTCGGAGCCGGCGCCCGCGAACCAGGCCGTGGGGTCGAGTACGACGTGGTTCTGCGCCTGCGCGTAGTGGGACTGGGGCTCGAGGCGGTGGTAGGCGGCGGTGCGGGTGACGGGGCCGTAGGCGGGGATGTGGCCCGCCGTGGCCCAGATCTGGCCGGCCTTGAGCAGGGCCGCGACGGCACGGTGGGTGCGGCGGCGCCGCTCGGGGTCGGGGTCGGGATGGTGGGGCAGCACGAAGGAGTGCGAGTCCGCATAGATGGCGGGGGTGCCGAAGACGGTGGGGAACGGTGCGGCGCTCACCTTCGGATCCGCGGCGCGGTACGTGCCGAGCTCCCATTCGCCGGACAGGATCATCGCGGTCTGCCGGTTGGCGAAGGCGGCGATGGCCGCGGCGTAGTCGAGCCGTCCCGGGTTGACCTTGCCGTCGACGAGCTTGGCCATGAAGGCGATGACCTCGGTCATGCGGTCGACGTCGACCTTCGCGGGGCCGCCCTCGGGCAGTTCGAAGGCGCCGCCGGTCTGCTTGTAGAGGCCGTAGAACAGGCGCCAGCCCTGGGCGGTGTCGGTGACATAGCCGAAGGCGATGCCCTGCTTGCCGGAGGCCCTGGCGAGTTCCTTGCCGGCGGCGAGGAAGCGGTCGGGCGAGGAGAACGCCTCCGCGTCCAGCGTCCCGTCCTTGGTGAGCAGGCCCGCCTTGGCGGCCGGTCCGGGGTGGAAGAAGACGATGAACGGGTGGGTGTCCAGCGGGACGGCGTAGGTGTGTCCGCGGTACTGGGTGCGGGCCCACACGGCGTCGGTGAAGTCCTCGCGCCTGATGCCGTATTCGGCCAGCAGGTCCAGGTCCCACGGGTCGAGCAGCCCGGTGGGCGCGTAGCCGGCCAGCCGGGACATGTGCGACACGGCGACGTCCGGGCCGCGCCCGCCGACGGAGGCCATGGCGAGCTTGGTGTAGTAGGGCGTCCCCCACTCCAGGACGGTGCGCTCGATGTGCGTGCCCGGCATGTCGGGGGCCGCGGCGCGCACCATGTCGTTGAGCAGACCGCCGTCGGCCCCGCTGAACAGGTCCCACAGGCGGACGGTCGAGGCGTCGGCGGCCTGCGCGGAACCGCAGCCGCTGAGCGTTCCGGCGCCCAGGACGGCCGCCCCCGAGGCGAGCGCGGCGGTGAGCGCGCGGCGCCGGGTCAGGCCGGGGGGACCGACGGGTGCGGGTGTGCCGGTCATGGTGCTCCCTCTTTACATCGATGTAAGTTCTGGGCAGGGGTGTGTGCTCCGCGTGAGCGGGTTCTACGGTGTGCTCTCGTACGCCGCCGGACGCGTCTGGGCCCGGTGCAGCCGAGCGGTGTCGAGCTTCTCGGAGCGGTCGAAGCGGTAGACGCCGTTGCGCTCCTGGAAGACGTCGGTGAGCTGGGTGTAGCAGTAGCCGAACATGTCCGCGTCGTCGAGCAGCACCGCGGTCAGCCCGGCGAAGCGCTCGATGAACTCTTCCTCCGCGTACGGCCGTTCGCCGTACCCCCAGGAGGCGTCGCGCTGGTCGCCGGCCGCGGCCGCCGCCTCGGGGTCCCACCAGATGCCGCCGAACTCGCTGCAGAAGTACGGCTGTCCGCGGTACGGCACCGACCAGGGCCGCCCGTCGGGTGCGGCGTTGACGTACGGCCGGTTCTCGGCGAGCCCGGACATCGCCTTGGCGAAGGCGGCCGGGTCCTGCTCGTAGCAGTGCGAGTCGTAGACGTCGGTCTCGGCGACCCGGTGGGCGTAGCCGGAGGCGTCGATGACCGGGCGGGTGGCGTCGGCCTGCTTGGTGGCCAGGAACATGGCGCGGGTGACGTCGTCGAGCTGGGTGATGCGGTCGTGCAGCGGCTGGTAGGTCTCGTTGAGCGGGCACCAGCCGACGATCGAGGGGTGCGAGTAGTCGCGTTCGACCGCCTCCAGCCACTGGGTGACGTACGAGGCGTCGGGGCGCTGGTTGTCGTCGCGGACGCCGGTCTCGCAGCCCCAGTCGCCGAACTCGCCCCAGACCAGGTAGCCGAGCCGGTCGGCGTGGTGCAGATAGCGCTCCTCGAAGACCTTCTGGTGCAGCCGGGCGCCGTTGAATCCGGCGCGCAGGCCCAGTTCGATGTCGCGGACCAGGTCGGCGTCGGTGGGTGCTGTCATCAGGCCGTCGGGGTAGTAGCCCTGGTCGAGGACGAGGCGCTGGAAGACCGGCTCGCCGTTGAGCAGCAGCCGCTTGCCCCGCACGGAGACCGAGCGCAGACCGGCGTAGGAGGTGGCCGCGTCCACGATCCGCCCGCCGGCGTCGAGGAGTTGGAGGCTGAGGTCGTACAGGTGCGGGTCGGCCGGTGACCACGGGCGCAGCCGGTCGCCGGGCACGGCGAGCACCAGCCGGGGTGCGAGGTCGAGGTCCGCGCGGGTCTCGGCGGTGAGGATCTCACCCCGCTCATCGGCGAGGGTGGCGCGCACCCGGTGGCCGGGGAGGTTCGCCGTCAGCGGCAGTTCCAGGTGGAAGGAGCCGGAGGCCAGGTCGGGGGTGACGCGCGGGCGCGCGAGGGCTGCGGTCCGCGGGACGGGCTCCAGCCACACGGTCTGCCAGATGCCGGTCGTACGGGTGTAGTGGCAGTGGGAGTTGGCGTACCAGGTGGCCTGCTTGCCTCGGGCCTGGACGCCGTGGCGGCTGTCACGGGCCCGTACGACGATCGTCAACTCCCGCCCGGCGATGGCCACTTCGCCGAGGTCGGCGGTGAACGGGGTGAAGCCGCCCCGGTGCCGGGCCACCTCGACGCCGTCGGCCCACACGGTGGTGTCGTGGTCCACGGCGCCGAAGTGCAGCAGGACCCGGGAGTCCGCCCAGTCCTCGGGGACGGTGACGGTGCGCCGGTACCACACGGCTTCGAGGAAGTCGGTCTCGCCGATCCCGGACAGCGTCGACTCCGGGCAGAACGGGACCACGATGCGGTCACCGAGTTCACGCTCGCGCAGTCCGCGTTCGAGCCCGGTGTCGGACCGGTCGATCTCGAACTGCCACTCGCCGTTGAGGTTCAGCCAGGCCTCGCGCACGAACTGCGGCCTGGGGTACTCCGGGCGGGGCGGATCCGAGGGACGAGGGGTGGGCATGAATCTCCTTGCGCCTTGAGGTGGTGCCGGGCTTGCGCCGTGGGGCGGTGCCGGGACTGTGCGGCGCTATGTCACCATGGCGATTACATCGTTGTAAATGGGTCGGCGGAAACCGGTCCGGACCGCAAGCGATTTCTGGTGGTCGGTACGATCACGGGCAGGCGGAAGGAAGAACAGCGTGGCGGCCAGACCCAGGATCAAGGACGTGGCGGAGTACGCGGGCGTCTCGCCCAAGACCGTCTCCAACGTGATCAACAACTTCGAGCACGTCTCGGAGCGCACCCGCGCCGCCGTCCAGGAGGCCATCGACGCCCTCGGCTACCGCGTCAACATCGCGGGACGGCAGCTGCGTCAGGGCCGTACCGGCATGATCACCCTTGCCGTGCCCGAGCTCGACGTGGCGTACTTCGCCGAGCTGGCCAAGCATGTGATGGCCGAGGCCGACGCCCGCGGGCGCACCGTCCTCATCCACCAGACCGGCGCCGTGCGCGAGCGCGAACTGGCCGCACTGCACGGCTTCGACGCCCAGTTCTCCGACGGGCTCATCCTCAGCCCGCTCGCCCTGCGCCCGCGTGACCTCGCCACCCGGGACCGGCGCCTGCCGGTGGTGCTGCTCGGCGAGCGCCCGGCCGAGGGCGGCACCGACCACGTCGGCATCGACAACGTCGCGGCGGCCCGCGAGGCGACCGAGCATCTGCTGTCCCGGGGCCGCCGCCGTATCGCCGTGATCGGCGGCGCCGTCCGCGGCCGCCAGGGCACCGACCGGCTGCGCACCGACGGGTACCGCGAGGCCATGGAGACGGCCGGTCTGCCCTTCGAGCCGGACCTCGTGGTCCCCGTGGACGCCTACCACTGGCGGGACGGTGCCCGCGCCGCGGCCGCCCTCATGGAGCGCGACCCCCGCCCCGACGCCCTGCTGTGCCTCAACGACCACCTGGCCCTGGGCGCACTGCGCGCACTCCACGACCTGGGCCGCTCCGTGCCGGGCGACCTCGACGTGATCGGCTTCGACGACATCGAGGCCTCCCGCTTCAGCGTGCCCAGCCTCACCACGGTCGCCCCGGACAAACAACAGATCGCCCGGGCCGCGGTGGATCTGCTTCTGGAACGTATCGAGGCACCGGACGCGGTGGAGCTGAGGGATCAGGTGGTGGGGCATCGGGTGATCGTGCGGGAGAGTACGGGGGGTTGAGGCACGGGTTGGCCTGGGGGCCCTGGGATTGACGCGGGCGCGCTTGCACCGGCACGGGCGCTCTTGCACCGGCGCGGGGGTGCGGGCGAGCGGCGCGGGGCGCGGGCATGGGGCGCGGGCGAGCAGCGCAGGGCCCGGGC
>NZ_JAFJSY010000160.1 GCF_019857225.1 Streptomyces plumbidurans
GCAGCAATACTCCCAACGGAGGCTGTGATGGGTAGGGGAGCGTCGTGTGCCGGGTGAAGCCGCGCCGGAAGGCAGTGGTGGACGGTTCACGAGTGAGAATGCAGGCATGAGTAGCGATTCACACGTGAGAAACGTGTGCGCCGATTGACTAAGGGTTCCTGGGTCAAGCTGATCTGCCCAGGGTAAGTCGGGACCTAAGGCGAGGCCGACAGGCGTAGTCGATGGATAACCGGTTGATATTCCGGTACCCGCTGTGAAGCGTCAAACATCGAGCATCGTGATGCTAAGGCCGTGAAGCCGCCCTGATCTCTTCGGAGTTGAGGGGAGTGGTGGAGCCGCCGGACCAAGCGGTTAGTAGGTGAGTGATGGGGTGACGCAGGAAGGTAGTCCAGCCCGGGCGGTGGTTGTCCCGGGGTAAGGGTGTAGGACGTCAGGTAGGTAAATCCGCCTGGCAATAGTCTGAGACCTGATGCCGAGCCGATTGTGGTGAAGTGGATGATCC
>NZ_JAFJSY010000161.1 GCF_019857225.1 Streptomyces plumbidurans
CCCGAGTGGTAGGTAAATCCGCCGCTCACACAGGGTGAGACCTGATGCCGAGCCGATTGTGGTGAAGTGGATGATCCTATGCTGTCGAGAAAAGCCTCTAGCGAGTTTCATGGCGGCCCGTACCCTAAACCGACTCAGGTGGTCTGGTAGAGAATACCGAGGCGTTCGGGTGAACTATGGTTAAGGAACTCGGCAAAATGCCCCCGTAACTTCGGGAGAAGGGGGGCCATCACCGGTGATGACATTTACTGTCTGAGCTGGGGGTGGCCGCAGAGACCAGCGAGAAGCGACTGTTTACTAAAAACACAGGTCCGTGCGAAGCCGTAAGGCGATGTATACGGACTGACGCCTGCCCGGTGCTGGAACGTTAAGGGGACCGGTTAGTCACATTTCGGTGTGGCGAAGCTGAGAACTTAAGCGCCAGTAAACGGCGGTGGTAACTATAACCATCCTAAGGTAGCGAAATTCCTTGTCGGGTAAGTTCCGACCTGCACGAATGGCGTAACGACTTCTCGACTGTCTCAACCATAGGCCCGGTGAAATTGCACTACGAGTAAAGATGCTCGTTTCGCGCAGCAGGACGGAAAGACCCCGGGACCTTTACTACAGTTTGATATTGGTGTTCGGTTCGGCTTGTGTAGGATAGCTGGGAGACTGTGAACTCTGGACGCCAGTTCAGGGGGAGTCGTCGTTGAAATACCAGTCTGGTCGTGCTGGATGTCTAACCTGGGTCCGTGATCCGGATCAGGGACAGTGTCTGATGGGTAGTTTAACTGGGGCGGTTGCCTCCTAAAGAGTAACGGAGGCGCCCAAAGGTTCCCTCAGCCTGGTTGGCAATCAGGTGTTGAGTGTAAGTGCACAAGGGAGCTTGACTGTGAGACCGACGGGTCGAGCAGGGACGAAAGTCGGGACTAGTGATCCGGCGGTGGCTTGTGGAAGCGCCGTCGCTCAACGGATAAAAGGTACCCCGGGGATAACAGGCTGATCTTCCCCAAGAGTCCATATCGACGGGATGGTTTGGCACCTCGATGTCGGCTCGTCGCATCCTGGGGCTGGAGTCGGTCCCAAGGGTTGGGCTGTTCGCCCATTAAAGCGGTACGCGAGCTGGGTTTAGAACGTCGTGAGACAGTTCGGTCCCTATCCGCTGTGCGCGTAGGAGTCTTGAGAAGGGCTGTCCCTAGTACGAGAGGACCGGGACGGACGAACCTCTGGTGTGCCAGTTGTCCTGCCAAGGGCATGGCTGGTTGGCTACGTTCGGGAGGGATAACCGCTGAAAGCATCTAAGCGGGAAGCCTGCTTCGAGATGAGGACTCCCACC
>NZ_JAFJSY010000162.1 GCF_019857225.1 Streptomyces plumbidurans
CGAGGCCCAACGCGCCCGCGGGCAGGGCCACCACGGCCGTCTCGGCGAACAGCCGGCCGGTCAGGCCGCGCAGGGAGGCGCCGCGGGCGCGCAGCAGGGCGAGTTCGGTGCGGCGGCGGTCGGCGGCGAGGCCGCCCGCCATCAGCAGGACCACGGCGGCCACCGTGCCGGTGCCGAAGGCGGCGACGGCGACCAGCGGGCGGACGCCACCACGGAGTTCCTCGTACTGGCTGAGCACGCTGTCGAGGTCGGTGCTCACCGTCGTGGTCAGGTCCGTTCGCTCACGGATCCGCCGCAGCGCCGGACCGGCCTCCACGGAGGCGACGGCCGACTTCAGCCGGTCCACGTCGTGGCCGCGCAGCCCGGCGTGGGACGGCGCCAACTGCCAGTAGCGCCAGGGGTTTCCGGCGGTGCCCAGCAGGGCCGGGGCCGCGTCCGGGGCGAGCAGCAGGCCGGCGCGCCAGTACTTGTCGCGCTCGGGGCCCGGCGCGACCACCAGGCTCGGCCTGCCCAGCAGGGGCTCGGTGTCCCACCAGGCGCCGCCCGGGTCGTGCGGGGTGACGATCCCGGTGACCCGTACGGCGAGCGGGGGACGGTCCGCGCCAGGCAGATGGATCACCGAACCCACCTTGATGTGCAGGCTCTTGGCGGTCCGCGCGGTGACGGCGGCCTCCACCTGCGCCGTCGCGGCGGTCACGTGGCCGTCGGCGCGGGGCAGGCGCCCCGAACGCACCGCCGCATGGCCGGCCAGACCGTGCTGCGCGGCCAGGGTGAACTGCGGCGGCAGCCCGCTCGGCCGCGGCAGCCAGGACTCCGGGGCCTCCAGGGTCTTCATGGTGTGCACGCCGTACGTCGACTGGCCGCAGTCGACGACGAGCGGGCCCGGGACGGCCGCGAGGACCTGTGTGTACTGCTCGCCGAGCGTGCGGGGGCGCAGGAGTTCCTCGCGCCGCTCCGGTGACCGCGGGGGGCCCGGCTGCTCGGCGGACACCTGCAGCGTCGTGCTCACCGGCCGGGCGCTCTCCACGGCCCGGCGCAGCCCGGCGTCCTCGTAGCGGTCGACGGCCCGCGGGAACGCGGCGGCCAGAGTGGCGGTCAGCGCCACGAGCAGCGCCAGCGCGCAGGCGGCGGCGGGGGCGGCACGCAGCCGGGTGCGGATCCACGGAGCCGGTACCGGGTTCATCACTCGCCCCCCTGCTCCCGCAGGGACACCGCGGGATCCCCTCGCCTCAGCGCCAGTGCGGCCGTCACCAGCAGCGGCGCCAGAGCCACCGTCGCCAGCAGGAGGGCCACCTGCGCCACCGGCAGCTCGACCAGCACGCGCGGCACCGGGCGCGTGGCCTGCGCGGTCAGCACGATCAGCGGGATCACCGCCCGGGTCAGCACGGTCCCCAGGGCCGTCCCCACCACCAGGGCCAGCGCCACCAGCACCCCCTGCTCGACGGCGATCATGCGGGCAAGGCGGCGGCGCGGGGCGCCCAGGGCCCGCAGCACCGCGAGTTCGGCGCCCCGTTCGCGCAGGGAGCCCGCCGCGCTCACCGCGAAACCGACCGCGGCCAGCGCCGCCGCCACCCCGGCCGCCGCCGCGAACGCCGCCTCGGGGCCCGCGCCGAAGGGATCGTCCCGCAACTGCGCGGCCGTCTCGTCCCGCACCACGACCTGCGCCGGATCGAGATCGGGCAGGGCCCGCAGTGCCGCCGCGACCCGGGCCGAGTCGCCGCGATCGGTGCGCAGCCACCACTCCGTGGGCGTGACGCTCGTCCCGTAACGGTCCTCCAGCACCCGGTTCACGGACCGCAGATCGACCAGCAGACCGCCCCCGTTCGCCGCTGCGGTCGTCGGCAGCTCGCGCACCGCGCGCACGATCCGCACCGGCACGGTCTCCCCGTCGACCGTCACGTCCAGCCGCTGCCCGGGGTGCGCGCCCGCCGCGGCGAGGAACCGGTCGCTCGCCACCCCCGTGACCTCGCCGGGCGCCGGCTGCGCGACCCGCATCCGCACCGTCAGCGACGCGCTGACCCAGGTCTCCTCGACCGGCACGTACCCGGTGCCGTACGCGATCGTCGGCGGGCCCGACCTGCTCACCGTGGGAGTGGTCGGGTCTGTCTTCGCGTCCGGCGACGCGACCTGCCCGTCACTGCTCACGGACGCCTTCCACGAGGCAGGCAGCGTGACCTTCCGCGCGGTGCCGTCCGCGCCTGCCGCCGTCAACGACCCGAGCTGCAGGCGGTGTTGCTCCGGGTCCCCGATCGGCTGCGGCATCACCAGCTCCACGGCGGTCAGCGTCAGCCGCCCGTCCGAGACCGGCACGTCCAGCACATGTGTCCGCCCGTCGGAGGGCAGCCGACCGGCCGGCACCTCGTACGGCGTCCCGTACGCGTCGACCAGCGTGACCGTCACGTCCGCCGTCCTGCCCGCCCCGGACGAACTGTGCAGGGCCGCCGCCAGCCGCAGCCGGGCGGTGTGCGCGGGGATCCGCGCCCCGGAGCTCCCCGTCCGCGGACCCAGCGCCGAGAGCATCGGCCGCACCCGCGCGGACGACAGGTCCGGGCGCATCAGCATCGTGTCCGAGGCGTGCGCGGTGTCCAGGGCCAGCAGAGCGGCCGTACGGCTGTTGGACAGCGGGAGTTCGGTACGGACGGCCGGGGCCGCCTCCCGCACATGGGCGAGGGCCGCGTACTGCTCCGTGCGCCCCAAGTGGTCCTCTCCCGCGGCCAGGACGCGCACCGGCGCACCCGTGCCGAAGTCGGCCTGGTCGTCCTGCGAGCGGTCCCAGGAGGCGCCCTGCCCGATGGCGAGCATGCCGAGCGCGACGGCGAGCACCAGCAGCAGCACCGGCCCGGCGCCCCGCATCGGGCGCCGGCTCAGCTGCCAGCCCGCCAGCGCCGCCGTCAGCCCGCGCCCGCCTGCCG
>NZ_JAFJSY010000163.1 GCF_019857225.1 Streptomyces plumbidurans
CCCCGCGCTGCCCGTGGCTCCCCCAGGCTTGGCCGTGGGCCTGCGGAAGACGAACGTGCCGCCGGAGGCCACGTCACCGGCGCCGCCGTCCGCGGGCGGGATCGTCGCGGTGCCGTCCGTGCTCGCGGCCCGGCCGTCGGGCTGGGCCGGCGGGTCGGCGGGCACGCGCGGGTCCGCGCCCTGCGGCGAGCCCCACGACACCCGGCGGTCCTGGTCGCCGCCGAAGCCGGACTGGTGCGTACGGTCGGCGCCCCAGGCGGAGGCGGGTTCGGGACGGCTGCCGTGCTGGGCCTCGGACGGGGAAGGCCCCGGCTGGGGGTCCTCGTCGAAGAAGTGCGGTCCCGTCTCCTCGACGGGAGCGGGGTTCGAGCCGGGCGGCGGCATGAGCGACTCGCCGTCGGTCGGCGCCGGACGGCTGGTGCCCGGTACCCAGGCCGCGCCGTTCCAGTACCGGACATATCCAGGAATGGACGGGTCCGGGTAATACCCTTCGCGGGGCCTGTTGTCGCCGGGGGCCGGGGTTGGGGCGCTCATGTCCGTCGTCCCGTATCTGCTCGGGGGTGAATATCGGGGGCTCCACATCTATCAGACCCACCGCTCCCCCACCGCCAGTCCCGCCGGACCCGCCCCCTTTCCGGGCAACCCCGTGCACGGCCTTCACAGAGTCGGTCATCAAGTCGGACGCGGAGTCGGAAAAAAACTTGCCGCAACTCGCGTAATGCCCGGGCGGTCCGCCCCTCTCCCTCGTACGGGCCCGCGCAGGGTCCCGTACACCTGCCCGAGAGAGGAACGGCACGACATGCACTACACCGTGGTGGAGCGCGAGCTCGAACTCAGACTGATCCTGTCCCCGGAGCGCAGCGTCCCGGTCCCGGCGCGGCTGGAATTCCGCACCGACGACCCGTACGCCGTCCACATCACCTTCCACATCGACTCGGAGAGCCCGGTGTACTGGACCTTCTCCCGCGATCTGCTGGTGGAGGGGGTGTTCCGGCCGTGCGGGCACGGGGATGTGCGGGTGTGGCCGAGCAAGTCGGAGGGGCGCAGCGTCGTTCTGATGGCGCTGAGTTCACCCGACGGTGACGCCCTGCTAGAGGCGCCGGCCGCCCAGGTGTCGGCCTGGCTGGAGCGCACGCTGCGGGTGGTGCCCCCGGGGACTGAGGGCGAGCGGCTCGGGATCGACGACGCGCTCGATCAGCTGCTCGCCCAGTGACCCGACCGGCTCCGGATCAGAACAGCTTGCCCGGGTTGAGGATGCCCAGCGGGTCGAAGACCTGCTTGATGTCGCGCTGCATCTCCACGCCCACCGGGCCGATCTCGCGCGCCAGCCACTCCTTCTTCAGGACCCCCACGCCGTGCTCGCCGGTGATCGTGCCGCCGAGTTCCAGGCCGAGGGCCATGATCTCGTCGAAGGACTCGCGGGCGCGCCGGGACTCGTCGGGGTCGGCCGCGTCGAAGCAGACGGTCGGGTGCGTGTTGCCGTCGCCCGCGTGCGCGACGACCCCGATGGTGAGCTGGTACTTCTCGGCGATCCGCTCGGTGCCCGCGAGCATGTCGCCGAGCCGGGACCGGGGCACGCACACGTCGTCGATCATCGTGGTGCCACTGACGGCCTCCAGCGCGACGAGCGACAACCTCCGTGCCTGGAGCAGCAGTTCGGACTCGGCGACGTCGTCGGCGGGAACCACCTGCGTGGCACCCGCCGCCTCGCACAGCGCGCCGAGGGCGGCGAGGTCGGCGGCCGGGTCGGGGGTGTCGAAGGCCGCGAGCAGCAGGGCCTCGGTGGTCTCCGGCAGGCCCATCTGCGCCATGTCGTTGACCGCCTTGACCGTCGTACGGTCCATCAGTTCGAGGAGCGAGGGCACATGGCCGCCCTCCATGATCCGGCACACCGCGTCGCAGGCGGCCGTCCCGGACGCGAACTCGGCCGCCAGCACCAGCTGCTGCGGCGGCTTGGGCCGCAGCGCCAGGATCGCCCGTACGACGACGCCGAGGGAGCCCTCGGAGCCGACGAAGAGCCGGGTCAGGTCGTAGCCCGCGACGCCCTTGGCGGTACGGCGGCCGGTGGACATCAGCCGCCCGTCGGCCAGCACCACCTCGAGGCCCAGCACGTACTCGGCGGTGACCCCGTACTTCACGCAGCACAGGCCGCCCGAGGCCGTCCCGATGTTGCCGCCGATGGTGCACATCTCCCAGCTGGAGGGGTCCGGCGGGTAATACAGGCCGTGCTCGGCGACCTCGCGCGAGAGGACGGCGTTGATCACGCCCGGCTCGACCACGGCGATGCGGTCGACGGGGTTGATCTCGAGGATCCTGTCCATCTTCGTCAGCGACAGCACGATGCAGCCGTCCGTGGCGTTGGCGCCGCCGGACAGACCGGTGCGGGCGCCCTGCGGGACGACCGGGACGCGCAGCTCGGTGGCGGTCCGCATGACGTGCTGGACCTGTTCGACCGTGCGCGGCAGCACGACCACCGCCGGGGAGCCGGCGGGGCAGAAGCTGGCCATGTCGTTGGCGTAGGAGACCGTGACGTCCGGGTCGGTCAGGACGGCCTCGGCGGGCAGACCGGCCAGCAGACGGTCGACGAGGCTGCCGGTGGCTGCTGTGTCTTCGTCGCGACGCGCTTCGATACGGCTCATGATCACAGCGTCGCACCCGGGGCCATCGGTGTGAACCCCGTCTACGGCACTGGACGTATGCCGGGATGCGCTCGTCGTACTGACGCACAGTGATCGCCATGGAGGAGACGCAAGCGGAGGCGGTCGGGCGCGGGCGGCGGGCGGCGCGGGGGCGGCGGCTGCTGATCGCCGCCGTCGCGGGATGTGCCGTACTGGGCGGGGTGCTCGCGCTGTGGCCGTGGCAGCGGCCGGACGTGCGCGCGCCGGCCGTGCCG
>NZ_JAFJSY010000164.1 GCF_019857225.1 Streptomyces plumbidurans
ACCAGTAAACGGCGTTCGCCACAAGGAAGTTGCGCACCTCGACGCGTCCGAAGTCGAACTCGTAGGTCCCCCAGTCGGGATGCTCGGCCCGCCGTGAGTCTCCCGGCTCGTACAGCGGATCCCCGTCGAACCGCGCCAACGCCCAGTCGTCCTTGGGGAAGTGGGCGGGCACCCAGTCCATGATCACGCCGAGCCCGGCCCGGTGCAGCGAGTCGATCAGATACCTGAGGTCGTCGGGCGGGCCGAGCCGTGAGGTCGGCGCGTAGAAGCCGGTGACCTGATAGCCCCAGGAGGGACCGAAGGGGTGCTCGGCGAGCGGCATGAGCTCGACATGGGTGAAGCCCAGCTGCCGTACGTACTCGGGCAGCTGCTCCGCGAGTTGACGGTACGTCAATCCTGGGCGCCAGGACGGGAGATGGACCTCGTACACGGAGAACGGGGCCTCGTGCACGGGGACGTCCCCGCGGTGCGCCATCCAGTCCGCGTCGCCCCACTCGTAGTGCGAGGCCGTCACCACGGAGGCCGTCGCGGGCGGCACCTCGGTGCGCCGGGCCATCGGGTCGGCCTTGAGGAAGCGGCCGCCGTAGCGGGAGGTGATCTCGAACTTGTAGCGGGCGCCCTCACCGATGCCGGGCACGAACAGCTCCCACACCCCGGACGAGCCCATCGAGCGCATGGGCAGCGCCGTGCCGTCCCAGCAGGTGAACTCCCCGGCGACCCGGACCCCTTGGGCATTGGGCGCCCACACCGTGAACCGGGTCCCGGTCACGCCCTGGTGGGTCATCGGCTCGGCGCCGAGCGCCTTCCACAGCTGCTCGTGCCGGCCCTCGCGGATGAGGTGCAGGTCGAGGTCGCCGAGGGCGGGCAGGAAACGGTACGGGTCCGCCGTCTCGTGCTCGCCGTCGCCGTACGCCACCGCCAGTGTGTACTCGGGGACCGCGTCGAGCGGCAGTACGGCCGAGAACAGACCGTCGCCCTCCGACGCCAGGGCGTGCCGCTGCCCGCCGAAGACGACATGCACCGAGCGGGCGTATGGGCGCAGGGCGCGGAAGACGACCGCGCCGTCGACCGGGTGGGCGCCCAGCAGCGCGTGCGGATCGTGATGCCTGCCGGACAGCAGGCGTTCGCGCTCGTCCGGATCCAGGGCGGGCGCGGCGCCGCTCCGGGCGACCAGCGGGCCGGAGGACTCGGGAAGCGAGGTGTCACGCAGAGCCACGGGTTCAGCCTCCTCTCACGGCGAGACGCTCGATCGCCGCCATCGGTACGGGGAGCCAGTCCGGTCGGTGCCGGGCTTCGTACAGGACCTCGTACACGGCTCGGTCGGTCTCATAGGCGCGCAGCAGCGCGTGCTTCTTGCGCGGGTCCCAGCCGGCCCGGTCGGCGTAGCCCGCGCAGTAGGCCTCGCGGCAGCGGCGCGCCCACTCCGGGCGCCAGGGGCGGCGCTGCCGCGCGGCGTAGTCGAAGGAGCGCAGCATCCCCGCGATGTCCCGCAACGGCGACTGGGGGCTGCGCCGTTCGGCGAGCGGACGGGACGGCTCGCCCTCGAAGTCGATGACGAACCAGTCCCGGCCCGCCCGCAGCACCTGACCCAGGTGCAGATCGCCGTGGATGCGCTGCGCGGGCGGCCCGGGATCGCAGGTGACCAGCGCGCCGAACGCGCTGCGCAGACCGGGCACATAGGGGTGCAGCGCCGGTACGCAGTGGGCCGCGGAGACCAGACGCTCGGTCATGTCCGCCACGGTCCGCCCGTTCTCGTCGTGCGGCCCGGCGGGGAACGCGGCGGCCAGCGCCAGATGTACGTCCGCGGTGGCCCGGCCGAGCGCGCGGGCCCGCACGGTGAAGTCCTCACCGGAGGCCAGCGCCTGCAGCGCCAGCGTCCAGCCGTCGGAGGCGTCCGGCAGGAACGGCTGCAGCACGCCGAGCGTGGCCTCCTGCGGATGCGTGGTCCTGAACCACGCCACGGGCGCGGGTACCCGGCGGCAGCCCAGCGCGGCCAGCGCCCCCGACACCTCGAGGTCGGGGTTGATGCCGGGCTGGATGCGCCGGAAGACCTTCAGGATGAACGCGTCGCCGTACACCAGCGAGGAGTTGGACTGCTCGGCCTCCAGCAGACGCGGTGCCAGACCGGCGGGCACATGCACGGCCGGGTCGGCCTCGAAGCGCAGGGGGCCCGCCGTGCCGGGGTGGCGCAGCCGGTCCAGGAGCAGCTGTGCCGAGCGGGGGTCCTGCAGCGCGTCGTAGACCAGCAGTCCGGCCAGCGGACCCTCGTCGGCCCGGCCGATCAGGGCCCGGCCCAGCCTCGGCGACGGGTTCTTGCGTACGCCGAGCAGGAGTTGGTAGCAGTCCCCGGCGGGCGCGGCCCCGCTGGGCGCGGGCACCGCGGAGTGCCCGGCGTGCACCAGGAGATGCAGACAGCCCGGAAACAGCTCGGTGACGGACAGCAGACTGAGGTCCGTCACCGGCCGGTCTTTGCCCGCGAACCAGCGCTGGCGCGGCAGCCACTCGCGCAACAGTCCGGCGAGCGAGGCCATGGGCCCGGTGACGACGCCCCGTCTGGGGCTCAGCGATGCGGTCTTCTGCATGGTGACGCGTCCTTTCCTCGGCGCACGCTCAAGCTCGTCGGCCGATGCGGGATGCGACTCGGGTGAGCCGGAACCAGTAGAAGCCATGGCCGGCGAGGGTCAGCAGATACGGCAGCTCGCCGATGGCGGGGAAGCGGACCCCGCCGATGAGCTCCACGGGATGACGTCCGTCGTAGGCACGCAGATCGAGTTCGGTGGGCTGTGCGAAGCGGGAGAAGTTGTTGACGCACAGGACCAGGTCGTC
>NZ_JAFJSY010000165.1 GCF_019857225.1 Streptomyces plumbidurans
CACTCGATGTGTTCACTCTCCTCGACGTCGATCTGATCGAGGTCGGCAAGTCGGAGGATCTCGACGACGTCGTCCAGATGGGAGGCGACTCCCAGGATCACGTCACCCTCGGTGACCCGGCGGGAGCCGTCCAGCGCCGGGGTGTGCACCACGATGTGCGAAGACCGGTGCGATGTCTGTGTCATGACCAACCTCGTTGTTTCTGATGCGATTGGAATGGGGCCTCCTTGTGCAGCCCGCCGAGCATGCGGCGCTGCGTGCACCTCATCCACCTGGCTGCGCGTTCTCGCCCCTGATGACTCCGGCTGCCTCGGCCTCCTCGGCCGCGATGTCCTCGGCGATGGCGAAGACCCGATGCAGGGTCGCTGAAGGGATCACGACGCCGCCGGCGCTGTCCATGTGGACGTAGTCGCCGGGGTTCACGCAGACGCCGCAGATCTCGACGGCCACTCCGTACGCGAAGGGCATGATCGTGTCGCCGCCCCAGCGGACAGCTTCTCCCGGTGCACCAGGTGGCGAAGCTGTGCCGCGCAGTTGGTCGAAGTCCCGCAGCCGGCCGTCGGCCAGTACGCCGGCGAGGTCGGCGCCGTCCGCCCTGGCCAGCTTGGTGCCCCCGCCGTGCGACACCTCGGGATGGCCGCCGCTGGAGAGCACGAGCACTTGGCCCGCGGCGGGCTCTTGCCCGAGTGCCCCGTAGAAGTAGTGCTTGAAGTCGCGGACCGTTCCCGCCAGGTCGTCACGGAAAGGGCAGGTAGGAGATGGTGGCCGCGGGTCCGAAAGGGGGCGAAGTGGGTCGGGGCTCGACATGACGGGAATGTGGGCCCGGTGGCCGTGGACACGGCCCACGGCGTCGACGAGCGTGGCACACCCCAGGCGGGCAGCCCTTGCGGCCAAGGCGTCGTCCTCCATCGACTTCCTTTCGAAGGGCCACCGGCCCCGAGCGGTGGGGGAGTTGGGCACGAACCTATGACGCAGCAGTCCAACAAGTCCGAGCACATGGCTCGCAGCGCACAGCACCCAGCCCGGCGCCGGTGTGGCACGTGTGTCAGCGCCCTTCTACAGCGTGTTCTTACCGACCGGTCTCAGAACCGGTCCGTATCGGCCGCAGTGACGCTGGGGCGTGAGTGGCCAGTACCTCTACGGCCCGTCTACTTCGCGTCGATCGGTCGAGCCAAGCCAGGCGTGAGGCGCCGACAACGGCCAACAGAGGGAGCTGTAGACGTCGGTTCGTGGATCCGGCGTCCACCGCACGTCTACAGGTGTTCCGCGGCGGCGGCACGGCGGACAACACTGGCCGCCCTACCGGTACTTGAGAGAAGGACGACTCTGTGACACTTGGTCCGCCTGCCGCGATACGGGCCTGTCTCTTCGACCTCGACGGCGTGATCACCGACACGACCTCCCTGTACGCCGCCGCGTGGAAGGAGGCGTTCGACACGTTGCTGCAGCAGCACGAGGGCGAGGGGTTTCGCCCGTTTGCCGCGGACACCGGATACGACGAGTTCTTCGACGGCCGGTCGAGCGCCGAAGGTGTGCGGTGCTTCCTGTCCTCGCGCGGGATCGAACGGCCCGACGGCAGCCCTGACGACCCTCCGGGCCCGGACACGGTGTATGGGCTGGTCCGCTGGAAGAACAGCCTGTTCGAGGCCAGGACACGGTCACAGGGGGTCCAGGTGTACCAGGACACCATGGCCTACGTCATGGCGGCCCGTGACAGCGGGCTGCTCACCGCTGTGGTCGCCTCAAGCGCCAACTGCCGCGAGATCCTGCGGGCGGCGCGTATGGAGACACTCTTCGACGCGTGGATTGACGGCGTGGTGGCCGCGAGTCGGAACCTGCGCGGCAAGCCTCACCCGACACATTCCTGGCAGCTGCCCGCGATCTGGGCCAGCACCCTGCACAGTGCGCGGTATTCGAGAACGCGCAGGCAGGCATGGACGCCGGACGATCGGGTCACTTCGGGTGGGTGGTCGGCGTCGCCAGGACAGTCCGCGCCGGGGCGTTGTGCGCGCATGGCGCCGATGTGGTCGTCAAAGACCTGGGAGACCTGACCGGCACGCCTGATCCACGCCCTCGGCCGTGATCGGCCACCCCCTCCTGAAACCGTTGCACCGTGAGTCATGTGCACGGAGAGAGTGCCCGCACCGTCTTCGGCGGCCGAGTCGCTGGGCGGGTCGAAAAAGGACCTTGAGGTCCTTTCCAGAACATGCTATGGTCCGTGGCGGTAATCTGGCCAATGTGGCGGAACAGGCACCCGACAAGAACAGCTCCCGGCTGACCGAGCGCGGGCGGGCGACTCGAGAGCGCATCTTGAGGGCCGCCGGCGACATGATGTACGTCAAGGGCGTCTCCCTGACGACCCTCGATGACGTCAGGGCTGCCAGCGGAACGAGCAAGTCCCAGCTCTACCGCCACTACCCCGACAAGGATGCGCTGGTGCGGGACGTTGTCGCGTTGCAGGCCGCGGAAGTGCTCGATCGTCACCAGCAGCTCCTGCGACGGCTCAATTCCTTCCGCGGGCTGGAGCGCTGGCGGGATGCGGTGGTGGAGCGCAACGCGCTCCGCAACGGGGCGTACGGCTGCCCTCTCGGCTCCCTCGCGAGCGA
>NZ_JAFJSY010000166.1 GCF_019857225.1 Streptomyces plumbidurans
ATCAGGTCCTGGTCCAGGGTGATACGGCCGAAGTCCATGGCCACCGTGGTGGTGGTCTTGTCCCCGGTGTGCGTCAGGTCGTCGATGCCCGCGCTCGCGGACGTCATGACGGCCTCCGTGCGCAGCGGGTTGATCTCCGAGACGGCGCCCACGAACGTGGTCTTGCCGACACCGAAGCCACCCGCCACCACGATCTTCGCGGAGGTGGTCGCCCTACCTCCGTCAGAGCTTGCGAAGTCCACTGAGCACCCTTTCGAGCAGGGTCACGTCCGGTGCACCGGTCGTCTCGTCGCCGCCCGGCTGGTGGACGGCGACGAGCCCGGCCTCGGCCAGGTCCGCGACGAGAATGCGGGCCACGCCCAGCGGCATGGCCAGAAGCGCCGACACCTCCGCGACCGACTTCACCTCACGGCACAGATGGCAGATGCGCTGGTGCTCCGGGAGCAGCCCCATGAGTGCTGCCGGGTCGGCCGTGGTGCTGATCAGTGCCTCGATGGCGAGCTGGTAGCGCGGCCGCGTCCGGCCACCGGTCATCGCGTACGGACGTACCAGCGGCTGGTCGCCCTCATCCTCGTACGGCTCCGCGTACGGATCATGAGAGGCGGTGGGCGGGGTCATGAATCCTCCGGGCTGGACAGCAAGTCGGTCAGTCGTGCCGTCGGTAAGGCCGATGGGGGGATTGTGGCGGCCGGACGGTGATTTGGTGAGACGGGTGGTGCCGGTGGGGTTCAGTGGAGCAGACTGCCTTGCAGTTCGGCGCGCAGATCGGGCGTGAGCACCGCACCCGCGCGGTCGACCAGCAGGGCCATCTCATAGCCGACCAGGCCGATGTCGCACTCCGGGTGCGCGAGCACGGCCAGGGACGAGCCGTCCGAGACGGACATCAGGAAGAGAAAGCCGCGTTCCATCTCGACGACCGTCTGCGCCACGTTGCCGCCCTCGAAGATCCGGGAGGCCCCGGCCGTCAGCGAGGTGAGCCCGGACGCGACGGCCGCCAGCTGGTCGGCGCGATCGCGAGGGAAGCCTTCCGACATCGCCAGAAGAAGACCGTCGGCGGACACGACGACGGTGTGGGACACACCGGGGGTGTTGTCCACGAAGTTGGTGATCAACCAGTTGAGATTCTGTGCCGCCTGGCTCATCTGGCTCAACTATCGCTCCTGCTGGTGAGTGGGGCTCGGGAAGCTGCCGGTCTGGCCGTTGCCGGCCTGGCGACCTTGTGCGATGCCCCGACGGAGATTGGTCAGCCGGCCGCGTACGTCATCAGGCGCACGCGAGACCTGCGGACCGGACTGGTGCTGTTGCTGCTGAGCCGTGCCCGGGACGAGGTTCGCCCTGGGCACCCGGCGCGGCAGGCCGGAGGTGGTGACCCCGCCCGCGGCCGGCTGCCTCACGCGCTCCGCCTGCCGGACGAGATCGTCGTTCGGCGAGGCGCGCCAGGAAGAGGTGGCGGGTCGCTGTGCACCGGGAGAGTGCTGCGGCGCCGAGGGAGCGGCGGCAGGTGCCGCCGGCGCTTGCGGAGCGGAGCCGTTGGTGTGCCGCGCGGCGGACTGGCCGCCGTGGAACCAGTTGGTCTCCAGCGTGTCGTACAGCGGGGTACGGCCGTCGCCCGGACCGGTGGCCGGCGGCAGCGCCTCGGGCTCCTGGCGGACGGGCCGCGCTTGCGGACGCGGCGGGACCGGCTGCCGCGGAGCACCGAAGTCGCTGTGGTTGCCGTTGACCTGCGGACGCTCGAACTGCCCGGTGTCACCGTTGTTCTGACGGCCCGGCAGACGGTGCTGACCGGTGGAGCCGTTGTCGTAGCCCGGGGTGGCGTACTGGCCCGTGGAGCCGTTGTCGTAGGCCTGCGGGATGGCGAACTGGCCCGTGTTGGCAGGGCTGTTGGGGTTGTTCGCGTTGCCGAGGCCGTTCTGCCCGGCCGGGCTGCCGAAGACGTCCGAGCGGACGAACTGGCCCGAGTCCTGCGAACCGTTGGGGTCCTGCGAGCCGTTCGGGCCCTGCTGCGGGGCGCCGTACTCGGGACGGGCGAACTGGCCCGTCTGCTGCGGCTGCTGCTGCGGCGCCGGAGCACCGAAGTCGGGCCGCGGGAACTCGGACGTGGACCCGGGGCCCTGCCGGTCGTCGATCCGCGGCATCCGGGAGGTCTCGTCGTGGCCGCGCGGGGTGTCCAGCGAGGCACGCGGAACCGGCGGCTGCGCGTTCTCGTCGCTCCAGCTCGGCCGCGAGGGCTGCTGCTGGGCGCCGCCCGGCAGCTCGGCACGCGGACCGCCACGACCCGGCAGCAGCGGCTGACGGCCACGCCGGCCGCGGCCCTCGCCGCCGGAGCTTGCGGGGCCCTGGGGGCCCTGGGACTGCGGCGGTACGGCGCCACGAGCGCCGCCGTAGCTGTCCTGGCCCGTGCCCGCGGACTGCAGGCCCTGGGGTGCGCCCTGTGCCTGACCGAACGCGGAGCCCGCACCCGCGGGG
>NZ_JAFJSY010000167.1 GCF_019857225.1 Streptomyces plumbidurans
TGTCCAGGTACTCGTGTGAGTGCACCACCGAGTACGAAGTTATGTGCACCACTGCTCAGGCCACGTCGGTGTCCCGTTCGATGGCCTGGAGGCGGTTCTTGAGCCGGTAGCTGTTGCCGTTGATCGAGACGACTTCGCAGTGGTGCAGGAGGCGGTCGAGGATCGCGGTGGCCAGGACCTCGTCGCCGAAGACCTGGCCCCATTCGCCGAAGGTCTTGTTCGAGGTCAGGATGATGGAGCCCTTCTCGTAACGCTTGGAGATGACCTGGAAGACGAGGTTCGCTTCGGTCCGCTCCAGTGGCTGGTAGCCCACCTCGTCGACCACGAGGACCGCGGGGCGGAGGTAGCTGGTGAGTTTGCTGATCAGCCGGCCCTGGTCCTCGGCGGCCTTGAGGTGGCGGACCATGTCGTCGAGGCTGGTGAAGTAGATCGAGTAGCCGGCCCGGCAGGCCGCGACGGCCAGGGCGACAGCGATGTGTGTCTTGCCGACCCCGGGTGGCCCGAGCAGGGCGACGTTGGCCTTGTCCTCGACGAAGGACAGGGTGGCCAGGTCCTTGACCTTGCGCGGGTCGAGGTCGGGCTGGAAGGAGAAGTCGTAGTCTTCCAGCGTCTTGTGGTGCGGCAGCTTCGACAGCCGCAGGCCGTTGCGGAAGCGGCGGTCGTCGCGGACGGCGAGTTCTTCGGCCAGCACCAGGTCGAGGAAGTCGAGGTAGCCCATCTTGGCCTCGTCCGCCCGCTGGACGTACTGGTTCAGGGCCTCGGCCAGGTGCGGCAGGCCGAGCTTGGCGGCGGTGGTGCGGATGCGGGTGCTGGTCAGCTCGCTCAACGGGCTTCCTTGGTCGGGGCGGTGAAGGGACGGGTGCCGGTCAGCTCGTCATAGACCGACAGCGGGCGGCGGCCGACCTCGATGTTCGCGGCGGCGGCCCGGTTCAGCAGAGCCTGCAGCGGCCCGGCCTCCGCCTTCGGCGGCTGGTTGCGGCGGGGTGAGGGCAGAGTGTCGTCGCCGGTGGTGACGCGGCGGCCGGCACCGGTGGGAAGGCCGTCCCAGTGCGTCTCATCCACGATGCGGGCGCCTCGGCCAACAGCCCGCGGGTGAACGGCCAACAAGGTCTGGCCACCTGGGCCGGAGACGGTGGAGTGCAGGCTGACCTGGGACTTCGTGGCCCGGACCTCGACCAGCTGGCGGGGGCGGACCTTGCGGGCGGGCACCGAGTAGAGGTTCGCGTCGAAGGCGACCAGGCAGTCCTTGCCGACATGCCGCAGGTGCCGCTGGGTGACCACGTAGGGGGTCGCCGGCAGCGGACGCAGAGCCATGTGATCGCGCACGGCCCGGTGCCCGATGACTTCGCCGTGGGTGCCGTGGACCTTCGCCCGCCGCAGCGGGACCCAGGCGGCGAAGGCGGCGTTCAGTTCATCGATGGAGGAGAAGGCCCGCCCGGCCAGGACGTGGTCGCGGACGATGCCGACCTGGCGCTCGACCCGGCCTTTGCCCTGCGGACGGTAGGCGGCCAGCACGTCGATGTCGAAGTCGTAGTGCCCGGCGAAGGCGACCGCTTCCGGGTGCAACGGAACCGCCTCACCCGGGGCGACGTGCCGGCGCACGACCGTTTTGGTGCGGTCGTAGACGATGCTCATCGGCACCCCGCCGAAGTGCGCGAACGCGGCCCGGTGGCAGTCGAAGAAGGTGGCCAGGTCCTGGCTGGTGGTGAAGCAGCAGAACGGGTCGCGCGAGTACGACAGCGTCATGTGGAAGGAGTAGACCTTCGGGATGCCGACATGGGCGAGGATCTTGCCTTCGTCTCCCCAGTCGACCTGGGCCTGAGCACCCGGGACGACCTCGAACCGCCGGTGCAGGCCCGCCAGCTCGCCCGGGCTGATGCCCAGTTCCTCCGCGATCCGGGGCCGGGCTTCCTGCAGATAGAGCTTCACCCGCTGGTAGTTGATGCTGACCCCGTACTCCTGGATGAGGCGCTCGTGGATCACCTTCCCCTTGAGCAGGATTTCGGACCTGAGCATCGCGTCGATCAGCGGCGCGACCTCGTCCACCACCCGCCGAGGCTGCTGATCTGCTGCTTCTCTCTTCGGCGGCGCGAGCGAGGCCGGATCCTTGAGGTACTTGCTGACCGTCCGGCGGTTCAGCCCGGTCTCCTTCGCGATCTCCCGCAGGCTCATCGCACCGGACTCGTACAACGGCCGGAACCGCCTCAACTCCAGCCATCGATGTGGATCCAAGACCACCGTCAGCCGCCTCCCTGCTGCCCCGAAACGACAGCAACAGACTCACGGTTGGCACCCCGTCACCGCATCAGGAATGGTGCACTTTCATCCGTACGAGGTGGTGCACGTTCGCTTGTACGCCGACAGC
>NZ_JAFJSY010000169.1 GCF_019857225.1 Streptomyces plumbidurans
CTGCCGATCGACCCTCTGCCGACTGCCCGCCCGGCCGACTGCCCGCCCGGCCGACTGCCCCCCTGCTGACCGACTTCCTGCCGACTGACCGACCTTCTGCCGACAAAGGACCCGAGATGACCACACCCGCCGCCGACGGCTTCTGGATGCCGGCCGAATGGGCCCCGCACGAGCGCACCTGGATGGCGTGGCCGGGCCCCAACCCGACCTTCGCCGACCCCGGCGATCTGGCCGCCGCCCGCACCGCCTGGGCCTCGGTCGCCCGCGCCGTGCGCCGCTTCGAGCCGGTGACCGTGGTGTGCGGCGTAGGGCAGTCGGCCGGTGCGCGGGCGCTGCTCGGCCCGGACATCGACACCGTGGAGCGGGAGCTGGACGACGCGTGGATGCGCGACATCGGCCCCACGTTCCTCACCGACGGGCGTGAACTGGCCGCCGTGGACTGGACGTTCCAGGGCTGGGGTGCCCAGGAGTGGGCCCGCTGGGAGCACGACGCGAAGATCGCCGCACATGTCGGCGACCTCGCGGGTGCGCGGACGTACGCCTCGAAGCTCGTCAACGAGGGGGGTGCGATCCATGTCGACGGCGAGGGCACGGTGCTGCTGACGGAGACGGTCCAGCTCGGCCCCGAGCGCAATCCGGGGTGGACGCGCGAGGAGGTCGAGGCGGAGATCCACGCCCACCTCGGCACCCGCAAGGCGATCTGGCTGCCGCGCGGCCTGACCGGCGACTATCCGCCCTACGGCTTCGGCACCCTCGGCCATGTCGACATCGTCGCCGCCTTCGCCCGCCCGGGCGTCGTCGTCGCCCACTCCCAGCCGGACCCGGCCCACCCCGACCACGAGGTGACCCGGGAGGTCATCGGCCTGCTGAAGGCCGAGACCGACGCCCGTGGCCGCGCCCTGGAGGTCGTCGAGGTCCCGGCGCCCACCGTCCTGGAGGCCGACGGCCACTGGGCCGACCACTCCTACATCAACCACTACCTCTGCAACGGCGGGGTCGTGCTCTGCGGCTTCGACGACCCGCGCGACGAGACCGCCGCCGGAATCTTCGGCCGGTTGTTCCCCGAGCGGACGGTGACCCTGGTGGACGCGCGTACGATCTTCTCCGGTGGAGGCGGCGTGCACTGCATCACGCAGCAGCAGCCGAAGA
>NZ_JAFJSY010000017.1 GCF_019857225.1 Streptomyces plumbidurans
CGCGGTGGCCGGTAGGCCCGCGGCGGCCCGGCTGGTCCGCGACGCCTGGTAGGCCCGCGGTGCCCCTCACATGCGCGAGACGTTGCGCTCGTAGACCATGCGCAGGCCGATCAGGGTCAGCCAGGGCTCGTGCTCGTCGATCACCGACGACTCCCCCAGCACCATCGGGGCGAGCCCGCCGGTCGCGATCACCGTGACGTCGTCCGGGTCCTCGGCCAGCTCCCGGGCCATCCGGCCGACGACGCCGTCGACCTGCCCGGCGAAGCCGTAGACGATCCCGGACTGCATCGCCTCGACGGTGTTCTTGCCGATCACGCTGCGCGGCCGGGCCACCTCGATCTTGCGCAGCTGGGCGCCCCGGACGCCGAGCGCCTCGACGGAGATCTCGATGCCGGGGGCGATCACGCCGCCGATGTACTCCCCGCGCGCGGAGACCGCGTCGAAGGTGGTCGCCGTACCGAAGTCGACGACGATCGCAGGGCCTCCGTAGAGCTCGACGGCCGCCACCGCGTTGATGATGCGGTCGGCGCCGACCTCCTTGGGGTTGTCGGTCAGGATCGGCACGCCCGTCTTCACGCCCGGCTCCACCAGCACGGCGGGCACGTCGCCGTAGTACCGGCGCGTCACCTCGCGCAGCTCGTGCAGCACGGAGGGCACGGTGGCGCAGATCGCGATCCCGTCGATGCCGTCGCCCAGCTCGTCGCCGAGCAGCGGGTGCATGCCCATCAGGCCCTGCAGGAGCACCGCGAGCTCGTCCGCCGTGCGGCGCGCGTCGGTCGAGATGCGCCAGTGCTCGACGATGTCGTCCCCGTCGAACAGGCCGAGGACGGTGTGCGTGTTCCCTACGTCGATCGTCAGCAGCATGGCCCGTACCTACTCCGCCGCTCGCAGGTCGAGGCCGATGTCGAGGATCGGCGAGGAGTGGGTCAGGGCCCCCACCGCGAGGTAGTCGACGCCCGTGTCGGCGTATGCGCGCGCGGTGTCGAGGGTCAGTCGGCCCGACGCCTCCAGGGCCGCGCGGCCTTCCACGAGGGCGACGGCCTCCTCGCACTCGCCGGGGGTGAAGTTGTCCAGCAGGATCAGGTCGGCGCCGGCGTCGACGACCTCGCGCAGCTGGTGCAGGGTGTCGACCTCGACCTCGATCGCCAGGTCCGGGAAGGCCTCCCGTACGGCCTTGAAGGCCTGGGCGACGCCGCCCGCGGCGACCACGTGGTTGTCCTTGACGAGTGCCGCGTCCGACAGCGACATCCGGTGGTTGACGCCGCCGCCGCAGCGCACGGCGAACTTCTCCAGGGACCGCAGCCCCGGAGTCGTCTTGCGGGTGTCGCGGACCTTCGTCCTCGTGCCCTCCAGGACGTCCGCCCACGCGCGCGTGGCGGTCGCGATGCCCGACAGACGGCACAGCAGGTTGAGCGCGCTGCGTTCCGCGGTGAGCAGGTCGCGGGTGCGGGTGGTGACCGACAGCAGCTTCTGACCGGCCTCGACCCGGTCGCCGTCCTCCACGTGCCGCTCGACCTCGAACTCGTCGGTGCAGACCACGGAGATGACCGCTTCGGCGATCCTGAGGCCGGCCGCGACGCCCGCCTCGCGCGCGGTGAAGTCGCCGGTGGCGACGGCCTCTTCGGGGATGGTCGCGACGGTGGTCACGTCCACGCCGTGGTCGAGGTCCTCCTGGATGGCGAGATGGGCGATGTCCTCGACCTCCACCGGGTCGAGTCCGGCGTCGGCCAGGAGCTGCGCGAGCGCGGGGTCGAGCCCGCACTCCAGATATTCGGCGTCGGCGCCGTCGCCGCAGGCACAGCCGTCGCCGCAGCCGCCGTTGGACGCGAGGGGGAGGTCGGGGGTGCTCACTTCTGTCACTGCTCCTGGGGACGGTGCGCAGGCTGGGGCTGCCGGGTCGGGGGGAAGTCTGCGGTATCGGTGGTGCCGACGGCGAGTGTGCGGTCCGGATTCAGCCGTACGACGATGTGGCGACGCCATGCCGGGTCGTCGCGGTCGGCGTGGTCCTCGCGCCAGTGGCAGCCGCGGGTCTCCTCGCGCAGCCGGGCGGCGGCGACCAGGACGCGGGCCACGCACAGGAGGTTGGTGGCCTCCCAGGTGTCGACGCCGGGCTCGGCGGTCTTGCCGTTCTCGTCGAGGGCGTCACGGGCCTCGTCGTGCAGCCGCTGCAGCTGCTCGGCGGCCGTGGCGAGGGACTCGGCGGAGCGCAGGACGCCCGCACCGTCGGTCATGATCCGCTGGACCTCGAACCGGGCCTCCGGGGCGAGCAGCGGCTGCGTGGGCACGTCCGGCTGCTCGACCGGCTCGGGCACGCGCGCGTGCAGGCCGTCCGCCGCCTGCGTCGCCGCGATGTCGGCGGCGATGCGCTCGGCGTAGACGAGGCCTTCGAGCAGGGAGTTGGAGGCGAGCCGGTTGGCGCCGTGCACGCCGGTGCAGGCGACCTCGCCGCACGCGTACAGACCCGGGACGGTCGTACGGCCCCGGGAGTCGGTGCGTACGCCGCCGGAGGCGTGGTGGGCGGCCGGGGCGATCGGGATGGGCTCGGTGACCGGGTCGATGCCGTGGGCGCGGCAGGAGGCGAGGATCGTCGGGAAGCGGTGCTCCCACATGTCGGCGCCGAAGTGCCGGGCGTCGAGGTACATGTGCTCGGCGTCCTGCTGCAGCATGCGGCGCAGGATGCCCTTGGCGACGATGTCGCGGGGCGCCAGTTCAGCCAGCTCGTGCTGCCCCACCATGAAGCGCACGCCGTCGGCGTCGACCAGGTGGGCGCCCTCGCCGCGCACGGCCTCGGAGACCAGCGGCTGCTGACCCTCCGCGTCCGGGCCGAGGAACAGAACGGTCGGGTGGAACTGCACGAATTCGAGGTCGGAGACCTCGGCGCCGGCGCGCAGGGCGAGGGCCACGCCGTCGCCCGTGGACACCGGCGGGTTGGTGGTCGCCGAGAACACCTGGCCCATGCCGCCGGTCGCCAGGACGACCGCGGGCGCGTGCACGGCGCCCACGCCGTCGTGCTGGCCCTCGCCCATGACGTGCAGACTCACGCCGGCGGTACGGCCCACGGTGTCCGTCAGGAGGTCGAGCACGAGCGCGTTCTCGACGGTGCGGACGCCACGCGCGCGTACCGCCTCCACGAGCGCGCGGGAGATCTCCGCGCCGGTCGCGTCGCCGCCCGCGTGCGCGATGCGGCGGCGGTGGTGGCCGCCCTCGCGGGTGAGGGCCAGGTCGCCCTCCTCGGACTCGTCGAAGTGGGCGCCGGTCTCGATGAGCCGCCGTACGGCGTCGGGGCCCTCGGTGACGAGGATGCGTACGGCCTCCTCGTCGCACAGGCCCGCGCCCGCCACCAGGGTGTCGTCCAGGTGCTGTTCGGGGGTGTCGCCCTCGCCGAGGGCCGCGGCGACGCCGCCCTGGGCCCAGCGGGTGGAGCCGTCGTCGAGGCGCGCCTTGGTGACGACGACGGTCCGCAGGCCGGCCGCCTCGCAGCGCAGGGCGGCGGTCAGTCCGGCGACCCCGGAGCCGACGACCACGACGTCCGCGGAGATGGACCAGCCCGGGGCGGGCGCGTGCAGTCGTATGCCTGTGCTGGCCGTGCCTGTGGTGGTCGTGCCTGTGCTGGTCACGAGGCGGCTCCGGGGGTTCCGAAAGTGAGTGGGATGTTGTCGATCAGCCTGGTCGTCCCGACCCGGGCGGCTACGGCGAGGACGGCCTCGCCGGTGAAGTCGTCCCCGATCTCCGTGAAGTCCGACGGATCGACGAGGGCGAGGTAGTCCAGCTCGAGCGGCGGCGACAGGCGCGCGGCGTCGTCGAGGACGAGGCGGGCGGCGGCGCGGACCGCGGAGGGGGCGCCCGGAAGGGCCTTGGCGACGGCGTGCGCGTCGGCGGCGGCGCGGGACTCGCCGATGGCGCTGAGCGCCTCGGCACGCGCGTGCGTGGCCGGCACTTCGCGGGCCCGTGCGCGCAGCGCCTCCTGGGCGGCGTGCCGGTCGCCGCCCGCGAACAGGGCGCGCGAGAGCGAGAGCGCGGTGCGCCGCTCGGCGGGCGAGAGGTAGCGGTTGCGGCTGGACAGTGCCAGGCCGTCGTCCTCGCGCACGGTGGGCACGCCGACGATCTCGATGCCGAAGTTCAGGTCCCGCACCATGCGGCGGATCAGGGCGAGCTGCTGGGCGTCCTTCTGGCCGTAGAGGGCGACGTCGGGGCGGGTGAGGTGCAGCAGTTTGGCGACGACGGTGAGCATGCCGTCGAAGTGGCCGGGGCGGGAGGCGCCCTCCAGGCGCTCCCCCATGGGTCCCGCGCTGATGCGCACCTGGGGCTCGCCGCCCGGGTAGACCTCGTCCGTGGAGGGCGCGAGGACGACGTCCGCGCCGGACAGTTCGGCCAGTTTGAGGTCCGCGTCCAGGGTGCGCGGGTAGCGGTCGAGGTCCTCGCCCGCGCCGAACTGCAGGGGGTTGACGAAGACGGTGACGACGACCTCGCCGTCCGCTCCCGCGATGCCTCGCGCGGTGCGGATCAGGGTGGCGTGGCCCTCGTGCAGGGCGCCCATGGTCATCACGACGGCACGGCGGCCGGTACGCGTGCGTGCGTGCAGTTCGTCGGCGGTGCGCAGCAGGGTGGTGGTCATCGGGCGTCCCCCTCGGCGCCGTTGGTCCCGCCGGGTCCGTCGGGTCCAGTGGGGCCGCCAGGTTCGCCGGCGAGCACCCCGAGCAGGTCCTCCGCGAGTTCCGGCTTCAGCAGGCCGTGGGCGAGCGCGCGGTCGGCGGTGGCCCGCGCCATCGCCAGATAGCCGGCGACGGTCTGCGGGGCGTGCCGGCGCAGCTCCGCGACGTGCGCGGCGACCGTGCCCGCGTCCCCGCGCGCGACGGGGCCGGTCAGGGCGGCGTCGCCGGAGCGCAGGGCGTTGTCGAGGGCGGCGCCGAGCAGCGGGCCGAGCATCCGGTCGGGGGCCGCGACGCCGGCCTCGCGCAGCAGCTCCATGGACTGGGCGACCAGCGTCACCAGGTGGTTGGCGCCGAGCGCGAGCGCCGCGTGGTACAGCGGGCGCCTCTCCTCGGCGATCCACTCCGGTTCGCCGCCCATCTCGATGACGAGGGCCTCGGCGGCCAGCCGCAGCTCCTCGGGCGCGGTGACGCCGAAGGAGCAGCCGGCCAGGCGCTGGACGTCCACGGGGGTGCCGGTGAAGGTCATCGCCGGGTGCAGGGCCAGCGGGAGCGCGCCCGCGCGCAGGGCGGGGTCCAGGACCTTGGCGCCGTACCGTCCGGAGGTGTGCACCAGCAGCTGTCCGGGCCGCACCGAACCGGTCTCGGCGAGGCCCTCCACCAGTGCGGGCAGGGTGTCGTCCGGGACGGTCAGCAGCACCAGTTCGGCGCGCTCGAGCACCTCGGCGGGCGGGACCAGCGGCACGTCGGGGAGCATCTCGGCGGCACGCTTCCGCGAGGTGTCGGAGACTCCGGAGACGGCCACCGGGCGGTGCCCGGCGAGCTGGAGGGACGCGGCCAGTGCGGGGCCGACACGACCGGCGCCGACGACGCCGACGGTGAGCCGCGCGGGGCGGTCCCTGGGGTCTGGCTGTTGGCTTGTACTCACTCGACGGCGGCCTTCCCGTTCCAGTCCGCTCCGGGTACCGGACGATTTCTCGTCATGTTAACGCGATTGGTTCCGGGGGCGTCCGGTTGTCCACAGGCTGTGGGTTTCGCCACGCTGCCCGCGCGCAGGGAGCCTGTGGAAATCCGGGTGCCCGGAAGGGTGCGGCCGGGCATGATCCGGACCATGAGCGATGCGGCGGAGCAGGACGGTCGGACAGCCGGGCAGTTGACGGACGAGGAGCGGCTCAATCAGCGCCGCAAGCGGCGTATCAGCGCCTACCGGAGCGCGAGCCGGGTGCTGGCACGCCCCGGTTTCCTGGGCACGCTCCGCGAGCGCCTGTCACTGCTGGACGAGGTGCAGGACCTGCACGACCTGGACGAGCCGTCGGACATCTACGGCAACGGCGTCGTCGGCGCCCTGGAGGAGAAGGTCGCGCAGCTGCTGGGCAAGGAGGCCGCCGCGTTCTTCCCCACGGGCACGATGGCCCAGCAGGTGGCGCTGCGCTGCTGGGCGGGGCGCACGGGCAACCCGGCGGTCGCCCTGCACGCCCTCGCGCACCCCGAGGTGCATGAGCGGCATGCGCTCAGCCAGGTCAGCGGGTTGCGCCCGGTCCGCGTGACGGGCGAGCCCCGGCTCATGACCGCCGACGAGGTCCGCGCTTTCGACGAGCCCTTCGGGACGCTGATGCTCGAACTGCCGCTCAGGGACGCCGGTTTCGTCCTGCCCTCCTGGGAGGAGCTCACCGCGGTCGTGGAGGCCGCGCGCGAGCGCGACGCGGTGGTGCACTTCGACGGCGCGCGCCTGTGGGAGTCCACCACCCACTTCGGCCGCACCCTGGACGAGATCGCGGACCTGGCGGACAGCGTCTACGTGTCGTTCTACAAGTCCCTCGACGGCTACGGCGGCGCCGCGCTCGCCGGGCCGAAGACACTGGTCGACGAGGCGAAGGTGTGGCGGCACCGGTACGGCGGCCAGATCTTCCAGCAGTTCCCGACCGTCCTGTCGGCCCTGGCCGGCCTGGAGCGGGAGCTGCCCCGGCTGCCCGAGTACGTGGCCCACGCGCGCGTGGTGGCCGAGGCGCTGCGCGAGGGTTTCGCGGCAGCGGCCGGGGTGCCGTGGACGCTCGTACACCCCGAGGTGCCGCACACCAACGAGTTCCAGCTCTGGCTGCCCCACGATGCCGACGTCGTCGCGGAGGCGGCGATCCGGCAGGGCGAGGAGACGGGCGTCCTGCTGTTCACCGACGCCTGGGACGCGAAGGGTCCGGGCGTGGCCATGACCGAGGTGTCGGTACGGGCAGCCGGCCTGGAGTGGACGGCCGACGACGTGAAGGCCGCGGTCGCGCAGTTCGTCTCCCGCCTCACCGAGGAGGCCGGCCGCGCGAAAGCGGCCAAGGGCGCCGGTCAGTAGGTCGAGCGCCGCCGCGGGCGCAGCCAACGGCGCAGGGCGAGCCGCATCCGCCCGCGGGCCGGGCGCCCGGCGAGGACCGCGCGGAACCGGTGGTGGTCGCGCAGTTCGCGCACGACCTGCCAGTCGTTCGCGCCGGGCGCGGGCACGGGGGATTCGCCCAGCCGATGGGCGCGGTAGCTGTCGAGGAGGTACTGCTGCGTGATGCTCATGACGGATCGCCGCCTCTACGGGACGTCTTGGGACGTCGGATTCTCCGGATGTGGCACTGGGCTCCGCGGTTGCCCCGGTGATCCCAGGCTGCGCCGGGCCGGGCGCCGGCGTCGCGTCGATTGACGGGCGCCGTCAATCGACGTCGGCGTTGTCAGTGGCGAGGTGCACCATGAGGTCATGAGCGTGCACATCGACACCGCGGGGCTCCGGCCGGAGAGGGTCGCCGTCGTCCCCTCACCCCTGGCCGAGCTCGGCATGGCGCTGCACGCGCTGTCCGAGCCGGGTCACCACCCCGGTCTGCAGGGCTGGGTCACGGGCGTGACGGCAGGCCTCGACCCGCATCTCGCCGACCGGATGTGCGAGGCCGACTTCCTGTGGCGGACGACCTTCGCGGACCTGTTCATGCCGTACGCGGGCCTCCCCGGCGGAGCCCTCCCCGGGGCCACCCTCGCCGAGGAGCTGGACCTGCTGGACAAGCTGACGGACGAACAGTTCGTGGACGCGGCGCTGGAGTTCAGCTGCGCGGTGCCCTACGGCGTCGGGCCGAGCCCCCTCGTCGATGCCGAGCTCGGCCGGCGCGCCCTGGAGCTGGCCGCCGCGCGCGGACCGCAGCAGGAGCGGTTCAGCAGGCTGCTGCTGTCCGATCCGCCCAGGATCCGCGCCTGGCTGCGGCAGTTCCTCCAGGACTGCGACGAGGCGTTCTTCGCCGAGACCTGGTCCCGGCTGCGCCACCAGCTCACGGCGGACGCCCGCCACAAGACCGATCTGCTGCACCGCAAGGGTCTGGCCGAGGCGTTGACGGCCGTGTCCCCGTCGGTCGTGCTGGACGAGGGAGCCGGGGAGATCACGGTCGACAAGCTGACGGTGGGTCGTACGGCCGCGCGGGACGGCGCCCTCCTCCTGGTGCCGACGAGCCTCGGTTGGCCCCATCTGTCCGTGCTGTACCGCCACGGCTGGCTGCCGGTGCTGCACTACCCGGCCGGCTCCCCGGAGCTCGCCGCCCCGCCCTCCGTCCAGCAGCTCGCCCTGCGCATGACCGCCCTCTCCCACCCGGTCAGGATGCGGATCTGCCGCTATCTGGCCCGCAGCGCCTACACCACCAGCGAGCTGGCCCAGGCGCTGGGCATGACCGCCCCGGAGATATCCCGTCACCTCGGCGCGCTGAAGAAGGCGGGGCTGATCGGCACCCGCCGCCGCGGCCGGTATGTGCAGCACCAGCTGGAAATAGCCGTGGTGGCCCGCCTGGGCAGCGACTTCCTGGAGGGCGTCCTGCGCTGAGCGCGGGCCCGCAGGGCGGGCGCCGCCCCCGCTCAGTCGAACCGGATGTGCCGGATCCCCACCTGCACCTGCCGCAGCCGGGTGCGCAGCGCGCCCTCATTGTTCGGCCGCAGGGTCAGCCCCGCGAGCACGGCGATCCGGTCCGCGGTCTTCGGCACGGTCGAGTGGTCCGTCCACAGGTGCTCGGCGAACTCCGGCTCGCCCAGCCGCTCCAGACAGTGGTCGAGCTGCTGCACGGCCCAGGTCTCCCTGCCCGGACCCGAGTTCTTGCCGGCGACGTACTGAAGGAGGTGCCCGAAGCCGCGTTCGCGCAGCCGCTTGATGACCGTCTCGCGTTGGGCGAGCAGGGTGAAGTGGCGTACGTCGTGGCCGAGTTCGCGCAGCCGGCCCACGGTCTCCTCGAAGTAGCCGGAGTCCGTGACCGTCATGGGCACGATCACCACGCCCTCGTGCTCGGTCAGGGCGAGGTCCAGCACCTCGACGACGCCCTGCCGCCAGGACGCCAAGTCCTGGAAGTCTCCGCGCAGTTCGCGCGGGAGCATCCGGCGCAGACCGAATCCGGCGTGCTCGGGGTCGCAGATGACGCTGCCCGGCAACCGCCGCTGGATCTCGTGCGCGGTCTGTGTCTTCCCGCCGCCGAAAGGGCCATTGATCCACAGGAGCATGCGCAGACCCTAGTGGCCGCCGGGTGCGTGACGGGCACGTACCCCGCGGGTGAGCCTTCGCCAGTGGTCAGCCGTGCCCGTGGGTCAGCCGTGCCCGCCCGCGCGCACGAGGCCGGTCTCGTACGCCAGGACCACCACCTGGACGCGGTCGCGCAGCCCCAACTTGGTCAGGATGCGGCCGACATGGGTTTTCACCGTCGCCTCGGACAGCACCAGGCGGGCCGCGATCTCGCCGTTGGACAGGCCCTGCGCGACCAGGATCATGACCTCGCGCTCGCGCTCGGTCAGCCGCTCCAGCTCCTTGTGCCGGGGCTCCTTGGCACCGCTCGGCAGCATCGGCGCGAACCGGTCGAGGAGGCGGCGCGTGGTCGAGGGGGCCACCACCGCGTCGCCGCTGTGCACGGCGCGGATGGCGGTCAGCAGCTCGCCGGGCGGCACGTCCTTGAGCATGAAGCCGGAGGCGCCCGCCTTCAGCCCGGAGAAGGCGTACTCGTCGAGGTCGAAGGTGGTCAGGATCAGCACCTTCGGCGGCTCGGGCTCGGAGCAGATGCGGCGGGTGGTCTCCACGCCGTCGAGCTTCGGCATACGGACGTCCATCAGCACGACGTCGACGGCCGTCGCACGCAGCACCTGCAGGGCCTCGACGCCGTCCCCCGCCTCCGCGACGACCTCCATGTCCGGCTGTGCGGCGAGCACCATCCGGAACCCGGTGCGCAGCAGCACCTGGTCGTCGACGAGCATCACGCGGATCGTCATCGGGCCTCTTCCGTTCTCGTCCGTCTGCGGCCGGTCCCCGCGGCGAGGGCGTCGCTACGGGTCGTCACAGGTGTCGGCTGGGGGCGTACGTACACGTCAGTGTGCGGGTTTCAGCGGCAGCAGAGCACTGATCCGGAATCCGCCGCCCGGGCGCGGGCCCGCATCGAGCGTGCCACCGACCATACCGACCCGTTCGCGCATGCCGATCAGGCCGTGGCCCTGGCCGTCGAAGCCGCCCTCCTCGTACAGCTCGTGCGGGGCGCCCTTGCCGTCGTCCTCGACCAGCAGGCCGAGCCCGTCGTCGAAGTAGACGAGCCGCACGCTCGCGCCCGTGTTGGGCCCGCCGTGCTTGCGCGTGTTGGTGAGCGCCTCCTGCACGATGCGGTACGCGGTCAGCTCGACGCCGCTGGGCAGCGGGCGGGGGGTGCCCTCGACCTTGAAGTCGACGGGCAGCCCGGAGGTGCGGCACTGCTCGACCAGCTCGTCTATCTGCCCGACGTCGGGCTGCGGGACGTATTCGCCGGCCTCCTTGTGCTCGCCGGTGCGCAGCACGCCGAGCAGGCGGCGCATCTCGGCGAGGGCCTGACGGCCGGTGGAGGAGATGGTCTCCAGGGCCTTCTTCGCCTGGTCGGGCGCGGAGTCGAGGACATAGGCGGCGCCGTCGGCCTGCACCACCATCACCGACACGTTGTGCGCGACGACGTCGTGCAGCTCACGCGCGATCCGGGCGCGCTCGGCGGCGACGGCGACCTTGGCCTGTGCCTCGCGCTCCTTCTCCAGCCGGGCGTTGCGCTCCTCCAGCTGCGCGAAGTAGGCGCGGCGGGTGCGGATGGAGTCACCGAGCACCCAGGCGAGCGCGAACGGCACCGTCTGGAAGATCATCACGGCGATGTTGCCGAGCGCCCCGGAGTGCTCGTTCGGCCAGCGCAACTGCGCGACCGGCGCCGCGCACAGGCCCGCGGCCAGCGCCGTTCTGGAGGCCCAGCGGGCGCCCGTCGCGGCCACCGTGTAGACGATCACCAGCATCGCGAAGTCGGCGGCCGTGGTCTCCACGTTCAGCGCGACCTGGGCGAGGCCGAGCCCGATCGCGAGCAGCAGCATCTTCTCCGGCATACGGCGGCGCAGCGCGATGACCAGGCACAGCAGGAGCACGATCGGAATGATCAGCGCCGGCGAATCGGTGCCCTTGTCCTCCTGGCGGGCGACTTCACCCACCACCGAGATCCCGAACAGGAAGACGGCCCAGAAGGTGTCGACCCCTGTCGGGTGCCTGCGGAGGAAGTCATAGAGGCGCTGCACGTAACCCAGCGTAGGGAAGCGAGATGCGTGCAGGGGTCAACCGGAGGGCCGATCCGGACTCACCGCGCGTACTCCCACAGGTGGAGGCCCTCCTCTCCTGCACGCTTAGCCTTGCCCAGTGACGGAACAGACATCCGGCCGGTGGCAGGGCTGGCGGACGGCGGCGCGGGCGGCGCTGTACGGGCCCGGCGGCTTCTATCGCGGGCCCGAGGGACCGGCCGGGCACTTCCGTACGTCCGTGCACGCCTCGCCGCTGTTCGCCGACGCCGTGGCACGGCTTCTGTGCCGGGTCGACGCGGCCCTGGACCACCCCGGATCGCTCGCCTTCGTGGACATGGCCGCGGGGCGCGGCGAGCTGGCCTGCGGCGTCCTCGCCGCACTGCCCGCCGCCGTGCTGGCCCGCACGCGTGCGTACGCCGTCGAGATCGCCGACCGCCCCGAGGGCCTGGACGGCCGTATCGAGTGGCTGAGGGAGCCGCCGCGGAATGTCACCGGGCTCCTGTTCGCCAACGAATGGCTGGACAACGTGCCGGTGGACGTCGCCGAGGTGGACCCTGACGGGGTTCCCCGGCACGTGCTCGTACGGCAGGACGGGACCGAACGGCTCGGGGAGCCCGTCGGCGGTGCGCAGGCGCGGTGGCTCGACCGGTGGTGGCCGCTGCAGGCCGAGGAGGGGCTGCGGGCCGAGATCGGGCTGCCCAGGGACGAGGCGTGGGCGGACGCCGTCGCCACGCTCGACCGGGGGCTCGCGGTCGCCGTCGACTACGCCCACACCCTGGACGCCCGCCCCGCCTTCGGTACGCTCACCGGCTTCCGCGCGGGGCGCGAGACGCGGCCCGTGCCCGACGGGTCGTGCGACATCACGGCCCATGTCGCCCTGGACGCGTGCGCGGCGCACGCGACGGCGCACGCCCCATCGGACGCCCGCCTGCTACGACAGCGTGATGCGCTGCGCGCCCTAAGCATCACCGGCGCACGCCCCGCGCTCACGCTCGCGTCCACCCAGCCCGCCGCCTACGTACGCGCCCTCGCGACCGCCGGCGAAGCCGCCGAGCTCACCGCCGAGGGCGGCCTGGGCGACTTCGGCTGGCTCCTGCAGACGGTTGGAATTCCGGACGTACTCGCCGACTGACCGCGGCCGCCCCTGGAGGGGCCTACCTTGCCGACGGCCCCACTTGCCGACGGCCCTACTCGTCGTAGGCCCTACTTGTCGATGTCCCCGACCACGAAGAACATCGACCCCAAAATCGCCACCATGTCCGCGACCAGCGTCCCCGGCAGCAGCTCCACCAGCGCCTGGATGTTGTTGTACGAGGCCGAGCGCAGCTTCAGCCGGTACGGGGTCTTCTCGCCCTTGCTGACGAGGTAGTAGCCGTTGATGCCGAGCGGGTTCTCGGTCCAGGCGTAGGTGTGCCCCTCGGGCGCCTTGAGCACCTTGGGGAGCCGCTGGTTGATCGGGCCGGGCGGCAGGTCGGCGAGCCGGTCCAGGCACGCGTCGGCGAGGTCGAGGGCGACGTGCGTCTGCTCCAGCAGCACCTCGAAGCGGGCCAGGCAGTCGCCCTCCTGGCGGGTGACGACCCTCAGGGTGTCCTGCAGCTCGCCGTAGGCGAGGTACGGCTCGTCGCGGCGCAGGTCGAAGTCGACGCCCGAGCCGCGCGCGATCGGCCCGCTCACGCCGTACGCGTGCACGGCCTCCGGTGCGAGCGCGCCCACGCCCCGTGTGCGCCCGCGGAAGATCTCGTTGCCGAGCACCAGGTCGTCGAACCGGTCCATGCGCGAGCGCACCCCGGCGACGGCGGCACGCGCGCGTGAGGCCCATCCGGCCGGCAGGTCCTCCTTGAGGCCGCCGACGCGGTTGAACATGTAGTGCATACGGCCGCCGGAGACCTCCTCCATGACGTTCTGGAGGACCTCGCGCTCGGTGAACGCGTAGAAGACCGGCGTGATGCCGCCGAGTTCCAGCGGGTACGAGCCGAGGAACATCAGGTGGTTGAGCACCCGGTTGAGCTCCGCGAGCAGGGTGCGTGTCCACACCGCGCGCACAGGGACCTCCATGCCGAGCATGCGCTCCACGGCGAGGACCACACCGAGCTCGTTCGAGAAGGCCGACAGCCAGTCGTGGCGGTTGGCGAGCATGATGATCTGGCGGTAGTCGCGCGCCTCGAAGAGCTTCTCGGCGCCGCGGTGCATGTACCCGATCACCGGCTCGGCGTGCTCGATGCGCTCACCGTCCAGCACCAGGCGCAGCCGCAGCACGCCGTGCGTGGACGGGTGCTGCGGTCCGATGTTGAGCACCATGTCGGTGCTCTCCGCGGCGCCGCCGATGCCGACCATGGTCTCCGTCGTGGGAGTCATGAACCCAGTCTCTCCTACGTACGCTGGCCGTATGGAGACGGGGAGCCCGCTGAACACGGGACCGACGGGCAACGAGGCGGCCGAGCCCACATGGATCGGTCTGCCTCCCGGGCTGTTGCGGATGCGACGGCTGCTGCTGGTGGTGTGGCTGGGGCTGCTGGCCCTCGGCCTGGGCCTGCTGCTCGGGCTGCTCTGCGGGCCCGGCTGGGCCGCCTTCGCGCTGTTGCCGCTGGCGCTGCTGGCCTGGGGCTGGGTGCTGATCGGGCGCAACTGGCGTTCGTGGCGCTACGCCGAGCGCGCCGACGACCTGCTGATCAGCCGCGGCGTCCTGTGGCGTGAGGAGACCGTGGTGCCGTACGGCCGGATGCAGCTGGTCGAGGTGACCTCCGGCCCGGTCGAGCGGCACTTCGGGCTGGCCAGCGTGCAGCTGCACACGGCCGCCGCCGCGACCGACGCGACCATCCCCGGCCTCGACCCGGCCGAGGCGGAACGGCTGCGCGACCGGCTCACCGAACTCGGCGAGGCCCGATCGGCGGGCCTGTGACGGCGCCGGGCGTCGAGGACGCCGTACGCGGGAGGGAGCCCGTCACCGAGCGGCGGCTGCATCCCGTGACCCCGCTGAGGCGGGCGTGGGCGCCGGTGGCCGTCGTCATCGGGTGGGCCGTGCACGACCCCGACCAGGCGCAGCGCCAGCTGACGCGGCTGACCACCACGACGCTGCTGATCGCGCTCGCCGTGCTCGTGCCGGTGGCCGCGCTGTACGGCTTCATGACCTGGTGGTTCACGCACTTCGCGGTGACGGAGTCCGAACTGCGCATCCGTACCGGCCTGTTGTTCCGGCGCACCGCGCACATCCGGTTGGAGCGCATCCAGGCGATCGACGTCACCCAGCCGCTCCTCGCGCGCGTGGCGGGCGTCGCCAAGCTCAAACTCGACGTCATAGGCACCGACAAAAAGGACGAGCTCGCCTTCCTCGGGGAGCGCGAGGCGCGTGCGCTGCGCGCCGAACTGCTGGCGCGCGCCGCCGGGTTCGCGCCCGAGACGGCGCACGAGGTCGGTGAGGCGCCGGTGCGCGAACTGCTGCGCACGCCCCCGCGCGACCTCGCGATCTCCGTCGTCCTGACGGGTTCCACCTGGGGCACCCTGGCCGCCGCGCTCGTCGTCCCGCCGCTGCTGTGGCTGGCCACCCACAGCGTGTGGACGGTCCTGGCGACCGGCCTGCCGCTGCTGGGCGCCGCGGGCGCGAGCAGTGTGGGGCGGTTCGTCACCGAGTACGACTGGAAGGTCGGCGAGTCGCCGGACGGGCTGCGCATCGACCACGGGCTGCTCGACCGCGCGCACGAGACGGTGCCGCCCGGCCGCGTGCAGACGGTACGCATCGTGGAGCCGCTGCTGTGGCGCCGGCGCGGTTGGGTCCGGGTGGAACTGGACGTGGCCGGATCGTCCAACTCGGTCCTCGTACCGGTCGCTCCCCGCGCGGTCGCCGAAGCGGTCGTCGCACGCGTACTGCCGGGGGTCACGGTCCCCACGCGGAAGTCCCTGTCACGACCGCCCCACCGCGCCGGCCGGTGCATACCCCTGTGGTGGCGCGCCTACGGCCTCACCGTCACCGACACGTACTTCGCCACCCGACACGGCCTGCTCCGCCGCAGCCTCGCCCTGGTCCCGCATGCAAAGGTCCAGAGCGTACGCCTCTCCCAGGGCCCCTGGCAGCGCCTGTGGCACCTCGCCGACGTACACGTGGACACGGGCGCCAACAAATCCGTGACAGCCCGCCTACGAGACGCCCAGGAGGCAGCGACGCTGCTACGAGCGCAGGCCGAACGCTCACGCACGGGGCGCCGGGACGCGGGGCCTGACCGGTGGATGACCTCGCGGGGCGAGTCGGGGAGGGCGCCGGGGGGCGGGGGCGTCAGGGGTGGGTGACGGGTTGGGGGTGGGGCGATGGCGTGACGGCGTCGGACCGGCCGACGGGCTGAGCTCGGCGCGCGCCCGGGACGCCGCGTCAGGGACGCCGGGTCCGACCGCCGGATGGCCCCGCAAGGGCGTCCTCGTACGGGCGCCGAAAACCGACGACCCCAGGACCGGTCGACGGGCTGAAGGTCCGTCAGTGGTCCCAGGGTCGGTGGTGCGGCTGGGGGTTGGTGCGTGGTCAGGAGACCGCGCTGCGCAGGCCCTCCACGTCGATCTGTTCGGTCTCGTCGTGTGCGGTCAGGTCGATCACCTGGCCGACGCCGCGGGCGTGTTCGTCGGCCGGCTTGAACTCCGCCTCGGACTCGGTCTTGTGGACGGCGAGCGCCTCCTCGCCGACCACGTCGGCAAGGTCCTGGTTCTGCACGGCCTCGATGGCATCGTGGGCGGGCTCCGTCTTCGTACCGAAGAAGTCGAATCCGCCCTCGACCGCCGGACGCGCGGGGGTTGGGGGTACGACGGCCACTGCGGTCGGTGCGACGAAGTGACCGGCGGGCTGCTGCGCGGAGGGGGCGTACTTCGCCGGAGTGGTGGCGGCCGCGCGCTCGTGCCCGTCGACCGCCACGGGCTTCCCCTGTGCCTCGTCCTCCTGCGCCGCGGCCTCGGCGCCGCCGTCGACGGCGGCCTCGGTCGCAGTGTGGGCCGTCCCGGTCCTGCCGGCGGCCGCGGCCGCCTCGCTCGCCGCGGAGGCGGCACTCGCCTTCACCTGCCGGCGCTTCGCGGACCTGTCGCCCTTGGTGGGACCGTCGCCCTTGGGCGAACCGTCGTCGTCGGGCGTCGTACCGTTCTGCTCGCCGCCCTCGGACTCCCCCTCGGTCCCGGCCTCGGCCTCGATCTCAGTCGAGGTCTCGGTCTCGGTCTCGGCTTCGCTGTTCACGGAAGCGTCCTCCGGGGCACCGTCCTCCACGGACTCGTCCCCAGCGGCCTCACCGTCCTGGTCGACCTCGTTGACCTTTTCGACCTCTTCGCCCTCATCGACCTCGTCGAACCGCTTGAGCGCCGCGTTCGCCCGCAGGAACAGCTGCGACCCCTCCGGTGAGAAGACCGCCGCAGGCTCCTCCGACTCGTCCGCGTCCCCCGCGTCAGCCAAACCCTCGACATCCGCCACGTCGTCCGCGTCTGCATCCGCGTCCGTATCCGCACCCACCGAGGCAGCCACAGCCTCAGTCTCCGCGGTCTCGGCCACAGCCTCGGCCTCAGTGGCCTCAACGTCCCCCGGCGGCAGCGCCCGCGTCGGCGTGCCCGCCTCTATCTCCAGCAGGCGACGGCCCTCCAGGGCGCTCGCCCGCTCGGTCTCCGCGGTGGCGTACCGCCGTAGCAGGGCCGCGTGTTCGTTGCGCAGACCCGCCAGTTCGGCGCGCTTGGCCCGCAGTCGCTGCTCCAGCTTGGTGCGCAGCTCGCGGGACTCCTCGAGGTCGGTCTCCAGCTCGGCGACCCGCTCCTCGTGCCGCCACTCGTCGCTCGCACGCGCGCGCGTGAGGTCGGCGACCTGTTTGCCGGCCTGGGCGTCCCAGCGGCGCATGACGGCCGCACCGACGACGGCGGTGGCCGCGGCGATGGCCGCGATGACGCGAAGTGCGGCCTGCTGTGTGAACACCCAGGGGCCGAAGGCGCAGACAAAGGAGACGCCTGCGATCGCCGACGGGGGCAGCAGCCTGTGCAGGGGCGGGGAATGGCGGTGACGTCCACGTGGCATGGCCAGAAACTTACCGCGCGTAGGCGACCCTTGGTGCCCCGCCCCGTAAAAACACAGCCATACCGAAACGTTCACAGGGCATCAGGAATTGACCTTCGTTGAATTTCAACAAGATCAACACCGCTCGAAACACCGGTCACCTGTCGCTCAGGCGGCCGCTCATCCACTGCAGGGTCGCCGGAATCTCCCGCCGCCAGGTGTTGAAGTTGTGCCCGCCGCTTTCGAGGATGATCGAGGAGATCCGCGTCAGCTTCGTGGCCCGCACACCCCCTATGAACTTCAGCGTCGCCTTGTAGTTGGATTCGCCGATCCTGCTGCTGGTGACGAGCAGTGAAGTGTCGGGCGCGGGCAGGTGCTTGAGGCACCACCACAGGTCGGCCCGGTCGCGCAGCGCCCCGTCACCCCGGAAGAGATCGCCGGTGGTGGGGTCGATCGGCGCCTTGTAGTACGGCGAGAGGCCCGCCCCCGCCGCGTACGCCCGGGGATGGTGCATCGCGATCTTCAGGGCGCAGTAGCCGCCTGTGGAGTCGCCGATGATGCCCCAGCTGCCGGGTTTTCTGCCCACCCTGTAGTGCGCGGCCACGGCATCCGGAAGGTCCTTCGCGAAGAACGTCTCCGTCTGCGGACCGCCGGGGATGTCCACGCACTCCGTGTCCCTCGGCGGCGCCACCGTAGGACGCAGCATCACCAGGATCATCGGCTGCATACGGCCGTTCTTGGCGAGTTCCCGAGCAGTGCGCGGATAGTGCAGTTTGTTCACCAGCGCCTGGGCGGTGCCCGGATATCCCGTCAGCACGACTGCGGCCGGAAAGGTGCGCGCGCGGTAGCGGGCCTGGAAGTACTCCGGAGGCAAATAGACATACGCGGGTGTGGCGATGTGCGAGGTACGGCCGACGATGTCGACCTTCTGGATCTGACCGGCCGTCTGCGGCCGTGAACCGCCGGCCCCGGCCATACGTCCCGTGTCGAGCACCTGGAGCGGACCGCCCGCGCCGCCGAGCGCCGTGTGGTCCACCACGACGCCCTGCTCCTTCTCCCGTCCGAACAGGTCGGCCCAGCTGGCGTAGAACCCGAAGGCCTGGTTGGCGGCCAGGCCCACCGACGCGAACAGGGCCAGCTGGGTGCCGAACAGCAGAACGACGCGGCCGCTGACGGCCCGCCAGTTCCGGCGCGCCAGACGCGGCCACAGCCACACCGTGCCGGTGAACAGCAGCACGGCGAACGCGGCCGTCAGCCACAGCACTTTGTTGCTCGTAAGACCCATGAACTGCTTCCTGCCTGCGGTTTCACCCGTCTCCCCCGCACCTTCGCGAGGGCTTGTCCGGGACTTTCCTCGGCCTTTGGGACGGCTTTGAGAAGCGGAGTGAACCTCTCCTCGTGTGAGACCGTCCTAGAGGGCGCAATGTCGCCGGATGCCCGAATCGGCACCGGATCCAAGATCTCTCGCAGAACTACGGGATGCGATGTCTGTCAGGACAGATGAGGAAATGTCGGGCGAGGTTCCCACCCGATCACGCGGCGCGCGGCGCGTGGTGCACGGTCCGCGTCCCGAGGCCGTGCCGGTCCTGGTCGCCAGAGCGTGTGCCCTCGTCGGCCTGCTGGACGTCGGGGCGGGTGTCTTCCCGCGCTTCCGTCACAGCCGTATGCACACCCTCGCCGAGGTGCTGCCCGGCTCGTTCGGGCCCTTCGCGGCGGCGCTCTCGCTGAGCGCGGGCCTTCTTCTGCTGCTGCTCGCCCACGGCCTCAAGCGCGGCAAACGCCGGGCCTGGCGGGCGGCGGTGGCGCTGCTGCCCGCGGGCGCCGTGGCCCAGTTCACGTACCGGCACTCCGTCGTCGGGGTGCTCATCTCGCTCGCGCTGCTCGCGCCCCTGCTGCGCCATCGCGACCAGTTCAGGGCGCTGCCCGACCCGCGCAGCCGGTGGCGTGCGCTCGCCAACTTCGTCCTCATGGGCGCCGGTTCCCTCGTGCTCGGACTGATCATCGTCAGCGTCCACCCGAACCGCATGGTCGGCGACCCGAGCCTGGCCGATCGCATCACGCACGTGCTCTACGGCCTGTTCGGCTTCGAGGGCCCGGTGGACTATCAGGGCAACACCTCCTGGACGGTCGCGTTCTCGCTGGGCGCCCTCGGGCTGATCACCGCCGTGACCACCATTTATCTCGCCTTCCGGCCCGAACACCCGGCGGCGCGCCTGACGGAGGAGGACGAGGCACGCCTGCGGGCGCTTCTGGACAAGCATGGCAGGCGCGACTCGCTCGGTCACTTCGCGCTGCGCCGCGACAAGGCCGTGGTCTTCTCGCCGAGCGGCAAGGCGGCGGTGACGTACCGCGTCGTGTCCGGTGTGATGCTCGCCAGCGGCGACCCCATCGGCGACGTCGAGGCCTGGCCGGGCGCCATCGAGCGCTTCATGGACGAGGCCAAGGCGCACTCCTGGACCCCGGCCGTGATGGGCTGCTCGGAGACGGGCGGCGAGGTGTGGACCCGGGAGACCGGCCTCGACGCCCTCGAACTGGGCGACGAGGCGGTGGTGGACGTCGCGGATTTCTCGCTCACCGGCCGCGCGATGCGCAATGTGCGCCAGATGGTCAAGCGCATCGAGCGCGCCGGTTACGAAACCCGGGTACGACGCGTGCGTGACCTCGGCGAGGCCGAGCTGGAGCGGATCCGCAAGGCCGCCGAGGACTGGCGCGGCACCGACACCGAGCGCGGCTTCTCCATGGCGCTGGGCCGTGTGGGCGACCCCTCCGACGGCGACTGCCTGATCGCCACCGCGCACAAGGCCGACGCCGAGCCGGGGGCGTACGGCGACCTCAAGGCGATTCTGCACTTCGTCCCCTGGGGCACGGACGGAGCCTCGCTGGACCTGATGCGCCGCGACCGCTCGGCCGACCCCGGCATGAACGAGCTCCTCATCGTCGCGGCACTCAACGCGGCGCCGAAGTTCGGCATCACGCGCGTGTCGCTCAACTTCGCGATGTTCCGCTCGGCGCTCGCCCGAGGCGAGAAGATCGGCGCGGGCCCGGTGCTGCGCGCCTGGCGCGGGCTGCTGGTGTTCCTCTCGCGCTGGTTCCAGATCGAGTCCCTGTACAAGTTCAACGCCAAGTTCCGGCCGCGCTGGGAGCCGCGCTTCGTGGTCTACCGCGCCTCCGCCGACCTGCCGCGGATCGGTTTCGCCGCCATGCAGGCGGAAGGGTTCGTCAACCTCGCTCTCCCGCTGCCGCGCTTCCTGCGCCGCCGCGGAAGCGCCCCGCGCGTGTGCCCCCACTCCCTCGCGGAGCGCGACGTACGCGCGGCCTGAGCACGGCCGGCGACCGGACGCCGGCCGCTGCGGTCCGCACCCACGGCATACGCTGAACGCATGAGCAAGCAGAGCGGACGCGGACGCGTCGCGGGCCTTCCGGAATGGGACCGCTGCGCGGTCATGGGGGTCGTGAACGTCACGCCCGATTCCTTCTCCGACGGCGGCCGCTTCTTCGACACCACGGCCGCCGTCAAGCACGGCCTCGAACTGGTCGCCGAGGGAGCGGACCTGGTCGACGTCGGCGGCGAGTCCACCCGGCCCGGCGCCACGCGCGTGGACGAGGCCGAGGAACTCAGGCGGGTCATCCCCGTCGTGCGCGGACTGGCCTCCGAGGGCGTCACCGTCTCCGTCGACACCATGCGCGCCTGTGTCGCCGAGCGGTCCCTCGCGGCCGGCGCCGCCCTCGTCAACGACGTCAGCGGCGGCCTGGCCGACCCCGCGATGATCCCGGTGGTGGCCGAGGCCGGCGCCCCCTTCGTCGTGATGCACTGGCGCGGCTTTTTGGAGGGCGGCAACGTCAGGGGCGTCTACGAGGACATCGTCACCGAGGTCCTCGACGAACTGCACGCGCGCGTGGAGGCCGTTCTGGCCGGCGGCATCGCCCCCGACCGGATCGTGGTCGACCCCGGTCTCGGCTTCTCCAAGGACGCCGAGCACGACCTCGTGCTGCTCGCCCACCTCGACCGTCTCCTCGGCCTCGGCCGCCCGCTGCTCGTCGCCGCCTCCCGCAAGCGGTTCCTCGGACGCGTGCTCGCCGGACCCGAGGGCGCGCCGCCGCCCGCGCGCGAGCGCGACGCCGCGACGGCCGCGGTCTCCGCGCTCGCGGCGCAGGCGGGAGCGTGGGCGGTACGCGTGCACGAGGTGCGCGCGACGGCGGACGCCGTACGTGTCGCACGCGCCGTGGAAGGGGCGCGCACCGACGTTGACGCACGCCCCGCTACGGACGCACGCACTGCTGCTGACGCGCCGGGCGACGAGACGACGAGCGGACCCCGGTGAGCGCCCCCCACACCGACGTCGAGCAGGTGGAAGCCGCCAACACCACCTTCTACGAGGCCATGGAGCGCGGCGACTTCGAGGCGCTGTCCGCGCTCTGGCTCGAACCGTCCGACCTGGGCGTCGACGAGGAGTACCACGACCCGGCCGACACCGGGGTGGTCTCGTGCGTGCACCCCGGCTGGCCCGTGCTGACCGGCCGCGGCGAGGTACTGCGGTCGTACGCGCTGATCATGGCGAACACCGACTACATCCAGTTCTTCCTCACCGACGTGCATGTCTCCGTGACCGGGGACACCGCCCTGGTGACCTGCACCGAGAACATCCTCAGCGGCGGCCCCGCGCCCGAGGGGGACGAGGAACTCGGCCCGCTGGTCGGCCAGCTGGTGGTCGCCACGAACGCCTTCTGCCGCACCCCCGCCGGCTGGAAGCTCTGGTCCCACCATGCCTCCCCGGTGATGGCCGAAACCGACGAGTCCGAGGACGACGACTCACCCTCCTGAGTGGGTAGGCGCCCGATGGGACCGAGAAACGGCCCGGTGGGACCAGGAAGTGGCCCGGTGGGACCAACGAGTGGTTGGAATCACGGGCCCCTGGGTAGGGGCGGCTACCAACCCGTGAGCCGCCGCCTTCCCCAGGGAAAACACGCGAGTATGCCTCTGGCCCCGGCACAGGCCCACACCCCGTGGCCCGGTCCTGTCAGTGCCCGCAGGTAGATTCGTTCGAGGCCGGTGTGCCGCCCGCACACGGCACGGACCGGCCGTGACCGACGATTGCAGGAGTGATTCGCGTGGATCGTGTCGCGTTGCGCGGCCTGAAGGCCCGCGGGCACCACGGCGTGTTCCCCAAGGAGCGCGAGGAGGGTCAGACCTTCATCGTGGACCTCGTCCTCGGCCTGGACACCCGCCCGGCCGCCGCCGACGACGACCTGGCGAAGACGGTGCACTACGGCATCGTGGCGGAGGAGGTCGTGGCCGTCGTCAAGGGCGAGCCCGTCAACCTCGTCGAGACGCTCGCCGAGCGCATCGCCCAGGTCTGTCTGAAGCACGAGGGGGTCGAGGAGGTCGAGGTCTGCGTCCACAAGCCGGACGCGCCGATCACGGTCCCCTTCGACGACGTGACCGTCACCATCATCCGGAGCCGAGTATGACCGCGTCCTTCACCGAGGATCACAGCGACCCGACCGTACAGCCGGTGCCCGCCTCCGTCGTGGCCCAGGTGGACGCCGCCGACACGACGCTGCACAACCCCCAACGGGCCGTGATCTCCCTCGGCGCCAACCTCGGCAACCGCCTGGAGACCCTGCAGGGCGCCATCGACGCCCTGGAGGACACCCCCGGCCTGCGCATCAAGGCCGTCTCGCCGGTTTACGAGACGGAGCCCTGGGGCGTCGAGCCCGGCAGCCAGCCGTCGTACTTCAACGCGGTCGTCGTGCTCAAGACCACCCTCCCGCCGTCCTCGCTCCTGGAGCGGGCCCACGCGGTCGAGGAGGCCTTCCACCGGGTGCGGGACGAGCGCTGGGGCGCACGCACCCTCGACGTCGACATCGTCGCGTACGCCGACGTCGTGGACGACGACCCGCACCTCACGCTCCCCCACCCGCGGGCCCACGAGCGCGCCTTCGTCCTCGCCCCCTGGTACGACGTCGACCCCGACGCCCAGGTGCCCGGCCGTGGCGCGGTCGCCGATCTCCTGGACGCCGTCACGCGCGCGGGCGTGACACCCCGCGGGGACCTGGAACTCCACCTGCCCGAGTAGTCGTTAAGGTCGAGACGACCACTGTCTGCGGGACGGTCCGCCAGGACCCGGGGGAGTTGAAGGGACACCGTGAGAGAGCTGCGCATCAGGGTGCTGGTCGGCGTGTTCATCGTGGCCGGAATCCTGTCCTGGGCGGGCGCCCGCCTGTGGAACGCGATCGGGACCCTGCCCAGCGTCCCCCTGGCCGCCCCCATCGTGCTCGCCCTGATCGCGGTGGTCCTGCTGGCCACGGCGTTCTCCCTGCGCGCCCGTCTCAAGGCGCAGCGCGAGCGGCGCCCGGAGGCCAAGGGCGTCGACCCGCTGATGGCGGCCCGTGCGGTCGTCTTCGGCCAGGCCAGCGCCCTGGTGGCCGCGCTCGTCGCCGGGATGTACGGCGGCACGGGCGCCTTCTTGCTGGAGCTGCTCGACATCCCGGCCCGCCGTGACCAGGCCATCTACGCCGGCTTCTCGGTCGTGGCGGGCATCGCGGTCATAGTGGCCGCGATCTTCCTGGAGCGCGTGTGCCGGCTCCCGGAGGACGACGACGAGCACAACAACGGCGCGGCGTCGCCCGCCTGAAACCGTTTGAACCCGCGTGGCGGCAGGCGTCGTCAGCGCGCCATGATCAGGCTCATCGCCTCGTTGCGGGTGGCCGGGTCGCGCAGCTGACCGCGCACCGCCGACGTTATGGTCTTGGCCCCGGGCTTGCGGACCCCGCGCATCGACATGCACATGTGCTCGCACTCCACGACGACGATCACGCCGCGCGGTTCCAGGATCTGCATCAGCGAATCGGCGATCTGCGTGGTGAGACGTTCCTGCACCTGAGGCCGGCGGGCGTACACGTCCACGAGCCGGGCCAGCTTCGACAGGCCCGTGATCTTGCCGTCGGTGGACGGGATGTATCCGACGTGGGCCACCCCCACGAACGGCACCAGGTGATGCTCGCAGGAGCTCAGCACCTCGATGTCCTTCACGAGCACCATCTCGTCGTGGCCGAGATCGAACGTCGTCGTCAGCACGTCCTCGGGCTTCTGCCACAGCCCCGCGAAGATCTCCTTGTACGCCCGCGCGACCCGTGCCGGTGTCTCCCTGAGCCCCTCCCGCTCCGGGTCCTCACCGACCGCGATGAGCAGCTCCCGTACGGCGTTCTCGGCGCGCTTCTCGTCGAACTCGCCGATCGAACCCTCGCCGTCCAGCGTCACGGGGTCGGTCATGTGGTGCCTCGTTCCTGTGCGGGTCTCGCGTGTGGGCTCACGCGCCTCGACTGCGGACATGGCTGAATGCCGCACCCCCCAGGCTAGAACCTGGGGGGTGCGGCAATCATTCCGGGCCTGTCGAGGCCGCCCGGTCAGTTCTCCGGGCGCTCCTCCGGGGCCGGCTCCGTCACCGGCGCCGACTCCGACGCGGTGGCCTTGGCGGTGGTGATCGCCGGGGCCGCGCCGTTGGCGCCGTTCGTCAGTGCGAGCTCCTTGGGGGAGAGCACCGGCGGGCGGGTCGACGGCGTGCGGCGGGACGAACCCGTCCAGGCGGGCCGCGGCGGACGCTTGACGATGGGGGCGAAGATCTCGGCGATCTCCTCCTTGCCCAGCGTCTCGCGCTCCAGCAGCTGCAGGACGAGGTTGTCGAGGACGTCGCGGTTCTCGACCAGGATCTCCCAGGCCTCGTTGTGCGCGTTCTCGATGAGCTTCTTGACCTCCTCGTCCACCAGCGCGGCGACCTCTTCCGAGTAGTCGCGCTGGTGAGCCATCTCACGTCCGAGGAAGGGCTCGGTGTTGTCGCCGCCGAACTTGATGGCGCCCAGCCGCTCGGTCATGCCGTACTGCGTGACCATCGCGCGGGCCGTGGTGGTGGCCTTCTCGATGTCGTTCGCAGCGCCCGTGGTCGGGTCGTGGAAGACGAGCTCCTCGGCCGCACGGCCGCCCAGCATGTAGGCCAGCTGGTCCAGCATCTCGTTGCGGGTCGTGGAGTACTTGTCCTCGTCCGGCAGGACCATCGTGTACCCGAGCGCACGGCCTCTGGAGAGGATCGTGATCTTGTGGACCGGGTCGGAGTTCGGAGACGCCGCCGCGACCAGGGCGTGACCGCCCTCGTGGTACGCGGTGATCTTCTTCTCCTTGTCCGACATGATCCGGGTCCGCTTCTGCGGGCCCGCGACCACACGGTCGATCGCCTCGTCCAGCATGGAGTTGTCGATCAGCTTCTTGTCGCTGCGGGCCGTCAGCAGCGCCGCCTCGTTCAGCACGTTCGACAGGTCCGCGCCGGTGAAGCCCGGCGTACGGCGGGCGACGGCCGACAGGTCGACGTCCGGCGCGACCGGCTTGCCCTTCTGGTGGACCTTGAGGATCTCCAGACGGCCCTGCAGGTCCGGCGGGTCGACCGCGATCTGGCGGTCGAAACGGCCGGGGCGCAGCAGCGCCGGGTCGAGGATGTCGGGCCGGTTCGTCGCGGCGATGAGGATCACGCCGCCCTTGACGTCGAAGCCGTCCATCTCGACGAGCAGCTGGTTCAGCGTCTGCTCGCGCTCGTCGTGACCACCGCCGAGGCCGGCGCCGCGATGGCGGCCGACCGCGTCGATCTCGTCGACGAAGACGATCGCCGGGGCGTTCGCCTTGGCCTGCTCGAACAGGTCACGGACACGCGAGGCACCGACACCGACGAACATCTCGACGAAGTCGGAACCGGAGATCGAGTAGAAGGGGACCCCCGCCTCACCGGCGACGGCACGCGCGAGCAGCGTCTTGCCGGTACCGGGGCGGCCGTAGAGCAGCACGCCCTTGGGGATCTTGGCGCCGACGGCCTGGAACTTGGCCGGCTCCTGCAGGAACTCCTTGATCTCGTGGAGCTCCTCGACGGCCTCGTCACAGCCCGCCACGTCGGAGAACGTCGTCTTGGGGGTGTCCTTGGTGATGAGCTTGGCCTTGGACTTCCCGAAGTTCATGACCCGGGAGCCGCCGCCCTGCATCTGGTTCATCAGGAACAGGAAGACGACGACGATCAGGACGAAGGGGAGCAGGGAGAGCAGGATGCCCAGGAAGGGGTTCTGCTTCGACGGCGAAACGGTGTAGCCGTCGGGGATCTGCTTGTCCTGGTACTTGGTCTGCAGCGTGTTGGCGATGGTCACGCCCTGGTCGCCGATGTAGCTCGCCTGGATCTTCGAGCTGCCTTCGACCTTTACGCCGTCCTTGAGCTGGACCTTGACGGTCTGCTCGTCGCCGGTGGTCAGCTTGGCCTGTTCGACCTTGTTGTCATTGATCGCCGCCACGACCTGGCCGGTGTCCACCGTCTTGTAGCCGCCGGACGAGCCGACGACCTGCATCAACACGACCACGGCAAGGACGGCCAGCACGATCCACATGACCGGCCCACGGAAGTATCGCTTCACGTCCATCCATACGGAGCGGTGTCGCCCCGTCCCTCCTGCCATAGTGAGTTTGATAAGACAGTTCTTCTGACGGTACCCCAGCTTTGTCGCACGAAGCCGCACGGGAGGGCTGGCAAGCCCGTCTGCATGCTCCAACGGCGCGAAACCCGCTGGGGTTCCCGATCGTCCTACTAAGACGGCCTCACTGGCTCAGCCGCCGTAGACGTGAGGCGCGAGCGTACCCACGAACGGGAGATTGCGGTACTTCTCGGCGTAGTCGAGGCCGTATCCCACGACGAACTCGTTGGCGATGTCGAAACCGACCCACTCCACGTCGATGGCGACCTTGGCGGCGTCCGGCTTGCGCAGCAGCGTGCACACCTTGAGGGACTCCGGCTCGCGCGAGCCGAGGTTGGACAGCAGCCACGACAGGGTCAGGCCGGAGTCGATGATGTCCTCGACGATCAGGACGTGCTTGCCCTTGATGTCGGTGTCGAGGTCCTTGAGGATCCGCACCACGCCGGAGGACTGGGTGCCCGCGCCGTACGACGACACGGCCATCCAGTCCATGGTGACGGGGGTGGACAGCGCCCGGGCGAGGTCGGCCATGACCATCACCGCGCCCTTGAGGACACCGACGATGAGCAGGTCCTTGCCCGCGTACTCAGCGTCGATCTTCGCGGCCAGGTCGAGCAGCTTCGCGTCGATCTCTTCCTTGGTGATGAGCACCTCTTTGAGGTCGGTGCCCATGTCTTTCGCGTCCACCCGCATCACTTTCGGTCGTCCCAGCGGCCGCCCATCACCCCCCAAAGGGGGGCAAGGTTTCAGCCTTGCCGAATCACCAGTCTGCCACCCTGGCGCTGCGCGACGACTTTGCCCGGGAGATTGATGACTCCCTGGCCGCGCCAGCGGGTGATCAGCCGGTCGACTTCCTCGATGTGCCGGGCGAACAGCGAACCGGCGGGCGCCCCGGCCTCGATGGCGGCCCTGCGCAGGATGCGGCGGCGCACGGCGGGCGGCAGGGCGTAGAGCTTGGCGCACTCCAGGCGGCCCGCCGCGTCCCGTACGGAGGTCTCGGCCTGGCTGGCCCAGGAGTCGAGGGCGTCGGCGTCGTCGCGGGAGAGCTGCGCGGTGCGGGCCAGGGCCTCGACGACGCCCTTGCCGAGCGCCTTCTCCAGGGCGGGCAGGCCCTCGTGGCGCAGCCGGGAGCGGGTGTAGGCCGGGTCGGCGTTGTGCGGGTCGTCCCAGACGGGGAGCGACTGGACCATGCAGGCCTTGCGGGCGGTCTGGCGGTCGAGCCTGAGGAACGGGCGGCGGTAACGGCCGTCGGCCCCCGAGACCGCGGCCATTCCGGACAGGGAGCGGATGCCCGAGCCGCGGGCGAGGCCGAGCAGCACTGTCTCGGCCTGATCGTCGCGGGTGTGGCCGAGCAGGACCGCGGTGGCGCCGTGGCGGACGGCCGCGGCGTCCAGCGCGGCGTAGCGCGCGTCGCGGGCGGCGGCTTCGGGCCCGCCGTCGCGGCCGACGGTGACGGCCACGGAGTCGACCGGGTCGAGGCCAAGCTCGCGCAGGCGCTGCGCGACTTCCTCGGCGCGCTGGTCGGAACCCTGCTGCAGGCCGTGGTCGACGGTGATGCCGCCGGCCCGGATGCCGAGTTTGGGGGCCTCGAAGGCGAGGGCGGAGGCGAGGGCCATGGAGTCGGCGCCGCCGGAGCATGCCACGAGCACGAGCGGCGACGACCGGCGCTCGTGCGAGACCTGCTCGAAGCGCCCGTAGGCCTTGGAGGCGGTCTGGTGCTCGTTGAGGATGTCGTGAAGGACGTGGCGGACCGCCAGGCGTATCGCCGCGACCGCTGGATGGGGACCCATGTCCGGTTCCCTTCATGAAGTTTTCGGGGGGTGAGCCCGGTTCGGTCACTCAGAGTGTGTAGATGGTGACAGAACCGGGACGTTCCCCGAGCATCGCACGCCTACCCATGGCTCACGGTCCCTCGGACGGGTGATTGGAGGGGCGTTCGCCTGCCGTCGGCCGGATTCGTTTCACGACCCCCCGCGGGGTTCACGACTCGTTCTTGCGGTGCACCCGCGCGACCCAGTCCGCCGGTTTGGCGATCTCCGCCTTGGTCGGGAGGGTGTTGGGGGACGTCCACACATGGTTGAAGCCGTCCATGCCGACCTGCTCGACGACGGCCCGCACGAACCGCTCGCCGTCGCGGTACTGCCTCAGCTTGGCGTCCAGGCCCAGCAGTTTGCGCAGGGCGATGTCCAGCCGGGAGGCGCCCTTCGCCCGGCGCTGCTGGAACTTCTCGCGGATCTCGGCCACGCTCGGCACGACCTGCGGGCCCACCCCGTCCATCACGAAGTCGGCGTGGCCCTCCAGGAGGGACATCACGGCGGTCAGCCGCCCGAGGATCTCCCGCTGCGCCGGGGTCTGCACGATCTCCACGAAGGAGCGCCCGCCGTCGTCCTCCTCGCCCTCGGGGCGCCCGCCCGCGAGGGACTGGGCGGCCTCGCGCAGGCGCTCCAGGACCGTCATGGGGTCGACGTCGGTCTCCCCCAAGAAAGACTGGATTTCGCCCTCGAGGTGGTCGCGCAGCCAGGGCACCGCGCTGAACTGCGTGCGGTGCGTCTCCTCGTGCAGGCACACCCACAGCCTGAAGTCGTGCGGCTGGACGTCGAGTTCGCGCTCCACGTGCACGATGTTCGGGGCGACGAGGAGCAGCCGGCCGCCGCCGTTCTCCCCCGCCGGAAGCTCGCGGGTGGCCGGCGCGAAGGTCTCGTACTGGCCGAGGACGCGGGAGGCCAGGAACGACAGCAGCATGCCCAGTTCGACGCCGGTGACCTTGCCGCCGACGGCGCCGAGGACCGCGCCGCCGGGCGTACTGCCGCGCCGCTCCTGCATCTTGTCCAGCAGGGGCTTGAGGATCTCCCGGAAGCCCGCGACGTTCGCCCGCACCCAGCCGGGGCGGTCGACGACGAGGACCGGGGTGTCGTGGATCTCCTCCGATCCCATACGGGTGAAGCCCCGGACGTGTTCCTCCGAGGCCTTGGCATGCCGGCGCAGCTCCGCGACGACGGTCCTCGCCTCGTCGCGGCTCACGTCGGGGCCCGGCCGCACGAGGCGGGTCGCGGTCGCCACCGCGAGATTCCAGTCGACCATCTCGGCACCACCGATGCTCGTCATGCGTCAACGGTACGTGAGCGTTCCCGCTTGGGGCAGGCCGCGAGCACGGGCGGCGGTCGCGGTGGCCGGGCGGGGCGTCAGCGGCAGCCGCACGCGGCGAGGGCCGTCGCGGTCCTGTCCAGGGCCGACTGGGCCGCCTGGGCATCGGTCGTGTCCGAGGCGAGGAACGCGAAGGCCAGCAGGCGGCCGTCCCGGTCGACCACCGTGCCCGCCAGGGTGTTCACGCCCGTCAGGGTGCCCGTCTTCGCCCGTACGACCCCTGCCGCACCGTCCGTGTAGCGGGTGGCCAGAGTGCCGGTGAAGCCGGCCACCGGAAGGCCCGTGAGGACCGGGCGCAGTTCGGGCCGCGCGGGGTCGCCGGCCTTCGCCAGCAGGGCCGTCAGCAGGCCGGCCGTGAGCCGGTCGTCCCGGTCGAGTCCGCTGCCGTCGTGGAACTGCGCGCCCTTGAGCGGCAGTTGCAGCTTCTTCAGCTGGGCGGCGATCGCGGCCGCGCCGCCGTCGAAGCTCACGGGGTGCTTCGTCGCGACGGCGGTCTGCCGGGCCAGGGCCTCGGCGATGTCGTTGTCGCTGTTGGTCAGCATGCGCTCGACCAGGGCCGACAGCGGGGGCGAGGAGACGGCGGCGAGGTCGTCGGCCCGGCCCGTCGCCTTGGACGGGCCCGGGGACGTGGTGTGGATGCCGTGGGCGGCGAGGTACGTACGGAATGTGCGGGCCGCGTCCGCCGCCGGGTCGGTCACCCGCTCGACCGGCCCGCTCGTGGAGTCGTTCGTACGGGCCTCGTCGGCCATCAGGGCGCTCACGGGGGCGAGGTTGCCGTTGACGCCGATGGGGTGCAGCAGGGGGCCGGTGTACAGAGTGGTGTCGTAGGACAGCGTCACCTTGGTGATGCCGCGCTTCTTCAGTGCCTTCGCGGTCCGGTCCGCCAGATCCTGCAGGCTCGCCCAGCCGCCTGCGCTCTTGCGTGCCGTCAGGGTGGGGTCGCCGCCGCCGACCAGGACGAGTTCCCCGGTGCCGGGCTCCAGCGCCGTGCGGGTGGTCAGCCGGTGGTCGGCGCCCATCGCCGACAGGGCCGCCGTCGCGGTGGCGATCTTCGTGGTGGAGGCGGGGGTGAGCGGCTCGCCGGTGCCGGTGCCGTACAGGCGCTCGCCGGTCGCGATGTCGACGACCGCGCCGGCGTGCCGGGTGCCCAGCGCCGGGTTTTTCAGCAGCGGTCCCAGCACGTCCGCGAGGGCCGGTCCGGCGGGGGCCGACTTGACGGTGCTGGTCGTCCGGCCGAGGCCCACCAGGACGGAGGCGGCGCTGGGTGCGGGCCGGGGCGCGCCCGCGGCCGCGTCGGACGAACCGGACGTAGCGGAATTACGGCCGTGATCTGCGCCACCCGTTCGTTCCAGGGCGACTGCGTGGTCCGCCTCGGCCGTACGCTGACCGGTGGAGTCCCAGGGGCCGGCGGCGGTCACCACGGCGACGGCCAGCGCCAGACCGGCGGTGGCGGCGCCCGCGGTGTACGGCCAGGCCCCGACCGGCTTCGGCCGCGTGAGCCGGACGGACCGCACACGCGCGAGCCGCGGTTTCGTGGCGTCCGCGGCGCGTTCCAGCCCCGGTCGCACGGCGTTCGCGGCCCGTTCGAGATGCGGACGTACGGTCCCGGCGGCCCGTGCCAGACGCGGTCGAACGGCGTTCGCGGCCCGCGCCACATGCGGTCTAACGGCCCGCCAAGGCCTCAGCTCGGGCACGATCACCAGCCCCTTTCGCGATCACACACCAGCGTGAGGGACACTTAACCACCAGAACTATGTGTTGATCATGGAGGAGCCACCGGTGGAGTTCGACGTCACGATCGAGATCCCGAAGGGTTCGCGGAACAAGTACGAGGTGGACCACGAGACCGGTCGGATCCGCCTGGACCGTCGACTCTTCACCTCGACCGCCTACCCGACCGACTACGGCTTCGTCGAGAACACCCTCGGCGAGGACGGTGACCCGCTGGACGCGCTGGTCATCCTGGACGAGCCGACGTTCCCTGGCTGCCTCATCAAGTGCCGCGCCATCGGCATGTTCCGGATGACGGACGAGGCGGGCGGCGACGACAAGCTGCTGTGCGTGCCGGCCACGGACCCCCGGGTGGAACACCTGCGTGACATCCACCACGTGTCGGAGTTCGACCGCCTGGAGATCCAGCACTTCTTCGAGGTCTACAAGGACCTGGAGCCCGGCAAGTCCGTCGAGGGCGCCAACTGGGTGGGCCGCACGGACGCCGAGATCGAGATCGAGCGCTCCTACAAGCGGTTCAAGGAGCAGGGCGGCCACTGAGCCCCGAGTCGTCCAACGGGCCGCACGCGTGCGCGTGCGGCCCGTTCGTGTTCGTGTGCGCATACTGGCGTAGCTGCACGCGTCGTACAGGGAGCGTTACTCAGGTGTCGGAGGCGGAGGACCGCAAGCCGCAGTCGGACGAGGCCAGGGGCGCGTTCGACCCCGAGATCACATCCGAATTCGCCATTCCCGCGGGCTTCGCCGCGCCCAGGGGCGTCACGGAGTCGGAGACGACGTCCGAGTTCGCGGTCCCCGACGGCCTGGACGTCCAGCACCCGCACAGCGACGAGGTGGAGAAATCGGCGTTCAGCACGCCGAACACCTACAGCTCCAAGCAGCCCCCCACGGCCTTCACCCCGGCGACCGGCATTCCCGCCATCAGCCTGACCAAGGACGTGCCCTGGCAGGACCGGATGCGCACCATGCTGCGGATGCCGGTGGCCGAGCGGCCGGCGCCGGAGCACGCGCCGAAGGCGGAGGAGGACGGCCCCGCCGTCCCGCGCGTGCTCGACCTGACCCTGCGCATCGGCGAGTTGCTGCTGGCGGGCGGTGAGGGCGCCGAGGACGTGGAGGCCGCGATGTTCGCGGTCTGCCGCTCCTACGGCCTCGACCGCTGCGAGCCGAACGTCACCTTCACCCTGCTGTCGATCTCGCACCAGCCGTCCCTCGTCGACGACCCGGTGACGGCGTCCAGGACCGTGCGGCGCCGGGCCGTCGACTACACCCGGCTCGCGGCCGTCTTCCGGCTGGTGGACGACCTCAGCGACCCGGAGACCCATCTCTCCCTGGAGGAGGCCTACCGGCGGCTCGCCGAGATACGGCGCAACCGGCACCCCTACCCCGGCTGGGCGCTGACCGCGGCCGGAGGGCTGCTCGCGGGTGCGGCCTCCGTGCTGGTCGGCGGTGACTGGCTGGTGTTCATGGCGGCCGCGCTGGGCGCGATGCTCGGCGACCGGCTCGCCTGGCTGTGCGCCGGGCGCGGGCTGCCGGAGTTCTACCAGTTCACGGTGGCCGCGATGCCCCCTGCGGCCATCGGGGTCGCGCTCACCGTCGCGCACGTCGACGTCAAGGCGTCCGCGGTGATCACCGGTGGGCTGTTCGCGCTGCTGCCGGGACGGGCGCTGGTGGCGGGCGTGCAGGACGGGCTGACCGGCTTCTACATCACGGCGTCGGCGCGTCTGCTGGAGGTCCTGTACCTCTTCGTCGGCATCGTCGTGGGCGTCCTGGTGGTCCTGTACTTCGGCGTGAACCTGGGCGCCAAGCTCAACCCGGACGCGGCCCTCGGCATCTCCCAGCGGCCCGCGCTGCAGATCGCCGCGTCGATGCTGCTGTCGCTGACCTTCGCGGTCCTGCTGCAGCAGGAGAAGTCGACCGTGCTGTGGGTGACGCTGAACGGCGGCGTGGCGTGGACGGTGTACGGCGCGCTGCACTACCCCGGCGGCCTCTCCCCCGTCGCCTCGACCGCCGTGGCGGCAGGCCTCGTGGGCCTGTTCGGGCAGCTGCTTTCGCGGTACCGCTTCGCGTCCGCGCTGCCCTACACGACGGCGGCGATCGGCCCCCTGCTGCCGGGATCGGCGACCTACTTCGGGCTGCTCGCGACGGCACAGAACGAGGTCGACAAGGGGCTGGTCTCCCTGGCCACGGCCGCGTCGCTGGCCATGGCCATCGCCATCGGGGTCAACCTCGGCTCCGAGATCTCCCGGCTGTTCCTGCGGGTGCCGGGTGCGGCCAGCGCGGCGGGACGCCGGGCCGCCAAGCGGACCCGAGGGTTCTAGTAGCCCTGGTCGTACGGGTACTGCTGGTCCTGGCGGCCGCCGTACTGCTGGGGCTGCTGCTGGTACTGGGGCTGCTGATACTGAGGCTGCTGGTACTGGGGTTCAGGCTGCTGGTACTGCGGCTCCTCGTACTGGGGCTGCTGGTACTGCGGCTGCGGCTGCTGGTACTGCTGCGGCTGGTACGGCTCCTGATACTGCTGCGGGTACTGCTGCCGGTGCCCCCGGTCGTCCGCCGCGGGGACGCGGCGCAGCTGGGTCGTCGCGTCGTCCATGGGCATGGGCATGGGCGCCGGAGCGTGCTGCCGGGTGGGCGCCTGGGCGGCCGGCTGGGGGTTCTTCTTCGCCTTGGAGCGGGCGCGCAGGAACTCGATGGCGATCGGGATCACCGAGATCAGGACGATCAGGACGAGGATCGCCTCGATGTTCTTGTTGACGAAGTCCACGTTGCCCAGCCACGAGCCCAGCAGGGTCACGCCCGCGCCCCACATCACGCCGCCGATGACGTTGAACGTGATGAAGGAGCGGTACCGCATGCCGCTGACACCGGCGATGATCGGCGTGAACGTGCGCACGACGGGCACGAAGCGGGCCAGGACCAGGGACTTCGGGCCGTACTTCTCGAAGAACTCGTGCGCCTTGACCACGTTCTCCTGCTTGAACAGGCGTGAGTCGGGGCGTGTGAAGAGCGAGGGTCCGACCTTCTTGCCGAAGAGATAGCCCGCCTGGTCGCCGAGGACCGCGGCGAGGCTGATGAGCAGGACGGCCGCCCACAGCGGGAAGTCGAGGGTTCCCGCTGTGATCAGCAGACCGCAGGTGAACAGCAGCGAGTCGCCCGGCAGGAAGAAGCCGATGAGCAGGCCCGACTCCGCGAAGACGACCAGGAGCAGGCCCCAGATGCCGAACGAGTCCAGAAGGTGGTTCGGATCCAGCCAGCTCGGGCCGAGGGCAAGCGTCGTCACGGTTCCGGGCTCCCTGAGGGGGTGAGAGAAGAACGGCGTCCTTCTGCGGGCGCACAAAGCTATCAACGCAATGTGTCCGCCCCAGGTTCCACCGGTGCCTCCAGCATGCACTGTGAGGAGACCGGCACCAAGCTGTGAGCCCTCGGCGCTCAGGCCGTCCGCCGGTCGGCGTTGGCGAGGATCGCCTCGCGCAGGTGCTCGGCGAGCCCCGGGTGCATGGCGTCGTAGAACGCCTTGAAGCGCTCGTCGGAGACGTACATCTCGCCGAAGCACCGGTGCATCTCGTACGGGACCTCGAAGTAGTTCCTGCTGATCTGTTGGCGGTGTTCCTCGGCGAGGTCCATGGCCGCCTCGCCGGACGGCTGCTCGCCGGCCGCCACGAGGGCCGCGTACCGCCGCCCCCAGTCGTCGACCTCGGCCTGGATGCGCTTCCAGTCCTCCTTGGTGTACGTGGCGGCGCGGCGCTGCGACTCGGCGTACGCCTCCGTGTTGCCCCAGCGCGCCTCCGCCTCTTCCGCGTACTGCTCGGGGTCCTTGTCGCCGAAGACCTCGAACCGCTCCTCCGGGGTGAGGTTGATGCCCATCTTCCGTGCCTCCATGGCGTTCTCCACGGCCTCCGCCATCTTCTGCAGCTTCTCGATCCGGGCGGTCAGCAGCTCGTGCTGGCGGCGCAGATGCGCGCGCGGGTCCGCGTCCGGGTCGTCGAGCAGGGCGGCGACCTCCTCGAGCGGGAAGCCGAGCTCCCGGTAGAACAGGATCTGCTGCAGCCGGTCGAGGTCGCCGTCGCTGTAGCGCCGGTGGCCCGCATGGCTGCGTTCGCTCGGGACGAGCAGCCCGATGGCGTCGTAGTGGTGCAGCGTGCGCACCGTGACCCCGGCGAAGTCCGCGACCTGTCCCACGGAGTAGCTCACTTCTCCGCTCCTTTCTCGGTACGCCCTTCACGGTGAGCCCTCACGCCACGTGAGGTGCAAGTCGGTTCTCTCCGCAAGTCTCGCGGGTGGCCGGCCCCGTCCGCTCCGGAGGTTTTCCGCATGTTTGATGCGATTCGTCCGCTTATGGTGAGCCCGTGGCCCACGACACCGTCCAGCAGGAGCCGTCTGTTCCCGCGGCACCGGCACGCGCGCTCGTGCCGTTGATCCTGCCCGCTCTCCTGGTGGGCGTGGGCGCGAGCCTGCTGTTCGTCGGGGTGAGCGCGGCCGCGGAGCAGTTCCAGCACGTGCTGTGGAGGAACCTGCCCGACGCCCTGGGCATCGGCCGGTACTCCGTGCTGTGGATGCTCGTCATTCTCACCGCGACGGGCCTCGCGGTCGGACTGGTGGTGTGGAAGGTGCCAGGCCACGCCGGGCCGGAGCCCGCCACCCTGGGACTCAACGCGCCCGTGCTGGCACCCCGCGTGCTGCCGGGCCTGCTGCTGGCGACCGCGCTGATGCTGGCGGGCGGCCCGAGCCTGGGTCCCGAGAACCCGATCATCGCGGTGAACGTGGGGCTCGCCTTCTGGGCGGGGACCCGGCTGTTCCGCCGGCTGCCGGGCGGGCTGTGGCCGGCGCTGGCGGAGGCCGCGACGATCGGGGCGCTGTTCGGGACACCGGTGGCGGCAGCGCTGGTCGTCTCCGAGGCGCTGGCCGGGCGGCAGCTCAAGGGGCTGCTCTGGGACAACGTGTTCGGGCCGCTGGTGGCCGCCGGGGCGGCCGCCCTGACGACGACCCTGGTGGCCCATCCCACCTTCGACCTGGATCTGCCCGCGTTCGGCCGGCATCCCGGCTGGGGCGACCTGCTGGCCGCCCTGGTGATCGCGCCGCTGGCGGCGGCGCTCGGCATGTGCGCGGTCTACGCGTTCCCCTACGTCCACGGCGTCTTCCGGCGCCTCGGCCACCCCCTGGTGGCGCTTCCCGCGGGCGGGCTGGTGCTGGGGCTGCTGGCCGCCCTGGGCGGGCATCTGACGCTCTTCAAGGGGCTCGACGAGGTCGCCGAACTGGCCCGGGACCCGGACGGCCGGTCGGCGGGCGAGTACGCGGTGCTGGCCGTGGTGAAGCTGGCCGCGCTGCTCGTCGCCGCGTCCTGCGGCTTCCGGGGCGGCCGGATCTTCCCGGCGGTGTTCGTGGGCGCCGCCTTCGGACTGGGCGCGCACGCCCTCATACCGTCCGTTCACCCGGCGCTCGGTGTCGCCACGGGCGTGTTGGGCATGCTCCTCGCCGTCACCCGGCAGGGTTGGGTGAGCCTGTTCACGGCCGCCGTGCTGGCGTCCTCACCGGCCATCCTCGCCCTGTTGTGCTTCGCCTCGCTGCCCGCCTGGCTGCTGGTGACCGGGCGGCCGCAGATGCAGTTGCGCGACGACGGAACCCCGGTCCGCTGACACACGTTCACCGAAGAGACACGAGGAGACAAGGTCATGGCGCTCCACAAAGGCCCGCAGAAGCCCGACGAACGCCCGATGTCGGTCAACCCCTTCTTCGGGGAGGCCGATCCGGTCGCGGGCATGACCGAGGCGCCCCCCAGGCACCGGCTCCCCGACGCCCCGATGCCGTCCATGACGGCGTATCAGCTGGTGCACGACGAGCTGATGCTGGACGGCAACTCCCGGCTGAACCTCGCCACTTTCGTCACCACCTGGATGGAACCGCAGGCCGGCGTCCTGATGGCGGAGTGCCGGGACAAGAACATGATCGACAAGGACGAGTACCCGCGCACCGCGGAGCTGGAGCGCCGCTGCGTGGCGATGCTCGCCGACCTGTGGAACGCGCCGGACCCGTCGGCCGCCGTGGGCTGTTCGACGACCGGCTCCAGCGAGGCCTGCATGCTCGCCGGGATGGCCCTCAAGCGGCGCTGGAGCAAGCGGAACCCGGCGCCGGGGGCGCGCCCGAACCTGGTCATGGGGGTCAACGTCCAGGTGTGCTGGGAGAAGTTCTGCAACTTCTGGGAGGTGGAGGCCCGCCAGGTGCCCATGGAGGGCGACCGCTTCCACCTCGACCCGCAGGCCGCCGCCGACCTGTGCGACGAGAACACGATCGGCGTCGTCGGCATCCTCGGCTCGACGTTCGACGGCTCCTACGAGCCCATCGCGGACCTGTGCGCGGCCCTCGACGCCCTCCAGGAGCGCACGGGCTGGGACGTCCCCGTCCACGTGGACGGCGCCTCCGGCGGCATGATCGCGCCCTTCCTCGACGAGGACCTGGTGTGGGACTTCCGCCTCCCGCGGGTGGCCTCCATCAACACCTCGGGGCACAAGTACGGCCTGGTCTACCCGGGCGTCGGCTGGGCGCTGTGGCGCGACAAGGAGGCGCTGCCCGAGGAGCTGGTCTTCCGCGTCAACTACCTGGGCGGCGACATGCCGACCTTCGCGCTCAACTTCTCCCGGCCCGGCGCCCAGGTGGTCGCGCAGTACTACACGTTCCTGCGGCTGGGCCGCGAGGGCTACCGGGCCGTGCAACAGACCACCCGGGACGTGGCACGGAGCATCGCCGAACGCGTCGAGGCGCTCGACGACTTCCGGCTGCTGACCCGCGGCGACGAGCTGCCCGTCTTCGCGTTCACGACGGCGCCGGGCGTGGAGTCGTACGACGTCTTCGACGTGTCCCGCCGGATGCGGGAGAAGGGCTGGCTGGTGCCCGCGTACACCTTCCCGCCGAACCGCGAGGACCTGTCGGTGCTGCGGGTGGTGTGCCGCAACGGCTTCTCGAGCGACCTCGCCGACCTGTTCGTGGAGGACCTGACCCGCCTGCTGCCGGAGCTGCACCGCCAGCCGCACCCCTGGACCAAGGACAAGACGGCGGCCACCGGCTTCCACCACTAGGGGACGCGGGAGGTCGGCCCGGACGTGATCAGCGCGCGTCTTCGGGGTGCACTCGCCCCGTCGCGTACGGGTTCTCCTGCCCGTCGGCGAGGATGCCGAGGAACGGCTCGCCCTCCCCGGAGAAGGTGTAGGCGCCGCCGCGGATCCGTTCGATGAGCCCGCGGGTCCACTCGGCGCCGGTGTCGGCCGAGTGGACCCAGAAGTTCATGATCTCGCCGATGTGGCCGAGCTGGCCGGGGCCGTCCTCGGGCGTGTAGTACTCCGTCACGGACTTGCGCCACGCCTCGATGCCGCGCACCCGCTCCTCCAGGAGCGCGAGGGCCTCCTCGCGGTCGAGGTCGACCATGAAGCCGAGCGCGGAGGTGAGCACGTCCGGCTTCTGGTCGTAGGAGACCAGCGCCGCACGCAGCAGCCGGAAGTACTCCTCGGTGCCCCGGCCGGTGATCTCGTACTCGGTGCGCGGCGGTCCGCCGGCCGTGGACGGCGCGATCTCGTGCGCGTGCAGCAGTCCCTGCTTCGCCATCTGCTTGAGCGCGTGGTAGATCGAGCCGGGCTTGGCGTTGGACCACTCGTGCGCGCCCCAGTACTCCAGGTCGCTCCGCACCTGGTAGCCGTGGGCCCGCCCGTGCCGGCGGACCGCGCCCAGCACCAGGAGACGGATCGCTGACATGGGGCCAGCGTAGGACCCTTGACGTCAGCTCACGCTCGTGCCCTGCTCCTTGGCCGCCAGCTCGAACGCGGTCGCGCCGTCCAGGGACTCGCGGATGATGTCGGCGTGGCCGGCGTGCCGGGCGGTCTCCCGGATCAGATGCAGGCAGAGCCAGCGCACGGAGACCCGGTCCTCCGGGAACCAGGGCTGGTCGGGCAGCGGGAAGGTGTCGTCGAGGCTCGGCACCGAGCGGACGTACGCCTCGGTCTCAACGGCGACCTTCTCCCAGTACGCGAACTGCGACTGAACGCTCTCGCCCTCGACCAGCCGGAACGTCTCGTGCCAGTTGGAGGCGTCCCGCTGGACGGCCGGCGGCTCCTGCTTGGCGCGCGCGATCCAGCTCTGCTCGACCTCGGCGGAATGCTTGAGCAGCCCGGACAGGGACAGCTCGCTCGCGCTCGGCCTGCTCGCGGCCTGCTCCTCGGTCAGTCCGAGCAGCGCGCGCCGGATACCGCCGCGCTGCTCCTCGATGAACGCGAGCAGCGCTCCGCGCTCGTCGCCCTGCGCCTCTGCGGGAATGTGAACCATGACCGGCCGCCTTTCGTCGGATCCTGCCGGGGGCTTCCCCCTGACACCGACGAAGCTACGGGCCCTTTAGGACAGGTTCCGTCCTAGAGGGCCCGCGCGATCACACCAAAACCGGAGGACTGGAACCGGAGGGCTAGAAGGGGAACCCGCTGCGGCCGTGCTGCACCGAGATCCACTTCAGGGTGGTGAAGCACTCGACGGTCGACTCGCCGTTCAGCCGGCCCACCCCCGAGCTCTTCTCGCCGCCGAAGGGGACCAGCGGCTCGTCGTGGACGGTGCCGTCGTTGACGTGGAACATGCCGGTGTCGATGCGCTTGGCGAAGGACACGCCCCGCTCGATGTCGCCCGTGTGCACGGCGCCGCTGAGGCCGTACGGCGTCTCGTTGACGAGGCGTACGGCCTCCTCCTCGCCGTCGAAGGGGATGAGGAAGGCGACCGGGCCGAAGACCTCCTGGCGCAGCAGGGCCGAGTCGGCGGGGACGCCGGTCAGGACGGAGGGCTCGACCAGGTTGTCGGTGGTCGTGCCGTGCACCAGGGCCGTGGCGCCCTCGGCGATCGCCTGCTCGACGGTGGCCGAAAGGGCGTCCGCCTGCTGGGAGTTGATGACCGGGCCGATGACGGTCTGCGGGTCGCGCGGGTCGCCGGCCTTGAGCGTCCTGACCTTGGCGACGAACTTCTCGGTGAACTCGTCCGCGATCGAGCGGTCCACCAGCACCCGGTTGGCGGCCATGCAGACCTGGCCCTGGTGGACGTAGCGGCTGAAGACCGCAGCGTCCACGGCGTAGTCGATGTCGGCGTCGTCGAGGACCACGATCGCGCTGTTGCCGCCCAGTTCGAGGACCGAGCGCTTGAAGTGCGAGGCGCAGACGGTGGCCACATGGCGGCCGACCTTGTCGGAACCGGTGAAGGAGATGACCTTCGGGATCGGGTGCTCGATGAAGGCGTCACCGATCTCCGCGATGTCGGTGACCACGACGTTGAGCAGGCCGCCGGGCAGGCCCGCGTCCTCGAAGATCTTCGCGACCAGGGTGCCGCCGGTGACCGGGGTGTTCTGGTGCGGCTTGAGCACCACCGCGTTGCCGAGCGCGAGGGCCGGGGCGACCGACTTGACCGACAGCAGGAAGGGGAAGTTGAAGGGGCTGATGACGCCCACGACGCCCACCGGCACGCGGTAGAGGCGGTTCTCCTTGCCGTCCACCGGCGAGGGCAGGATCTTGCCCTCGGGGCGCAGCGCCCACTGGATCGACTCGCGCAGGAACTCCTTGGCCAGGTGGAGTTCGAAGGCGGCCTTGAGGCGGGTGCCGCCGAGCTCGGCGATGATCACCTCGGTGATCTCCTGCTCGCGCTCCTCGATCAGCCGCAGGGCCTTCTCGAAGACGGCCCGGCGCGCGTACGGATTGGTGTCGGCCCACTGCTTCTGGGCGCGGGCCGCGGCCTGGTACGCCTCGTCGACCTCGTCGACGGTGGCTATCGTGATCGAGGCCAGCTTCTCGCCGTCGTACGGGTTGAAGTCGATGATGTCCCAGGAGCCGGTACCCGGGCGCCACTCACCGTCGATGTACTGCTGGGCCAGGTCGGAGAAGTACGACGACATGTGATCCCCAAATCACTAGCAGACACACGATCGACAACAGGGTCTGATCACTTGTCATCGTACTGTCGGCACAGGTGAGTTGGGGACTCTGTGCAATCTTCTGGGGAGAACCCCGGGAAAGTTGGCGGAGAAACCTAGGACAACTGGAGCAGGCCGCGCAGCAGATCGCGGCTCTCGTCCGGGCCGGGGCTCTCCTGCTGCAGCTCCTTCAGGGCCCTCTCGTACTGCGCTACGTCCTCGTGCTTGTCCAGGTAGAGCGCGCTGGTGAGCTGCTCCAGATAGACGACGTCGGACAGATCCGACTCCGGGAAGCTGAGGATGGTGAACGCACCGCTCTCGCCCGAGTGGCCGCCCAGCCGGAACGGCATGATCTGTAGCCGTACGTTGGGCCGTTGCGAGATGTCGATCAGATGCTCGAGCTGTCCGCGCATCACCTCGCGGTCGCCGTACGGGCGGCGCAGGGCGGCCTCGTCCAGGACGACATGGAAGTCGGGGGCGTGCTCGGAGACGAGGTTCTTCTGCCGCTCCAGCCGCAGCGCCACCCGCTTTTCGACGTCGGAGGTGCTCGCGCCCTGCATGCCCCGCCGCACGACCGCGCGCGCGTACTCCTCCGTCTGCAGCAGGCCGTGCACGAACTGCACCTCGTAGGCGCGGATCAGATGGGCCGCGCCCTCCAGGCCGACATAGGTGGGGAACCAGCTCGGCAGGACGTCGGAGTAACTGTGCCACCAGCCCGCGACGTTGGCCTCGCGGGCGAGGGAGACGAGCTGAGTGCGCTCCTGCTCGTCGCTGATGCCGTAGAGGGTCAGCAGGTCCTCGACGTCCCGCGTCTTGAAGCTCACCCGGCCCAGTTCCATCCGGCTGATCTTGGACTCCGAGGCACGGATCGAGTAACCCGCCGCTTCGCGGGTGATTCCGCGTGCCTCGCGCAGTCGCCTGAGTTGCGAGCCGAGCAGCATCCGCCGCACCACCGATCCGGGCTCTCCCACGCTCACGTTCGTCAGCCTCCCCAACGCTTCAGGGGCCAGAGTCTGCCACTAAAACACTCCGAGCAGTACTCGTCTGATTACAGATATGGAAAGAAGCCAAAGTTTCCGCGCAAGGGAGAGGAAGAAGTTGGCCACCAGAGGGAGAGAAGTTGGCGGAAAAAATGGCCCACAAGCGGGACGGGAACCCCCAATTCGGTCACGTGCACGTGCATCTGCACCTTGCATCTGCACCGCGCATCCGAAACCATGGTCCCGCGCCACCGCTGCATCGCAACGACCGCGAATTCCCGGGAGTGCCTCGCATGGGGACGAATGGATCGACCATGCTCGAGCCGTTACGGCAGGGCCTTCCGCCGCTTGATCCAGCGGCCGTGTCCAACGCCGCTTCCTGCGCCCTCCCCGCCCGCTACGAGGCCGTGCGCGAGGCGAGAGCCTTCACCCGCAGAATGCTCGACCAGTGGGAGATAGGCGAGCGCTTCGACGATGTGTGCCTGGTGGTCTCGGAACTCGTCACCAACTCCCTGCGGCACGGCCTGCCGGCCGGCACCCTGTGCGCCGCGGACCAGAGCCCGCCCGTACGGCTGCATCTGATGCGCTGGACCGAGCGGCTGGTGTGCGCCGTGCGCGACCCGAGCCATGCGAGCCCGGTGGCCCGCGAGGGGGCGGACGACTTCGCGGCGGAGTCGGGCCGCGGCCTGTTCCTCGTCGACTCCTTCGCCGACAGCTGGGGCTGGCACCCGATGGCGGGCACGCTCAGCGGCAAGGTCGTCTGGGCGCTGTTCCGGCTGCCGCACACAGCGAGGTCCGGTGAGTAGGACGACCGGGCGTTTTCTGACGCCCGGAATCTACGCGCGTCACCGCGTGTGAGGAACCGGTTGCCCCGAGTTGCCCCGGGGTCGGCGGGAGGTCAGCCCGCGATCAGGTGATCGAACTCGCCGTCCTTGATGCCGAGGAGCATCGCCTCGATCTCCGCGCGGGTGTAGACGAGCGCGGGGCCGTCCGGAAAACGCGAGTTGCGGACGGCGACCTCTCCGTCGGGCAGCCTGGCGAACTCCACGCAGGAGCCCTGCGAGTTGCTGTGCCTGCTCTTCTGCCAGGACACCCCGTTCAAATCCGTGGCTGCCATGCCGTTGTACACGTCCCGGTCCACAGGTCGCTCCCCGGTGGTGCGGTGGCCCAGGGGCCATTGATGCAGTAGTCAACTGCCCGGATCATAACCCTGTTCATGTGCAGATGCATGAGCAGATGCACGTGCACGCGGGGTGGTCCTGCGGTTACAGCTTTGACGCGTGCTTTACCCGACCCGTTCGAGCGTCTGCCCCAAAGCCTGCAGGACATGCGACCGCCAGCCGCCGCCCATGATCCGGCGCGCCATGAGCTGTGCCGGGTCGTCGGGGTCGAATCCCTCGTGCACTAGGAAGAGACGCGTACCGCGGCCTTCCTGTTCCAGCGTCCAGGTAATGGTCCAGTCCGCGGGATTGGCCGGATCGGCGTCGGCCCAGCGGAGGGACAGCATCCGCTCGATGTCGTAGGCGAGAACCTGCACGTCCACGACACCGGAGAAGTTCGTGTTGGGCCGGGGTACGGAGGTCAGGCGGTACCGGTGCCCCACCTCGAGACGGAAGTCCTCCGCACCCTGCATCTGCCACTGCACGAGCAGCGCCGGCTCGGTCAGGGCGCGCCAGACCTTGGCGGGCGGGTGCGGGAAGAATTGGTCGACGCGGATGACGGTGAGGTCGTCGGCGTCCGGGTCTTCGGGGAAGCCGTACTTCTCGGGGTCCTGGGAGGAGTCGTGGCCCTCGGGGACGCCGGGGTGTTCGGTGCTCATGACGGCTCATCGTCGGGAATGCGGTCGAGCAGTTCGCCGAGGCCCGTCAGCTGCTCGCGCCAGAACCGCTCGTACGGATGGAGCCAGTCCTGCACATCGGCGAGCGGCGCCGCCTCCAGGCGGTAGATGCGCTGCCGGCCGTTGCGCTGCTCGGAGACGAGACCGGCCTCCCGGAGCACCTTGAGGTGTTCCGAGAGGCTGGGGCGGCGCATGTCGAAGTGGTCGGCCAGCGCCTGGACGGGCTGCGGCCCCCCGTCGCGGAGCAGCCGAAGCACCTCGCGGCGGGTCGAGTTGGCGAGCGCGGCGAAGACGCGGTCCGCCTCCGCCGCGCGGGTACCGGTTGCGGTCATGCCCGCCTTTCTACTGGTGCGCCTCCGTCGGATGCGCCTCGGTGAGCAGCATCAGACCGTTGCCGTCGGGGTCCGTGAAGGAGGCCATGCGGCCCCACGGGAAATCGTCCGGACCCTGCACGCGGACCCCCGCCTCGGCGAGCCGGGCGCAGTCGGCGTCGACATCGGTCGTGACCAACATGATCCCCCGGCTCTCGCCGGGCCGGAAATCCCCCATCCCCGGACCGGAGAGCGTGAAGACGGTCTGCGCACCCTTCGGCGCGACCTGCAGCCAGCGCCCCTGGGGCAGGTCGAGGTCGGCGGTGACCTCAAAGCCGAGGACGTCCGTGTAGAAGCTCAGGGCGCGGTCCTGGTCGGAGACGGGGAGGGTGACGAAGGAGGCGTGAGTGATGTTCATGGGGACGACTATACGTAGGGTTTTTCCTACGCGTTAAGCGTAGGGAAACTCCTACACGTGGGGGCTGTGTGGTCTCCCCTGTGCACGGAGAGGGCGAGCGCGAGGGCGCAACTCCTGTCGGTAAATCTCACAGGCGCTCCCCATGGGGCGAGGGGGTGCTGCTGGTAGCTTGCTGCGGGCGTTCGGTCTCCCGGCCGGGCGAGTGGCCACCCCCTGCTACAGCTTGGGAGCTTCCAGTGACTACGGCGACCTTCACGCGTCCCTCTCGCACGGTGTCGCGCCGGCAGGTGCGGATCGCGGCGGCGGCCGCGGGTCTGGTGGGCGCGCTCGTGCTGACCGCGTGCAGCGGCGGCGACTCCGACGACGACTCCTCGTCCACGCCCTCCTCCTCCGCCGCGTCGAGCGCGGACACGGGCGGTGGCACGGGCGGTGGTACGGGTGGCAGCTCCGGCGCGACCACGGGCTCGTCCGACGACTTGCAGGGCAGCTGGCTCGCCACCACCGGCGGCAAGGCCGTGGCGCTGGTGATCAACGGCAAGCAGGCCGGGCTCTTTTCGACCGGCGGGACCGTGTGCAGCGGCACCGCGGGCAAGGAGGCCGGGATGAAGATGATCCACCTCACCTGCACCGACGGCAGCAAGGGCCGTACGACGGGAATGGTCGACTCGGTGACCAAGAGCGCCATGCAGATCACCTGGTCGGGCGGCACCGGCAAGGAGACGTACACCAAGTCCGCGGGCGGGTCGCTGCCTTCGGGGCTGCCCACGGCGAGCCTCGGACAGTAGCCGCCGGGGGGCGCGCAACCGCCTCGCGGGCGCGTGCGTGATGATCCATGCACGCGACCACCGGCGTCACGCCGCAGAGCACCAGAGGACCACCATGCGCACCACCTCCCTCACCGTCGCCGCTCTCGCCGCGGCTCTCCTCCTGTCCGGCTGCGACGACGGAGGTGATGGCGGTGACGGCGGCGGCAGTGGCAGCGGTGCCGACAAAGCCGGCGACGCGTGCGCACTCGCTCACACCGGCGTGCAGATCGCGGCGAGCGCCGCCCCGTCCGCCGGTGACTCCGGCACCGTCACCGTCACGCTCACCAACCAGGGCGCCGAATGCACCCTGAACGGCTTCCCGAGCGTCGGCCTCCAGGCGGGCGGCACGTCGAGCACCGTCCCTGCCGACAAGGCCGCCAAGGCCCAGAAGCTGACCCTCGCCAAGGACGCCACCGCCTCCTTCACGATCACGTACGTCCGGGGCGGCGCGGGCGCCACCAAGAGCCTCGCCGTGAAGACGGGCACGTTCACCCTGCCCGGCTCCGGCGACAAGCATCGCTTCACCTGGTCGTACGGCGATGTCGCCGCCAAGGGCGGCAAGGGTGGTACGGGCGGCGAGGGCGAGCCGAACGCCTCGGTGACCGCATTCCAGCAGGCCGGCGACTGACGCGCGGACGCCTCACACGTCTCACGGCGGACGCCACACCCGTCTCACGGCGGACGTCTCACACGTCTCACGGGAGCCGCGGCCGGGCTCCCGCCTGGGCCCGGTCCACCTGTGCCCGGTCCGCCGCCTCGGCGCCCTCGGTCCAGCCCGCCGCGTCGTTGACGCCGCGCAGCCGGGTCGTGGTCGTGCGCGGGAACATGCGGTCCGTGTGTGCCGTGACCGCGACCTCGCGGGAGGCCAGTACCGGGAGCAGGTCGTCGGTCACCTGCGTCTCGGCGGCCACCGAGAGGCGGGTGCCTATGCGGTGGGCGTAGGCCGCGAGGAAGGACTGCCGGAAGGTCTTGGTGCGCTTGCGGCCGCCCGCGCGCTGGGCCGCCTCCGCCCTGGTCATCGCCGTCGTGGCCTGTACCAGCAGCGAGGTGTAGAGGATCTCGACCGCCTCCAGATCTGTCTCGAAGCCGACGACCGTGGAGAAGCCCATCGGTTCGTTCCACACCGCGCGGCAGTGGTTGGCGGTGGCCACCGCGTCCAGCAGCACCGCCTTGGCCTGCTCGTACGGCGCCTCGACACCGATCCGGCAGGCGCCGGGGGCGGCGGCGGACGGCGTCCGGGCCGCGAGCAGCGCCTCGTCGATGCTGTGCCGGGCCATCAGCTCCTGCGCCTTGGCGGACAGCGCCTCCGCCTCCTCCGGGAACCCGGTCGCCTCGGCCTTGGCGAGCAGCGCGCGGATGCGGGTGAGCATGCGGGACTCGGAGCCACCGGACGCGGGGCCGCCGGCCTCGGGACTGGGCCGGTGCGTGGGCTCGTCGAGGGGTTCGAGCGGGGGCAGGTGCAGCAGTAGGCGGTACAGCTCCAGGACGGTGGTCGCGTGCGTGAAGCGGTCGGCGCGGGACGCCGCACCGGTGGACCGGCCGGTCGCTTCGGCCGCCTCGTCGGCGAGTTCGTCCAGCTGCGCGCGCCAGCGGGGACCACGCGGGCCGTCGTACGGCCGCTGCGCACGGATCAGCTCCGACGCCAGCCGCACGTGTACGTCGTCCAACTCGCGCCGCACCGTCCGCACCACATCGGCAGGCTGCCACCCGCGCCGCCAGGCCGCCGCGATGAACTCCTGCCCCCGGCGGGCGAGTTCGCCGTCCGCGGCAGGGTCCGCAGCCAGCAGCGACGCACCCGTGTCGAGGGCCGCGTCGCTCTCGGCGTACAGGGCGGCCCGAAAGGCGCGTTCAACGGTGCCGGACGTAGTGCTGCTCACCCGTCGATCGTGCCACGGGGCACTGACAGGCTGCTTCGACGGGCGGCGTTGACGGGTGGGGGGCGACCGGCGGGGGCGACGGCCGGGTTCGGATGCGGCTCGACTTCGAGCGCGCTTCAAGTCCTGGCTTCGCAGGCGTTCGTCCGTGCTCAAGGCACCGCCCGGTTCCGCCGGGCAGGAAGAGTGTTCGCGCATGATCACCCGAACCACGCTCGGCTCGCTGGCCACCATCGGTCGGGCGCTTGAGCTGGGCGCCGGGCCGTCCACGGCCGCCGGGACCAGGTGCAGGTGGCCACCAAGTTCGGCATCGACCGCAGCGCCGGCGACCGGTCACGCCGTATCCGCGGTGCCCGGGACTTCGTGCGCCGTACTCGCCACTGGGGCGGGGGTTTCTGACCGGCGCCCTGGACCGCTCCGCGCTGGGCGAGAAGGACTTCCGGCGCACCAACCCCCGCTTCGCCGACGAGGCCAACGAGAAGATCGCGCGGACCGTCCGCGAGGTGGCCGACCGGCTGGGTGCCACCCCGGCCCAGGTGGCGCTGGCCTGGGTGTACGCGCAGGCCGAGCGCCTCGGGGTGGCGGTGGCGGCCATTCCGGGCACCCGCAGCCCTGCCCGGCCGGAGCAGAACGCGGCCGCCCTGGAACTCACCCTGGACGCCGAGGCGCTGGCCGCGCTGGACCCGCTGAGCGACCAGGTGAGGGGCGAGCGCTACACCCCCGCGCACACCGCTGAGGTCGCCCGGGGTTAGCCGGTGGGCGCGACGCGCGCGACGTCCGGCCCGATGACGTCATCGACGTCGCGCCCACCGCTGACCTCGCCGGTGACGACCAGTCAGGTCAGTCGTGGAGCAGCGCCAGTGAACGGTCCAGCGCTTCCCCGGCCTCGCAGGGGACGTCCGGGAGGACGCCGGTGCCTTCCCAGTTGGTGCCGGAGACAGGGTTGATCGCTCGGCCGACGGGGATGGTGGCCTCCAGGTTCGGGTGGACGGTCCAGCCCTCGCGGGGGTGGGCGCCGCCGCGGGTGGGCTCGCCGACCAGGGCCGCGCGGCCCAACTGCTGGAGGTCGTAGGCCAGTTCCTCGGCTGCGGAGAAGGTGTCGGGGCCGGTGAGGACATGGAGTGGCTTGCTGCCGCCGAAGCGCGGGCCGGGGACGTGCGGCTGGGTCCAGGACTGGTCGTAGCGGTCGCCCTCGCGCGCGTACATGGTGTTGAGGTGGGTGCGCTCGTCCAGGAGGTGGCTGCAGACGAACGCGACGGTGTCCGGGTCGCCGCCGCGGTTGCCCCTGAGGTCGAGGATCAGCGCGTCGGCGCGTGCGACCAGGGTGAGCGCGGCAGAGAGCGGCTCGGCGGACCATTCGAGAGGGAAGAGCGCGGGGGCCAGTTCGAGCAGCGCGGTCCCGCCGGTCAGCAGCTGCACGCGCGGGACGCCGCCCAGGGAGGCCTCGAATTCGCGGCGCATCTTGGCCAGCGCGGCCTCGCCCCGGCCCTGCGGCACCTTCTCGGGGTGGTACGCGAGCCGCAGATGCAGATCGCCGTTGAGCGACTGCAGATCGGCGGTGACCAGGGCGCCGAGCTCCTCGGCGGTCGGCACGTCGTACGCGCCCTCCGACAGCCGCCGGCGCAGGAGCGCGGCCAACTGCTCGGCGACGTCCGGGAAGACGTAGTGCTCGGTCAGGAGCCTGGCGGTCTCGTCGACTACGGCCGGAACGTCGGTGACGGGTACGGGAGTCGGCGTCGGGGCGGCGGCTGAGTCCGAGGGCTGCGTGGTCGTGGTCGTGGTCATGGCAAGTGAGTCAATCACCGTGCACCCGCTCCCCACACGGCGTTTTCCCCGGGCTCGTCCCACTCCCCTCGCCCCCTCCCTCATCTCCCTCCCCTCGTCCCACTCCCTTCGTCTCACTCCTTGAGAATTCGGTCGCTTCCGGCTGCCGTCGGTTCAAGCATGGCCCCCATGGTGGACATGTCTTCGTACGCGGCCTTCCTCGTCGCGGCCTTCGCGCTCTGCATCACGCCCGGCCCCGACATGATGTTCATCGTGGCGATGGGCGGGCGGGGCGGGCCCGGGACCGGGGTACTGGCCGCGTTCGGCGTGGCCTGCGCGATGTTCGTGCACACGGTCGCCGCGGCGCTCGGGCTGTCGGCACTGTTCCTGGCCCTGCCGACGCTGTACCACGTGCTGCGCTGGGCGGGCGCGGCCTATCTGCTGTATCTCGCGGTCAAGGCGTTCCGGGACCGTTCGGTTCCGGTCGAGGAGGAGACGCCGGCCGGGCCCGGGCGGCGGCGCGCCTTCTGGCAGGGTGCCGTCACCAATCTGCTCAACCCCAAGGTGATCCTGTTCAACGTCTCCTTCCTGCCGCAGTTCGCGGACCCCTCACTGGGGCATGTCCGCGAACAGTTCCTGGTGTTCGGGCTGACGATCACGGTGATGGGGTTCTGCGTGGACGGCTCGATCGGCCTGCTCTCCGGCAAGCTCTCCGCCCTGCTGCGCCGCAGCCGCCGGGTGGCGCGCGGGCTGAACATCTTCAGCGGCACGGTGTTCACGGGTCTGGCGGTGCGGTTGGCGGTGACGCCCAAGTAGGCAGCGCCGAGGTGGGTGACGCCGACGTAGCGGCACGCGCGCGTGGACCGGAGTGATCGTCAACCTCGGGTTGACACTGCAGGGGTGTCAACCTACGGTTGACACATGTCGACGAACCCGATCCCCGCGTCGTCCGTACGACTCGACGACCTCATCGCTGCCATCAAGAAGGTCCACTCCCAGCCCCTCGACCAGCTCCAGGACGCCGTCATCGCCGCCGACCACCTCGGCGAGGTGGCCGACCATCTGATCGGCCACTTCGTGGACCAGGCCCGGCGCTCCGGGGCCTCCTGGACCGACATCGGCCAGAGCATGGGGGTCACCCGGCAGGCGGCGCAGAAGCGGTTCGTGCCCAAGGAGTCGGCCGAGCTCGACCCCAGCCAGGGCTTCAGCCGCTACACCCTGCGCGCCCGCAACGTGGTGATGTCCGCGCACAACGAGGCCAAGGCCGCGAGCAACGCCGAGGTCGCGCCCGCTCACCTGGTCATCGGCCTGCTCGCTGAACCGGAGGGCCTGGCCGCCAAGGCGCTGGTCCAGCAGGGCCTCACCCTCGACTCGGTGCGCGAGGCGGCGACCGCCGCGCTGCCGCCGGCCGCCGACGAGGCGCCCGAGCTCGTTCCGTACTCCTCCGACGCCAAGAAGGTCCTGGAGCTCACCTTCCGCGAGGCCCTGCGCCTCGGTCACAACTACATCGGCACCGAGCACATCCTGCTGGCCATGCTGGAGTTCGAGCACGGCACGGGAGTGCTCTCCGGCCTCGGGGTCGAGAAGGCACCAGTGGAGGCCGAGCTGGTCAAGGCGCTGGAGAAGTACCTGCAGGCCCCACCCACGCAGGCCTGACGCCGTTGTCAGACCCCCCTGCGACACTCACAGCATGACCGGTCGCTGGGCACTGGCTCCGGCCGAGGACGGTGGCGTGGAGATCGCCCCCCTCGGCCCGGACGGCCTGCTCGCCGGACCTGTCCTGTGGGAGCCCGACCTCGCGACGGCCGTGCGGGCCCGGCCGGAGGTCGTCCGCTGGGTGTGGCGCTCCACGGCCGAGGTCTATCCGCGCCTGCTCGCCACGGGCGTGCGAGTGGAGCGGTGCTACGACATCGAGGACGCCGAGACCCTCCTCCTCGGCCACGAGGGGCGGTACGGCGAACCCCGCTCAGCGGCCGCCGCCCTGGCAAGGCTGCGCGGCGGCCCCGTACCGCCCGACCCGCCCCTGCGCTCCGCCGACCCCGGCGCGCAGTCCTCCCTCTTCGAACCGCGCGCCGTCCACCTCCCGCTGCCCGACCTCGTCGCGGTCTACTCCGAGCAGCAGCGCCGGCACGACGCCACCACGCACCCCGACCGGATGCGGCTGCTGACCGCGGCCGAGTCCGCGGGCATGCTGGTCGCCGCCGAGATGAACCGCGCCGGGCTGCCCTGGAGCGCCGACGTGCACCGCCAGGTGCTGCACGAACTGCTCGGTGAGCGGTATGCGGGCGGCGGCGAGCCCCGGCGCCTGGCCGAGCTGGCGGACGAGGTGTCCGCCGCCTTCGGCCGCAGGGTGCGGCCCGACCTGCCCGCGGACGTGGTCAAGGCGTTCGCGCAGGCCGGGATCAAGGTCAAGTCCACCCGGCGCTGGGAGATCGAGTCCGTCGACCACCCGGCCGTCAAACCCCTGCTGGAGTACAAGAAGCTGTACCGCATCTGGGTCGCCCACGGCTGGTCCTGGCTGCAGGACTGGGTGCGCGAGGGACGGTTCAGGCCCGAGTTCCTCGCGCACGGCACGGTCACGGGCCGCTGGGTCACCAACGGCGGGGGCGCCCTGCAGATCCCCAAGGTCATCCGGCGCGCGGTGGTCGCCGACCCGGGCTGGCGGCTCGTTGTCGCGGACGCCGACCAGATGGAGCCGCGCGTGCTCGCCGCGATCTCCCGCGACCCCGGCCTGATGGAGGTCGCCGGGCGGGAGAGCGACCTGTACCAGTCCGTCTCCGACCGCGCCTTCTCCGGCGACCGCGCCCAGGCCAAACTCGCTGTGCTCGGCGCGGTCTACGGCCAGACCTCCGGCGACGGCCTGAAGAACCTCGCCGCACTCAGACGCCGCTTCCCCAAGGCGGTGGCGTACGTCGACGACGCGGCCCGCGCGGGCGAGGAGGGCCGACTCGTACGGACCTGGCTGGGGCGTACCTGTCCGCCCGCGGCCGGGACGGGCGACGACGCCACCGAGGAGGCCGGCCTCCCCCAGGACGACACCGCGCACACCCCCGCGGACACCGAATGGGTGCCGGGCTACGCCTCGACGAACACCCGCGCCCGCGGCCGCTTCGCCCGCAACTTCGTCGTCCAGGGCAGCGCCGCCGACTGGGCCCTGCTGCTGCTCGCCGCACTGCGGCAGACCTGCGCGGACATGGCGGCCGAACTGGTCTTCTTCCAGCACGACGAGGTGATCGTGCACTGCCCCGAGGAGGAGACGGACCAAGTGGTGGCGGCGATCCGGGACGCGGCGGAGCTGGCAGGCCGGCTGACCTTCGGACAGACGCCGGTACGGTTCCCGTTCACTACGGCGGTGGTGGAGTGCTATGCCGACGCCAAGTGAGGGGATGGGCTGCGCCCGGCTAGCGATGAAACGGCGCGCGGCCGGGCGGGGAGTGAAACGGCGGCCGACGGCCAGGCGGGCGGTGCAAGCAGCGGGCGACGGCCAGGCAGGCGGTGAAACGGCGGGCCGCCCGGCAGACGGGTGAAACGGCAGGCGGCAGCCAAGCAGGCAGTGAAAGCAGCGGGCCGCAGTCCGGCAAACGGTGAAACAGCGCGGCAGCCCGGCAGAGTGTGAAGGGGCGGGCCGCCGCCCGGCAGGCGGTCAAACCGCGGGCCGCAGCCCGGTGGGCAGTGAACGGCAGGCCGCCGCCCGGCAGGCGGCGCAAGCAGCGGACGGCAGCCCGGCAGACGGTCAAACCGCGGCCCGCAGCCCGGCAGGCGGTGAAACGGCGGGCAGCAGCCAGGCAGGCGGCGCAAGCAGCGGACGGCAGTCCGGCAGACGGTCTAACCGCGGCCCGCAGCCCGGTGGGCAGTGAACGGCAGGCCGCCGCCCGGCAGGCGGCGCAAGCAGCGGACGGCAGCCCGGCAGACGGTCAAACCGCGGCCCGCAGCCCGGCAGGCGGTGAAACGGCGGGCAGCAGCCAGGCAGGCGGCGCAAGCAGCGGACGGCAGTCCGGCAGACGGTCTAACCGCGGCCCGCAGCCCGGTGGGCAGTGAACGGCAGGCCGCCGCCCGGCAGGCGGCGCAAGCAGCGGACGGCAGCCCGGCAGACGGTCAAACCGCGGCCCGCAGCCCGGTAGGCAGTGAACGGCAGGCCGCCGCCCGAAAGACGCTCAAACCGCGGGCGGCAGCCCGGCAGAAAGTAAAACCCACGAGCCGCCGCCCGGCAGACCGAGCTCACCGGGTGGCCGCGCCGCCCAGCAGCTCCCTGAGTTCGGCGACCACCTCGTGCTCGTCCGTGCCGTCCAGGGCGTCGAGCGCACCGCGCCACTCTTCGTACGCCTCCTGCGCGCGCCCCTTCTCCCGCAGCAGAAGCCCGTGCTGGTGGCGGGCGAGAGCGCCGGTGTAGCGGTCGGCGCGGGCGTCCGCCCCGCGGAGCAGTTCGGCGCACTCGCCGCCCGCCCGTTCATGGTGGCCGAGCAGCCGCAGGGCCCGCACCAGGCCGAGCCGGCTCTGCGACTCGCCGTGCCAGTCGCCGTGGCCGCCGAGGATGCGCAGGCTCTCCTCGAAGTGGGATACGGCGGCGGCCGGTTCACCGAGGGTCAGATGGGCGTAGCCGATATTGCAGTGCGCGGAGTGCTGCACGATCACGGCGCCGAGCCGGTCGCCGAGGGCGAGCGAGCGCCGGTGCTGGTCGATGGCGGCCCGCGGGTCGGTGTGCTCGTAGAGATTGCCCAGGTGGCTGTGGGTCACGGCCTCGCCGTGCGGGTCGTTCAACTGCCGTGAGTAATCGAGGCTTTGACGCAGGGCCTGCTCCGACTCCGCGTAGCGGCCGAGTCCTTCGAGCAGCAGGCCGCGGTTGTTGAGGCAGCGGCGCAGCCGGGAGACACGGCCGAGCCGGCGCCAGATCGTCAGCGCCCGGTCGTTGAGGGCGAGGGCCTCGCTCTGCCGTCCGGTCAGGAAGTGCAGTCCGGCGAGGTCGCCCAGCGCGTAGCCCTCGGCGGCCTCGTCACCGAGCCGCCGGGCCAGGCGCAGGGCGGCCCGGCCGAGCACCTCCATCTCGGCGACCCGGCCGCTGCGCTGCACATACGGGTAGAAGAGCCGTATCAGCGTCGAGAGGCGGGCGGCCCTGCGGTGATCGATGTCGTCCGGGTCGTCGGTGTGCCGCTCGACCAGCGTGACGACGTTCTCCAGCTCGGTGTCGCCCCAGGCGAAGGCCTGTCCAAAGGATTCGAAGACGGGGAGGGCGGCGACATGCGCGGCATGGTCCGGCGGCTGTGCCGCGGTCGGGCGGCAGCGTTCGTCGTGGTCGGGGCCCGGCTCGACGATCGCGACGAAGGCGCGCTCCGCGGCGGCGGCGTACCAGGTCAGGGCGGAGTCGATGGCGCCGGCGCCCCCGGCCAGTTCGCGTGCGTAGTCGCGGACGAGGTCGTGAGGGGCGTAGCGGCCGTACGCCGTCTCCTCCAGGAGCGCCACGTCGACGAGCCGGTCCAGCGCGGCCTCGGCGCGACGCGCGTCAATGCCGACGAGATGGGCGAGCAGGGGTGCGCCGTACGCGGGCAGGTCGAGCGTGCCCAGACCGCGCAGCACCAGCGCCGCGTCCCGGTCGGCCTCTCGGCTGGAGGCGGCGAGCGCGTCATGGGCGACGGCCAGGGAGCGGCGCACGCTCAGGTCGTCGTATTCGAGGTGGTGCAACCGTCCCCCGGTGGCGGCCAGTTGACCGGCGAGTACGTCCGGGGTGAGCGCATGGCGCGCGGCGAGCCGGGCGGCGACGATGCGCAGCGCGAGCGGCAGGCGGCCGGTCAGTTCGACGAGACGGTGGCCCGCGTCCAGGGCGTCGCGTCCGGAGGCCGCCCGCAACAGCGCGGCGCTCTCCTCGTCGCTCAGCGGGGCGAGCGGGAAGCGGCGGGCGCCGTCGAGGGCGGCCAGGGGCGAGCGGCTGGTGACGATCACGGCGCATCCGGCACCGCCCGGCAGCAGCGGGCGCACCTGAGCGGCGTTCGCGGCGTCGTCCAGCACCAGGAGCGTGCGGGTCGGGGCGAGGAGGCTGCGCAGCAACGCGGCGGCCGCGTCCGGGTCCTCGGGGACGCGGCGGGGTTCGGTGCCGAGGTCACGCAGGAGCGCGGCGAGGGCCTGGGCGGGGGTGAGCGGGGTCATGCCGGGGGTGGCGCCGTGCAGGTTGATGTAGAGCTGACCGTCGGGGAAACGGTTCTGCAACTGATGTGCCACGTGGAGCGCGAGCGCACTCTTGCCCACGCCGGCCATGCCGCTGATCACGACGTGGCTGCGCTGGTCGAGGAGGGTGTGGCGTACGTCGGACTGTTCGGGGGTGCGGCCGGTGAAGTGGGGTGGGGGTGGGGGGAGTTGGGCGGGAGCGGGGCTTGGGGACGGGGTGGGGGCCGGGGCGGAGGCTGCGGGTTGGCGAGGGGGCACCCGGGCGTCGGGCGGATCCGGAGGCCCATGGGCGCCGCCGGGCTTGGTCCCGGTCACGGCCTGGTCCTTGTCCTCACGCTCGCCCTCGCGCTCGCCGCCGACGGCAGCAGGGGGCCGCACAGGCGCACGGGTCCCCTGCAGTACCTCCGCGTGGGCCTCGCGCACCAACCGCCCCGGCTCCACACCCAGTTCCTCCACCAGGCGGGCGCGCAGATCGCGGTGCACGGCGAGCGCCTCGGCCTGACGGCCGGTGCGGTGCAGGGCGAGCATCAGCTGACGGTGATATGCCTCGCGCAGCGGATGTTCGGCGGTCAGGGCGGCCAACTCCGGTACGAGACCGTCCAGTCGGGCGCCGCCGACGGCCAGCCCGGCGTCGTAGCGCCACTCCAGGAGGAGCAGCCGCGCCTCCTCCAGGCGCTGGACGAAGGCGTATCCGCCCAGCTCGGCGGGGAGCCCGCTGAGCGGGGTGCCGCGCCACAGGGCGAGGGCTGCGGCACCTTCGCGTACGACCCCTTCCCAGTTGTGGGTGATGTGCGCGCCGCGCGCAGCGGCGACATGACGCTCGAAGACGTGCACGTCCAGCTCGCCCTGTTCGACCCGCAGGACATACCCGGGCGGCACCGCCCGCAGCCGCTCCGGGTCGTCGAGCAGACGGCGGAGCCTGGCCACATGGTTGTGCAGCGAGGCCTGCGCGGAAGCGGGCGGCGCGCCACCCCACAGCGCGTCCTTGAGCGACTCGACGGAGACGACCCGACCGGCTTCGAGGAGCAGGGCGGCGAGCAGGGCACGGACTTTGGGGCTGCCTACGGGCTTGAGGTGGGGGGTGACGGGGGCGTCGGCGGTATCGGTGTCGCGGGTGCCGGTGCCGGTGCCGGTGTCGCGGGAGGTGCCGGTGCCATAGAGGTCGCCGGTGCCGGAGTGGACGTCGTAGAGAACCGGCGGCCCGAGCAGTCCGAACCGCAGCTCGTGCCGCCTCACGCCGCCCACTGCCTTCCCGTGTCCCTGGCGGATTACCGCCCTTGTCACAGCGGTTTCCCGCCACCCGTTTCCTCGGCGAGCTCCGCCGGAATTCCGCTCCCGTAACGGCCTACCGGGGCCCAGGACCGACAGCTTCGCGCCAATCGTCCGAGGCCAAAGCGGAGGGCCGTTGGCCACATGTTAGCGATCCGTTGGTGCGACCTGATGTGATCACATCATCGGATCTGGCCCGGGGGTGCGCGCGTACGACGCGCAACTCGGGGGAGTGACGCCGCCGTGGCCGGATCCGGGGACGTAAGAGGGTCCCGGTCGGCGGAGGTGAACGACCGGGCCCCGGTCCCACCCGGGCCCGTATCCCCGTACGACAGACAGCCCTCCGTACGACGGACGGCCGGTGTCGACGGGTCAGACGACCGGCGGTCGCCCCAGTCGCGAGAGCCGCCACACCGTCCGCCAGCGCATCGGCCGACGCTCGCCGGCCGGTTCCCGAAGACCTTCCACGAATCCGCCGAACCAGGCCCGCAGCCCGGCCCGCGACCGGGTCCGCAGGAGCGTGAGCAGAGTCCAGACGCCCAGGTGCACGGGGATCAGCGGCCAAGGGAGGCGGCGGCGGACGAGCCACACCCGGTTGCGCGCGTTGACGCGGTAGTAGATGGCGTGCCGGGCGGGTGAGGTCTTGGGGTGCTGGAGGAGCAGCTCGGGCGCGTACAGGATCCGCCAGCCGGCGTCGGCGGCCCGCCAGGCGAGGTCGGTCTCCTCGTGCGCGAAGAAGAACTCCGCGGGCCAGTCGCCGATCTCGTCGAGCATGGCCGTACGGAAGCCGTGGCCGCCGCCGAGGAACCCGGTGACGTAGCCGCCCTTCAACGGGTCGGAGGCGCCGAGCCTGGGCACATGCCGCTGCTGCGTCTCACCGTGCTCGTCCGCGATGCGGAAGCCGACGATGCCGAGCTTCGGGTCGGCCGCGAACAGGTCCCGGACCCGGCGCAGCACATCGGGGTCGACGAGCAGCCCGTCGTCGTCGAGTTCCACGACGATGTCGGTGTCCCCGAACTCCCGCAGTTTCGCCAGCGCTTCGTTGCGCCCGCCGGGGCAGCCGAGGTTCTCGTCGAGTTCGACGAGCGTGACCTCGCCCGGCAGCGACAGCCGCTCGGCGAAGTCGGGCAGCGTGCAGCCGTTGCCGACGACGACGATCCGCGCGGGGGCAAGATCCTGTTTGGCCACGGACTCCAGCAGGGCGTCGACCTCGTCGGGCCGGTTCCCCATGGTCACCACCGCGACCGCGACCCTCGGCGCTCCCAGGTCCCCCATGCCCTCACCCCATCCCGGCCGCCGACAATCCCGGGCGCGATGCTAGCCGTTAACGATAAGGACTTCCTGAGTACGCCGGATCTTACCGAGCGCTAGATCGACGTCACCCGGCTGCACACCCTCGGACAGACCGGGGCCCGAACGCCCCCGGACCGCGCCGCAGACCGCCCGCCCGCAGCACCGGACGCCCCTGAACCGCCTCCAGAAATGCCGAAAACCCAGGTCGAATAGGATCTGACCTGGGATTTCAAGTGGAGCCGCCTTCGGGATTCGAACCCGAGACCTACGCATTACGAGTGCGTTGCTCTGGCCATCTGAGCTAAGGCGGCGCGCCGTGCGCACTATGGTGCGATCAGCAACGTCGGTAAGTCTACACAGTTTCGGGGGGTGCTCCGTACCGGCCCCGGGTGGGGGCAGCGCGGGGCCGGCCGAGGGGGTTTCAGCAGCGCTTTCCCTTGGCCGGAGGGGTGCCGCGGAGCAGGTAGGTGTCGATCGCCGAGTCGATGCAGGTGCTGCCGCGGCCGTAGGCGGTGTGGCCGTCGCCGACGTAGGTCAGGAGGCGGGACGAGGTGAGCTGGCGGGACAGGGACTGGGCCCAGCGGTACGGCGTCGCCGGGTCGCGGGTGGTGCCGACCACGACGATGGGGGCGGCGCCCTTCGCCTGGATGCGGTGCGGCCCGCCCGTGGGCTTCACCGGCCAGTACGCGCAGTTCAGGGAGGCCCAGGCGAGGCCCGCACCGAAGACCGGGGACGCCTTCTCGAAGGCCGGGAGTGCCTTCTCCACGTCCTTGGGACCGGCGAAGGCGGCCGGCAGGTCCAGGCAGTTCACGGCGGCGTTGGCGAACATCAGGTTCGAGTAGCGGCCGTCGCCGTCGCGCTCGTAGTAGCTGTCGGAGAGTACGAGCAGGCCCGCGCCGTCGTTCTCCTTCATCGCCGACGACAGTGCGTCGCGCAGTTGCCCCCACGACTCCTCGTCATACATCGCCGCGATGACGCCGGTGGTGGCGAGGGCCTCGCCGAGCTTGCGGCCGTCGGTGTCGCCGGTGGGGATGGGGTGGGCGTCCAGCTTCCTGAAGAAGGCGCTGAGGTTCCTGCCGACCTGGGCGGGCGTGGTGCCCTTGCGGCCGAGCGGGCAGTCCCGCTGCCGTACGCAGTCCTTCGCGAAGGACCGGAAGGCCGTCTCGAAGCCCGCCGTCTGGTCGAGGTTGAGCCGCCGCGCGGACAGCGTGGGGTCCATCGCGCCGTCCAGGACCATCCGCCCCACCCGTCCGGGGAACAGCCCGGCGTACGTCGCCCCGAGGAAGGTCCCGTACGACGCCCCCACATACGTCAGCTTCGACTCGCCCAGCGCCGCCCGCAGGATGTCCATGTCGCGGGCCGCCTCGACGGTGGAGACGTGCCGCAGCAGCTTCGCCGAGTGCTGCCGACACCCTTGCGCGAACTTCGTGTAGGCGCCGACCAGTTGGCCCGTCTCCCCCTTGTCGTCGGGCGTGGTGTCCGTCTGCGTGTAGGCGTCCATCTGCCAGCCGTCGAGGCATTCGACGGGCTCGCTGCGAGCGACGCCGCGCGGATCGACCGCGACCATGTCGTAGCGGGCGCGGACCTGCGCCGGGTAACCGATGCCGGCGTACTGCTGCAGATACTCGATCGCCGAGCCGCCCGGACCGCCCGGGTTCACCAGCAGCGAACCGAGCGGCTTGCCCTTGCCGGTGGCCTTCTTGCGGGCCACGGCCAGCCGTACGTCACCGCCGTCCGGCCGGTCGTAGTCCAGCGGCGCCCTCATCGTGGCGCACTGGAAACCCGGGACTCCGCAGCTGCGCCAGCTCAGCTTCTGTCCGTAGTACGCGGAGAGGGCGGACGGTGTCGCCTGCGGCAGCGCGGCCAGCGCCGCCTCGGCCGCGGGCTCGCCGGTGTCCGCGCTGCCGCCGGAGGAGCAGGCGGATACGAGCAGCGCGGCCGCGGCGAGGAGGGCGGCGGCGGTTCGGGGCCGACGGGGACGGGAGCTGCGCCAGGAGTACATCTGGCGAGCGTAACTCTGTGCAGTCGACCGGATGCCTTCCGTGTCCACCGTGGCTCGTACGAATTACGGCGTCAACGCGCCGCGTCCGCCCAGCGGTCCCCTCGTCGCCAGTTCCCCCTCACCTCACCCCGCTCTGAGCGCCATCGTCATCGCCTCCACCGCGAGCAGCGGGGCCACATTGCGGTCGAGGGCGTCGCGGCAGGCGGCGATGGCCTCGATACGGCGGAGGGTGGACTCCGGGGACCCCGCGCGGGCGAGGCGCTGCAGGGCGTCCTCGCAGTCCGCGTTGGCGATGGCCACGCGGGAGCCGAGCTGGAGGGCGAGGACATCGCGGTAGAAGGCCGTGAGGTCGGTGAGGGCGACGTCGAGGCTGTCGCGCTGCGTACGCGTTCTGCGGCGCTTCTGCTTGTCCTCCAAGTCCTTCATCACGCCCGCCGTGCCGCGGGGCATCCGGCCGCCCTGGGCCGCACCCATCGCCGCCTTCAGATCCTCGGTCTCCTTGCCGTCCCGCTCCTCGGCGAGCTGCTTGGCGTCCTCGGCGGCCGCGTCGACGAGCTCCTGCGCGGCCTTGAGCGCGCCGCCGACGTCCTCGACCCGCAGCGGCAGCTTCAGCACGGCGGCGCGGCGCTCACGGGCGGCCGGGTCGGTGGCCAGGCGGCGGGCCCGGTCCACATGCCCCTGCGTGGCGCGGGCGGCCGCGGCGGCGACGGACGGTTCGACGCCTTCCCGCCGTACGAGCAGGTCGGCGACCGCGTCCACGGAGGGCGTCAGCAGATTGAGGTGGCGGCAGCGGGAGCGGATGGTCGGCAGGACGTCCTCGATGGAGGGGGCGCACAGCATCCAGACCGTACGCGGGGCCGGTTCCTCCACCGCTTTGAGGACCGCGTTGGCCGACTTCTCGTTCAGCCGCTCGGCGTCCTCGACGAGGATGACCTGCCAGCGGCCGTTCGCCGGTGACGTGAACGACTTGCGGACCGTGTCGCGCATGTCCTCGGCGAGGATCTGCGAGCCGACCGCGGCGACGGTGGTGACGTCCGCGTGGGTGCCGAGCAGGGCGGTGTGGCAGCCGTCGCAGAACCCGCAGCCGGGGGTGCCGCCGAGCGCGCGGTCGGGGCTGACGCACTGCAGCGCGGCGGCGAACGCCCGCGCGGCCTGGGTCCGCCCCGCGCCCGGCGGTCCCGTGAACAGCCAGGCGTGCGTCATCTTCGACGCCTCGGGCGGCGGCGCGTCGGCGGCGGCCGCGGTGACCAGCGCGTCGGCGTCCCGGGCAGCGGCGTCCAACTGCCCGGCCACCTTCTCCTGGCCTACGAGGTCGTCCCAGACGGTCATGCGGTCAGCCCGCCCCTTCGTCACACGTCACGTTGCCAGATCCATTGTGCGGGGCGGCACTGACAACGGCCCCGGAGCCGGTTCCCACCTCGGCCCCGGGTCCTGGACCTGAGCCCTCAGCCGCGGCGCCCGCGCCCCCGTCGCCCCCGGCCCGCGTCGTCGTCGTGATCGTCCTCGTGCGGGCCGAGCAGTTCGTCCGCCAGGGTCGGCAGGTCGTCCAGCGGGGTCTCCTCGGCCCAGTCCGGGCGCGCCCTGCGCCGCGGCTCGCCCGAGGCGTCGACCTGCGGTATTTCGCGCGTACGGTCCTCGGTCCCGTCCGGGCCCGCCGCGGTCGGATCCGCCCCGGGCTGCTCGTCCCGGAAGTACCCCTGCGGCACCCGGTGCGCGGGATCGTCGTCGCGCACGGGAGGCAGCACGGCGGTCTCGTCGTCGGCCGCGGGCCGCACCGGCGGCAGCACGGCCGTCTCGTCGGCCGCACCCGCGGGAGCCGGCGGCTGCGGCAGCTGGGTGGTCACTTCGGACTCGGATTCGGCCGAAGATCCGGCCCCGCCCGCAGGACGCCCGTCGCGCGTCTCCTCGCGCACCGGCTCCTCGCGCACCGGCCGCAGCACCGCCGTCTCCTCGACCGGCCCACCCGACGCGTTCGTCGGCGTCACCACCGGTGTCGGCACCGTCGACGCCTCCGGCGGCACCGCGGGTGCCACGGGCGCCGTCGGCTGCCGGGGTCCCGCCTCCGCGGCGGCCGCCGCCTCCTCGGCGAGCCGCCTGGCCTCCTCGGCCCGCAGCAGCGCCTCCTCGGCCTTGCGCTGCTTCTCCAGGCGCCTGGCCTCGGCCTCGGCGTGCAGCCGGGCCTCCTCCTCGGCCTGCTTGCGGCGGCGGTCCTCCTCGGCCTTGCGGCGGGCCTCCTCCTCGGCGCGCACCTTCTCCTCCGCGAGCAGCCGCGCCTGCTCCTCCTCGGCGCGACGGCGCGCTTCCTCGGCCCGCAGCCGGGCCTCCTCCGCCTGCCGCTCGGCCTCGCGGCGCTGCGCCTCCTCCAGCTCGCGCCGCTTGCGCTCCTCTTCCTCCGCGCGCAGCCGCTCCTCCTCGGCCTTGCGCTCGCGCTCCAGCCGTTCTTCCTCGGCCTTGCGGGCGGCCTCCTCCTCGGCCTTCCTGCGCGCCTCTTCCTCGGCCTTCTTGCGCGCCTCCTCCTGGGCCTTCAGCTCGGCCTCGGACAGCGGCAGCATCTGGTCGAGCCGGTGCCGTACGACGGTGGTGACGGCCTCGGGCTCCTGGCCCGCGTCCACCACGAGATACCGCCCGGGGTCGGCCGCGGCCAGCGTGAGGAAACCGGAGCGCACGCGCGCGTGGAACTCGGCCGGCTCGGACTCCAGCCGGTCGGGCGCCTCGGTGAACCGCTCGCGGGCGATCTCCGGGGAGACGTCCAGCAGCACGGTCAGATGCGGTACGAGGCCGTTCGTCGCCCAGCGGTTGATACGGGCGATCTCGGTCGGCGACAGGTCGCGGCCCGCACCCTGGTAGGCCACCGAGGAGTCGACGTAGCGGTCGGTGATGACCACCGCGCCGCGCTCCAGGGCGGGCCTGACCACCGTGTCCACGTGCTCGGCGCGGTCCGCGGCGTACAGCAGTGCCTCCGCGCGGTGGGACAGTCCCGCGCTCGACACGTCCAGCAGGATCGAGCGCAGCCGCTTACCCACCGGCGTCGCGCCGGGCTCGCGCGTCAGCACGACCTCGTGTCCCTTGCCGCGGATCCACTCGGCGAGCGCCTCGGCCTGGGTGGACTTGCCCGCTCCGTCGCCGCCCTCCAGGGCGATGAAGAAGCCCTGCACGGCGGGCACCGTCTCCGGGTCGTCACCGCCGAGCAGCGCGTCCCGCAGATCGTGGCGCAGCGGCACGCCCGAGCGGTCGTCGACCTTGGCCAGGACCAGTGCGGCCACCGGCAGCAGCAGCGCGCCGACCAGCATCAGCGTGAACGCGGCGCCGCCGTGCGCGAACACGAACTTGCCGTTCTCCAGCCGGTGCGGGCCGATACCGGCCGCCACGACGGGCGCGATCACCGCGCCGAGCGCCACGCACACGCGGACGACCGCGTGCAGGTGCTCCGTCGTCCGCGCGCGGCGGTAGTCCTCGGCCTCCTGGTCGAGCAGCGTGTGTCCGGTGTTGGCGGCCACGCCCGCGCCGAAGCCGGCCAGCGCGACGATCAGCAGCACGGTGGTGACGTCCGGGACGAGCCCGGCGGCCAGCAGCGCGACGCCGGTGAAGGCGATCGCCAGCGCCAGCAGGCGGCGCCGCGACAGGGCGGGCAGCAGAGAGGGGGCCGTACGGATGCCGACGACGACGCCGCCCGTGAGCGCGAGCACCAGAAGCCCGTACATCACCGGGCCGCCGCCCAGGTCCTTGGCGTGCAGCACGCAGACGGCGACGGCCGCGGAGACCGCGCCCGCGACGGCGGCGGACGCGATCACCAGCAGCGGGATGGCGCCCGTGCGGCCCTTGTCGACGCCCGTGCCCGTCCTGGGGCGGCGCAGCCCTTCGAGCGGCGACCGCGCGCGCGGAGTGCGCGTGCCGGGCAGCTCCACATAGGTCACCACGGACAGCGACGCGGCGAACAGCCCGGCCGCGACGTACGAGGCGAGGGCCGCCTGGTGCTGCTCGAACCAGTCGATCCCGGCGCCCAGCAGGTTGTTGATCAGCCCGGCGGCGACGAGCGCGGCGGCGGCGAGGGGGATCGACACGAAGCTCGTACGCAGCGTCAGCCGGCGCAGCGCGTCCATGTGATCGGGCAGCGGCCGTACCGTCGCGCCCTCCGGGGGCGGGGCGGGCAGCAGCGCGGGCGCCGCGCTCTCGCGGCACACCGTCCAGAAGCGCTCGGCGACCCCGGTCACGAAGGCGCTGACCAGGATGGCGGCCAGGGCGTTCTTCGGCGTCCAGTCGATCCACAGGGGCGCGACGATCAGCACCGCGGCCCTGAGACCGTCGGCGCCGACCATGGTCCAGCGGCGGTCGAGCGGACCCTCCTGCGAGGTGAGGGAGGTCAGCGGTCCGAGGAGCACGGCGCCGAAGAGCAGCGTCGCGAGGATGCGCACCGCGAAAACGGTCGCCACTGCGAACGCCACGCCGCGGTAACCACCGCCGAACGAGCCCTCGCCGATCGCCGCTTGGAGGGCGAGGAGGACCAGCACAAGGAGGGCGAGCGTGTCGCCGACACCGCCCACGAGCTGGGCGCTCCACAACCGCCTCAGCTGCGGACGCCGCAGCAGAGCGCGGACTGCGCGCTCGCGGGAGTCCGCGACCAGGACGTCGTCGGGGGCCGGGGGGTGGGCCGTTGGCTGCTCGGCTCGCGTCATGCTTTCAGCCTATCGGGACGGACTGACAGCTCGTGGCACGCGCCCGAACGTGCGCACGCCCCGACACCAAAGCGATATCGGGGCGTTCGTTTTGCGAAGCCTTCGCTAACGAAGACCTGCCGACTGCTACGGCTCAGTCGTCCGAGGCCGACTTGGCAGCGGTCGCCTTCTTCGCCGCGGTCGCGGCGGTCTTCTTGGCGGTCGTCTTCTTCGCGGTGGTGGTCTTCTTAGCCGCCGTCTTCTTGGCGGCCGTCTTCTTCGCCGGAGCCTTCTTGGCGGTCGCCCGCTTCGCGGTCTTCTTGGCGGGCCCCTTCGCCCGCTTCTCGGCGAGCAGTTCGAAGCCGCGCTCCGGGGTGATCTCCTCGACGCTGTCGCCGGAGCGCAGCGTCGCGTTGGTCTCCCCGTCGGTGACGTACGGCCCGAAGCGGCCGTCCTTGACCACCACCGGCTTCTCGCTGACCGGGTCGGTGCCCAGCTCCTTCAGCGGCGGCTTGGCGGCCGCGCGACCGCGCTGCTTGGGCTGCGAGTAGATCTCCAGCGCCTCTTCCAGCGTGATCGTGAACAGCTGCTCCTCGGACTGCAGCGAGCGCGAGTCCGTGCCCTTCTTCAGGTAGGGCCCGTAGCGGCCGTTCTGCGCGGTGATCTCCTGGCCCTCGGCGTCGACGCCGACGACGCGCGGCAGCGACATCAGCTTGAGCGCGTCCTCAAGCGTCACCGTGTCGAGGGACATCGACTTGAACAGCGAGGCCGTACGCGGCTTGACGGCGTTCTTGCCGGTCTTCGGGGTGCCCTCGGGGAGCACCTCGGTGACGTACGGGCCGTAACGGCCGTCCCTGGCGATGATCTGACGACCCGTCTCCGGATCGGCGCCCAGCTCGAAGTCGCCGCTCGGCTTGGCGAGCAGTTCCTCGGCGAGCTCCACGCTCAGCTCGTCCGGCGCGAGGTCCTCGGGCACGTCCGCGCGCTGGTGGTTCTCGGAGTCCTTCTCGCCGCGCTCGATGTAGGGGCCGTAGCGCCCGACGCGCAGCACGATGCCGCTGCCCACCGGGAACGACGAGACCTCGCGGGCGTCGATCGCGCCCAGGTCGGTGACGAGTTCCTTGAGGCCGCCGAGGTGGTCGCCGTCGCCGTTGCCCGCCTCGGCGGCGTTGCCGTTGTCGGTGCCCTCGCCGAAGTAGAACCGCTTCAGCCACGGCACGGACTGCGCCTCACCGCGGGCGATGCGGTCGAGGTCGTCCTCCATCTTGGCGGTGAAGTCGTAGTCGACGAGCCGCCCGAAGTGCTTCTCCAGGAGGTTGACCACGGCGAAGGACAGGAAGGACGGGACGAGTGCCGTGCCCTTCTTGAACACATAGCCGCGGTCGAGGATCGTGCCGATGATCGACGCGTACGTCGACGGGCGGCCGATCTCGCGCTCTTCCAGCTCCTTGACCAGGCTGGCCTCGGTGTAGCGGGCCGGGGGCTTGGTCGAGTGGCCGTCGGCGGTGATCTCCTCGGCGGTGAGGGCGTCGCCCTCGGCGACCTGCGGCAGCCGGCGCTCGCGGTCGTCCAGCTCGGCGTTCGGGTCGTCGGCGCCCTCGACGTAGGCCTTGAGGAAGCCGTGGAAGGTGATCGTCTTGCCGGAGGCGCTGAACTCGACGTCCCGGCCGTCGGCGGCCGTGCCACCGATCTTGACCGTGACGGAGTTGCCGGTGGCGTCCTTCATCTGGGAGGCGACGGTCCGCTTCCAGATCAGCTCGTAGAGCTTGAACTGGTCGCCGGTCAGACCGGTCTCGGCCGGGGTGCGGAAACGATCACCCGAGGGCCGGATCGCCTCGTGCGCCTCCTGCGCGTTCTTGACCTTCCCGGCGTACGTCCGCGGCCGGTCCGGCAGGTAGTCGGCTCCGTACAGCTGCGTCACCTGGGCGCGGGCGGCGCTCACGGCGGTGTCGCTCAGCGTCGTGGAGTCCGTACGCATGTAGGTGATGTAGCCGTTCTCGTACAGCTTCTGCGCGACCTGCATGGTGGCCTTCGCGCCGAAGCCGAGCTTGCGGCTCGCCTCCTGCTGCAGCGTCGTCGTACGGAACGGGGCGTACGGCGAGCGGCGGTACGGCTTCGACTCGACCGAGCGCACCGCGAACCGCGTGTTCTCCAGGGCCGCGACGAGGGCACGGGCGTTCGCCTCGTCGAGGTGGAGGGTGTTCGCGCCCTTGAGCTGTCCCACGGAGTCGAAGTCGCGGCCCTGCGCGACCCGCCTGCCGTCGACGGTCTGCAGGCGGGCGATCAGCGAGGAGGGGTCCGAGGAGTCTCCCGCGCGGCCGGTGGCGAAGGTGCCCGTCAGGTCCCAGTACTCGGCGGAGCGGAACGCGATGCGCTCGCGCTCCCGCTCGACGACGAGCCGGGTCGCCACGGACTGGACACGGCCGGCCGACAGCCGCGGCATGACCTTCTTCCACAGGACCGGCGAGACCTCGTAGCCGTAGAGGCGGTCGAGGATGCGGCGGGTCTCCTGGGCGTCGACCATGCGCTTGTTGAGATCGCGCGGGTTGGCGACGGCCTCGCGGATGGCGTCCTTGGTGATCTCGTGGAACACCATGCGCTTGACCGGGACCTTGGGCTTGAGCACCTCCAGGAGGTGCCAGGCGATGGCCTCGCCCTCGCGGTCCTCATCGGTGGCGAGGAAGAGCTCGTCGGAGTCGCGCAGCAGGTCCTTCAGCTTCTTGACCTGGGCCCGCTTGTCGGCGTTGACCACATAAATGGGCTGGAAGTCGTGTTCGACGTCCACACCGAGGCGGCGGACCTCACCGGTGTACTTCTCCGGCACCTCCGCGGCGCCGTTGGGAAGGTCGCGGATGTGCCCGACGCTCGCCTCGACGATGTAGCCGGGGCCGAGATAGCCCTTGATCGTCTTCGCCTTGGCAGGCGACTCGACGATGACGAGTCGGCGGCCGCCGTGTGCGGTCTCGCTGGTCGGGGACAACTTCGCTCTTCTCTCCGGTCGACGCTGGGCCCCCGGGGTGCTTCGTCCCGAGGTCGGGGGTGACGCTGCGGAGTGTGACGGTACATCCCGCCCCCGTGTCAAACGGGAAAAGCCCGCAACGGCCACTCGAACGGTAACCCGACTTCCGTCATTCCTGCCGCCCGGAGTACGCACGGGCCTTTTCGAGCCGGACCGGAGGATCACCTCCCAATTACCGGAGCCGCAGCTCCGGGGCGGCTTTCACATCTGGAGGAAGCACCAGACTCCGAAAATCAGAGCGATCACCGCGGCGAGGCTCGCGACGGCCGCCGATGCGACGGGGCTCACACCGTGGGCCACGGGCTCGCCGTGCCTGACCCGGGCCAGGGTCCATACCAGCAGCGCCCCTCCGAACAGGGCGAACACCACTCCGGCGAAGATCGCCGGTCCGCTCTCCATGGCTGCCCGTGCCTCTTTCCCCTGTCCGCGAGTGCCCAGCACGGGGAGAGTGGCACGCGCGGACGGCGCACAGGCGAACCCGGGGTGAACTCGGGGCCGACGTCCGGCACGCGCGCGTGCCGGACGTCTCGAGCGCCGGACGCCAGAGGCTCCGGATGCCGGAAGCGCCGAATGTCGGAGACGGCGGTTGCCCGAAGCGACGGACGCCAGACGGATGTTGGCCTGTTTGCCTCCCCTTCACCTCCCCGGGGAGGAGGCCGGCCCTCACACAGGCTCGATGAACCCCTGCTCCACCAGCAGCCTGATCTGCGCCGGGGTGCGGTCGCGCAGCAACACCGGGTCCTCGCCCATCAGTTGGGCGATCGCGTCCAGGATGCGGCCCGCGCTGAGCGAGCCGTCGCAGACGCCCGCGAAGCCCGCGCCGACCGTGTCCACCTTGGTGGCGCGGCGCATGCCGCGGTTCTGCCGCAGCACGACGTGCTCCGGGTCCTCGGCGCCGGGCAGCCCGACCTGTTCCTGGACGATCTCGGCGCCGAGCCTGAAGTGCCCCTCCAGCAGGGCCGCGTCGTCGTGCGCGCGCAGATAGTCGAGGCGGCCGAAGTGCGCCCGCACGGTCTCGCCCAGCGGCTGCTCGACGGGGTGCGGCCACTCCTCCGCGGTGATCGAAGGGACCGCCGCGCCCGTGCGGCGCAGAGTGATCCAGCCGAACCCGACGGCCCGCACCTTGCGCGCCTCGAACTCGTCCAGCCACGCGTCGTAGAGCGCCTGGTACTCGGCCGGGTCCCCGCGGTGGTCGCCGGCGTCCCTGAGCCACAGCTCGGCGTACTGCGTGACGTCCTGCACCTCGCGCTGCACGATCCAGGCGTCGCACCCGCGCGGCACCCAGGACCTGAGCCGGTCCTGCCAGTCCTCCCCCTCCACGTGCTGCCAGTTGGCGAGGAACTGCGCGAACCCGCCCTCGTTGAGTCGCTCGCCCGCACCTTGAACGATCGAGCGGCACAGATCGTCCCCGCCCATCCCGCCGTCGCGGTACGTCAGCCGTGCGCCCGGCGAGATCACGAAGGGCGGGTTCGACACGATCAGGTCGTACGTCTCGTCGTCGCGCAGCGGCTCGTAGAGCGAGCCCTCGCGCAGGTCGGCCGCCGGGGCGCCGGACAGCGCCAGCGTGAGGGCGGTGATGTGCAGCGCGCGCGGGTTGAGGTCGGTCGCCGTCACGCGCGTGGCGTGCTGCGCGGCGTGCAGGGCCTGGATGCCGGAGCCGGTGCCGACGTCGAGTGCGGAGGAGACGGGGCGGCGCACGGTGATGCCCGCGAGCGTCGTGGAGGCACCGCCCACGCCGAGGACGACGCCCTCCTCACGGCTGCCGATCCCGCCGGCGCCGCCGACGGCGCACCCGAGGTCGGAGACGATGAACCAGTCCTCGCCGCCGGGCCCGCCGTAGGGCCGTACGTCCACGCTCGCCGCGACCTCGTCCCGGCCCGCGGGCACCAGCCACCCGTCCTCCAGGCACGCGTCGAGCGGCAGAACGCCCGCCACGCGCGCGTGCGGCACCGGCTGCTGCAGCAGGAAGAGCCGTACGAGTACTTCCAGCGGCGTGTCGCCGCGGGTGGCCCGGAGCGCGGGCACGGTCTCGCTGCGCGCCAGCGCCGCGTACGCGGGGGCGCCGAGCAGCTCCAGCAGCCCGTCGGCGGTGAAGGACGCGGCGAGCAGGGCGTCCCGCAGGCGGGCGGCGACGTCGGTTCGGCCGGGAGCGTCGGATCGACCGGAGGCGTCGGGTCGGCCGGAGGCGTCGGGTCGGCCGGAGGCGTCGGGTCGGCCGGAAGCGGGGGCGGCGGGCAGGGCAGGCAGGCCTGAGGTACTCACGCCCCCATTGTGGCGGGGACGGACGGCCGCCTGCAGCTCCTGGCCGCCTGCGGTCAGCTCGCGGTCGCGGGAGCCGACGAGGAGGCGCTCTTGCAGCTCTCCTGCTTCGCCATCGCCTTGCCGACGTCGCCCTCCTCGAGGGTCTTCAGCGCGTCGTTCCCGCTCTTGCTCAGCTTGTCCAGCGAGGTCGCGATGTCCTTGAGGCCGTCGGCGAACTTCGCCTGGTCCTTGGTCTCGAGCTTGTCGACCTGCGTCTTGAGCGAGGCGTAGGAGGCGGAGATGTCGTTGAGCTCCTTGACGGCGTCCTTCTGCTTCTTCGCCCCGCCGTCGACGTCGGGGGCCCCGGCGTTCTGCACGGCGGCGCCGATCGCCTTGTATGCGTCCGACATGTCTTGGAAGGCCTGTGCGTCGGTCTTCTGCACGTCGGCCGGCGCGCTGTTGTCCGAGGTCTGCTTCTGGATCGCGGCGTTGGCGTCCGCGATCTTCTTGGCCTGCGGCTGCACCCCGTCGCAGACCTGCTTGGCCCAGGCGTCCAGCTTGTCGTTGCCGTTGTCGCTGCTGCATCCCGACAGCGCCAGTACCAGTACCGCACCGCCGGACAGTGCGGCCGCGAGCTTCTTGTTCACCGGTTTGGTCCCTTCCATGGCTCTCGGCCCCGGAACATACACGGCGCCCGCACGACAACCGCACGTCCGGCGTCCGTAAGTTTCCGCTTTGGGGCCATTTGCACCAGGCGAGAGAAGGCTCACGATGAGGCTGCGGTCACATGAGACGGGCGGGAGACGCGTCAACACGCGTCTCCCGCCCGCTTCTTGAGCCAGGCCGATTAAGACCGTCTACGAAACCACCGCAGGATCCGCCGAGTTGTTGGCCACCCTGCCGGTGTCCTCCTCGTCGCCCACGGCGATACCGCGGCGCTTGGAGACGTAGACCGCCCCGACGATGACGAGCAGCGCGAGGATCGCGATCAGGATCCGTACGCCGAGATTCTTGTCATCGCCGTAGCTGAACTTGATCACCGCGGGTGCGATGAGCAGTGACACCAGGTTCATCACCTTCAGCAGCGGGTTGATCGCGGGGCCCGCGGTGTCCTTGAAGGGGTCGCCGACCGTGTCGCCGATCACCGTGGCCGCATGGGCCTCACTGCCCTTGCCGCCGTGGTGACCGTCCTCGACCAACTTCTTGGCGTTGTCCCACGCGCCACCGGAGTTGGCGAGGAACACGGCCATCAGCGTGCCCGCGCCGATCGCACCGGCGAGGAACGCGCCGAGGGCGCCGACACCGAGCGTGAACCCGATGGCGATGGGCGCCATGACCGCCAGCAGACCTGGCGTCGTGAGCTCCCGGAGGGCGTCCTTGGTGCAGATGTCGACGACCTTGCCGTACTCCGGCTTCTCCGTGAAGTCCATGATCCCGGGCTTCTCGCGGAACTGCCGGCGCACCTCGTAGACCACGGCACCCGCCGACCGCGACACCGCGTTGATCGCCAGCCCCGAGAAGAGGAAGACGACCGCCGCGCCCGCGATGAGACCGACGAGGTTGTTGGGCTGCGAGATGTCCATCATCAGGTTCATCGGTGCGCCCGGACCGCTGAGCTTCTCGCCGACGTCCTGCGCGCCGGTCGTGATCGCGTCACGGTAGGACCCGAAGAGCGCCGACGCCGCCAGGACGGCGGTGGCGATGGCGATGCCCTTGGTGATGGCCTTGGTGGTGTTGCCGACCGCGTCCAGGTTGGTGAGCACCTGCGCGCCCGCCCCCTCGACGTCGCCGGACATCTCGGCGATGCCCTGCGCGTTGTCGGAGACCGGTCCGAAGGTGTCCATCGCGACGATCACACCGACGGTGGTGAGCAGGCCGGTGCCGGCCAGCGCCACCGCGAACAGCGCGAGCATGATCGACGAACCGCCGAGCAGGAACGCCCCGTAGACGCCGAGGCCGATCAGCAGGGCGGTGTAGACGGCCGATTCCAGACCGACCGAGATACCGGCGAGGACGACGGTGGCCGGGCCGGTCAGCGAGGTCTTGCCGATGTCCATGACGGGACGGCGGTTGGTCTCCGTGAAGTAGCCGGTCAGCTGCTGGATGACGGCGGCCAGGACGATGCCGATGGCCACGGCGACGACCGCGAGGATCCGCGGATCGCCGTCCTTGGCCCTGATCGCGGCATCGGTGACGCCGTCGAGGTCCGAGTACTTCGACGGGAGATAGACGAAGACCGCGACGGCCACCAGCACGAGCGAGATCGCCGCGGAGATGAAGAATCCACGGTTGATCGCGGACATGCCGCTGCGGTCGGAGCGGCGCGGGGCCACGGCGAAGATGCCGATCATCGCCGTGATCACGCCGATCGCGGGCACGAGCAGGGGGAAGGCCAGTCCGGAGTCGCCGAACGCCACCTTGCCGAGGATCAGCGCGGCGACCAGGGTCACGGCGTACGACTCGAAGAGGTCGGCCGCCATGCCCGCGCAGTCGCCGACGTTGTCGCCCACGTTGTCGGCGATGGTCGCGGCATTGCGTGGGTCATCCTCCGGGATGCCCTGCTCGACCTTTCCGACCAGGTCGGCGCCGACGTCGGCGGCCTTGGTGAAGATGCCGCCGCCGACACGCATGAACATCGCGATCAGAGCGGCGCCGAGGCCGAAGCCTTCGAGCACTTTCGGCGCGTCGGCCGCGTACACCAGCACCACGCAGGAGGCGCCCAGCAGACCGAGCCCCACTGTGAACATGCCGACGACGCCGCCCGTGCGGAAAGCGATCTTCATGGCTTTGTGCGATACGGCGGTGAGATCCTTTTCGGGCTCACCTTCCGCGGGAGTCGCTTCCCGGGCCGCCGCGGCGACACGGACATTGCTGCGCACGGCGAGCCACATGCCGATATAGCCGGTGGCCGCCGAGAACGCCGCGCCGATCAGAAAGAAGATCGATCGCCCGGCGCGCTGATTCCAGTCGTCCGCAGGAAGCAGCATGAGCAGGAAGAACACAACGACGGCGAATACGCCGAGCGTGCGCAGTTGCCGGGCCAGATAGGCGTTGGCGCCTTCCTGGACCGCCGCCGCGATCTTCTTCATGCTGTCGGTGCCCTCGCCCGCCGCGAGTACCTGGCGCACCAGGACACCTGCGACCACAAGTGCGGCAAGCGCGACGACTCCGATGATCATCACCATGATCCGGTTGTCGTCTGTCAGCACTGCCGCTGCGAGGTTAGTGGGGTGGTCCAACTGATGAGGGGTAGAAAGCCCCGCCATTCGTCCTCCTTGACGCTTGGGCTGAGCTCAAGATGTGGACGGATTGTAGGTACCTCGACCTGATCAAAACAGTCCGCGGTAACCGGAATTGGCCTTCACATGCTCTACAGCAAATGATCGACATCACGCCACAGAACCCGAAAGAGGTAATGCCTCAAAGGCATTGACGCCTGAATTTGCCCTTGATCAAATTATCGGCCGAATGATCGTGAATTCCTTCACGAATTCGCGGGAACGTCCTGAAACGCAGCGAGGGCCCTGCTCAGCAGGGCCCTGCGATGTGCTACGAGCGGTGCGGTCAGGCGGCCGGTGGGGTCAGGAGAGCGCCGCGGCGGGCGGTGTGGTCGGCCAGGTCATCCGGATCTGACCGCCGTGCTCCCCTGCGGTGACCTCGACGTCGTCGACGAGACCGCTGATGACCGCGAGGCCCATTTCGTCCTCATCGGTGTCCATGTCCCCGCCGGCCGATCCCGGCGCCCGGTCCCCGGGAGCCGAACGCGGTGCCTCGTCGCCGACCTCGATGGAGAACTGCTTCTCCTCCTCGACCAGCTGAACCTTCACGGGCGTCGTGATCCCGGCGTTCTGGTGCAGTCCGACGGCACGGGTGCAGGCCTCGCCGACGGCGAGTCTGACCTCGTCGAGGACGGCCTCGTCCACTCCGGCCCTGCGCGCCACCGCTGCCGCCACCAGTCGGGCGGTCCTGACGTGCTCGGGCAGCGCGCTGAAGCGGAGTTCAACGGTGGCCATGCATCCCCCTCAGACTTCGGGCGTGCTGTCGGGGGGCCGGACCGCCGAAAGCCCGGACCCCCTGTTCGTACTTCTTCCGTCCCGGGAGCGGTCCTTTCCCGCTCCGCGGGGCGGTGGTCAGTCGGTGGCCGCCACCGCTTCCTCGACCGAGGTGTGGATCGGGAACACCTTGGTGAGGCCGGTGATGCGGAAGATCTTCAGAATGCGCTCCTGGTTGCACACCAGGCGCAGCGAGCCCTCATGGGCACGCACACGCTTCAGGCCGCCGACCAGCACGCCGAGCCCGGTGGAGTCGAGGAAGTCCACGCCCTCCATGTCTACGACGAGGTGGAAACTCCCGTCGTTCACCAGCTCGACCAGCTGCTCGCGCAGCTTGGGCGCGGTATATACATCGATTTCGCCACCGACCTCGACGACCGTACGATCGCCGACGGTACGAGTCGACAGGGACAGGTCCACGGATCCTCCAGCACCTTGCTATCGAGCGGTCGTTCCTCGGGACATCTCGGCTTCCGCCCCCGGAACGGTTCGCCAGCCGCGATGGCATTCAATCACTTACCGGCAGGCGTGCACGACGCCTTGGTCCCATTGTCCGTCACTCCGGTGACACACTCGGTGCCGATGGCCAAGAATCTCCGCTCCGATCGATCCCTGACGGACCCCGCCTCCCGGCCGGAACCGGGCACGGTCCTGGGCCGACTCGCCTCCGGGCCGAGCCGGGCTTCGCGCATCACTCATACGGAGCACTTGCCCCCGCGCGAGGGTCGCCATGCCGTCTGGCCTGACCGGATTCGTTCGGAGGTCGTCGCGGCCGTGCAGTCCTGCGGCATCGAGCATCCCTGGGCCCACCAGGCACTGGCCGCCGAACACGCCCTGGACGGCGACTCGGTGGTCGTCGCCACGGGCACGGCGTCCGGCAAGTCCCTGGCCTATCTGGTCCCGGTGCTCTCCACGCTGCTGGACGGTTCCGAGGCCCCGAACGGCCGCGGCACCACCGCCCTCTACCTGGCGCCGACGAAAGCTCTTGCGGCCGATCAGTGTCGATCGGTGAAGGAACTTTCACAATCTCTGGGAAATGCCGTTCGCCCTGCGGTGTACGACGGTGACACTCCGTTCGAGGAACGCGAGTGGGTGCGCCAGTACGCCAACTACGTCCTCACCAATCCCGACATGCTGCACCGCGGGATACTCCCCTCCCACCCCCGCTGGTCCTCCTTCCTGAAGTCGCTGAAGTACGTCGTCATCGACGAGTGCCACACCTACCGGGGCGTGTTCGGCTCCCATGTCGCCCAGGTGCTGCGCCGGCTGCGCCGCCTGTGCGCCCGCTACGGCTCCTCTCCCGTCTTCCTGCTGGCCTCCGCGACGGCCGCGGAGCCGTCGGTGGCCGGCCGCCGCCTGACCGGCCTTCCCGTCGTCGAGGTGGCCGACGACGCCTCACCCCGCGGCGAACTGGTGTTCGCCCTGTGGGAACCCCCGCTCACCGAGATGCAGGGCGAGAAGGGCGCCCCGGTCCGCCGCACCGCCACCGCCGAGACGGCCGACCTGCTCACCGACCTCGCCGTGCAAGGCGTGCGCTCGGTCGCCTTCGTACGCTCCCGGCGCGGCGCCGAGCTGATCTCCGTGATCGCCCAGGAGCGCCTCGCCGAGGTCGACCGCTCCCTGGCCCGGCGCGTGGCCGCCTACCGCGGCGGCTACCTCCCCGAGGAGCGCCGCGCCCTGGAGCAGGCCCTGCACTCCGGCGAACTCCTGGGGCTCGCCGCGACCACCGCCCTCGAACTCGGCATCGACGTCTCCGGGTTGGACGCCGTGTTGATCGCCGGCTATCCGGGCACACGCGCCTCCCTGTGGCAGCAGGCGGGCCGCGCCGGACGCGCCGGGCAGGGGGCGCTGGCCGTCCTGGTCGCCCGGGACGACCCCCTGGACACCTTCCTCGTCCACCATCCCGAGGCCCTGTTCGACCAGCCGGTGGAGTCCACGGTCCTCGACCCCGACAACCCCTACGTCCTGGCCCCGCACCTGTGCGCCGCCGCCGCGGAACTGCCCCTCACCGACGAGGACTTCGAGCTCTTCGGTCCCGCCTGCGAGGAGCTGCTGCCGCAGCTGGAGGCCGCGAAGCTGCTGCGCCGCCGCACGAAGGCGTGGCACTGGACGCGCCGGGAGCGGGCCGCCGACCTCACCGACATCCGCGGCGAGGGCGGCCGTCCGGTCCAGGTCGTGGAGTCCGGCACGGGACGGCTGCTCGGCACGGTCGACGCGGGCGCCGCGCACACGGCCGTCCACGAGGGCGCGGTCCACCTCCACCAGGGCCGTACGTATCTGGTCCGCTCGCTCGATCTGGAGGACTCCGTCGCCCTGGTCGAGCAGGCGAGCCCGTCGTACTCCACGGTCGCCCGCGACACGACGTCCATCGCCGTCCTGGAGACGGACACCGAGATCCCCTGGGGCTCCGGCCGCCTCTGCTACGGCTCCGTCGAGGTCACCAACCAGGTCGTCTCCTTCCTGCGCCGCCGGCTCATCACCGGCGAAGTGCTCGGCGAGACCAAACTCGACCTCCCTCCTCGTACGCTGCGCACGCGCGCGGTGTGGTGGACGGTCACCGAGGACCAGCTCGACGAGGCCCGGATCAACCCGGAGATCCTCGGCGGCGCCCTGCACGCCGCCGAGCACGCCTCCATCGGCATGCTGCCCCTCTTCGCGACCTGCGACCGCTGGGACATCGGCGGCGTCTCGATCCCGCTGCACCCCGACACGCTCCTGCCCACGGTCTTCGTCTACGACGGCCACCCGGGCGGCGCGGGCTTCGCCGAGCGGGCCTTCCACACGGCCCGCGCCTGGCTCACCGCCACCCGTCAGGCCATCGCCTCCTGCGAGTGCGAGGCCGGCTGCCCGTCCTGCATCCAGTCCCCCAAGTGCGGCAACGGCAACGATCCGCTGCACAAGAGGGGGGCCGTACGACTGCTCACGGTGCTGTTGCGCGGGGCGCCCGCGGAGCCGGAGGAGAAGCACGCGGCGGGGGTGGTGGCACCGTCGACGGCCCCAACCCCGGCCCCGCAGGCCCCGCCCGTGCCCTGACCTCGGCCGTGAACGGCCCCCGTCCCGAGGCCGCCGTCACGTCCGAGATCTGTCCGACGAGCGCGCACCGCACCAGCCGGGTGCCCTGTGCCCGGGCCAGCCGTTCGGCCCGGGCACAGGCCGATCGACGGCCGTCCGCCCAGTGATCCGCCGCCGCGAGCGCCGCCAGGTCCGCGGCGCCGGCCGCGCGATGGCGGGTCGCAACGGCCTGACCCAGGGCGAGCACGACACCGAACACCACGCACAGCACGGCGATCGCCCCGACGCTCCAGACGGTGGCCGAACCGCGGTCCCCGCCCCTCCTGCCGGTCCACCGGCGGCCCCGGAAGCCGGCTGTCATGACCCGGCCCCCACCGTCTCCTCCGCCTCGGCCACGGCCTCCTCCCGTACGTCGAAGGGCAGGCCGTGCAGCACCGGTGGCTTCGCCTCCACGACCACATGGACCCGGTCCCCCTCCCGGTGGACCGTGACCCGTGCTCCGCGCGGGGCCGTCGCGCGGGCCAACTCGGTCACCGTGCCCGCCGGGTCCTGACGGGCCGCCGCCCGCGCCCCCGTGCGCGCCGCGTCCACGCACTGGATCTGCGCGGCCACCACCAGCAGCCCCCACACCAGTGCCGTCGTGAACATCACCAGCACGGGCAGCACGACGGCCGACTCCGCCGTCACGAACCCTCCGTCCGCATTCCTCCCGCATCCGCGCTCACACCTTCGCATCGAGCGCCTGCTTCACGATCCCCTGCAGCTCCGCGCTGACCTCCCCGCTCGTCACCACCTTGTAGAGGACCACCGCGAACGCCACCGCCGCCACGATCCCCATCGCGTACTCCGAGGTGACCATCCCCGCGTCCCCGCGCACCGACCGCGCCCTGCACACCAGGGCGCCCAACCGCGCCCGTACCACCTTGTTCATCTCAACCCCCGTGAGGTTCAGTCCCGTTCACTGCTTGCCACTGCCCACCGACCGTCCCGTCCCCGTCATCCACCACCCCCTCCCAGCACCCCACCCGCGAGCCCGATCACCACAGGCAGGACGCCGACCGCGATGAAGGCGGGCAGGAAGCACAGCCCCACTGGGGCCGAGACCATGACGGCCGCCCGCCGGGCCCGTGCGGTCGCGGCGCGGGCCCAGTCGGCGCGGACGTCGGCCGCGAGCCGTGCGACCGGCACGGCGGCCGGCAGTCCGGACACGTCGGCCCGTTCCAGCAGCCGCGCCAGCGCTTGTGCGCCGGGCAGCGCGGCCAGCCTGCGCCAGGCCTCGGCCGGTTCCCCGCCGAGCCGCACCTCGGCCGCGCCCCGCGCCAACGCCTGGCCGACCGGACCTCCCAGGGCCTCGCCCACGGCCCGTGCGGCGTTCACAGGTGCCGCGCCGGCGGCGATGCAGGCGGCCACCAGGTCGGCGGAGAGCGGAAGTTGACGTACCGCCTCACCCGGGTCGTACGCCTCCGCGCCGTCCCCGGCGGCCCGGCTCCTTCGCCATCGCCACAGCGCGGCCGCGACGACCAGCCCCAGCAGGACACCCGCGAGGCCGCCGACCAGAACCCACCCGGCACACGCCACCCCCGCCAGGGGCAGCCAGCGCCGCGCGGTGTCCCCCACTTCGAAGCGCGGCCCGGACCGCTCGGCGGCGACGTCGCTCACCAGTCGCGCCAACCGCTTCCGGACTCTGCGCTCCCGCCGTACCGTCTCCAGCCGGCGCAGCAGCCACCCGAGGGCGCACAGCATCCCCAAGGTCACCCCCAGCCTGTGGACAACTTCCGCGCTCACGCCGCCTCCGCTCCCCGCACGATCCGCAGCGCCCACCACGTCCCCAGGCCCTCCAGCACTCCGCCGATCAGCAGGCAGCCCAGCCCGGCCCCGGTGTGCAGCAGCACATGCAGCGGGTCGGCACCGAGCGCGGTGCCGAGGGCGAGCCCCAGAACCGGCAGTCCCGCGAGCATCACCGCCGTGGATCGCGCACCCGCCAACTGGGCCCGCAGGTCGACGCGTTGGTCCCGCTCCGCGCGCAACGCCCCTTCGAGCCGGTCCAGTCCGGCCGCGAGGCCCGCACCCTGGTCCACGGCCACCCGCCAGCAGGCTGCCAGCCCCAGCAGTCCCTCGGCGCCCGGCTGCCGTGCCGCCACCGCCAGGGCGTCCGGCACATCCCCGCCGAAGCGCGCCGCTGCCAGCACCGCCGCCTGCGAGGTGCCGAGCCCTCCCGAGTCCCGCGCCGCGCGCAGCAGCGCCTCGCCCGGCTGCCGCCCGGTCCGCACCTCACCGGCGAGCGCTCCGCACAGCGCGATCACCGCGTCCCCGCGGCGCTCCCGTACGGTCCGCGCCTGCCCCTTCAGTCGCGCCCGCCGCAGCAAGGGCACTCCGGCCGCCCCCGCGACGACCGGGAGCACCGACGTGCCCAGCACCGCCAGCAGCACCCCGGCGGCCAGGGCCCACCACTCGGCCCGCAGCCGCCCGCGGATCCGCCGCAGTCCCCCGGCCAGGTCCCGCCGGGCCGGCGGTCCACTCGCCCCCACACCGCCGCCCGCGAGCAGCAACTGCGCCCGCCGCGCCCCCGAATGCCACCCGCCCATCAGCAGGGCCGCCGCACCGACACACATCACGGCCGCTCCCATGGCCGTCTCACCGGTCCCCGTCATCGCTCCCCCTCGTTCTCGTTCCGCAGCAGCCCCCGCAGCCGCTCCCAGCCCTGCTCGTACGCGAACGCCTCCGGGCCCCACCGCAGCGCCGCCCCACCGACACACACCACGCCCGCTCCCATGGCCGTCTCACCGGTCCCCGTCATCGCTCCCCCTCGTTCTCGTTCCGCAGCAGCCCCCGCAGCCGCTCCCAGCCCTGCTCGTACGCGAACGCCTCCGGGCCCCACCGCAGCGCCGCCCCACCGACACACACCACACCCACTCCCATGACCGCTTCACCGGTCCCCGTCATCGCTCCCCCTCGCCCTCGTTCCGCAGCAGCCCCCGCAGCCGCTCCCAGCCCTGCTCGTACGCGAACGCGTCCGGGCCCCACCGCAGCGCCGGCACCGTCCGCACCAGCCCCGACGCATCCCGCTCCAGCACATGCACCTCGGCGATCCGCCGCCGCCCGCTCCGGTCCCGTACGAGATGCAGGACCACCGACAGCGCCGCCGCCAACTGGCTGTGCAGCGCGGCCCGGTCGAGCCCGGCTGCCGTGCCGAGCGCCTCCAGGCGGGCCGGTACGTCGGCGGCGGCATTGGCGTGCAGAGTCCCCGAGCCGCCTTCGTGTCCCGTGTTCAGCGCGGCCAGCAGATGCACCACTTCGGGCCCGCGCACCTCACCCACGACCAGCCGGTCCGGCCGCATCCGCAGTGCCTGGCGCACCAGGTCCTGAAGCGTGACGAGTCCCGCGCCCTCCTGGTTGGCGGGTCTGGTCTCCAGGCGTACGACATGCGGGTGGTCGGGCCGCAGCTCCGCCGAGTCCTCGGCGAGCACGATCCGCTCGCCGCGTCCGACCAGCCCCAGCAGGGCGCTCAGCAGGGTCGTCTTGCCACTGCCGGTGCCGCCGCTGATCAGGAAGGACAGCCGTGCCTCGATCAGCGCCCGCAGGACGCGCTCGCCGCCCGGCGGCACCGTGCCCGCCGCGACCAGCTCGCCGAGGGTGAACGCCCGGGGCCGCACGACGCGCAGCGACAGGCTTGTGCAGCCCACGGCCACCGGCGGCAGCACCGCGTGCAGCCGTGTCCCGTCCGGCAGCCGGGCGTCGGCCCACGGGCGGGCGTCGTCGAGCCGCCGCCCGGCCACCGCGGCCAGGCGCTTCGCGAGACGCCGTACCGCCGCGGGGTCTGGGAAGCAGACCGACGTCAGCTCCAGCCCGCCGCCCCGGTCCACCCAGACCCGGTCCGGGGCCGTCACCAGTACGTCGGTCACCGACGGATCGGCGAGCAGCGCCTCCAGCGGGCCGCTGCCGACCAGTTCGGACCGCAACTGCGCGGCCGCGCCGAGGACTTCCGCGTCCCCGAGGACCCGCCCCTGCTCCCGCAGTGCCTGCGCCACGCGCGCGGGCGTCGGCTCGGCCCCGCTCTCGACCAGCCACTGACGCACTCCGTCCAGGAGCCCCGGTGGCATGTGCCGGCCGCCCGCCGGGGCCTGCGCTCCGCCCATCCGCCGCGGCGCCCACACGGGGCCCGTACCGGCGCTCATGCGCCACCCGCTTCCACCAGGGCCCGCTCCCAGAACTCCTTGCAGAAGCGGGCCAGGGGGCCGCGTCCGCCGCCCGCGGGCGGCACCTTGCCCTCACCGGGGCGCAACAGCCCAGATTCCACCGGCAGTTCGCCGGCCAGGGGCAGCCTGAGCAGCCGGGCGACCTCGCGGTCGTCGAGGCCGGGTGCGTACGGCCCCCGTACCGCGGCCCGCAGATCGCGCAGGACCATGCCGACCGCGGAGGCCACCCGCCCGGCCGCGGCGACGGCGCGCAGCTCGCCGGGAACCACCAGGAGCCCGAGATCGAGCTGGGCCAGGACCTCCGCGACGCCGTCGTCGATGCGTCGCGGCAGGTCGACGACCACGGTGCCGCCCCTTCGCCGGGCCGCGGCGAGCACCGCCCGGACGGCCTGCGGCGGCACCGCGACGCGGTCGCCGCGGTCCCAGCTGAGCACCCGCAGGGAGTGCAGTTTCGGCAGCGACTCCTCCAGGGCGCCGCCGCCGACCCGGCCGCGGGAGGCGGCGAACGCGGGCCAGCGCAGTCCCTCGGCGCTCTCGCCGCCGAGCAGGACATCCAGTCCGCCGCCCAGCGGATCGGCGTCCACGAGCAGGGTGCGCAGTCCTTCGTGCGCGGAGGTGACGGCGAGGGCGCACGCGAGCGTGGATGCTCCGGCCCCGCCGCGGCCCCCGATGACGCCCACCGTGAGGGCGGGCCGGCCCACGCCCTCGGCCACGTCGGCGATGCGGTCGACCAGCCACTGTTCGCCGTCCGGCAGCACCAGGACGTGATCGGCGCCGATCTCGACGGCGCGCCGCCAGACCCCGGAGTCGTCCTGGTCGCGGCCGACCAGCACCACTCCTCGTCTGCGCGCCGCCCCACGCACGCGGCGCGCGGCGTCGTCGCCGACCAGGACGAGCGGCGCCGTCTCCCAGGTGCCCGCGCGCTGCGGCACCGAGTGATGGACCTCCGGTGTGGCACCGGCCGCGGCGCACAGGCGCAAGAGGTCGTCGAGCAGTGCGACGTCCTCCGTGACGATCAGTGGTCCGGCCTGCCGTCCCGAGGCGGCCGGCGGTGGTTCGTGTGTGACGGCTCCGGTCACGGTCTCCATCCCCCTTCGCTGCATGTCTCGCGCAGCCTCTGCGGCCACGCGATTCCCAAACGTGTGAAGAACCGTCGACCGGCCTTCATATGGGCGGCCGATAGGAACCGGCCAAACCCGCCCGACAAACCGGATCCGGGTCATGAACTCGGTCCGAGCGGGACGCGTTTGAATCACGGTGCAGCGAGCCGGGAAATCGTGTGGATCATGGTCGATAACTGTGGACGAGTCGGCGGTTGTGAATATCGCCGTCACCCATACCGGTGAGCCTTGTACGGGCTCCGTGCGACTTCCGCAGAGCAGCCCGATCGCTACACACAGTGACGAATCATGAGCATGACGAAGAGGCGGCCGCAGCCGCCTCGAAGCGGCCGTACAACCGCATGAAAAGAGGAAAAACCCACCCGGACATGCGACGACCCCCACCGGGGGGGAGAGTGGGGGTCGTCTCCACGGCCGACTCGGGGGGGGAGGAGCCGGACCGGGTTAGCACGGTCGCGAACGATCCGTGACTTCCATGGTGTACCCGAGAGCCCTCTCAGGCAAACCCACGCGCCACACCTTACGCCGAATGGGCTGCGCCTATGCTCGGGGTCGTGGAAAACCACTCCTTGCCCCGCACAGCCGCCTTCTTTGACCTGGACAAGACGGTCATTGCGAAGTCGAGCACGCTCACGTTCAGCAAGTCGTTCTACCAAGGCGGACTGATCAACCGCAGGGCCGCCTTGCGTACCGCATATGCCCAGTTCGTCTTCCTCGTCGGCGGCATGGACCACGACCAGATGGAGCGCACGCGCACGTACCTGTCCGCGCTCGTCCGCGGCTGGAACGTCCAGCAGGTCAAGGAGATCGTCGCCGAGACGCTGCACGACCTGATCGACCCGATCATCTACGACGAGGCCGCCTCCCTCATCGAGGAGCACCACACCGCCGGACGCGACGTCGTCATCGTGTCGACGTCGGGCGCGGAGGTGGTGGAGCCCATCGGCGAGCTGCTCGGCGCCGACCGCGTGGTGGCGACGCGCATGGTCGTGGGCGAGGACGGCTGCTTCACCGGAGAGGTCGAGTACTACGCCTACGGCCCGACGAAGGCCGAGGCCGTCAAGGAACTGGCCCGCTCCGAGGGATACGACCTGGAGCGCTGTTACGCCTACAGCGACTCGGCGACCGATCTGCCGATGCTGCTGGAGGTCGGCCATCCGCATGCCGTGAACCCGGACCGCACCCTGCGCCGTGAGGCCCTCGCGCGCGGGTGGCCGATTCTCGACTTCCACCGCCCGGTGCGGCTGAAGCAGCGGATCCCGGGATTCGCCGTACCGCCCCGCCCGGCCCTGGTCGCCGCCGCCGCCATAGGCGCCGCGGCGGCCACCGCCGGTCTCGTCTGGTACGCCAACCGGCGCCGGGCGGCGACCATTTGATTCCGGTGTCCGTTTGCAACCTATTTGAGACCAAAAGTAAAGAAGTACAGCCAGGGGTTCCGCTTGCTTCGGTCCCGGAGTACAAAGGGGTTAACGGCCCGCGAGACCAAGGACATCCGAAAGGATCACCTTAAACATCGTATTTGGCCCCACGGACCGAGCATGAGCATCGGGCACCCACGCGACGTCGACCCGTCGATTACGGGCCAGCCGCACCAGGTGACGGGCAAAGTCCCGACCTGATGGGCGATATATCGAGGACGCCTGGTAACCCGGTGAGCATGCCAGCGGCGGTACGAGTCCTCGTGCCGCCGCATCCCTTTGTCCGCCTTTACCGGCGGTCCCGGCATTCCCGGTTTTCAGCCGTTTCCCCGGACTTCTCAGGCGGCCCCGCGCTGCAGTGCCTCGCACACGGCCGTCGACTCACGCGCACCGAGCCCAACTGCTTTTCCGCAGTGGGCGATCCAGGCGGCCACTCCCTCGGGCGTACCGGAGACATAGCCGTCGAGCGCGGCCAGATAGGCGGCCCGGCCCAGTTCGGCGTGGCCGACCTCCGCGGGGCAGACCGACTTCGGGTCGAGGCCGCTGCCGACGAGGACGATGCGTTCGGCGGTGCGCGCGATCAGGCCGTTGTGGGACGTGAAGGGGCGCAGCGCGAGGAGTTCGCCGTGGACGACGGCGGCGGTGATCAGAGCCGGGGCCGAACTGCCCGAGATGATCAGCTCGGACAGGCCCTCCAGTCGGCCGTGGGCCTCGTCCGCGCGCGGGAGGTCCAGTTCGATCAGCGGTTCGTCGACGGGCTCGCCCGCCTGCCGCGGCCGGCCGACCTCGTCCTCGTTGCCGGCGGCGGCCACCAGGTGCAGCCGGGCCAGGACCCGCAGGGGCGACTGCCGCCAGATGGACAGCAGTTGACCCGCCTCCGCGGTGAGCCTCAGCGCGGCGCCCACCACGCGCGCGTCGTCGTCACCGCTGAAGTCGCTGCGCCGGCGCACCTCCTCCAGGGCCCAGTCGGCGCCCGAGAGCGCCGCGGAGCCACGGGCGCCGCGCAGCGCCGCCTCGGAGGTGATCTCGTTGCTGCGGCGCCGCATGACCCGGTGCCCGTAGACCCGGTCCACGGCCTTGCGCACGGACTCCACGGACTCGGCGACACCGGGCAGCGAAGCCAGGGCGGCGAGCGGATCGGCGGTCGCGCCTGTCGTACTCATGAGTACGACACTAGCCACCCAGGGGGCGCGCCCCACGATTGAGTGGTCTTCTTCACGCATGTCTGCCACGCACAGCTATCGGACGACTACGCTTCGTGAACATGAAAATTGCTTTCGTCGGGAAGGGCGGCAGCGGCAAGACCACTCTGTCCTCTCTGTTCATCCGCCACCTCGCGGCCGCCGGAGCGCCGGTCGTCGCCGTGGACGCGGACATCAACCAGCACCTGGGCGTCGCGCTCGGCCTCGACGAGGAGGACGCCGCGGCGCTGCCGGCGATGGGCGACCGGCTGCCGCTGATCAAGGACTACCTGCGCGGCTCCAACCCGCGCATCACCTCGGCCGAGTCGATGATCAAGACCACGCCGCCCGGCGAGGGCTCACGGCTGCTGCGCGTGCGCGAGGACAACCCGGTCTACGAGGCCTGTGCGCGTCCGGTGGAACTCGACGGCACCGCCGTCCGTTTGATGGTCACCGGCCCCTTCACGGACGCCGACCTGGGGGTCGCCTGCTACCACTCCAAGACAGGAGCGGTGGAGCTGTGCCTGAACCACCTGGTGGACGGGCAGGGCGAGTACGTCGTGGTGGACATGACGGCGGGCTCGGACTCCTTCGCCTCGGGCATGTTCACCCGCTTCGACATGACGTTCCTCGTCGCCGAGCCGACCCGGAAGGGGGTCTCCGTCTATCGCCAGTACAGGGAGTACGCCCGTGACTTCGGCGTCGTGCTGAAAGTCGTCGGCAACAAGGTGCAGGGCCAGGAGGATCTCGACTTCCTGCGCGCCGAGGTCGGGGACGACCTGCTGGTGACCGTGGGGCACTCGGACTGGGTGCGCTCCATGGAGAAGGGCCGCCCGCCACGGTTCGAGCTCCTGGAGGACGCCAACCGCCGCGCCCTGCGCATCCTGCGCGTCGCCGCGGACGCGACGTACGAACTGCGGGACCGGGAGAGCTACATGCACCAGATGGTGCACTTCCACCTGAAGAACGCGGCCTCCTGGGGCAACGCGCGAACGGGGGCCGACCTGGCGGCGCAGGTCGACCCCGGGTTCGTGCTCGGCGAGGGCGTCACCGCCGCGGTGTGACCGGGGCTAGTGCTTGGCCGCGGGCGCCCCGGGCGCGCCCTTCGGGGCCGGGGCGGGGCGGCCCGACAGGTAGGACGCCCAGCCCTGCTTGGGTGCCTCGCCCACGGTGAGGTCGCGCAGCTTCGCCAGGACCTTCGGGTCCTGGGCGTCCAGCCAGTCGGCCAGCTGGTGGAAGGACACGCAGCGCACGTCGGGCTTGTTGCAGACCTTCTCGACGACCTCTTCGACGGCGCGCATGTAGGTGCCGCCGTTCCAGGCCTCGAAGTGGTTGCCGACGACCAGGGGTGCGCGGTTGCCGTTGTAGGCGCGGCTGAAGCCCTTCAGCAGGCCGTCGCGCATCTGGTCGCCCCAATAATCGAACTTGTCGGGGTCACCCTGGGTCTGGGTGCCGGACTGGTTGACCATGAAGTTGTAGTCCATGGTGAGCTGCTCGTAGGAGTGGCCGGGGAAGGGCACGAGCTGCATCGACAGGTCCCACAGCCCTCCCTTCTTCTTCGGCCAGAGCTGTTCGTCGACCCCGCTGGAGTCGTAGCGGAAGCCCAGTTGGCGGGCGGCCTTCACAAAGTTCTGCTGGCCCTCGAGACAGGGTGTGCGCCCGCCGATGAGCTCCTTGTCGTAGTCGAAGGGCAGTGGGGCCGCCTTCGTCCTGCCGGTGTTGGTCTTCCAGCTCTTGACGAACTTCTTGGCCTGCGCGATCTCGCTCTTCCACTCGGCGACCGACCACTCGCCGACCCCGCCGTTCTTGCCGCAGAAGTGGCCGTTGAAGTGGGTGCCGATCTCGTTGCCCTCCAGCCACGCGAGGCGGACGTTGTCGAGCGTGGCCTTGATGTGCGCGTCGGTGAGGTAGCCGATGTCGGAGCTGCCCGGCGAGTGCTGCGGCGGCTTGTACAGGTCGCGCTTGTCCTCCGGGAGCAGGTACAGGCCGCTGAGGAAGAACGTCATGTTCGCGTGGTTGGCCTTGGCGACCTTGCGGAAGTGGGAGAACAGCTTGTGGTCGTCCTCTCCCGCGCCGTCCCAGGAGAAGACGACGAACTGCGGAGGCTTCTGGCCGGGCCGCAGGCGCTCGGGTCTGGGCAGGTGCGGTTGGGCTCCGGTGTACGCGGTGGAGCCGTCGCCGATCAGCCGGACGACGCTGCCCGGCGCCAGGACCGGCTTAACCTTCTGCGGACCTGGAGCACCTCCCTTGGTGCCGCTGGAGCCGAGCGCGCAGCCGGCGACCGATGCGGCACAGGCCGCGGCGATCACGGCACCTTTGGCGATCCTGTGGGTGGCGGCCATGTTCCGCTCACCTTCTTCCTTCTCTCAGGCCAACGCCGGTGAGGGCGTTTTCTGGTGGTATGCCGGGCTTGCCCGGCAACGCCGCCAAGGTCGCACGGGGCCGAGAAGGAATTAGTACGACAAGCCGATGAAATGACCCCTTCACTCATCAGTGGGATTCGTTACCCCATTCGCCAGGAAGCTCTATGCCTTCCCTTTACTCTGAATTACGATCTGTTTACCGAGCGTTGATTCATCCCGCCGCTGCACGCCGTGACCCACGGCCGCGACCAACCCCCGCCCATCGGTGGGGACGACCTGATCCGCGACCGCGCCGCCCGGAGGAGACGGGAACATGTCAGCCTGTGCCCCCACCTGCACCATCGACCACTCCCACGCCAAACACACCCACCAACCCCACAGCCCGCCGCCCGCCCGGGGCCGTCGTTTCCGCATCGCGGGAGCCGATGTGTCGGCCTCGATCGCGGTCTTCCTGATCGCTCTTCCCCTGTCCCTGGGCATCGCCCTCGCCACCGGCGCTCCGCTTCAGGCGGGCCTGGTCGCCGCCGCGGTCGGCGGGCTCGTCGCCGGATGGATCGGCGGCTGCCCGCTCCAGGTCAGCGGACCCGCCGCGGGACTCACGGTCGTCACCGCCGACCTCATCCACCAGTACGGCTGGCGTACGACCTGTGCCGTCACGGTCCTCGCCGGTATCGCCCAACTCGGCCTGGGCTGCCTGCGCGTGGCGCGCTCGGCGCTCGCCGTCAGCCCCGCCATCGTGCACGGCATGCTCGCCGGCATCGGCGTCACCATCGCCGTCGCCCAGGTGCACATCGTGCTCGGCGGCACCCCGCAGAGCTCCGTCCTCGCCAATGTCCAAGCGCTGCCCGCCCAGTTGGCGAATCTGCACCCCGCCGCCGTGGCCGTCAGCGCGCTGACCCTGACCCTGCTGTCGCTCTGGCCGCGCCTCCCCGGCCGGACCGGGCGTCTGCTGCGCAGCATCCCGGCCGCGCTCGTCTCCGTGGCGGGCGCCACCGTGGCCGCCGCGCTCGCCGGGCTGACCCTGCCCAGGGTCGACCTGCCGTCCTGGAGCAGCCATGCTCTGGCCGGGCTTCCCGAGGGGCCGGTGCTCGGCCTGACCGCGGCCGTGCTCACCACCACGCTGGTGTGCAGCGTGCAGTCGCTGCTCGGCGCTGTCGCCGTGGACAAGATGGTGGCGGCGCGGCCCGGCCTGACGGCCCGCGTCCGACGCGCCGACCTGGACCGTGAACTGCTCGGACAGGGCGCAGCCAACATCGTCTCCGGCGCACTCGGCGGGCTGCCCGTCGCCGGGGTGGCCGTGCGGAGTTCGGCGAATGTCAACGCGGGAGCCGTGAGCAGGAACTCCACGATGCTGCACGGCGTTCTCGTAGTAGTCGCCGCGCTGCTGATGATCCCGGTCCTCGAGTTCATCCCGCTCGCCTCACTCGCCGCCCTGGTGATGGCCGTCGGCATCCGGATGGTGTCCCTGCACCACATCCGCACGGTGACCCGCCACCGCGAAGTGCTGGTGTACGCCGCCACCGCACTCGGCGTCGTGATCCTCGGCGTCCTGCAAGGGGTGGCCCTGGGGATTGCCATGGCCGTCGCCGTCGCCATGCAACGCCTCGCCCGCACCCGCATCACGCACGAGGAGAAGGAAGGAGTCCATCACGTCAGAGTCCGAGGGCAGTTGACGTTCCTCGCGGTGCCACGGCTCAGCCGGGCCCTGCATCTCGTACCCCAAGGCGCCCATGCCGTCGTGGAGTTGGACGGCTCCTTCATGGACCACGCGGCGTACGAGTCCCTGCAGGACTGGCAGAACACACACACCGCACGGGGCGGCTCCGCCGACCTGGCCGGCCGCAGAGTCGGTACCCGCACCACCGACACCGACACCGACACCGACGCCGACGCCGTCGATGCGGTCGAGGGGCTGGACGGATCCTCCGTCGGCTGCCGCTGCAGCCCCTGGACACCCTGGCGCAACCACCATTGCGTACGTCCGCGCCCCGCGATGCCCACCGGCTGCTCCGGTGCACCAACCACCCCCATCGGCACCGCCGCTCGCCAACTGGCCCATGGCATCAGGGCGTTCCAGCGCAACACCGCGCCGCTGGTGCGAGGAGAGCTGGCTCGGCTGGCGCGGGAGGGGCAGCAGCCGTCGCAGCTCTTCATCACCTGCGCCGACTCGCGGGTGGTGACGTCGATGATCACCTCCAGTGGTCCCGGCGACCTGTTCGTGGTGCGCAACGTCGGCAATTTCGTCCCGCTGCCGGGCGCGGAGAGCGGTGACGACTCGGTGGCGGCGGGGATCGAGTACGCGGTGGACGTACTGAAGGTGCGGTCCATCACGGTGTGCGGGCACTCCGGGTGCGGAGCCATGCAGGCACTGCTTGCCGCCGAGCCCGCCGAGCCCACCAAACCCGCCGAGCCCACCAAGCGGGCCGAGCCCACCAAGCCCACCAAGCGTGCCGAGCCCGGCACCCCCACCCCCCTCACGCGCTGGCTTCGCCACGGGCTCCCCAGCCTGGAGCGCATGGCGGGCGTCGGCCGGCCATGGACCCGTCCGCGCCTTGCGGGCAGGGATCCTGCCGACGCGGTCGAGCAGTTGTGTCTGACCAACGTGGTCCAGCAGTTGGCGCATCTGCGTGAGCACGAGTCGGTGTCCCGGGCTCTGCGGAACGGTGCGCTGGAGCTGCACGGGATGTACTTCCACGTCGGCGAGGCACAGGCGTATCTGTTGACCGGGGCGGGCGACGACGAGATGTTCGCCCATGTGGCGGCGGGCTGAACTCCGGCTGATCGGCGTCCGTGGGTACGGATGACCCCGGACGCCGCAGTACAGATCACCGCCTCCGCCCCACCACCCCCCTCAAAAGGTCTAAACCAATTTCCCATCGCCCCTTGTCATCGGCCCCCCGGGTCTGATGAGCTGTGGTCCAGGACACAACGGACACCCTGAGAAAGGGAGATGTCGTGAGCAACGAAAGCCTGGCCAACCTCTTGAAGGAGGAGCGACGCTTCGCGCCGCCGGCGGACCTGGCCGAGAATGCCAACGTCACGGCGGAGGCGTACGAACAGGCCAAGGCTGACAGGCTCGGCTTCTGGGCCGAGCAGGCACGTCGGCTGACCTGGGCCAAGGAGCCGACCGAGACGCTGGACTGGTCGAACCCGCCGTTCGCCAAGTGGTTCAAGGACGGCGAGCTCAACGTCGCGTACAACTGCGTCGACCGCCATGTGGAGGCCGGCCACGGCGACCGGGTCGCCATCCACTTCGAGGGCGAGCCCGGCGACAGCCGCGCCATCACCTACGCCGAGCTCAAGGACGAGGTGAGCAAGGCCGCCAACGCCCTGCTGGAGCTGGGAGTTCAGAAGGGCGACCGGGTCGCCGTCTACATGCCGATGATCCCGGAGACGGCGATCGCGATGCTGGCGTGCGCCCGCATCGGCGCCGCGCACTCCGTTGTCTTCGGCGGCTTCTCCGCGGACGCGCTCGCCACCCGTATCGAGGACGCCGACGCCAAGGTGGTCATCACCTCGGACGGCGGCTACCGGCGCGGCAAGCCCTCCGCCCTCAAGCCGGCCGTCGACGAGGCCGTCGCGCGCGTGGACAACGTCAGCCATGTGCTGGTGGTCCGCCGTACGGGCCAGGAGGTCGCCTGGAACGACGAGCGCGACGTGTGGTGGCACGAGATCGTCGACCGGCAGTCGGCGGAGCACACGCCGCAGGCCTTCGACGCCGAGCACCCGCTGTTCATCCTGTACACGTCGGGTACGACGGGCAAGCCGAAGGGCATCCTGCACACCTCCGGCGGCTACCTCACCCAGACCGCGTACACCCACCACGCCGTCTTCGACCTCAAGCCGGAGACCGACGTCTACTGGTGCACGGCCGACGTCGGCTGGGTCACCGGCCACTCGTACATCGTCTACGGGCCGCTCGCCAACGGCGCGACCCAGGTCATGTACGAGGGCACGCCCGACACCCCGCACCAGGGCCGGTTCTGGGAGATCGTGCAGAAGTACGGGGTGACGATCCTGTACACGGCGCCGACCGCGATCCGTACGTTCATGAAGTGGGGCGACGACATCCCCGCGAAGTTCGACCTGTCCAGCCTGCGCGTCCTCGGTTCGGTCGGTGAGCCGATCAACCCCGAGGCGTGGATCTGGTACCGCAAGAACATCGGCGCCGACCGCACCCCGGTCGTCGACACGTGGTGGCAGACCGAGACCGGCGCGATGATGATCTCGCCGCTGCCGGGCGTCACGGCCGCCAAGCCCGGTTCCGCGCAGACGCCGCTGCCCGGCATCTCCGCGACCGTCGTCGACGACGAGGCCAACGAGGTGCCCAACGGTGGCGGCGGTTACCTCGTCCTCACCGAGCCGTGGCCGTCGATGCTGCGCACCATCTGGGGCGACGACCAGCGCTTCATCGACACGTACTGGTCGCGCTTCGAGGGCAAGTACTTCGCCGGTGACGGGGCGAAGAAGGACGACGACGGCGACATCTGGCTGCTGGGCCGGGTCGACGACGTGATGCTGGTGTCCGGGCACAACATCTCCACCACGGAGGTGGAATCGGCGCTGGTGTCGCACCCGTCGGTCGCCGAGGCGGCCGTGGTCGGCGCAACGGACGAGACCACCGGACAGGCCATCGTCGCCTTCGTGATTCTGCGCGGTACGGCGGCCGAGACCGAGGACCTGGTCGGCGAGCTGCGCAACCACGTCGGCACCACCCTCGGCCCGATCGCCAAGCCCAAGCGCATCCTGCCGGTCGCGGAGCTGCCCAAGACCCGCTCCGGCAAGATCATGCGCCGCCTGCTGCGCGACGTCGCCGAGAACCGCCAGCTCGGCGACGTGACGACGCTGACGGACTCGACGGTCATGGACCTCATCCAGGACAAGCTGCCGTCGGCCGCCTCCGAGGACTGAGCGCGGCCCGGTGAGGACCGGGTACGGCAGGGAAGGGCGCCCGGCGCGAGACGCGCCGGGCGCCCTTTTCGCGCCTAACGTAGGGATCGCCGGATTCCTCCCTTGCCACCTTAGGTAAACTAAACAAAGGTGCGCCGGGAAGTCTGGTCGGCAGTTGTTCCGCCCTGCCCACCGACCGGAGGTCTCCCACCGTGGCCGCGCCCCGCACCAGCCCCGCCCGCAAGGCTTTCGGACGTCTGTCCCTGCCGGAGCGGAACTTCGTCGCGAACGCGCTGCGCACCGAGACGGTCGGCGGCGTGCTCCTGCTCGCGGCGGCCGTGGCGGCACTCGTCTGGGCGAACATCCCCGCACTGCACGACAGCTACGAGAGCGTCAGCCACGTTCACTTCGGACCCGACGCGCTCGGCCTGAATCTGTCGGTCGCGCACTGGGCCGCCGACGGGCTGCTCGCGATCTTCTTCTTCGTCGCCGGCATCGAGCTCAAGCGCGAGCTGGTCGCCGGTGATCTCCGCGACCCCAGGGCGGCCGCCCTGCCGGTCGTAGCGGCCCTGTGCGGGATGGCCGTACCGGCCCTCGTCTACACGCTCACCAATCTGACCGGCGGCGGTTCGCTGCAGGGCTGGGCCGTCCCCACCGCGACCGACATCGCCTTCGCGCTGGCGGTCCTGGCGGTCATCGGTACGTCCCTGCCGAGCGCCCTGCGCGCCTTCCTTCTCACCCTCGCCGTCGTCGACGACCTCTTCGCGATCCTGATCATCGCCGTCTTCTTCACCAGCACCATCGACTTCGCGGCGCTCGCCGGCGCGGTCGTTGGCCTCGCGGTCTTCTGGCTGCTGCTGCGCAAGGGCGTGCGCGGCTGGTACGTCTACGTCCCGCTCGCCCTGGTGATCTGGGGGCTGATGTACAACAGCGGCGTCCACTCCACCATCGCGGGCGTCGCGATGGGCCTGATGCTGCGCTGCCATACGCGTGAGGGCGAGGCACACTCCCCGGGCGAGCGCATCGAGCATCTCGTACGGCCGCTGTCGGCCGGCCTCGCGGTCCCGCTGTTCGCGCTGTTCAGCGCCGGTGTCACCGTCTCGGGCGGCGCCCTGGGGGACGTGTTCACCAAGCCGGAGACGCTGGGTGTCGTCTTCGGCCTGGTCGTCGGCAAGGCGGTCGGGATCTTCGGCGGTACGTGGCTGACGGCCCGCTTCACCCGTGCGTCGCTGAGCGACGACCTCGCCTGGCCGGACGTGTTCGCGGTGGCGACCCTGGCCGGCATCGGCTTCACCGTGTCGCTGCTGATCGGCGAACTCGCCTTCGACGGGGACGCCGTACTGACTGACGAGGTCAAGGCCGCGGTGCTGTGCGGATCGCTGATCGCGGCGCTGCTGGCCACCGTGCTGCTGAAGATACGCAACACCCGGTACCGCAGGCTGTGCGAGGAAGAGGAGCGCGACGAGGACCTCGACGGCATCCCGGACGTGTACGAGCAGGACGATCCGGAGTATCACCTGAGGATGGCCGCCATCCACGAGAGCAAGGCCGCCGAGCACCGCAGGATCGCCGAACTGAAGGCGGCCGAGCGACGCGCGCTTGCCGAAGTACCGGGCGGGGCAGGCGAGGACGACGACCGTCCGGCATGATCTGACGGGACGGTACAAAAGGACCGCTCGAAGGCAGTACGGCAGAAGAGGGAGACCGCGATGAGCGCACCCGACGGCAGCCCGGTCGGCGCAGAACGCAGCATCGGCCAGCTGTTCGCCTCCGCGACGGCCGAGATGTCGGCGCTGGTGCACGACGAGATCGCGCTGGCCAAGGCGCAGCTCAAGCAGGACGTCAAGCGCGGCGCGACCAGCGGCGGCGCGTTCACGGTGGCCGCGGCCATCCTGGTGTTCTCCCTGCCGATGCTGAACTTCGCGCTGGCGTACGGGATCCACGCCTGGACCGGCGGTCACAACGGCGAGGACGGCTGGAACCTCGGCTGGTGCTTCCTGCTGTCCTTCGCGGCCAATGTCCTCCTCGCCGCCGTCCTCGCGCTGATCGGCATCGTCTTCGCGAAGAAGGCCAAGAAGGGCAAGGGGCCGCAGAAGGTCGCCGCGTCCATGAAGGAGACCGCGAACGTCCTGCAGAAGGCCAAGCCGCACCCGCGTCCCGAGTTGCCAGCGATCGAGGACCGGACCCCCGAAGCCATCGAGGCTGTGGCACGCTCATCCTCATGACGGGCTCGTTCATCCCTGCGGGGCACTCATCCTCGGCGCCATCGGCCTCGGTCGTACGCCCCGACGTCCTGCCCGACGGGACGAAGGTGACGCACCGCGAGGTCGCCGCCAACGGCGCGCGCTTCCACATCGCCGAGGCCGGCGACGGACCTCTCGTGCTGCTGCTGCACGGCTTCCCGCAGTTCTGGTGGGCCTGGCGGCACCAGCTGGGCGCCCTCGCCGACGAGGGCTTCCGGGCCGTGGCCATGGATCTGCGCGGCGTCGGCGGCAGCGACCGCACCCCGCGCGGCTACGACCCCGCGAACCTCGCCCTCGACATCACCGGCGTGATCCGCTCGCTGGGCGAGCCGGACGCCGCGCTCGTCGGCCACGACCTGGGCGGCTATCTGGCCTGGACGGCGGCCGTGATGCGCCCCAAGCTCGTACGCCGCCTCGCGGTCGCCTCGATGCCGCATCCCCGGCGCTGGCGCTCGGCGATGCTCTCGGACGTCAAGCAGACGCGCGCGGGCTCCTACATCTGGGGGTTCCAGCGCCCCTGGCTCCCCGAGCGGCAGCTGACCTCGGACGACGGCGCGCTCGTCGGCGAGCTGATCCGCGAGTGGTCGGGGCCGAACCCGGCCGACGACAAGGCGCTGGAGATCTACCGCCGCGCGATGTGCATCCCCTCCACGGCCCACTGCTCGATCGAGCCGTACCGCTGGATGGTCCGCTCGATGGCCCGTCCGGACGGGATCCAGTTCAACCGGCGGATGAAGCGGCCGCTGCGGGTGCCGACCCTGCATCTGCACGGTTCGCTCGACCCCGTGATGCGGACGCGGAGCGCGGCCGGGTCCGGCGAGTACGTCGAAGCGCCGTACCGCTGGCGGCTGTTCGACGGACTGGGGCACTTCCCGCACGAGGAGGATCCGGTCGCTTTCACCACAGAACTGGTCAATTGGCTGAAGGATCCCGAACCGGATCGGTGAGCGTTCCCATGCGTCCGGTATCCGGATCTGAACAGGTGTCCGACGAACGGCCAATTGCCTGGCGCATAGGCCAATTGGGAGCCCTGGGAGCGGTTATCGACCTTGGGGCAGGGGCACACGTCGGGGTATGGGCTGGACGCACGACTACGGTGACGCAGCACGCAACCGACGCTCGGCCACTGGTCTGAGCTCCCACCAGCGAGGCGGTGCAACGCAGATGACGGGCACGGACCTCCGCGTGGGCATACCGCACATTCTGCGCCGCAGGGCCCGCTGGGTCTCCGTACGCCTGCGTCACCCGCGCGGCTGACGGCCCCTCTTCCTCCACCACGAGAACTCGCGGGGCACAGCTGTCACCGGCTCAAAGGGCACAGCTGTCGCTGTCCACCTGCTGGTTGGCCGTACGCCCCTGGGTGATGTCCGCCTGGATCTCGTCGGCGGTGAGCGCGTATCCCGTGTCGGCGTCGTCGAGGGACTTCGCGAAGACGACGCCGTAGACATTGCCCTGGGGCGTCAGCAGCGGGCCGCCGGAGTTGCCCTGGCGGACGGTCGTGTACAGCGAGTAGACGTCGCGGCGGACGGTGCCCCGGTGGTAGATGTCCGGGCCGTTGGCGGGCAGGCGGCCCCGCACGCGTGCGGCCCGGACGTCGTAGGCGCCGTTCTCCGGGAAGCCCGCGATGATCGCGCTGTCGCCGCTTCGGGCGTCCGTGGTGGTGAACTTCAGGGCGGGCGCCCGGAGATCGGGTACGTCGAGCACGGCGATGTCGCGGTGCCAGTCGTAGAGGACGACCTTCGCGTCGTACTTCCTGCCCTCGCCGCCTATCTGGACGGTGGGCTCGTCGACGCCGCCGACGACATGCGCGTTGGTCATCACCCGGCGGTCGCCGAAGACGAAGCCGCTGCCCTCCAGGACCTTGCCGCAACTCTGGGCCGTGCCCACGACCTTGACGATGGAGCGCTTGGCGCGCGTGACCACGGGGCTGTTGGCGAGGGCGGGGTCGGGGGGCCGTACGTCGGTGATCGGTTCGTTCGCGAACGGGCTGAAGACCTGCGGGAAGCCGTTCTGCGCGAGCACCGAGGAGAAGTCCGCGAACCAGGTGTCCGCCTGGTTGGGCAGCGCCCGGGAGACGCCGAGGAGCACCTGCGAGTTGCGGACCTCCTTGCCGAGGGTCGGCAGGGTGGTGCCCGCGAGGGCGGAGCCGATCAGCCAGGCCACCAGGAGCATGGCCACGACGTTGACGAGGGCGCCGCCGGTCGCGTCCAGGGCACGGGCCGGGGACCAGGTGATGAACCGGCGCAGCTTGTTGCCCAGATGGGTGGTCAGCGCCTGGCCGACCGAGGCGCAGACGATGACGACGACAACCGCGACGACCGCGGCCGTGGTGCTCACCTCGGCGTTGTCGGTCAGCGCGTCCCAGATGACGGGCAGGGTGTAGACGGCGACGAGACCGCCGCCCAGGAAGCCGATCACCGACAGGATGCCGACGACGAAGCCCTGGCGATAACCCACGATCGCGAACCAGACGGCGGCGACCAGCAACAGGATGTCCAGCACGTTCACCGGTTCGAGCCTCGCCTCATCACTTCGCGGTCACCTCAGGTACGGCAGACACCCTGTCATGACCGCCAGTCGAGCGGGACCTGCTTGTCACGGTCCCAGGGGCGCTCCCAGCCCGCGTAGTGGAACAGGCGGTCGATGATTCCCGCCGTGAAGCCCCACACCAGGGCCGATTCGACCAGAAATGCCGGACCTCGGTGGCCGCTGGGATGCACCGTGGTGACCCGGTTGTCGGGGTTCGTGAGATCCGCCACGGGGACCGTGAAGACGCGGGCCGTCTCGTTCGGGTCGACGACGCCGACCGGGCTCGGCTCGCGCCACCAGCCCAGCACCGGCGTCACCACGAAGCCGCTGACCGGGATGTACAGCCTCGGCAGGACGCCGAAGAGCTGGACGCCGGACGCATCGAGCCCCGTCTCCTCCTCGGCCTCGCGCAGCGCGGCTCTGAGCGGCCCCTCGGCCGCCGGGTCGCCGTCCTCGGGGTCGAGGGCGCCGCCCGGGAAGGACGGCTGGCCGGCATGTGATCTCAGGGAACTCGCCCGCTCCATGAGCAGCAGCTCGGGGCCGCGCTCGCCCTCACCGAAGAGGACCAGGACCGCGGACTGCCGGCCCGCGCCGTCCTCCGGCGGCAGGAAACGGCTCAACTGCAGCGGCTGCACCGTCTCCACGGCCCGCACCACCGGGTCCAGCCACTCGGGCAGCCCCTCCTTGGTGACCGTCACCGGACCGCCCTGCGTATGGCTCGCGCGCGTCATCGCCACCCCCGTCCTGCCGAGTCCAACGTCCCGCGTACCCGAGATCGTTCCTGAGCCACCCGATCGGGGCCGTGGCGCGAAACAGCGCCCGCCGTCACGGCGCCCCCCATCAGGCGCCCAGGGGCGGGGCCGGCTTTCCGCCCGCGTCGAGGTACGACTGCGGGGGCTTCAGGCGCTGGCCGGGGAAGCCGCCCTTCTCGTACTTCAGGAGCTTCTTCGCCTTCTCCGGGTCCGTCTCGCCCTCGCCGTACGCCGGGCAGAGCGGGGCGATGGGGCAGGCACCGCAGGCGGGCTTGCGGGCGTGGCAGATGCGGCGGCCGTGCCAGATCACATGGTGCGAGAGGTCCGTCCAGTCGCTCTTGGGGAACAGCGCGCCGACCGCGGCCTCGATCTTGTCCGGGTCGGTCTGATCGGTCCACTGCCAGCGCCGCACCAGCCGCTGGAAGTGCGTGTCCACCGTGATGCCGGGGCGCCCGAAGGCGTTGCCGAGCACCACGAAGGCGGTCTTGCGGCCCACACCGGGCAGCTTGACCAGATCCTCGAGGCGGCCGGGGACCTCCCCGCCGAACTGCTCCACCAGCGCCTTCGACAGCCCCATGACGGACTTGGTCTTGGCCCGGAAGAAGCCGGTCGGGCGGAGGATCTCCTCGACCTCCTCGGGGTTGGCGGCGGCCAGGTCCTCGGGGGTGGGGTACTTGGCGAAGAGCGCCGGCGTCGTCTGGTTGACCCTGAGGTCGGTGGTCTGCGCCGACAGGACCGTGGCGATCACGAGCTGGAAGGGGTTGTCGAAGTCCAGCTCCGGGTGGGCGTACGGATACACATCGGCGAGTTCGCGGTTGATGCGGCGGGCGCGGCGGACCAGCGCGGTGTGCGACTCACCCGTCGGCGGCTTGGCGACGGGCTGCGCGGCAGGGACACCCTTGACAGCGGCGGTCGCCTTCTTCGGCGCGACGGTCGCTTTCTTGACGGGTGCCTTCTTCGCCGGCGCCGACTTTTTCACTGCGGAGGAAGCCTTTTTCACGGCGGTCTTCTTCGCGGCGGCCTTCTTCACCGCGGCGCCTTTCGCCTCTTTTGCCGGTTTCTTTCCACCGCCGGAGTTCTGTTCGCCCACAGCGGAATCACGACGTACTACCACCCGCCCAGCCCCCTTGGCCTGTGCTCTCACCGGCGTTTTGGACACCCGGCCAGCCTAGAGCCCGACACTGACATCCGCCCCGGACCTGGGAGACCGGCCCCCAATTGGACCCCTGCCGCTTACCTCGGGACATGTGTGCGGCATCCTTGTGACAGATCACACTGTTTGGACCGTCCGGCAAAATGGGGAGCACGGTCCCCTGGTACCAAGGGGGATGAAGATCCCCTGAGCAGGTCGACAAGGAGAGAACTCGTGGACGACGTTCTGCGGCGCAACCCGCTCTTCGCGGCGCTCGACGATGAGCAGGCCGCGGAGCTCCGCGCCTCCATGAGTGAGGTGACCCTCGCGCGCGGTGACTCGCTGTTCCACGAGGGCGACCCCGGTGACCGGCTCTACGTCGTCACCGAGGGCAAGGTGAAGCTCCACCGCACCTCCCCCGACGGCCGCGAGAACATGCTCGCCGTCGTCGGCCCCAGCGAGCTGATCGGTGAGCTCTCGCTCTTCGACCCGGGCCCGCGCACCGCCACGGGCACCGCCCTGACCGAGGTCAAGCTCCTCGGCCTGGGCCACGGCGACCTCCAGCCCTGGCTGAGCGCCCGCCCCGAGGTGGCCGGAGCCCTCCTGCGCGCCGTCGCCCGCCGACTGCGCAAGACCAACGACGCGATGTCCGACCTCGTCTTCTCCGACGTCCCCGGCCGCGTCGCCCGAGCCCTGCTGGACCTCTCGCGCCGCTTCGGCGTGCAGTCCGAGGAGGGCATCCACGTCGTCCACGACCTGACGCAGGAGGAGCTGGCCCAGCTGGTCGGCGCCTCCCGCGAGACGGTCAACAAGGCGCTGGCCGACTTCGCCCAGCGCGGATGGCTCCGCCTGGAGGCGCGCGCGGTGATCCTCCTGGACGTCGAACGGCTCGCCAAGCGCTCCCGCTGACGCCCGGTCGTCCCAGCCGTGTTCCGGGGGCCCTGCCCCCGGACGGCTGCTCCAGCGTCCCCATGGCCGCTCGGTGTCCCCAACGGCCGCTCAGTGACCGCATGTCCGCTCAGTGGACCCCATGGCCGAAAACGTGACCCCCAAGGGCCTCGACCCCCAGGGCTGCATCGAGCGCGAGGGCTCTCTCGGCCGCATCCCGCCCGCCTTCCGGCCCGTCGTCGCCTCCGCGCGGGACCGGCTGCTGGGGCTGTTCGGGGCGCGGCTGCAGAGCGCGTGCGTCTACGGATCGATCCCGCGCGGCACCGCACGCGCGGGACGCAGCGATCTGGATCTGCTGGTCGCGCTGCGGGAGGAGCCGACGGACGCCGACCGGGCGGGCGTCCTGGCGCTCGGGGACGCCGTCGACAGGGAGTTCCCGCAGATCGACGGCGTCAGCACGCTGCTGTACAGCCGGGCACGGCTGCTGAGCCCGGCGGAGACGTACGACCTCGGGTGGTTCGTGGCCTGTCTGTGCACCCCGCTGCTGGGTGAGGACCTCGCCGAACACCTGCCCCGCTACCGACCCGACTCCCGGCTCGCCCGCGAGACCAACGGGGACCTCGCCCTGCTGCTGCCCCGCTGGCGGCACCGGATCGAGAAGGCCACCGTGGAGGCCATCGAGCAGACCACCGAGCAGACCGGGGACGCCGAGGCGGCCCGACGACCGCTCGTACGGTTCATGTCCCGGCATCTCGTGCGCACCGGGTTCACGCTCGTCATGCCCCGCTGGAACGGCTGGACCAGCGACCTGACGGAGATGGCCGAGGCGTTCGGCGCGTACTACCCCGAGCGCGCACAGCAGATGCTCGCCGCGGCCGCCCTCGGCCGGGAGCCGACCGGCGACGCCGCCGTACTGCGCTCCTACGTCGACGACCTGGGACCGTGGCTCGCGCGGGAGTACGCGCGCGTGCACGGCGTAAAAAGTCCCAGAGACTAGACGGCTGCAGGGGCTACGGAGCTTCGGCCGCCGGCCCCTGGATCAGCCCGTGCTCCTCCAGGTAGTCCAGCTGCGCCCGCACCGACAGCTCGGCCGCCGGCCACAGGGAGCGGTCGACGTCCGCGTAGACGTGCGCGACGACCTGGGACGGCGTGCTGCAGCCCTCCTCGACCGCCGTCTCGACCTGGGCGAGGCGATGGGCACGGTGGGCGAGATAGAACTCGACGGCGCCCTGGGCGTCCTCCAGGACCGGACCGTGGCCCGGGAGCACCGTGTGCACGCCGTCGTCGACGGTCAGGGACCGCAGCCTGCGCAGCGAGTCCAGATAGTCGCCGAGGCGGCCGTCGGGGTGCGCCACGACCGTCGTACCGCGGCCCAGGACCGTGTCGCCCGTCAGGACCGCGCGGTCGGCCGGCAGGTGGAAGCAGAGGGAGTCCGAGGTGTGGCCCGGGGTCGGCACGACCCTCAGCTCCAGGCCGCCGACCTCGACCACGTCCCCCGCGGCCAGCCCCTCGTCGCCCAGCCGCAGCGCCGGGTCCAGGGCACGCACGTGCGTACCGGTCAGCTCGGCGAAACGGGCGGCGCCCTCGGCGTGGTCGGGGTGGCCGTGGGTCAGCAGGGTGAGGGCGACGCGTCGTCCGGCCCTCTCGGCCGTGTCGATGACGTTGCGCAGATGCCCCTCGTCCAGCGGCCCGGGGTCGAGGACCACCGCCAGATCGGAACCCGGCTCGGCGAGGATCCAGGTGTTCGTGCCGTCGAGGGTCATCGCCGAGGCGTTGGGCGCCAGGACGTTGACGGCCCGGGAGGTGGCGGGGCCGGTGAGGACTCCGCCCCGTGGCTGGCCGGGAAGGGCTGCTGCGTCCGTCATGCTCAGGCTCCACCGGTCGGCAGGTCGGTCGGGATGTGCTTGGTGAACTCGTCGTGCCCCGGCCAGGACAGCACGATCTCCCCGTCCTGGAGGCGGGCCCGCGCCAGTACGGCCGTCATGTCGCGCCCGGGGGCGGCGGCGAGCGCCTCGGCGGCCGTGCCGTACGGGAGCAGCTGGCGCAGGGTCGCGACGGTGGGCGGCATCATCAGCAGCTCGCCCTTGTCGTAGCCCTCCACGGCCTCCTGCGGCCGGATCCACACCGTGCGGTCGGCCTCCGTGGAGGCGTTGCGAGTGCGCTGGCCCTGCGGGAGGGCCGCCACGAAGAACCAGGTGTCGTAGCGCCGGGACTCGAACTCGGGGGTGATCCAGCGGGTCCAGGCGCCCAGCAGGTCGGAGCGCAGGACCAGGCCGCGGCGGTCGAGGAACTCGGCGAAGGAGACCTCGCGGGCGGCCACGGCCGCGCGGTCGGCCTCCCAGTCGTCGCCCGTGGTGTCACCGACGACGCCGTCGGCGGACGGCCCGGCGAGCAGGACGCCCGCCTCCTCGTAGGTCTCGCGCACGGCCGCGCAGACGATCGCCTGGGCACTCGCCTCGTCGACACCCAGCCGCTGCGCCCACCACGCGCGCGTGGGACCCGCCCAGCGGACGTGGTGCTCGTCGTCGCGGGGGTCGACGCCGCCGCCCGGATAGGCGTACGCGCCTCCGGCGAAGGCCATGGAGGCGCGTCTGCGCAGCATGTGCACGGCGGGGGTGCGGTCGGTGTCCTTCAGGAGCATGACGGTCGCCGCGCGCTTGGGCACGACAGGAGTGAGCGTGCCGTCCGTGAGTGCGCGGATGCGCTCCGGCCAGTCCTGTGGAAACCACTGCCCATTCGCCATGGGCGGAGGCTATCTGCTGGTGCGCGAATGTTCGAGAGGCCACCGAGGTCAGAGCGCCGGGCCCGGGCACACGGCCGCTCTGGACACCACCGGGGCGGCTACGCCCCCGTGAGCTCCACCTGGATCTCGACCTCGACCGGAGCGTCCAGCGGCAGCACCGCCACGCCGACCGCGCTGCGCGCGTGCACGCCCTTGTCGCCGAGAACCTCGCCGAGCAGTTCGCTCGCGCCGTTGACCACTCCGGGCTGGCCGGTGAAGTCGGTGGCCGAGGCGACGAAGCCCACGACCTTCACCACGCGCGCGATGCGGTCCAGGTCGCCGGTGACGGACTTGACCGCGGCCAGTGCGTTCAGCGCACAGGTGCGGGCCAGTTCCTTGGCCTCCTCGGGCGTGACCTCCCCGCCCACCTTGCCGGTGACGGGCAGCTTGCCCTCGACCATGGGGAGCTGACCGGCGGTGTAGACGTACACACCGGACTGCACGGCCGGCTGGTACGCGGCCAGCGGCGGCACGACCTCGGGCAGCGTCAGACCGAGCTCTGCGAGCTTCGCCTCGACGGCACTCATGCCTTCTCCCGCTTCAGGTAGGCAACGAGCTGCTCGGGGTTGTTCGGCCCGGGCACGACCTGGACGAGCTCCCAGCCGTCCTCGCCCCAGGTGTCCAGGATCTGCTTGGTGGCGTGGACGAGCAAAGGCACAGTTGCGTATTCCCAAGAACGATGGCTGACTTCGGCCATGACGACACCCCAGGTGGTGAGCGGTATGAACTTTCACGTCGCAGGCTATACGCGTCAGTCCTACGGCCGGGTCAACGGCAGTGAGGCCAGCCCCGCAAGCCAGCGTGAGGCCAACGAGCGGCGCTTTGCAACGTTCGCCGCCGAGATGGCGCGGCAGGGGCGTGAGGCTTCCTGGCACGGCCACTACGAGGACGTCGGGATCAGCGCGTACAGCAAGAAGGAACGGCCAGACTTTGAGCGCCTGCTGCGTGACTGCCGCCTGGGCCGCATCAACGTCGTCGTTGTCTACAACGTCAGCCGCTTTTCTCGCCTCGAACCCCGTGACGCCATCCCGATCGTCACTGAGCTTTTGCAGTCCCTGAGCGTGACCCTCATCTCTGTGGCTGAGGGCGTGTTCCGCCCCGGCGACATGATGGATGTCATTCATCTGCTGTTCAGGCTCGACGCTGCGCACCAGGAGTCCAAGAACAAGTCGACGGCCGTCCGTGATGCTGCTGCGCTGGCTCGCTCCCTGGGTGGTTACGTGGGCGGTAAGGCTCCTTATGGTCGCCAGCTGAAGCAGGAGACTCGAACGACCCCCAACGGCAAGCCTGTTGCGGTGCAACTGCTTGTTACTCAGCCGGACGAGGCGGAGGTAATCCGGCGGATCGTAAAGAGTCTGCTCGCTGGCACGGACTCTGTGCACAGCATGAGCGCAACGCTCAACGCCGAAGGAGTACCAACTCTCGGAACGGCGCGCGGGAAGAAGACAGCGGGTAGCTCCTGGCACCCCAAGACCGTGATCAACATGCTGCGTCACCCGCACCTCGCTGGATTCGACGCTGAGGCGGTCTACAACGCACAGGGGCGCGTGACTGGCCACCGTGTCCGACGTGACGCTGAGGGCAAGCCTGTGCGCGTCTGGGAGCCCATTCTCAGCGAGGCTGATTGGTTCGCCGTTCAGGATTGGCTCGACGCGCGGCCGGTCCGTATGAACGAGCACAGGACCACAGCGCTGCTGTCTTCTCAGGGAATCCTCGCTTGCGCGTGTGGCTGCTCGATGAGTGCGAACAACGCTGCCCGCCCCAGCTACTTCTGCAACCGGCCTACGGGTAAGCCGCTCACGCATTCGCCTGGCGACCATGAGGGCCGTAGCTACATCAGTCGTACGACTCTTGATGAGCACGTGGTGCGGAGCATCTTCGCTCTCATTGATGCTGCCGAGTGGGACGGAAAATCGAGGGAGATTCTTGAACGGGTCTCCGCGCACTACGCCGAGATCAACGAAACTCCCGAGGTGGCGCAGGAACGGCAGGCCGTCATGCATGAGCGGGCAGACGCTACGCGGGCGCTGACACAGCTCTACGACGACCGTGAGCTTTACGCGGGTGACCCCGTGGGCCGTGCGCGCTGGCAAGAGGACGTGAAGACTCAGCAAGCGCGTCTGCGGGCTGCTGACAGCCGCTTGAAAGTCCTCGGACAGGCTGGCTCGATGGTGCTGCCCATCAGCGGGTGGACCGAGTCTGACAATGGCGACCCGATGGGGCCGGGCTCATGGTGGGAATCTGCGACCTTGACCGCTCGCCGAGAGTTCGTCGCACTGTTCTGTAAGCGAATCGTCGTCCGCAAGGCGCTTCCCAGCGAAAAGAGCCGGGGCAACAAAGCGCGGGCTGTCATTGATGGCCGAGTGACTATCGAGTGGGTCTGAGCGCCTCTGGGCGGGGCTCTTTTGGCGCAGTACCGATACCTAGAGCCGAGCCCTTTCGGAAAGGGCAGCGATGCTTGATCCGCGTATCCTTCGGCCGGCCAGAATTGCCCCGGGTCCAGACCAAGGAGCCGCAGTTTGCAGAGTGAAGTGGTCTACGCCACGCATACGCCCACGGTGTGGCCATCCGAACCACATGCGGCCTGACTCTGGCCGCTGCCCACCCGCCCCCCGTGGTCGAGTTGTCCACAGGCTGTCGCGTGGTTGGTGCACGGACTGGTTAGGCTCGAAGGCGTGAGCAGGCTCCAGGTCGTCAGCGGCAAGGGCGGGACCGGAAAGACGACGGTCGCCGCCGCTCTCGCGCTGGCCCTCGCGACCGAGGGGAAGCGGACGCTTCTCGTCGAGGTCGAGGGGCGCCAGGGCATCGCGCAGCTCTTCGAGACGGAAGCGCTGCCCTACGAGGAGCGGAAGATCGCCGTCGCTCCGGGGGGCGGGGAGGTGTACGCCCTCGCCATCGACCCCGAGCTGGCCCTTTTGGACTACCTCCAGATGTTCTACAAGCTCGGAGGCGCCGGCAGAGCCCTCAAGAAACTCGGCGCGATCGACTTCGCCACCACCATCGCGCCCGGCCTCAGGGACGTGCTCCTGACCGGCAAGGCGTGCGAGGCGGTGCGCCGCAAGGACAAGAGCGGACGGTTCGCCTACGACTACGTGGTCATGGACGCGCCGCCCACAGGCCGCATCACGCGCTTCCTGAACGTGAACGACGAGGTGGCGGGACTCGCCAAGATCGGCCCGATACACAATCAGGCGCAGGCCGTGATGCGCGTGCTGAAGTCCAAGGAGACGGCCGTGCATTTGGTCACGCTCCTGGAGGAGATGCCGGTCCAGGAGACCGCGGACGGTATCGCCGAACTGCGCGCGGCCAAGCTGCCGGTGGGCCGGATCATGGTGAACATGGTGCGGCCCGAGGTGTTGGACGCCGCCGATCTGGAACTCGTGCGCAGCGTGCCGCGTTCATCGGTCGCCAGGGCACTGTCGGCGGCGGGCCTGGGTGGCGCCCGGCGGGGCGGGAACGCCGAGAAGCTGGTGGACCCCCTGCTGGAGCAGGCCGAGGAGTACGCCGAGCGGTACGAGCTGGAGCACGAGCAGCGCGCGGTGCTCGCCGAGCTGGGCCTGCCGCTGCACGAACTGCCGCTGCTCGCCGAGGGCATGGACCTGGCGGGGCTGTACGAGCTGGCCACCGAGCTGCGGAAGCAGGGGATGTCATGAGTCCGGACCCGGCAGCGGACCAGGAGAGCACCCGGCACCCACTCTCCCCCGCGCGCACCCTCGACGTCGACCCGCTGCTCGACGACCCGAAGACCCGGATCGTGGTGTGCTGCGGCTCGGGCGGCGTCGGCAAGACGACCACCGCCGCGGCCCTGGGCCTGAGGGCGGCCGAGCGCGGGCGCAAGGTGGTCGTGCTGACCATCGACCCGGCACGCCGGCTCGCGCAGTCCATGGGCATCGACTCGCTCGACAACACCCCGCGCCGGGTGAAGGACGTCGACGGCGGGGGCGAACTGCACGCCATGATGCTCGACATGAAGCGCACCTTCGACGAGATCGTCGAAGCGCACGCGGACCGCGAGCGGGCGGCCGCGATCCTGTCGAACCCCTTCTACCAGTCGCTCTCGGCGGGCTTCGCGGGCACGCAGGAGTACATGGCGATGGAGAAGCTCGGGCAGCTGCGCGCGCGCAACGAGTGGGACCTGATCGTCGTGGACACCCCGCCGTCGCGTTCGGCGCTCGACTTCCTGGACGCGCCGAAGCGGCTGGGCTCGTTCCTCGACGGCCGGCTGATCCGGCTGCTGACCGCCCCGGCGAAGCTGGGCGGCCGCGCGGGCATGAAGTTCCTGAACGTCGGGATGTCGATGATGACCGGCACGCTCGGCAAGCTGCTGGGCGGTCAACTGCTCAAGGACGTCCAGACGTTCGTGTCGGCGATGGACACGACCTTCGGCGGTTTCCGCACGCGCGCGGATGCCACGTACAAGCTGCTGCAGGCGCCGGGGACGGCGTTTTTGGTGGTGGCGGCGCCGGAGCGGGACGCGCTGCGGGAGGCCGCGTACTTCGTGGAGCGGCTGGCGGCGGAGGACATGCCGCTCGCCGGTCTGGTGCTCAACCGCGTCCACGGCAGCGGTGCCGCCCGGCTGTCGGCCGAGCGGGCGCTCGCCGCCGCGGAAAATCTTGTGGAGCCCCGCATTGTCGATCAGGACGGCGGGAAAGCTGGACTTCGTAACTCTCCCGACCCGTACGGCAGTTCAGAATCACCCGCATCCGAGCCCCACTCCCCCGGGGCGGATGGGGACGTCGACCAGCTCACCGCGGGCCTGTTGCGGCTGCATGCCGACCGTATGCAGCTGCTCTCCCGCGAGCAGCGCACGCGTGACCGCTTCACGACCCTGCACCCCGAGGTGGCGGTGGCCGAAGTGGCCGCGCTGCCTGGCGATGTGCACGACCTCGCGGGCCTGCGGAACATCGGCGACCGCCTCACGGCCAACCGACCGGAGCTGCCCGAGACCGCCGTGGACCCAAGAGACTGACGTGGCTTCAGGGACCGCTGAGGACTACGAAACCGCCGTGGCCTCAGAGACGACCGCTGAGGACGCCGAAACCGCCGTGGACCCAGAACCTGCCGTGGACCCGGAGACCGCTACGGACTGATCCGAGGGTCGACCTCAGCTCACGGCCGCGTAGTTCTCGTACACCTGGTCGTCGTCGAGCGGCAGGATGCCCACCCCGCGCTCGTACTCCAGGCGGGCCGTCTCGAGGAGCCGGCGCCAGGAGGTGACCGTGGGTCGCCTGCGCAGCAGTGCGCGGCGCTCCCGCTCCGTCATGCCTCCCCACACGCCGAACTCGACGCGGTTGTCCAGCGCATCGGCCAGGCATTCCGTGCGTACCGGACATCCGGTGCACACCGCCTTGGCCCTGTTCTGCGCTGCTCCCTGCACGAACAGTTCATCCGGATCGGTAGTGCGGCAGGCGGCCTGCGCACTCCAGTCGGTTACCCAGCCCATACCGGCGCCGTCCTCTCCCGAATCGAGGCTCCCCCACGGCGGCAGCGGCATATGCACCGCCGCCAGTTGAGGACGTTACGGAAGGCGGGCAGAGCGCAACACCCCCAGCGGGCCCAATCTTGAATGGCCCGAACGGACTATGCGTAAGCGGCAGATCACCCGGGGGAGTGAGCTGGTGACATGCGTGATCTTCCCGGCAAACCGGGACAGTTCTGTTGAGTCACAACGGACGCCAACTGACACACAAGGCGGATTCGGACACGTCCCCAGCAAAAAGTTGGGGAACCTCCGGAACGATTCGGGGTCGCCGGACGTATTGATACGTGGCCCTACTGCTGTGACAGTTGAGAGCAGCTTAGGCCAAGGCATATACGTGTGTCCGGCGAATGAGAACGTAGACACCTGACGTTGCCATGCCGTCACGTTCAGAGGATGAGACCTCTGGTCATGGCTGGGCAGTCGTCCGGGAATGATCGGCCGTCCTGTGCTCGCCATCATGAGCAAGGCGTCTTGGCTGGTCAGGCCGCCGCCCTCGCGGCAGCCCGGCTGCACCTGGATGTCACGGTCCGGTACTCGAACGCTCCGAGAAGCCCCTGCGTCTGCGGAACGCTCATCACTACGGATTAGGCTGCCCTCATGCCAAAGAAGCGCTCGGGCGGTGGTCTGTCGCCAACGCAGCAGGCCGCCAAGTTCCTCGGTGTCAGTGTGCTCGCCGGTGCGGTGCTGGCCGGCATCGCGTTGCCCGCCGTAGGCGCACTGGGCCTTGCCGCCAAGGGATCGGTGGAGAGTTTCGACGAGCTCCCCGCGAACCTCAAGACGCCACCCCTGAGCCAGCGCACCACGATCCTCGACGCCGACGGCGGCCAGATCGCCACGGTCTACTCACGCGACCGCACGGTGGTCGGCCTCAAGGACGTCTCGCCCTACATGCAGAAGGCGATCGTCGCGATCGAGGACTCGCGCTACTACCAGCACGGCGCGGTCGACCTGAAGGGCGTCCTGCGCGCGCTGAACACGAACGCGCGGAGCGGCGGGGTGGCCCAGGGCGCCTCCACGCTCACCCAGCAGTACGTGAAGAACGTCTTCGTGGAGGAGGCCGGCGACGACCCGACGAAGGTCGCCGAGGCCACCCAGCAGACCCTCGGCCGCAAGATCAAGGAACTGAAGTACGCGATCCAGGTCGAGGAGGAGCTCGGCAAGAAGAAGATCCTCGAGAACTACCTGAACATCACGTTCTTCGGCGAGCAGGCCTACGGCGTCGAGGCCGCCGCCCAGCGCTACTTCTCCAAGCACGCCAAGGACCTCAACGTCCAGGAGTCGGCGCTGCTCGCGGGCATCGTCCAGTCGCCGAGCCGGTACGACCCGGTCAACGACGAGGCGGAGGCCACCAAGCGCCGCAATGTCGTCCTGCAGCGCATGGCCGACATGGGCGACATCTCGCAGACCGAGGCCGACAAGGCCAAGAAGACGCCGCTGGGCCTCAACCCCAGCAAGCCGAAGAACGGCTGCATCACCGCGGTCAAGGGCGCCGGCTTCTTCTGTGACTACGTGCGCGAGGTGTTCCTCAACGACCCGGTCTTCGGCAGGACCAAGGAGGCCCGGGCGAAGGTCTGGAACCAGGGCGGTCTGACGATCCGTACGACGCTCGACCCGCAGGCGCAGAAGTCGGTCGAGACGTCGATCAAGGACCACGTCTACAAGAGCGACTCCGTGGCCACCGCGTCCACCCTCGTCGAGCCCGGCACCGGCAAGATCCTCGCGATGGGCCAGTCCCGGCCGTACGGCTTCCGCAAGCACGAGACGCAGATCAACCTGTCGGTGGACCAGGGCATGGGCGGCGGCGCGGGCTACCAGACCGGTTCGACGTTCAAGCCGATCGTGGCCGCGGCGGCCCTGGAGGGCGGCACGCCGGCGACGAAGTCGTACTCCTCGCCGTACGAGATGGCCTATCCGAGCCCGGTGTCGACCTGCGACGGCAAGCAGTGGCGGACCGACCCGAACAACCCGGCCAAGCTGACGAACGAGAACGAGTCGGAGCACGGCCCGTACAGCATGAAGCAGGCGACCGCGAAGTCGATCAACACCTACTACGTGCAGCTGATCAGCGACATCGGCATCTGCCCGGTCGTCGAGATGGCCAAGAAGATGGGCGTGGAGCGCGCGGACGGCGGCAAGATGCAGCAGGCCCCCTCCATCGCGCTGGGCACGCAGGAGATGTCCCCGCTGACGATGGCGAGCGCGTACGCGGCGTTCGCGACGCGCGGCATGTACTGCACGCCGGTCGCCATCGAGTCCATCACGCAGACCGTCGGCAGCCAGAAGAAGTCCCTGGCCGTGCCGAAGTCGACCTGCTCGCGCGCGATGTCGGAGAAGACCGCCGACACCGTGAGCACGCTCCTGAAGGGCGTGGTCGAGGACGGCACGGGCCAGCAGGCGGGTCTCGACAGCCGTCCGAGCGCCGGTAAGACCGGTACGACGGACAACCGCTACGCGGCCTGGTTCGTCGGCTACACCCCGAACATGGCGGGCGCGGTCTGGGTCGGCGACCCGACCCACCGGCGCCAGATGAAGAACATCAGCATCGGCGGTGTGTACCACCCGCTCGTCTACGGCGCCGACACCCCGGGCCCGATCTGGAAGGACGCCATGACCGGCGCCCTGGAGGGCAAGCCGGTGGAGAACTTCAACCTCGTCAACATCCCCGACGGCGACAAGGGCCGGGGCCACGGCCACGACGACGGGGACAACGGCGACCACGGAGACAACGGCGGCCTCATCGGCGGCCTGGTGGGCGGCAACGACGGCGGCAACGACACCGGCGGCAACACAAACGGCGGCGCCCTCCCGACACCCACCTTCTCCTTCCCGTCGAACCTCTTCCAGGGCCAGAACGGCAACGGGGGGAACGGGAACGGGGGGCGGCGCGGCTGACGCCCCATATCCGTATGTGAAATGTGTACGGCCCCTGTGTCACCGGGATGGGTGGAGAGGGGCCGTACGCACAAGGCCGTTGGTTCACATGCGGTGATCAGGCACATGCGGCGATCAGGCGTCGTACGCCCTACGGCCGGCGGCTCAGCCCGCCAGGTGCTTCTTCACCGCCGCGGCCACGCGGCCGCCCTCGGCCTGGCCGGCGACCTTCGGGTTCACGATCTTCATGACGGCGCCCATGGCGCGCGGGCCCTCGGCGCCGGCCGCCCGGGCCTCCTCGACGGCCTGCGCGACGATGGCGTTCAGCTCGTCGTCGCCGAGCTGCTTGGGCAGGTACACGGCGAGCACCTCGCCCTCCGCCTTCTCCCGCTCGGCCTGCTCGGGGCGACCACCCTGCGCGAAGGCGTCGGCCGCCTCCCGGCGCTTCTTCGCCTCCTTGGTGATCACCTTCAGCACCTCGTCGTCGGAGAGCTCGCGCTTCTCCTTGCCCGCGACCTCCTCCTTGGTGATCGCGGCGAGCGTCAGCCGGAGCGTCGAGGAGCGCAGCTCGTCGCGCCCCTTGATCGCGGCGTTGAGGTCTTCCTGCAGCTTCGACTTGAGCGTGGTGGTCATGGGACGATTGTCGCAGGTGCCGACGGCCCGATGCCCGCGCATTTAAAGGGCGGTGGGGCTCGGAAGGTACTCCGGGTCTGACACGATGGGCGTATGCGCGCTCGATACGGAGTACCTCTGGGGATCGCGGCGGCCGGCGCCGCGGGTGTGGTGTACGCGGCGGGGTTCGAGGTCCGCTCGTTCCGGCTGCGACGGGTGACGATCCCCGTCCTGCCGCCGGGGATGCACCCCCTGCGCATCCTCCAGGTCTCCGACATCCACATGGTCGGCGGGCAGCGCAAGAAGCAGCGCTGGCTGCGCTCCCTGGCCGGGCTGCGCCCCGACTTCGTGATCAACACCGGCGACAACCTGTCCGACCCGGAGGGCGTGCCGGAGGTCCTCGACGCCCTGGGCCCGCTGATGGAGTTCCCCGGGGCGTACGTCTTCGGCTCGAACGACTACTACGGCCCCAGGTTCCGCAACCCGGCCCGCTATCTGATGGAGAAGGCCCAGCGGCGCCACGGGCTGAACGGCAACGCACCGGTCGTCGGCGCGATCCACAACCCGTGGGAGGACCTGCGGGACGGCTTCGACGCGGCGGGCTGGCTGAACCTGACGAACACCCGCGGCACGCTCAAGGTCGAGGGCGTCTCGGTGGAGCTCACGGGTCTCGACGACCCGCACATCAAGCGCGACCGCTACGCCCAGGTGGCCGGCGGCCCGTCCGGGGCCGCGGACTTCTCGATGGGCGTCGTACACGCGCCCTACCTGCGCGTACTGGACTCCTTCACGGCGGACGCGTACCCCCTGGTCCTGGCCGGCCACACCCATGGCGGACAGCTCTGCATCCCCTTCTACGGCGCCCTGGTCACCAACTGCGACCTGGACACGGACCGGGTGAAGGGCCTGTCGACCCATACGGCCGACGGCCACACGTCGTATCTCCACGTCTCGGCGGGCTGCGGCACCAACCGCTACACGCCGGTACGGTTCGCCTGCCCACCGGAGGCGACGCTGCTGACGCTGGTGGGACGGGAGTAACCTCCGGCGGCGGTCGGCCGGGCGTAACCCGCGCGGCCCATTCACGTGGCCCCCGACACCCCTTTTGCCTAGCTTGAGGGCATGACCGCCCCGATACCCCGGGACATGCCGGATCTTCCAGCACTGTCCGGTATGCCCTCACTGCTGCCTTCCTCGGTTCCCGCCGCCGCGGTGGTGACTCCCGTACGGCGCCCGCTCGCCGCCGCGTACCGCCTCGTGGTCGCCCTGACGGCAGCGGCGGGAGTCACGCTCGACCTGCTCCTCGGCAGCCCGGTACGGGTGCTGAGCTACTTCACGATCCAGAGCAACATCCTGGTCGCCGTCGTCCTTCTGCTCTCGGCCCGCCGCGCCTGGAAGGCCGGCCGACCGCTCCCCTCGGCGTGGACGGGGGCGACGCTGCTCTACATCACCATCACGGCGCTGGTGTACCACCTGCTCCTGGCCGACGCCTCGCCCGTGTTCTCCATGACGGGCAGCACCTCGGCGCTGACCGGCCGGCAGTGGATCAGCAACCAGATCCTGCACACGGTGGTCCCGGTCGCGGTACTGCTGGACTGGCTGCTCCTGACCCCCCGCGGCCGCCTGCACCTCCGCCAGGCGGCGACCTGGCTGCTCTACCCCCTGGCGTACCTGCTCTTCTCCCTCACCAGAGGCGAGCTGATCCCGCCCGGCACACCGGGCCGCTACCTCTACCCCTTCCTGGACGTCGACCTGCACAGCTACAAGAACGTCCTCGCCAACGCCCTCCTCCTCGGCCTCGCCTTCTACGGCCTGGCCATCCTCCTCGTCGCCCTCGACCACGCCCGCCCCAACCCGGTCCACCACCGCCGAAAAACCGGATTTCGTCTCCAGCCACCGGTGGGCTAAAGTAATCGACGTCGCCGCGAGCAGCAGCGACGATCGGGGTGTAGCGCAGCTTGGCAGCGCGCTTCGTTCGGGACGAAGAGGTCGTGGGTTCAAATCCCGCCACCCCGACACTGGTCAGAGGCCCATTCGCTTGATCGCGAATGGGCCTCTTTCATGCCCTGGGGGCCAAACAGGGGGCCAAACGAATTTGATCAGGCCACCGCGTCGCCCTCTTCCTGGCCCTCCGCGTCCTCCCTTTCCTGATCTTCGGCGAAGATGTCGTCCATCGCTTCTGCGCCCTGCGTGATCACGGGCCGGAGCTGTTTGCGGTAGACCGCCTCTGTGGTCGCCTGGCTGCTGTGACCGACCAGGAGCGCGATCCGCTCCAAGGGGATGCCGTGGTCTGAGAGCAGAGACACGAAGCTGTGCCGGAGTTCCCGCGGCGTCCACTCCGGCTTCAGTCCGGCCTTCTTCACGATCGCCTTGAAGTCGCGCCGGACGTTGGCCGCGTCAAGCGGCTCGCCGCTCCGGGTCGTGAAGACACGGCCGGTCGGGCTCCACTCCATCCCTCTCGATGCCCGTTCCTGCTTCTGCCATCGCATGTGCTCTTCGAGGACGTCGACCACCTGCTTCGGCAGAGCGATGGTCCGGCGGCTCTTCCTGGTCTTGGTCTCACCGTGCTTGCGCACCGAACGCCACACCGCGACGTGAGGCGGGATGCCGTCCGTCGTCTCCAGGAAGACGTGATCCCAGGTAAGGGGCCGCGCCTCTTCCGTACGCACACCGCTGAGGAGTGAGAGCACGAGATAGGCGTACAGCCGTGACGGACGCGCGGCGGTCAGTACGGCTTTCGCCTGCTCCAAGTTCAACGCCTTGCTCGGTCGACCGGGGCGCCCCTCCGGTGCGGTGACGAGTAGGGCGACGTTCCGCGCGGCCTTGTCTCTGCGCTGAGCGTGCGCGATGGAGCGGCGCAGGATGGCGAGCAGGTCGCGCAGACTTCGCGTCGCGAGGAATTCAGCCCTGTCGTCCAACCAGTCGTCGACGTCGTCCGCGCTGAGTTCTCTCAGCTTGGCCTTGCCGATGAACGGGATCAGGTGCTTGTTCGCCATCGAGCGGTTCTTGCCGATGGTGCCCTTCTCATCGCGCCCCTTCAGTCCGCGCTCCAACCAGTCGTTCACCGCGTCGGCCACGGTGTAGTTGGCCGGCGCCTTGACGCCGGTCTGCATCTCCTTCTTCAAGTCCCGGATCTTCTGGCGGACTTCGGTCTTCGTTTTGCCGTACACCTTCGGCCGACGGCGCTTGCCGTTCGGGGCGTATCCCAGGGAGACGGCTCCCACGTAACTCTTCTTGGCGGGGTCCCAATAGATCGTGTCCGCACCGTGGCCAGCCCGTTGGGCGCGCTTCGGGGTCTCGGTCATTTTCTGTTGTTCCTCCATAGGACAGGGCCGCGCCCTGATGGGCGCGGCCCTGCGGAACTTGAGTGATGGGGATTCAGGCGGTGGCCTCTGCCTCGCGCTTGAGGAGTTCGACGTACTGCGCGATGTACTCCGGCGGCACGAGTCGGCGACGGCCGATGCGGACGGTCTGAAGGCGTCCGAGGCGGATTTCCTCGTAGACCATCGAGCGTCCGATCCTGAGAGCCTTGGCCGCCTCTTCGGGGCGGTAGAGGAGCTGTTCGGCAGGTTCAACAGCGGTGGCCATCCGGCGGTGCCTCCTCGGCAGGGTTCCGGGGGCGGTGGCCCCCTTCCTGTCAGGTCCGCTACTTCCGCTACCTCCGCTACCGCCCTGGTCAGGGGCATGATCCAGGTAGCGGATAGAGGTAGCGGTAGCGGATGGAGCCGCTACCGGCCCCGGGTTCGTGGCCGCGGGGCGGGTAGCGGATGGGGTGTTGCGGTAGCGGATGCGGAAGGGCTTGCCGCTACCCGGAAACCGCCTCTGAGCTGCCCGGTAGCGGAGGTAGCGGAAGTAGCGCACTTTCCGCGGGGGGTGGGCAGTAGCGCTGCCACGCGTCGTGCAGATCGCTCGCGTAGTAGCCCTTCATGACGCTCCCCCCTGCCTTGATGTTGCGGGCCGCGATGGGTGTGTTGTCCGCGGTCATGTACTCCCGCAGCATCCGCGACAGCCCGCGGGCATCGAGCGGCTTGCCGCTCATGTCCGCCCACGGCGCCTCTTCGAAGCTGTGCAGCCTGTCGAGGATGGCGACGGTAGGCAGGCGGTCGATGCCGTTGAACACATAGTCGCGCAGGTCGGTGAGCAGGCGGATACCGATGCTGCCCTTGTCGCTGGTCTTGGCAGCGTTCACCAGCTCGATGCACGCGATGCGGGCGCGCTCCGGCCAGGCGCCGCCCGCGGCGTCCGCGATGGCGAGCAGGGGCTCCCACACGTCCGCGGGCCGGTCACTGATGCCCTCCGGTAGTGCCGGGAACACCCCGTCGACCAGGTGACGGACGGACTGTGCCCATTCGGCGAGCCGGTCGCGCAGCGCGTGCCCCTCCTTCTCGTGGATGCGCTGCCGGAACGGCTCAACCCGCTCGTTCGGTGCGCGGCGGCGCATGCGGACGATGACCGAGCGGGTCAGGATCGTGTCCGGCAGCGAGCCGAGACCGGCGACCGCGACCCCGCAGAACGACGGGAACTCCTGTACCTGTTGATTGGAGCCGTCGCCCACGCAACGCCACATGACGCCGGAACGGCGGTGCCCGGCGTTCAGGAACCCGCGGAGCTGTTCGTTCTCTCCGGCCTTGGGGCCAAAAACGGTGTCGATCTCGTCGAACAGGATGGTCGGCCGTCCCTCCATCCCGGACACCGCCCGGAAGAGCGCGGAGGCCGAGGCGTTGACCGCCACCATCGGTTGCGGCACGAGGGTTTCCACGATCTCCAGCGCACGGGACTTGCCTGAACCCGGCTCCGGCGACAGGAACGCGAGCCGGGGTGTGGAGTCGAAGCAATCGAGCAGGTGCGCGTGCGCGTCCCACAGCGTCACGGCGACATACGCGGCTTCGAGGGGGAAGAGGTTGAAACGACGGTGGAAGGCTTCGACCTCATCGAGCAGTGCGGAGCCATCCATGGCGGGCGCCGGCGGGTTGGTGCTCATGCCGCCTGCCTCCCTTCCTGGTTGGTGCGGAGCGGGCATACGTCGCGGTGGGCGGTGTGGTCTTCGATCAGGGCAAGCACCTTCGTGCGGCCGACGGCGCTGCGGTCCCTGCCGCACTGGCACTTCGAGGTGGCGGTAGGCACGGCGCCGCGCGGTGCGCAGATGCACAGCCACGCGATCGGATACCGGCCGTCGCCCCGGTGCGGGTCAGGACGAAGAGCAGTTCGGACGCCCTTGCGGGCGGCGCCTTTCGGCTCGCCCACAGCCGGAACGGGGGCAGCCCGTACGGCGGCGTGCGGGCCTGTCGGGGTGACGGGAAGGCTCTTCAGTTGGGGGCGGGGCAGGGCACTCATGCCGCCCTCCGCTGACCGTTGCGGGCAATCGACCAGTTCAGACCGCTGCGAATGGTCGCCTCACACGACCGCGGCGACAGACCGGCCTGCTCCCCCGCCCACTGAAGAGCCTCCTCAACCTGCCCCCTGGGAAGGTCGCCCCACGCGATGAAGCGCCCCAAGGCTCGCGCCGCCCGCAGCAACGTGGCGTTGCGCTCGCCCTCCGGCGCCTGCCGCACGGACGCGGTTTCCGCGTTCAAGCCCGCTGCGGCATAGCTGGACGCCCGCACGGACGACGGTGCAGCCGTCAGTGCCCGCGAAGCCTGACGGGTCGTCAGATGAGCGCACAGCCAGTCCGGCATGGGCGCGGGCGGCATGTCATTGACGACCGCATAGGCGCCCGTGGGCGTGAGGCTGCCGGGGGCGACGACGTAGCCACCCCACGCGCGGGTGTCGATGCGCTTTCCGAGCCGTCCGGCCGTGTTGCTGAGCCGAACGCCGGGCGGAGCGGTGAAGTACAGGTGAACCCCGCCGCTCGCGGTCCGCACCGTGCGGGTGGTGGGCACGGCCTGCTCGGCGCGCTCGCAGAGCGCTGTGAAGGTCGTCACGCCGTTAGGCGTGTCCGCACTGCTCTTCCGCTTGGGCACGTCGAGGTCGACGACGACCAGCGCGGACGGGCCGGTCGCGATGCCGACGTTGAACGGCAGGTCGCCCCACGCGCGGCGGATGCGGTCGGGGTCGATGGTGGCGCGCTCTTCCCACTTGCGGTGACCGCCCGCACAGTCCCCGATGCCGGGGCAGACGTCCTCACCGTGCAAGGCCGGACGCTTGTCGCCGGGACGGAGCGGCAGCACCGCCCATCCCCGCTCTGCGGCGTCCAGGGCGGCGAACAGAAGGTGACGGTTCATGCCGACACCCCCGTCATGCTCGATGGGGTGGCATAGGCCGGACGGCCCTCGCCGAATGACGCTGGTTGGGTCATGCTGGATGTCTCCTGCTCTCTAGGAGGGACTGGAGAACCGGGGCGGGCGCAGGCTTGTGGTGAGACGGCGCCCGCCCCGGGCGTAGCTAGCCGTAGAAGTGGTTGCGTTTGATCACGGCCTTGCGGATGTTGACCGTGCTGCCGCGTCGGCTGTCGGCGACGGCCCGGACGGGGATGCGCCAGGCGAGCACGGCGACGGCGATCCACATCGCGGCGCCGGAGGTGAAACCGGCAGCGGCGCTGATGACCTCGCCGATGCCGTAGCCGACTCCAGCCGCGAGCGCGCCACCCCCGAGACCGGCCCCGAGAAAGCGCTGAGCGATCGGGTCCACAAGGGGCAGCGGGGTGAGGTCGCGCGGCTCCGGCATGGGCATGGGCGGCGGGGCAAGGTGCTTGGGCATGGGGACCATGCGCCCGTAGGCGTCGGGCACCCACACCACGGGGCCGCCTTCGCCGGCCAGTTCAACGACCGACGGTGCGGGCGCGTACAGGTCCAGCGATGCCGGGTCGTACGCGCGGGCGGTCGGCGCATCCGGTCGCAGGGCGGGAACGTGTTCGTTCGTCACGGGTTCTCCTGTCAGTTGCCGAGGGCGGACAGGGCTTCGGCGCCCGCCTGCACGAGGTTGTGGATGGGCTCGTACGCGCCGGTACCGGCGGCGAAGAACCCGAAGAGGAACAGCACGATGGCCGAACCCCCTCCGGAGGACTTGGTCTTGACGGCCAGGGCGGAGGCGGCGCCGAAAAGCAGCACGGCGGAGATGTTGAGGATCACGGGAGAAACTCGCTTTCAGGCGAGATCGACGGGTGGATATGCTGCGCGGGCCCCAGGTGCTCGCAAGCTTGGGGACATGGATCGGCGGTCGCGCTGGCGAGCATTTGCCTCGTGCGACTCCGCTGTAGCGGGTGACCGCCGGTCCCATTCCGTGAGCGCTAGTCGGCGGTGCCTGCGCGGTAGATGCGGGCCCAGCGGTTGTAGAGCCAGCGGCCGACCCGTATGCGCTTGCCGGTGGCCTTGCAGCGGCGGCAGTCCTGGCCGCGCTTCATGCGGCCCTTGCGGTCGGTCTTCATCGCGAAGCCCCAGCCGTTGCACTTGCGGCAGTTGCCGAACGGCGAGGCAGCACACACGGCGAAGTAACACAGCGTTACGCCGAGAATCAGGGTGATAGCGAGCAGGACAGGGGTCATGACGGGCCCTTCCAGGCGGGTTTCAGGGGTTTCCGCAGGTGGGCCGCTATCCGCTAGCGTCCTGATCAGAGCGGGTTTGGGGCGCTAGCGGGGCCGCTAACGTTAGCGGGGTGTGCCGCTAGCGCTAGCGGCCCCGGAGCGTCAGCCCGCGTCCCGGTTTCCGTCACGCTCCGCAATCGCAGCGACGATGTGGGGGCGGTCGATTCCGCGCCGGTTGACGACCTTGCCCTTGACGCGACGGCCCACCTGGATGGTGGAGACGCCGTGCGGCTTGAGGGCCGCGGCGAGTCCTTCGGGGTCCCAGCCGTCGTAGACCTCCTCGCGCAGCTCTGCGAGCCGGGCGACGACGGTCTCGGACCACACCTTGGGCTCATCGGCCGGCACTACGGCGAGGATGTCGCGCAGCAGGTCATACGCGCTGGTGACCGGCTCGGGTGCCTCCCCGAGCGCGTGCCCAGACAGGGTGCCCGCTTCCTCGCGCAGGCGGCGAGCGCGGGCGCTGATGGCTTCGGCGCCCCGTCCGTCGACGTAGACGGACCGCACGATCCTGGCGTCCGAGCCTTCACCGACGAAGTAGTGAATGCCCTTGTCACCCCAGGCGAACATGGTCGCCCGCACCCCGCGCTTGTACGCGGACGTGCCAAGAACCATGTCGTTTTCGAGCTGACCCATGACCTTCAGGCACCACCGGGCCGACGCGTTCGCGCTGATGCCGGTAGGCAACGCCTTGGCGTCCGGGCGCTGCGTGGCGAGCAGCAGCACGATGCCGGTGGCCGGACCACGCTTGACCAGGTCAGTTGCGATCTCCTCGAACTCCTTGGCGTGCTCCGGGTGCTCGAACAGCACCTGGCACTCATCCACCCCGATCACGATCGGGTGCAGTCCCAGGGAGCGCTTGTCGGCAAGGGCGCTGGTCACCTTCGACTCCGGGCAGACATCCCGCGGAAGCGAGCGGATCACCTTGGTGCGGCGCCGCAGTTCCTCGCGCAGCGCCCGGAAGTCGTTCAGGCAGTACTCGATGGACTCGTCGTCGTCACCCGCGGCGTGGCGGTGCGAGACGGCGTCGCCGACCGGGTCGAGGTCGCCCGTGCCCTTCATGTCGTAGGTGTGCAGCTCTGCCCGCGGGTCGAGGGCGGCGATGAGCAGCAGCAGGCGGAGCAGGAAGGTCTTGCCCATGCGCGGGATGGCGCCGATGACGCCCGCGATGTACATGAGCGTCGCTTCGACCCACCGTCCGCGCTGGTCAGTTCCGTAGGCGACCGGCTTGAACAGGTCCACCGAACCCGCCTTGAGCAACGGCCACTTGGGCTGATTGGCGCGGGACATGTCCTGATCCCCCACCCACAGCACGAGGTGACCGGTGTGCTCATCCGGTACCGCCTCGGGCCACACACAGCCGAGCGGGCGGCGCAGGCCGGAAGCGAGCCGGTCGCGACGCTCGATGACGTCAGTCACCGTGACGCCGTACGGGAGGTTGCCCTCCGCGCGCCAACCGGGGCCGTCACGGGTGATCGGGGCGGTGAACTCGAACCCGTCGCGCCCCTTGGCCTGCGCCTGGTTGATGGCAGGGATGCCGAGTGCGCCCAGTGCCCGCAGCACGATGTCACTGGTGAGCTTGACTGCCTTGGGCAGTTCCACCGCACGGTGGATGACCGGGGCATCCGCGCGGCGTCCGGCGAACCCGAGCGCCATCACGACCGCGCTCACCGACACCGCCTGAAGCCAGTCGGGGGCGAGCACGTAGATGGCGAGCGCGGAGCCAAGCCCGACGAACATAGCGAGCACGGCAACGAGGGTGCGCAGTCGGACCCGTCCATCGCGCTGCCGCGACAGCTTCAGGTACTCCGCGGCGTCCTCACGTCGGACCGCGGCGAGTCGGACCGGTTCGCCCTCACGGTCGGCCACCCATCGCATCGTGCCGCCCACGAATCGGGCGGCGCCGGTCGGGGCTTGCACTGCGAGCCGGGCGGCGTAGACCGGGGCACGCAGCGCGTGATACCCGGCAGCGTGGGCGTAGTGACGGGCCACCCACGCCGTGGCAGTCCGCAGTTCCGCCACCGACCGCAGCCACACGGGAACGACCGCACGGCGCTGGGCACCGAGCAGCCGACCGAGGTAGCCCGGACCGGCGGCCGTCGGGGTCGGCAGGTCGACCATCACGCGCGCGGTCGGGTCGCCCGACTCGGCACCCGACCGACCGGTCTCCGAGTCGGCCGACGGTTCGGAGTCGGGTCGGGCGGTCGGGTCGGCCGACTCGGTACGGGCCGACCGCGCCTTGTCGAGGTCGACTACCTCGCCCCCGGAGTCGGCGCTCATCTCCGCTTCGAGTCGGTTGAACAGTTCGTTGTCGTCGTCGGGGTGCTTCACTGAAAGTCCCTTCCAAGGGGAGGAAAGGCGGGGTCCAGCCGTCGCTGTAGGAGGTGGGCGGACGGACCCCGCCGGATCGTGATGTGCAGTCAGGCAGCGCGCTGTTCCTCGGGGTAGGCGCAGGGCACGCACATGCCGAGCGACGTGGGGATGACGTATCCGGCGTCCTGTCGGCAGGCGGGGCATGTGCGGCGGGCGCGGTTCGCCTTGGCGAGCGCGGCCCACTTGCCCGGCGTCATCGGCCGGACGGGCTTGGCGCGGTCGACGCGGTAGAGGTAGGCGACCAGCGGGCCGCGCCGGTAGCGCGGGCGCATGATCTGCGCCGCGATGGACTGCCCACCGGGCCGTAAGCCGCGGGCCCGTAGCTGCCGTTTGGTGGCGAGTCCGTCGGGGGCATAGCGCCACGGGTAGGTGGGCAGTCCGTGCCTCGCGCCGGTCGGGTCGAAGCACTTGGCGAACATCAGGCAGCCTCAGCCGATGCGTCATCCTGACGCGAATCGGTAACGGCGTATTCGTCGACCGCGTGCAGCGGACGGCCGTCGGCGCGCTCGTCCTTCAACTGCTCCCGCAACTTGCGGGCGTTGGCCTGCGAGACGTGCAGCGTGGTGCGCAGACGGTCCGCGGTCAGCTCCGCCTCGGTCCACTCAGCGGTGACCGTGCGCGCCTCGGTCAGCGCCTCCTCGAAGGTGCGCTGAGCCTTGCCCTTGGCCTTGGTGGTCGTCCGGCGACGCGGACGCGGCTTGGGCTCAGCCGGGCGTGCCGGCGGATTTTCCACCGGGGGCGGCGCGGGCGTCTCCTGCTCGGTGGCAGGGGCGAGTTCGCCCATGCGCAGCATCACGCGCTCGCGCCGCGGGGTCTTCGAGCGCCACTTGCGGCCGTAGCGCTCGCGCAGGTCCGCGCGGGCCAACTGCCGTTCCTTCTCTCGCGCCAGCGCCTCGGAGTAGGAAGTGACCTCCCACAGCGTCATGCGGCGCCACAGCGCGAAGGTGGAGGGGAAGGCAAGCAGCCAGCGAGAGAACCGGATCTTCTCCATGCGCCGACCAGTGGCCGCGCCGATCCGCACGGCGTAGATGTGCGCTCCGATCTCGGAGAACACCACCCATAGCAGCGGCATCGTGCCGTGGGCGACCTTGGCCGACAGGGAGTGTCCGGCCGCGATGTTCAGCCCGCACGTGATCAGTGTGAGCGCCCACGGCACGAACCGCACCCACGCGAGCGCCATATCCATGCGGATCAGCAGCAGGTTGGCCACGGTGAACACAGGGATGGCCACGTCGATCCCGACCGGCAGCATCCACGGTTCGCCGAAGCCCCACCGGGTCGCAGCAGCGGACACGGCGTCGAAGGAGGAGATCAGGCCCAGCGCGCCGACTCCGGCGGCGGCGAGCGCCCCGAGTCCGGCAAGGCCCATTTCCGGGCGGGTCAGCGGCGGCACGGCCGGACGCTCGATGGGCTGCCTCGTCATGCCGCCACCACCTTGCGCGGCGCACGGCGCCGGGTGGGGCGTGGCAGCGGAACGACGTCGAACAGCTCCGGGTGCGTGTCGATGACCTCGGCAGCGATCCGGGCCACATCGTCGGCAAGGCTCGGGGTGTCCGCGAGGATGTCGCGAGCCGCATCCAAGCGGGCCGCGCGCTCCTCCTCGGTCTCGCCCTCAACCCCGAGCCACAGTTCAACCGGGGTGCCGAGCGCGAGTTCCACGAACTCATCAGTCGTGACGGCCTGGTGGGGACCAATGTAGGTACGCATGAGGGCTCCTGATGGGAGGGACAGGAACCGGAGCGGTGCAGGCGTGTTGGTGAGACGGCGACCACTCCGGAAGCCCCAACCGCAAGTTGCGGCAGGGGATAGCGCCCCGGCGGGAGTCGAACCCGCCTACGACCATCGGGGCAGTTCTGGAGCGAGCGGGGCCGACGGCATGAACGCCAGGTCGGACCCGCTCGCGAGATCAGGTGCGCGGGTCTTTCTCCGCGCGGGCCGCCTTCTTGGAGCTGAGGACAGGCGGTAGATCCTCGGTCCACTGTTGAGTTCTCAAGGTGCGATCAGCGCGGGGCCCGCGGCGCGCGGCAAAAGCCGCCTTCCGGCCGCCGCAAGCGGCAGCCATACGGGCAATCCCGAGCCATTCGTGCAGGTCAAGCGGTTGCCATCCCGAAGTTTTTGGGAGGCCGTTCGCTAACTAGCTTGCACTAGTCTGCTGTGGTGCACAACCCCCGCGAGGTGATGCGCACTAGTTCGCTGTGGTGGGTACTCTCAGAGCATGACTGTCACAGGAGGGCCGAAGCCGAAAGCGGTGCAGGTCGCGGACGCACTTCGCGAGGACATCAAGAAGATGGAGCCGGGGGACAAACTCCCGTCACAGCGCGAGTTGATCGACCGGTTCGGGTTCGCGAGCCAGACCATCCAGAACGGTTTGGCCGCACTCCGGGCCGAAGGGTTGATCGTGTCGGCCGGAAACCTCGGCAACTTCGTCAGCGACGGGACTTCCCCCAGCAGCGACGTACGCGACGACATCACGGAAATCCGCTCCCAGATTCAGGCGTTGGCTGAACGGGTCGCAGCACTCGAAGAGCGCTCCGCCCCGGGTGGTGCGTGATCTGCAACCAGCGTGCAAGGAACAGGGGGTCTGAAGTAAGTGACAGCCAGGGGACGACGAAACGGAGGTGGGGACATGTCCAGTGACACCCCCTTGTCCCCTTCCCTGTCCCCCCTGCTCACGCGCGAGACTCGGAGTAGGCACTCGAGGGAGGGCGCATGACCGACGACAGGCCCGCATGGGCGCGGCGCATCGCTGCCGAACGAGCGGCCCGTGACTGGTCGCAGCGTGACGCGGTAAGGGCGCTGCGGGCGCACGCTCCCACGGAGCTGCCCGCGGAAGACAGCATGATTCGCCAGTGGAAGCGCTGGGAGTCAGGCCAGATGCCGAACGACTTCTACCAACCGATCATCGCGGCCCTCTTCGGCACCGTGACACACGCGCTCTTCCCGGCGCCCTCACGGCGGGACGGAGACAAGGAGATCCTGGCAGCGTCCGGCATGGAGACGCTGGAGATCGTGAGCCGTCTCAACCGGTCCGACGTCGACAACGCCACCCTTGACGCCCTGCGGATCACCGCTGACCGGCTCGCCTCGGAGTACCCATTCATGCCGAGCGAGCAGCTTCTCATCGAGGGGCGGCAATGGCTGCGCCGCGTGGTCGAACTCCACACGAAGAGCCTCACGCTCGCGCAGCACCGCGAGGTGCTCGCGCTGTCTGGTTGGCTCGCCCTCCTGGTCGGCTGTGTCGAGTACGACACGGGCGCACGGCATGCCGCTGAGTCGACACGACAGGCGGCGCTTTCGCTCGCGACCGAGGCTGACCATGCGGAGGTCGCCGGGTGGGCACATGAGATGCGGGCGTGGTTCGCCCTCACGACCGGCGACTACCGCGGCGTCATCGCCGCTGCGCGGGCCGGAGCCGAGACGGCGGCGCACCACGGTGTGGCCGTGCAGCTCGCAGCCCAGGAGGCCAAGGCATGGGCGCGGATCGGGGACCGCCGGCAGGTCGAGGTGGCCTTGGACAAGGGTCGGCGGTTGCTCGAAGGGATGCCGTATCCCGAGAACCTGGACAACCACTTCGTGGTGGACCCAGCCAAGTTCGACTTCTACGCGATGGACTGCTATCGCCTGGTCGGTGAGGACAAGCTCGCGCGCACGCTCGCCGAAGAGGTGCTGAGGGCGGGAACAGACTTCGACGGCACTGAGCGTTCACCGATGCGCAACGCGGAAGCGCGGGTCACGCTCGGAGTCACGGCGGCGCGTGAGGGCGACTTGGAGCAGGCACTCCTCATGGGTGAGCGGGCCCTCGATGGTGACCGGCAGTCGGTCCCGTCACTCATCATGACCAGTAGGGAGCTTGCTGCTGAGATGCGGCGCCGCTACGCCTCCGAGTCCGCGGCACGCGAGTATCTCGCAAGGCTGCAAACACTGGGACAAGAAAGGCCAGGATTCCTTCCGCAATAAGCGTTTGTGGCTACCCTAAGGTCCCCGATTAAACGATCGACAACAGTTACCTGACCGTCAGATTAACGGTTCTGAATTTCTCCAGAAGCCGACCTGCCTTGTGCGCCGCCTTAGCGATTTCCGAAGGTTCGACGTCGCGCATGTGAGCGGCTTGATTTCTGACCTGCAGCACGAAACGCAGATCAGCCTTGTCGACGGGTGACAAATTAGCGGCACGCGAGAACTGGTCCATCAGGGATCGCGGATCCTTTGGCACGCGAGACTCTCCGATCTCATCCGACAGCCTCGCGTGCATAGTTTCCTCTATTTCCATCCACCTAATGATGAGACCAGCTCGGGAACCACGTTCCCCCCGTACAGGTGGTGGATTGCGATAGAGTCCTGGAGAGCGAACGAGAAACTGAAGGATTGGCTTCTGCAGACGCAAAAGCACCATCGTGACGATGGTACCCATAAGTGCGCCTGAAAACGTGAGAGAGTAATCACGAAATTCCATCTTTCGGTCCCAGACAGACGCAATAAATATTCCCGAACCAAGGAAGAAATACGTTGTCGTAAGCGTCCACAGGAAACGCATGAAGCGTTCCCTATACGCTCCTTGCTCAGCAGGATCTGCAGCATCCCGCATTAGCTCGTTGAACGCCTCAGTGACATCCCGAGCCGTGGCCGACTGCGACACCGTTCCTTGCGATGACGAAGTCAGCAGTGTGCGAGCCTCAAGCTCCGCCCGAAATTCCTCTACTGCCTCCTCAAGCGCTAGCCGTGCCGCCGGGGACAGGGGGGCGGGAGTCTGACCCTCTTCGTTACTCACCGCATCAACCCCGCAACTCCGCAACTTACAGTCGTGGTCGCACAAAAAACTAGACCGAGGACACCCCAGGGCTGATCTGTATGGTTCGTGAAGTATCCAGCCGCAACACCGGTTACTGCCGACGCTCCATACAAGAATGCGGCCACCATGTCTTTCTTCTGGTGAACCCTCCCGCGCCTAACAAGCGTATTGGCGTCATTGACGTCTGTCACGGTCACCTGGGCAGGACCGTTGTGATCGCGATTTGCCGCTTCGAGTCGCTGGGCCTCTTGAAGGAGGGTTTGCCCGAAATCTGATATCTTATCGAGAAGTGCCCGTTTTGTTGAGGGATCCAGCCCATCGCAGCCAGGGACTTGGACCTGCAACTCATCCGGCATCCGGCATCCTTGACCACATCCGACAGTGTGGCTCTATGTTAGACAGCCAAGGGCCCGTCAGGTTGTGGATGCTGACGAGTAAGCGAACGTAGTCACTTACCCCTCGGTTCCGCGTTCGGGCACGCTGTCGTCTTGATTGACGCGCCTCCGCATGAACCCCGGGGTCGCACGGTCCGGCGGACCCCGCAGGGGGCCAAACGGGGGGCCAAACGAGGAGGCCCCACCTAGACGGTCCCGGACGGTAATGGACCCTGCCGGATGCGAACATGCAAGTCAGCGCCCCAACGGCAAGGCCCGAAAGCACCTGATCGCGTTCGGGACGAAGAGGTCGTGGGTTCAAATCCCGCCACCCCGACAGCCGAAACACCAGGTCAGGCACCTACGCACTCGCGTAGGTGCCTGACCTGTTTCTGCGTGCGTGCCTATCTGCGTGACTGCATGACCAGCGCCCCGGATGCGGGGCAGGGCTGTGCATTCTGAGCGTTATGACGAACCCCGAGGGCCCATTCGTGAAGGGAGAGGGGTGCGTCACCGCACAATGGCGGGCCGCGTCCGTCGGTTGAGGCGGGCTATGTGTTCCACGGCTTACGGAGCCACGTTGATGAACGAGCAACGGATGCCGTCGCCCTCCGCGAGACTCCCGGCCTACGGTAGAGGTGTGGCGATGTATGTCAGCTCGCCGCATTGGACGACCTCGCCATGATGCTGGAAGAGTGCGCGGCCGCCCCAGGGAGTTGTCTGTGGTTCGCGGGCGACTGAAGCCCATGCCACGTCCGCTGTGTGCGTGTCTGACGCTCCCCTCTTGATGGGCGATCGTGACGAGCTGTTCCGACACACTGGTTCGATGCGGCACGATGATGAACAGCCTTTGTCCGGTGGCAACGTCAGTGATGGTGTTGTGCGCGTCGGGGACACCGTTCGCCGTCCGGCCGGACCATGGACTCCCGCTGTACATGCCCTGCTTGCCCACCTGCATGAGGTGGGATTCGGCGCGGCGCCTCGCCCGCTCGGTATTGACGATCAGGGGCGTGAGGTCCTGACCTTCATGCCGGGAGATGTGGTCTGGCCCGACCGGTTCTCGCTGATGGAACCCGCTCGACAACTGGCGCGCGTGGCGCGGCTGATCCGGGACTTTCACGACGCCGTACAGGACTTCACGCCGCCGTCCGATGCGCGATGGCAGACGCTGATCCCCGCTGAGGGCAGTGACATCATCGCCCATCACGACCTCGCCCCCTGGAACCTCGTGGTCGCAGACGAGGCGCGGTGGGCCTTCATCGACTGGGACGGTGCGGGTCCCGGCTCGTGCCTGTGGGATGTCGCATACGCCATGCACGGGTTCATCCCGCTGTCCGCGCATCCGGACTGGCAGAGCCCGGACGCGGCGGACCGACTGCGAGTCTTCGCCGACGCCTACGGTCTGGCTGAGTCCGAACGCCGTCGGTTGGTCCCTGTGCTGGGGCGCCGTACACGTTCCATGCACGACTTCCTGCGCGACCAGGCAGCCCAAGGAGCCCAGCCCTGGGCAAGGCTGTGGGCCGAAGGCCACGGTGACGCCTGGCGAAACGACGCCGAATACGTCGAGCTACGCGAAGACCAGTGGATGCAGGCCCTGCTCGCCGGCTGACGGATCAGCGCCCGTGCCTGGCCCCCGGCGGTCCCGACGGCCTGACCCAGCACGGAGACCTCGCCGGTGGACCTCACGTGGCTTGTGCGGTAGGGACTCCCCCCGGTTCCTCCGCACCGGTTCGTCAACGTCGTAGCTGTAGTTGACTACTACTCACCTGCCGGGATCCAGTCTGCGGGCGAGGTCGTGGGCGGTGGTGCTGGTGAGGTCTCCGACGTAGGCGCCGACGATTTCGAAACGGCCGCCGGTGATCGAGGAGGCCACATAGGGCCTGCCCCAGAGCTTGCCGTCGATGACGATGGCGAATTCGTTGCGCGGGGCCGGGGATCCCGCGAGGGAGCCGGTGAAGGCGGCGAAGCGGGTCCGGTCGGCGGGGCTGAGGGTCACCTCGACCTGCCAGGCACCGTCGCTGGCGCTCTTCTCCGCCTTCGCGGAGGTGACATGAACGTCGGTCATGCCCCTGGCCCGGTCGGCGCGGACGCAGAGCGCCGGTCCGGTCGCCGTGGCGTGCACGGTGTAGCCGCCGCTGCCAGGGGTGCAGGCCCGCTCCGTGGACGAGGTGACCGGCAGGAGGGAGACCGCGGCCGCCCTCCCGGTGCCGCCCTCCGCCGCGGGCTGAACCGTGTGCGCGCGGAAGGGCGCGCCGTCCGCGACGGCGACCCAGGCGGTGGCGACCACGGCGACGGCAGCGACGCCGACCCCGGTGCGGGCCAGCCGTTGCCGTCGCCGGGCGACCCGCAACGCACCGTCGGCCAGGCCGGCCAGATGGGTGCCCGCTGCGTCACCGCCGCTCTCCCGGACATGCGCGTGCAGGGCATCGTGCAGCAGCGTTTCGTACTGCGGGTGTTGGTTCGGGCTGTTCATGCGATGACGCCCCTTCCGGAGGCAGTGGAAGAGGAGGACGACGGCCCTGCCCCGGCCAGGGTGGTGCGAAGAGAGGCGAGCGCCTTGTGGGTCTGGCTGCGGACCGTGCCCTGAGCAACGCCCAGGATCGTGGCGATCTCGTGGTCCGGCCGGTCCTCGAAGTAGCGCAGCACGATCACCGCACGCTGGCGCTTGGGCAGCCGCCGCAGCGCGGCCATGATGTCCTGCCGCTGGACCACGGTGTCGGCCCAGTCGACCCGGGCGGACAACTGGTCCGGCAGGGTGTCCGTGACCGTCTCCCGCCCCCAGCTGAGGAGCCGGAAGCGATCCACCTGCGCGTGGTAGAGCGCCCGGCGCACGTAGATCTCCGGCTGCTCCCGGTCTCGCAGCTTCGACCAACGCCGAGCCGTGGAGGCAAGCGCGGTCTGGAGCAGGTCCCGGCCCTGCTCCCAGTCCCCGGTCAGCAGGTATGCCGTGTGCAGCAGCGATCTCGACCGCGCCGCCACGAACTCACGGAACTGGCGTTCCTCGTCGGCATTCAAAGCGCCCTCCCTCGTTCCCAGTTAAAGACGGGCGCGGAAGGAGGTTCGACTGCCTTGCCTGCCGGACTTTCTCGACCGGGACGCCGCCGAGTACCTCGCGAGAGAACGCGTCAGTGCTGGTGCGTGTCGTGGCGGCGCATCTCCGTCTCGCCGTAGTGGCAGGGGCTGCAGGAGTCTTGTCTGTCATCGCCCTTCTGGCTGCCGATTCACGCTGCCCAGCCACAGCACGTCACGCGCCCGGGTCATGGCCACGAAGAGTCGGCTTCGCGCCAGCTCGTTGCGCTCACGTTCGGTTTCCCAGGCTTCCGCGTCGGGTGTGCGGGAGCCGTTCGTCAGGGCCGTATCGTGCTCGGGGAGGTAGACGCGCTTGAACTCCAAGCCCTTGGCCCGGCGATAACTGCCGAGTTTGACGGCGTCGACGGGGCGGCCGTCATAGTGCTCCAGCAGGCATACGGAGATGCCCGCCCGTTCGAGGAGCCGTTGGTAGTGGTCGATGGCGCGCATGGATGGGCACAGCACCGCGGTGTCCGGGCGGGCGCCGGGCGGCAGGTCGCGCAGGGCCTCCAGGAGGGCCTGGTCGTGCTCGGCCGGTGTCGGCTTCGATACGCGGATCACGTTGCCGTCGTGATAGGTGAGTTCGACGTCTCGGCGGCCCGGCGTCGGGAGCCCGTCGATGTCCTCGAAGGAGTCCTCGGCGACGACAGCGAGTGCCGCGTCAAGGATCTCCTTGCTGTTGCGGTAGTTGGTGCGCAGGACTTGCCCGCGGTCCCCGCGAATGTCGATGCCCGCGTCCGACAGGCGGAAACCGCCTGGGTAGACGGCCTGTTGGCCGTCGCCGACCAGCAGCAGTCCGTTGGGCGCATCGCCGACGAGAGCGTGAACGAGCCGTACTCCGACCAGGGTCAGGTCCTGGACCTCGTCGACGATCACTGCCGTATAGCGGTGGTGCGCTGTGCCGCGCCGCGCTTCTGCCAGGGCGAGGGAGAGGACGTCGTTGAAGTCGTGCACGCCGCGCTCGACGCGGAGCGCTTCGTACGCCTCGTACAGAGCCCAGACGGCCTTCCGATGCGTACGCCGCAGACTCGCGCGACGGCGTCGGCGGGGCACCGTGGCGTACTCCTCGAAGGACGTGATGCCGCGCCCCTTGATGACGCGGTCTATCTCCTCCTTCCAGTACCCCCAGGCCGGGTCGATCTCGGTCAGGCAGCTGTCACGGCCGACGTGCTTCCAGGCAAGGCTGAAAGCGGTCTGGGCCTTTTCTCCGTGCAACCGGACGGGGACACCGCTGTCGCGCAGGAACTCCTGGGCCCAGGAGTGCAGGCTTCGGAAGTCGACCCTGTCGGCCACGGCGGGGGACATGGTCCTGAGGAAGGTCGCCTGCACACGCGGGAGGTTGTTGGCGTAGGTGACGTACAGGAGCCGGCCGGTGGTGCGCTGGGCGAGGTGCGCCGCGCGGTGCAGGCCGACCACGGTCTTGCCCGTGCCTGCCGGACCGCTGATTCGTGCGGGGCCGGCCCAGTTGCGGCGCACCAGGGCCACCTGATCCGGGTGCAGGAAGGTCATCCACTGCTCGATCGGGGCCCGCAGCGCTTCTTCCAGAGCCGCCTCGCGCAGTTCCTCGATGTTGAACAGACCGTCGGACAGGTCCGCTCGGGGCCGCACCTGAGGCGGGGACGGTGCCGTCTGCGACACGGACGATCCCTCGTGCTCGGGGAAGACCCGCTCCAGATGGTCGGCGATGGCACGTACGGATTCGGCGGGAAGTCGACTGCGCTGCGACAGCAGAGCCGGTCCGACCTCCTGCTCCCCCAGCAGCCGGATCCTGCCCAGCCCGGCATCGATGCGGTGCCCCGCGAAAACCATCACGGGCTGGACCGCGACCGGGGACATCCCCAAGGACGCCACCGCCGACTCGGCCACCCTCGTCACGGCCAGCAGCTTGGCTGCGTGCTCACCGCGGGGCTCGCCTCCGGCGAACAGCTTGCCCTGCGAAACCTCCGGTGCGGAGCGCCAGTTCTTGACGTCGAGAACGAACACACCGCCGGGACCGACCAGCAGCATGTCCACGTTGGCCGCCCTCGTCCCCGGCCACCTGCGGTCGACCAATAATCGCCATCCGCGCGCCGTCAGGACCAACAGCTGGGCGGCGACCCTGCGTTCGCCCTCGCCGGCGGCTTCCCAACGAACCGCCTGCCGCCGGGCCCTCTGCCACTGCTCCCTGAGCAACCGCTCCTGCCGCCGCGCCTCCTGCGCCCGCCTCGATGCCGATCCACCAGCCGCCATGCCACGCTCCCCTCGTACGGAGAGTAGTGATCGTATGACGATCAGCTATGGCCTGGGCAGGGCGCATGACTGACCAGGTTCGTCCCCGCCGAACGACTTCAGCCACCACCGGGGTTGCGGCGGCGCCTGTGGCAAGGCCACAGGTAGCACCACGCTCACCCTGAAGATCACGGGAGTTCCGACTACGGTGTCGGGAGATCCGAACCAGGAGATTTCGCTCGTCGGAGGTGGCCGGCTCACCGTGAACGAACAACTGCCTTCGGCCGGCACGGACGAAGACCTCAAGGCGAACGGCAACCACCTCGTACTTCCCGTCGGCTGGGGCGGGCCTCAGGAGTACACGGACGCATTCCTGCGGTCCGCCCGCCGGGCTGTCGAGGATCTTTGCGAACGACGGGGCGGGGAACTGGAGTCACTCACCTGCGAAGTCGTATCCGGCGACACGGACGCCGTGGTGGCCGCCACGACCGTGGTGCTCTTCCGCGGCCGACGCTGCGTCTTCCGTCGCGGGATCTGGCCACCGAGCCACCCCGCCGACACCCGAGCCGCCATCTATGCGTCCGTCCTGGAAGAGCGCCTGCTGACACGCGAGATCCCACAGCTCGGCGACGTGACGTCGCCAGTAGACCTCTGAGGCGCGCCGGCGAACGTCGGTGCAACGCGCGGCCCGTGTGCGCTCCGGCTGCCGAGAGCCAATGCCGGAAAGGGGGACTCTTCCCGCAGAACAGCCACTCACCGCCGTGGCGTCACAGCCGTGGCGTCACAGCCCCACCGAGCTGATTCATCCGGTTGCGTGACTCCCATCCGAAGTGCCGCTGTCCGCGCGGAGATACGCCAGAATGACGGATCAGTTTCCCGGCTGAAAGGCGCTCAGGGGGTGGGAGCGGGAAATGGTTGAGCACACGGTCGCCGTCGACGGGCAGGGGCGGGCACCGGAACTCGTGGACGGGCCGGGCTGGAGCCGCCCTGGGCTGGACGTCGCGGCGGGCCGTTATCCGCTCTCGGTGGAGCGGCACGTGATGCGCATGGTCGATCACCTGGTGCCCGGGGTGACCGCGGTGACACCGCACGCGCGTTACTACGCTCTGCACGGGCTGATCGCTGCGCAGGCAGCTGCGGAGGATCTGACGGTCCCAGCCGCCCAGACTCTGCTGCGCCGCTCGGAAGTGGCCTTGGCCGCCGTGTCGTTCGCGCATCATCCACAGGCTCTGGAGTGGCTGCCGCGTGCTCACGGGGTCGATGCCCTGGCCCGGCGACTGCACGCCGGGACGGTCACCATGTCCGAAGCCGAGGTTCCGGGCAAGGACGGGTACGTACGCAACTCCTGGGGGTTCTGGGGGCCCTACGCCGGATCCGAGATCACGCTCGGCATCCTCGGCACAGGTCCCTTGCCGGTCCCGGGACCGCGGCTCGACACGGCGACGCTACGAGCCGGACTGGGCGGGCTGCTCCAGCTGGCCGCCGAGGACACGCTGAACGTGGATGATCTCGCCTCTTTCGGCGACCGGCTGTGCGTGTGCGTGGGCGGCGAGCGTCCTGACGGGGCGTGGCTGGCGAACCTGTTGTGCGAGCCCGATGCGCAGGCCGGGCAAGGCGCCCGCTCGACGACACGTCGACAGACGATTCAGCTTCTGACCCGTGTGGTCGCTACGCATCCTGTCCGCCGCTTCACCCGCGACATCGGGCACGTGCTCGCTTTCGGCGACTTCCTGACCACCGATGCCGTGACCAGTGGCATCGACGCGGCCGGTGCCTGGCGCGGGGTGGTGCTGAGGAACTACTCCGTCGGAGCGTGGCGCCGCCTGTGGTCCTGGCTCGTGGAGCAGGTCGACGGACTGCTGCCGATCGAGGAAGTGGCCGACCGCTTCGCCGCGGAGCTGCCCGACATGACGGTGGACGCGTTCCTGTCCTCACTTCCGGCGACGCAGAGCACGACCGGAGCGCCGTTGCCCGCCGAGCACGACCTGCGGTGGGCGGGCGATCCCTTGCCCCTCAGAGAGCTGCGGGTGCTCGCCGCCGGCGCCCGTCGGGTGGACGAACTCAGCGGCCGGGTGCGGGACGCGTTCCTCGGCCGACGTGGTGTCGAGCTCGGCCCGGAATGGGTACAGCGACGGCTTGACGAAGCACGGCCCATGAAGCTGCGCGATGTCGCCCGCCGACTCACCTACGACCTGGTGGCGAGATCGCAGCGGATCGCACTGGCCAAGGCCCGCCGACGCACCGACGGCACTCTGTGGCTGCCGACCCGGCTGCACGAGCGCGGCGGCCTGCTGTACCGGACCAGCCAGGAAGGGCGCGGTGACGTCGGCCTGCGGCTGGACCAGCTCGGGACCGTCCTGGCCACCTGCGGCGTACTGCACTACGACGACCAGCACTGGTCGGTGACCAGGAGCGGGAGGGCTCTCGTTGACTGAGACGGCACCGGCGCCCGGAGTGAAGCCACCGACCGCATTCGCCTCTCCTCTGAGCCTCATCCTCGACGAGGAGCGCACCAGCGGACACGGCCTGGAAGAAGCGCTCTTCCTCAGCTTCACCGCCGATCTCGGCTTCTTCGAGGAGGTCGCCCTCGGCGTCACCCAGGCCACCGGCGCACGCGTCACCGTGGCCGGAGATGTCTCCATGGCCCGGAACGATCCCCGGTCCGTCCGGCGCGCCGGTCGCAGCTACCTCGCCGGTCTGGCGTACGCGGACGGTGCCGCGTTCCACCCCAAGCTGATGGTTCTGGCCGGACCGGAGCACGCCACCATCGCCCTCGGCTCCGGCAACACCACCCTGGCAGGCTGGCAGGCCAACGCCGAGCTGTGGACGGTACTTCGGGTGGACGGCGACCAGAGTCCCGCCGCGATACCGGACCTCGCGGCATGGCTGCGCGACCTGCCGGAAAGGGTGAGGTTCTCCGCCGGCGTGCCACAGGCACTGGGTCGGGTCTCGGCACTGCTGGACCGGCTCCATCGCGACAGGACACCCACGGAGCCACAGGTCCGCGTCGTCAGCAGCCTGCGTTCGCCCATCATCGATCAGCTGCCGCACGGGCCCGTCGACGAACTGGCCGTGTTCGCGCCCTTCTACGACCAGCGCTCCACGGCACTGGGCAGGCTGCTCGAGCGCTTCCGTCCTAGCCGGTTCACCCTCTTCTACCAGCCCGGCCTCAGCGATCTCGACGGCCCGTCGGTCGCCGCGCTGGTGAAGGAGTACGACGGACGCGTCATCAGCGACAACGATCAGCGCTACCGCCACGGGAAACTCGTCGAGTGGGCCGCCGACGGGCAACGGTGGGCCTTGACCGGCAGCCCGAACCTTTCCGCCGGAGCCCTGCTGCTTTCCCAGGGCGAGGGCGGCAATTGCGAACTCGGCGTCATCACCCCCATCGCCTCCACCCTCCTTCCTGTCGGCACCGAGGAACCGGCCGCTCGGCTGCACGCGGCCGCGCCCCTCCCCCGCCCCACCGTCGGCAGTGGACCGCTGTTGCTCGGCGCCGTACGCGTATCGGACGGCCTGGAAATCAGCATGGCCCGGCCCCTCTCCGACACCGCTCACCTGGAGTTGTCTCAGGCGGCCGCACCGCCGGAGACCTGGGAGCGCATCGCCGACGTCCCGCCCGGCCAGGCCACTCAAACCGTGACGGCTGCGGCGGATGCGGGCAGCCGCGTGCGCCTGGTCGTCGTCGGCAGCGACGGGGTACCGAGCTTCGGCAACATCGTGTTCGTCGTCGACCCGGACCGCGCGCTGCGCCGAATGACCCCGGCCCAGTCCCGGACTCCCGCGACACGGCCACCCGACCTGTTCGCGGACCCCCGGCTCGCCGAACGTTTCCTGGGCGATTTGGAGACCCTTCGTACGACTCTGACCTCCACCTCAGCGGGCGTATCCGCGAGCAGCAGCACTGGCGGTGCGGTCGCGACGGCCCCACGGGACGGCGACGAGGACGGGTGGGAACGCTATCTGGACGAGTGCGCCGGGCGCGTCGGGCACCCTCTCACACGCTTCGCACTGGGGCTCCCCCTCTCCATCGACACCGGCACGCCCTTTCAGGACCTGCTGCCCGTCTCCTGGGACGAGCGGTTCACCGACGACATCGAAGCCGCCCTCGACGAGGACGACGCCGAGGCCGTGGCAGCGGAGCACGCCCCTGAGGCAGCCGGTGCCGAAGCGGGTACAGCCGCCCTGCCCGACCTCCACCAGGCCGACCAGGAAGTCCGCCGCAGATACCGGCGCTGGGTGGAACGCCTGGTCGCCCTCGCTCCCCACCTGGGTCCTCCGGAACGCATGCTCGTCGTCCGGCTGACCCTGTGGACCGTCGCAGCGGGCGCCTGGGCTCCGGCACACACCGACTGGCTGCCATTGCTCTCCCGTGCTGTCCGCGCACTGGACCGGAACGATCTCCCCCAGCGGATCGAGCCCCAGGTCGGCAGCCTCGCCGCAGTCGCCCTCGCCGTGCTCCGAAGCCATGCCCCGCGCTACGAGATCACCCCTGAGACCCTCGCCTTCAACGAAGCTTCCCAGGCAGTAGGCCACTTGCTTCCCGCAGTGGATCCCGCGTACGTCACGGAATACACGGCGCTGCTCGACACAGCCTTCGGTCCCGCCGTCGACCAGGACGCTGTACTCGATGTCGCGTCGGACGTCGTCCAGGACGATCCCCTCGCCGACGCCGTATGGTCCCTCACCGAGAAGGGACGCGACGTACACCGCCACGGACAGCTCCTGCTCCACATCACCGGCCGCTTCAGCAACCCCGCGCTGGTGGCACTCGAAGCAGTCGGCGCCGCGGAGGACGCGCCCCTGGTCGGAGCCTGGGCAGACGCGAGCTCCGACTCCGGCGGGGGAGCCTGGGCTCTGGTGATCTGGCGTAGGCCGGACCTCATCGTGGTCGATGCCCGCGGATCCACCCCCCTCTGGAGGCACCACCGGCTCACCGGCCTGGTCGGGCCCAGAGCCCTCGCCGCACAGCGCAGCTTCGAATCCGCCGCCTCCGTACCCCACGGCCCCCGCAACCAGTCCTTCGATCTGGCTCGCCAAGTCCTGTCGGACCTCCGTCTGACCGAGCCACGGCCACCCCGGTGTGGGCCGTAGCCTGGTCGTGGCCAAGGTCCTCACGACATTGATGCAATGTGCACGTCAGTGCTGGCGTGCGCGTGGTGGGGCCAGTGTTAGTAGTTACCGCATGGATGCAATCGAGGCCGCACGCGCCGTCGTAGCTGCACAACACCCCGAAGCGCGCGCCGCCTTCCTGGGCGGCAGTGCCGTGACAGGTCGCCGCACGGCCACGTCGGACCTCGACATCGTGGTGCTCCTCCGCGGAGCCCCAGCCCCGTACCGCACGAGCCTCCAGTACGCCGACTGGCCAGTGGAGATGTTCGTGCAGACCGAGACGACGTGGCAGGCATATGTCGAACGGGAGCTGCGCAAGCGCAGGTCACCGCTGCTGTGGATGTGCGCCGACGGTTTGCTGCTCTTCGACACCGATGGACTCGGAGCACGCCTCGCCGCGCAGGCCCGGCAGCTGACCGCCGCAGGACCACCCCCGGTGCCGGCGGAAGAGATCGAAGACCGTCGCTACGCGATCACCGACCTCCTGGACGACCTTGCGGGAAGCCACGACCATAGCGAGCTTCTCTTCATCGCGACCGAACTGGTTCGACGAACCGGTGAGCTGGCATTGGCCGTTGGCGGTTCCTGGGATGGCGGTGGGAAGTGGTTGGCACGCCGTCTTGAGACGACCGCGCCAGGGCTCAGCGCACGCCTCCACCACGGGCTACGGGAGGTACTGGGCGGGACAGTAGAGCCCCTCGTGGCCGTCGTGGACGAGGTGCTCGGGCAGGCCGGCGGCCGGCTGTGGGTCGGCTACGAGCGTGCTGGGACTCCCTGAAAGATCCCGCGCGCGGACGTCGTCCCGTCCATTCCTCGACCTGAGGATCCGGCGCGAACCCGAACCCGTCGGTGATGACGACCTGGAAATGCGTCCGTGCGCGCGGGACAGCCGCCGCATCGAAAGTCACGCCTCGATGCCTGCGAACGCTGGCATGATGCGCGTTCATGGGGACGAGGGACGACAGTGACGAGGCGTACGTCGTCGGCTTGTGCAACCAGGTGCTCGGCGAGACGGCCTTGGCCCAGCACAAGTTCGACTGGTTGCTGGGCGACCCCGGGAGGGGTGGCCGACGTGCCAAGCTGCCCGTCGACGCCTACTGGCCCGGTCACCGACTCGTGGTCGAGTACCGGGAACTCCAGCACGACCAGCCGACGCCCCACTTCGACAAGCCGGACACTCTCACCGTCAGCGGCGTCCACCGGGGCGAGCAGCGGGCGTTGTACGACGCCCGGCGTGATACGGAGATCCCCGCGCACGGACTGCGGCTGATCGTGATCCGGCCGGCCGACCTGGATGCGGACGGTCGCGGGCGACTGCGCCGGAACCGGGAGACGGACCTGGCCGCGCTTAAGAGGATCCTGGCACGCCACAGCGACGAGGACCGGGTCACCGACGCCTTCCGTACCTGGCTTCTTGCCGAGGGCTGGACACCGGTCGATCCCACGGACCGTTGGACAGATCTCGAAGCCGTGCGCGGCGATGAGCGGCTGATCTGCGAAGCCAAGGGCCGCACCAGTGAGAAAGGAATCGACGCCGACATCGCCTACGGGCAGTTGCTGCGGCGGATGACGAACCAGGAACCCCGCACGCGGTACGCGCTGGTGGTGCCGTCCTCATCCGTGAAGGCGGTCGAGCGCGTTCCGGCGCATGTTCGCGAACTGTTGCGCATCGACGTGTACGCGGTGTCGGACGACGACGTGGTGCGTCGGCTGCCGGCGTAGTTGGGGAGGGCTGTCCTGTGCTGACCGTCTCGCACTGGGACGCAGCGTCCGGAAGGGAGCGCACGTGCGCGGTTTGACGCCCGGGCCGCAACTGCCGCCCCGCTTACCGGAAGTGCAAGCTCTCTCTCGGTTCCTGGCCGCGAAGCCGGAGGAGTGGCCCAGTCTCGCCCCGCGCGTGACGGACGAGATCGGCGCGGGCGTAGTGCGCCACACGGTCGAAGCAGGCGCTGTCGCAGCCCCCGCCTCTGTATGGCGACTGCCCGGTCGTGGTACGTCGTGCAGGGCGGCGGCCGCGTGCTGAACCACCATGCCCAGGTACCGGAGCAACGCGGTGCCCTCGACCTGGTAGGGCTCGGCCGACACGGCACCCGAGTCCGGCCCGGCCGTGACCTGACCGCCTACGCCGCCTACGGACGCCCCGTCCGCTCCCCCTGCGACGGCCGAGTGATCTCCGCCGCCGACACGCTCCAGGACCAGAAGCCCGGTGAGATCCGCTACCAACCGCCCTACGGCAACCACGTGTTCATCGACACGGGCCGGGAGCTCGTCAAGCAGGCCCATCTGCGCCCCGGCTCGGTGACGGTGGCCAAGGGCGACACCCACGCCGAACGCGACGGCGTCGGCCTGGATCTGGAGTTCACCGGTCTGTCCGGACGACTGCACCGGGGGCGAAAGATCCGCGCCTGAGACGACGGGTGCCCTTCACCTGACTCACGAAGACGGTGTGCACTGTGTCAGCTCAGCCCTTCCGACCCCCACTGCTCCGCCCCCACCCCCCGCCACTCGATCCAAGGGGAGTTCGCCAGCTCCGACGGGTCGACGTCCAGGCCCGCGCGGCGGAGGAATTCTGCTATGTCGGTGAGGTTGTGGGCCAGGCCGAGGATCTCGCCGTCGACCCGTACGCGGCGGCCGCCGGAGGGGGACGGCGGGAGGACGGTTACGTGGATCGGGCCGGGCATGTCCTCAGGGTCGTCCGGGGCATGTGGTCCCGCAGTCCCGCGCGTCATCGGTGCGACCGTTCGGGCAGGTCGGTGGCCGGTCGCTCCAGGGCGCGCAGTTCCCACCAGGCCGCGGGGTTGGGGCGGCGATGCTGCCAGTAGGGGTGGAAGAAGAGCCGCGACGACAGTCGGTAAAGGCGCCGGCGCAGTTCGGTGCGGCCGGGGCGCTCGGCGAGCTGCCGGTAGGTGGCGTTCCATTCCTGCTGGGTCCGGGTGAGGTCTGCGGGGAACGATCGCATGACTGAATTCAAGCATGTGTTCGATTTTTTAGTCCATCGGCCATCACCCCTCACCTGTCACCCCTCACCTGTCACCTGCCACGTCTCACCTTGCACCCTTCGCCTTTCGCCCTTCCGCGAACTCTTTCGGCCTCCCGTGCATCGCACTGGGCAACGGGCACACCGGCCCGACCACGCACACACGCCCCCCTGGGGCGGCACGATCTGAGGAGCACATGCACATGGCGACCTTCCGGCGCGGCACCGGCGGCTTCAAGACGGCACGGCATGCCGTCGTCGCGATCGGGGCGGTTGCCGCCCTGAGCCTGCTCACCGCCTGCGGTGACGGCAGCGGAAGCGGCAGCGGCAGCGGTGACAGCAACGGCGGCGGCAACAGCAGCCGGCAGACCGGTTCCGACTCCTCCGACCCGCCCACCGACTCCGGCACCCGCACCGCATCCCCCACCACCGGCAACCACGCCTCCGCATCCGGCGGCTCCCCCGCCGCCGGCACCCGCTGCAAAGCCTCCGAGCTGCGCGGGCACGTCGGGCGGAACGACCCCGGTGCCGGGCAGGAGAACTTCCCGCTCGTCGTGACCAACTTCTCCGGGCGTACCTGCACCCTGTACGGCTACCCGGGCGCCGCCTTCGTGGACGGCTCCGGCAAGCAGCTGGGACCGGATCCGGCACGGGTCTCCGGGGGCCCGGCGAGGATCACGCTGGCGCCCGGCAAGAGCGCCTGGGCCGGTCTGAGCTTCGGCAATCCCGAGATCAGCGGGGCAAGGACGGCGACGCCCGCCGGGATCAAGATCACGCCGCCGGACGAGCGGGAATCGGTGAAGGTCGACTGGACGGCCGGCGAGGTTCCCGTGTCCGAGGCCGCGAAGATCACGGTCTTCCGGGCGGGCGACGGCGGCTGACCGTTCCGCACCGCGGCGTTCGGCTCCGGTCCCTCCCCTCGTGGGGACCGGCGCCGAACGTTGCGGGCGGCCTGTCGGACTCGAGCGATGTTGCGAAGACACCGGCGCCGGGTGTTCGGCGGCTCCCGCAGAAGCTGACCGAGAACCGTCGGCGTCATGGACTGTGTCTGCGGGCGCTGAGCCGGTGGCCTGCGCGGACGGCGGGCGGCGGTACGCCCCGTGCGTCGTGATCCTGCCAGCTGAGGCCCCCGCTGAGGAGATCGCGGCTCCGGTCCGGAGACTTAATGCGCAGGTCAGCCGTATAAGGTGAGTTTTCCGGTCCGGATGTTCAGTGCGGGGGAAGTGGGGAGTGCAGGCCGTGGGTTCCGACTCTGGGGCACGTACGGCCTTCGCGGAGCGCCTCGCGCTGCTGTACAAGGAGGCCGGCAACCCGCCCCTCGCGCGCGTGGCCGAGGCCGTCGTACAGCTTCAGCGGGTGGACGAGCGGGGGCGGCCCGTACGGGTGTCGGCCCAGCGGATCAGCGACTGGCGCCGGGCCAAGAACGTACCGGCGCACTTCGCCGCCCTCGCCGCCGTGCTGCACGTACTGATCCCCCAGGCCCGGCGCGCGCAGCCCGCGCCCGTGTCGGCCGGACTGTACGACATGGGGCACTGGCAGCGGCTGTGGGAGCTTGCCGTGGCCGACCCGGCGGGCGAGCGTCCCGCGGCGGCCGCGGACCCGGAGGAGACACCGCCGAGCGAGCTCCCGGCCGTCCCCAGCGTGTGCCCGTACCGCGGCCTCGCGTCCTACCGGCAGGAGGACGCCCGCTGGTTCTTCGGCCGGGAGCGCAGCACCAACGCCCTGGTGGAGCAGATCCTCGCGGCCGAGCGCACCGGCGGCCTGGTCATGCTCGTCGGCGCCTCCGGAGCGGGCAAGTCCTCCCTGCTGAACGCCGGCCTGGTCACGGCGGTGCAGGACGGGGCGCTGGGCGACGACTCCAAGCCGAGGGCCGTGCTGCAGCTCGTACCGGGAGCGGACCCGGTCAAGGAGCTGGCCCGGCGGATACCCCCGCTCGCTCCCGTCCTGTCCGCGCTCGAGGGCGAAGCGGGTGAAGCGGGCGAAGCGGCACAAGGGGGGTCCGACGCCCACCAGTTCACCGGCGCCGTACAGCACGCCTTCACCGAGTGGGCCACCGGCGAGACCCCCTCCGGCGCGCGCCCGGTCGTCATCGTGGACCAGTTCGAGGAGGCCTTCACCCTCTGTGGCGACGAAACGCTCAGGCGGCGCTTCGTCCAGGTGCTGCACGCCGCGTGCACTCCCGTGGAGGCGGGCGAACCACCCCCCGTGCTCGTCGTCCTCGGCATCCGCGCCGACTTCTACGAGCAGTGCCTCGCCCACCCCGAACTGGCCGACGCGCTGCAGCACCGCCACATGGTGCTGGGGCCGCTGACCACGGCGGAGCTGCGCGAGGCGGTTACCGGCCCCGCCAAGGCCGTAGGGCTGGAGCTCGAACCCGGGCTCGCGGAGCTGATCGTCCGGGAGGTCAGCGCCGACGGGCCTCGCGGGACGCACGACGCCGGCGTGCTGCCGCTGCTGTCCCACGCGCTCCTCGCCACCTGGCAGCGGCGCAAGGCGGGGCGGCTGACGCTGGCCGGGTACCGGGCCGCGGGCGGGATACAGGGCGCGGTGGCCGCGACCGCCGAGCGTGCCTGGTCCAGCCTGGACCCGCCCGCGCGTACGGCCGCGCGGCTGCTCCTGCTGCGGCTGGTCCGGCTGGGCGAGGACACCCAGGCCACCCGGCGCAGGGGGACTCGGCGTCAGCTGGCGGACGAGTCCACCAACCCCGACAAGACGGAGGAGTCGCTGGAGGCGCTGGTCCGCGCCCGGCTGGTGACGCTGGACGCGGAGACCGTGGAGATCACCCACGAGGCGCTGCTCCATGCCTGGCCGCGGCTGCGGGACTGGATCGACGAGGACCGCAACGGCAATCTGCTGCGCCAGCGCCTCGAGGAGGACGGCCGGGCCTGGGAGGGCTCGGAGCGCGACTCCTCGCTGCTGTACCGGGGTTCGCGGCTGGAGCAGGCGCACACCTGGGCGAAGTCCGCGGGCGAGGGCGTCGACACCTTCCTGACCCGCAGCGCGGTGGAGTTCCTGGCCGCCGCGGTCAGGCTGCGCAGGCGCACGGTGTGGATCAGCCGCGCCGCGGTCTCCGCCCTGGTCGTGCTGGCGATCCTGGCCGTCGGCGCGGCGGTCGTCGCCTGGGAGCAGCGCAACGACGCCGAGTTCGAGCAGGTGGTCGCCGAGGCCGACCGGGTGCAGTACAGCGATCCGTCGATGTCCGCCCAGCTCGACCTGGTGGCGCACCGGCTGCGGCCGGACGACAAGGACGCCGGCAGCCGGCTGATCTCGATCGTGAACGCGCCGCTGGCCACCCCGCTGTACGGCCACACCGGCGCCGTCTACCTCACCTCGTTCAGCCCCGACGGAAAGCTCCTGGCCACCGCCAGCTACGACCGCACGGTCCGGCTGTGGGACGTCAGCGACCGCAGCCACTCGAAGCCGCTCGGCAAGCCGCTCACCGGACACACCAGCTGGGTGAGCAGCGCCGTCTTCAGCCCGGACGGCCGCACGCTCGCCAGCGCCGGCGACGACGGCACGATCCGGCTGTGGGACGTGACCGACCCGGCGCATCCGGTGCCCCGCGGCAAGCCCCTGACCGGCCACAAGGGCACGATCTATCTGATCGCCTTCAGCCCGGACGGGCACACCCTGGCCTCCGTCGGCGAGGACCACACCGCGCGCCTGTGGAACGTGACCGACCCGGCCCGGCCCACGGCGCTCGACACCCTCAGGGGCCACGCCGCCGCCGTGCGCTCCGTCGCGTTCAGCCCCGACGGCCGGACGCTGGCGACGGGCGGCGACGACGACACCGTACGGCTGTGGAACGTGTCCGACCCCGCGCACGCCACCCGGCTCGGCTCCCCGCTCAAGGGGCACATGGATCTGGTGCACTCCGTGGCCTTCAGCCCCGACGGCGACACGCTCGCCAGCGGCAGCGCGGACGACACCGTACGGCTGTGGAACGTGCGCGACCGGGCGCACGCCGCGCCGATCGGCTCGCCGCTGACGGGGCACACCGGCCCCATCTGGTCGGTGGCCTTCAGCCCCGACGGGGAGCAGCTGGCCGCGGCGAGCGCGGACAGCACGGCGAGTTTGTGGAACGTGAGCGATCCGGAGTATCCCTCGCAGGTCGGCGAGCCGCTGGCGGGCAGCAGCGGGGAGATGTACGCGCTCGGCTTCAGCCCCGACGGCAAGACTCTCGCGACGGGCAGCGGGGACGGCAAGGTCCGCCTGTGGTCGCTCCCGACGTCGGACATGATCGGCCGCACCGGGCGGTTCCGTCCGGACGGCAAGGTGCTCGCCACCGTCGGGCGCGACGGCGCGACCCGGCTGTGGGACGTGCAGACGCCCAGCCGGCCGGTGGCGCTGAGCAAGCCGTTCAAGAGCGCGGACGCCGGTGAGGAGACGGTGTTCTCCCCCGACGGCCGCACGCTCGCGGTGCTCACCGGCAACCGCAAGGTCTATCTGTGGAACGTCGCCGACCCGCGCCGGCCGGTCGTCCACGGCCCCCCCGTCGTGCTGCAGACGCGGTTCATGGGACCCGACGCGCTGGCCTTCAGCCCGGACGGGCGCACCCTGGCCACCGCCTACACCGACCACACCTTCCAGCTGTGGAACGTCACTGATCCCTCCCATGTCAGCGCGTACGGCGCACCGCTGACCGGCCACAAGGGCTACATCAACGCCCTCGACTTCAGCCCGGACGGCCATACGCTCGCCAGCGGCAGCGCCGACGGCACCATCCGGCTGTGGAACGTGACCGACCCGGCGCGCACGAGGCCGGTCGGCGCGCCGCTCAGCCGGCACTCCGGCCCCGTCAACGCCCTCGCCTACAGCCCGGACGGCCACACCCTGGCCAGCGGGGGCGACGACGACACGGTCCGGCTGTGGAACATCACCACCCCCTCCAGGACGACCCGGCTGGGCTCGCCGCTCACCGGCCACACCGAGGCGGTCGTGTCGCTGACGTACAGCCCGGACGGCCGCACCCTGGCCAGCGGCGGCAACGACAACACGGTCCGGCTGTGGAACGTGTCCGACCCCTCCGACGCGGGCCCGATCGGCCAGTCGATGAGCCCCAACGCCAAGACCGGCAACTTCCTGTCCTTCAGCCCCAGGAGCCACATGCTGGGGGTGTCCAGCGGCACCGACACCGTACGGCTGTGGAATCTCGACACCGACGACGCCGTCCGGCGCATCTGCTCGGCGACACACAAGGTGCTGACGCCACAGAAGTGGCACGAGTACCTGCCGAGACTTTCGTACAAGTCTCCGTGCGGTGACTAGAGAACCGGACGCCCGTGGAGCGCCTGGGCCAGTCAACTGACCTACGGCGAGGGCGAGTTGACCATTGTCCGGGGCGTGAGAACGGCCACAACCGCGGGGCGGACCGGGCGGTCGGCTCCCGCCGGGCCTCCGGCCTTGTTACGCTGGCATCAGCCCGATCGCTGGTGCATCCCCCGTCGCCAGCGGTCGGGCCTTCGCATGGACGCCGCGCCCCCGCAAAACCTCAGCTCCCGGCCGCGGCCAGCCACTGCGCGACCTTGCGCACGGTGGTCTCGTCGAGCCGCTCGACCAGGGCCCGTACGGCCGCCTCGTCGTCCGGCGCGAGATCGAACAGGCCCGCCTTGCCCAGCCCGGCGAGCAGGACCTGCCGGCGGCGGGAGTCCATGCGTTCCGCGAGCACGCTGGGCTCCTTGGGGCCGTCGGCCGACGGCTCCGCCGGGACGGACGCGGCGGTCTCCGCGCGGGTGAGCGACGCGTCGAAGCGCTGCCACTCACCGTCCTTCGGACCCCACAGACTCACCGCGAGATCCCCGCCGCGCGCCCTGACGGTCTGGGCCATCTCGCCGAGCGCGTACTGCACGGGAGCCCGATGCGGCGACTCGGCGCACACCTGCCAGGAGTCCGAGGAGGGCCGGTGGTACAGCGCGACCCAGCGGGGAGCCCCGGCCGGCTGCGGACCGGGGGGACGTACCGTCGTCTTCTCCACCGCGTTCACCCCTTCGTTCACCTGTCGGAAGCCGCACAGCCGGAAGCCGCACAGCAGGGCACGCTAGCTGACGGCCTGTCAGATATCCAGAGGTGTAGATGTCCAGAGGCGCACAGGGTACCGGCCGTCGTCAGTTGTTCCAGGACTCGTCGTACGGGTCCTTCGGCACAGGGACCGGTTTGGCCTCGGTGACGCGCAGATACGGGATCGGGCCGTTGTTGACGGGGTCCTTGGTGCGGCGGGCGGTGTACGTCCCGGTCACCTCGAGCCACTTGTCCGGCTGCAGGACCGGAGGGATCTTCCCGGTCAGGGCGATCTTCACCGGCTGGGCGTCCGCGGCACAGCAGTTGAGGGCCATACGGACCAGATAGGGGTGCCCGGCGCCGTCCAGCGCGACGAAGCCGGTGACGTCGAGCGGGCGGCCCTTGATCAAACGGCCGTGGTCGTAGACCGCGCGGGTCGCGTAGTCGACCACGGTGAGGGGCAGCGGATCGCCGGTGGGCAGCTTGTTGTAGCCGTATGGCTGCTGCAGCGCCGTCCCCGTGCGCATCGCGCTGTACGAGCCGAGGGCCGGCGGGGCGACCAGGATGAGCGCGAGGAGCGGAAGCACCAGGAGCCAGGAGACCCGGGGTTCGCGGTGGACGTGACCGTCGCCGTGGTCGTCGCCCGCGTCGTGACCGTGCTCGACCGCGTCGTCGGCCTTCCTACGGCCCCGCCACTCGTACCAGACCGTCGCCAGCGAGGCCGCGATCAGCACCGCGCCGGACAGCAGCAACAGGGGCTGCAGTCCCGCCTTGACGTAGCGCAGATAGAGGTTGGTGAAGCCCGCGTGCAGCAGGGCCGCGCCGAGCAGGAACAGGACGGCCGCCTGTGCCTGGCGGTTCACAGGAGCACCGCCCCGGTCAGGACCGCGCCCGCGATCGCCAGGACGAAGGTGGCGGGCGCGAACCGCAGGGCGAAGCCGCGGCCGAAGGTGCCCGCCTGCATCGCGAACAGCTTCAGGTCGATCATCGGCCCGACGACCAGGAACGCCAGCTTGGCCGTGAGCGAGAACTGCGTCAGCGACGCCGCCACGAACGCGTCCGCCTCCGAGCAGATCGACAGCAGTACGGCGAGGACGGCCAGCGCCAGGATCGCGACCAGCGGGTTGTCCGCGGCCGTACGCAGCCAGCCGGCCGGGGCGACCGCCTTGAGCGTCGCGGCGGCCATCGCCCCGATGACCAGGAAGCCGCCCGCGTGCATCACGTCGTGGCTGACCGAGCCCCAGAAGGCGGCGCCCTTGCTCTGGCCCTCGTAGTGCGGGCGCTCGGGCGGGCGCAGCCAGTCGGTGCGGCCGAGGCGCTGCCACAGCCAGCCCATCACGCAGGCCACCAGCAGGCTGGCGACGAACCGGGCGAGGACCATCTCCGGGTTGCGCGGGAAGGCGACCGCGGTGGCCGTCAGCACGATCGGGTTGATCGCCGGGGCGGAGAGCAGGAAGGCCAGCGCGGCGGCCGGTGTGACGCCCCGCCGGACCAGCGCCCCGGCCACCGGCACGGACGCGCACTCGCAGCCGGGCAGCACCGCGCCCGCCATCCCGGCGACCGGGATCGCGAGAGCGGGGCGCTTGGGCAGGGCGCGGGCGAAGAACGACGCCGGTACGAACACGGCGATCGCCGCCGAGAGCAGCACACCGAGCACGAGGAAGGGCAGCGCCTGCACGAGCACGGCCACGAACACCGTCATCCAGCTCTGCATGACAGGCACGGAGAGCGCGCTGCGGATGGGGCCCTGCAGCACGACCAGCAGGAGGAGCAGCACGATCAGGGCGAGGGACTTGCTGTCGGCGGACCTCGCGTCGACGGACTTCGCGTCCGCGGACTTCGCGTCGACAGGCTCGCCTTGGGGTGGGGTGGCCACCGGTTCGGGGCTGTCCGCCGTCGGCGGGGCTGCTTTGGTGATGGCCACGTGCGAGGTACCTCCGGTGGTACGGAAGGGCGCTGCTTTCCCTCCCCTTCAGTACGACGGGACCGCCGTGAACGTTCAGTGACCCTGCAGCCCGGTCGCTGGAACCACCTGTCCCAGTGGGGCAGTCTTCTCCCTCGTGGGGAGCGTTCCGAATCAAGGGCAGCCGGGCGACGACGGTTCCGCGCGCATGATCGTGTGCGGCGACGACGGACTGGCGCACCGGCTCGCCGCCGAACTGCGCGGCGTCTACGGCGAACAGGTCACGCTCGTCGTACCGCCCTCGGAGCGCGGGGTGCGCACGCCGGTGGTCGGGCGGGCCCGTGCGACGACCGCGGCGCTGCTCGACCGGGTGGTGAGCGCGGCCGTCAACCGCGCGAGCGGCACCACCACCGAACCCGTGGGAACCGCCCAGGTCATGGCGGCCGCCGAGCCGACCGAGGAGGTGCTCGGGGCGGCGGGCGTGGGGCGGGCCGCCGCGCTGGCGCTGGTGTACGACGACGACGAGACCAACATCCGCGCCGCCCTCACCGCCCGCCGGCTCAACCCCCGCCTGCGGCTGGTCCTGCGGCTCTACAATCGCCGGCTCGGCCAGCACATCGAGGAACTTCTCGACCAGGCAGCGGCGTTGGCCGCGGGCGACGGGGACGGTACGGACGGCGCGGGCACCGACGCCTCCACGACCGTGCTGTCCGACGCCGACACGGCCGCGCCCGCGCTCGTCGCCACCGCCGTCGCCGGTACCAGCAAGGTCGTCCAGACCGACGGGCTGATGCTGCGCGCGGTGGAACGGACGCCGATGGTGGGCCAGTTGGCCCGGCCGGGGCTGGCCACGCTGGCGCTGCTGTCCGCGGACAGCGCCGAGAACGGCCCGGAGCAGGGCCCTGATCTGCTGCCCGACGCGGCGGCGGTGCGGGCCGCGACCGGCCGCGGGACCGTCGTCCTGGAGCAGGTGTCCTACGCCGGCCCCGAACTGCCGCCCGCGCGCGGCGCGGTGGCCTTCGCCTCACTGTTCTCGCGGCGGCTGCGCTGGTCGCTGGCCGGTGTCGCGGGATGCGTGCTCGCGCTCGCGGTGGCCCTGTGGCTGGTGACGGGGATGCATCCGCTGAGCGCGTTCTATCTGACGCTGCTCGATCTGTTCGCCATCGACGACCCCGCGATCGGGGCGTCCGTCGGGCGCAAGGTCCTGCAACTCCTGTCCGGGCTCATGGGGTTGCTGCTGCTGCCGGTCCTGCTGGCCGCGGTGCTCGAGGCGCTGGGCACCTTCCGCACCACGTCCGCCCTGCGCAAGCCGCCGCGCGGACTGGGCGGGCATGTGGTCCTCCTCGGGCTCGGCAAGATCGGGACGCGCGTGCTGACCCGGCTGCGCGAACTGAAGATCCCCGTGGTCTGCGTCGAGTCCGACCCCGACGCGCGGGGACTGGCCGTGGCGCGGCGGCTGCGGGTGCCGGTCGTGCTCGGCGACGTCACCCAGGAGGGCGTCCTGGAGGCCGCCAAGATCAACCGGGCGCACGCACTGCTCGCGGTGACCAGCGCCGACACGACGAACCTCGAAGCCGCGCTCTACGCCCGCTCCGTACGGCCCGATCTGCGGGTCGTACTGCGGCTGTACGACGACGACTTCGCCACCGCCGTGTACCGCACGCTGCGCGCCGCCCACCCCCGGGCGTCCACCCGCAGCCGCAGCGTCTCCCATCTGGCCGCGCCCGCGTTCGCCGGGGCGATGATGGGCCGCCAGATCCTGGGCGCGATCCCGGTGGAGCGGCGGGTGCTGCTGTTCGCCGCCGTGCAGGTGAGCGGGCATGCGCAGCTGGAGGGCAGGACGGTCGCGGAGGCGTTCCGCGCCGGGGCCTGGCGGGTGCTGGCCCTCGACACGGCGGCCTCCGGCAACCGGCCGGGCGAGCCCGCCACGGAGGAGGCGTACGAGGACGCGCCGGGGTCGGGCCTGGTGTGGGATCTGCCGGACTCGTATGTGCTGCGCGGCTCCGACCGCGTGGTGCTGGCCGCCACGCGGACAGGACTGGCGGAGCTGCTGGGGCACAGGCCCCGGACGCGGGCCGGGGCTTGAGCCTGCGGTGCTTTCAACGGGCGGGCCGGAACCACAAGCCCGCCCGGCGCCAAAACCTCACCCCAAGTGCCGCTCCGCGAACTCCAGTTCAAGCCGCACCTGCTTGATCCGCTCGTCCACGACCAGTGAGCCGTGTCCCGCGTCGTAGCGGTAGACCTCGTGGGTCGCGCCGCGGGCCTCGAGGCGCTTGACGTAGTTCTCGATCTGGCGGATGGGGCAGCGGGGGTCGTTGACACCGGCGGAGATGTAGACCGGGGCCGTGACCTCGTCGACGTAGGTCAGCGGGGAGGAGGCCGCGAAACGGTCGGGGACCTCCTCCGGGGTGCCGCCCAGGAGGGTGCGGTCCATCGCCTTCAGGGCCTCCATCTCGTCGTGGTACGCCGTGACGTAGTCCGCGACCGGGACCGCCGCGATGCCCAGGGTCCACGCCTGCGGCTGGACGCCGAGGCCGAGGAGGGTGAGGTAGCCGCCCCAGGAACCGCCGGTGAGGATCAGCCGGGAGGGATCGGCGAGGCCCGAGTCCACCGCCCATTCCCGTACCGCCGCGATGTCCTCCAGCTCGATGAGGCCGACGCGGTGCTTGAGGGCGTCGGTCCAGGCGCGGCCGTAGCCCGTGGAGCCGCGGTAGTTGACGCGCACCACCGCGTACCCGTGGTCGACCCAGGCGGCCGGGCCCGCGGCGAAGGAGTCGCTGTCGTGCCAGGTCGGGCCGCCGTGGATGTCGAAGACCGTCGGCAGCGGGCCACTCGCACCGGCCGGCTTCTGCACCAGGGCGTGGATACGGCCGCCGGGGCCCTGCACCCAGACGTCCTCGACCGGCACCGAGCCGGGGGACTTCATGCCGGGCGGGTCGAGGACGACCACGCCGGTCGTGGAGCGCACCGCCGACGGCTCGGCGGCCGAGGACCACAGGTACTCCACGCTGCCGTCGGGGCGGGCCGTGGCGCCGGAGACCGAGCCGGGCGGGGTGGGGACCTTCTCCAGGGCGCGCCCTGCGATGTCGTAGCGGAAGAGCTCGCTGCGGGCCTCGAAGCTGTGCACGACGAGCAGGCCGGAGCCGTCCGGGTACCACTCGGCGCTCACGTCGCCGGGCAGGTCCAGGGCGAGGTCGGTCTCCTCGCCCGTGGCCACGTCCCACACCAGGGGCTCCCAGCGGCCGCGGCGCTGGTGGCCGATGAGCAGACGCGTGTCGCCGTCGACGGGTGCGAAGCCCAGGACCTCCAGGCCCAGTTCCTCCTTGCCGCCCTCGGTGTCGTCCAGCTCGGCGACCGTCGTGCCGTCCGGGCGCAGGACGCGCAGCGCGGAGTGCATCGCGTCGCCGTGCTCCGTGTGCTCGATCGCGATCAGCGAGCCGTCGCGGGAGAGGTCGCCGACGCCCGCGGACTCGCGGTGGCGGTAGATCTCCACCGGGTCCTCGCCGGCGTGGGCGAGATAGATCGTCGTGCCGTCCTCGTCGGTGGAGCGGCCCACGATCGCCGTGCGGCCGTCCCGGGAGAGCGCCAGGCCCGCCGGGTAGGAGGCGTCCAGGCCGGGAACGGCGAGGTCGTCGGCGCCGCCCTCGAAGGGCTGCCTGCGCCAGACGCCGAACTCGTCGCCGTAGGACGGCGCGTCCGGATCGGAGGAGCTACGGCCGTCATCGAACCACCAGATCCACTCACCGTCGGGTGAGAGGACCCCGTCCGTGGTCCCGTCCGGGCGGTTCGTGACCTGTCGCTGGTCACCGGTCTTCCGGTCCCACGCGTACAGCTCGTACGTGCCGGTCGCGTTCGACGTGAACAACGAACGGTCGGGGGCGTCCTCCGCCCAGTCGGGCAGCGAGACGCGAGGTGCGCGGAACCGCTTCTCCCAGTCGGGCATGGCTGCGTCAGTCGTCATGCCCCTATCCAACCTGATCGGGTGACCTGCCACGCACAGTCGGTGACCCGACAAAGCCGGTCATGGGGAGGTCCGTCGAGGTCGCGGGAGGGGGCCGTACCGCAGTCCGGCAAGAAGGAGCCCGATCATCCGGCGGGTGTACGCGGCATGGGCGGGCCCGGGGGTGCACAAGTGCGCGACGGCGCGCAGGAGATCCATCGCGCTCGCCGCATCTGTCGTCATTCCGGCGGCCCGGGTGGCCTGCAGCAGTGCGTCCAGTGCGGGTTCCAGCCGTTCGAGCAGTTGCTCGCCGAGGCCGGCGAAGGTTTCCGCGTCGGAGTGCAGCGCCGCCGCCAGGCCGTGCTTGGTCAGGACGAAGGCGCAGTAACGGTCGAGCCACAGGTCGAGAGCGTCCATGGGCGGGTGCGCGGCGGCCAGCTCGTGGGCCGCTTCCACGCACGCGTCCACGTCGCTCTCGAGCACCGCGAGGATCAGGTCGGACCGCCTGGGGAAGTGCCGGTAGAGAGTCGCGACTCCGACACCGGCCTGTAGGGCTATGGCTTTGACGTGCGCGTCCACGCCGTCGCGGGCGAAGACGGCGCGGGCGCCTTCGACCAGCGCGTCCACGCTGCGGCGGGCGTCCGCCCGCATCGGTGTCCGAGGCTCGCGCCCGCCGCCCTGCCTGCCGTCCATGAGCACCCCCTCGGCTAAACGGAATCGGGTTCCATACTATGGGACGACGAAATGGAATCGGATTCCACATAGCGAAGGCGGATCCCCGCGATGACCGATCACTCCACCACCGCCCCCCACGACCTGTGGGACGAGGCCGACGCGCTCCAGGGCTCGGCGCGCACCATCCCGGTCGCCGAGGCGACACCTTTCATGTCGGTGAACCCCGTCGTGCTGCCGGCACCCGGACGCCCCGCCCCCCTCCACGTACGCGTGTCCGCCCCGACCACGGGCGAAGAACTGCCGATCGTCCTGTTCTCGCACGGGGGCGGCTTCACGAACTACATCGCCTCGAACCGGGGCTTCTCGCCCCTGGCGGACTTCTGGGCGGCCCACGGATTCGTGGTCGTCCAGCCCACCCACCTCAGCTCGAAGTCCCTGGGCCTGCCGCGCACCGCTCCCGACGCCCGCGCCTACTGGGAGTCCCGCGTCGAGGACCTCACGGCCGTCCTCGACCACTTCGACCGAGTGGAGGCTGCCGTACCGGGCCTTGCCGGACGCGCCGACCTCAGCCGGGTCGCCGTCGCCGGGCACTCCATGGGCGGCCAGAGCGCGAGCATGCTCCTGGGCGCCGGCGTCGAGGAGAACGGCGAGAAGGTGCGACGCGTCGACGATCGGATCAAAGCCGGAGTCCTCCTCGCGGCGACCGGCGCCGGAGGCGACCACCTCACCGAGATGGCCGCACGCTTCACGGCACTGCGCACCGCTCGTTTCGACGAGATGGCGACACCCACGCTCGTCGTTGTCGGCGACCAGGACCACGCGCCCGAGCTGACCTCTCGCGGCGCGGCCTACCACGCCGACGCCTACCATCAGGCCCCCGGCCCTAAGTCGCTGCTCACCCTCCACGGCGGCGAGCACATGCTCGGTGGCATCACCGGTTACGACACCACCGAGACCACCGACGAGAACCCCGAACGTGTTGCCGTCATCCAGCGGATGACCTGGGCCTTCCTCCGCGGTGCCCTCGCCGGTGACAGCGAGGCGTGGAGGTCGGCCGCATCCGCCTTCGGTGACCTCCAGGCCATCGGCCGCCTGGAGAGCAAGTGACCGGATCGCCCGCTCCGGCCTGGTTCACCGACGCGCTCGACGCGCTGCGCCGCGGCGACACCGACGCCTTCATGTCGATGTACACGACCGACGCGGTCCACGAAGTACCCCTCGCCCCCAAGGGGCGCCCCAGCGTCCTGGCCGGAAAGGACGCGATCACGCAGTACACGGCCCAGCTGCCCCGTGTCGCCCGCTTCGACGTCTTCACCGACGTGCGCACGCATGTCAGCGAGGACGTACTGATCGCCGAGTTCACCGGCACCGGCACCCGCATCCCCGGCGACGAGCCACTGCGGCTCGCCTACGTCTGGTTCATCACCCACAAGAACGGGCGGGTCTCCCACATCCGTGACTACGCGATGCCCCGCCCGTAGACGGCCAGGGCCCCGCCGACGTCCTGGGCCGGGCCGATGCCTGGTGGGAGCCGATTGTCAGTGGTGGTGGGAGCCGATTGTCAGTGGTGGGGTGCAGACTTTGGCGACATGACCGATCTGCGCAAGACAGTCGAGAGGTTCTGGGCCGCCGCCGAGGCCCGGGACTGGAGCACCTTCGCGGACACGCTGGCCGAGGACGTCGTCTACACCCTGCCGCAGACGCGCGAGCGGATCACCGGCCGTGAGCGGTATGTGGAGTTCAACCGCGAGTATCCGGGCGACTGGCACCTGAGGATCGAGCGCATGGTCGCCGAGCCGGGCCAGGTGGTCAGCTGGGTCCACTTCACGGTCGGGCTGGAGGAGATGTACGGGATCTCGTTCTTCACCGGCGAGGACCGGATCACGTCCATAACCGACTTCTGGCCGGAGCCGTACGAGCCCCCGGCGGGCCGGGACCACCTCACCGAGCGGTACTGACCCCGCGGGCCGCCCGCGCGGGGGCGCGCCGTACCTTTGTTGGTGTGTACCGGTTTCTGCTGACGCGCCGCTGGTGGGGGATCAACGTCTTCGTGCTGCTCGCCATCCCCTTCTGCATCTTCATGGGGACCTGGCAGCTGAGCCGGTTCGAGGGCCGGGTGCAGGACCACCGCAAGGCCGACGACCAGGTCACCACCGACCGGCACGAGGCGGCCCGTCCGCTGCGCGAGATGCTGCCGGTCGACAAGGCCACCTCCGGCAGCCAGGTCACCGCCACCGGGCACTACGGCAAGCAGCTGCTCGTCCCGGGCCGCGAACTCGACGACCGGCACGGGTTCTACGTCCTGACGCTGCTGCGCACCGACGGCGGCAAGGCGCTGCCCGTGGTGCGCGGCTGGCTGCCCGGTTCCGCCGACGCCGCGAAGGCGCCCGCCCCGCCCACCGGTGACGTCACCGTCACGGGCGCGCTGCAGGCCTCCGAGACCCCCGGGGACAACGGGGTCAGCGCCGAGGGCGGCCTGCCGGCCGGGCAGACCGCGGCGATCAGCACGGCGTCCCTGGTGAACCTCGTGCCGTACGACCTGTACGACGCCTGGATCACGCTGGACAAGGCCGACAGCGGAATGAAGGCCGTCCCCGCCACGGCACCCGCGAACTCCGGCCTCGACCTGAAGGCGTTCCAGAACCTCGGCTACACCGGCGAGTGGTTCGTCTTCGCCGGCTTCGTGGTGTTCATGTGGTTCCGCCTGCTGCGCCGCGAGGTCGAGTTCGCCCGGGACGCCGAAATGGGGTTGGTGCCAGAGGAACCGGAGAACGTCACCGTCTGACGGTGCCTGAGGCCCGGCTGGCGCCGGGCCGGGCCTGGTCACGCCGGCGCCAGGGGTCGGCCGTCGGGGCTCAAGCCCCGGCCAGTACCCCGGTGTAGTAGACCGTCCCCGCGCACGCTCCGGAGATCTGGGCCGAGACCGTGGGGGAGCCCGCCTCGGTTGTGTGGGAGACGACCACGCTGCCGTCCGCGCCGTCCTCCCGGATCAGTTGCGTGGTGACGCCGTTGTCGGTGCCGGTGGAGGTGGAGCCTGCCGTGCTGCCGGTGCCCTCGGTCGGGGTCGGTGAGCTGGTGGGGCCGCCGTCGCCGGTGCCGCCGTCGCCGCCCGCGGGAGTGCAGGACGCCGAGGGGACCCAGGCGAACTTCACCTCGTACGCCGCGCCCGGCTGCAGCAGCAGACCGGTGACCTCGGTGGACGGGTCGGGCAGTCCGGCCGCCGCGTCGCCCGACACATGCCGCTGCGCACCGATCTTGGTGGCGTCGGCACTGCCCTGTGCGAGCACGCTCACGGACCCGGGTCCGCCGACGCTGCACGGGGTGGTGGAGATGTTGACGACCCGGAAGGTGCCGTAGACCGTGCCGCCGGAGTCGGGGGCGTCGACGGTCCGCGTGGGCGAGCCGAGCTGCTCGGCGGCGCACACGGAGGCGCCCGCCGCACTGCTGGCCGCCGGGCCGGTGCCCGCGCCGCTGCCCGTGCCCGGGGAGCTGCCCTTGCCCTGACCGTCGCCCTTGTGGTCGCCCTTGCCCTTGCCCGTGGCCTTGCCCGAACCGCCCGCGGCGGTGCCCTCACTGCCGTCGGCTTTTCCCTGGCTCGCCCCGCCCTGTGCCTGCGAGGCCTGCCCGGCCACGGACGGGTTGACGTCGGAACCGGTGGCACCGGAGACATGCAGCAGGGCCGGGACGGCGGTGCCGATGAACAGGGCGGCGGCCGCCATGCCGACGGCTGCCTGCCGCTTGCGGGCGCGCCTGGCGGGCACGGCCCGCCGCAGGTGGTCCAGCGTGCCGTCCCGCGGCTCGACCGTCTGCACCGCTTGGTGCAACATCCTGCGCAGGGCCAGCTCGTCCGAGTCGAACCCGCTGTCGGGGCTCTGGTCGTCGGGGCCGTCGTTCACAGTTCCGTTCCCAGCGTGCGGTTGCGTGTGCTCTTGCTCGTGGCGCTCGTGGGACTCGCGTCCCGGGACGTCCTTGCTCATGCCGGCGCCTCCATCGCGATACGGAGCGCCGCGATGCCGCGGGACCCGTACGCCTTCACCGAGCCCAGCGATATCCCGAGCGTCTCGGCGACCTGCGCCTCGGTCATGTCCGCGAAGTAGCGCAGCACCAACACCTCGCGCTGGCGGCGCTGCAGGCCCTTCATCGCCTTGATCAGGGAGTCGCGCTCCAGCTGGTCGTAGGCGCCCTCCTCGGCGCTCGCCATGTCGGGCATCGGCTTGGAGAGCAGCTTCAGGCCCAGGATGCGGCGGCGCAGCGCGGAGCGGGAGAGGTTGACGACCGTCTGGCGCAGGTACGCGAGCGTCTTCTCGGGGTCGCGGACCCGCTTGCGGGCCGAGTGCACCCGGATGAAGGCCTCCTGGACGACGTCCTCGCAGGAGGCGGTGTCGTCGAGCAGCAGGGCGGCCAGGCCCAGCAGCGAGCGGTAGTGCGCGCGGTAGGTCTCGGTGAGGTGGTCGACGGTGGTCCCGGCGGCCGCGGCGTCTTCGGCGTACTCGGCGCCGTCGCGCTGGCTCGGGATGCGGGTGGGTCGCGCTGCGGGCATGGGCGCGATCACCGGCATGCCACCGGGCGCGCCGGGCATGCGGGGTCGAAGGGGCGGACGGGGCGGGCGTAGAGCCGCGCCGCGCCCTGCCGCAGGGAAGTCGAGTACCTCAGCCACGCCAGTTGGACACGTTTACCCCCGTCAGGGTTGTACGTGCCGGGCGTCACTTTTGCGTCGCGTGGTGCCACCGGCCGTCTCGCGTCGGGCACCATCATCGACCGTGCGTCAAACGCCCTCATGCCTACCCGCTCTTCCCCTATGTCCTGAATGTTCGAGACGTCCCCACGTCTCGTCACGCATCCCCGCACCCCCGGAGGGTGTTCGCAAAGACGCTCCCCGCCCTCCGCGCGGTTGCGGAGAACGGGGAGGGAAATCTTCGAATGCCGAACGGTCCCGGGGCAAGTGGTACGGACCATCAACCGGGTCACATGCTCTTCACAGATTCTACAAACCACACCAGCCTTGGCCAGGGGATATCCGGCAGTAACCCCTTACCCGCGGGTGTGACGAACCTGACACGCCGCGTGATGGGAGCGCGACCACGGACACGAGGTGTCACCGGAACTCGGTCGCCACCAACTCCGCGATCTGAGCGGTGTTCAGGGCCGCGCCCTTGCGCAGATTGTCGCCGCATACGAAGAGTTCGAGCGCCGTCGGATCGTCGAGCGCGCGCCGCACCCGGCCCACCCAGGTGGGGTCGGTGCCCACGACGTCGGCGGGGGTGGGGAACTCCCCGGCCGCCGGGTCGTCGCACAGGACCACACCGGGAGCTGTGGCGAGGATCTCACGGGCCCGGTCGACCGTGACCTCGCCCTGGAAGCGGGCGTGGACGGTGAGGGAGTGCGTGGTGACCACCGGAACCCGTACGCAGGTCACGGCGACCGGCAGGTCGGGCAGGCCGAGGATCTTGCGGGACTCGTCCCGCACCTTCATCTCCTCCGAGGACCAGCCGTCCTCGCGCAGCGACCCGGCCCACGGCACCACGTTCAGCGCGACCGGCTCCGGGAACGGCCCGGTGTCGTCGCCCACGGCCCGGCGTACGTCACCGGGGCTGGTGCCCAGCTCCGTGCCCGCCACCAGCGACAGCTGCCGGCGCAGGGTCTCGACGCCGGCCCGTCCGGCCCCGCTCACCGCCTGGTACGAGGAGACCACCAGCTCACGCAGCCCGAACTCGGCGTGCAGCGCGCCCATGGCCACGATCATGGACAGCGTCGTGCAGTTGGGGTTGGCGATGATCCCGCGAGGTCGCAGCCGCGCCGTGTGCGGGTTGACCTCGGGCACCACGAGCGGCACCTCGGGGTCCATCCGGAAGGCGCCCGAGTTGTCCACCACGACCGCGCCCTTGGCGGCGGCGATGGGCGCCCAGTGCGCGGAGACCTCGTCGGGCACGTCGAACATGGCGACGTCGACACCGTCGAGGGCGTCCTCCGTGAGGGCCGCCACCTCGACCTCCTCGCCGCGCACGGCCAGCTTGCGGCCGGCCGAGCGCGGTGAGGCGAGCAGCCGGATCTCGCCCCAGATGTCCGCGTGCTGGGACAGGATCTGGAGCATCACCGTGCCGACGGCTCCGGTCGCACCCACGACCGCGAGCGTCGGCCCAGCGCCGGCCGTCACCTTCCGGCCCGCCCCGCGGTGCCGGTCATCGCCCGGTGCCTCCGTAGACCACGGCCTCGTCGCTGTCGGAGTCGAGACCGAAGGCGCTGTGCACGGCGCGCACGGCGTCGGGCACGTCGTCGGCGCGGGTGACCACCGAGATACGGATCTCGGAGGTCGAGATCAGCTCGATGTTCACGCCGGCGTCGCTGAGGGCCTCGAAGAAGGAGGCCGTGACGCCCGGGTTGGTCTTCATCCCGGCGCCGACGAGCGAGATCTTGCCGATCTGGTCGTCGTAGCGCAGGGAGTCGAAGCCGATGGCCGTCCGCGCCCGCTCCAGAGCGTCGATGGCCTTGCGGCCCTCGGTCTTGGGGAGGGTGAAGGAAATGTCCGTCAGCCCGGTGGAGGCGGCGGACACGTTCTGCACGACCATGTCGATGTTGATCTCCGCGTCCGCGATGGCGCGGAAGATCGAGGCGGCCTCGCCCGGCTTGTCCGGGACGCCGACGACCGTCACCTTGGCCTCGGAGGTGTCATGGGCGACACCCGAGATGATGGCCTGCTCCACCTGCTGTTCCCCTTGCTGCTGCGTCTTGCGGACGAGTGGTGTGCTGCTGACCCAGGTGCCCTGCAGTCCCGAGAAGGACGAGCGCACATGGATCGGGATGTCGTAGCGGCGGGCGTACTCCACACAGCGGTGGAGCAGCACCTTGGAGCCGGACGCGGCGAGCTCCAGCATGTCCTCGAAGGCGATCCAGTCGATCTTCTTCGCCTTCTTCACCACCCGCGGGTCGGCGGTGAACACACCGTCGACGTCGGTGTAGATCTCGCACACCTCGGCGTCGAGGGCCGCGGCGAGCGCCACGGCGGTGGTGTCCGAGCCGCCACGGCCCAGGGTCGTGATGTCCTTCTTGTCCTGGCTGACGCCCTGGAAGCCGGCGACGATGGCGATGTTGCCCGCGTCCAGCGACTGCCGGATCCGGCCCGGCGTGACGTCGATGATCCGGGCTTTGTTGTGGACCGAGTCGGTGATGACGCCGGCCTGGCTGCCGGTGAACGACTGGGCCTCGTGGCCCAGGTTCTTGATCGCCATGGCCAGCAGGGCCATCGAGATCCGCTCTCCGGCGGTCAGCAGCATGTCGAACTCGCGCCCGGCAGGCATCGGGGATACCTGCTCGGCGAGATCGATCAGCTCGTCCGTAGTGTCGCCCATCGCGGAAACGACGACGACCACCTGGTGGCCGTTCTTCTTCGCTTCCACGATCCGCTTGGCGACGCGCTTGATGCCCTCGGCATCGGCTACGGAGGAGCCTCCGTACTTCTGCACGACAAGGCCCACGTGCGCTCCTCGCTCGTCCGTCTGTGCTCTCGGAGACCGTCGATACGCATGCGCACCGCGGTCGCTTCAGTCTATCGAGCGCCCGAAATCGACCCGAGTGGAACCACATGGTGAGATCCGGCGCTCAGCACGGTCCCTGCCCGCCCTGCCGGTGATCACTCCGTAAAGTGCGCCAGGTCACCCGCTGCCGTTCTGCGTAGCGGCGTGGTGACGTGGAGTCGCCGTCGCCGCATCACTCCCCCTGGCGGGCCGGAGCGTGCAGGCTGCCTACGTGACGACGGACGTACTGCTGGCGGGGATCGTGCTGCTCGGCTCCTGTGTGCAGTGGCTGACCGGGATGGGGTTCGCGCTGGTCTGCGTCCCCGCGCTCGTGCTGCTGCTCGGTCCGGCCGAGGGGGTCGTGCTCGCCAACTGCGCTGCGGGGGCGATCAGTTTCGTCGGGCTGAGCGGCGGCTGGCGGCGCGTGCGGCCGGGCGCGATGGTGCCGCTGTGTGTGGCCGCGGCGTGCACGGTGCCGGCGGGGGTGTGGCTGACCCGGCGGCTCCCCGAGCCCGACCTGATGCTGGTGATGGGCACGCTGGTGACGCTCGCCGTACTGCTGGTCATGCGCGGCACCCGGGTGCCCGCCCTTCGCGGCACGAGGGGGGCGGTCGCGGCGGGCGCGGTCGGCGGCTTCATGAACTCCGCCGCCGGGGTGGGCGGCCCGCCGATCTCCCTCTACGCCGTCAACGCGGACTGGACGATCCGGGAGTTCGTCCCCAACGCCCAGTTCTACGGCGTCGTAGTGAACGCCTTCTCGATAACAGCCAACGGCCTGCCCCACCTCACCGCCACCCGCTGGACCTGGATCGCCACAGCCCTGACAGCAGGAGCCCTCACCGGCCGCACCCTGTCCACCCGAATCCCCGAGAAACGGGCCCGCCTACTGGTGCTGACACTGGCACTGGCGGGGGGTATCACGGCGTTGGGCAAGGGTATTTGGGGCCTGTGAGGCCGCCACGTACGGTCGGGATCCGCCAACTCCTCTGCCAATGAGGCGTCTTGTTCCAGATGAGCTGCACAGCTTGCTCTGGGTCGACGACAGCCCCTCCAACAATGCCTACGGGGCAGGGCAGTTGCAGCTCTTCCCGTTGCTGGGGCAGACCGGGCGGTTTCCGAGGGCGGCTGTTTGAGCGGGGGGGGATCGCTAGTTGCTCGTCTGGACCCCGAGCGGTCCCGCGATCTCCTCCTGCATGACCTTGCCCGCCTCGAACTCGAGGGTCTCGTCTCCCATGCCCTGGTCGGTGTCGAGGCCGTCGAGTTCGGCGAGGGGCTGGTTGAGGCGGACGTGGGCGACGACCGACTGGAGGGCGCGCAGGGTTGCGGAGGCGGTGGAGCCCCAGTTGGAGAAGTAGGAGAACTGCCACCACCACAGGGCCTCCGTGGTGCGGCCCGCGCGGTAGTGGGCCATGCCGTGGCGCAGGTCGGTGATGACGTCGGTCAGGTCGTCGGAGATGCGCGCCGGGACCGGGGCCTTGCGCACCTCGTAGGGGTCGAAGACCTCGGAGTAGACGTCGATCGGCTCGAGGAGCCGGGCGAGGTTCTCGCGCAGTTCGTCCACGTCGGGGTCGGGGCCCGTGTCGGCCTCGTAGCGCTCGTCCGGGACGATGTCCTCGTGCGCGCCGAGGCGGCCGCCGGCCAGCAGCAGCTGGGAGACCTCCAGGAGGAGGAAGGGGACCGCCGAGTCCGGCTCGTCGCCCTTGGCCACCTCACTCACGGACACGAGAAAACTCTCCACCTGGTCCGCGATCTGAACCGCGAAGTCGTCCGGGTCCGGGGACGTGGCGTGCAGCTTGGCGTCAGACATCTAGGAGTCGTCTCCCCTCGAAGGCGCGGCCGAGGGTGACCTCGTCCGCGTATTCCAGGTCGCCACCCACCGGGAGGCCGCTGGCCAGGCGGGTGACCTTGAGGCCCATGGGCTTGATCATGCGGGCGAGGTAGGTAGCGGTGGCCTCGCCCTCCAGATTCGGGTCCGTGGCCAGGATCAGTTCCGTGACCGTACCGTCGGCCAACCTCGCGAGAAGTTCTCGTATACGCAGGTCGTCCGGTCCGACACCCTCGATCGGGCTGATCGCTCCGCCCAGGACGTGATAGCGGCCGCGGAACTCACGGGTGCGCTCGACGGCGACCACGTCCTTGGGCTCCTCCACCACACAGATGACGGCGGGGTCGCGGCGTGCGTCGCGGCAGATGTTGCACAGCTCCTCCTGCGCGACGTTGCCGCAGGTCGCACAGAACCTGACCTTGGCCTTGACCTCCATCAGGGCCTGCGCCAGCCGCCGTACGTCCGTCGGTTCCGCCTGCAGGATGTGGAAGGCGATCCGCTGGGCGCTCTTGGGACCGACGCCGGGGAGCCGCCCCAGTTCGTCGATGAGGTCCTGCACCACGCCTTCGTACAACGGACTGCCGTCCTTCCTGGGGTTCCTTCAGTACGTACGGTAGTTGGCCGACGCCCGTCTTAGAAAGGCAGACCGGGGATACCGCTGCCGCCGCCCAGGCCCTGCGCGAGCGGGCCGAGCTTCTGCTGCTGGAGGGTCTGCGCGTTCTCGTTGGCCGCCTGGACCGCCGCGACGATCAGGTCCGCGAGGGTGTCGGTGTCCTCCGGGTCCACCGCCTTCGGGTCGATCTTCAGCGCGCGCAGCTCGCCGGAGCCGGTGACGGTGGCCCTCACCAGGCCGCCGCCCGCCTGTCCGTCGACCTCCGTCTGCGCCAGCTCCTCCTGTGCCTGCTGCAGGTCCTGCTGCATCTTCTGGGCCTGCTGGAGCAGCTGCTGCATATTGGGCTGGCCACCACCGGGAATCACGATCAGCTCCTGGTTTCGTACGGCTACGGGTAGGGCTTCGTCGGCGAGGTTTTCCCGCCTGGCACGAGCCTACGTGGTCGCGTCGGCCATCGCCCCGCCACTCTTTCGAGTGAGGCTTCGCCGAGTCCTATACCTGATCAAGACCCCCTTCCGGGCGGAAAAGAGGTGAATCCATGGGCTTCGCCACCCATTGGGCGGTAGGAAGGGGCGGGCACATCAGCATCAGGTGTCACGCAACGTGAACGGTCGTGATCAGAAGGAGTGCGGGTGGGTCAGCCGGAGATGCAGCCCGAGGGTCCGCCTCAGGACGGGCGGGACGAGGGTGCCGCCGGGCTCCGGCCGGGCGATCTGACCGGGCGCACGTTCCCGCTCGGCGACTGGGGCGAGCCGGCCGAGCGGCTGCACGAGCTGTACCGGTGGGTGGAGGACGGGGCGCTGGAGACGGCCGCCTGGTATCTCTCGGACCGGGTGTGGAAGCGGCGGGGCGCCCGGGTGCTGCGTACGGGGGCCGCGGCGGGAGCCGTCGCCGCGGCCGCGCTGCCCCTGCTGGATCTGACCGACGTGGCCGCCGGGCTGGCCGCGTGGGGGTATCTGGCGCTGCTGCTCGCGGTGGCCTGCGTGGCCGTCGACCGGTTCTTCGGCGTGACCTCCGGCTGGATAAGGGACGTGGCCACCGCGCAGGCCGTGCAGCGCCGGCTGCAGGTGCTGCAGTTCGAGTGGGCCTCGGAGAGCGTGCGCGAGGTGCTGGGCCCCACGGAGGGAACCGCGAGCGAGGCCGCCGAGCGCTGCCTGGGCGTGCTGCGCCGCTTCTCCGAGGACGTCACCGAGCTGGTGCGCACGGAGACTGCGGACTGGATGGTGGAGTTCCGCACGGGCTCGGCACCCATGGGCATCCACTCCACCGGCTCCGCCCCCGGCCGACCGGAGATCACAAACGCCCAGGGCCGCTTCCCACTCCCCCCGGCCCCAGGCACCCGCCCGAACATGCCGCGCCAGCGCCCACCGGAGCCGAGGTGAGGGTCGGACCAGGGCCCGGCGCCCGGTAGCGGCGGCTGCGACTGCGGCGGCATGCGGAGGCGATTCCCGCGCCCCCGAGCGCGGGCGCCCGCCCGAACATGCCCGCCAGCGCCCACCCGGGCAGAGGTGAGGACCGGGACCCGGGCCGGTAGCGGCGGCTACGACTGCGACAGCCCGGAGTCGGCCATCACTCCCCGAGCGCGGGAGCTCGCCCGAACATGCCGCGCCAGCACCACCCGAGCCCAAATGAAGACCGGGGCCCGGGCCCAGTAGCGGCGGCTACGACTCCGGCAGCGGTGAGGACCGTCGTCACTCCCCCGCGCACAGTCCCGACGCCCCCGCCGCCGAGCACGGTAGGTGGCCGTGTTCCCGGATGACGTTCTCGCTCTCGCCCTTGGCGATGAAGGCCAGGAAGGAGGAGGTCAGGGAGCCGGTGGGTGGGTGGTCGTAGGTGTAGGCGTACTCCACCCCGCGGTAGGGGTACTCGCTGCGGCCGAACTCGATGTCCCCGGCCGAGGGGGCCGCGCCGTCGAGGGCGACGGTGCGCAGGCCCCGGTGGCCCTTGGCGAGGGTGAGTTCGGAGTAGCCGATGGCGCCCGGGATGTCGGCCACCTTGGCGAGTACGTCCTCGGTGGCGTCGAGTTCGCAGCGCATGACGGGCGCCGACACGTCGTCCTTGTGGACGCAGTCCAGCGAGGTGCTGGGCACCCGCTCCCAGCTTCCGAGCACCCGGTCCTGGAAGATCTGCCGGGTCCCGGAGTCGGCGTTGCGGCTGACGAGGACGATCGGGACGTCGGGGAGGGAGGGATCGAGCTGCTTCCAGCGCGTCACCTCGCCGCGGTAGATCCGGCGCACCTCCTTGAGGGACAGCCCGCCGGCCGGCAGCCGGATGCCGTCGTTGACGACCAGGGTGAAGACCGAGAGCGCCACACGGTCGCCGACCAGGTCGCCCGGACCGCCGACGGCGGGGCCGTCGGAGAAGGCGATCACATTGCGGGCGGCCTTCTTCGACCGGCCGCCCAGCGAGCCGAGTTCGTTCACCCCGGCCGAACTGCCCCGTGCGTCCACGGCGATCGAGGCGTCCGGGCACTTCCGCTCGTACTGCTTCGCCAGTTCCTGCACCACCGGCTTGAACGCCGTCGACCCCACGACCCTCAGCCTGCCCTGCTCGCACTCGATCGGGGGCGGGCTGTCGTCGCGGGCCACGACGATCACCGCGAGCGTGAGGACGCTCAGGGTGAGCATCAGCGTGATCAGCCGGGCCGCGCGGCTGAACAGCGGCGGCTTGTCGTCCGGTGTGGCACTGCGGTTGGGGTGCACCTCGCCCTCGCGGATGCCGCCCCGCAGCCGTATCGGCGTGCCCACGTCGCCGCCGGACAGCAGCACCAGCAGCTTGTAGTGCTCACCGCGGTTGAGCGGGACACGCGGGATGCGCAGCGTGTTGCCGTCGTAGCCGAAGCCGCGGGTGGCGGTGAAGTGGTCCATCAGATGGTCGGTGTCGGACGGCTGGGTGACCGAGACGCCGCGGATGGTGCGGGCGCCGAACACCGCGGTCAGGCCGTGGACTTCGGGGCTGGTGTAGTCGTCGCGGTCGATGCCCTGGGAGCCGTCGTTCTCGATGCGCAGCAGCACGAGGGTGGCGTCGGTCATGCCGGGTGCCTCGTCGAACAGGCCCAGCCGTACGTTGGCCCGCCCCAGCCGTACGTCGTCGCCGATCGGGTTGTCCATCTGGACGCGGTAGCCGATCCTCTTGCGGCGCGGCACCCGGCGTTCGTACCAGACCATGACGCCGGACGCGACGATGCCGAGGACCGCGGTACCGACGGCCACGACGTTCTCTGCGCTGAACCACTGCACCGTGGGCGCCCCCGCCACTCCCGCAGTTCGACTGGGCGAACACCATACGGACGATCAGGTGTCCGATACTGGTGCGTCGGGGTGAACGGGGGGATGCGAGATGGCCAACAGGACGCTTGCGACGGCGGGGCTTGCGGTGGACGGGCCGTCCGTCCTGCGGCCGTTGCGACGGGTGCTGACGGGTCTGGTGTTGATCGCCGTGTCGTGCGCCGCGGTGCTGGGCTGCCGCAGCGCGTTCAGCACCTGGCTGCCCCGCGAGATCGGGCGGTACCAGGACTACGAGGCGGCGCCGCCCTGCCCCGCCGGTCCGCCCACGCACGCGTACGAGGACTGTGTGCGCACCGTCCGGTTCACCGTCACGGACGTGCACGCCAACGCCGGGTCGAAGGGCGACCACTCGGCGACCGTCACCGGCTCGCCCTTCTGGAACGGCACCGTCGACTTCGGCGACTGGGATCCGCTGCTGACCGCCCTGCACAAGGGCGACCGGGTCACCGGCACGGTCTGGCACGGCTCGGTCATGACGCTCGCCAGGGGCGGGGCCCGGCAGAGCAGCATCGACGAGCCGCGCGACGAACCCCAGATGGTGGCCGTCGCGGGCACGTTCGCCGCCCTGCTCGCCGTCCTCACGTTCGTGTTCGGCGCGATCGTGCTGACCGGCGTCGGCGGATCGCGGCTGCAGGCCGCCGTGCGCTGGCGGCCCTACGGCATGAGGCTGCTGACCACCGTCCTGACCGTGTGCTTCGTCGTCGGCCTGATCTGTGTGTGGACGGGTGTGGCCTGGTGGCTGACGCCGGGGCTGAGCACGCTGATCGTCGCGGTCGCGGCCGTGGTGATCTACCGCCGGGACCCGCCGAGGGCGGCCGCCTCCGGCCGCTGAGATCACTGCTTGGTGAGATCACTGCTTGGTGTACGTCAGCTTCTCGCCGTTGCTGGTGTTCACGCGCTGCAGGCTGCCGTCCGGCAGCAGGGTGATCTCGGTGGGGTCGCCCGGTTTGCAGTACCCGGCGTCGCCCGAGGTCACGGTGGACGGACCGAGCTCCACGCTGCCGCCGTCGCTCGGTGCCGAGGTCAACCGGGCCTGGAAGACGCAGTGGTAGGAACCGTTGCTGGTGGGTCCGTCGGCGACCAGTGACATGACGGTGTCGCCCACCTTGCCCTGCTGGATGGTGAGGCTGCGGGTGTTGTCACCGTCGGCGTTGGTGATGGTGGTGGTCCAGGTGCCGAGGTAGCCGGCCGGGATCGCTCCGTTTGAGGGCGTCGAGGTGCTGGGCCGCGCGGTCGTCGGATCGGGGGCGGGCGTCGTCGGTCCGGAGGTCACCGGCGCGCTGGTGGAGGGGTCGGAGCCGGCCTTGTCGTCCGAGGAGCCTCCGCCGCCGTTCATGAGGGCGTAGACCGAACCGCCCGCGCCCAGCGCGACGATCAGGGCGACGCCGACCAGCAGCGCGGTGGAGCGGCTGTCGCGGCGGGGTGGCTGGGGCGCGCCGGGGACAGGGCCCTGGTACGGCGGGCCGTAGGGCGGGGTGGCGCCGAGGGCGCCGTACGGTCCGGGCTGCTGGGGCGGGCCGTAGGGGCCGGGCTGCGGCGGCTGATGCTGCTGGGGGTAGCCGTAGCCGGGCTGCTGCGGGGGGTGCTGCTGCGGATAGCCGTAGGCCGGGTGGCCGGACGGGGGTGTCTGGGGAGGGCCGGACGGAGGTGTCTGGGCGGGGGCGGGCGGCGGGGTGCCGTGGCCCGGGACCATGGTCGGCAGATGGTTCAGCGGGGCTCCGGAACCGGACTGGCCCGTACCCGGCTGGCCCGTCCCCGACTGACCCGCCCCCAACTGTCCCGTACCCGGCTGTCCGGGCGGCGGCGGACCGGCGGAGGCGTCGTTGCCCGCCTCGGCGGCGGGGGCGTGCTCCGGGGTGGCCGCGGGGGCCGTGGGGGCCGGTTTCCGCAGGGAGATCTCGCCCGACGGTTCGGAGTTGTCGGGGTTCTCGGTGTCCAGCAACTGCACGGCGTGGCGGCCGAGTTGGGCCACCAGGGCGCTCGGCAGCCACGGGTCGCGCGAGCGTCCGCCCAGCACGGTGTCCTCGGCGCCCGTGCGCTCAAGGACCTGCTCCAGCGTCGGCCGGACCGCCGGGTCCTTCTTCAGGCAATCGCTCACCAGGTCGGCGATGCCCTCCGGCACCCCCTCCAGATCGGGCTCCTCCTGGGCGATACGGAACATCAGCGCGTGCACACCGCTGTTGGCGGTGCCGAAGGGGAGGGCGCCGGTCGCGGCGTACGCCAGCACCGAGCCCAGGCAGAAGACGTCGCACGCGGGGGTGATCCGGTCGCCGCGCACCTGCTCGGGGGCCATGAACCCGGGCGATCCGACCAGCGCGCCCGCGCGGGTCAGCCCGCCGTCCGTCACGGTCTCCAGCGCCCGCGCGATGCCGAAGTCGATGACCCGCGGCCCGTCGATGGTGACGAGGACGTTGGACGGCTTGAGGTCGCGGTGGATGATCCCGGCGGCGTGGATGTCCTTGAGCGCGTGGGCGAGCCCGGCCGCGAGAATGCGCACCGACCGCTCGGGCAGCGCCCCGTGGTCGTGCCCGACGACCTGCTGCAGGCTCGGCCCGGCGACGTACCCGGTGGCGACCCAGGGCACGGCGGCCTCGGTGTCGGCGTCCAGGACGGGCGCCGTCCAGTGCCCGCCGACCTGCCGCGCGGCCTGCACCTCCTGCCGGAACCGGGCCCGGAACTCCTCCTGCGCGGCCAGCTCCTCGCGCACCAGCTTCACGGCGACGGTACGGCCGCGCTCCGACCGGGCGAGATAGACGTTCCCCATGCCGCCGGCGCCGAGCCGGGCCAGCAGCCGGTACGCGCCGATCCGCTGCGGATCACCGGCCCCGAGCTTCTCCATCGCAGGTCCCCCGAAATCCCCCGATACGCACTGTGCAACGGCCCAACGATAGTGCGGGCGCAGGGCGGGGAGGGGCGGAGCGGTGTCTACGGTTCCGTAACAGGCGGACCCGGCTGGTCCAGCATCTTGGACAGCCGTTCCAGTACCTGGATGCGACAACCTGTCGCTAAAACCCCACGAGCGCAGACAGGACGCCCATACCGCGGGTCCGGCGCGGGCTTCTACGCTCGCGGCCATGACCCCTCAGCCACACCCCGAGGCCGGCGCCGCCGTGAAGGCCGCGGACCGTGCCCATGTGTTCCACTCCTGGTCCGCGCAGGAACTCATCGACCCGCTCGCCGTCGCCGGCGCGGAGGGGTCGTACTTCTGGGACTACGACGGCGGGCGTTACCTGGACTTCTCCAGCGGGCTCGTCTACACCAACATCGGCTACCAGCACCCGAAGGTCGTCGCGGCGATACAGGAGCAGGCCGCACACCTGACGACGTTCGCGCCCGCCTTCGCGATCGAGGCGCGCTCGGAGGCGGCCCGGCTGATCGCCGAGCGGACGCCCGGGGACCTGGACAAGATCTTCTTCACCAACGGCGGCGCCGACGCCGTCGAGCACGCCGTGCGGATGGCGCGGCTGCACACCGGGCGGGCCAAGGTGCTGTCGGCGTACCGCTCGTACCACGGCGGTACGCAGCAGGCCGTCAACGTCACCGGCGATCCCAGGCGTTGGGCCTCCGACACCGGTGCCGCCGGTGTCGTGCACTTCTGGGCGCCGTTCCTGTACCGCTCCCGCTTCTACGCCGAGACCGAGGAGCAGGAGTGCGCGCGGGCGCTGGAGCACCTGGAGACGACGATCGCCTTCGAGGGGCCCGGCACGATCGCCGCGATCGTCCTGGAGACCATCCCGGGAACCGCCGGGATCATGGTGCCGCCGCCCGGCTATCTCGCCGGGGTGCGGGAGATCTGCGACAAGTACGGCATCGTCTTCGTGCTGGACGAGGTGATGGCGGGGTTCGGGCGCACCGGTGAGTGGTTCGCGGCCGACCTGTCCGGCGTCGTACCGGACCTGATGACCTTCGCCAAGGGCGTGAACAGCGGATACGTACCGCTGGGCGGCGTCGCCATCTCCGGCGCGATCGCCGAGACCTTCGCCCGCCGCCCCTACCCCGGCGGCCTGACCTACTCCGGGCACCCGCTCGCCTGCGCCGCCGCCGTCGCCACGCTGCGGGTGATGGCGGAGGAGGGCGTCGTCGAGCACGCGCGGCGGCTCGGCGAGAGCGTCGTCGCGCCCGCGCTGCACGAGCTGGCCGAGCGGCACCCGAGCATCGGCGAGGTGCGCGGCGTCGGCATGTTCTGGGCGCTGGAGCTGGTGAAGGACAGGGAGACCCGCGAACCGCTGGTCCCCTACAACGCGACCGGCGAGGCGAACGCCCCGATGGCCGCCTTCGGCGCCGCCGCGAAGAAGCACGGCCTGTGGCCCTTCATCAACATGAACCGCACCCATGTGGTGCCCCCGTGCAATGTGAGCGAGGCCGAGCTGAAGGAGGGGCTCGCGGCCCTGGACGCCGCGCTCTTCGTGGCGGACGAGTACACGGCGTAGGGCGAGTACACGGCGGGGCGAGTACACGGCGTAGCCGCCCCGCGGCGGCCTCGTGGCCGGTCACCGCCGCACGGGTCATCGCGGGGAACCCGAACGCGTAAGGTGGCGTGCTCGTAGATATGGACGTGCACGCCACTCGACCGCCACGAGGAGACGCCCGACCCATGCCCGGCAGCAGTCGCAACGGCTCCGTGACCCGCAGCACCCTGCGGCAGCAGATCGCCGACGCCCTTCGCGACGAGGTGCTGGCCGGGCGGCTGCAACCCGGGCAGGAGTTCACGGTCAAGGAGATCGCCGAGCAGTACGGCGTCTCCGCCACACCGGTGCGCGAGGCGCTGGTCGACCTGTCCGCGCAGGGCCTCCTCGACGCCGACCAGCACCGCGGCTTCCACGTCCACGAGTACTCCGTCGACGACTACCGCGGCATCGTCGAGGCCCGCAGCCTGGTCACCGACGGCATGTTCCACTCCCTGGAGGACGGCCACCAGCGCTTCCGCCGGGCCGACGAGCCGCGCACCGTCGCCGCGCTCGCCGGGGTGCGCCGCCGCGGCGAGGAGGCCCAGCGGGCCTCGCTGGCCGGTGACCTCACCGTGCTGATCGGCTACGACCTGCGCTACTGGCACGAGCTGGGCACCCTGTTCGGCAACCCCTATCTGGCCGACTTCCTGCACCGGCTGCGCGTGCAGTCCTGGGTGTGCGCGGTGCAGCATCTGCGCCGGCTGACCGATCTGCGCGGCGCCCTGTGGTCGGGCCACACCGATCTGGTCGACGCCCTGGCGCAGCGCGACACCAAGACGGCGCGTTCGATCGTCGCCCAGTACAACGCGCACTCACTGGAACTCGTCGAGCGGCTGGCGCGGGGATGACCGGACCGTCCGCGGCCGTGGATCTGTCCGTCGTCATACCGGCCTACAACGAGGAGCAGCGGCTCGGCCCCACCCTCGACGCCGTCACCGGCTACCTGGACGACAACGAGGGCCGCTGGGGCGAGTGGGAGGTCGTCGTCGCCGACGACGGGTCCACGGACGCCACCCCCACGCTGGTCACCGACCGCGACGACGACCGCATCCAGCTGGTCACCGGCCCCCGCAACCGCGGCAAGGGCCACGCCATGCGCATGGGCGTCGCCGCCTCCCGCGGCCGGCTCGTACTGGTCACCGACGCCGATCTCGCCGCCCCGATCGAGGAGTTGGAGAAGCTCGACAAGGCGCTCAGCGAGGGCAACGCGGCGGCGATCGGCTCCCGTGCGCTGCCGGGCGCGGCCATCGGCGACCGGCAGCACCGGCTGCGCGAACTGCTGGGCCGCGCGGGCAATCTGCTCATCCGCACCCTGGCCGTGCCCGGCATACGGGACACCCAGTGCGGCTTCAAGCTCTTCGAGGGCGAGGAGGCCCGGGAGGCCTTCGCCGCCTCGAGGATCGACGGCTACGGCATAGACATCGAGGTCCTGCGCCACTTCCGGCGCGCCGAGCGGCAGATAGCCGAGGTCCCGGTCCGCTGGTCGCACCGGCCCGGCTCGAAGATACGCGCCCTCGACTACGTCCGGGTCCTCGCCGACCTCGCCCTGCTGCGCGCCCGCTCCCTGCGCCCCGCCGACCTCCTCGCCGTCCTCGGCTTCCTGCTGATGTCCGTGGCCCTCTACTCGGGCCGGGTGTTCGACCCGGAGCACCGCTACCTCGTCGACTCGCTGCAGGACCAGAACCAGTGGGAGTGGTTCTTCGCGGTCACCGCGGACAACGTCGCGCACCTGCACAACCCCTTCTTCTCCGATCTGCAGGGCTTCCCCGACGGCGTGAACCTCATGGCCAACACGGTCATGCTCGGGCTGTCCGTGCCCTTCGCGCCGCTCACCCTGCTCGCCGGACCGGCCGTCTCCCTCAGCGTCGTGATGACGCTTGGCCTCGCCGCCACCGCGGCCGCCTGGTACTGGCTGATCGTGAAGCGGGTCGTGCGCAAGCGCTCGGCGGCCTTCGTCGGCGCCTGGCTGGCCGCCTTCGCGCCGCCCATGGTCAGCCACGCCAACGCGCACCCCAACTTCGTGATCCTGTTCATGATCCCGCTGATCATCGACCGCGCCCTGCGCCTGTGCGCGGGCGCCCGCGTCGTACGGGACGGGATCGTGCTCGGCCTGATGGCGGCGTACCAGGTCTTCCTCGGCGAGGAGCCGCTGCTGCTGGCGATGATCGGCATGGTGCTGTTCGCCGCCGCCTACGCCGTCGTACGCAGGGATGTGGTCAGGCAGTCGTGGCGGCCGCTGCTCAACGGCCTGGCAATCGCGGGGGCGGTGTGTCTGCCGCTCGTGGTGGGGGCGCTGGCCTGGCAGTTCGCCGGTCCGCAGAGCTACCGCAGCGTGCTGCACGGCGACGACGCGGGCAACAGCCCGCTCGCCCTGCTCTCCTTCGCGGAGCGCTCCCTGATCGCGGGCGACGCCCACCGCGCGAACTCCCTGTCCCTCAACCCCACCGAGCAGAACGCCTTCTACGGCTGGCCGCTGGTGCTGCTCGCCCTCGCCATCGTCGTACGGCTGTGGGAGCGGGCGCTCGTCAAGGCGCTGGCCGTCACCGCGGTCGGCGCGGCGCTGCTGTCTCTGGGTCCGCGCTTCCGCATCCCGATGACGGACCAGGTCTATCCGGGTCCCTGGGCACTGCCGGCCAAGCTGCCGCTGTTCGAGTCGGTGATCGAGGGCCGGGTCGCGATGATCTGCGCCCCGGCGCTCGGCATGCTGATCGCCCTCGCGCTGGAACGGCTGACGTCCACCCGCAGCCTGAGCACCCAGTACTTCGGCCTGCTCAGTGTCTGCGTCGCCCTGCTGCCGCTGGTCCCGGCCCCGCTGAAGGCGGTCGAACGGCCCGCGACACCCGCCTTCTTCACCGACGGGGCCTGGAAGCCGTACGTCCACAAGGGCGAGTCCCTCGTGCCGCTTCCGCTGCCCGACCCCGGCAGCGCGGAGGCCCTGCACTGGCAGCAGCGGGCCGGACTCGGCTTCAAGCTCCCCGGCGGCTACTTCAACGGCCCCTGGGGCAAGAACCGCACCGGCATCTACGGCGCCGCCCCGCGCTACACCTCGCAGATGCTGCGTGATGTCCGCTACACCGGCGTCATCCCCGAGATCGGCAAGAACTGGCGGGCGCAGGCCCGGCGGGATTTCGCGTACTGGAGGGCGGGAGCGCTGGTGGTGGCGCCGCAGCAGAACGACGACGCCCTGCGCAAGGCCGTCACCGAACTGGTGGGCCGTGACGCGAAGTGGGTGGACGGCGTGTGGGTATGGGACCTCCACACGGGCGGCTGACCTGTTGGTGAGGGGTCCGCTCGGGGCCGTACCGACTACCCTTCCTTGACCGATCCGCCGACCGATCCACTGACCGAACCGCTGACCGATCCGCTCGCCGTCCGTCGCTGTTTGAGGAGCCCTCTTTGGCCTGTGACCTGTGGCTGGTACCGCTCGTCGACGTGTTGTGCCACACCCCCGACAATCCGTTCGCCGAGGAACTCGCGCAGTACAACAACGTGCTCACCGCCGCCGGACTGCCGCAGGTGCCGGTGTACCAGTACATGCCGGGTCTGTCCGGCGAGGTCGCCCCCGTGGCCGGCTTCGACTACGACGCGCTGCACTTCCTGCGCCGGATCTATCTGCTGCAGATGTGCGGCCTGCCGGTGACGCCGGTCGACGATCTGGGCGGCGACTACGAGCAGTTGCTGGAGATGTTCGAGACGACCGCCCAGCAGTCGCATCTCGTCTGGCACTACGACCACGCGGGCGCGTACGTCCCCGTCGACTTCCCGCAGCCGCTGTCCAGCGACGAACTCCTCGCGGGCGGCGGCCCGCTGGGCTCCTCGCAGGCCCTGCTGCGCGAGCTGGAGTACCTGGCCCCCTCGATCGGCATCGACCCCGCCAACCCCCCGGCGGCGCCCGAACCCCCGCGCGCCCCCACGGAGTTGGAGGAACCGGCCGTCGCCGCCCCGTACGACCCCAGCCCCTTCGCCCGTGAACGTCATGTGTGGCTGGGCCTGCATGCCGCGGCGACACGGAGTCTGGCGCAGGGGTCGATGATCGTCTTCAGTTGAGCGTCAGCGGCCCAGCTGCGAGAGGCCCTTTTGCACGTCCTCCATGTTCATCACCGGGGTGAGAGTGACTTCGGCGTCCAGGTTCAGGAAGAACGGCTCGCTGATCACCGGCATCTGGGAGCTGTCCTGCATGTCGAAGACGATGTAGGCGGTGCGCCTGCCGTGGTCACTGGTGAAGTAGGCCGCCTCGGGCTTGATCTGTTCCATGGACTCCTGCACGAGCTTCGCCAGGGTCCCGTTCCGGATGGCTTCGTTCCCCTTCTCCGTGTCCATGGTCGCCTTGAGCAGTACGCGCATCGCACTCACCTTCTTCTGGTCGACACACATACGGGCTACACGTTCACGGTATGCCCGATAACAGGTAATTGCCCTGTTATCAACCTCAGTACTTCTCAGGGAAGGTGTCAGTACTTCCCGGGGAGGAGCGGAGGTGTCTCCCCTCGTGCGACGCGTCGCGGGTCATGCGCGCGCAGGCTGGGCGCATCGACGAGAGGAGAGGGCGATGATCCTGGTGACCGGGGCGACCGGACATGTGGGCGGCGAGCTGGTCCGGCGGCTGACGTCCGCGGGAGAGCCGGTACGGGCGATGACCCGGCGCCCGGCCGAGGCACGGCTGCCCGAGGGCGCCGAGGCGGTCCACGGCGACGCGGACGACCCGGCGAGCCTGGACGCGGCGTTCGCCGGGGCGACCGGGGCGTTCCTGATGTCGGCGCAGGGAGTCGGTACGGCGCCCGGGCCCACCCATGACCTCGCCCTCGCGCAGGCCGCCGCGAAGGCGGGCGTGCGACGGGTGGTGAAGCTGTCGGTGCTGGACGCGGGCACCGGCACCGATGTGATCGCCCGCTGGCACACCGAGGCGGAGTCCGCGGTCACGGACCCGTCCCGGGACTGGGCATGGACCCTGCTGCGCCCCGGCCGCTTCATGTCGAACGCCCTGCAGTGGGCGGGGCAGCTGCGCGCGGGCGACGAGGTGGCCATGCCCTTCGCGGACCGCCCGGCGGCGAGCATCGACCCGGCGGACCTCGCGGAGATCGCGGCCCGCGCCCTGACGAGCGACGAACACGCGGGCGCGACCTACGAGTTGAGCGGCCCGCAGTCCCTCACCCCGACCGAGGAACTCTCCGTACTCGGCAAGGTCCTCGGCCGCCGGCTGACCGCCCGCCCGGTCCCCGCCGAGGCGGCCCGCGCGGGCATGTCCCGCTACGGCTTCCCCCCGGAGGTCGTCGAGGCGATCATGCAGCGCACCGTGGGAAGCGACCGCGGCGCGCAGGTCCTCCCAACCGTCCCGACCCTGCTGTCCCGCCCGGCCCGCACGTTCGAGGACTGGGCGAGGGCACACGCGGGGACGTTCACCGCATAGTGCGGGACGGCTAGAACACGGGCGTCCCGGCCTGCGTCAGCTTCCAGTTGGCCGCCGCGAAGTCGGCCGGGTCCAGGGCGCCCTTGGCCGTCACGTAGTCGATCATCAGCTGGCGGATCTCGTTGGTGGAGCTGTAGGCGATGTCCGCGGTGGCGATGTGCGGGTAGCCCGAACCGCCGTTCGCCCGGTAGTTGTTGACCGCGACGACGAAGACCTGGTCGTCGGTGACCGCCGTGCCGTTGTAGCTGAGGTTCTTGATCCGCGATCCCTCGGCCTGCGCGATGTCGATCTCGTAGTCGACGCCCGCGGCCGTGTCGTACATGTAGTCCCAGAAGCTGTTGGCGTTGGTCAGCGTCGAGGTGTCGACCTTGGTGCCCGCCGGGACCTGGTGGTAGTACTTCGCCGCGTACTCCAGGTAGTCCTTGAGCTGGGCGCCGGTGAGCTTCTTGCCGTACAGGGTGTTGTCGTAGATGTAGAGCCCGGCGATGTCCTTGATGGTGACGTTCCCGGCCGGGATGTCGGCGGTGCGGCTGAAGGGCGCCGCGACGGAGATCAGCGGCAGCGCGGCGTCGGCCGCCGACAGGCCCGTCTTCACGGTGTCCATCTGGACCTGGTGGATGAAGTCCATGATCGGCACGTCCTTCCAGCAGGCCTCCGCCCCCGAGAGGTCCTCGGTGCAGGTGCCCACGGGTGTGTTGACGTACTTCACCACCAGCTCGTGGTCGGCCTCCAGGAGCCTCTTGATCTCCGGGTCCTCGTCCACGGTGTTGGGGTTGAGCGTCTGCGCCGTCTTCTTCGTCACCCGCCAACGCCCGTGGTGCAGTTCGAGCTCGAAGTCGAAGACGCTGAGCCGGTAGCCCCAGCAGTACGGCTCGGAGAGCAGGACGTCCTCGCCGGTCTCCTCGTTCTTGACGGTGTACGACGGCACCTCGACGTGCGTGTGCCCGACGAGGATCGCGTCGATGCCGGGGACCTGCTCGGCGACGAGGTTCGAGGCGTTCTCGATGTACGGCAGCGCGTCGCCGTACGAGGACGACCCGTCAAGCCCGGAGTGATCGGTCAGGAACACCACATCACACCCGAGCGCCCGCAGCCTGGGCACGTACTTCCTCGCCTGCTCGACCAGCCCGGGGAAGACCATCTTCCCGCCGACGTTGTCCTTGTCCCACAGGGCGATCCCGGGGTTGGTCAGCCCGAGGATGCCGACCTTGATGTCGGGGGCGCCCGGCACGCGGATCGTCTTCACGGCGTACGGCTGGAAGGCGGGCCGCAAAGTCTTGGCGTCCAGCGCGTTGGCGCCGAGCAGCGGGAAGCGGCACTGCTGCTCGAACTTCCGCAGCACCTCGATGCCGTAGTTGAACTCGTGGTTGCCGAGGGCGGCGGCGTCGTAGCGCATGTGGTTCATGGCGACGGCCATGGGGTGCTGGGGCCCCTTCTTGCCGTCCTTTCCGGTGATCGGGTCGACGCGCGCGAAGTAGTAGGCCAGCGAGGTCCCTTGGATGATGTCGCCGGCGTCGACGAGCAGGACGTGCTCCTCGCCCTTCGCCTCACGCTGCTGCTTGACGAGCGTGGCGACCCGCGCGACGCCGACGGAGTTGCCGTCCTTGTCGCTGTAGGCGGCGTCCAGGTAGTAGTCCCAGTCGAAGACATGGCTGTGCAGGTCGGTGGTGCCGAGGATGGAGAAGGTCCAGGTCTTCGGCGCCTTCCCGTGCCGACGTCCAGCGGCTTCGGCCGTACCGCTGCCGACCGCCCCCGCGGCGGCCACTGCGGCCCCGGTGACGGCGGACTTCTTCACGAACTCCCGGCGATTCAGGGGACTGACGGGCATACGGGCTCCTGGTGCTGAAGAGGCTGCGAAAGGACACGGGAGCGGCGGCTACCCGCGTAGATCGTGCTCGCGCCCGACAGCACCGCAAACCAGGGGATGACCATGTCCAGGTCAAGGATGGGTCAACTCGGGCACTGCCTTCAGCGCGAGCACAGGGTCCTGCGGGCCGCACTGATGAGGTTCTGAGCGTCGACGCCGTACACCGCGGATGCGCTGAGCGTTCTCCAGACCCGCAGATACGTGTCGACGCTCGCCTCGTCGTCGATCCACAACTCCGCGTGCCAGTTCTCAACGATCACCTCGTGGTCGTCGTAGATCCAGAACGCGGTGGCCGGGGGAATCTTGAGTGAGGCGGACAACGGGATGATCCCTAGCTCGACCGTGTCCAGGCCGACGGCTCCCACCAGCCGATCAAGCTGAGCCGCGAGCACCGACGGCGGACAGACCAAGGCGTGCAGGGCGGTTTCCCACAGGATGAGGTGGAAACGCTTCGATGAGTCGTACAGCGCTTCCTGCCGCTTCATCCGGGACCGGACTGCTTCCTCGGTGTCGCGTGGCGATCGCTGCAGTTCCGCGTATCTCGTGAAGATCGACCGGGCGTAGTCCGGTGTCTGGAGAATCCCGAAGATCATGGCTGACTCCCAGCCACGGAACACCGAGACGTCGGCATGAGCATTCAGGTGGGTGTCCTGAACCGCCCTGTGCCCCGACGCCAGCTGACGCCGCCATGACCTGATGTGGGACTCGAAGCCCCGCAGGCGCGCGACCAGCTCCTCGTATGCCTCCGGCTGACCGGCTGCCTCCGCCCACTTGCGCAGGTCACCGGGTGTTGGAGTCTGCTTGCCGTTCTCCAGCCTGCTGACCTTGGACTTGTTCCATCCGTGCTGCTCGGCGAGCTCGGCACCGGTGAGCCGACGTCCAGGGGCGGAGAGCCGGAGTTCGCGCAGCCGTACCCCGAGCGCCTCCCGGGCCTGCTGATAGTCCGTGCTCACCGGTACACACCCGCCTCAGTGCCCCTTCGCGGCCAGCTGTGCCGCGAACTCCTCGTACGGGACGGCATGATGCAGCGCCGCGTCGCGCACCATGACGTAGCGCAGCACCGCGGCAGGCTCCGTGATCAACTCGACACTGACCAGATTATCGGCGTCATCGAAATCGAGCAGTGCGACCAGCCGGGAGTCGAAGATCCAGAAATCTTCGGTGGGCAGGCGAAAGCGGTCGGCATCTTCTCGCCACAGATTGAGGATCCCTTCTCCGACGGAGCTGTTACGGCGCGCGTTGTCGAGCAAGTAGAGCTGACCGGCCGTGGGCGGATCGTCGACGATGCGGACACGCTCGAACCGCTTGCCGAGAGCCACCTGCTCACGGCGCTCCGCGCACCATTCCGCGTCGACTCCCTCCCAGTTGACGGGCTCGCCGCGCATGAACTGGGCGTAGGTGTCCGTGAGTTCGTCCGATGCGTAGCGGCGGCGCGTCTCCAGACGCCACGCTGTGTGCTCGAACTGCGTGAAGAGCCGGTCGAACTCGTCCAGCCCGATGATGTCGGGCACGCGTGCGACCTCCTTCGGGCCGAAGTCGACCAACAACTCGCGCGGCACCACGATGGGCACCTCGCCCTCGTTCAGGTGCCGGAGCTGGGCGATGTCGTCGGGGTCGGTGAGGGTGGGACCATGCACGATGACCTCGCCTGTGTCGAGGTCTTCATGGACGGACGGGCACCCGTTGACACCACTGCCCGTGCCGTTGAAACGAAGTCGCCGGGTCACGATCACGTCCTTGCCTCGGGGACTGATCTCTCAAGCTTCCACGAGACCAACGCCCCACGTCCGGGCCTCGGTTGCCCTGAATCAGCAACCTTACGCAACTTCGATGAGGAGTCGAGCAACTTCGCGCAACTCCTCTGGCGACCGACAACGCCCGCTGCCTACCGTCACGTTCACGGCCGCACAAGCCGTTCGCACCACGTGTCCGGAACGGCACGACCTGTCTCCGAAGGAGTAGTCCATGACCGTCACGCTCGACCGACCTACCAGCACCCGCACACGGGACCCCAAGGAACTCCTCAACGCCGTGCAACCCCATATCGAGCACCTGTCGATCAACGTGTTGGACAGCGGCATGACGCTCTGGGACCGCGAGGTGGCCCTGCTGCTCCGCGACCACACGATGGTCCGCGACATGGCCGAGCGCATCCTCGGCAACGCCGTCATGTACACCATCGGCTGTATGGAACACCCCGAGATTCACTTGGGCGTCGGCAAGCTCGTCGACATCGGCGTGCATCAGCTCGTCCTCGACACGCCGGTGTGGTGGGCCCTCTGCGACGTCTACAACAGGGGCCGCTACAAGCACCACGCCCCCTTCATCGAGCGCCGCCGGGACGGCCTGTGCCTGCGCACCGCCGACTTCCTGAAGTCCATCGGCTTCGGCGTGGACGAGGAGCTGTGGGCGATCGACGGCACGGACTGCTCGCCGTGCGACAACAAGGTCCCCGACAGCCATTGAACGGCCCTACGCCGGCCCCTGTCCTCGGTCCCTCGAAGGACGGGGGCCAGACCCTGCGCAGAGGAATCGCCTTGCCCGCACAACACGACATCGCTGCCGAGACGGAACTGTGGGACACCTTCGCCGCCTCCGCCTTCAAGGACGACGCGGAGCCGGGCTTCTGCTGGACCCAGTACGCCGGTCACGGCCCCGGCCCCGAACTGCTCGGCGACCCGCGCTCCGTCCTGGAGATCGGCTGCGGCACCGGCCGCGCCCTCGCCCGCCTCGCGCAGCGCGGCATCGCGGCCCGGGGCGTGGACCTGTCTCCCGTCATGGTGAAGAAGACGACCGCGAAGTGGGCAGGCACGGGCGCGGAGTTCGTGTGCTCAGAGGTCCTGGAGTACCTGAGCGAGCACGAGGACACGTACGACGCGATCTACTCGATCTTCGGAGCCGTATGGTTCACCGACCCAGGCCGTCTTTTCCCTCTCGTCCGTCGGAGGCTCCGCCCCGGCGGCGTCCTCGTCTTCTCCCAACCTCCAGCCATCCCCGGCGCGTACGGACCCCAGGGCATGTACAAGGGAGGCTTCGCCGGCAAGGCGATGTTCACCTACCGCTACAGCTACCGCCCCGCCGTATGGGAGCGCCTGCTCACCCGGGCCGGATTCGCCACGGCCGACGCACAGATCCTCGACGCACCCTGCCCGGGCCACATCGGAACGCTCCTGGTTCGCGCCGTTGCACCGTGACCACAGGTGCTCAACGCGCCCAGACCCGGGATGAGTTCTCGACGAGCCGAGCGGTTCAACCAAGTCGGGCGTCTATCAGAGCGTGCGTATCTCCAGCACGATGAGGGCGGCGGTGTCGTCGTCCCGGCTGGTCTGTTACGAGCCGGGCAGCCGCAGCCCCCGTGACTCGGCGACCCGCAGGACATCGGCCAGGCACTCGGCAAGCCGCAGCCCGGCCTAACGGACCTCGGTGTACGGGGAGAAGGGATCGTCGAGCACGCTGCGCGCGAGACCGAGCACGTCGGTGCCGGTGGCGAGCTGGACGGCCTCCAGGTCGTCGGCGAGGCGAGAGAGGTAGCCGCCTGCGTTGTCGGTGACCAGATAACAGGGCTTGCCCTCCGGGGAAAGCCAGGGCAGGAGCCTGTGGGTGGTGACCGCGCCGGGTGCGCAACCGTCGGGATGCCCCATCAGGCCGCCACCTCCTGCGCACCGATCAGATGCCGGTCCAGATCGATCCCGAAGTCGGCGGCGAGTACGAGCGCGAGCCGGCGACGCTGCTGGATGGCGGCTTCCTCGACTGCCCGTTCATGGACAGCGAGGTAGGGGCGGACGAGGGCGGAGTCGGCGCCGTCGAGGAGATCGTGGAGGCCGTAGGGGGAACGGGCCACCGGGAGGGGCTCGGCGAGAGGGAGCTGAGGGAACGGGTCCCGATGGCCTCGCGGCCTACGCCGGTGCCCAGTGCCGGGGCCGAGGAGAAGACACAACCACTGGAGGGCGCGCGGGATAAGGTCGCTCATGTCGACGCTCCTTGTAAGCGTTGGCCGTGCCCCGGGAGGTCTAGCCACCTCGCCGGGGTCTTTCCGTCTTCGACGCTACACCTGTCTACATCCCTCTGCATACAAGTACAGAGGGATCCACACGATCGTGCAGGTAGCCACCCCTCTACGTTGGACATATGAGCGATACCGATCAGCCGAAGCCGACGCTGGACCCGATGAGTGCCAGACCGCTCTACGTACAGTTGGCCGACGTCATCGCCCAGAAGATCGCGTCGGGAGAGCTGGCGCCGGACAGACCCATCCCCTCCGAGAACCACCTCGCCGACGAGTACGGCGTCGCCCGCCTCACCGCCCGACGCGCCGCACAGGAACTCCGCGAACGCGGCCTGATCGTCACCGTACGCGGCAAGGGTTCCTTCGTAGTGGCCACGCCGCCGAGCGCCTCCCACGGGGAGAGCGAACCGGAAGTCTGAAAACGGGCTGCGGGGCCGCCCCGTGAGGGACGGCCCCGCGGTCAGGAATACCTGCGGCTCAGAGGAACGAGTTGACCTCGATCGTCTCGTCCCTCCCCGGCCCCACCCCGATCGCCGAGATCGGAGCCCCCGACATCTCCTCCAGGGCCTTGACGTAGGCCTGGGCGTTCTTCGGGAGGTCGGAGAACGACTTGGCCTTCGTGATGTCCTCGGACCAGCCGGGGAGGGTTTCGTAGATGGGCTTCGCGTGGTGGAAGTCGGTCTGGGAGTACGGGAGTTCCTCGACGCGCTTGCCGTCGATCTCGTAGGCCACGCAGACCGGGATCTGTTCCCAGCCGGTGAGGACGTCGAGCTTGGTGAGGAAGAAGTCGGTGAGGCCGTTGACGCGGGTCGCGTAGCGGGCGATCACCGCGTCGAACCAGCCGCAGCGGCGGTCGCGGCCGGTGGTGACGCCCCGTTCGCCGCCGATGCGGCGCAGTGCCTCGCCGTCCTCGTCGAAGAGCTCGGTCGGGAACGGGCCGGAGCCGACGCGGGTCGTGTACGCCTTGAGGATGCCGATGACCCGGCTGATCTTCGTCGGGCCGACGCCGGCGCCGGTGCAGGCGCCGCCCGCCGTCGGGTTCGAGGACGTGACGAAGGGGTACGTGCCGTGGTCGATGTCGAGGAGCGTGCCCTGGCCGCCCTCGAAGAGGACCACCTTGTCCTGCTCCAGCGCCTGGTTGAGCACCAGGACCGTGTCGGCGACGTACGGCTGCAGCCGGTCCGCGTAGCCCAGCAGCTCCTCGACCACCTGGTCGACCGCGATCGCGCGGCGGTTGTAGAGCTTGGTGAGCATCTGGTTCTTGACGTCGAGGGCCGCCTCGACCTTCTGGGTGAGGATCGACTCGTCGTAGAGGTCCTGGACCCGGATGCCGACGCGGTTGATCTTGTCCGCGTAGGTCGGGCCGATGCCGCGCCCGGTGGTGCCGATCTTCCGCTTTCCGAGGAAGCGTTCCGTCACCTTGTCCACCGTCACGTTGTACGGCGTGATGATGTGAGCGTTACCGCTGATCAGGAGCTTGGACGTGTCGACGCCGCGCTCGTTCAGCCCGTTCAGCTCGGAGAACAGGACCGACGGGTCGACGACGACGCCGTTGCCGATGACCGGGGTGCACCCCGGGGACAGGATTCCGGAAGGGAGCAGGTGGAGGGCGTACTTCTGATCGCCCACGACTACCGTGTGGCCGGCGTTGTTGCCGCCCTGGTAGCGCACCACGTAGTCGACGGATCCGCCTAGCAGATCCGTCGCCTTTCCCTTGCCTTCGTCACCCCACTGAGCACCGAGCAGCACAAGTGCGGGCACGCGCGTACACCCCTTCCGGGCGGGGCATGTCCAAGGTCAGGGGCGTACGCGTAGGGTTCACCGCCGCGTGCACCGCGGCCGTCGTTGGCCGCAAACCGTCGGACCGGATGCCCCGGAATAGACGAAGCCCCTGGCGCAATAGCGCAAGGGGCTCTTGCACAAAGATGCTACCCGAGGAAGCGAGGCAGGACCGAGGTGGCGACTTCTCCGACTTCCGACCAGCTGCTCGTGGTCATCGATCCGATGGCCCGGCGCACGGACGGGGAGGCGGTACGTATCGCAAAAGACGTGCTCAGCGCGGGTGCGCACGCGAAGGTCTGCCTGCCGGACGGGCCGGAGGAGTTCGCCCGGGCGCTGGCCCGCAGGGGGTCGCGGCGGCCGGTGGTGGTGGGCGACGACCGTGCCCTGGTGCGCGCGGTGTCCCTGCTGCACCGGCAACGGGAGCTGGCCGGATGTGCGCTGTCGGTGGTGCCGGTGGGCAGCGCGCTGTCCGTGGTGCACGCCCTCGGGGTGCCCCCGGGAGCGGTGGCGGCGGCGCGGGCGGTCCTCGACGGGGTCGAACGGCGTCTGGACCTGCTGGTGGACGACAGCGACGGGGTGGTGCTCGGCGCGCTGCGCATCCCGCCGCTGTCCCGGCGGGCCCCGGTGGCGCCGGACACGGGCCGGCCCTGGCTGCGTACGGCCCAGTCCCTGGTCCGCACCTTGGTGCCCGCCCGCGAGACCCCGGTCGCCGCGCCCCGGCCCGCCCGGCTCCGGGTGGAGGTCGACGGGGTGACGCTGGTGGACCTGGACCAGCCGGTGGAGGCGGTGTCGCTGACGGCGGGCGCCACGGGCCTCGCCGCCGTGGAGGTACGGCCGCTCTCGGTGGGCGCCGAGGCATCACCCCTGCGCGCCGAGGGCCGCACCGTGAGCGTCTCCGGCTCGGACTTCCGCTACCGCGCGGACGCGGGCGTGTCAGGACCGGTACGCCGCCGTACGTGGACCGTGTGGGAGGGGGCTTGGGGGCTGACGGTGCCGGGGGTGGAGTGAGGGCTGCCGCCCAGGCGGGCCATGGGGGGGGAGGTCAGGCTTTGTCCGGCTCGACGGCATTCTCGTCCGGGGCCTGGAAACCGGAGGTATCGAGGGCGTACCCGAACGGGTCCGGAATGTAGATCTTCTCGCCGAAGGGCTTGCTGAAGCGGACCTCGTATCCCCCCACTGCCGACGGGGAGCTGTAGACGATGGCCTGCTCCTTTTGCATGTCGAGTACCAGGTAGACGGGGATACCTGCCTCGGCGTAGACCTCGACCTTGTCGGTCAGGTCCTCCTCCCTGGTGGAGGTGGACGTCAGCTCGGCGACGAAGGAGAGGCCCTCTCCGTCCAGGCGGTTACTGCCCGTCTCGTAGACCTTCTCCGGCGCCGCGTGGATGTCCGGGCCGTACGCGCGCTCGATGCCCGGGAACACGAAGAGAAACGGCGCCCGCTCGATGACGTGGCCCCCGGGAAGGTACGGCCCGAGTTGGCCGCACACCGAACGCATGACACGGAGGTAGTACCCCTTCGACCACGGCGACACGACGATGCTCCCCCTGATGATCTCGGCCCTGTAGCCGTCGGGCACATGCAGCTCGTCGAGGAGGTCCAGGAGCTCCCCGAAGCTGCCACTGGGCTCGGTACCGCTGATCACCGGTCGCTCTGCCATGAGTGTCATGATGCGCCCTCCCCCTGGGTACGAACCAGCCACCACTCAGAGTATCCGATCAAACACCCTCCGCCGACCTCGCCCCCCGCACTCCCCCTCACCCCTCCCCGAACAACTCCTCCCGCCGCACCCGCCACCGCTCCAGCAGCTCGCTGAACTCGCTCTCGACGAACTGGAAGAAGGCGAGCGTCTCCGCGAGCCGGCGGCCCGCTCGGGTGTCGGCGCCGAGGGTCGCGACGCCCTCTCGCAGCGCGTCCTGCCAGCGTTTGAGGATGAGTTCGCGGTTGCCCAGGACCTCGTACCACTGGTCGCTGTGCACCTGGTACCGCTCGCGGCGGGAACCCGGCTCGCGTTGGCGGGAGACGAGGTGGACCTGTGCGAGGTAGCGCACGGCGCCGGAGACGGCGGCGGGTGAGATCTTCAGTTGTTCGCCCAGGTCGGCGGAGCTGAGCGCACCGTCGTCGGCGGCGAGCAGCGCGGCGAAGACCCGGGCCGGCATCCGCGGCATGCCGGCCTCGACGAGTTGCGCGGCGAAGTGCTCCACGAACCGCGAGACGACCTCGGGGTCCCGCGACATGTCCCGCGACATCCCGGCCTCGTCCGCCTTCGCGTCCGTCATCGCCCGATCATCTCCCCTGCTCAGATACTGCCCACCAGTCTATCCGCGCTTTTATACGCTTCCTTAACTTCACAAATTTCTGAAGTAAGCGTACGTTCTGAAACATGACGAAGGCAATCAGCGTCTCCGGACTGCACAAGTCGTTCGGCAGGACACACGCCCTGGACGGTCTCGACCTGGAGGTGGAGACCGGCGAGGTGCACGGTTTCCTCGGCCCGAACGGCGCCGGCAAGTCCACCACCATCCGCGTCCTGCTCGGCCTGCTGCACCCCGATTCCGGCGCGGCCCAGGTCCTCGGCCACGACCCGTGGCGGGACGCGGTGGAGGTGCACCGCCGGATCGCCTACGTCCCCGGCGACGTGACGCTGTGGCGCAACCTCTCCGGCGGCGAGGTCATCGACCTCTACGGCCGCCTCCGCGGCGGTCTCGACGCCGGGCGCCGGGCCGAGCTGATCGAGCGCTTCGAGCTGGACCCCACCAAGAAGGGCCGCACCTACTCCAAGGGCAACCGCCAGAAGGTGGCCCTGGTCGCCGCGTTCGCCTCGGACGTGGACCTGCTGATCCTGGACGAGCCGACCTCGGGCCTGGACCCGCTGATGGAGGAGGTCTTCCAGCGCTGTGTGGAGGAGGAGCGCGAGCGCGGCCGTACCGTCCTGCTCTCCTCGCACATCCTCAGCGAGGTCGAGGAGCTGTGCGACCGGGTGAGCATCATCCGCAAGGGGCAGACCGTGGAGAGCGGTTCGCTTGCCGAGCTGCGCCATCTGACCCGGACCAGCGTGAGCGCCGAACTCGTCGGCGCACCCAACGGGTTGGCGCACCTTCCGGGCGTCCACGACCTCGACGTGCAGGGCAAGCGGGTGCGGTTGCAGGTCGACACCGACAAACTCGACGCCGTACTGCGGCAGTTGAGCGAGTCCGGCGTACGGTCGCTGACCTCGACACCGCCGACCCTGGAGGAGCTCTTCCTGCGGCACTACCAGGAAGAGGCCCCCAAGGACGCGGAGGTGGCGTCGCGATGACCGCCGCATCCTTCGCCGTACGGACCGGGGGAAGCCGTCAACTCGCGGGCACCGCAACGTTGTTGCGGTTCGCCCTGCGCCGCGACCGGGTGATGATCCCGGTCTGGGTCGCGGTCGACGCGCTCATGGTCCTGTCGATGCCGAACACGCTGAAGAGCCTGTACGGCACCCAGGCCCAACGCGACGACCTCCTGCACCAGATGACGACGAACTCCTCGCTGCGCGCCCTGGTCGGCCCGGTCTTCGACGACTCGCTCGGCGCCCTGACGGCCTGGCGGGTCGGCGTCTACGCCGGTGCCCTGGCCGCCGTGATGAGCCTGCTGGTCGTCGTACGACACACCAGGGACGAGGAGGAGAGCGGCCGTCAGGAGCTGGTCTCGTCCGGCATGGTGGGCCGCCGGGCGCCGCTGACGGCCGGGCTGCTGGCGGCTGCGGTCGCCAACGGCGTGCTGGCGCTGCTGGTGGCGGCGGGCATGGCCTCCCACGGCGGCGCGGGCGCGGTGGCCTTCGGCCTCGGCATCGCGGGCGTCGGCATGGTCTTCGCCACGATGACCGCGATCGTCGCCCAGCTCACCGAGAGCGCACGGCTGGCCCGCGGGCTGACGGCGGCGGTCCTGGGCGCGGCCTTCGTGCTGCGCGCCGCGGGCGACTCGGCGACTGATGGGGGCACCTCCCAGGCTTTCGGCACTGGGGGAGGCTCGTCCCTCCTGACCTGGCTGTCACCGATCGGCTGGCTGGAGAACCTGCGGCCGTACGCCGGCGAACGCTGGTGGGTGCTGCTGCTGTTCGCGGCGGCGGCACTGCTGCAAGGCATGATCGCCTACGAGCTCGCCGGGCGCCGCGACCTCGGCATGAGCTTCCTGCCCACCCGCCCCGGACCGGCCTCCGGCAGGCTCGGCACAGCGGACGCACTGGCCTGGCGGCTGCAGCGCGGCGGCGTCCTCGGCTGGAGCGTCGGCTTCTTCCTCGCGGGGGTCGTCTACGGCGGCCTGACCGACGGGGCGGCCGACCTGGTCGGCGACAACGAGAACGCCCGCGAGATCTTCGAGCGCATGGGCGGCAAGTCCGGGATCACGGACTCGTTCCTCGCCTCGATGGTCGGGATGCTCGGCCTGGTCGCGGCCCTGTACATCGTCGCCTCGGTGCTGCGCCTGCACGGCGAGGAGACGTCCGGCCGCGCCGAGCCCCTGCTCGCGAACGCGGTGGGCCGGATGCGGTGGGCCGCCGGGCATCTGACGGTGGCGTTCGGCGGGAGCGCCCTGATCATGCTGCTGGCGGGGCTGGGCTTCGCCGCGGGCTACGGCAAGCAGGTCGGCCCCGTCATGGGCGCCTGCCTGGTGCAGGTGGCTGCGGTGTGGGTGATCGGCGGGGTGGCCGTACTGCTGTACGGCGTGGCTCCCCGGCTGGCGCCGGCCGCGTGGGGCGTCGCGGGCGCGGTCCTCCTGATCGGCTGGGTCGGCCCGGCGCTGGACGTACCGCAGGCGGTGCTGGACATCTCCCCGTTCGGTCATCTGCCCAAGCTGCCGGGCGGGTCGATGCAGTGGGCGCCGGTGCTGGTCCTGCTCGGGGTGGCGGTGGTTCTGACGGCAGCGGGGCTGGTGGGGGTGCGGCGGCGGGACATGACGACGTGACGCCAACCGCTCAGTCGCCGTACTGCTTGAGCTGTCCGGTGTCGATGTCGATGCCGACCGGGTTCGGCAGCGTGAGCTTGCCGCCGAACTTGACCACGTGGATGTCGCGGTAGCCGACCTGCGGGTCCGGTTCGCTGTGGACGGCAGCGGAGAGTTCGTCGCGATCGATCAGCAAGTAGACGGGGATACCGGCCTCGCCGTACGCCTGAGGCTTCTCCACACGATCACGCTTGTGGGTGTCCGGATCGCAGGACGTGGTCTCGACCACCATCAGCACGCCGCCGGGGTCTGCCCAATCGCCTTGCGCCGTGAAATAGCCCGTCGGCGCGAGCACGGCGTCAGGCCGGGCGCGACCCCCGCGGTATGCCTCGACCTTCAGCCCTTGCCCGGTCACGTTGAGCGTGAGTTCGGGGCGCGCTCACTTGCAGTGGAAGGCCAACCACATGGCGACCTCACCATGGCTGCCGTTCGTCAATTTTCGGAGTCCGATCCGTCCGCCGATGAATTCGAACCTGACGGTTTCGCACTCCCGCTCGGCGAATGCGGCGATCCGCTCGAACATGTCGACGGACAGCTGGGACGACGCGCGTTCTGCCATGACCGTCACGGTGCCTCCCCTCACAGGCCGGCACCAGCTTGGCCAGGCAAGCGCGACTGCCGCCCGAGTTTCCTCCATGATCATCCGAACGGGTGATCACCTCACGTCGACGGTCAGCCCCTCCAACCCCCGGATCACAAAGTTCGGCTTCCTCTTCGGCTCCGCCGCGAGGCGCAGTCCCGGGGCCTTCTCCAGCAGGGCCGTCATGGACGCGGCCAGTTCGATACGGGCCAGGGGGGCGCCGATGCAGTAGTGGATGCCGGCGCTGAAGGAGATGTGGGGGTTGTCGCGGCGGGTGAGGTCGAGGCGCCCGGGCTCCCGGAACACCTCGGGGTCGTGGTTGGCCGCCCCGAACAGCATGGCGATCTCGGCTCCGCGCGGCACGGTGGTCCCGTCGATCTCGATCTCGTCCAGCACCCAGCGCTCGAAGAGCTGGAGCGGGGTGTCGTAGCGCATCAGCTCTTCGACGGCGGAGGGGATCAGGGAGTGGTCGGCGCGCAGGGCGGCCAGCTGGTCCGGGTTGCGGAACAGGGCGTACCAGCCGTTGACGGTGGCGTTGACCGTTGCCTCGTGACCGGCGTTGAGCAGCAGGACGCAGGTCGAGATCATCTCCTGCTCGGTGAGCCGGTCGCCCTCCTCGTACGCGGCGATCAGCCCCGAGATCAGATCCTCACCGGGCTGCTTGCGCCGCTCGGCGATCAGCTTGCGCAGATACTCGCTGAACTCGACCGAGGCCCGTACGGCCCTGCGCGCGGTCTCCTCCGGGGGGTTCAGCTCGTACATCCCGCAGATGTCGGCGGACCAGGGTCGCAGCGGGGCCCGGTCCGCCTCCGGGATCCCCAGCATCTCGGCGATGACGGCCACGGGCAGCGGCTCGGCGACGTCGGTGAGCAGGTCGCCGCCGCCGCTCTCGACGAGCCGGTCCACCAGTTCCCCCGCCAACCGGGTGACGTACGGCCTGAGTTGCTCGACCGTCCGCGGCGTGAACGCCTTCGAGACCAGCCGCCGGATCCGGGTGTGGTCCGGCGGCTCCAGGTCGAGCATCCCGTGGTCGTTGAGCGTGTGGAACGGCTCGTGCTCGGGCGGCGGCGCGGTCCGCCCGAAGTCCTCGTGCGTGAACCGGTGCAGATACGTCCGCCCGAGCCGCCGGTCGCGCAGCAGCGCCGAGACGTCGGCGTGGTGCGGCACCAGCCACTGGTTGGTGGGCTCGAAGTAGTGCACACGTCCCGCGGCGCGCAGCTCGGCGAAGGCGGGGTACGGGTCGGCGACGAACGCCGGGTCCCACGGGTCGAAGGCGAGGTCGGAAACAGCTCCCATGCCGGGACGCTAGCCCGGCTCACCCCGGCGTGACCAGCCTCGCCTCGTACGCGAACACCGCCGCCTGGGTGCGGTCGCGCAGGCCCAGCTTGACCAGGATGCGGCTGACGTGGGTTTTGATCGTGGACTCGGCCACGACCAGGCGCCCGGCGATCTCGGCGTTGGACAGGCCCTGGGCGATGAGGACGAGGACCTCGGTCTCGCGTTCGGTCAGGTCGCCGTAGGCCGCCTGGGCGGACGCCAGGTGGCGCGGTGCTTCCGCCAGTTTCGAGAACTCCGTGATCAGGCGCCTCGTCACGGTCGGTGCGAGGAGGGCCTCGCCCGCTGCCACCACCCGTACGCCGTCCGCGAGTTGGCGGGCGGAGGCGTCCTTGAGGAGGAAGCCGGAGGCGCCCGCGCGCAGGGCCTGGTACACGTACTCGTCGAGGTCGAAGGTCGTCAGGACCAGGACCTTGGCGGTGGTGTCGGCCGCCACGATCTCCCTGGTCGCCTCGATGCCGTTCAGCTCGGGCATACGGATGTCCATCAGGACGACGTCGGGGGCGAGTTCGCGGACCCGGTCGACCGCCTCGCGCCCGTTGACGGCCTCGCCGACGACCTCGATGTCCGGCATCGCGTTCAGCAGGACGGAGAAGCCCTCACGCACCATCATCTGATCGTCCGCGATCAGGACGCGGATGGCCATGCGTCACCTTCCCTGGAGTCTTCCCGGGCGTCGTTTCTGGTGTCCGCGACCGGCAGGAACACCGCCACCTCGTAGCCTCCGTCGTCGGTCCGGCCCGCGGTCATCTCCCCGCTCAGCATCGAGACGCGCTCCCGCATCCCGGTGATGCCGTGTCCCGCGCCCGGCGAGGGCTTGATCAGGCTCGGCTCGGGCGGCGGGCCGTTGACTATGCGTACGCCCAGGCCGCCGAGGACGTAGCCGATCTCGACGCGGGCGCCCGCGCCCGGCGCGTGGCGCAGGCTGTTGCTCAGCGCCTCCTGGACGATCCGGTACGCCGACAGCTCCACACCCTGCGGCAGCTCGCGCACCGCTCCGGTCACCACCTTGTCGACGTTCAGGCCCGCCTCGCGGACATTGGCCAGCAGCGCGTCGAGGTCCGCGAGCGTGGGCTGCGGGGCGTCCGGGGCCTCGTAGTCCTCGGCGCGGACGACGCCGAGGACGCGGCGCAGCTCGGTGAGCGCGGCCACCGCGTTCTCCCGGATGGTTGCGAAGGCGCGCTCCAGCTCGGGCGGCGGGTTCTCGACGCGGTAGGGGGCGGCCTCCGCCTGGATGGCGACGACCGACATGTGGTGGGCGACCACGTCGTGCAGTTCGCGGGCGATGGTCGTGCGCTCCTCCAGGAGGGTGCGCCTGGACCGCTCGTGCGCGGTCACCGTCTGCTGGGCGGTGACCTCCTGGCGGGCGTCGCGGCGGATGTGCCAGACCGTGACGGCGAGCAGGGCGATGGCGGAGACGAACAGCATCTCCACGGTGTTCGGGCCGAAGTAGGGGCCGTAGGGGCCATAGCTTCCGTAACCGCCGAGGACGGTTTCGGCGAGGAAGCCGTACGCCCCCGTCAGCAGCCACATCCAGGCGGTCGCCCGCGGACGGGTGCGGATGGCCACGATCGTCAGTACGAACAGCTGGCAGGCGAAGGCGCCGGACGGCCACGGCCACTCGGAACCGCCGCCGCTGTCGAGCGCGGCGGCGAGCGGGGTCGCCGCCATCGACAGCCAGAACGCGCCGACGGGGCGGGCCATGGTCAGCAGGACCGGGGCCAGGGCCAGCAGACCGACGACGAGAGAGACGCCGGCGTCGAGGAACCCGCTGGTCGCGATCAGCATCGCGAGCAGACCGGCCGCCGTGATCAGGGCGTGCGGGGCCCAGGTCGCGTACTCCCGCATCCGCCCGGACAGCCGGCGCGCGAGCGGGCCGTCGCCGCTCGCCCGGGGCAGGGGGCGATAGGCGAAGGCATCCTGGAACAGGTCCTGCCGCAGCCCGCGCAGGGCGTCCATGGCCGCCCGGAACTCCGGGCTGCGCGGTTTGTACGGCTCGTACGCGCCCTCCGGCGGCTCCGGCGGCGGCGACTGCGTCTGGGTCGTGTCGGTCACGGGTAAGACGGTAGGCGCAGGCCGGGGCGGCGGGCGTCACCAGTGAGAAGGGTCCTTCGGTCTCCCTCTCAGGTACTACGGCAGGCCGTACCGGCGCGTCACCACGCCAGCTGGGCGATCTCCTCGGCGACCACCGCACACGCGTCCGCGGCGGGGTCGATCAGGGGGAAGTGGCCGACGTCCTCCAGGAGCGTGAGGCCCACCACCTCGCCGGCCTTCGCGGCGGCGTCCGCGTAGGACTCGGCGACCGCCTGCGGGACCGTGAGGTCGGTGCGGCCCTGGACGAGGGTGGTCGCGATGCCCGTGGGCAGCAGCAGGGAGGGGTCGGCGTACGGGCGGCGCTCGGCGAACTTCTCTTCCCCGCCGAGGAGTTGACGCGCGGCACCGGCGCACACGTCAAGCTTGTCGGCGACCTCGAAGTCGGCGATCGGCGCGAGGGCGACGGCTCCACGCAGGGGCGCGGGGCGGTCGAGGTGCCAGGGGGCGTCGGCGGGCAGCAGATGGCGGGCCGCCGCCCACAGGGCGAGGTGGCCGCCGGCCGAGTGCCCGGTGACCACCGTGCGGCGCACGTCGGCCGGCAACAGCTTCTCGCGCACCAGCCGGGGCAGCGCGTCCAGCGCGGCCGCGACGTCGTCGAAGGTCTCCGGCCACCGGCCCGCCACGGGACCGCTGCCGCCCTGGGCAGGGATCGCGCTGCCCCGCCGGTACTCGACGCTCGCCACCGCGAAGCCGCGCCGGGCGAGGAAGTCCGCGAAGGGGGAGATGTGCCGGCGGTCGTACGCGGCCCGCCAGGCGCCGCCGTGCAGTACGACGACCAGCGGGGCGGGGCCGCCGCCCGGGACCGCCTCCACGCGCGGGGTGTAGAAGTCGATCAGCTGGTCGGGGTGGTCGCCGTACGCGGCGGTGGAGTCGGGGTCGACCGCCGGGTGCGCGAACGCCGCCTCTTCCTCCGCGGCGGCCCGGGCTGCTGCGACGTCGTCCGGCATGCTCCAACCTCTCAGCGACGTGATCTGTGTGGCGGACCAGATGCGATTCAGGCCGTTGGCGGGGACGGTATCAGCCCGGTGACGTGCGCGGACACGGGGATGTCACGCTCGGTGAGGGGGAAACGGTTCTGTAACCACGCAAGCCGGGCAGTCCGGCCGGACTGCTCGGCGGCGCGATGGCAGCGGAGGCTACCTGGCGGTGCGGCGGCTACCCAGCCGTGCGGCGAGCGCGAAGGTTACGTGGCCGCGCGGCGGGCGCGTGGGCTGCCCGGCCGCGCGGCGGGCGCGTGGGCTACCCGGCCGTCGCGGCGGGC